>CAIOSJ010000033.1 GCA_903860915.1 uncultured Actinomycetes bacterium | reverse complement strand
AGCAACGGTTTCGTAAACCGTAGGTCGTCGGTTCAATCCCGACCACCGGCTCCAGTCGTAAGTGGCTGGTAATAAAAATATTGAGAGGAACTTGGTTCTCAATTTTATGGGTCTTTTTAAGAGCCCGAGTGACGCATGCGTGACATCTTGCGCGACTGAGTGGTAACGTCGCGCTCGTGAAACGGGAACCGAAGCCGAAGAAGAAGAGGCAGTGGCCGAACGTTTACGCGCGGACCCATCGTAGCGGTGAAACCGGGTACATCGTCGATCTGGGTCTGATCAACGGTAACCGGGAACGGCACAGCTTCGCTTCGAAGGCAGAGGCCGACACCTTCGCGGAGACAAAGCGTGTCGAACGCCAAAACGAGGGCACCGCTGCTTTAGCCCTGTCTACGGACACGCGGCGGGATGCGGCAAAGGCAGTTGGCATCCTGTCCCCGTACGGGATTTCACTTCAGCAAGCCGCAGAATACTACGCCCAGCACGTCCTGGCCTATCGTGATACGCCGCAAGTTCCGGAGATCGCAAAGCGCCTGATCGAGGACGCCGGAAAGAATGACCGCCGTAAACGCACCATCGAGGAGCTGCGGGTCCGACTGACAACGTTTGCTGCGGATTTTGAGGGTCGACGCCTGAGTGAGATCACGGTCGAGGAGATCGAGGAGTGGATCAACGAGGAGGACTGGTCTCCACGGACTCGGATCAACTACCTCACCAAGATCTCCCAACTCTTCAACTACGCCCTGCGGCACCGATGGGTCGATGCCAACATAGTGGACCGTATTGAACGCCCCGCGACAGAGGACAAGGAGCCTGGAGTCTTTTCTGTGGCGCAGGCCCAAATCCTTCTGAGACACGCTGACCAGTTCGGCTTGCTCCCCTATGTGGCCCTCGGCTTCTACGCTGGGTTGAGGTCCGCAGAACTGCTCCGACTCGAATGGTCTGCGGTGAGCCTGACGGAGAAGTCCATCGTGGTTGGAGCGCAGGTGGCCAAAAAAAGGTCACGCCGCGTGGTGGAGATGTGTCCAGCGCTCGAGGCGTGGCTAAGCCCCCGAATACGGAAGAACGGCCCTGTCATTGACTTGAGTGGATTCCGACAGTGTCTCGACGGTCTCCGCGCCGCGGCCGGCTTGGATGAGTGGCCACACAACGGGCTTCGCCACTCCTTCGCCTCGTACCACCTGGCTGCCTTCGGGGACGCAATGAAGACTGCCACCATGTTGGGTCACAAAGACCCAGGGGTCATCCACAACCACTATAAGGCCCTAGTTCAGAAGTCAGAGGCTGAGAAGTTCTGGGCGTTACGACCCAGCTAGACGGCAGTCCTGGAAAACGATGAAGTCCAAATTGAGCGTGCAAACGATTGGTCTGCTTGGTACTGGTACACAAGGAACCGCCCAATTTTGCAAATTCGAGTCGCGATCAATGTTCCGATTGAGGTTACCCGCCAATGAATATCAACATCGATTTGATAAAGCTTGAGCTAAGAGCCCGTACGAAAACTCAATTGATATAGACCGAGGAATTAGAGCGGGT
>CAIOSJ010000032.1 GCA_903860915.1 uncultured Actinomycetes bacterium | reverse complement strand
TGCGGTGTAACTGGTAATTGACGAGCCACCGTTGGAAGTCGGGGCCGTCCAAGAGAGAGTCACTTGCGTGATACCAGTGGTAGTGGTTATGGCCGTTGGTGATCCGGGAGCGCCAACGGCGGCCAGCGCTGCGGTCGCCGGGAAAATGAGTGCCACCAGAAGGAGAAGTGCGACAGCAGGAGTTTTGAAACTCCTAGATACAAATGTGTAGCAATTGCGGAATACCATGACGGTCCTCTCCGACGGAGAGAGTCCCGTCAGTTGTAGACAATTATTATACACACGATGAACAGCTCATGTCGGGCAACTGGAGAAATGAGGTGAGCCGGGGAGTGCCTTGCCTCTACCAAATTGTCTGGAAAACAGTTCGGTTCGTTGAGCGCTGACCCTCTTCAATCGGTCTATTTGCCCACTGAATTGGGTCTCAACATCGAATTAGCAATAGTGAAGGTTTCAATATTGAAGTCGCGATTCATCTTTGATCTAGAGCACAAATGTGACATGTGGAGGAGTGAGAAGTCTCACAATTGAGGATTGGCTAATGCAGTCCCCTGGGAGGGGAAAAGAGGTCAAAGTTGGGGTGAATACTGAGCGATCTTCCTAAGCCGGGGAACGGTAGCAGACCAAAAATCTTGGAACCTAGCCATCGGCTAATTCGACAGCAGTCTCATGTTTCAAAAGGTCCGTGCGTAGACCTATCGGCATCTTGTGGCCCCGAGCCAAAATTTTGGTTTGCCAATATTTCGAGATACACATTCAATTCGGATTCGTCTTCCAAAGTAAGTTGGGGAATCGCTCAACTGCCCGCATCCAGCGAGCCAATATTTTCCACGTATCAAATGTCAGGGGTGCCAACAGTGACTGGTCATTTATTGACCCACTGAACGCCCTCGGGGGAAAACCCGTCGCGATTCAGGGTATTGTCGGTCGTGATGACCCAAAAGCCACGATGTCAAGGATGCGATTCACCGGCCGTAGAAAAGTACGAGGTACCCGGTGGCCCTGTTTGGCTCTGTCGGCCGTGCGCCGTTACCGCAGACATTGGCTGCCCCTAGCGAGCGTCGGAAAACATAACTCCTCTCTGGGCCGAGAAAATTATTTCGCGAGTCGTGGAGACAAATTCCAACTTACCTTCGGGAAATTTTCGGGCTGCGCCTGTGTTGGTCCTCGGGATCTCAGCGACAGACCTGAGAGCCAAGCGCAGAACTCACGTGTATCGAGCTGCGTATTCTTGATTCTTAATGCTGCATCCGAAATTCAGAATTGCAAGAGCAGGGGGGTCCCATCGTGCTATTCGGCAATCAATTGCCATCCCATTGGCTCATAAGTTGTTCAAAGGGGTCGAGACCCATGCCGCCCATAGCCAATGCGTAAGCGTGAAACTTCTTCAGCGAAAACGTATCACCCAGTCGAGCCTTCGCGTCTTCTCGGCAACGTAGCCAGACTCGTTCACCCACTTTGTACGAGATCGCCTGGCCGGGCAGTCCGAGGTACCGGTCCACTTCGGATACCGACATGTCGTGACTCTGGATGGCCAGATTCTCAAGGACCCAAATGGCCATCTCGGCGGTCCAGGTCCTGCCCGAACAGTCACCGAGTTCGCCCATGGCCCAAAAGCCTTCGGGAACCGGGAGCTCTAAGTGCAGGCCGATATCCACGACCACGCGCGCCGCGCGCAAGGCCTGATTTGAGAGGTAGCCGAGTTCATATTCGGGCAAGTTGTAGTAGCCGAGTTCATCCATCAGACGCTCGGCGTAGAGCGCCCAGCCTTCGACGTAGCCCGAGGTGCCGCCTTCGAGCCGCTGGTAACGGCTCTGGCGCTCCGACTGCAGTGTGGCGGTCGCGATCTGCAGGTGGTGGCCGGGAACAGCCTCGTGGTACCAGACTCCGAGGTCACTCCAGAAGGGGAAGGCGTCGCGACCGAGCGTTGGGTACCAGGTCGTTCCCGACCGAGACAGGTCTTCGCTCGGCCCAATGTAATAGGGAGCCGCCGCACTACCTTCGGGGGCAATACGAACATCGCAGAACTGAATTCGCTCGTCAATGTCGAAATGAGTACCGTTCAATTCTTTGATCGTGTCCTGCGTCAATTTCCTCAAACGTTCAACCAACGCAGCGGTGCCGTGGATTGACCGTGTCTCGTCGCTGTCGAGATACTCAGCTACCTCCGCGAGACCCTGAGCACCAGGGAGAATGACCTTGGCCACCTCCCACATACGACTCACTATGCGTTGTAGGTCGACGTAGCCCCAGTGGTAGGTGTCGAGGAGGTCGAGAGAGGCCCCCGTCCAGTAACTAGCCCACTGGCCGTACCGCTCGGGCCCACAGGCGTCACGTTCCGTGGCGTTCGACAATAGAGAGTCGGTCATCCACGTTGCGAACTCGTCGTACGCCACGTCGGCGTTCGCGGCGGCTTGGCGAAGCGGGCTGTGCACATCGTCACCCGTGGCTAGTCGAGCGGCAAATCCCGAGAAGTCAGCCAGGCGGGCCTGCTGGGCCACTCCCTCAATGTGCCGCTTGGGCGGCAGCTGCTGGTCTCCGCGGAGCTCCTCGAGAGTCAATTTCCACGAAGTGAGCGAATCGCTGACGGCGTCCAGTCGTGCGGTAATACTCTCAATATCCGAGCTGTCCATCAGTTCAAATACCTGTCGAAAATTGGCAATTGGTGAACTCAGAACCGAAAACACTCGAGCCGACTCACTACTTGTCGCCAGACCGAGGCCCGACTCCAATCTCTCCTTGAGCAGCGCAGCCGCAATCTCATCAATCTGATCCGTGGCGGGTGTTGCCTCGAGGCGGTCGAGGAAGGCCTGAGTCTCAGCGACATCGCGCTTTCGTTGAGCTGGCGATAGATCGGGAAGAAGGTGGTCGTAGCCGGAAATTCCAAAGTAGGTCGCCGCGGTGGGGTCCCCCGCCGCGTGAGCATCAATTACCTCACTAGCGAGCTGAAAAACTGCAGAACGGTGTTGTCCTTCACTCATGTGCACCCCTTGGTCTCGTGGGAACAACCCTATCGGTCGAGCTCACGTACAGCGTTGACACCGAGGTGCGCCAGACGACGACGGCGCCCGACGGCTTTAGTCTCCGAGAAGATCAGGTCGTCCGTCGAGAACTTTTTCGAAGCCCTCGACGTAGCGTTGGTCCAAGACTGTCAGTCCGCCACGATCGTGGGTCCAGAGTTCGAGTGAAATTTGCCGGTATCCGAGGCTGGCGTTGGGGTGGTGATCAAGAGAGTCCGCCACCGGCACGAGGGCCAACAGCAATTCAGCGCCCGCCTGGTAGGTACTCGTTCGTACGGTCGTCAACAAGTGTGCATCGTCCCGTCGCCACCGGGGAAAGGCCCTCAGCCAGTCGTCGACGACCGCGAGATCGAGCAGTTCGGGCCGGCTCACGGGTGAGTCATATCCTCGGGCACCACGGCCGCGTCGAACTCTTCGCCGGTCAAAAAGCCCAGGGCGACGACCGACTCTCGCAGCGTCAGTCGCTCCTTGTGGGCTTTTTTCGCAACCTGCGCGGCGCGGTCGTAGCCAATGATTGGGTTAAGGGCCGTCACCAACATGAGCGAGTTGTTCAGGTGTTGCCGAATCTGCTCGTAGTCGGGCTCCAAGCCTTCCACGCAGAATTCGCGGAAGCGGTGACAGGCGTCAGTGAGTAGATCGATGGAGTGACAGACATTGTGAATGATCACCGGCTTGCAGACGTTGAGTTCCAAGTTGCCCCGAGCTCCCGCCAAGGACACCGCCACGTCATTACCAAAAACCTGGATGGCGACCATAATCATGGCTTCAGACTGCGTCGGATTCACCTTGCCCGGCATGATGGAACTACCGGGTTCGTTCTCGGGAAGCTGCAACTCTCCCAGTCCGCTTCTCGGACCGCTACCTAGCCATCGCAGGTCGTCGGCGATCTTGGTCAAGCTCGCCGCCAAGGTCTTGATGGCCCCGTGAGCGAAAACCAGGGCGTCGTGAGCCGCGAGGGCCGCGAACTTGTTTGGTGCGGTGACGAAGGGTAGACCGGTTTGTGCCGCGATGGCCGCCGCTACGCGAACACCGAACTCAGGGTGAGTGTTAAGACCAGTGCCGACGGCCGTCCCGCCAGCCGCGAGTTCGTAGATACCCGGTAGCACCAGGTGGAGTCGGTCGATGTTGGAGTCAAGTTGCGCGACGTAGCCAGAGAACTCCTGGCCCAGCGTGAGCGGCACCGCGTCCATGAGGTGAGTGCGGCCAATTTTTGTGACACCGGCGTACTTCAGGGCCTTGACGCTCAGGGCGTCACGCAGTGTGCTCACCGCCGGAATCAAGCGCTCCACAATCTCGCGGGCCGCCGCAATATGCATCGCCGTTGGGAAAGTGTCGTTCGACGACTGCGACATGTTGACGTCGTCATTCGGGTGAATGGGCTTCTTGCTCCCCCGCTCCCCACCGGCCATCTCGATGGCTCGGTTGGAAATGACTTCGTTGACGTTCATATTGGTCTGGGTGCCCGACCCCGTCTGCCAGATACGCAGAGGGAATTCGTCGGCGAGGGTGCCGTCGGCGACTTCCGCAGCGGCTCGTTCAATGAGGGCGGCCTTCTCGGCGCTCAGCGTACCCAGGGCGGCGTTCACCTGCGCCGAGGCCAGTTTTAGAACTCCGAAGGCACGAATGACGGCCGGCGGCATCGTGTCGCGGGCAATCTCGAAGTGGTGCAGGCTACGTTGCGTCTGGGCTCCCCAGTAACGGTCACTGGGGACTTCAATTTCACCCATGGTGTCGGACTCAATGCGAAACGAACTCATAACTCTCTCCTTGGTGGACCACCACCACCGGTGGCGCCCAGTAGCGCGCACCGATAGTCAGCACCTCCAAACTAGTAGCCTTCCTAACACTTACCCCACCCAAAGGACACGTCATGACCGACACCCTCTCCACCGCGGCACGCGAGATATTCGCCAAGCAGGTTTTGCTCCACGTCGCCTCCCTCGGACCCGAAGGCGAACCCCACGTCACCCCGGTATGGACCGAACTCGACGGGGACCACGTCGTCATTAACACTGCCCTCGGCAGGGCCAAGGCGCGCAATCTCGCCAGCGACGCCCGCGTAGCTCTCTCGCTCACCGACCCCGACAACGCCTACACGGTCATCGCCATTCGCGGTACCGTCATTGGCTTCACCACCGAGGGGTCCGACGCGGTTATTGACCGCCTCGCAAAGAAGTACCTCGACGCCGACAGCTACCCCTTCCGCCGAGAGGGTGAGATCCGGGTCACGGTAACGAT
Organism: uncultured Actinomycetes bacterium; assembly: GCA_903860915.1. GTDB lineage: Bacteria > Actinomycetota > Acidimicrobiia > Acidimicrobiales > RAAP-2 > RAAP-2. The sequence goes on along the minus strand of CAIOSJ010000032.1, from coordinate 42,035 downwards.
CCGAACGGACCGTATTAGCCAACAGCCCTAGTGGGGAGAATCCCTTGGGCACATCCCAGCCGGGATGGGCGCCAAGGGAAAGGTCGCCAACCAGAATGGTTGAGTCCACCAGGTGGTCTTCACCGGTGGTGATATTCCGAGCACCACTTCGAGATTTCGAGCCATATCACTAGCGAAAAGGGTGTTGCCTGCGAGGCAGAGGTGCGTTCCGTCGCGCATGCGAACTCGAGCGCTGACGCCACCTCGCGTCATCCACGAGCTCGTCGTACTGATGCGCGCCGCAGCGTTGAAATAGACCACTGAACCAGGGTGGCGAACAACCGCTAAGCGTACAACGCTGTCCCAGGCGGCATCTTCCGCGTTCTTTCTTTGCGTCACAGCGCCAGCCCCACGCGCACCGCTCAGCCAGGCGGAGCCCAGTTGAGCGGGCAGTCCCTCCATGATCACCGTCGAGACACCGCGTGTCGTCAAGAAGCCAACGAAATCGTCGAGGAGGGCGCCGTAGCGGGCCGGATGAGTACGGGCCAATGGGCCATCCCAGTAGGTGGAGAAGATCACCACATTCGGATGAAAGACGAGAAGCTGTAATCCATAACTTTGACGCCACTGAGACGTCGTAAGGCCCGATCCGGGGGCCGAACCATTACGGAGGGTCACATTCGACACGCCACTCAAAGCGGCCGCAATCGCCGGGTAGGCGTAGTAGGTGAGGGAATCGCCGAGCACCAGTACTCGCACCCGGCCGGACTCCCTCGGGCTCCACTGCCGAGTCGAGTGCCCCAGCACTTCATTGCGAGGGGCAGCGGGGCCACCCGCAAAGCGGGCCGCTACCGCCTCGGGCGCGGCGCTGGCGGGCGTGGACTCCCAGCGCGTACTGGGAAGGGTTGTGGCGGCGAGTATCACGGCCAGACTACCGACGACCGCCACGAACCGCCGACGAGCCCCAGCGGACCGACGACGCCGAAAAGGTTGCTCAATCGCTACAAAGGACAGGGTGGTCACCGTCACCAGTAGTGCGGTGCGCAGGGCCAACAGTTCGCCTCCCTGACAGCCCGTGAATTCCGGCGTGACGAAGACCGCAATGGGCCAGTGCCATAGGTAGAGTCCGTAACTCACTCGCCCCACGAGGCGTAGTGGGCGCCACGAGAGAACGCAACTCAGGCGAGGCGAGGCGAAGCTGAGGGCCAGCAGCAGGCTGATGGTCGCCACTGTGACCAGTAGAAAGCCGCCACGGAACATCCAGCTACGTGGCTCAATACTTGATTCGCTCGCGACACCGCCCACCAAGGTAGCAACGCCCAGCGCGGCGAGAGAACTCCAGCCCGCGGCACTGTGACGTCGCGAGCAGACCAGTTCACGTCCCGCCACCCACCAGGCCAACGCGGCCCCACCGGCTAGGTCGAAGAGGCGTGTATCGGCACCGAAGTAGACCCGAGCGAGTGCCGCGGGTGATGGCCCGTACAGCAGGGCCATCGCGATGAGTGAGACTACGGCCACAGTAACCGTGACGGCGACCCCCCAGCTGCGACGGCGAACGAGACCTCCGCGAATGAGAACTGTCGTCAGGATGGGCCAGACGAGATAGAACTGTTCTTCAATTGCGAGCGACCAGGTGTGGGCCAGCACGTTGGGTGGACTCCACTGGGTGAAGTAGTTACTCCCGAGGGAAATTTGGAACCAATTCGCCAGGTAGGCGAGGCTGGCGAGCGCGTCGCCACGCACGCGCGACAGGTCCACACTGTCGAGCGCGAGGGGCCAGTGCAACAGTGATCCGACCAACGGAACCAAGGACACGACACCCACCATGAAAAAAAGTCCCGGCAGGAGCCGACGGGCGCGACGAAGCCAAAAAGCCCCGAGGGCGATGCGGCCAGTTGCCGCGTGTTCTTCGAGCAGGAGGGATGTTATAAGAAACCCGGAAAGTACGAAAAAAACGTCCACCCCGACGAATCCACCGCCGAATCCGGGTACCGCAAAATGAAAACCTATAACGGCGAGTACGGCGAGCGCTCTCAGACCATCGAGTGCACCGAGGTGCCGTTCTCGCAGGTCCATCACGTCGGGTGGTCCAAAGTGCAGGTACCACCAACGGCGTTCAACAAGGGGATGTACTCGTAGATCCACTTACCGTGCCACCACTGCATCGACGGATGCGGTAAGCCGAAAGCTTCGGCGAGGTCCCACACCAGGGCTGAAGCGAAGAGTTCGGTCCCGAGCGTGCAGAGGTGGGTACCGTCGTTCATGCGCACTCGCGACCAGGTGGCTCGAGGGTCACCGGGTGATTGGGGTGGGGGTAGCCAAGCACTGAACGCGCCGTGTAATTCCACCGAATGCTGCGCCGGAAAATAGAGGGTGCTGCCGACATTCGCGGCCACGGTGGCGAGCACGACGCGGCGCCACGCGGCGTCGGCCGCCAGGCGATAGACGTTATCGGCAGCCTGATCAGCGCTGCTCTGCAGGGTGAAGTCCGCGGTGTGGTTGACGGGGTAGCCCTCAAAGACGACCTCCTTCACCCCACGGGCGCGGGTCCACTGGAGAAATTCTTGAAGCTGGGATCGGTAGAGCGCGGGGTGGGCGTACGCGGTGTCGTTGTCCCAACGCGTCATGACAACTATCACTTGGGGTTTGAAGGTGGTGAACATCGGCAGCATCAAGAACTTGTAGCGACCATCGGAAATATCAAGACCCGGGAAAGTTTGTCGATAGTAGGACAAATGTGGTGTGGCGGCAAAGGCCTTACGGATTCCAGCGAAGGCTAAGTACGGCAGCGAATCACCGTAGAAACCCAAACGCAAGGGCTGCGAGGCCGTGAAGTGTTGCGAACGGGACCAGTTGGAAGCCGAGAGTCCCACTATTCCCCCGCTGCCGGTGGGAGGTGTCGTCGGGGCGTAGCGGGCGACTTCTTTCGCCAGCCCCGGCTCGTGCATGCGCTGAGGTACCGTGACGACGAAGACACTGGTCACGATAGACGTCGTCGCCACGACGAGAACGATGCGGCGCCAGGGTTGGGGCCAGCGGCGTTGTCGGATGGGTTGCTCGATCAGGTAGTAGCTCGCGACGGTGACCAGACTGAGGAGCAGCGAGCGAAGGAGCAGTAGGCGCCAGCCCGCGAGGTGCACCGACTGGGGGGTGAGGAAAATGACAACGGGCCAGTGCCACAGGTAGATTCCGTAACTCACGGCACCAATCGCCCGCAGGGGGGGCCACGCAAAGATCTGGTGCCAGAAGCCCTCGCTATCACGCACCGCAACAATGAGTCCCACCATCGCCACGGCCACCCAGAGGAAACCCCCCCGGAACATAAAAGCTGACGGCATGCCGTCACCGCCGCCCGCCCTCGCCACCGCCAGCGCGAACACAATGAGAGACGCCCCACCAATAGCCGAGCGAGCCCCGCGGGCTCTAGGATCAACCGGTCGCGTCACGCAGAACCAGGCCAGGGCGGCTCCCATCGCCAAATCGAAGAGTCTCGTATCGGTGCCGTAATAGACCCGGTTAATCGAACTCGCACTGCCCGGGACGAAGAACAGAGCCATCAGCCCGGTGGAGATGACTGCCAGGAGCAAGGACACCGCCACGCCCCGACGGCGACGCAGCGCAACCCCACCCGCGACCAGCGCCGTGGTGACCAGGGGCCAGAACATATAGAACTGCTCTTCGATCGCGAGCGACCACGTGTGGGCCAAGGGCGAGGGGGCCGAGAACTGGGTGAAGTAGGAGTGACCGGCCAAGACGGCTTGCCAGTTGGCCACGTAGCCCAAGCTGGCCAAGGCCGAGTTGCGTAGGGCGTGGAGGTCGGTGCCGGGCAAAATAATCCCGAGGCGGTTGGCCACCAGAGGAATCGCCGTAACGACGCCAACCATGACGAACAGAGCCGGTAGGAGTCGACGGGCCCGACGCATCCAGAAAGCACCCAGGGAGATAGACCCGGTTTCGCTTCGTTCCTCGAGGAGCAGGGTCGTAATCAAAAACCCCGAGAGAACGAAGAACAGGTCGACACCCAAAAAACCACCCCGCGTATGAGCGACGCCGAAGTGGTAGGCCACCACCGTCAGAACGGCGAGGGCCCGAATCCCGTCTAATCCTCGGAGGTGTTGCTGGCGCAAGGACATTAGAGCAAGGCTACTCTTCACTTTCTAAAGAATCGAGCCTCGAATCACGGCTCCAGGAGCATCACACCCAGTCGACCGTCAGGGGACGTGCGGGAGCCGGACGGTTGCGAGCGTCGCGTAGCTTCCCCGCAGAATTTTCCATCGTAACGAGATCCTCCTCGAAGAGGGCCATCATAATGAGAGCCGCATCCTGAGCCGCGGGGCCTAGAATTACGATGTGCCGGAGCTCGACGAGGTGGGAAGCGCCTGAGATGTCACGGGCGGCCAGAGCGGCGCTGTAGCCCTGGCCCACTCGGACTCCGAGACAGCTTTCCGGTGGCCACAACTCGCCCGCGGCCGCACAGAACATGGCGGCTTGGCCCAGGGGTGGCGTCAGCACATCGGAAGTGTGTCGTACGAGGTCCCGCTTGATCTCGTCGAGATCCCAGGGACTGGTTATTTCCAAGAAGGTCCGGTTCACGGCTGCAGTTCGTCGGTCTCCGGAAGTCGTTCAACGTTGACGTCACGAAAGGTGTGCACCGTGACGGACGGAACGAAACGCGCCGAACGGTACATGTCCCACACCCACGCATCAGTCAGCGTGACTTCGAGGTGGGTGGGTTGGCCCGCCGAGTGCACCACAATGTTGACATCATTGGCGAGATAGAAACGACGATCAGTTTCCACGGCGTAGGTGAACATTGAAAGAACTGCTCGATACTCCTGCACCAACGCTAATTCCAGCGTGGCCTCGTAGTCGTCGAGCTCTTCTCCGCCCATCACGCGATGCGCTAGCTGTTGGAAGCAGGAATGCGACGCTCTTTGATCTTGGCGGCCTTACCGCGCAAGTCGCGCAAGTAGTAGAGCTTGGCGCGACGTACGTCACCGTAAGAGTCGACCTCAATCTTCGCGATGGTGGGAGCGTGTACCGGGAAGGTACGCTCAACGCCAACACCGAAGCTGATCTTTCGAACAGTGAAGGTTTCGTGCAGACCCGATCCCTGGCGGCGAATAACGACGCCCTGGAAGATCTGGACGCGCTCGCGCGTACCTTCGACCACGCGTACGTGCACCTTCAGGGTGTCACCGGTACGGAAGTCGGGAACGTCATCTCGTAGCGAGTCGCGGTCAATGATTTCAGTGGGGTTCATGGCAAGGTCCTTTCCGGTCCACCAGAGGCTTTTAGAGTTTAGCCGTTTTCTGACTAGCCCTGCACTTCGGGGAACTCCGCGAGGATTTTTGCCTCCACGGGGCTGACCCCGCCCCGTTTTTCCATCAGATCGGGGCGACGTGCCATGGTCCGACGTAGTGCGTGAGCCCGGCGCCAGCGGGCGATACGGCCGTGGTCACCACTGCGCAAAATCTCGGGAACGGCCTGACCCCTCACTACCGCTGGCTTGGTGTACTGGGGGTACTCGAGGAGTCCCTCACTGAAGGACTCCTCCACCGAGGACTCATCGTTACCAAGACCACCCGGGCGTAGGCGAACCACGGCTTCGATGACGGCCAGCGCAGCGATCTCTCCGCCCGCGAGAACAAAGTCACCCAGTGATATTTCATCATCTACCACCAAGTCGAGGGCCCGCTGATCGAAACCTTCGTAGCGACCGCAGAGCAGGGAAAAGCCCTCGAGGGCGGCTAATTCTCGGGCGACCACTTGCGAGAAGGGTCGACCCGAGGGCGTCAAGGCGATCAGGGGGCGCGGCACGTCACTCACGGCTTCAACGGCTTTAATAATCACTTCAGCGCTCATCACCATCCCGGCACCCCCGCCGAAGGGGCTGTCGTCGACGGATTTATGCACCCCTACGGCCGCAGAGCGAATGTCGTGGGTGACCAACGCAAACACCTCGCGTTCGGCGGCCCGTCCCAAAATGGAACCCTCGGCATAGTGGCTAACGAGGTCGGGAAAGAGGGTGAAGACGTCAATGCGCAGAGTCATTCGAAGAGACCTTCCGGCGGGTCGATATCAACGCGCGCGTTCGCCACAACCGACGTCACGAAGGTCAGCGGGACCAAATGACCACCGTCGAGTACCAGCAGGTCACTGGCCGGGTTTTCTTCGACCTCTACCACGCGCCCTCGAAGAATTCCATCGGCGGTGTAGACCTCGGCACCGAAGAGTTGGTCAATCCACAGCACTCCGTCGAGCGCCAGGCGCTCCGCGCGCAGCACCACACCGCGCCAACGATCAGCCACCGTGCGGTCGGGAATTTCCTTGAATTTGACTAAGAATCTCTGCTGGTGACCAATAGTCTCAACCACGGTCAAGGGCCCCCGCTCGGTGAGCAGCACCATTCCGGGCGCAACGCGTTCTTTCCGGTCGGTCCACAGATCAACGGACACCTGGCCCTTAAGACCGTGGGCCCGCATTATCTGACCCACGTCGAGGACGTCGCGCTCAGCAGCGCTCATTGTCAGTCGACGATGTCGACGGAGGTGGTGACACCATCACGCGCACCGGCGGCACCCACCAGGGTGCGCAGAGCCTGCGCGGTGCGGCCACGACGTCCAATGACGCGACCCATATCGCCCGCGCCGACGTTGAGAGAGAGGACAACCTTGCTACCGGCGTCGTTCACGTCAACCGATACGGCTTCGGGGTCATCGGCCAGTGACTTCGCCACGAACTCCAGCACCGCTACCGCCGTGGTGGCGCGAGCGGCGTTGTCCGAGTTGCCAGCCTCCGGGGCGTCGTTGTACTCGTCGTCGTACTCAGCTTCGTCAATCGAGTTGATGTCACCCGATACGTACTCGTCGTGAACGTCGCTCACTTGGCGGCCTTCGCGGCTTCGAAGGCTTCGAGCGCTCCCGAGGCCTTGAGAATCTTGGCGACGCGCTCGGTGGGCTGAGCACCGTTCTGCAGCCACTTGACGCACTTGTCGTTGTCAATCTTGATGACGGTCTCCGGTTCGGCCTTCGAGAGACCTCGGGGCTGGTAGGTTCCCACGATTTCGAGGAAGGCCCCTCCACGGGCGCGACGCGAGTCAGCCGCAACCACTCGGTAGGTCGGCTGCTTCTTCTTACCCATTCGCACAAGGCGTAGTTTTACTGACACGGAAAATCCCTTCGAAGTTGTGGTCGAACTCTCAACCACCGGTTTGATACCCGAATGTGAAAGTTTAGCGCCCTTTGGGGGGGGTCACCCTTCCACCCTTCTTCTTCTTGTTCTTGGCTGTCCCGCTGGGGCTGGGTGCCGGCCGACCCATGGCCGCTTCCAGAGCCTCGAGCGAGCTCCCCGCGCCTCGTGATCCCGTCGCGCGACTGGCTAATCCCGCCATTTTTCCAAGACCGCCGGGTAGTTGTGGCATTCCCCCACCGGCCATCTGCTTCATCATCTTTTGCATCTGGGTGAACTGCGCGAGGAGCTGATTCACGGCCGGAACCGTGGTTCCCGCCCCCCGAGCAATGCGAGTGCGGCGGGAGCCATTGATAATGCCGGGGTCTCGTCGTTCGCCGGGGGTCATGGACTTAACAATCGCCTCCACCCGGTCCAGATCCTTCTCATCGACATTTTTTGCGGCGTTACGCATTTCTTTGGTCATACCCGGCATCATTTTCATGAGTCCGCCGAGGGAGCCCATTTTACGAACTTGGCCCATCTGCGCCATGAAGTCATCGAGGGTGAAAACACCCGACATCAGGCGACCGGCGGTGGCCGCCATAACGTCGGGGTCCATTGTGCGCTCGGCCTCTTCAATAAGGCTGAGGACGTCGCCCATACCCAGAATGCGCGAGGCCATACGGTCGGGGTGGAAGAGATCGAACTCCGTCATCTTTTCGCCGGTCGAGGCAAAGACGACTGGCCGACCCAGTACTCCGCGGGCCGAGAGCACGGCGCCACCACGCGCGTCGTAGTCGAGCTTGGTGGCGATAACTCCCGAAAGTTCTAGTGACTCGTGGAAGCTTCGCGCCGTCAGGACGGCGTCCTGACCCGTCGTCGAGTCAATGACTAGGAAGGTGTAGTGAGGTTTCGTCGCTCCAGAAATTGAACGCACCTCGGCCATCAGTGCTTCGTCAATTGACAGACGTCCCGCGGTGTCGATAATGACGACGTCGCGACCAAGTCGGCTCGCCTCGGCCACACCCGCTTCGGCCACCTCGACGGGGCTACGACCCTGAGAGAAAACATCGACCCCAATCTGAGCCCCCAGGACCCGTAACTGCTCGATGGCCGCGGGTCGTTGCAAGTCGGCGGCGACTAGGAGCGGCTGGCGGCCCTGCTGTTTGAACCACGCCGCCAGCTTGGCAGCATTCGTGGTCTTTCCGGCACCCTGAAGACCGGCGAGGAGGATCACTGTCGGAGGTCGCGAGGCGTAGGTGATTTTAAGGGGCGCGGCACCGAGAACTTCAATGAGTTGCTCGTGAACAGCCTTAATGACCTGCTGGCCCGGGGAGAGTGACTGCGAGAGGACCTCGTCAGTGAGCCGTTCGCGGACCGCGTCTAGGAAACCTCGGACCACCGAAATCTCGACGTCGGCCTCGAGGAGGGCGGAGCGCACGCTGGAGAGGGCCTCGTCGAGGTCGGCGGGAGAAATGCGCCCGCGCGAACGCAGCGATCCACTGAGTTGCTCGAGGCGCGTAGAGAGGTTGTCAAACATGCACTCAGGCTACCGTTAGACCTCGAGCAGGGCATCCACGAAGGCGATGGGGTCAAAGGCGATGAGGTCACTCGCGCCTTCACCAGTACCAATGAGTTTCACGGGGACGCCGAAACTCTCCTCAATCGCCACCACTATTCCGCCCCGAGCCGTACCGTCTAATTTGGTGAGCACTATTCCGGTGACCTGGGCGGCGGCCAAGAACTGCTGGGTCTGCGTGATGGCGTTTTGTCCGGTGGTGGCGTCAATGACGAGCAGAGTCTCGGTGACCTGCCCCGGTTCACGATCAGCCACCCGACGAATTTTCGCCAATTCGTCCAAAAGATTCGAGCTGGTGTGGTTGCGACCCGCCGTATCGGCGAGCACGAGGTCGTAGCCGCGTGCGCTCGCTCGACCCACGGCGTCGTGAACCACCGAACTGGGATCAGCACCTTCGTGGGCGCGTACGACATCAGTTCCGCTGCGCTCCCCCCAGAGGGCTAGCTGTTCGGACGCGGCGGCGCGAAAAGTGTCACCGGCGGCCAGGACAATCTTTTCTCCCGAGGCCACTCGAGCGTGCGCGATTTTCCCGATAGTAGTGGTCTTACCAACACCGTTGACACCCACGAAGAGCCAGACGGCCACCCGGCCATCGTCAGTGGAAGTGGAGAGTTCTCGTGAAGCGGTGGACAGCGAGGCCAGAACAGCCGCACGCACGGCATGGAGCAGTCCCTGCGGTGCACCCTCACTACGCAGCGTGCTCAGAACTCGATTCGTGGTGTCCACCCCGACGTCACTGCGTAGCAGTACTTCTTCGACCGTATCAAGTTGTTCGGGCAGTAGGTTCGTCGCTGAACCCAGCGAGCGAACACGGTCAAAGACGCCACGTGACGCGCTCAATCGCGACGCCAGGGTGCTACTCGTTGGCTCTTCGAGTGACGGGCGAGCCACCTGATCACTGACCAGGACGCTCGGCATCGGTGCCCGGGGGGCAGCTACCGCTAGGGGTCGGCGGCGGCGAGAACGGCGCAGTAGACCCCAGACCACGCCCACCGCGAGCGCTACGAGAACAATCTCGAGAACAATCACGCCGTGGCGTCGCCCTCGTCACGCTTGACGCGTTGACTCACCACTTGACTCGATCCACCCGGCGCCATGGTGACGCCGTAGAGGGAGTCAGCATTTTCCATAGTGCGCTTCTGGTGGGTCACGATCAGTAGTTGAGCCTCAGCTCGGAATTCGTTAACCAGCGAGAGGAAGCGCTGTAGGTTCACGTCGTCCAGCGCCGCTTCTACTTCGTCCATCATGTAGAAGGGACTAGGGCGTGATCGGAAAATTGCGAAGAGGAAGGCCAGCGCCGCCATGGAGCGCTCGCCACCCGAGAGCGACGAAACTCGACGAGCGTTTCGGCCCACGGGTCGTACTTCAATTTCGACTCCGGTATTGAGCGGGTCATCAGGTTCGGTGAGAATAAGTCGGCCCTGGCCACCGGGAAAGAGCTTGGCAATGAGTTCCGAGAAGTGCTCATTCACGTCAGCGACCGCCGAGGAGAATGTCGTCATGATTTCGTCGTCGAGCGCGCGCAGGACCTCTTGAAGTTCGCGTCGTGCCGCCCGCACGTCGGCGACCTGACCGTCCAGTTCGCTGTAGCGCTCCTCGAGGGCACTGAGCTCCTCTAGGGCGAGGGGGTTAATGGGGCCTAGCGCGTTAATTCGAATTTCCAAATCGGCGAGGTGGAGCTCAATCGCCACGCCCTCCGGAACTTCCGGTGCCGGTGATCCCATGATCTCGTCGGGCTCCTGGCCCAGATCGCGGCGGATGGCTTCCTCGAGGTTTTCGATCTTGACCGCCACCTCGGCGTGTTCGATTTCGCCACGTCGGACATTGTCGGAGAGTTCCGTCAAACGTGCTTCGGTGCTTGAACGTTCCCGGCGCAGCGTCTCGAGCTTTTCGGCCCCGGCTCGCGAAGCTTCCAGTTGCTCGCGGTAGGTGGAGCTCATGGCCTCTTGCGCCACGCTGATTTCGTCCGCGGCACGCTCAACCAGGAGGCCCAAGCGACCCAGGGCGCGGAGATCAAATTCCAGCTTTTCGCGGCGCGCAGCGGCTTCTTCACGCTCCGCGTTATGCCCCTCGAGACGCGCCTCAACTTCAACACGTCGCTGTTCGATGAGGCGACGACGCTCACCGTACTCGGCGTCACGCCGTGAGAGAGCCAGGGAGAGTTGAGCCACGCGATCGCGGTGAGCGTCCACCGTCACGCGAGCCTCCTCGGCCCACTGTGCCCGCTGCGTTGCGTCGGTCACGGCGGCCTGCAGTTCCGGTAGTCGCGCGGCCAGCGTCGTGAGCTCGTCGGACAACTGCGCGAGCTCCTCGCTGAGCTGGGCGGCCTCACTGAGCAGTAATTCTCGGCCAGTAGAGATCTCGTTCAAGCGCTCGTCCAGACGCAGGGCATCACGTGTCAGTCGCTCCACCAAGGCTTCGGCCTTGGCGAGGGAATTCGTAGCGATGTTCAATTCGGCTCGCGCCCGTACGGCCTGGGCGTCGGCGTCGTCGCGACGCGTTCGCGCTGGCGCCACGGCGGCGGCGGCCTCGGCCGCAGCTCGCTCGGCTTCATCCACCGTCGCGCGAGTGACCAGAGCACGTCCCGACGCAACCCGCCAGCCACTCGAGGCGAAACGGTCACCGTCGCGCGTGACGATGACGAGGTCGGGGTGCGTAGCGGCTACTTCAATACCAGCTTCCCAATTTTCCGCGACGAAGGCGCGGCGCAAGAGGGCGTCGAGGACTCGCGTGACGTAGGCACTATTACCACCACGCGCCGTAACTAGCGTCCGCAGGGGCTGGCAGCCCTCCGGCGTCAATGGAGCAGGTCCGGTTTCGTCAAAGGCGGGAAGAACGAGGCCCGCTCCCCCTTCGGCGCGAAAGGCCTCGAGCGCAGCGCGAGCCGACCGACGTCCATCGACGAGCACGGCGCCGACGGTCGCGCCAATGGCCGACTCCACCGCTCGCTCCGCACCGGGCGCAACCTCGATGAGGTCGAGCAGCGATCCGAGGACCCCTTCAATATTGTCAATAATGCCGCGACCACCGGAGCCCGAGAACTCCTCGAAGGCCCGCGCCAAGGCTTCGGCCCGCGCCTGCGTACGCGCGGCCACGTCGGTGGCCTCACGGAAGGTTTCGTCGGCGGTGCTTCGGTTGGATTCGGCTCGCGTCGCGCTTGATTCGGCGACGCTCTTCGCGTTTTCAAGAGCCGTAACGTCGCTACGGGCGTCACCGGCGAGCGAGTTTGTCAACTCGCGTTGTTCCAAAGTGGTCGCGTGCTGCTGCTCGGCTATAACCAGGCGCTCCTGTGAGCGGCGCAGGGTTTCTTCACTGGTCAGTACCGTCCGGGCCAAGAGGTCGTGGCGTGACTGGGCCTGCTCCAGTTCGAAGTCGGCGGAGACCGAGCTAGCCGAACCCCACGTGGATGCGTACTGGGCTTCGGCGTCGTCGTAGGCGCTCTTCGCTGCGAGAACGTCGTCGCGCTGTTGGCCGAGAGCCGCTTCTTCCGCGGTCAGGGCTAGCAAGTCGGCGGCCAGACGTGCAGCGTCCGCCTCGAGGGTCGCAATCACGTTCTCGTCGGCTGATGCGGCGAGGGCGGCCTGTAGCGACAACTTTCGTTCGGCGATGAGTGAAATTGTCCCCCGCGAGCGCTCGGCTAAACCGTGAAGATGACCCAGGGTCGAGGCCAAGAGTTCTTCGCGGCGACTCGCCATTTCGCCCGCGGCCGTCGTGGCCTGGGCGTCGAGGGTAATCATTTCGTGCCGTAGGGTGCGCTCTCTATCGGAGGCCGTGCGTAATTCTCCGGAGAGTTCGCGTTGGCGAGCCGTGAAGCTCTGGTGACGCGAGGAGAAAACGAAGCGACGGGTCGCTCGCAGATCACTTTCAATATCGGCGTAGCTACGCGCCGCGACGGCTTGGCGCTCGAGTGGGCGCATCTGACGACGTACTTCGCGAACAAGGTCACCGAGCCGCTCGAGGTTTTCTTGTGTCGTGGCGAGTCGACGTTCCGCGCGCTCCTTGCGGCGACGGTGCTTCAAGACACCGGCGGCTTCTTCGATAACCGCACGGCGATCCTCACTGCGAGAATTAAGTACCGAGTCCAGTTGGTTTTGGCCGATGATCATGTGCTGCTGGCGACCAACGCCCGAGTCGCTCAGGAGTTCTTGAATGTCGAGTAGCCGACAGGTGGTCCCGTTGATGGCGTACTCCGACTCTCCGGTGCGAAAGAGGGTCCGAGAAATCGTGACTTCGGCGCCCTCGATGGGCAAACGGCCCGAGGCGTTATCAATCGTGAGTGAGACTTCGGATCGACCCAGGGCGGGACGAGAGGACGTTCCGGCGAAAATAACGTCTTCCATTTTCGCGCTCCGTAGTGCCCGCGCGCTCTGTGCACCGAGCACCCAGGCCACGGCGTCAACGACGTTGGACTTGCCCGAACCGTTGGGTCCGACCACCGCGGTAACACCCTGCTCGAACTCGAGAGAGGTGTTATCTGCGAAGGACTTGAAGCCCTTCATCGTTAGTCGCTTTAGAAACATCGGTCTGACGCTAGCAATCTTCCGAGGGGGTCAGGCACTACGAGCTCTCCACTGGGGCTAGTTTTGGCACTTGGGACAGAAGTACGTCGTGACCTGACGGACGCTGACGCGCTCAATCGGTGCACGACACTGCCCGCAGGGCAAGCCTTCTCGGGCGTACACATGCAGACTTTGCTGAAAGTCGCCTTGCTTGCCATCGGGGTCGGCGAAGGGCGTGGGGCCGAAGCTCGACCCGTGGTGCTTAATCGCGTCGGCGATGATTTCCGTAATTCCACGGTGCAAGCGACGAATTTCGATGGTCGAGAGCGAGTCGGAAATGCGGTCGTGGCGAATTCCCGAGTTGTAGAGAATCTCGTCCACGTAGAGGCTGCCGAGTCCCGCCATGATCTCTGGCGTTAGCAGGAGTTCCTTCACCCCGAGGTCGCTACTGCGCAAGATGGCGGCCATACGGTCCCAGCCGACCTGGTCTTCCAAGACGTCGAGGCCGAGGTGAGCTAGCTCCGGGACCGCTTGGCGAATTGCCAAGCCGTCGCCACCAACTGAAAGGCGAGCATACTTAGAAACCTCCACTACGCGGTCCTCGGGAGCGGGCGGGGAGACGAAGAGCTCGCCCTTGGACGTTTCGTCGATGAAGCGTAATTCGCCACCCTGATTAAGGGTGATCACTACGTGAGTGTGCTTGGCCTTAACTTCCTTGGGGCCCTTCGTCCGCTGGAAGTGTCCGCCCGTCCCGAGCTCGGCCACCAGACGACTGCCGTCATCAAGAACGAAAATGATGTTGGTGCCTAAACGCCCAATGGATTTTATCGTGCGGCCTTCGGCTAGTTCACGAAAATCCTTCACCGTCTTATGGCGGCGCACGGTTTTTCCCGTCGTTACGGCCACCGTTTTGAGCTTTTTCCCAACGATATCGCGCGATAATGCGGCGCGAATCGTCTCGACCTCCGGTAGTTCATTAAACATGCTTTTCCCCCCACGCCGCAATCGCAGCGGCCACTTCGGCCGCCTTCTTGGAACGTCCTTGACCGGTTGCTCGGATGATGCCACCAATGGTGACTTCCGCGACGTAGTGCGTCGCGTGACTGGGACCATCGCCTCGAACCTCGTAGACGGGTGCCCCGTGACCAGCCGCTTCCGACCACTGCCGAAGGCGGGACTTGGGATCGACTTCATCCGGCGCCGCAGCGGCGGCCGTGAGAGCACCACCCAAGTACGTGAGAACAAATTCGCTGGCGGCGCCGTAGCCACGTTCGAGGTAAATAGCAGCCACGACAGCTTCAAAGGCGTCGGCTAGTAGCGCCGGGCGTTGTTCACCGTGGTTTTTAATCTCACCGCGGCCGAGTCGCACCACGCGGCCAATTTCGAGGGCGCTCGCGACCTCGGCCAGGGCGGCTTCATTGACGACCTTGGAGCGCGTGAGCGAACCCGTGCCCTGATTGAGATTAGGAAAAGAGCGAATGATGGTGTCGGTTATCACGAGATCAACAACAGCGTCTCCGAGAAATTCCAAGCGCTCGTTGGACTCGACGCCGTGTTCCGCGGCGTAACTGGAGTGGGTCAGGGCCGTGACAAACAGGTCGCTCGCCGGATCGAGGCCGATCAGGTGGGCGAGAGCCTCCCGGGGTGACGTCAGCAGACTCACGAACTCCGTTAGACCGCGGACAGTTTGGTGGCGACGTAGTTCACCGCGTCGGCCACACTGGTGAGTGACTCGAGGTCCTCGTCGTCAATGTGAAAACCTTCGACGCGCTCCGACAAAGATTCTTCGAGTGCTTCCACGAGCTCGATCAGCGCCAGCGAATCGGCCCCCAAACCTTCAAAAGTCGAATTTTCGTTCACGTCAGCAGCGGATATCTCGAGGATTTCGGCCAGATTGCTCTGCACCAGGGCGACAATTTCGGCGCGAGTTACGGGGGTGGTATCTGACACGGGGGCTCCTTTGCTGACCGGACCTTCTCAGCCTACTGTCTCTCCGGGGTACCCGGAGACTTTCTTACCTCTGATCAGGGCGAATAGTGCTACGCAGGATGTCCACGACGCCGGCTTCGGACATTTCTGCGCCGACGCGCAGGGCGTTCATGATCGCGGTGGCGTTCGAGGAGCCGTGCGAGATGATGCAAATACCGTCAAGTCCGAGCAGCATCGCTCCCCCGTGGCTTTCTGGTGACAGGGTACCGGCCACCGGTAGGAGGTGAGGGAAGAGGACGTCGCCCGCGGCGCGCGTGGCCTCGTCGGTGCCGATGACCTCAAAGAGGAGCTTGAAGATGAACTTCATCGAACCTTCGAGGGTCTTGAGGGCGACGTTGCCGGTAAAGCCGTCGGTCACAATCACGTCGACCGGGCTCGGCACGAGGTCGCGCCCCTCAACGTTGCCAGCGAAGTTAATTGAGTCCAAGGCGGCGAGGAGTTTGTGCGTCTCTTTAACGAGCGGAGTGCCCTTGGTGGCCTCCTCACCAATGGAGAGCAAACCTACCGAGGGCTGAGCGATAGCGAAGCGCGCCTGTGCGAAGGCACTAGCCATTTGGGCAAACTGCACCAACATCTCGGGCGTGCATTCAGCGTTAGCGCCAGTGTCGGTCAAAATCGTTGGTGCGCGCCCGGGATTAGGAAGGGGAATGGCGATGCAGGGTCGCAGCACGCCGGGTAGGCGGCCCATGCGTAAAAGTGCGGCGGCCATTGTGGCCCCGGTGTTGCCAGCCGACACCATGGCGCTGGCTCGTCCGTCGCGCACCAGTTCGGCGGCGCGTACCAGTGAGGAGTCCTTCTTCTTTCGAACTGACGTGCCCGGATCATCGTCCATAGCAATCACTTCACTACAGGGAAACACTTCGAGACCTTGGGAGTCGCCAATGAGGTCGGGGGGGCCGACGAGAATGACCTCGAGGCCTAATTCGTCGACCGCTCGACGAGCGCCAGTAACGATTTCGTGGGGCGCAAAGTCACCCCCCATCGCATCTAGAGCGATGGGAAGGGTCAACTTAGTTGACCTCTACGGCGATGCGGTTCTTGTACCAGCCACAGTTCGGGCACACGATGTGGGGCAACTTGGAGGTGGCGCACTGAGGGCACACGCTGCGTGCCGGGAGGGCCAGCTTCCAGTTCGCGGCGCGTCGGCTGCGGCCCTTGGCTTTGGATGTCTTGCGCTTAGGTACGGCCATCGTTCTTCTCTTTCGACACGACGGGCGGACCCGTCACTCGGTGGGTGCTTCGCTGGACGAATCGTCCGCAATGCGAAGCACGTCAAGTGTAGCCCAGCGCGGGTCGACCGGCGCCACACAGCCACACGCCCCCTCATTGAGGTCTCGACCGCACTGCGCACAGAGACCCTGACAATCGGGTCGACAGAGCGGAGCGATGGGCAGATCCAGCAGGATCGCGTCGTGTACGAGGGCGGTCAAATTAACGAAATCACCCTCAATCGGGTAGGAATCGTCGTCGCTAGGTCCGCGCTCGTCGACGAAACGTTCCGACACGTTGACCTCGAGATAGCCGTCAATGGCGATCGAGCATCGCCGACACAAACCCGTCCAGGGCGAGCCAATGGTGCCACGCACGCTCAGACCACCGCTGAAACTGTCGAGCCGAACGGCCACCCGCGCTTCGGCGTCGGCCGGAACGTCGCTGTCACCGGCGGCGCGGGGTGTGAACTCGTGCTCCTCATCGAAGGGAGCACTAAAGGCAATCTGCTGAGAGGAAGGTACGTCGCGCAGAAGGGCGGCGACGGGTACCAGGTAGGCCGAGGCCACGGGAACTAGTGGGCGTCCTGGTCGAAGAAGGTACCTTCGTCGTCTTCTTCAACCGCTAGGGGGTCGTGGCTCTCAAAGAATGAGCCTTCGGCTTCAGCTTCGTGGACGACCACCGTCGGGCGCAGTCGTTCACGGCCGGTCTGTACCGTCTTCGTCAAGCGGTCCAGCACAATTTCCACTTCACCGAGCTTGCGGTCAATGAAGTCTTCCGTCTCATTGACTCGTACGCGTCCGGCTTCTTCGGCGCTGAGCACAATCTCCTGAGCGCGAATCTTCGCTTGGCGAATAATTTCCATATTGTCAATGAGGCGGGCGGCCTCAGCTTTTACCTGATTCATGAGCTGCTCGGCCTTGACGCGTTCGGCGTTCATCAACTCTTCACGGTCGCGCAGCGCCCAGCGTGCTTCCTTGATTTCCTGAGGAATCGAAGCGAGGCAAGCCTCCAAAATCTCCAGCAGGTCCTCACGGTTGATCTTGACCGACGAGGACATCGGCAAGGCCTTCGCCTCGTGAGCGAGTTGAATGGCCATGCGCAGCATGTCCTCTACGTCAACACGGCTGTGGGCCCCCACGGCGACGAGTGGTACATCGTCGTCGTATCCATCGAATCCGCTCATTCTGGACCTCCCTCAAATTTCTTCATGAGTAATTCAGCAACGGACGCCGGCACGAAGGGACGTACGTCGCCCCCGTAGCGGGCCACTTCGCGAAGAAGCCGCGACGCGATAAAGGAGTGGCTAGAGCTCGAGGGTATGAAGAGGGTTTCAACGCCCGAAAGTGAGCGATTCATTTGAGCCATCTGGAGTTCGCTCTCAAAATCCGATACCGCCCGCAGGCCCTTGACGATGGCCGTCGCCTTGACGTCGCGCGCGACGTTGACGAGCAAAGTTGAGATGGAAACGATGCGAACGTTCGCGATGTGGGCACAGGACTCGGCGATCATGTCGCGACGCTCTTCCAGGTCAAAAAGCGATTGGGACTTTTGCGGGTTACGAATGGCCGCCACCACAATCTCGTCAAAGATCAAAGAGGCTCGTTCAACCACCTCGAGGTGTCCGTTATGAAAAGGGTCGAATGATCCCGGAATGAGGCCAACGGTCACTGGTCGCTTCCTTCGAGAGGTTCCAACATTGTCACGAGCGTAGTCCCGTAGCGTTTCGTCTTCACAACTTCCCAGCCCCCGGGGGCTTCGGCGAAGGTGTTGTTTTCGACGATGACGCGTGACGCCCCCACTCCGCGCAGCAGGGCCGGCAGATCAATGGGACCGTAGGGCGGGTCAGCGAGGACGAGGTCCAGGTCAGCCCCGGGCTGCCAGTTCGGCAGGGTGGAACGGATGAAAATGGCTTCGCCGGGCAATTTGAAGGGCGCGAGATTCTCCTTCGCCGCAGCCAAACAGGCCGCGTCGGAGTCAATGAAGTAGCACTTAGCGGCGCCTCGCGAGAGAGCTTCGATGCCGAGGGCGCCCGAACCGCAGTAGAGATCGGCCACCACGAGGTCCACTAATCCCCCACGGCTCTCGAGCATGGAGAAAATTGCCTCCTTGGCCATGTCCGTCGTCGGACGGACGGTGGCCGGCAATTTAGCCCTGAGGGGACGACCCCGTGCCTCTCCAGCAATAACTCGCATGACCTAAGGCTACGCCCTAGGCGACACCACTCGCTTCGGTCAGGACTTAAAGAGAAAATCGGCGTCCTCGTCGTCAATAAAGAGCCGTAGTTCCTCAATCAGATCTTCGTGACCCACGAGGAAGGGGGCTGCGGCGACGAGTTCGCCGGCCAGGTCGTGAGCGAGCGCCAGGATTTCGGCGTCGCGCAGCAGTGACGCCAAACGCAGATCACTGCGCCCGCGTTGTCGCGCGCCCATCAAGGTGCCCTCACCGCGCAGGTCGAGATCGACCTCGGCGAGGTAGAAACCGTCCGTGGAGGCTTCCAGAGCCTCCACGCGTGTGATGCCGTCGGGAGTCGGAGGGTCGCCGAGGAGGTAGCAAGCACTCGCGTCGGCGCCTCGACCAACTCGGCCACGCAACTGGTGGAGTTGGGCGATACCAAAACGCCAGGCGTCTTCTATCACCATCACGGTGGCCTCGGGGACGTCGACACCCACTTCAATTACGGTGGTAGCGACCAGAACGTCGAGGATGCCAGCGCGGAAGGCCTCCATGACGTACTCCTTATCGGCGGACTTCATTTGTCCGTGCAAAAGTCCAATTCGCAGACCCTTCAATTCCCCGGCTTCCAAACGGTCGCGTTCCGCCACCGCACTGGTGGCCTCAATTTTCTCGGATCCCTCCACCAAGGGGCAGACCACAAAGGCCCGGTTCCCAGCCGCCACCGCCTCACGCACCGCCCGCCAGG
Organism: uncultured Actinomycetes bacterium; assembly: GCA_903860915.1. Lineage (GTDB taxonomy): Bacteria > Actinomycetota > Acidimicrobiia > Acidimicrobiales > RAAP-2 > RAAP-2. Next base: position 22,684 of record CAIOSJ010000032.1, on the reverse strand, counting down.
CCGTCTCCTGTTCGGACGTGGCGAGGTGTCGGGTGGCGATAGGAATACGTCCGCGAGGCATTTCATCGAGAATGGTGAGATCGAGGTCGCCGAACAGCACCAGCGCTGCCGTACGGGGTATGGGGGTAGCGGTCATCACCAGTAGGTCGGGGTCTCGACCCTCGGCCGAGTGCCGACGCCCCTTGTCGCGTAGTACCGCGCGCTGTTCTACGCCAAAGCGGTGCTGCTCGTCGATAACCACGAGACCGAGTGCCCGGAAGCGAACGTCATCAGTTAAGAGGGCGTGCGTCCCGACCACGATATCGACTTGACCATTTTCGAGCCCCTGGAGTACTCGACGACGTTCGGCAACTTTCATGCGTCCCGTCACCAGTTGCACGTTCAGCGGACGTTCACCGCCCAGCACCTTCGAGTCGGCGCGGACGAGTCCCTCGACGTCGCGACGTAGTGACACCAGGTGCTGTTCGGCCAGGACTTCGGTCGGGGCCATCAGGGCCGCCTGACGACCCCCGTCGAGGGCGGCCAGCATGGCGGCCAGGGCCACCGTGGTCTTGCCCGAGCCCACGTCTCCCTGAAGGAGCCGGTGCATGGGTCTCACCGAGGCGAGGTCCGAAAATATTTCTCCTAGCGAACGACGTTGCGCGCCCGTGAGGTGAAAACGATGTCCGGCCAGGAATCGGCGAACCAGGGAATCACCCTCTCCGGTGATGGCGCCCGGCGTCGCGTCGAGGTCCGCTTCGTTCACCGAGTGAGCAACTCCGGCGGCGTCCACTTCGAGGCGCTGACGGCGCAGGGCCAGGATAATTTGGAGCCGGAGGAACTCGTCGAAGACGAGCCGGCGTCGCGCCGGGACCACGTCGACGAGTTCATGTGGGGTGTGGATGCTGCGGTAGGCGGTACTTCGATCAACGAGGTTGAGACGCTGACGTTGCTCTACGGAGAGAAAGTCAGCTAGGTCCCCCGCACGCCGCAGGGACTCCTCGACGAAGCCACCCATTTCCCAACTGGTCAGACCAGCCTTGCCCGAGGCCGGATAGATGGAAACGATGCGCCCCACTCGACTGGGGTCGCGCTCCTCCCCACTCGCCCCGACCACCACGTCCACCACGGGATTAGTCATCTGTTGACGTCCGTTGAAGATTGTGGGTGTTCCGAAGAACAGGGCCTGGGTGCCGACGGCCAACTGACGGTCCCGCCAGGCCTGGTTAAAAAAGACAATTCTGAGAGTCGCGTCACCGTCACGCACCACGACCTCGACGAGGGATTTGCCATTCTTCGTCTGCCGCGAGGACGTCGACTGCACTTCGCCGTAAATGGCGACGTCCTCGCCCACTGTTAAGTCCGAGAGGTCCACCTGTTTACTGCGGTCCACGTAGCGACGCGGGTAGGTCGTGAGTAAATCGAAGACGGATCGAATATCCATCTGCGCCAGGGCCTTCGCTCGTTTTTCACCTAGGTGGGCGAGCTTGGTAACCGGAACGTCCGCGAGGGCCCGGAGTTGGCGTGCTGACGTCTCGCTCACTCGATCCCGAAGAGGTACGGGTAGAGCGGTTGCCCGCCGTGGTGAACTTCAACTTCGATGTCGGGGTAGACCTCAGCCAGAGACTCCTTGATGCGGCGGGTGTTAGCAGCACTGGCACCCTCGCCTTCAATGATGGTGATGAGTTCGTGCTCAGCGGTGACGAGTTTTTCAAACAGACCCGACGCGGCCAGAGAAATGGAGTCGGCGATTGAGACCACGCCCTTGGCGTTCAGACCAATCCAGTCCCCGACCTTTACCAGACCGGCGTCGGTCTCAGTGTCACGCACCGCTTGGGTAATTTCCGCCGCAATCACGTGAGCCGCGGAGGCCGCCATGGCGACTTGGTTCTCTTCGGCGCTGGCGTCAGGGTCGTAGGCCAGGAGGGCGGCGAAGCCCTCGACAATGGAGTTGGTCGGCACAACCCCCACCGGAAGGTCGATCAAATTGGCGACCTGTTCGGCGACTGGGCGAATATTTTTGTTGTTCGGCAGCAGAATGACCTGTTCGGCGCCGCTGTCTTTTACCGCGGCCACGAGTTCAGCCGTCGAAGGGTTCATCGATTGCCCACCCTTTACGAGAGTCCAGACGCCGAGCGAACGGAAAATACGTCCAACGCCGTCACCCACGACGACGGCCACCACGGCCGTTCGAGGAACGGGCCCCTCGTGAGCTTCGCCACCCTCGTCGTCCAAGTCCGCGGTGGCTTCACGCACCCACTTCTCTTCGACCGCTTCTTCCAGGAGATCGGTCACTCGGATATCGCGGGGACGTCCGGCGTCGAGGGCGGCCTCAATGGACGCCCCGATGTCGTCGGTGTGGATATGGCAGTTGTACAGCCCGTCGCCACCGACAATCACGATCGAGTCCCCAATGCCCTTCCAGACTTCCTTGAAGGCCGGTATTTTTTTATCGTCGGCGTCGAGTAGATACATAACCTCGTAGCGCAGGTCGGCGATGTTGCCCTCGCCGTGGGGCGCGGAGCTCTCCGTTGCGACCACGTGAATACTGTCGAGTTCGGGGGCTTGCGGCAGAGCGTCACCGGTGACCACGTGACACAGGGCGTCAATGAGCAGTAGTAGTCCGGTGCCGCCCGAGTCCACGACTCCGGCCTGCTTGAGGACTGGTAGCTGCTCGGGGGTGTAGGCCAGGGCGGCGGCGGCGGCGTAGCGCGACGCGTGGACGCAGGCGTCGAGGGAACTCTTCGAGCTACTAGCCCCGACCGCAGCGGCGCGAGCCACCGACAAGATGGTGCCCTCGATGGGTCGAGCAACCGCCTGACGAGCGAGCAGATCGGCGTTGGTGAGTCCGGCGGCCAAGATCTCGGCCGAGATCTCCTCCGCCCCCTTGAACTTCTCGACCAGCCCGCGCAGTAGTTGAGACAAGATGACCCCCGAATTGCCCCGTGCGCCCATGAGCGAACCGTGGGCGACGGCCTTGCAGACCTCGTCCAAAGTGGGTTCGCTCGAGAGGGTGGCGATTTCACTCACCACCGATTCGATGGTTAAGGTCATATTCGTACCGGTGTCGCCATCGGGCACCGGATAGACGTTGAGCCTATTTATAACGTCTTTGTGGCTACGCAAAAGTTCGGCGTAGGTGGTAACCACCTCGCGAAATTGGCCAGCCGTGAGGGTCGTGATAACGGACATTGCTCTCGATGCTACAATGGCTACTCGGTTCACAACGGCTCTCGTAAATTTCGAGGTCACTTCACAAGGAGACAGTTCACCATGGCGTCAGTCTGCGAAATCTGCGGCAAGAAGCCGTCTTTTGGCATGAACGTTTCTCACTCCCACCGTCGCACCAAGCGTCGTTGGAATCCGAACATCCAGCGGGTCCGCGCCCTCGTTGGTGGCACGCCCAAGCGAGTCAATGTGTGCACGGGTTGTTTGCGCTCCGGCAAGATCATCAAGCCGGTTCGTCGCAGCACGAGCGTCTGAATCTCTTCTCGCCCTTCGAGGCGAGACTCGTCACCCCGAACTTCTTAGCCGACCCCTCCGGTGAGGGCTAATTTCTGGGCCTTTCGACCTTCGTTCCGGGGACCCTTGGCGCAGAGTCGCCGAGTATCCCCGGCGTCGCAGTTCATCGTCCCGGGCACTAGTACTCAAGTTCTCGGGGCCAGACCACCATGACGCGTTGGGGCTAGGCGACCGTAGCTTCACGCCAGCCCCCCCCTCGTAGGGAAGGCTTGAGGCGATGGAGTCTGGTTCAGAACTCATGACACGGACCTCTCCTCTGCCAACCCGACCTGTTTTCGAACAGGTCACTTTTCATTTGAGAAAAGTGACTTCGAACAGAAATCATTCAAGGGGCAGGCACATTTCTGGTCGCCGGCACCCCATCTACCTTCACTGAAGCACTTAACATCAAGTAAATAGTGAGTAAAACTTGATGAGACGACCTTGGCTGGTACAGTCCCTCGCGTGGATATGACCCTCTCTAAGCGCGGTGACTACGCGGTTCGCTCAGCCATCGCCCTCGCCCGGCGCTACACGGCGGGTGATTATTACAAGGTTCGCCAAGTCATTGCTGAGATGCAAGTACCCGCAACCTACGCATCACAAATCTTGGCCGACCTCATCAGGGCGGGGCTCGCCGTTTCACGCGCTGGCAAGAGTGGGGGTTACCGACTGACTCGTTCCCCCGATGACATCACCGTGCTCGACATCATCGAAGCGGCCGAGGGACCACTTCGGGCCGAACGTTGCGCCTTGGGTGAGGGACCCTGTCGTTGGGAATCGGTCTGTCCACTGCACGACACTTGGATCTCGGCCACTGACTCACTGCGAGAAACTCTCTCGTTGGTGACCCTGAGCGCCCTCGCTCGCCAGGACGCATTGCTCGAGACGGGAACCGCCAGTATTCCGAGCACTTCGCACCGGCTCTCAGGGCGACGAATCTAGAGTTCGTGCTGCCAGCCATCGCGGGTGAATATTTCGCCACGCCACGTCCGCAGCCCCGGGTCACGCACAACTAGTCCGATGGCGATAGGTGTTTCGAGCGAACGCTCGGCGAAAACCCGCAGGAGGCGCTGCGGATCACTGGTTGTGATCACCAACTCGTAGTCCTCGCCGCCCGAGACGGCTTCCTGCTCACTAGCTCCCTCCGCGACCGGAATCTCCGTGAGGACAAATCCCACTCCGGAGGCGTCGGCCAGGCGGTGTAAATCAATACCGAGTCCGTCGGAGAGATCCATCATGGCGTGCGCCCCCGCGTGACGTGCCGCAATACCCTCTTGAATGCGGGGCCAGGGTCGTCGATGCGCGATGACCAGGGGGTCGCTCAGCGGGGCTCCGGCGCGGCGGCGTCGCAGTCCGGCGGCCGACCTACCCAGCGGGCGCGTGACCAAAATTGTGTCCCCGGCGCGAGCACCGCTGCGCAGCACCGAACCTCGTCCCGGCGTTTCACCAAGAACCGTCACGGCAACCGACACGTCCTTAGAGCGCGTCAAGTCGCCACCCACGATGGGACAGTTCGTCGACGACGCCGCGTCCGCGATGCCCCGGTGCAATTCTTCGAGGTCCGTTCCGGGAGGTGAGCACACCGCAACCACCGCCGCGCGGGGCCGTCCGCCCATGGCAGCCAGATCACTGACCGCCGAGGCCACCGCTTTGAATCCGAGATCCTCCAAGGGGAACAGGGCTGGATCGAGATGAACGCCCAAAACCGCCACGTCGGTCGAGACGAGCATTTCCCCTACAAATGGCGCTAAAACGGCCGCATCGTCGCCCACGTGCACCTCGCCGAGGGGCACGTTGCGCCGACCCACGATTGCGGCGATACGCTCAAGGACGGCATCTTCACGCCGAACGAGTTCGTTTTTTGAAACGGGTGGGTCGTTCGGAGTGTTCACGGCCCTGGCTCGCCAGAAACAACGTCGCTTCCCGGCGACAAAAATATGGAGGATTCAACTGTGTCACTACCCACCTCAAACCAGAAGTTGATCGATTGGGTTAACGAAGTTGCAGTACTCACCACTCCCGATCGTATCCACTGGTGCGACGGCAGTGCCGAAGAGTACGACGAACTTTGTCAACTTCTCGTCGACAACGGAACTTTCACCAAGCTCTCGGAGGCCAAGCGCCCGAATTCGTACTACGCCGCCTCCGACCCGGGAGACGTCGCGCGTGTCGAAGACCGCACCTACATCTGCTCGCAGAACGAGCGCGACGCCGGGCCGACCAACAACTGGCGCGACCCCGAAGAAATGCGCGGCGTCCTGCGTGACTTGTTCCGTGGCTCCATGACCGGACGCACGATGTACGTCGTCCCCTTCTCCATGGGTCCGCTGGGCTCAGACATCTCGCACATCGGAGTTGAGATCACCGACTCGGCCTACGTCGCCGTCTCCATGCGCATCATGACCCGCATGGGTCAAGGTGCCCTCAACGTGCTCGGTGACGAGGGCGCCTTCGTGCCCTGCCTGCACTCGGTGGGTATGCCCCTCGCCGCTGGTCAATCTGATGTCAAGTGGCCCTGCGACGCGGAGAATAAGTACATCGTGCACTTCCCTGAGACCAAGGAAATCATTTCCTACGGCTCCGGGTACGGCGGCAATGCGCTGCTGGGCAAGAAGTGCTTCGCACTGCGCATCGCTTCGACGATGGCCCGTGATGCCAACTGGCTGGCCGAGCACATGTTGATTTTGAAGCTCACCAACCCGGCGGGCGAAGAAAAGTTCATCACCGGCGCATTCCCCTCGGCCTGCGGTAAGACCAACCTCGCCATGTTGATACCGTCCCTGCCCGGCTGGAAGGTCGAGACCGTGGGTGATGATATCTGCTGGATGAAGCCCGGCGCCGATGGTCGTCTCTACGCGATCAACCCCGAGGCTGGTTTTTTTGGAGTCGCCCCCGGGACCAACATGGAAACCAACCCCAACGCCATGTACTCCATCGAGTCGAACACCCTGTTTACCAACACCGCGCTCACGGCCGATGGCGACATTTGGTGGGAAGGAATGGGCGACGCCCCCGCCGGGCTAACCGACTGGAAGGGCCAGCCCTGGACGCCGGAGTCCGGCACCCCCGCTGCTCACCCCAATGCTCGCTTCACCGCGCCCGCAGCCCAGGACCCCGCCATCGCTTCCGAATGGGAGGACCCCGCGGGCGTGCCCATTGACGCCATTCTCTTCGGTGGGCGGCGCGCCAGCGTGATTCCCCTCGTCTTTCAGTCCTTCGACTGGGAGCACGGCGTGTTCCTCGGGTCCACCATGGCCTCGGAAACAACTGCTGCTGCTGCCGGTGCGGTCGGCAACCTGCGTCGTGACCCCTTTGCCATGTTGCCCTTCTGTGGCTATAACATGGCCGACTACTTCGGTCACTGGTTGAAGATGGGCGCGGTTGCCAATCCGGAAACTCTGCCAAAAATCTTCTACGTGAACTGGTTCCGCAAGGGTGACGATGGTCGCTGGCTCTGGCCGGGATACGGCGAGAACAGCCGCGTTTTGGAGTGGGTCTTCGAGCGGGCCGCTGGTCGCGGCGAAGCCGTCACCACCGCCATTGGCTACGTCCCGACGGCCAGCGCCATCAACGTCGAGGGTCTCTCGGTCTCCGACGCTGATCTCGCTGAACTCTTGACGGTGAACAACGACGAGTGGCGTCGTGAGGTGCCGAGTATTCGCGAGCACTTCGCCACCTTCGCTGAGCACCTGCCCGCGGCGCTGCACGCCCAGGTGGATGCCCTCGAGCAGCGACTCGCTTAACGAACCGCGAAGCGGCGTCCCACGCCATAGATAAGACCGGCTCCGCCGGCCAGAATCGCCACAATCCCGTCGCCCGTTGCGAAGTTCAAAGCAACGGCGACGGGAATTGTTGCACCAAGAACCCAGAGGAGTTGCTGGCGAACGGCGAAGCGCGCGAAAGTCTGCCCCTGGGTACCTTCGGGAACGTGGCGCTGGGTGATTGCGTCAAAGCTGGGCGCCGCCATGGAGGCCATGGCGCCCAGCCATCCCGCGAGAAGGACTTGGGCCACCACCGTCGGCCATCGTGAGGCAACACCGGCCCCGAGGGCTATCCCTAGCAGGGCGAGGGTGAGCATGGTGGATTCGCGCCAGCGGTTTCGAACGCGCGTCGCCACGCCGAGACCAGTGAGAGCGCCGATACCCGAGGCCACGAGGGCCACTCCGAACCACCCCAGCGCCGCGTGTTCGCGACGCAGGCCGAAGGCCAGCAGAAAGGTGGTGAAGCCCACGGTAAAGCGAATTAACGCCGAGGCCGAGAGGCCCCAGGACACCTCAACGTCCCCAGCGGGCCGCAGAGTGTGAATATCTCGATCGAGAGAGTCCCCCGCGGAGCGCGCCGGCAACGACGCCACCCGTACCGGACGCTTGAGCCGAAATCCCGCCACGACTCCCACAGCGAAGACCAGCGCAGCCACCCATAAAACGTAAGGGGCGCCGAGCGACTTCAAAATTCCCACCCCCACCAGGCCCGCGAGCAGTCCGGCCACGGCGCCGAGCAGGGTTAGCTGAGCATTGAATCCAGCGAAGCCCGTTTCGTTCATCTGGTCCAAGGTTGGCCATCCGGCGTCGTCCATCTGCGCGGGGTGTTGACTGAGTTGATCGGTACGCGCCATTTCGGGAACCAGCGTCCCCCTCGTTACGACGTAGAGCTTGGATGAAATCAGCAGGACGAAGGCTTCGGGAAAGAGCAGCCAGGACGTTAGGTGGTGGCTCATGAACCAGCACAGCACCACACGAACGAGAGCTGACAGGGCCACCAAACTCCGCCGACCGTTGGCGGACCTGTCAATCAGGGGGCCCAGTACGGGAGAAACCACCGCGAAGGGGGCGATGGTGAGAAGTAGGTAGGCGAGAATTTTCCCCTTGGCTTCAGTGGGACTCACGGAAAAAAAGAGTGAACCCGCCAGCGACACCGTCACGAGGGTGTCGCCCACCATCATCACCACGTGCACGAAGGCCAAACGCCCGAAGGCCGTGGCCTGGTCGAAGAGGTCGAGCGTAGAGACCCACGCCAGTGAGAGGAGTCCTCGAGTGCGCACCGAAGAAGCGTAGGTGCTGGACCGGTTCGCGTGCGGGCGCTCGTACTTTTCCACTAGAACTAGGTCGTGTACTACAACGCCTTTTTTCTCAATCTCCCCCTGGCCCTCCTCACCGCCACCCTGTGGCTCGGGGTGGCATTCGCGACCTCCAAGGTGGTGCAGCGTCACGCCATCATTGACGTTTTTTGGGGTTCGGGATTTCTCGTCGTTTTCTTAGAGAGCCTCCTCGTCAGTCGTAGCTGGAGCCACGGAGCTACCACTGCGTGGTGGAACGTCTCCCCGCACGGCGCCACCTTGCACCAGATCGTCCTCGTGCTGGTGGGCGCGTGGGCGCTACGACTCTCGATTCACTTAGCCCTACGTCAACGTGGTCACGGGGAAGATCCTCGTTACGTCTACATCATGAAGGGGGCTCGCGGTCGCAACGAAAACCTCTACGCCCTGCAGAGAATTTATTTTCTCCAGGCCGGTCTCATGTGGTTCGTCTCCCTGCCTCTGCAGTGGATTGCCTTCGCCCCGGCCCTACAGCCCGCGGTCACGCTCGTGGGGGCCCTGCTCATCCTGCTGGGGCTCAGTTTTGAAGCAACCGGCGACGAGCAACTACGTCGCTTTATCGCTAATCCCGCCAGCGTCGGAACCACTATGAACCGTGGTCTATGGCGCTACACGAGGCACCCGAATTACTTCGGTGACGCCGTGGTGTGGTGGGGAATTTTTATCGTCGCCCTCGCCAGCGGATGGGGCGTCTTCACCCTGCTCTCACCGCTACTGATGACGCGTCTGCTCACCTCAATATCCGGCGTCCCCCTCCTTGAGCGCAAACTCGCCCGCACGCGTGCGGGCTACGAGGAGTACATCGCGGTCACCAGTTCCTTCCTCCCCCGCCCACCCCGAAAGAGTTCCCGTGCATCCTGAGATTCCCGCCGCCCTGCACCGCGCTGAGAGCGACCTGCCCTTCGTTGACATCGGAGACGGCAGCGAGATGCAATTGCTCCAAATAGACCTCGCCAAAGAGCTCTGGGTCGTGCGAACGAGGTTTCAGCCGGGCTATCAGGTGCAGACGCATCGCCACACCGGTGACGTCTACGCCTTCACCCTGAGTGGTTCCTGGCACTACCTGGAATACCCCGAAGTGAACCGCGCCGGAAGTTATCTCTACGAACCGGCGGGCTCCACCCACACCCTGCACGTGCCGGCCGAGAACACCGAAATCACGGACGTGTTTTTTGCCATCTTCGGGCGGAACGAGAACCTCGACGAGAACGGTTCGGTGACCTCCGTCTGGGACGCGACCTTCATTGCCACGATCTATCGAGCTCTCTGCGAAGCTCAGGGTTTTGCCGTACCCGACATCATTGGTGGCGAACAGCTCTAGTTGGAAAAACAACCCATTCGATAGACCTCGTTCGCCAGCAGTCCGGGCTTGCACCACAGCAAGCGGTCGAGGGGAACCCAGTGGCCCACGAGGTGGTTGTACTCCCAGACCATCGTTACGTCGTAGGACGTGCTCGAGATCGCCCCCACGTTGGCCACAACCCAGGCCCAGCCCCCGACGCAACCCATGGACTGCACCCGTAGGGCGTGAACGCCAGCGGGCACCTGGTTCGCGCTGTTGTATGCCGAGGAAATCGCCGACGCGGTGCAGGGTGCCGGAGAAATACTCGCGACCTCGACGCCATGGTTGCTGCCCACCACGAAGCAGGAAGCAACCAGTAGTCCGATTAGCACTGAGCGTCGAAGAAGAGCCACGCACCCAGTACACCACAGACCTAGATTGGGACTAGAGTACTACTGGAGGTATTTATGATCATCGTGACAACGAACGACCTGCCCGGCTACAAGATCACCAAGGTGATTGGCGAAGTCAATGGACTCACCGTGCGCACGCGCCACATTGGAGCCCAGATTGGCGCGAGCTTTAAGGCTCTCGGTGGTGGCGAACTCAAGGGCCTGACGAAACAGCTGGCTGAGACGCGCGACGAAGCCCTCGCTCGACTCGCTGAAGCCGCCAAGGCCATGGGGGCCAATGCGGTCCTCGCCATGCGCTTTGACTCCAACGAGCTGCAAGGTACCTACCAGGAGATCCTGGCCTACGGCACCGCCTGCGTCGTCGAAGCGCTCTAGCTAGCCTCGAGCGAAGGCCGCCAGGTGAGCGGCCGCATCAGCAGTAATTTCTGGACACAGGATGGGAAAGAGTTCCGTTCCGTGCATAGTGCCCAGGACCGTGCGTGCTCGCGCGGGCACGCCAGCCGAGAGCAGCCTCCGATAGAAGGCGATTCCTTCATCGCGCAGGGGGTCGCACTCGTTAACGGAAATAACGACCGGTGGGAAACCCTCAAGATCCCTGGCCGTCGCGAAGAGTGGCCAGGCTTCGGCGTTCTTGTCGTCGAAGGCCGCCTGGCCGTAGGCCATGGCTGGAGCGCTGCCGTGGAGATCCAGCAAGATTCCGTTGTTCTCCGTCGAGCTGGGTAGCTCCGGCTGGGGCCACGAACCCGCGATGTACGGGCAGAAGGCGTAGAGGCCCGCGACTAAACCCAGCGACCCCTCACGCTTTAGGCGCAGACCAGTGGCCAGAGTGAGGTTTCCACCGCCACTCTCACCAGCGACCACAATGCGAGATGGATTGATATTGAGATGCTCAGCGTGTTCGTGCACCCACTTCAGACCAGAAACGCAGTCGTTGAGACCCGCCGGGAAGGGCGCGACCTCAGTCAGGGCATTGGCTTCGACGGAATTTCTAAATTCCACCAAAACGACGCACACACCCTGGGCGGCAAGAATCTTCCCCCAGGCCACGTAGTTACCGTCGTAGCTAGAAAGAGCCGACATGGCGCCGCCGTGGATGTAATACACGCACGGCAGTTGCTCGTCGGAATCGGGCCGAAAAATCTGAAGAGCGATGGTGTTGCCATCGGGATCAGAGACGAGCGTCTCGTGGCTCTCGCGTAGTCCATCACTCGGGGCGATTTCGTTGGTGTTGCACACGGTCATGAAACTCCTACGCCGTTCAGCCGCGAGCAGCGCCTCGGGGGCACGAGCCGCCGCCACCATTTCCTCGTACGTGGCGTAGGACGGAATGGCCATACTCGGCATCAGGCTTAAGAGTGTCTTAATCCGCGGATCGAGCCGTTGGTCGATAGTGGGGTCGTAGGTCATGGGGCTCCAGTCGTTGATAAGTCCTCAGAGTACTGGTCGAGGAGTTCCAAGATTCGCGGCTTCCACGCACGGCCCTCGGAGGTCTCGCCCGCTTCGTGCAGGGCGTCTCGTTCGGCTCTAATCTCTTTGGCAACCAACGCCAAGCCCTTGGGTAGAGCGGCGACGACGACCTCCCGCACCACTTGGGCAACGGCGGGCGCGCTGCCCTGGGAAGAGACCGATATCATCACGTCACCCTCACGGTGGACCGCCGTAAAGTAGAAATCTGAACGACCCGGGTCGTCGACCACGTTGAGCCAAATTCCCGCCGCGCGTGCTTCACGAACAATGAGGTCGTTTATTTCCGGCACCCCTATGGCCGAGATAACTAGGTGATATCCGGTGAGATCACCTTCCTGATACGCGCGATTCTGGACAGTTACACCCTCGGGAATGGCCACGAGGACATCTCTCGTGATCACCTCGATGACGGCGCCGGCGTCACGCAGTACGCGAATCTTTTGCGCCGCCACGTCTCCCGCTCCGAGCACCAGGATGCGCTTATTCTCACACTTAAAGGCGAGCGGCAGCACCTTTAGATAGCCCCGGCTAATTGGGCCGATATCTCGCGTAGCGACATCGCGGCCACTGGTCCAATCACGATAACGGCGGGTGACACGACCTCCATGACCGCCAAGCCGTCGAGTTGCCCCCGAACGCTGCGCTGACTACTCGTCCAGGCCCGCTCCACCACGGCGACGGGGGTTTCAGGACTGAGGCCGCCAGATACCAATTCACGACTAATTTGCGCCCGATGAGCAATTCCCATCAGGACCACGATGCTTATGTCCGGGTGAGCCATGTCCCGTAATGAGGGGAACTCGCCGTCCGCGACGTGACCGGTCACTACGAGAACACCCCGCGACACCCCTCGGTGAGTGACGGGAATCCCCGCGGCCAGTGGGCCGGCCAGGGCGGAAGAAATACCCGGCACCACGTCACACGCGACGCCCGCTTCGTGCAGGGCAATCAACTCTTCACCACCGCGACCGAATAAGAAGGGGTCGCCACCCTTGATACGAACGACGCGTTGGCCGGATTGACCAAGACGTACGAGCAACTCGTTGATGGAGGCCTGCGAGTGCGACTCGCCCGGCGTCTTGCCGACGTAGTGAACAACAGCGCTGAGAGGAATTAGATCATGCACCGATGGGTCAACGAGACGATCTACGACAACGACCTGCGCCGAGGCGATGTGTCGAGCGGCGCGCAGCGTCAAGAGGTCGGCGTCACCGGGGCCGGCCCCCACCAGAATCACGCTCACGCAATACCCGCCCGAGTTACGAAGTCACCAAAGGCTTCGTCGTCGATACCCTCGTCACGCCAACGCTCCACCAACGGGGCGAGGGTGGCCGAAATTTCAGCGAAGGGCACCTTTTCTTTGAGCACCCGTGCCAGCCGGTCACCCCGGGGGCCGCCACCCACGAAGACGTCGTAGGTGGACTTGGTGCGCCCCACTATCCCCACTTCGGCGACCGCGGGTCGAGCACAGCCATTCGGACAACCCGTCACGCGGAGTTGTAGCGGTCGTCGAACACCAGCGCCAGCCAGCACGCCCTCAATAGCGTCAACCAGCTCGGGGAGACGACGCTCGGATTCAGCCAGCGCCTGGCTGCAAGTGGGCAGCGCTGGGCAGGCCAGCGCAGTGCGCTCGACGAGTCCCAATTGCTCAACCGACTTCACGCCGTGGCTCACGAGGAGTTGTTCCACGAAGGGGCGCTCGGTGTCCGACACCCCCGCAATGATCAGGTCCTGCTGGGCCGTGGCGTAGAAGGTGACATCCAGACTCGATGCAATTGTTCGTAGCGCCGTACGCAGTCGCAGCGCGCCGTCATCTTTCACCCGACCCGCCGACACGCGGACACCAAGGTCCCACGTACCGTCGGTGCGCTGACGCCAACCCAGGTGATCGTGCGCCGCGAATTTCTCCGGCAGAGCCACTGGTTCACGCAGGCTTCGACCCAAACGCTTTTCGACTTCAGCGCGAAAGGCCGCCAGACCATGGTCCGCGATGATGTACTTCATGCGCGCGCGCTTACGGTTGGAGCGATTACCGAGGTCGCGGTAAGTGGCCACCACCGCGGCGATGGTTTCAACCACTTCTTCGTGCGTCACGAAGGCCAAGACATCAGCCAGCCGAGCAAAGGTGTCGGGATTCGCGTAGCTACGACCGAAGCCTCCCCCCACCATCATGCTGAAGCCCTCTCGGCCCTCGTGGTCCGTCGCGGGAATAAGACCGAGGTCTTGGGCGAACACGTCAACGCAGTTTTCGTTCGGATGCGCAATGGCAATTTTGAACTTACGAGGCAGGTACGAATCACCGTAAAACGACTGCTCGCTAAAGGACTCCTTCGATGCAGCGACTTGCCCGTTAACGAAAATTTCCCAGTGGGCGGAGGTCGATGGTCGAAAGGCCGCCGACAGCGCATCCGCCGTGATGAGGGTGCCGTGGTCGTGATCGCCGAGTTGTAGATCGGGACACATAACGACGTTGCGAACAACGTCGCCACAACCACCAAAGGAGGACATCCACACTTCGTCGAGGCGGCGGGCCAAGGGGCGCAGTCCGTTCTTTACGACACCGTGAAACTGGATTGCCTCGCGAGTGGTGAGGCGAAGGCTTCCGTCGGCTACTTCGTCGGCTACGACATCTAGAGCCAACCATTGCTGAGCACTGATGCGACCACCGGGCACCACAACTCTGATCATGAAGATGTAGTCCAACTCCTCCTTCGCCTGGGCCCGCTCACGGCGCAGGTCACGATTGTCACCTGCGTAGATGCCGTGGAATTTCAAGAGTTGCTCGGTCTCGTCGGTGACGTTGGCGCGATCGTTACCCAGTTCCTCCGCAATAGATCCGCGTAAGAAGTCACTGGCCGCCTTGAAAGCTTCAACGGGACTCGTAGTTGTGGCATCGATTGTCATACGTTCGTAATCTCCAAAAAGTAAATATCTATAATTCTAACTGATTAAGTCAGGTATTCAAACATTCCTATATTTTCTCGGCTATTTCGCTTCAGAGGGGGTACATTCACCCGAATACGGGTGATGCCTGGAGTGCGGGCGGCGTGGGCGAAGTTGGGAGCGAGTTGCTCCCAGAACGGCGCCAACGATGGTCTACGGGCAGGGCAGGTGAAAGACTGTGCGGACCTCATTGGTAACCATTACGCCACCGTTACCTGGCTGTGGACTACATGCCACGAGACCAGTGCCCCAGACGACGAGGATCCACTTCCCCGCGTGACGGTGAGCCAAACCGTAGGTGTTCTGGAAGAGGGCCAAGCCCTTGGTCGTAGCCGTCTCACGAAAGAGCGCCCAGTCCTTGAGCGAGTCTGGGCTGGTCACGTGGACCTGATAGAGATCGGACGGAATCGAAGGCAGGGAGGCTCGAACTGCGAGCTCGACGGCTACCCCGCGAGTAGCCGACGTGTCGCTGCTACGACCAAGAACAAAGCCGAACGTCGTCGCCAGTAAAATCAGCACCACTCCAGCGATAATCCAAGCTCGAAAGTGCCGAGAGTGGGGTGCTGACGTTGCGTGGTCGTGGTCAGTGGTCATACCCATAGGTATAGGTCAATGGCGGGGGAATTGCGAATCACGGACCCCGTGCCTCAGCACCAGCCAGCTCGCCAAAATCAAGAGGATTTAGTGGGGCATCACTACGGCCCTCCCCTGCTCTACGCTGTGCCCATGACTTCTCTACGAGCCCGCAGCTTTGAACCCAACGGCGACGCCACCGTCACCCTCCCGGGGGGGCAAGTCGCTCACCGCGATCACGTCGGCCAGTCCGCGCTCGTAGCCAAAACCTTCTACGAAGTGCGACCCGGGGTGTGGAACTTCGTAGGCAACGGGCTCTCAAATCAAAGCTTCATCGAGGCCCCGGAAGGCATTATTACCATCGACTCCGGAGAGTCGGTGGAAGAAATGCGCGAGGCCTTGCGCGAATTACGCAAGCACAGCAATAAGCCCATCGTCGCTTCGCTCTACACCCACTTTCACTACGTCGCGGGCACCAAGGCCATTTTGGAAGAAATCGGGGATCGCGAGCTACCCATCTGGGGTCACGAGAGAATTGATGGCAACCTTGCTCGTGCCACGACAGAAATTGGCCCGACCTACGCCCGTGGCGTAATCGAGCAATTCGGGATGTTCCTTCCCTCCGATGGGCCCGATGGTCTCGTCAACGTGGGGCTGGGACCATTTTTCCGTGGTGAGGATCACGCCCCGTTCACCCCCGGATACATCGCTCCCAACCGGACATTTGGCGATAGCCCCGTCGTACTTTCGATAGCGGGCCTCCGAGTGGAGGTAACGCCGGCGCCTTCGGACGCCGACGACTCGGTGACGTACTGGTTCCCCGAACTACAACTCTGCGTCAACAATGTCGTATGGCCCGTCCTCTTTAATATTTTCGCCATCCGTGGTGAGGAGTACCGCGATCCTCGAGTTCTACTCAAGGGTGTTGACCACATCTTGGGCCTCGCCCCGGAATATCTCATTGGTGCTCACGGCCCACCGATCACCGGCCAGGCGGATATTCTGCGCCGCGTCACCGTGTATCGCGACTCCATCCAGTACCTCTGGGACCAAGCGGTTCGTGCCTCAAATGCCGGACTGACAAATACTGAAGTAGGGCTCGCCGTGACTTTGCCGGATGCCTACGACTCGGACTACCTCACCTCGGAGATGTACGGCGTGGCCGAGCACCACCTGCGTCAAATTCAGATGGGGCTCTTTGGCTTCTTCGATGGCGACGAGGCGAATCTCTTTCCCCTCCCGACCCCGGAACGCTCGTCTCGTCTGATTCAGGGTTTTGGTGGGCGTAGCGCCGTACGTGAGCAGTGCCGCGAGGCAATCGCTAACGATGATCTCAGATGGGCCCTCGAACTCGGGAGTTGGTTGACTCGATCCCCCGAGGCCGACGACACCGATCGACTACTGCTCGCCACCGCCTTGCGACAGGTCGCGGCGCGAACTCCCGCGGCCAACATTCGTAACTGGTGTCTGACGCGGGCTCGATCCCTCGATGGTTCCCTGAATTTCAAGGGCTTCTACAGGCAACGCATCGCGGAGTTTGCGGTCTTGCTCTCGCCGCCGTCCACCTTCGTCGACCTCTTACGCGTCATGCTCGATCCCAGCAAAATCACCGGGGTTGATTTCTACGTGACCTTCGAATTCGACGGCGTCCTGGCCTCGGGACTGCACATTCGCAACTCCATTGCGGCTATTCGCCGGGACGGCACAGCGGATGCCACGGTCGTCACGACTCTGGCGATCTGGGCCAAAATCCTTGGTGGAGCCATGACCTGGAGCGAAGCCCTCGCGTCCGGGGATCTCAGCGTGCGTGGCGACGAGTCGAAGGTTCGTCTCGCCCTGGCCGGATTTGAGGTTCCGGGTCTGCTCGCATGAGTGAGCCCACCAACCTTCCCCACGGGACCCCGAGCTTCACCGGTGACATAACTCGCCTCATTTCCGACGCCACCGCTCGGCAATTGACCAAACGCGAAGCGCCCGAGGGAGCGCCGAATGTGCTGCTGATTTTACTCGACGACGTAGGTTTCGGCTCCTTCGCCACGGTCGGCGGACCGGTGCCAACGCCGGGACTCGACGACGTCGCCGCGCGGGGGGTTACCTACAACCAATTTCATACGACCGCCCTGTGCTCACCGACGCGAGCCGCCCTATTAACGGGTCGCAATCACCACTCCGTGCACATGGGTGGCATCACCGAAATTGCCAACTCGTTTCCAGGCTACGACAGCGCCATCCCTCCGGAAGCAGCGACCGTAGCCCAAGTCCTGTCGGCGTCGGGCTACGCCACGAGTTGCTTCGGCAAGTGGCACCTGACACCATCCTGGGAGCAGAGTCCGGCTGGACCCTTCGACCGTTGGCCCACCGGCCTCGGTTTTGACCGCTTCTACGGCATCATCGGGGCCGAAGCGTCCCAGTACGAACCACCGGTCTACGACCAGACCACACCGGTGACCCCCTACGTGGGTCGCGAGGACTACCACCTCACCGAGGACCTCGCCGATCAGGCCATCTCCTGGATCCAGCGCCAGAAGGCCTCCGCACCCGACCAGCCCTTCTTCTGCTTCTTCTCCACGCCCGCGGTGCACGCACCCCACCACGTCGCCCCGGAGTGGAGTGACAAGTTCAAGGGCCAGTTCGACTCTGGCTGGGACGTACTGCGCGACCAAATCTTCCAGCGACAGCTCGAGCTCGGCATCATTCCGCCGGGCACCGCCAATACAGTGCGCCCAGCGGAGATTCCCGCCTGGGAGGACTACCCCGAGCGTTACCGGCCAGTCGCGTCACGACTCATGGAAGTCTTCGCTGGTTTTCTCGCCCACACCGACGCTCAGATTCAGCGCGTCATCACCAGCCTGAGCGATCTCGACATCGCTGACAACACTCTCGTCATCTACATCACCGGTGACAACGGCGCCTCCGCCGAAGGTACGGTCCACGGAGCGTGGTCGGCCCCGTCGTTTCAAAACGGTGTTCCCGAAGACCCCGAGTGGTTACTCGAACACATGGACGACTTCGGCACGCAGCGCTGCGAAAATCACTTCAACGTCGGCTGGGCCTGGGCCCTCGACGCACCCTTTCAGTGGATGAAACAGGTGGCCTCACACTTCGGGGGCACGAGGAATGCCATGTCGATCGCCTGGCCGGCGCGCCTCGCCGAAGGCGGAAAGATTCGCTCCCAGTTCCATCACGTCACCGATATCACCCCGACTATTTACGAAGCCGCGGGCATTTCACCACCCACCCACTTCAACGGTATCGAGCAGATGGAGTTCCACGGTTCCTCCATGCTCTACACCCTGGATAACGCGAGTGCGCCGACAACCCACCCGACGCAGTACTTCGAGATTCTCGGGAATCGAGCGATCTACCACCAGGGCTGGATGGCCTCGTGCTTCCACGGACGCCTGCCCTGGATTCGCCTCGCCGGCTACCCCTTTGACGGTGAGCAGGAACGCTGGGAGCTCTACGACATCACCAACGACTTTTCGCAGTCACGCGATTTGTCCGCGGAGTTCCCCGAGAAACTTAGCGAACTGCAAGATCTCTTCCACCAACACGCCCAGACCTACGGTGTCTATCCACTACGGGACCCCGCCTCACCGCGTCACGGAGAATTTTCAGTCCCCTCGTCACTCGGGCTACGCCACGAGATGACCTACACCACCGCCCACGTGCGCATGCCCGAGAGTTCGGTGCTCAATCTCAAGAACTGCTCGTACCGCATTACGGCACGAGTAACCATTCCTGAAGGTGGAGCCCACGGAGTTATCGCTTGTCAGGGCGGCAATATGGCTGGCTGGTCGCTCTACCTCTCACCCGAGGGACTGCCCACCTATCACTACAACCTCTTCGGACACGTCCACACCGTCGTACAGGGCCCCACAGCCCTCAGCGCGGGAACCCACACGCTGAGCGTGGAATTTGCCTACGACGGCGGCTTTGGAGTGGGGGGCAACCTGGTGCTCCTCGTGGACGACGATGAAGTCGGCGACGCCCGCATTGACCAGACCGTGCCACTGGTGTTTTCCATGAGTGGCGAAACCTTCGATGTGGGCGTCGACACCGGTTCCCCGGTTGGGCATTATCCGCATAGTTTCGCCTGCACCGCCGCCATACATGCGGTACACCTGGAGCGGCTCGACGAGCCTTCGGAGGCGACGCGCGCAGCCATTCGCCAGGGTGAATTCCGTGCTTCACTCGCCGCCCAGTAGTGGGGGCCCGGAAAAATCCCGAGAGGTCGTGGTTTCTCGGGTCTGGTCGCCTGATAAACATATTCAATAGCCACTACGTAAGGAAGTCGGTATGCGCACGAATACTGAAAACGGCACCCAGCACTTCGACGTACTGATTATCGGCGCCGGTATCTCGGGCATTGACGCGGCGTACCACCTGCAGCACCAACGACCAGAGTCCAGTTTCCTCATCTTGGAAGCTCTCGAAAGTTTCGGCGGGACCTGGCTCACCCACACCTACCCCGGTATTCGCTCGGACAGCGACCTCTACACCTTCGGCTTCGAGTTCAAGGCCTGGCGCGGGGCGCCCATTGCGAGCGCGGCAGAAATCCTGAACTACATGGGTGAGGTCATTGAGGAAAATCAACTCCATGAACACATCCGCTACCAACACCAGATCACCGACGCTGATTGGTCGAGCGAGGATGCACGCTGGACCTTGCGCGGACAACGTACCGACACGGGGGAAGCCGTGGTCTTTACAACTTCTTTTCTCTGGATGTGTCAGGGCTACTACCGACACAGTTCGGGTTACACCCCCGAGTGGCCGGGCATGGAGAATTTCGTCGGCCCGGTAATTCACCCCCAGAGGTGGCCCGCTGATCTCGACCTCGCGGGTAAGAAAGTTGCCGTAATCGGCTCCGGTGCCACGGCCGCCACTCTGGTCCCGGCGATTGCCGGCTCCTGCGCGCACGTCACTATGGTGCAGCGTTCTCCTACCTACTTTTACCCCAGTCCCAACAGCAACGAAGTCGCCGACATGTTGCGTGAGCTGGACATCCCCGACGAATGGGTGCACGAAATCGTTCGAAAGAAAATTCTGTTGGACCAAAAGAATCTGACGGCCCTGTCGTTCAGCGAACCCGAACTCGTACGCGGCGAGCTACTGCGCATGGTGACCGAACTGCTACCAGAGGACTACGACGTCGCCACCCACTTCACCCCTCGCTACATGCCCTGGCGTCAACGACTCGCCAAAGTACCCGATGGCGACCTCTTTCGTGGTATCCGGGACGGTCAGGCGTCGGTCGTGACCGGCGACATCCAAAGTTTCACATCGGCTGGTCTCACGATGACTTCTGGCGAACAAGTAGCGGCGGACATCATCGTCACTGCGACGGGCTTTGATTTAAGCGTTCTCGGTGATATCACTTTTCGCGTCGACGAAGTACTGGTGGACTTCGCCGAGACCGTGACCTACCGCGGCATGATGTTTACCGGGGTACCGAACCTCGCGTGGGTCTTTGGGTACTTTCGTGCCAGCTGGACCCTGCGCGCCGACCTCGTCAGTAATTTTCTCTGCCGACTCTTCACCCACATGGACGAGCTCGGCGTCAGGAGCGTAACCCCACAGCTGCGGAGCTGTGATGAAGACATGGAGTTGTCCGACTGGGTGAAGGGTGACGACTTCAACCCCGGCTATTTGCGACGCTCTATGCACCTCATGCCCAAGTGCGGCGACGTGGCCGAGTGGCGTCATAGTCAGGACTACTGGGAAGAAAGAGAACTCTTCCCCTCTGCCAATCTCGACGACGGCTGCCTCATCTTCACGCCCACGAACTAGACCGCTGCGAACTCCGCGCTCTTCGTGAGTGGCACCGCAGCGTAAAGAGCCACGCCCGCGGCCATGGCGGACTCATTGAGTACCATGCGATTCGAGTGGTTGGGCGCAGCTTCAAAGAAGTTCACTCCCTCGGGACACATGCCCAAGAAAACCAAGGCTCCGGGCACCTGCTCGAGCACGTAACTAAAATCCTCGGCGCCCATGACCGGCGTCGGCATCTCGATGGCGAAGCCCTCACCCAAAAGACCATCAACGATCTCGCGGGCCCAGGTCGCAACAGAGGCGTCGTTCACCGTGACGGGGTAGCCCAAGCGGACCACAACTTCGGCGGTTGCTCCGTGCGCAACCGCGATACCGGAGGCCAATTTCTTCAGCTCTTCACGCACCAGTTCCCGCGTGCGAGCCGACACTGCCCGCAAGGTGCCGTGGACCAGGGCTACTTCCGGAATCACGTTGCTCGTGGTGCCGGCGACCAGGTGGGCCACCGTCAAAATCGCCGGATCGAAGGCGTTGATCTTGCGCGTCACCATGGACTGCGCAGCCAGGACAATTTCACAGGCGATAGGAATAGGGTCCAGAGCAGTGTGGGGACTCGAGGCGTGACCACCTCGACCGACAATATTGATCGTGAACTCATCCGACGATGCCATGATGGTTCCCCCGCGGGTCGCAATCATGCCCGCTGGGGCGGTGGGCGTCGCGTGAATAGCAAAGGCCAAGTCCACGCCGTCACCCGATGTCAGAAGTCCTTCTTCAATCATCAGAGCCGCTCCGCCGTGACCCTCTTCCCCGGGCTGGAACATGAAGATGACTCGCCCCCTAAGTTCCGACTGGTGGTCCACGAGCAGTTTTGCCGCCGACACCAGCATTGCAACGTGGGTGTCGTGACCGCAGCCGTGCATAGCTCCGGGCACGCTGCTCTTGAAGTCAAGGTCGGTGTCTTCGTCCATGGGCAGGGCATCCATGTCGGCGCGAAGCAGCACCGTGGGGCCGGGGCGATGGGTGTCGAGAATTGCCGTCACCGAACTCAGCGACTTCCCCAGAGATATGGTCAAACCCAAGCCCGCTAAAGCTTCAATAATTTTCTCTTGGGTGCGAGGCAGAGCGAGGCCCAACTCGGGGTGCTGGTGCAGGTCACGGCGAAAGCGAATCGTCTCCGGGAGCAAACCCTCGGCTTCGGTCACGAGTAGGTGGGAGTTTTCCATAATTTCGAGTGTAGACAGCCGCTTCCAACTCCTGGGGTACCCGCAACTAAGTTCTTGAGCGGGGCTGCCCGTCACTGGCCGAGAAATCTTAGAAGTTCCTCAGTAATTCCGACAGCAAAATTTAGCGTTAGTGCCATTATTCTTATAAGTGAATTCATACAACGACAAAGGAGACAAACTATGAAGCGATTCTGGCTGGCTAGTCCCCTTCTCGCACTCGCCATACTCGGTGCGACCACCGATGTTGCCGCGGCCGCAACTGGTCCCGCTACGCACCGAAATACCAACTCCGCCACCGCGCCAGTGGTTCTGACGAACCCCGCATCGGTCACGGTGGCGCCCTGGACTTTTGTCACCATGAGCTCCACCGCCAGTGGCACCCCCGCCCCCTCTCAGCAGTGGCAGGTTTCCAGCGACGGAGGGGCGAGCT
>CAIOSJ010000031.1 GCA_903860915.1 uncultured Actinomycetes bacterium | reverse complement strand
GTTCTCGGCTCCCTGGCACACTGATCAGATAGTTCCAGAGGAGCCCTTCCTCTCAACAGTCTTGAGGCTCAATCCCGAAGCGTCTCCTGAGTTAGCTGCTTGTACTGTCGGTGTTCTTCCACGAGCGAGGGGCGAATCCGTCGGACATCTGCTATCCTTACATTTAGGAAAAAGTAAGGAGAACGACATGGACGTGGCCGCTCGCTTGAGCTCCAAAGGGCAGGTAACGATTCCGAAGGCAGTTCGTGAAGCCCTCGGTGTTGAAGAAGGCGACTCCGTTATTTTTCGCATTGATGGAAACCTGGCGACGCTTCAGCGGACACCAGATTTTCTTAAACTGGCGGGAACACTGGCCGCGCCGGCAACAAAGAAGAGCGCCAGCTGGGACCGAGTCCTAGAGATCTCACGTGCGAGTAGGGCTAAGAAGTTTCAGTGAGTTCGTTTGTCGACACCAATATTCTGGTTCGTCATCTGGTTGGTGATCCACCCGACATGGCGATGCGAGCCACCGCCTTTTTGAGGAATGAAGAGAGTCTCTACCTCGCTGATCTCATCGTTGCCGAAACGGTGTACGTACTCGAATCTTTCTACGAAATTGACCGTTCTCGCATCAGTGGAGCAATTCGATCCTTGCTGGCGATGGAGTCGGTCCGGGTTATTGACGCTCCACTACTCCTACGAACGGTTGCCGTGTACGAAGGCGAGCGGCTCGATTTTGCCGACGCCTACCTCGTGGCTTGCGCGGAAACTACCGGGGTTGGCAGAGTCGCTTCTTTCGACAAAGCCATCAGTCGAATAGCCACGGTCGAGAGAATCGAGCCCTAAGGAATCAATGGATTGTTGTGACTTTCACAATGATTGGTGGAGGTAATGGGACTCTGTATTGATAGATTCGATGCGTGGGTCAAAATCGCCACCGCATCTACGGAGTCAGTCTTGCCGCCGTCTACCCCCACTACATCGCGAAAGCCGAACGGAAGAGCCGTTCGAAGGCTGAGGTGGACGAGATCATTCGTTGGCTGACGGGATACAGCCAGCAGCAGTTGGAAATGTGTCTGCAACTCGAGACCACGCTCGAGGACTTCTACTCGAAGGCACCGCACATGAATCCTGGCCGGTCGCAAATTACCGGCGTGATATGTGGTGTGCGCGTCGAGGAAATCAAGGAGCCGATCATGCAAGAGATTCGCTATCTCGACAAGATGATCGATGAGTTGGCCAAGGGCAGGGCCATGGAGAAGATTCTGCGAACGTGAGATTGGTGGTTCGCCCTAGCCGTGACGGCCACGGTGAGCCAGCCCACATTTTAGGTGCCCAGCATCTCCGACGTGGGTGGCTACGCCCAGGAAGGAAGTTCCTGGGCGGTTCGCATCGATGACTCTTTGGTGGAGGTAATGGGACTATGTTCGAACCCCTCCTGGGGCCAGAAACTCCTTAGTTCCGGGGGTTTCTGATCGAGCCGTTACTGCTGAATCGGCGTTTCAAAGAAGTCCACGGGCAGCTGCAGAAGTAATGGGGCAAAGTTCGAACCCCTTGCGACTGC
>CAIOSJ010000030.1 GCA_903860915.1 uncultured Actinomycetes bacterium | reverse complement strand
GCTCCACGGCGTAATAAACCCGATGACGAGGTCGCCGTGACTATTGCTCCCGTGAGCGTGGTGGGTACTGTGCCCCCTTCGACCTCTCGTTTTCAGCGGACGGCGCTACCGGGGACTTTGCCAGAATACTCCTACAACATTTCTCGCCCGCCGACCCGATCCTCCATTCGCCCACGAGGCCTTCGCCGAGGTGACCAAATACTGGAAGGGGGCGACGGTGGACTGGTGATTCGTGATGGTCGTCTTTACGACCCGGCGTGGGACGCCTGGCAGGCTCGGCGCCGCTGGCCACAAGTCACGGTGGTGCTCGTCGCTATGGCGCTCGGAATAGCTGCATTGGTTTTCCACCAAGCATCGGCACCACCTGCGCACACGTTCAAGCTGGGAACGGGTGTGGCGGTGAGCCCTTCGTATTTCCCGATGGGGAGCCCCAGTGGTCTACAGAGTTTTACCGGTACCAAGAGTTCAGCTTCGGTCGGGTTCGTGGCGCAGGGAAATATGCAGATTGCTCAGTTCGGGTGTTTTTGCAAGACGAATTTCGCTCTACAGATTTTCGATGCCGGCAATCAGCTCACGGGAGTTCCCGTTAACGCGGTGGGAATCACCTCGCTGTCCACCCTGCTGACCTTGCGCCCAGGGGCCTATCACTTTGTCGTGACGGCTGATGGTCCTTGGAACATTAGAATCGTGTCCGCCGGTAGTGCTCCCATTTTCCCAGCCTCCTCCCACTATCTCAGCAAGGGCGATAGCGTCGTGGGTCCCATACCCGGCAACGTGAACAAGGTGTTGATTTCTTATTTGGCGGCCGATGATCAAACGATTCACGTACAGGCGTGGTCGATGAACGGGGCCTCTCTCGGTTCCGTCGTCAATGGGCCCGGCATGACGAACGGAACCTTTTCCGTCCCGCGCCACAGTGGGAATTTCTATTTCCTCGTAACGGCAGACTCCGGCAGTTGGCAACTCTTGTGGTAGCGATTCGCGCGTGAACCGCGTTGGCCTGAGCATTGTTATTCCGGCGCACAACGTGCAGGAAACCATTGAGCACACAATTCACTCCGCACTCAGCTCGTCGCATCGACCGTTGGAGGTCATCGTAGTGAATGATGGCTCATCCGACCAGACGGCGGCACGCGTCGCGTTGGTCCACGATCCTCGGGTGAGCGTCGTCACGCGGGCGCATGCGGGTGGGCCGGCGGTGGCGCGTAATGAAGGCGCCGACCACGCGCAGGGCGAATTCGTAACCTTTCTCGACGGTGACGACCTCATCGTGCCGGGAACGTTAGACAGATTGATCGATGCCTTCTCGCCACGCGACGTCGTGTCGATGGGAAAATTTATTGCGGTGAACGAACACGACCTAGCTCTCGATATCGGAACCTGGTCTACCTTTCAATTGCAGCCAATGGTTCGTCGTGGTCGTCGTTGGGAACCGTGTGCGCTGAACAGCGAATCAATTCTCAGTCGCTTGGTCACGCCACCACCGGGAGCAATTGTTCTGCGACGCGAGGTCGTCAGAGCGGTGGGTGGCTACCGCTGCGACATTGCCCGGAGCGAAGATTTGGAATTTCTCGTGAGAGTCCTTGGTCAAGGTTCCGCCGTGTTGGTGGACGAGAACGTATTGCGATATCGACGAACACCCAGCCAGCGCTCGCAGGCAACACGTCAACGTCGCTGGGGTCGATTTCGCACCTTGATGGTCATTATGGAGTCATCACCCTCCCCGCACGAGCTGCTGGCTCGTGGCCGGGGGATCGTGAGTCATCACCGTGAGCGCGCTCAACTTTCACGTCAGACGCGACAATGGTGGCCCGCACTGCGGTCACTAGGTGCGGTGTTCTTTTTCTGGATCTGGCTCGTCGTCTGCAGTCCGCGGGTGCTGGCTCGCGCTGTGGGTAATCTGCGAATAACCCGTTCATAACTAGGGGGTTACTTTGCGGGTACCGGTGGATAAGCCCGCATCGGCTGGGCATTTCTTCGGGATTTCGTGGTTTTCGCTGGAGCGAGCTCTCACGGACTGGCAGAGTATCTCTCGTAGTTCACGACGAACCTGTCGAACGAGCGGCCTGTGGGTCGATCGCTCCTCGAAGGGCCCGCTTGCGGGAAGGACGAGGGGAGCGAAGGGCGAAAGCCCCCAGCGAGAGATAGCGACGTGAAATGCCCGCCGTTTTGTGAACCGGTCTGTCCGACACGGGCCACACAAAATGAGCCTTCGGAGACCCCGAGAGGCTGGTGAGCTTCGGTTCGCCCGTCTCTCGGGGTCTCCGTTTTATCTAGGCGAAAGGCTGTGCGGGGCGAAGGCCGGCTGCGACGAGATCAGCGACGTGCCCTTGCACCAGCGGAAGATCGCCGGGGTGGGTGACGCCGATGCACGGGGATTCCACGGGGATAATGCGAAATACCTCACGT
>CAIOSJ010000029.1 GCA_903860915.1 uncultured Actinomycetes bacterium | reverse complement strand
GTATTCGTGGCCGCGTAGTCGCTCGTGGCGTCCGCGGCGTAATCAATAGTGCACGTGCCGACGTGCGAGAAGCTGACCAGGCCACTATCGATCGAACACACGCTGCTCGATGCGGCGTCTATCGAAATATCTACAGTCGCCGAGGAACTAGCCGTGGCCGACGGTGTGTAGCTGCCGTTAACCACGGGGCTGGTGGGGGCCGTCGACGTAATCGTGATGCTGGCGCTGGCGCCATCGGCCAGAGCGGGGGAGGCGAAGAGCGCGGAACCGACGAGGGTCGCCACAACAACCAAGGATCGTAGAGCCCCGACAATTGGAAGTGTTTTCTTTTTCATTGACATGCCTTTTTCTCCTCAGGAGGGAACTAGCACTACTTCCCCAACAATAGAACGTTACGCCTCAAAAAGCCCAAGGGAACTTCGGTCCTACTGCTGAGCACTACCCCGTTTGATGATGCCGCTACGCGACTCTTCAAAAACACTGGGATTAAAGCGTTCCTTCATCCATTCACGGCTTATTTTCGCCTCTTCGCGGTACGCCTCAGCGTCGGAACGGTGAGCTAATTCTTCATACATAGAACGAATTTTGCTCACGGCGAGGGGGTCGCAGTCGGCGATGGACTGAGCCAGTACTTGAGCTCGAGCCAGAAGAACCTCGTGGGCGCAGACTTCATTCACGAGACCCCAATCGCAGGCGGTGGTCGCCGAAATGAAGTCTCCAGTTAACGACATTTGCCGCGCTCGATTGACGCCGACCAGTTGGGGTAGTCGAATAGTCATCCCTCCCGCCGGCATAATCCCGACACGGGCGTGGGTGTCGGCGAAGGTCGCGTGTTCGCGCGAGGCGATGAGAAAATCACAGCCCAGCGCCAGTTCGAGTCCGCCCGTCACGGCGGGGCCGTTCACCACCCCGATAATGGGCGTCGAGCTCGCCGGCATGAGACCACGAGTGGTCTGGCCGGGGGCCGGCTTCACTATGGCCCCGTTGTAGATATTGGCTAAATCACGCAGGTCGAGCCCCGCGCAAAAAGCGGGGTCCGCGCCGGTGAGAATAATCACCCTGACCTCGGGGTCGGCGTCAAAGTTCATCACGCCCGCGGCGAGGTCGCGCAACATCTCCCCGGTGAGGGCGTTGCGCACCTCGGGCCGATTGAGTCGAATCGTCCCGATTGCTCCATTTTGAGTGATTTCTATCATTGCGCTCCTCCCAATTTTGCCGCCTGCAAGAGAGCGACCAGTCGACCAATCTCTTCGTCCTGAGCCATCAGGTGACGTTGGATTTCGAGAGCTTCGTGCAAAATCGCGTCAGCATCCTTGTACGTGTCCTCGGCCCGCTTGTCCGCGGCGGCGGCCTGAATGTTCTGACCCACGATGATGATGGGTAGCAACACCAACTGCAGGAAGGAACTCGAGAGCCAGACGACAACGAAGTAGGTACCCTGCTTGATAGCTGACGGCAGGGCGAAGAGCGCCAGAATCGTAAAGCCGTAGGCCGCCCACATTGTGCCGACGGCCATCGTGACGCGTAAACCGAAACGAGCATTAATTCTCTTAAAGGGGTTCTGGTGATTGATGTTGCTCTGCTCGACAACTGTTGCGGGACCGCGTTGGCCACGCTCGGCCACGCGTGGGTGGATGATGTGCTGGAAGTCAATAGGCATACACCGA
Source organism: uncultured Actinomycetes bacterium (assembly GCA_903860915.1). GTDB lineage: Bacteria > Actinomycetota > Acidimicrobiia > Acidimicrobiales > RAAP-2 > RAAP-2. The sequence continues at coordinate 11,302 of CAIOSJ010000029.1, read as the reverse complement.
TTGTTTCACGCCGGGGGTCATTTTTTTGGTTCTCGGGACGTGTGAGAGTTGCTGGAGCCGCCCCGCGATTTCCAAACGCTGCGACGTCTCGGTGCGGGTGTCGGCGGCGGGAGGCTCATCGAGCTCGAAACTTCCTAGCCGTGCAGACGCCGAACCTCGACCATACGGTGACAGCACAAGGAGCCCTCGGCCGCTAACTCGTGAGCCACGGCATCCGAATCTGCCGAAATAATCCAAAAGCCACTAAAGAACTGGGAATTTTCAACGAAGGGGCCGTTCTGACGTACTCCGGCGTGATCTCGGTTGTCGAAAGTGACGGCGTTCGCCGGTGACTCAATACCGCAGGCCATAATCCAGTGACCCTCGGCTCGCAACTTCTCATTGAAGGCGTCAATGGCTTCCATTTCGGCACCAGTAGCCAGCCCTTCAGCACTGTGAATGACAGAAAATATGTAGCGCATGGTCCACCTCACATCTCGTAATAGCGGTACACGAATTTATACCCCACTTCGCCGGATGGGCTCATCGTGGGCGAGACTGACGGCACCGGGGGCAGCGGTCAACGGCGGTATCGTAGGTATACCCCCATCGAAAGGTTTCACCATGAGTGAGTCCACGATTATTTACACGCACACCGACGAAGCACCAGCTCTGGCCACGCATTCTTTGTTGCCCATCATCTCGGCCTTCGCCCGCACCGCTGGCGTGAGCGTTACCACCCGCGACATCTCCCTCGCTGGTCGCATTCTGGCGACCTTTGGTGATTTTCTTCGAGAAGATCAGCGCATCGCTGATGACCTGGCCGAACTCGGCGAGGAAGTGGACCGACCCGAAGCCAACATCATCAAGCTCCCCAACATCTCGGCGTCGGTGCCGCAGTTGAAAGAAGCCATTGCCGAACTCCAGGCCCAGGGATTTGCCGTACCGAACTATCCCGACGACGCTACGAGCGACGAAGATCGCGACATCCTCGCTCGGTACAAGAAAGTCTCCGGATCAGCCGTCAACCCAGTTCTGCGTCAGGGCAACTCGGACCGACGGGCTCCACTCTCCGTGAAGAATTACGCGAAGACCCACCCCCATTCCATGGGTGCGTGGTCGGCCGACTCGAAGACTCGCGTTGCGCACATGACCAACGGCGACTTCTTTTCCAACGAAGCATCCCGGACGATGGACCGTGACGACCTGCTCACTATCGAACTCCTCGACGCCGAGGGATCGGCGGTGGCCCTGCGCGCTCCCCTGGCCGTTAAAAAAGGTGAAGTGATCGACGCCACCAAGATGGATGTCGCTTCCCTGCGACGCTTCTTCACCGAGCAGATTGCCGTGGCCAGCGACCTCGGATTGCTCTTTTCGGTGCACCTCAAGGCCACCATGATGAAGGTCTCCGATCCCATCATGTTCGGCCACGTGGTGACGTCCTTCTTCCCCACCACCTTCGCCGCCTACGGAGAGCAATTAGCCGCCGCCGGGCTGCGAGCCAACGATGGACTGGCCGGCATCTTCGCCGGTCTCGACGCACTGGCCACGGGGGCGGAAATTCGCGATAGCTTCACCGCCGAGTTAGCCGCCGGGCCGGCCCTGGCCATGGTCGATTCCGCCAAGGGCGTCACTAACCTTCACGCACCCAATGACGTCATTGTGGACGCTTCCATGCCCGCCATGATCAGAACCTCCGGACACATGTGGAACGCCGAGGGCCTCGAGGCCGACACCCTGGCCGTTATTCCCGACCAGAGTTACGCCACCATCTACCAAGTGGCCATTGAGGATTGCCAGCAGCACGGCGCCTTTGACCCCACCACCATGGGTTCAGTGCCCAACGTGGGTCTGATGGCTCAGGCCGCCGAAGAATACGGCAGCCACGACAAAACTTTCGAGATTACCCACGACGGTATCGTGCGCGTCAGTAGCGGCTCGGGCGAGGTTCTGTTTTCGCTGTCGGTCGCAGCCGGCGACATTTTCCGCATGTGCCAGACCAAGGACATCGCCATTCGCGACTGGGTGAAGTTAGCCGTCAGCCGCTCGCGTCTGAGCGGTGACCCCGCTATTTTCTGGCTCGACGCTGAGCGTCCGCACGACGCCCAGTTGATTGAAAAAGTGGAGCGCTATCTCGCCGAGCAGGACGTCACCGGACTCACTATCACCATCCTCTCGCCCGCTCGCGCCATGGCTGAGACTCTGACGCGAGTGCGCCGCGGCCTCAACACCATTTCGGTCACGGGTAACGTGCTGCGCGACTATCTCACCGATCTCTTTCCCATCATGGAACTCGGCACCAGTGCGAAGATGCTCTCCATCGTGCCACTCATTGCCGGTGGCGGCCTCTTCGAAACTGGGGCCGGTGGATCGGCACCCAAGCACGTCGAGCAATTCGAGCGAGAGAACTACCTGCGGTGGGACTCACTCGGCGAATTCCTAGCCCTGGCGTCGAGTTTTGAGCACCTCGCTCAGCGCACGGGCAACGCCCGCGCTCAGGCGCTCGCCGACACGCTCGATCGAGCCACCGGACGCTTCCTCGACGAGGACCGTTCACCGGGTCGCAAACTTGGCACCATCGATAATCGGGGCAGTCACTACTACCTCGCCCAGTACTGGGCTCAGGAACTAGCCCGCCACGACGATGAAGCGCTCGCCGCCGCCTTTCGACCCATTGCCGACGCGCTGAGCTTGAACGAAGAGCAAATTCTCTCCGAACTGCTCGCCGTCCAGGGCCAGCCGGTCGATATTGGTGGCTACTTTCACCCCAACGACGGTTTGGTCGACGCCGCGATGCGGCCGTCAGCGACCCTCAACGCCATCGTCGACGCCATCTAGATCTTCACCGGCCGAGACTAGTTCAGTGAAGATCGTCGAAGAGGAAGGCGTCAATTTCCCCCGGCGCACAGACCGCGTCGGTGTGCACGATGAACCACGTATCAGCTTCTTCGACTTTTCAGAGTCTTCACAGATACCGCGGTGAGCGCTAGCCCGGGAGCTGTCGTTCAACGTAGAGCTATTCGAAGGGTGCGGCGATACCACCGTGCCTCGCGGGCGCTGGGCGCAGTGTCCTGCCAATTCCCTCAACAACTCTTGAAATCCGCCTATGAGCTCCCCTGCGAAGCCCCTAGGGGGTAGGTTGTCGCTAGGGCGCAGCAGCGACCTTCAAAGGAGAATTCATGAGCAGCCGCACCTATCCCGCCTGTGTTCGAGAACTCTACGAAAGTGAAATCTTCGGCGAAGCATTTTTGGGGGCCCTGGTCTCGAGCACCCGTAATGAGCGCGAGGCTTATCACATTGGCAGTGTCTTACAACTCGAGACAGAAACCAAAGCTCGACTTCGTCCCCTTTTAATGAAGCACGGATTGACCCTGGACGAGTCCATGGAGCTACCTCCCATGAGCGACTTCGTAACCGCCTTTCGCGCAGTCAGCTGGGCTGACTTCATGAAGGCCAACGTTCCAGCGATCCAAACGTACTTAACAAGTTTCGAAGAGATCGTCGCCATTGGTCCGGAGCAGGACCGTGAAGTCCTCCAATCAATGGTCGCCCACGAATCAGCAATTCTGAAGTGGGCTACTCTCGAATCGGAGGGTGAGAATACTCACTCCCTCGACGACGTCATCGCCCAACTGGAGTGGCCCCTGAAGCCCTAGTCACCTACTCGGTTGCGGCCTTGGTCTTCTTTTCTTCCGAGTGCTTCACGAAGGCCGACACGATGGCGTTACCCGCCGCGGCGATGAACTCGGGACGATTCTCGGCGGCCCAGTCGCGACTCGCCGTCAGTGACTCGGCCGACTGCTGAAAAGCCGGCATGACGTAGCGCGCGACCAGCTCGTAGGAGTGCTTCGTCGCTGCGGTGTTCGCCCACTCGTGACCCATGAAGAGGTAGGTCCCGAAGCCGCCGGACTGCGCCTTGAGGCGTTCAATTTGAGCAATGGCGTCCTCCACAGTCCCGATGACGGCCATGCCCGACTCGTTGAGGGCGTCCACCATCGCGGTGTGGTCCGTCGTTTCTGGCGCGAGGGGCAGGGCCGCCACGCGTTGGAAGTAGTCCACCCACTCCGCCAAACCGAAGGCCACGTCGGCGATCGCCTGCTCCTTGGTGTCGGCGATGTGCATAGGTCCCACGAGACGCCAGCCCCCGCGGTCAATAGTCGTGCCGAACTCCGCGGAACGCTCTTCCATGACGTCCCAGTGAGCGTTCAGAACGTCGAAGCCTCCGGCCGAGGTCGCGCCAATGGAGAGCAGGTTGCAGCCCAGTCGACCGGCGGCGCGAGGGCCCGCGGGCGAGACCTGGGCCGCGACTGCGACTTCGGGGTAAGGCTGTTGGTAGGGACGCAGGTGGAGGCGCGCCTGCTTCAGGGTGAACCAGTCGGTTTCGTAATCCACCGGAGCGTCACCCTTGAAGAGCAGGAGAATGGCCTCGAGGGCCTCTTCCATCATGTCGCGCTGCTTGGCGGGATCAATCCCCATCATGTAGGCGTCCGAGGGCAGGGCGCCGGGTCCGACGCCCACCATCAAGCGTCCACGCGTCAAGTGGTCGAGCAACACCAGACGGTCGGCCAACATGAAGGGGTGGTGGTAGGGCAGGGAGGAAACGCCCGTGCCGAGGCGAATATGCGAGGTCCGTTGGGCCACCGCCGCGATGAAAACTTCGGGCGAAGCAATGATTTCGTAGCCGGCCGAGTGGTGCTCGCCGAACCAGGCCTCGTCGTAGCCGAGGGTGTCGAGGTGCTCGATGAGTTGCATGTCGCGTTCTAGGGCGAGGGTGGGGTTCTGGCCGACCGGGTGGAAGGGGGCTAGAAAGATGCCGAACTTCATGCGCGGCGAGGCGGGAATGGTGGTCATAACAAGGTCTCCATATTCAGGTGGGTCGAACCATAATTTTCCCGTGGTCCCCGGGAGTCGCCAGTAACTCAAAGGCGTGGGCGCACGCGTCCAGGCTGACGGTGGAGGTGATGAGCTGATCGGCTCCGGGGATTCCCCGACCCAGCCGATCGAGAGTGGTGGCGAACTCCCCTGCGTTGTAGGCAAAGGAGAAGCGAAACTCCATCTCCTTGGTAATGGCCATGAGCGGCTCGATACGGTCGCTGTGCATACAGACCCCGACGACCACGATGCGGCTACGCGGTGGAGCGTCACGGATGAGAGACTGCAACATTCCCGGTACGCCGACTGCTTCGAAGATGACTGGCGAGGGCGCGCTCCGGCCCGACATTTCAGCCATCGTCCGTTCCATCAGGGTCGCGGGAACACCGAAGTCGACCCAGCGGTCGTGGGGCGAGTGTTCCGCGGGGTCCAGCACGATGTCGGCTCCGAAGGCCTCGGCCAAACGTCGGCGGGTGGGCGAGAAATCAGTAGCGAGGACGGGTCCGTGACCCCGCGCCTTAAGGGCCGCAATGACGGCGAGCCCGACCGGGCCGCAGCCCACGACGAGCGCGGGTTGACCAATCTCTATTCCGGAGAGGCCCACGGCGTGCTCCCCGACGGCCAGTGGTTCGGTGAGTGCGGCCAGGTCCGAGGAGAGGGAATCGGGAACCGGCAGGAGCAACATTTCTTGCAGCACCATACGTTCGGCCATCGCGCCCGGGAAGTTGTGGGAGTAGCCGAGTTGCTCGACGCCACGGGACGAAAAGAGTACGGGCACCGAGCACACTCGCGTCCCGATGGGGAGCTTCTTCGTGGTCCCGGGACCGTAGTCGAGAATTTCGGCACAGAATTCGTGGCCAAAAACGGTGTCGCGTGAGGCGTCGAGGTCACTGGAGCCCTGCTCCTTGGCCCGGGCCACGAAGTTCTCGAAGTCGTCCAGGGCGTGGAGATCGGAACCACAAATACCAGTGGCCAGGGGCTGAGTGAGAACGTGGCCTTCACCGGGGGTGGGATCGGCGATGTTATCGACCACTAAGCGGCCCCGACGGGTGACTGCTGCCTTCACTCGAACCCCCCCTAGTAACCAACCTGACTCTAGACCTTCACTACGATGACCACGTGACCACAGGGCCACGAAGTAGATCAGCGTCAGGATTCCCACGTGCCCATTCTGGAAGCCCACCACGATTACGGTCACCCCGTCGAAGCCGACACTGCGTGGAGTGAGTCCTACTACTTCAACGGCTACGACCCCGCCGCCGCCTGCGGCTTCTTCACTCGTATTGGCATCCGCCCCAACGAGGGGACGATGGACGTCGGTCTTTCCCTCTGGTTGCCCGACGGCCGTCTGGCCGAATACCACGCGGTCGTCGAGCAACACAGCATGGTGGATACCACCCTCGTCGTCGAGGGCGTCACCTACGAGTTGCTCGAGCCCCTGACCACCTGGCGGCTCCGGGCGCTCGTGACCGCGAAGGTTCGTGACTGCGTCGCGGGCTCGCACCACACTGACAGCGTCGAAATTGATCTCGATCTCACCTTCAGCGCACTAACTCCGGCCATTGGTACTGACGGCCAGGCCCGGGTCGACAAGGCTTCGAGTCAGTCGGCGGCGGCGGCGGTCTCGACCGGTAAGGGTCACTTCGAACAGTCGGGTCGTTGGGACGGCTACGTTTCACTCAACGGCGAGAAACGCACCTGGGCCCACGCTCACGGGAACCGCGACCGCTCCTGGGGACCACGCCACTGGGGTGGACCGTCCATGTGGCGCTGGTTCAGTATCAACATTGGTGACGGCCTGCACTTCGGAGGTATTCGACTCGGCACGCCATCGGGTGACCTCCACCGTGGCTGGGTGTGGAACGAGAACCGCGCGACCAGTGTGGCCGCCTGGAACATGACCACCGAACTCGCCGAAGATAACTACACCCACCGCGTCGTACACCTCGAGGTGCTCGATAAGAGTGGCCGTAGTTTTCAACTCCGCGGGGACGTTCTGCGTGTCGCCGACATCGGCCGAGCTGGCGGTACCGTTATTAATGAGGGCCTCACGCGTTGGACCAATCTCGCCACCGGTGAGGTCGGCCACGGTATTGCCGAATACCTCCACCAGCTCGACAGCGACGCTCGACCCGTCGTGGCCGTCGAGTAGTGGCCGCAGGAAGCGACCTGGCGAGTTGGCTAGCAGCCGAACTCGGCGGGCGCGTGAGCGAGCTCCGGCGGCTGACCGGGGGGGCGTCGCGGGTCACCAGTTCCTTTGATCTCACCACGGCCGAGGGTGAGACGCAGGGTCTCATTCTCCAGCAGTACCGCAGCGGCGGGCTCAGTTCCCCCGAGCAGGTGCACTGTGAAGTCGCGCTACTACGCGCAGCTCACGACGCTGGCGTCCCCACTCCTCGGGTGGTCGCGACTGGCGTCAACGACGAGACCAGCAGTTCGTGGCTGGTGGTCGAACGCCTCACTGGTGAAACCATTCCCCGGAAAATCCTGCGCGACGCGGAGTGGGCGCTCGCTCGCACTCGGCTCAGCGAACAGTGCGCCCAGGCCCTCGCCGATATTCACCGTATCGACGCCAGCACCATTCCCGGTCTCGCCGCGCGCGATCCCTTCGAACGACCCTTGACTTTTCTCGACGCCATCGGCGTCGTACGACCAGCCCTCGAATACGCAGTGCAGTGGCTGGAGCGCAACCGGCCCGAGTCGCTACACAAAGTAGTGGTGCACGGCGACTTTCGCATGGGGAACCTACTCGTTAACGCCGACGGTCTCGGGGGCGTGCTCGACTGGGAGCTCGCCCACCAGGGTGATCCCGCCGAGGACATTGGGTGGCTCAGCGCCCGCTCCTGGCGCTTTGGGGGCGAGGGTGCTGTCGCGGGGCTTGGCAGTATCGACGAACTCCTCGCGGCCTACCGTGCAGCGGGTGGGTCGGCGATCTCCGCCGACCGAGTGCGTTGGTGGCAGATTTACGCCGCCGTGAAGTGGGCCGTCATCTGCGCCCTGCAAGCGGCCTCGCACCTTTCGGGCACTACGAAGTCGCTCGAGCTCGCGGCCATTGGCCGGCGGGTCTGCGAGAGCGAGTGGGACGTCTTCGTCCTGCTCGGCATTGAGCCCGAGCCCCTCGCGGGGCCAGCGATCAGCGCAGCGGAGCCCTTCGGCAGCCCCAGCGCCGCCGAGCTGCTGGACGCCACCGCCCACTACCTCGAAGACAAGGTCATGACCGCCGCCGGTGGTGGGGCCTTCGAAGCTCGCATCGCGCGCAACGTCGTGCGCATCGTGGAACGCCAGATCACCCTCGGTCCTCGCTTGATCGCCGCCCATCGCGACCGCCTCGAGGGCCTCGGGTTCTCCAGCGACGAGGAGCTTGCCGGCGCGATTCGACGCGGGCTCTCCAGCGACGTCGTCGCTACCGCCGTGTGTAGCGCCACCCGCGATCAACTGCTGGTGGCCAATCCCAGTTATCTCGGTCGACTCGATCGCTAAATCGCCAGTACGCAGCCACGTCCCCAGACCGCACGATTCCGCATCCAATACCGGAGTTCGAATCAGGTTTAAGGTGCAGAGATGATCCCCATTCACCCTCGTTCCCTGGACTTCGACTGGGAGGCTGCTGTGGCTGATCACCCGCCTACTTTCATTTCATCGGAACAAGCAGCGCAGTTCAACGAACGGGGCTTCTTCGTTATTGACCAGGTCATTGACCCCGAGACGCTGGCCGCGGTGCGGGCAGAAACCGACCGCTTCTGCCAGGAGGCCGACGATTTTCTCGACTCGCTACCCGACCAGCGGCTCTTTATCGCCGAGAAGGGGGCCATTACCTTCGCGCCCCAGATCGCCCTACGTTCCGACGTCCTGGCCGACTTCGTAGGCTCCGCCGCGATTCGAGGAATCACCACGGACCTGATTGGCCCCGACGTTCGCCTCTACCACGACCAGGCGGTCTACAAGGCCAGCGAGAAGCCCCGACGCTTCCCCTGGCACCAGGACAACGGCTACGCCTTCGTGACGCCCGAGCACTACCTGACCATCTGGATCGCCCTCGTCGACGTGCCCGAGAATGCCGGCTGCGTCTGGGCGGCCCCGGGACTGCATCGACGGGGCACCTACGTGCACAACTACGTTGAGCCGCTCGGCTGGCAAATTTTTGACGAACCCCCGGTGACGCCCGTGGCCGCCCCCATCAGTGCCGGAAGTGCCGTCGTCTTTTCCAGCCTCACACCCCACCTCACCGCCCCCAACGTTTCGGGAAATATGCGCAAGGCCTACATTCTGCAGTTCGTCGGACCGAACGCCACCCGCTTCGAGGGACCCCTCGACGAGGTCGGAACGCCACTCAATGATGACCGGCGTTACCCCTGGGTGGTGCGTGGGGGTGCAGCAGTGCCCACTAGCCACTAAAACTTCCGCAAGAACCACGCCGACGGTGACGCGGAGGGGCCACTCACGCCTCGGGGCGCTCACCAGCGGCTGAGTTAGCATGCAGACATGAAGAGAAGCATCTACCTACGCGGATTCTCCGGTCTGGCCCTCGTTCTGTCTTTGGCGGGCGTGGCGACGCCACACATTGCTCACGCGAGCTCCGCCTGCGGCGCTCCGGCTCGACTCGCCAACCTCACGGCCTGTGACTTCACGGGGGTGAATCTCAGCAACCTCAATCTCACCGGGGCGATTCTCACCAACGCCAATCTCACTAACGCCAATCTCACGGGCACCAATCTCAACAGCGCCACTCTCACGGGGGCGAATCTCTCTGGGGCCAACGTCAGCGCCGCCACCCTCACCGCGGCGACTCTGGCCGGTGTTAGTTCGGGTCAGATCATTGGCTCCCCGAGCACCCTGCCAACGGGCTGGCAACTGGTGAGTGGTTACCTCGTAGGTCAGTGGGCCAATCTCGCGCACGCCAATCTCGCGCACGCCAATCTGGCCACGGCCACTCTGGCGGGAGTCTCGTCGGGTTTTATTACTGGCGTTCCCGCCGCCCTACCCGCGAGCTGGAAAATAATTGGCGGTTACCTCATGGGACCGGGCGCCAACTTAGCGAACGCTAATCTCACCGGCCTCACCATGTCGACGGCCACGCTCGCCGGCGTCACCTCCGGCGGCGTCATTGGGGTTCCCGCCCTCCTTCCGGTGAACTGGAAGTTGGTCAGTGGCTACCTCGTCGGACCCTACGCCAACCTCACTAATGCTCGCCTGGCGCACGCCAACGTAACGGGTGTCAACCTCACCGGAGCGACCCTCACCGGCGTCACGTCGGGTGGCGTCATTGGCCTGCCCACCGCCCTTCCGGCTAGGTGGCACCTGGTGGTGGGCTACCTCGTCGGCCCGCAAGCAAATCTCACCGCCGCCAACCTGACCGGGGCCGTGCTCACCGGCGTCGACCTGAGTTTCGCCAAGCTCAGCAGCGTCAATCTCACTCACGCGAAATTGCTGGGGGCGGCCCTCACCGGCGTCACGTCGGGTGGCGTCACGGGGGTTGTTAGTTCGATGGCCGTGAACTGGCACATCGTCAATGGTTATCTCCTCGGCCCCACCGCCGATCTGCACGGCGCCAATCTCGCTCACGCCAATCTCGGATCCATGATTCTGACGGGCACCAATCTCGACGGAACCAACCTGACCGGAACGACCCTGACCGCTGTCACCTCGGGTGGCGTCCTCGGCACCCCGGCCTCGCTCCCGAGTGGGTGGACCTTGATACGGGGCTACCTGATTGGCTCCCACGCCGTTCTAAAGGGCGCCAATCTTTCCGGCGCTACCTTGACCGGCGTCAACCTCACTCAGTGCAATCTCAGTGGCGCCATCTTGACTGGTGTGACCTCGGGGGGTGTTATTGGGGTGCCCATGATCCTGCCCAATACCTGGCGTCTCGTCCATGGTTATCTCGTCGGGCCCTGGGCCAATGTGCCCAACGCCGACCTCTCCCACGGGAATTTCGCGAACGCGAACTTAACGGGAGCTAATTTCAAAAACGCCAACCTGACTCAGGTGAATCTGGATGGCGCCACCCTCACCTACGCCACCCTCACCGGCGTCATATCGAGCGGCATCATTGGGACGCCCCAATCTCTGCCGACGGGATGGCGTCTGGTTGGCGGTAGTCTCACTCACTCCTAGACGGAGAACCCCGAGCGGAAGAGTCGGGTCCCGACCGACGAGAATGCTACGGGGCACGTAACTAGTCTCACTCCATGGCGATCTCCACAGGCCGAGAAGGGCTCAGTACTGATCGTGACGAAACTAGACCGCTTGAGCCGTACCGTACGAGACTTCTGTACCTTGCTCGAGCAGTCAGAGCGTGAAGGCTGGTCGCTGGTCGTTGGAGACCTTGGTGTAGATACGACTACTCCCTCTGGAAGGCTCCAAGCGCACATACAAGTCTCGGTCGCAGAATTCCAGCGTCGACGTATCGCAGAAAACACTAGAGAGGGTCTGGCCTCGGCCAAGGCTCGAG
>CAIOSJ010000028.1 GCA_903860915.1 uncultured Actinomycetes bacterium | reverse complement strand
TCTAACAAAAGTTGAAGCGGCGTTCCCTTTTGTCTTTCCTTTCGTCCCCGCTGTACCTCATTTATGTCGTTTTTCGGCGGAAGTCCCTCTCTCCCACATTACAGTGGCTCCCAGAGCAGGACTCGAACCTGCAACCTAGCGGTTAACAGCCGCTTGCTCTGCCAATGCCGAGTTTGTGCCGTAGTTCAGCCTCGTTCTCGTTGCGACACCTTGTGGTCATCTCTGCTTGGGAAACTGTCGTCGGAGCCGACTCCCTTCAGGCGAAAAATGATGCCCTGGGCCTCGAGACGAGCCCGAAGGACCGCACCCATGGCCGAGGCGGTGGTCTGTTGGCCCGAGGTGGGGGGTAACTCGTCGAAGGCGAGACAGAGGGCTGACTCGCTGATCATCTTGGCGGTCTCGCCGTAACCAGGGTCGCCCCCACGCACTTCGGTCACTACCGACTGGCCACCGCCGTCACCGTAAAAGCGCACGGCGAAGTGTGACTGGGCTCTCTTTTCGGGGCTGGGACCGGTGCCCGGTGGTACGCGGTTACTGAGCCACTTGCGAACGGGGGCGATACGAGCCAGTCCGGCGATGAGCCCAATTCCCGCCACGGTCGACGTGGTCCCGAGCAGAGTACGGGTGTTGAGAGAGTGGCTGTAGGAAAAGTCTGGTCCGTAACGCTCGAGACGCCGAGCGGAGTCGACGACAATCTGGGGGTCAACGGTGGGCATGGGGACAGCCCAGTGGCCAGTGTCGGGACTCTTACCGGGACGCGCCACCACGATGCGAGCGTGACGATTCGAATTCTTCGCTTCGGCCGCGACGCGACGGGCGTGGACCTTCTTCGCTTCGCCTAATCGACTCATGGCTTCGAGGGCGGAAGCGGCGGTTCCTCCGGAGAAGGTTCCGTTCATGGTGACGTAGGCCCGAATCGACAGAGCGCTGGCTTCGGGGAGTTGTTCCACGGTGAACTGCGCTCCGAGGTCGTGGGGAATGGAGTCAAAGCCACAGGCGTGAACGAGGCGTGCTCCGCTGGTGACGGCGAGGTCGTTGTACTTCAGGTACATGAGATCAACGAACTCCGCCTCACCGGTGAGGTCCAAGTAATCGCTGCCCGCCTCGGCGCAGGCCTTGACCACCGGCTCACCGTAGAGGATGTAGGGCCCGACCGTCGTGAGAACGACCGAGCTGGCTTCGGCCATGGCCGCGACGGAAAGAGGCGAGGTGACGTCCACGTCGATGATGCCGACTTCACGACTCATGCGGGCGGCGACGTCGTCGAGCTTTGCCCGGTTGCGTCCGGCGAGGGCAATTTTGGCGTGAGCCGGAGCGTGGACGTCGAGGTAATCCGCGACCAGGGCCCCCGTGAATCCGGTGGCGCCAAAGAGGGTGATGTCGAACTGTCGATCGGTTGTCATGACACCAGTATCGCCGAGGACCGGGGGTGGGTGAGCGTTCGCCGATAGCAACTACCCACCCTGGTGATGAACACAGTTTGCTAGGGTCGGCTCACGAGGCCGAGACCTCGCGTACGCGTGATCTCCACCACCCCGGCGGCCTCGGAATCAGGAGTTAGCCGTGCCACTTCACTTTCGTCGTGTCGTCGCGGTAGTGGTCAGCGTTCTACTCTCGGCCACCTCCACGGAACTGGCCTCGGCGAGTTCTCCGGCCAGCACAGCGCCAGCGACCGCCGCTCAGGTCATCGCCCAAGTGGCCGCGTCGTCCAAGATCAAATCCCTGACCCCGGGCATGCTGTCACAGCTCGCATCGATTGCGAGTAGCGCCGCGGACAACTATTACAAACTGCCGACTGGATGTTTGACCCCGACGGCCTGCGTGTTCGGGGTAACAACGAGTAAGCGCACGATGGTTCTGGTGGGTGACTCGCACTCTCGCATGTGGCTCCCGGCGCTCGTCGCCATGGCCAACGACAATGGTTTCCGTCTCGTCGTCATTGGTCACGACAGTTGTCCCGTGGTCTCGGTGGTCATACCCGGGGGAGCTTTTAACTACTGCGCCGCGGATCGAGCTACCGCCGTGGCCGTCATTAACGCCATGAAGCCCCAGGTGGTACTCATGGGGAATCGCACCAGTTACCCCTCGTATAAGGGCACTCAAGCCCAGTGGCAGGCGGGGGTCACGGCCACTCTGGCCGCCCTCGCGCCGTCGAGAGCAACAGTGGGCATCATCGGGGACATCCAGGTGTTTAATCTCAACGTGCCCAGTTGTGTAAGCCTGCACCCGAATGGTCTGGCCCTGTGTGGGATGAAGAATCCGAATACCGCTATTCCTGGTCACGAAGTGGGCGAGGCCGCGGCGGCCCGAGCGGCCAAAGTGATCTACGTCGATCCGACGCCCTACCTCTGCACTGCGACTTCCTGCTCACCGGTGATTGGAGACTACGTCGTCTACGTCGATTCCCAGCACCTCGCCGTTCCCTACGTGGCCTATCTCACCGGGGTCCTGACGACGGCTCTGAGCCCCCTACTCGCTCACCTGCAGTAAGTAGTCGTGGCCTCACTAGCGACCTCGGCGTCGAGCGCCGCGGCCTTGCTCGCTTGAACGTTGGCGGTCGGTCATACGCTGTTCTAGCCAGTCCAGTTCGCTTCGTTCCTTCAGGTAGCCGTCGAGTCGCTGCTGAGTGAGTTCGCCGTCCTCGAGGGCCAGGGCGACGGCGCAGCCCGGGGTGTCGTCGTGGGCGCAATCGGAGAAGCGACAGCGTGTCGCGACCGCGACCACGTCGGCGAAGGAGCGCTCGATCCCCGCCCCGTCCCCGAAGGAGGCCACGGCGCGGATGCCCGGGGTGTCGATAACGACGCCCCCACTGGGAATAACGACCAGTTCGCGGTGGGTGGTGGTGTGGCGGCCCTGACCCTTGTCGTCAACTTCGGCGGTGGCCAGCTGTTCTCGCCCGCAGAGGGCGTTGGTGAGGGTGGACTTACCAGCCCCCGATTCACCGAGGAGCACGATGGTGCGTCCCGCGATGCGAGTTCGCAGTTCGTCCATTCCGCTTCCGGTGACGGTGGAGACGGCGAGGGTCTCGACGCCACCCAGCCCCGCGGAGGTGGCGGCGACCTCCGCTTCGACATGGTCGACGAGGTCGGATTTGGTGAGCACGACGACGGGGACGGTGCCGGAGTCGTGGGCAATGACCAAAAAGGACGAGAGCCGATCGAGAGCGACGGGGGTGTCGAGAGCACGCACGACGAGCACCACGTCGACGTTGGCGACCAGGGGTTGGCGCTGGTCGTGGTGCGGGCCCGCTCGGCGGACGAGTTCACTGCGTCGTTCCAGTCGCGTGGCCCCCTTGTCGTTGAGGGCGACCCAGTCACCCACAATGAGTCCATCCGAAGGGAGGGTCGCCACGCGCAGTAGTCCTTCGTCGCACAGAACCGAGACCACGTCGCGGTCCACGCGAACGACGCGAGCGAGGGCCCCCGAGGCAGCGAGTTCACGGTATTCCGCACGACGTCTCTCGTCGACACCGAGGGCGTCGAGAACTGCTGACGTCATTGGTGAGAGTTCCTGGGGGAACGTGGAGCGCCGGACGTGGCCGTAGCGCGGTACTCGGCCCACCCATCACTCGTGCTCATCAGTGAAATGCTACGACGAGGCGGAGCACGCGGGAGGTTCTGGTGGGAGATTCGTCGTTCTCCGGGGGCCGCCAGGAACCCGTAGCGCACGCTCCCGGGGCATCAGGAGGGCTCACCTAGGCCAGATAGCGCCCTCGACGAGTAGGTTATATAGGTGACTTCACCCTCTAACTTTGAACGCTCCTTCGTGTGGAGCGTCGGTTCGGTGGAGGCGCCGGAGGTAATTACCTCGGCGTGGATTGACGAACAGTTGATCGAAACCCTCGAACGATGTGCTGTTCGCCCCGGACTTTTGGAGTCAGTGGCGGGAATTACTGAGCGCCGCTGGTGGCCGGATGGGCTCAGTTTTGACGAGGCCGCCGCCCGCGCCGGGAGCCGCGCCCTCGAAGCCGCCGGGATCGCTCCCCACGAGGTTGATCTGCTTATTTCGACCTCCGTCTCGAAGCACCACTTAGAGCCCAGCGTGGCCTGTGCGGTGCACTTTCGACTGGGCCTCTCTTCGACCTGTATGAACTTCGACCTGGGCAACGCCTGCCTGGGTTTCCTCGACGCCATGAAGGTGGCGGCCATGGCCATTGAAACCGGTCAAGCGCGCACCGTTCTTATCGTGGACGGTGAGGGGAGCCGCGCCGTGCAGTTGGCCACCATCGAGCGCCTGCGTCAGGCCTCCGCCACGACCAGTGACGTCTTCGACCAGTTCGCCTCCTTGACCCTCGGCTCGGGTGCGGCCGCCATGGTGATGGGGGGTCCGCGAACGGGCGCCCACCAGTTACTCGGGGGCATCTCTCGGGCCGCCACCACTCATCATGATCTCTGTGTCGGGGACCTCGACAACATGCGCACCGATACCGCGGGCCTGCTCGAAGGGGGTCTGGCGCTGGCGCGCCAGGCCTTCGACGACGCCCTCGAGGAGGGTTGGCAGTGGCGTGATTGTGATCGCTACGTCATGCACCAGATTTCGGCGGTCCACACCGCGAAGCTCTGCGAACTCCTAGGAATTCCCATGGACCGCGTGCCGCTGACCTACCCGAACTTCGGGAACATGGGCCCCGCCGCCATTCCCTACACCCTGTCGACGGTGGCGAGCGATATCGCCGCCGGAGAGCGCGTGCTGCTCATGGGCATCGGCTCGGGCCTCAACTGCGCCGCGCTGGAAATTCTCTGGTAGGTCTCGTGGCTGGCGACCCCGCAGCCCCGCGGCCACTTTCCCCCACGCCGGAACAGCTGAGCGCCTGGGGTCTGAACCCCGCGTGGTCGCGCCGCGTGAGTTTTGTTGGGGCTGATCAGCTCAGCGTTGACTGGCACATCCTCGATACCGGCACGGGAACCGCCGGCACCATTGTCTGCGTGCACGGCAATCCCAGTTGGGGCTACCTCTGGCGGGACCTACTGAAAACCCTCTCACCGAAGTGGCGCGTCATCGCGGTCGATCAGACCGGCATGGGCTACTCGCAGCCCGGCCCGGCCCGTCGACTGGCGCAACGTATCGACGACCTCGTGGCCTTCGTGACCCAGGAAGTGAGTGGCCTCCTGGTCCTCGCCGCGCACGACTGGGGTGGTCCGGTCGCTATTGGCGCTAGTGCGACCCTCAGTCCCGTCGCCATGATTCTCACCAATACCGCCGTCGGCAAGCCCGAGGGTCTGCGGGTACCGCCACTGATTTCCCTGGCCCGTACTTTCGTCGGGTTCAGTTGTCGCCTCACGCCAGCCTTCGTCCGCGGTACGGGGTGGATGACGGCGTCGTCCCACCGCGCCGCCCTCAGCGCCCCCTACCGGGGCGCGAGTCGTCGAGCGGCGGTGCGCGACTTCGTGGCCGACATTCCCCTGCGCGCTAGGGACCCCTCGATGGCGACCCTAGAAGAAGTGGCGAACACGCTCGATACCTACGAAGGCCCCGTCCTCCTGCTCTGGGGCGGGCGAGACCTGGTCTTTCACGACCGCTTCTTACGTGATCTGCGCGATCGATTACCCCAGGCCCAGGTGCAGCGTTACGCCGACGCGGCCCACCTCCTGCCCCTGGACGTCGAGATTGGCGTCGTCGTCGAAAAGTGGTTGTCCGGCGTTTTTTCACCGACGCCCACGCGGACCTGGGACGACGCGCCCTACCGCAGTGTGCTTGCCGGCCTGGACGAACGTCAGCAGGACGACCGTGTTATTTACGAGGGACCCGACGGGGCCCTCACCTGGGCGCAGTTGGCCCAGCGCTCAACGACGGCCGCGCAGCAACTGCACGGGGCCGGACTAAAAAAGGGCGATCGCGTGGGCCTGCTCATCCCGCCGTCCCCCGATTTACTCGTGGCCGCCGCCGCGCTGTGGCGAGTTGGAGCCGTGCCCGTGGTGGCCGACGCCAGTTCGGGACTAGGTCCGTTGGCTCGCCTACTACGAGCAGCGTCCCCGCGTTACGTCATCGGCACGAAGCGCAGCGTGTTCGCCGCTCGGCTCCTGCGTTTCGCTCCGGGGGCTACTTTTGCTTCTTTCCGAGGGCGCCACGGCGAACTGACTCTTTCAGCGGCCACGAATTCTGATTTTCCTTCGCCGCAACTGCTGGCGAGTGACCTGGCCGCCATCGTGCACACCTCGGGGGCGACCGGTCCAGCGAAGGCCGTTCGCTACACCCACGGAGCTCTGGCCGCCCAGCGTGCCGCGGTGGGAAACCTACTCGCGATGGATGCTGACGCGGCTTTTACAACCTCCTTCGGTCCCTTTATGTTGCTGGCGCCACTCTTGGAGCGGCGCTGCGTGCGTCCCGATTTTCCAGTGGACCGGGCGTCGGATTTGGGCTTCGACGAATTGGCGGCGGCGGTCACCGCTAGGGGCGTGACGACGGCCTGGCTCTCTCCGGCCTCCGCGCTGAGTGTGGTGGCGACGGCCAAGGGTCGTTCCTTGCCGCTAGGGCTCGTGATGTTGGCGGGAGCCCCCATTGCGCCGTCGCTGGTGAGCGCCGTCGCGTCCATTACCGGCGCCGACGTGCGGGCCCCCTACGGCATGACCGAGTGTCTGCCGGTGACTGACGGCAGCGACCCCACCCGCGTTGGCCGCCTCGGTGGCGCCTCCACGGGCCGGACCCTACCGGGTTGTGTTCTGCGTGTGGAGCCCATCGCGGAAAATATTGAGTGGGGCGAGATTCTGGTCGCGGCCCCGTGGATGTTTGATGGGTACGACGCGGCCTGGTCGGTCGACGAGAAGTCCTGGGTGGAGATCGAGGGAACTCGTTTTCATCGAACCGGGGACGTGGGCTACCTCGATGACGCTGTTCTTTTTCACCTCGGGCGTTACGCCCACGTGATCTGGACTGATCACGGTCCGGTGGCCAGCGTCGCGGTTGAGGGTCCTCTCGCGGCGGCGCTCGAGAAGCGCGTGGCCGCCGTCGGACTGGGCCCACGGGGAACACAGCTGGTGTCGGTCGTGATCGAAGCTCCGGGCGCATTGCGCTTGGCTCGTTCGGATATTCGTGAGCTCGTTCGTTCCGCCGCCCCCGTCAGGGTGGCTTCGATACTGGAGGGACGACTGCCCCTCGACGCGCGGCACCAGTCCAAGATCGACCGTAGTGCGCTGTCATCGTCGGCAGAAATCTTTCACGCGGGCCGCTGACGTGCGGGTGTTGGTAACCGGCGGGACGAGTCTCCTCGGGGCTCACGTGGCTCGCCTCCTCGCCGCGCGCGGTGACCGGGTCACCTGCTTTCAACGTCGACCGAGCAATCTGGGCCTGACGGATGTCCTCGGTGACCTCCGCGACCGCGAGGCCGTGCTGGCGGCGGCCCGCGACCACGAGGCCGTCGTACATATCGCGGCCCTCGTCGCGCCCCGTCCGCGCTACGCGAGCGCGTACGCCGTGAACGTGACCGGCACCGCGAACGTTCTCGAAGCCGCCACCCGTTGTGGACGACTCCTGCACGTCTCGACCCCCTCGGTGGCCTTTCGTAATGTGCCGACCATCGGCGCTGCTGCGCAGGCCGCTACGTACGACGGCAACGACGCCTACACCTTGACGAAGGTCCTGGCCGAAAAGCTGGTGCTGGAACACTCCGCCGTCCCCACAGTCGTACTGCGGCCCCACCTCATCTGGGGGCCGGGCGATACCCAACTGGTCGGTCGCATTCTCGATCGAGCGCGCCGTGGTCACTTGGCCATTCCCGATGGCGGCCGAGCCATGGTCGATACGACCTATATCGACGACGCGGCGGAGGCCGTCGTGGCGGGACTGGACTGCTGTGTGGACGCTCACCCCGCCCTGGGTCGACCCTGGGTGGTGACGGGTGGTGATCCACGCCCCCTGGGTGAACTAGTGGAGGGGATACTCCGCGCGGCGGGTCTGGCGCCACGCTATAAAAGCATCCCCGCACCTCTCGCCGGTGTCGTGGGGCGATTCATCGGCACAGTGTGGCTGGGCGCCGAACCCCCGCTGACCTATTTCGCGACGAGACAACTTTCGGTGGCCCATTGGTTTGACCTGCGAGAGACCCGCGAAGTTCTGAGATGGACGCCTCGTGTCGGGGTGGAGGAAGGTCTCTTGCAACTACGTGCTTCGTTGCGACCGTGACCTCCGGGAAGAAGCCCAGCCGTGGGCGACACGTCACGAGTACTCGCGTCGCCACCGCCAGGCCGCGCCAACTCTAGCGTCGAGGCTTGTCACCAATAATGCTCGCCCGCTCCATAACGCGACGTTGTGGCCAGTAGTCGCTGAGGGCGAGGTGCTGCACGGCCCGGTTATCCCAGAAGGCGATTGAATCTTTTTCCCACTGGAAGCGGCACTGGTACTCGGGGGTGTTGGCCTGGCTACTGAGAAAATCGATGAGCTCGTTACTTTCGGCTTCGGGCAATCCCACGATGGATTCAGTAAATGCTCGATTGACGTAGAGGAGTCGACGACCACTCTCGGGGTGGGTGCGAACAACGGGGTGTTCGCTCGGCGGGAACTGCTCGTGCATCTTCGCCCGGCCCGCCGCGTCGAGGGTGTGTCCGAAGGCCTTGGTGAAGTCATTGATGGCCGTACGACCATCAATGTGCTGACGGGTCTTTTCCGAGAGTCCCTCGTAGGCGGCGTACATGTCGCAGAACATGGTGTCCCCACCAATGGGGGGAATTTCCACGGCCCTCAGAATGGCGGCGGCGGAGGGGATTTCTCGCCACGGCACGTCCGAGTGCCAGACGTTTTCGAATCCACCCACCTGGGCCTCCTTCTCGAAACGCACCAACTCGGGCTGCGAGGTATTGGAGGGAATAAAGGGGTGAATCTCGAGTTCACCGAAACAACGGGCCAGGGCGACGTGGCGTTCGGGGGTCAGTGGTTGATTACGGAAAAAAACTACCTTGAAGTCGACGAGACAGCGGCGAATCTCGGCCACCAGCTCCTGCGAGAGATCGCGGGTGAGATCAACTCCGTCGATGACACCTCCAATGGTGGCGCCGAGTTGGGTGACCGTGAATCCGTCGTAGCTCAGATTCTGCAGTCGTTCGCGCTCGTCGGCGATGTGGGTGACGGGCCCGACCATGACCCGGAAGGGAACGAGCCGGACTCGACGAGGGGCGACAATGGCGGCGGGGTCGACGGCGACGTGCATGGGAGTCTCTTTCACCTGGGGACTGTTGTATGTTAAGCGCAGATTGTGACTCCCCTCCGCGGACGCTTTTTTTCGTCGCCCCGACTAGCGTGGGCGAGCGAGCAGCGACAATAGGGGAGTTCTCTCATGACCACAGTCTTCGTAACCGGATCAACGGGCTATATCGCCAAGCACTGCGTCCAGCAACTCTTAAATGAGGGCTACACCGTCCGTGCGTCGTTGCGCGATCTCTCGCGAGCTGACGAAGTACGTCACGCCGTGCGGCCCGGACTGCGCGAGGGTGTGGACCTCGATCAGGCTCTGAGTTTCGTCGAGCTCGACCTCACGAAAGATGAGGGCTGGGTGGAAGCCCTCGCCGGTTCCGACGTCCTGATGCACACGGCCTCACCCTTTCCCATCGCTCGCCCGAAACACGAAGACGATCTCGTTCGTCCGGCGGTCGACGGCACCCTGAGAGCCCTGCGCGCCGCGCAGGCGGCGGGTATTCGTCGCGTGGTTCTGACCTCGTCGACGGCGGCCATCATGGGTCACGCCGCACCCGACGGCGTCACGGTGATGGACGAGACCTACTGGACTGACGTTGATCTTCCCTCCACGGATCCTTATTCGAAGTCGAAGACCTTGGCCGAGCGAGCCGCGTGGGACTTCGTGACCAACGAGGCCCCGGAAATGGCCCTCACCACCATCAACCCCGTCCTCGTCGTTGGTGCGCCCCTCGACGAACACTTTGGTTCATCGGTGTCCTTGGTGGAGCGTCTCGTGAAGCGTCAAGACCCCATGCTGCCGGACTTGGAGATGGCCGTCGTGGACGTGGCCGACGTGGCGCGGATGCACGTGTCGGCCCTCGCTAGCGACGAGGCGAAGGGCCAGCGCTTCATTGCTTCGGCGGGGACGATGTCCTTCGTCGAGATGGCCACCACTTTGAGGGACGCTTTCCCGCAGCGCAAGTTCGTAACCCGACAAGCCCCGAATTTCTTAGTGTGGATTCTGGGAATTTTTGACTCGACCATTCGTGCCGCCCGACCCATGTTGGGCCAACGCATGCTGGTTACTTCAAAGAAGGCGCAGACCACCTTCGACCTTCAGTTCGTGACCCCGCAGCAGTCGCTCATTGCTACCGCGACCTTCCTCTTCGATCACGCGCCCAGTAAAAAGTAAGAACGAGGCCCGTGGGGGAGTTAGCTACGCGCGAGTTGGGGGACCGGCGGCGGTGAACCTGGTGCCGAGGGGGTCGAGGGCCCAGCCCGCGGACTGACCCCAGCTTTCTTCGTAGATCAACTCGGGGAGTGGTCGTCGCCGCACCGCACCGTGGCCCCCCGCGGGTCGACCCAGGGTCACGGTGCCCGCAATGACGACGTCCTCGGGAATCTCGAGTAGTTGGTGAAGTTCTTTTTCAACTCCCTGGTGCCACTGGGTAAAGACCCCGCCGTAGCCGAGGGCGCGAGCGGCGAGTAGGAGATTTTGACAGGCCGGAAAGATGGACGCACCGTCAAAGAAACTCGGTTCGTGGTGGCGGGTGAGACAGGGCAGGACCAGCACGGGGATCTCCGCGAAGTGATCCACGAAGTGCTGCATGGTCGCCGCCATGCGCGCCTTGGGGGAGTCGGCCTTCGCCCCGCTGCCTTCGTCGTAGCCATCGCTGACGCGCTTGGCCGACCAGAAGTCGTGCGCACTACTGGCAATGAGTTCCTTGGCCGCCCGGGCCCTGGGGCCGTCACTGAGCACCACGAAGCGAAAGGGTTGCCGGTTGGACCCGCTGGGTGCGCGGGTGGCGGCGAAGAGAATTGCGCGCAGGGCCGCATCGGGAATGGGTTCGCTGGTGTAGCGGCGGATTGCTCGGGTGCTGGCTAAGCCCTCGAGCAAACCTATCTGGTCCGGGGGTAGCGGGAGTTGGGCGAGGTCGCTCGTAGCGTCAGTCATATTTTCAGTATTGCCGAGTTCGTGACCTACTTTCTACTTCGTGCGCCTCCTCGCGCAGCACTCCTTTTCATTCGGGAGGTCACGAGTACTATCGAGTCGTCTCCGACCCGCCGGAGCCGGAGGAGAATTATGTTTCGCTTAGTCAACATTGCTGGTCGCACCGCCCTACAAAGTGGTGACGACTACTACGACCTGGCCACCGTGAGCGGGGACGCGTCACTGGCCGACCCCCTCGTGGCCGTCGCGCGGAGCGGTGAACTCCACGCTCTCCAGGAGAAGTGCGCCACGCTGAGCCCCACGGGTCAGATCGCCCACGCCCCGCTGGCCGCCCCAGTGCCGGTCCCGCGTCAGGTCTTCGCCATTGGTCTGAACTACAAGGACCACGCGGGCGAGAGTGGCATGGCCCTGCCGCCCGCCCCGCTCACCTTCACGAAGTTTCCGAGTTGCATCACCGGACCCTTCGACCCCATTCCCCTCTCGGGCGCGGCGGTCGACTGGGAAGTAGAAGTGGTGGCGGTTATCTCGACCGAGTGCTCCCACGTCGCCGAGGCGCAGGCCTGGGACGTGGTGGCCGGACTCACTTTGGGTCAGGACGTTTCCGATCGGGCCGTGCAGATGACCGGGACCCCTGCCCAGTTCAGTTTGGGCAAGAGCTTCGCGGGTTACGGCCCGACCGGCCCCGCACTGGTGTCGCTGGATTCCTTCGAGGACCGCAACAACATTGCGCTCTGGTGTGACGTGGCGGGTGAGCGCATGCAGTCGGCGACGACCAGCCTCTTGATTTTTTCCATCCCCGTGCTCGTCGCCTATCTTTCGTCGATTACGACGCTCTATCCCGGGGACCTCATCTTCACCGGTACGCCGTCGGGCGTCGGGATGGCGCGGGGTCGTTTCCTCGCGGTGGATGAAGTGGTGACCTCGGGGGCCGACGTGATTGGCGAACTGCGAAATCTCTGCGTCCCTGGTCGCGGCCCCCTCGCCGTCTAGTCGACCTCGCCCGCTGGTTCCGCGGGCCTCGCGCGCCAGGAGATGAGGGGGAGGACCGTGAGGGCGATGAGGAAAATGGCCTGGAGAACAATGGCCCAGGGTGATCCCCACAGGGAGTGCAGCAAGGACTTAAAGGTGGACGCCGCGACGGTGGCTCCGGCGACGTAGATGCCGTAAATAATGACCCGGCCCAGGCCAAACCAGAGAGCCAAGCGTTCGAGGGGGAGTTCTAAAAGCCCGCCCGCCATGAAGAGTTGGGCCGAGGGGATGGGCGCCCAGGTGTAGAGGGCCACGAGACCAAAGGTGCCCCCTTCGACGTGGGTGAGACGCTGATGCAGAGCCTCGAGATTTCTTCGGTAGCGGGCGGGGAGTCGGTGGGCTAGTCGGGCGGCCGATTGCCCGAGGAGGTAGCGCCCGACCAGTGACGCCCCCGCGCCAACGGCCACCAGCGCCACGGGATTGATGCCCCACCGCAATTTGGCGTAGACCAAGATGGTCCAGGTCGGGGGACCAAAAGCCGGGAGCAGATTCACGCCCAGAACCACCAGCGCGACGAGCAGTAGCGTCACTGGGTCCTACGCGCGGTCACGCGACGTCTCCGTCGCGGCGGCCCAGAAGGGTTCACGCAATTTGAACTTCTGCAGTTTCCCGGTGGCGGTGCGGGCGAGTTCCTGGCGGAACTCGATTGTCTGGGGCGCCTTAAAGTGCGCGAGGCTGGCGCGACAGTGCTCGATGAGATCAGCGGCGCTGACCTCGTGACCGTCGCGAAGAACCACGAGCGCGGTCACGGCTTCGCCCCACTTCTCGCTCGGGATACCAATGACCGCAACTTCCGCCACGGCGGGGTGCTGAAAGAGACAGTCCTCGACTTCGATGGAGCTCACGTTCTCCCCGCCGGTGATGATGACGTCCTTCTTGCGGTCGGTGATGGTGAGCTGCGCCCCGTCGAGATAACCTCCGTCGCCGGTGTGAAACCAACCACCGGCCAGGGCTGACGCGGTCTCGTGGGGCTGTTCCCAGTATCCGGCGAAGACGTGGTTGGCTCGAGCGAGAACTTCGCCGTCCTGGTCAATGGCGATCTCCACTCCGACGGCGGGCACCCCCGCTCGACTTAAGAGAAGCGAGCGCTCGGCGGCGCCGAGCTCGTCCCACTCACTGGGGGCGCGATTAATAGTGAGCAGCGGTGAGGTTTCGGTGAGTCCGTAAATCTGGACGAATTCCCAGCCCAGTTCATCCTCCACGCGTTCGATGATCTTGCTGGGTGGCGGCGCACCGGCGACCACGACGCGAACTCGGTCGCGGCCCGGGAGGCTCCGTCCCGCCTCTCGGCGGAGGCGACCTGCTTCGAGCACGCTCGCAATCACGGCGGGGGCGCAACAGAGCAGGGTCACCGCGTGCTCTTCGACGCGCGTGAGAATCTCCTCGCCGTCGATCTTTCTGATCACGATGTGCCGAGCTCCCATGGCCGTGCTGGCGTAGGGCATGCCCCAACCGTTGCAGTGAAACATGGGCAGAGTGTGCAGCAGCACGTCGCGGTCGCTGACCCCCAAGTGCCAGCCGAAGGTGGTGGCGTTTAACCAACAGTTACGGTGCGTCAGCTGCACGCCCTTGGGCCGGGCGGTGGTGCCGGAGGTGTAGTTGATCGAACAGGTGTCGTCCTCACGACCCGCCCAGGCCGTGGGGGCGGGCAGATCGCTGGTCTCGTCGAACCAACCCTGGTCCCCGACACCGTCGAGACAGATCGTGGTCGCGTGGTCAACGCCCGCCATGACCTCGCGGAGCTCGGGGTCGTAGAGAACGACCTCGGCGCCGGAGTGGGCGATGATGTAAGAAATTTCCTCGGCGTTGAGACGAAAATTAATTGGTACGAGTACCCGCCCGTAGGCGCTCACGCCGAAGAAGGCGATGAGAAAACGGGCCGAATTGGGGCTGACAATCGCGACTCGTCCGCCGAGCGGGACGCCGAGGGCTTCGAGCCGACTCGCCAGAGTGCTGGCGCGCGCCGCCAGGCTGGCGTAGCTGAGGGTTCCGAGGGAGAAGGGCACCAGGGTTTCGTCGACGACGGCGACGCGAGTGGGGTAGACCAGCGCGGCGCGTCGAAGGAAATCACCAATGCTGAGTTCTACGCGCACGAAACGCCCCTCCATTCTTCCTCGTCCTCGAGACCAGGTACTGCTTAGGTTAGGAGACGAGGGCGGCGTTAGTGATGGTCGCGATGATTTCGTGGTCACTGGCCCCCGGACCCATAACGCCCGCGACGCCCGCTGCGGTGAGCAGAACGACGTCGCGGGGGGGAACTATCCCCCCGACCACCACCGGAATGTCACTGCCGCGTTCGCGCAGGGCCGCCACGACCAGGGGAGCCAGGGTCATGTGAGCCCCCGAGAGCATGGAGAGACCGACGACGTTGACGTCTTCTTGAATCGCCGCCAGAGCGACGGTGTCGGCGGTCTGAAAGAGGCCGGTGTAGACCACTTCCATGCCGGCGTCGCGCAGAATGCGAGCGACGATCTTGATGCCGCGGTCGTGGCCGTCGAGTCCGACCTTCGCGACCAGGACGCGAAGGCTCATATGGAAGGAACCTCTACGTGACGACCAAAGACGCCACCCATGGCCGCCATCATTTCGCCCACCGAGGCGTAGGCCACGGAGGCCGCGATGAGGTCCTCCATGAGATTGACCTCGGGGTCGCGGGCGCTAGCGGCGAGGGCGGCCAGGCGCTCGCGCACCAGGTCGTCGTTACGGTTCTGTCGCACTGCGGCCAGGCGCTCGCGCTGCTTCTTCTCGTCGGCGTTGGTGATACGTAGGGTCTCGATGTCGTCGTCGTTGCCCTCGCGGAAGTCGTTCACGCCCACCACGATGCGCTCGCCACGGTTGAAGGCGCGCTCCAGCTCGTAGGCCGAGTCGGCGATCTTGCCCTGGAACCAGTTGCGCTCGATCCCGCTGATACAACCCTCGAGCATGGAACCCTCCCCGAAGGCCATGATTTCCGCGAAGAGGGCCTCGGCCTGGCGTTCCATTTCGTTCGTTAGTTCCTCCACGAAGTAGGAGCCGCCGAGGGGGTCGGCCACGTGGGTGACGTTGGTCTCGTAGGCAATGACCTGTTGGGTGCGCAGCGCAATGCGCGCCGCCTTTTCGGTGGGCAGGGCCAGGGCCTCGTCCATGGAATTGGTGTGCAGGGACTGCGTTCCCCCGAGTACCCCCGCGAGGGCTTCAATGGCGGTGCGAGCGATATTGATTTCCGGCTGCTGGGCGGTGAGTGAGACCCCCGCCGTTTGCGTGTGGAAGCGCAGCTGCAGGGAGCGCTCCTCGGTGGCGCCGTAGACGTCGCGCATCCAGCGCGCCCAGATGCGCCGCGCCGCGCGATACTTGGCGATCTCTTCGAAAAAGTCGATGTGGGCGTTAAAGAAAAAGGACAGTCGCGGGGCGAAGGCGTCGACGGCCAGACCGGCATTTCGAGCCAGCTCCACGTAGGCGAAGCCGTTGGCCAGGGTGAAGGCCAATTCTTCCGCCGCCGTGGACCCGGCTTCACGAATGTGATATCCCGAGACCGAAATCGAGTTCCACTTGGGCATGCTGGCCGTCGTGAAGGCCATGGTGTCCCGCACGAGTCGCATGGACTGCCGGGGCGGGAAGACGAACTCTTTCTGCGCCTGGTACTCCTTCAAGATGTCGTTTTGGAGAGTGCCACCGAGGGAGACGCGGGCCACCCCCGACTCTTCGGCCTGGGCCACGAAGAGGGCCAGCATCACGGCGGCCGGTGAGTTAATCGTCATCGAGGTGGTGATGTGGGCGAGATCAATGTCGGCGAAGAGGTCACGCATATCGGCCAGCGTGTCAATGGCGACGCCGCAGCGACCCACTTCGCCGAGGGACATGGCGTCGTCGGAGTCGAGGCCGAGCAGGGTGGGCATGTCGAAGGCGGTCGACAGACCCGTCCCACCGGAGCGAATGATGTCCTTAAAGCGCGTATTGGTGTCGGTGGCCGTACCGAAGCCGGCGAACATGCGCATGGTCCAGAGGCGTGAGCGGTACATCGAGGCGTGGGGCCCACGGGTGTAGGGGTAGACCCCCGGGAATTCGCCGTCGGAGGGACCGTAGACCGGCTCGAGGGGGATGCCCGACATGGTGGTGAAGGGCACCGAGCGCAGGGGGGCGTCGGCGAAGGCCCTGCGCCACTCTTCGTAGGCCTGATCAGACATCACGTTCCCCCCGACGAGCCCCCGACGAGCTCGCCGTCACCAGCATAGAACCGCTAGATGCGGGGCCGAGATGCCTCGCCGGTCCGTCGGTAGTGCTCGCGCCAGATCAGTCGGTAGACCTTGGACCAACGGGGTAGAGAACGCAGTCCCGGCAGGAAGGGGAGGAAGATGAGTAGTCCACTCAGGAAGATCATCGTCGCAAAGACCAGAACGTCGGCGTTACCACTGCTGTTGAAGGGCGCGATTTGGTACCAGAAGGTGTAGAGCCAGAGCCACGCCTGTCCGGGGTAACTACCCGTCTCGTTCATCATGCCCCACTGCGTGCCGAGCAGATTCTGTCGGTCAGCCAGGGTGGTGAACCAGTTGCCGTCAGCGATAAAGAGCAGTGGCTTGGTGTAGTCCATGGAGAAAAAGCCCCGACCGGCAATCAGGGATTGATCCAGGGCTCCGGAGGTGGCCATGGCGCTGAGGGAGGACAGTAGTTCCGGTACCGGGTCGCCCGCGGGCGCCGAGCTCACACCCAATGCTCCGACCACCGTGGCGTTGGCCCACAGGAGTCGTTGCGGCGACGTGGCGGCGTGCCAACGAAGAAGCGCCGCGGTGAGGCTCGCCGAACGCCCCGCGGCCAGGGAGTCCAGGGGGGCGATGACGAAGTCCTGAATGCTGTCGACCGCAATGGTCACTCCCGCCATCCTCTGGATGTGCAGCGGCCCGAGGGCGGGTCCGTCGCTGGCGTGGTTGTAGGGCGCACCGTACCCCGCCGAGGTGGTGGCACCACTGAGTTCGCCGAGGGCGGTGGTCACGAAATCCGTGGCGTCGGCTCGCGCCCAACTCCTTATCGTCACGCTCTTTTCGTCGGGGGAACCAAAGAGCAGGGCCAAACTAGTGATCAGAATGGCCACGGCGATCAGGGCTACGAAACCCTCGCGCAGCAGATCGTAGGGTTGCGAGCCGCCGTGCCACTCGGCGACGTCGCGGTCGGGATTGAAAGGTCGCTTAGCCATGGTGGTGCTCCGTTTCGGTGGCGAAGGGGGGAACCACGCCCTTGACCCGCACCATGAGGACGTGCAGTCCGGTGAGGGCGACGGCGGCCAGGGGCAGCAGCACGATATGCCACATCAACATTTGACCGAGATCGAGCAGGTTGAAAACTGAACCAATGCCCGTCGAGTTAATGCCGTCCTTGGCTTGGGTCGCGATCCACTGGGCGTCGAAGTTGGTCTGCGACACGTAGCCGGTGAGCCCCGCGCCAATGGAGGTGAGGAAGGTCACGCCCCCGGTCATCCAGGTCAGCGCTCGACCACCGCGCCAGGCGGCCATGAAGAACTTGCCCCAGAGGTGGACAATCATCGCGAAGAAGAAGACTTCGACGCTCCAGAGGTGCAGGGAGTTCACGAAGTGACCAATGGACGAGACGTGCCACCAGGTCGGACCATAAATGGCGAGCACGCAACCGGTCGCAATCACCATGACGAGGGCCGAGACCGTCGCCACGCCAAAGACGTAGATCCACGAAGCCACGTAGGTGGGCTGGCCGTCGGGCAGGAGCTTGTCCGCCGGCAGGGCGCTGAGTAGACCATGGCGCGCACGGGTGGTCCACTGACGAGAAATGTCGTGTTGCGTGGTCATCGGTGGCCCCCTCGACGACCACGCCCCGGGAAGGGGGCGACGAGGGCGGCTACGAAGGCCACCACCATGAGAACGATGACCACGATGTTGCCGTAACTGACGTTGATGAAGTGCCAGTGAAAGTAGTGGCCCGGGTGGGTCAGGGGGAAGACGGCCCCGACGAGGGTCTCGAAGTACATCACACAACCGCCTTTCGTACAACCTAACAATAAGTTCTTTACTTAAGGTATAACAGCCCCGAGGCGTCCCTGTCGACTTGAATAAGTGACATTATGGTGTGATGAACTCGCCCGAAATCGCCTGGTTTGGGGCTCTGTGCGACGACGATTACGAGCAGTTGGGGGTTGCGACGCCGGGCTTAGAGTCCTCCTTCGCGCACTGTCACGACATCGTGCGCACCGCCGAGGAAGAGGGTTTCGATTCGGTGCTCCTCCCCTCGGGCTACCACGTGGGCCTCGACACGACGGCCATGGCGGCCGCTCTCGCGGTGACGACCTCGCGCATCAAACTACTGATGGCTGTTCGGGTGGGGGAGAACTGGCCCCCGCAGTTAGCTCGACAGATCGCGACCCTGCAGCACCTCGCTCCGGGTCGCCTCGACATCAACATCATCTCGAGCGAGATGGCCGGAGAGCATGTGCCGAGCGCCGAGCGTTACCGGCGGACGGTCGAAGTTATGAAGATTCTTGACGACTTGGGAAACGCCCGGTCCACTGACTTTGCGGGTGAGTTCTTTCAGATCACAGCCCCCGCTCCACGTATCGCGGCCCCACCCCGAGCCCCCTTCTACTTCGGTGGGCTGAGTGAAGAGGCGCGCGACACCGCCGCCCAGATGGCCGACGTCTATCTCATGTGGCCCGACACCGAAGAACGGGTGGCGGAACTAATTGGCGACCTGCGGGCCCGCGCCGCCGCCTACGGTCGACGCGTACGTTTCGGTTACCGCGTCCACGTGGTGGTGCGTGAAACGGAGCGCGAAGCCCGCGCCGCCGCGCAGTATTTGGTGGCGGCGCTCGACGACGAGCTGGGTGACCGTATTCGCGCGAAGTCACTCGACGCCCAGTCCTCGGGGGTCACTCGACAGGGCGAACTGCGGGGCGGGTCCAACGACGAGGGCTACGCCGAGGACATTCTGTGGACCGGGATTGGTCGCGCGCGTTCGGGCTGCGGGGCGGCCCTGGTCGGCTCACCCGAACAGATTCTGGCGAAAATTAATCGCTACCAGGAACTAGGGATAGAGGCCTTTATCTTCTCGGGCTACCCCCACGTGGACGAGTGTCGGCGCTTCGGACAACTCGTCCTCCCGCGGCTGTCGCACGGAGCTCTGCGTTAAATCAGTTCCGCAATGTCGATCACGCGACCCTGATCGATGGACTGGTGGGCGGCGACGCCCATCACCACGCTCCACCAGCCGTCGCGCGCACTCACCAGCGCCGGGGTCTGGTGACGAATAGCCGCTTGGATGTCGAGGTGCTCTAGGTAACTCGCCCCGTGGTGGAAGCCCTCCACGCGCACGCGTTCGTCGGTGACGACACTCTCCTCGACCCCGGAGGACCACTGGGCTCGGAGTCCGTGTCGCACGAGGCCCGAGGGTAAGAAGGCTTCGACCTTTCCTTCGGTGCCAACAATGGCGAGCTCTTCGTTATTAACCGTGCCCTCGGCGAACATGGAGAGGTCGAGGGAGGCCCGAATACCGTTTTCGAACTCGACAATGACGAGGGCGTTATCCAAAATGTCCGGAGTCCGTCCGTCGTAGAGTTCGTCGCGGTGATTGATCCGTTGGTCCCCCGAGGCCATGACGCGCCGGGGATCGCTGCGTGCAATCAGGCGCATGAGGTCAAAGAAGTGACAGCACTTTTCGACCAGGGTGCCTCCGGTGTTGACCGAGAAGCGGTTCCAATCACCCACCTTCTCGAGGAAGGGGTGACGGTGTTCTCGGATGGCGATCATCGCGACGTCGCCAATCGCTCCGGCCTTCGCCAGTTCTATGGCGCGGGCCACCGGGGGCATGTAGCGATACTCGAGGCCCACCCAAAAAAGGGCGTCGTAGCTCTCGGCACGTTCGCGGATCTCGGTGGCGTCGGCGATAGTGGTGCAGAGGGGTTTTTCGACGACGATGTGACGACCCGTCGCCATGACCTCGTCGAGCACGGCTCGGTGGGTCATGTTGGGCGAGGAGATGACGTAGACGTCACAGAGATCGGCTTCGAGCAGGTCGCGGTAGTTCGAAAAGCGAGCGAGGTCGCGACCCTCGGCAGCGCGGTGCGCCGAGTCCAGCGACGTCGGCTCGGGATCAGCGGCGGCGACCACCAGCGCGCCGTCAATGGCGTTCAGGTTGCGTTGGTGCTCCAGACCCATCATCCCCGTGCCGATGAGACCGTAACGAAGGGGCGTCGTCACGCCTGACGCCGGGTGCCGGGCTCACGTTCTCGAGCACTCTGACGAAGGTGAAACTGCGTGACCCCAATGGCGAGGGAAGTGGCGGCGATGACGTGGATTTCGACGAGCAGTGTCGGCACGTGCGTCAGGTACTGCGCAAATCCGAGGAGGGCTTGCAGGGCCCCGATGAGGGCGAGTCGACGCACCCCCATGACGAGGGGTGCGGGCGCTCCACTCTTCCAGATCGCGAGGAGCAGACCGGTGACGAGGGCCACGAAGAACACGGCGAGGACGCTGTGGACCCAGGTGGCGGTGGAGAGGGCCACGGGGAGGCGTTGCGCAATGAGTTGACCCTGACTCCCACCCGCGTGGGGCCCCGACCCCGTCGTGAGCGTGCCAGCCACGACGACCAGGGTGAAGGGCAGCCAGAGCAGGCGAGCAATGGTGCGGAAATGGGGGTCCCGCACCTCGACGACGCTGCCCGGGCCGTAGAGGTACTTGGAGCGGTGGTAGAGGACGGCGCCGAGGACCACCATGGCGAGGGAGACCACGAGGTGCAGACACACCAACCAGGGGTTGAGCTTGGCGTAGACGACGATGGCGCCGAGCACCGCGTCAAGAACGACGCCGCCGACGAGCGCCGCCGAGAGACGAACGAGGTCGCGGCGAAGGGGGGTGCGACGCAGGGCGGCGACGAGGACGGCGACGGTGACGACGACGAGTGACGCGGTGACCAGGCGGTTGCCGAATTCGATCCAGGGGTGAAAACTAAAGGGCACGCTGAGTCGGTGTCGATAACAGGTGGGCCAATCGGGACAGCCCAGGCCCGATCCGGTGAGTCGCACGGCGGTCCCCGAAATGATGATGAGAATCATCGCCACAAAGTCAGCCAGCGCGAACCAGCGAAAGACCGCGGGAGTGATACGCCGACGTGATACTGAGTTCATGTCATCAGCCTAGGGAGAGCGACGGGGTCGTAGAATACTCTCCGTGCCAGATTCCGCCACCCTTGCTCGATCGTGGCGTCGGACGGTCGGTGGCTACATCGCTCTGACCAAACCTCGCATTATTGAACTTCTCCTGGTCACGACCATTCCGACGATGATCGTGGCTAATTCTGAACTTCCGGACCACCAGGTCTTCCCCGGTCTGGGTCTCATCATTGCGACCTTCGTCGGTGGCGCCCTGGCCGCCGGTGGAGCCAACGCCTTCAACATGGTGATCGACCGCGATATTGACGCCATCATGGAGCGCACCAAGCGCCGACCCCTGGTGACTGGGGTCATGACGCCTCGGGCGGCCACCGTTTTCGCCGTGGCCCTGCAGTGCAGTTCGCTCGCCATCCTGGGCTTCTTGGTCAATTGGCTCTCTGCCCTGCTGGCCCTGGGCGCCACCCTCTTTTACGTCTTCGTCTACACCCTGTGGCTCAAGCGTCGTAGCAAGCAGAACGTCCTGATCGGGGGCGTGGCGGGAGCGATGCCGGTCCTCATTGGTTGGACCGCCGTCACGAACGGCCTCGGCTGGCCCCCGGTACTGCTCTTCATAATCATGATTATCTGGCAACCCCCGCACACCTACGTGCTGGCTATTCGCTACCGCGACGACTACATGGCGGTGAACGTTCCCATGTTGCCGGTGGTCGCGTCCCTACGGCGAACCACGCTCGAGATTTTGATCTACTCGGTGATCTTGTGGGCGACCTCAGTGCTCATCGGCCCGACCGCCGGGCTCGGGTGGATCTACGCGATTTCGGCCACCGTTCTCGGGGGCGCCTTCACCTTCTACGCCTGGCGTCTGGACGCGCTGGCGCGTAAGGACCAGGCCGACGTGGCGCAGGCCATGCGACTCTTTCACTTCTCTATTACCTACCTCACCGGTCTCTTCGTGATGATGGCGCTCGATGTCCTTGTCCAACACGCCTAATTCCCGGCGGGGCCCCTCGCCCATGATGTTCGTGTCATTGGGCCTAGGTACTCTCGTCGCGCTGGTGACCATCGCTCTCGTGTCCTGGGCCTCAGGCCCCTCGTCATCCACCAGCACCACGGCCCCGGTGGCGGCCATAGTGGGAAAAGTGATCGCGCCGATTTCTCTCCCCAGCCTCGCCTACGGCAGCCAGCCAGCGGGTCAGGTGACTATTCCGAGGGAGGGTCGAGCTACCGTTCTGGTCTTCTTCGCTAGTTGGTGCGGACCCTGTCAGGAAGAAATTCCACGTCTGAGTAAATACGTCACGATGCTCTCACCCACCCTGCCGGTTGATATTCGCTTCGTCGACGCTAACGACAGTGTCGCTCCGGCGCAGGCTTTCCTCACGGCCGCGCACGCGACCTCGGTGGTGCTCAGCGACAGCAACGGCAACGTGACGTCGGGAATCTTCGGTTTTCAGACTCTGCCGGAGACCGTCTTTCTGTCGTCTCGCGGGGTCGTGACGCGAGCAATTTTTGGCAGCGTGTCGAACGCCCAATTCGCCAGTGCCGTGACAGAAATTTTGAGCCAGAAGTAATACGCGCCGCGTGGCCCCCGGGGTGCGAGCGGCCGAGCGAAGTGGAAAATCAGTTGTCGCCGAGGCTCATGATGCACCCGGCAAGCCCCGGAGGTCAGTCCGGGTCACCGCGCCGAGCAGTTTCTGCTGACGAGGCCCTAATCGAATTGAAAGCTTCGGGCCGCGACCAGCGGTCCGGCGACTGACCAGATCACTAGTGAGACGGCGTTAGCGACCCCGAAGCCTCGACCTTCACCCAGCACGTGGTGCATCCCACTGGCTAGCGCCCCCGACGGTACCGCGGTCACGAGCTGCGTGAGGAATCCCGGCAGATTGGACGGGGGAATGATGAAGCCCGAGACGAAGAGCAGGACGAGGTAGAGCCCGTTCGACGCAGCGAGGTTCACTTCACCCTTCAGGCGACCAGCCAGGACCAGGCCAATGCCCGCGAACGCCGAGGTCGCCAGTAGCAGGGCGAGGAGAACGACGAGGGCCCCGAGAGCGCCACCGCGTGGTCGCCAACCCAGGCCGAGGGCGACGAGGGAGACCAGGAAAATTTGCAGCACTTCGACGACGAGAACGCCAATCACCTTCGAGAGAATGAGCCGCTGACGACCGAGCGGGGTGACGTGGAGACGACGTAGAACGCCGTAACTACGGTCGAAGCCAGTGGCGATCGAGAGTGAGACGAAGGCCGTTGACATGACGCAGAGGGCGAGGATCCCCGGGGTCACGAAGTCCACTGGTCGACCCGGCACCGGCATCACCTTGAACTTGGAATAAAACACGAGGAGTAGAAGGGGAATACCCACGGTGAGTAGCAGCGTCTCGCGGCGCTGGAGGGTCATACGGATTTCGGCCAGGCTCTGGGCGCGCAGGGCTTTCACGCTGACCCCTTAGCGCGGTCGGCGTCGAGGAGGGCGAGGTAGCGTTCCTCGAGACTCTCCTGGGTGCGCAGTGCCCGGATAGCGTTCCCGAGAGCGTGCACGGCAAGGGTGACCTGCAGCGGGGTTTCGTCGTTGGTCTCGGAGATGAGGTAACGGTTGCGACCCTGACTGACGACGGGGAGCTTAATGTCACGGCTGAGGACCTCGGGGTCCAGCGGATGAGCGGTGTCGATGATGACGACGGCCCCGCCCTGCAATTCGGCGAGGCTGCCCTGAGCGGCGATGCGGCCGGCGTTCATGATGAGAATGCGGTCCGCCAATGCTTCGGCGTCGGCGAGTTCGTGGGTGGTCAAGATGAGGGCACAACCCCGCTCGCGCTCGCGGTGGAGGAGATTTCTCGCCACGCGGTGACCCTCGGGGTCAACGGCGGCGGTGGGTTCGTCCAGGATGAGGACGCGGGGCCGACCCAAAAGGGCCAGGGCCAAGAGGGTGCGCTGCTGTTCACCACCACTGAGGCGGCGCCACGGGGTGTCGGCGCAATCACTGAGGGCTAGTTCTTCGATGAGCTCGTCACCGTCCCTGGGCGCGGCGTAGTAGGTCGAGGTGAGGGCGAGGACCTGCCGCGGGCTCATGGGTGACCAGACTCCACCGCGCTGGAGCAGGGCCCCCACGCGTTCGACGATCTCGGCGTGGTGGGTCGAAGGGTCCAGGCCCATGATGCGGACACTGCCACTGCTGGGTCGGCGAAAGCCGAGCAGGGTTTCGGTGGTGGTGGTTTTTCCAGCGCCGTTGGGGCCGAGAATGACCAGAATCTCGCCGAAGGAAAGCGTGAAGGACACGTCGGCCACGGCGACCACCTCACCGAATTTCACCCCCAGGGTGTTGACCTCAACGGCGTAACTCACACTTTCAACTTACCCACTTCGCGAAGTCCCGTTGTCGCCTGTCGTAGGCTGGGGGGGTGATTGACCTTGCTCAACTCCGTCGAGAACCCGAGCTCGTCACGTCCGCGCTCGGACGTCGTGGAGTGCCCGCTCAGGTACTCCACGAACTACTCGCCCTCGACGCCGCGCACCGCTCCCTACTCCAAGAGGCCGAAGCGCTCCGCGCTCGCGTCAAGGAACTCTCCCGCCAGGTCGCCGACGCGAGAAAGAGTGGCGACCTCACGCTGACCGAGACTCTGCAGGGGGAGAGTCGCAGCGTCGGGGAATCCGAGCGAGCCCTCTCCCAGGCCGTGGACGAGGCGGCCGCCCAGGTCCGCGCCGTACTCCTCGACATCCCGAACATTCCCTCCGACGCGGCCCCCGATGGCGCCGGTCCCGAGGACAACGTTGAACTACGCCAGTGGTGGCCGGGTATGGACCAGGGGCAACCCTTCCCGAGCTTCGCGGACCACCAGCGCGTCGCGCACTGGGATATTGGTACCGAGTTGGGCATCTTGGACATGGAGGCTGGAGCGAAACTGGCCGGTTCCATGTTCCCCCTCTTTCGTGGCGCCGGGTCACGACTACTACGCGCGCTGAGTTCGCTGGCCCTCGATCAGCACAGTGACGCCTACGAGGAGATTCGTCCTCCGACCTTCGCGCTGACCGAGACGATGACTTCGACCGGTCACCTGCCGAAAAATTCGGACGACATGTACGCCATTGAGCGTGACGACCTCTGGGCGATTCCGACCGCGGAAGTGCCACTCACCTCGATGCACCGTGGCGAGATTTTGAACGAAGCACTTCTCCCCATCCGCATGACGGCACTCACCGCCTGCTTCCGCCGCGAGGCCGGCGCGGCGGGTCGCGACACGCGGGGACTCTTGCGCGTGCACGAATTCGACAAGGTGGAACTCTTCGCCTACTGCACTCCCGAACAGGCCGAAGCGGCCCAGGCCGACATCCTCGCGCGCGCCGAAGCCTTACTGCGGGCCCTCGGTCTTGCCTACCGGGTGCTCGACCTCTGCGCCGGGGACCTCGGGACCTCGTCGGCGCGCACCTTCGATCTCGAGGTCTACACCCCCGGCGTTGATCGCTGGCTGGAAGTGTCCTCGGTGAGTTGGTTCCGTGACTACCAGAGTCGGCGCGCCAATGTGCGCTACCGGCCCGGTGGCGGGAGTCCCACACTGGTGCACACGGTCAATGGTTCAGCCCTGGCCTGGGCCCGCATTTGGGCGGCCCTGGTTGAAACCTATCGCCAGGCGGACGGTTCGGTGGAACTGCCCGCGGTGCTCGGCGGCTACCTCGGCGGGCGAACGACGATTTCTCGCGCCTACGCGCCGACTTCGAAGCGATAGCCCACGCCGCGCACCGTAGTGATGTGTCGCGGCTCCTTGGGAAATTCTTCGAGGAGATTTCGTAGACGCTTAATGTGCACGTCCAAGGTCTTGGTGTCGCCGACGTAATCGGAGCCCCAGACGTCGTTGATCAAGTGGTCCCGAGTGATCACCCGTCCGGGGTTGGCGAGCAGGAGTTCCAAGATCGCGAACTCCTTCTTGCGCACCTTGACTTCGACGCCGTTAAGAAAGCAACGTCGACTATCAATTTCGAGGCGCAGGGGCCCGACCTCGAGGAGTTCGTCGGATTCGCCGACGGCGACCGGGGCGCTGCGTCGACGTAGCACCGCGCGCATCCGGGCGGTGAGTTCACGAAGGCGGTAGGGCTTGGTGACGTAGTCGTCGGCGCCGAGTTCCAACATCAAAACGGTGTCGACTTCTTCACCCTTGGCGCTCACGATGATGATGGGCACATTGCTGGAGTGACGAATGCTGCGACAGACGTCGAGGCCCGAAACCTTGGGCAGCATCAAGTCGAGCAGTACGAGATCAAAAGTTTGCTCACCGAAGAGAGTGAGGGCCTCCTGCCCGTCGCGGGCGATTGTCAGGAGAAAGCCCTCGCGATCCAGGCCAATACTGAGGGCGTCGATGAAGGACTCCTCGTCTTCTACGAGAAGGACGCGGGGTCGATATTCGCCGAGGCTCATAGTGACGAGATGGGCAGGTCGAGGGTGAAGGTTGATCCCTCGCCTTCGCGGGAGACCACACTGGCGGTACCGCCGTGATTCTGGGCGACGTGGCGCACAATGGAAAGACCGAGACCCGTGCCACCGGTTTGTCGCGCCCGGCCCGGGTCCACCCGATAGAAGCGTTCGAAGATGCGCTCGAGATCCTTGGTGGGAATGCCCAATCCCTCGTCACGCACGTTGATGCGCGCTAGGGAGCTCGTCTCGAGCGTGTCGGGATTCACTTCTTCGACGCGCAGCACCGTTACCGTCACGGCGCCACCGTCGGGTGAGTAGGTCACGGCGTTTTCTAAGAGGGCGTGAATGGCCGAGACCAGTTGGCGGCGGTCGCCGACGGTGACGACGGGGTCCTCGGGTTCGATAAAACTAAGGGTCACCTGGCGGTGTTCGGCGGCGGTGCGGATGCGTTCGATGGCCTCGGCAACGAAGAGCCCAACGGAGATGGGGTCGCGGGCGGGCGCTCCCTCGCTCTCGAGATGCGAGAGGTCGAGCAAGTCCTCGATGATGCGGTTCACCCGGAATGATTCACTGTGGATACGTGCGGCGAGGCGCTCAGCGACCACCGGGTCTCGTTCGAACTGCAAGGTTTCGGCCAGCAGTCCGAGCGCTCCCACGGGGGTTTTGAGTTCGTGCGAGACGTTGGCGATGAAGTCACGACGAATGTCTTCCAGTCGACGACGCTCCGAGATGTCTTCAATGACCGCCAGCACCCCGAGTGGTCGACGTCCGTCGTCAATGACCAGAGCTCGCACCGTCAGGGTCTTGCGCGGGGGACCGTAGAGATCGATGGTGCGCTCGGCGAATCCGACGCGCCAGCCCTCATCCAAGAGTTCGGTGACGGCCTGGGCGGCCAGAGCGTCGCCGTAACGGTTGGTCATGAGATCTTCGGCCAGGGTGTTGCGGTAAATGACGTTGCCGGATTCGTCACAGAGCACGAGTCCGACCGGCAGGGTGTCGAGGGAACGACGCAGGCGAATGGCGTCGGCGCTGGATTCGCTGACCGCATTCGTCGCCGCTCCGGTGGCTTCTTCGAGGAAGGAGAGGGCGGTTTCGACGGTGCCGTCGTCGACGGGTTGATCAATACCGAGCCGCGTGCCGAGTGCGGTCAGTCGCTGGGCGATGGATCGGTGGCCCTGGTGGCGACCCCAGAGCAGTCCGAGGAGTAGTCCGACAATCGTCACACCCGCGACCAGTCCGTAGACGGCGAAGGGTGCCCAACTAGAAGCGAAGTTCTTCAACACGAGAAAAGTCACTCTCCTAGTCTCGCAGACTTGCCACCACCCGAGTAGCCGCGACCGTTGGGTACTTCCCCCGTAAGAAAGTTGCCCAATGTTGCGTGCTGACGTCCACTTGACTCCCACTCCGACCGCTCTGCCCGGCTCGGCGGCCCTCCAACAATTGGTGAACGGTCTCGCTGGCTGGGCGCTCCTGCTCTGTCTCGCCGCCATGATTATTGGGGCGGTGTTGTGGGCCTTTGGGAGTCACTCCCAAAATATGCACCAGTCCATGGCTGGCCGTCGCTCGCTGGTGACGGCGGTGCTGGCCGCCATCGTGATTGGTTCGGCCCCGAGCCTGGTGAACTTCTTTTTCCACACCGGACTCGCCGTCCACTAGTGAACCTCACCTGCGCCACCAACCCCGCAGCCTGTCTCGCTAGCGGCGCCTGGGGCGCACTCTGGGACGCCGCCGCGCACTGGGTGGCCAACAGCGTGGCCTGGTTCGGCAGCCAACTCGGCCACGTTCTGACGAGTACGGGTCGGCCCGAGCTGATGCTGACCGCGAGTCACGCCGAAAGCAGCCGCCTCAGCAGTGTGGTGCCCCTGATCGCCGTCCTCGCGATAGTGGCCTCGGTGATCACGAGTGTGCGCCGAGCGGATCCGGGTGGTCTGGTGAGAGCGCTGGGAGCGGGACTGCTCATCATGGCGGCGTCACTCTCGCTCGCTCGACCCCTGGGCGCACTGGTCGTGAGCGTGGCGGATCAACTCTCGCGGGTCGCCGGCACCTCGGCTTCTACCGACGTCACGCGCTGGACGCAGGCGGCGGCGCTGCTGCCCCCGACGACACCGTCCTTCGCCCTGTTGGCGCTAGCCGGGGCCGAGACGATCGGGGCGGCGGCCCTCTGGTGCGAACTGCTGGTTCGTGACACGGTGCTCACCTATCTCTTGGTGTTGGCCCCGTTCATCGGAGCCGCGGCGCCCTGGCCCCCGGCTCGTCGCTGGATGCTGCGACTCGTGGAAACCTTCGTCGGTCTGGCCCTGGCCAAGGTTTTCGTAGTGATTGCTCTCGCCCTCGGGGCGCAGGAGATCGCCTCGTCGTCGGTCGTGGTCATTCTTTCCGGAGCTGTGACCCTAGGCTTCGCCGCCCTCACGCCGTTCTTCCTCCTGAGACTCGTTCCCCTCCTCGAGGGCTCGGCTCTTCACGCGACCGAGGGGGTGAGACGGCGGGTGAGCGCCTCGGTGCTAGGAGCGGGCGCGCGCGTCGCGGGCGCGGCCTTCTCTGGTGGGGCCGCAGCCGTCGCACCGCAGCGGGCCGATGACTATGGTCTGGGTCAGTGGTCCGGTGGGGAGCGGGAATTTGCCTTTCCCGCCGAGGGAGAATCGGGTCCCTCACCGGTCGGACGCCCACGCCCAGCCACTGGTCACACGGTCTTTGGCCGCGACGAATACGGGCCGGTCGTTCATTGGCACGCCGATGATTGAGCGGGGTTTTCTTCGACCCGCCCTCCTCTGGCCCTCGACGCCCCGCCTCTGCGTCCTGGCGCTCTCGGGGCTGGCGGGCTGCGCCGCCCTGGTGGGCGGAGGGTGGTGGCTCTGCGTCTGCTGCCTATCCGGCGCGCTCTTTCCGCTTCGAGCGGGCTCCGCCGGAGCGGACCACCTCGTGCTGATGTGGCGCTACTTCGGACGTTCACGATGGACGCGTTGGAGCCAGACGGGCGTAACGTCAATCACGGTGAGCTGTCGAGGACGTCGGGAGTTGTCCGCCTTCGAATACCCGCTACGGGGAACGGCGGAGTTCTCAGCGCTGCGTGGCCACATCACGCACTCGCTGGCGCACTTCAGCCAGCAACTGGCCCTCGCCGACCAGCCCAGTCACTTCACGCTGACCTGGTGGCGCGACGGTGAGCGACCCCGCTTCGTGCTGTTGAGCAGTGCCGCCACTGCACCCCCGTCACCGTGGCGTGAGCTGGCTCTCGAGGTCCCGCACAGGCGTAGCGAGTGGGCGCTCGAACGCCCTGGTCACATTCGCCTTTGCGGTGGTGTGATCCGCGTAGTGAGAGTGGTCACGGTGGACCGCGCCGCCAATTGGAATGAGTCCCTCGCGCGCTACGCCAGTAGTCGACAAGTCTCAGTGAATTGTGAGGTGCAACCCCAGGCGCGGGCCCGTCGACGAACGAGCCGAGAGGCTCACCGCAGCGACACCGACGCGGTCCTCTTGGAACGAGCGGGATTTCGCCCATCGCTTCGTCAGCGTGATCAGGGTGAGGGCTGGCGTTGGCGAGAAGCCGCTCTCTCGCAGGGCAGCGCCCTCACGAGAATTACCATCGCCGTTCTCCTCCGGGCCGAGAGCCCCAGGGAACTGCGTCAGCAGGAGGAGCTCCTTCGAGCTGACGCGCGACGCGGTGGCGTGACCTTGGCCTTCGGTCGTTGGCAACAACTGGGCTGGTGGCGAGAGCAACTCCCCACGCTGCTCTCATGAGAGACGCCACGCGACACTGGCTGGTGAGTGACGAGATTGATCAGTGGCGACTGTGGCTGCACGACTACGGTACGGGACTTTCCGGTGAGGCTCTCGGGCAATGTCGCCGCGGGGGACCCTTCATCTACGACGCCTTTGCCGCCTACGAGGCGGGGCTCATCTCGGGACCCAACATCGCCGTGATGGGCAGTATCGGCTCGGGAAAATCGACGCTGGTCAAGATGCTGGCCCTGCGGGCGAGTCGACAAGAGTACGGCGTCGTGATCGTTGATCCCAAGGGCGAGTATCACGAGGTCGCTCGCGCCGTGGGCGGGAGCATTCTCGAGCTGACGGTGGGCGGGACGCAGTGGTGCAACCCCTTCGACGGTGACCGCGCACGTGATCTGCTCGTGGCCCTGACCCTGCTCGAACTAGCGCTGCATCGAAGTGTGAGCGAGGACGAGAAATACCTCTTCGAGCGGGAATGGAACGAGGTGGGTGGAGCCGAGCGCCCACTGCTGCGGGTCTACGAGCGCCTGGCGAGCAGCCTGCTCACCGAGGAGGTTTCGTCGCGACGTTCGTTGGCCCTGGCGCTGCGGCGTTTTATCGAAGGAGACCTGCGCGGTCTCTTCGACGGCTGCGACCCAGCGGTTGACCTCAGCCGCGGACTGGTGGTT
Source organism: uncultured Actinomycetes bacterium (assembly GCA_903860915.1). Classification (GTDB taxonomy): domain Bacteria; phylum Actinomycetota; class Acidimicrobiia; order Acidimicrobiales; family RAAP-2; genus RAAP-2. The sequence continues at coordinate 4,921 of CAIOSJ010000028.1, read as the reverse complement.
CTCGACCTGTCGCAGTTGTGGTCGCGCGGTGAGTTCGCGCTGGCCTGCGTGGCCACCATGGCCGCCGCGCAGCGACCCACCCACGGTCGCCGCTACCTCCTGATTGACGAGGCCTGGGCCGTGATCAACGACGCGGCCGCGGCTCGGTGGTTGCAGGGATCGTGGAAGATGGCGCGCGCGACGGGGGTGAGTCACGTGATTGTCCTGCATCGTTGGAGTGACACGGAAAGTAGTGCGGGCGCCGACAGCGCCCACCGGGCCCGGGTGATGGGCCTCGTACGTGACTGCGATACTCATTTTGTCTTTCATCTCAGTGCGAACGACGCGGCGCTGCTGACGCCAATTCTCGACCTACACCCGCGCGAGCAGGCGCTCATTCCCGAACTGGCGCGCGGCTCGGCCCTGGTTCGCTACGGCCCCTGGCGCAGCGTGCTCGAGGTGCGGCCCCTCGATGCGGAGCGGGCCCTGGTCGATTCCGACCACGCCATGCGTCGCTCGTGAGAAGAACGCGACCAGCGCTGGGCCGACCCCTCTGGCACGGACTAGCTCTGGGGCCCACGCGCCTCTTGCCGGAAGGCCAGTCGCTGCTCGTCGTTGGTTCCACGCAGTCGGGCAAGACCTCGTCGCTGGTTATCCCCGCCCTCCTGCGCTGGGAGGGATCACTGGTGGTGCTCAGTGTGAAAGACGACGTGCGGGTCGCGAGTGAAAAGTGGCGCCGGACGTGCGGAGAGGTCCAAGTAGTGGCTCCCGCCGAAGCCGAGGGTCTGACCTGGAATCCCCTCGAGGGAATTAGCTCGCTACGCGACGCCCTCGTGGCCGCCCGTGATCTCTGCCGGGGCGTGGGGACACCGGGCACAACGGAGTCGGAATTTTGGAACACCCTGGCCGCCAAGTTATTGGGCGCGCTCTTCCTCCACGCGCAGCAATCGGGCGCCTCGATCTTCGACGTGGTGCGCTGGCTCGATAGTCGGGACTTCGACTCGTGGTACGACGCGAGCAGCGAGGTCAGCGAAGCACTCGCTAGTTGGGCGCGACACGACGAGCGCACGCGCGATTCCATCATCACGACGGCCGAGGCCGTAGTGGCCCCCTGGCTCATTCGCCAACCCCTCGCCCGATTACAACTCACGCCGGGCGGGACGGACAGTGTTTATCTCGTGGCGCCCCGACACGATCACCAGCGCTACGCCTCACTCTTTCGAGGAGCCCTGCGCTGCGTGTTGGAATCCCAAGAAGCCCAGTGGGCGAGTGGCGAGGGCTCAGAACTCCTCCTCGTGATTGACGAAGCGGCCACCGTGGCGGCTCTCGACGACCTCGACCAGTTAGCGGCCACGGGGATTGGGCTGGGGGTCACTCTGGTGACGGTGGTGCAGGACTTTTCACAAATGCGCGCCCGTTGGGGTGAGGCCGCCGCCTCGCTCGTCAACAACCACGCCACCCGCGTGATCTATGGCGGAATGCTGGACGCGGCGGTAGCCACTTTCGTGCCGGAGGTGGAAGTTCTCACGGCCCGCCGTCCCCTGCGCACCTGGCCGCGGGGTCGAGCCATTCTCATCTCGGGTCGGCGCGCGCCGCGGGTGATTCGACTCCGCCCCTGGTGGACGTCGCGACATTATCGTCACCGAGCGGCGGGGGAGGAGCAAACTACGCTGAGACCATGACTTTTTACGACCCCTCGGACCCGCGCTGGTCGACGGATCCCGGACCCCTCTTCGACGAAATTCGCACGACGGCGCCGCTACACCGAACGCCGTCTAACTATTGGGTAGTGACGCGGCACGCTGATTGCTTGGCCGTCTTACGCAGCTCGCTGGCCTCGGCTGACTCTCTCCACATCCACCCCGACAAGCAGCCCCTGGGTTTCAACAGCGGCGCCCGCCAGGAGCAGCGCGAGTTGATTCGGGCCTCGGGTGACGACACGCGTCCCTTCTTATTCCGTGACGCGCCCGACCACACCCGTCTACGTGGACTGGTGCAGCGCGCTTTTACGCCTCGGCGCATCAACGAGCTCGAGGGCTTTACGCGGAGTTTGGCGCGCGACATGATTGCCCCGCACCTCGACGGGGTGGCCTTCGACGCGGTCCAGTCCATTGCTTGGGCCCTACCAGTGGCGGTGATCTGCGAGATGCTGGACATTCCGGCCGAGGACCACGCGGCCTTCCAACATCAGTCGGCCCAACTAGCTCGTGGTCTCGACCCCGAATTTCTCTTAAGCGACCGCGACCGGGAGTACCGCGACGCGGCCATTATGTACTTCGCTGAATACTTCAGTCGCCTCTTCGCCCTGCGTCGCAGTCGACCGGGCCCGGACCTCCTCTCGGCGCTCGTCGCGGCCCACGACGGAGAGGATCGATTGAGCGAGGGCGAACTTCTCTCGACGGCGATTCTGCTCCTGGTGGCCGGTCACGAAACGACGATGAACCTTATTTCCGGTGCCCTGCTCGCGCTGAGTCGTGACCAGTCGGCCCAGGCCGTCCTGCGCGCTTTCGGTGCGGACCGTGCGGCGGTGGACGAACTCTTACGCTTTGTCTCGCCCGTGCAACTCACCGGTCGAGCGATGACCGAAGATTTATCAGTCGGAGATCAGGTCCTCGAGGAGGGGTCCTTCGTCATGGTGCTCCTGGGCGCCGCGAATAGAGACCCCGAGGTGTTCAGTGATCCGACGGTGCTCAACCTGCGCCGGGAACCCAATCCCCAATTGGGCTTCGGCTTCGGGATGCACCACTGTCTGGGTTCACCGCTGGCTCGCCTCGAAGCACAGGTGATCCTGAGCGAACTCGTCGCGGTGAGTTCCAATTGGCACGTGAGTTCGCCCGAATTGCACTATCGACCGAACATTGTGTTGCGGGGCCTCGAAGAATTATCTCTGGTCATCACGCCGGCGTGACTCTGCCGGTCTTAGTCATTGACGTCGGGGCCACCTGGATAAAGAGTGCACGCGTCGACAGCGACGGCGTCATTCGAAAGTTGCGTAAACGGCCAACGCGTTACCCCTGCAGTCCAGCGTCACTACTCACCTCACTAGAACTCATCATGGCCGCCGGAGAGGACTGGGGTGATCTGGCAGTCGGATTTCCCGGTGACCTCGTCGAGGGAGTAGTTGTCGACGCCGCCAACCTCACGCGGGCCGCGGGCCCGGGCTCGCCGGTAGATTCAGAGTTGCGCGAACTGTGGACTTCGTTTCCGCTCGCGCGTGCGCTGCGAGAAAAATGCACGGGCCGAGTGGTGGTCAGTAATGACGCCGAGATGGCGGCGCGCGGTTGCGCTCTGGGCACTGGTGTCGAAGTCACCATCACCTTGGGCTCCGGCTGCGGCGTGGCGCTGGTCATCGAAGGCCAGGTGACCCCCATCGATGACGTCGGGGGGACACTTTTTGACGAAGAACGCACTTTTGACGAAGCGGTGGGCGAGCGAGCCCGCCGGCAGGATGAAACTTCTTGGCACAGCGACGTGGTGGTGGCGATTGCGCGTATCGCTCAACGTTGGCCGCAGGCTGCCGTGCACCTCTGTGGTGGCAACGCGAAGCGCTTATCCCCGACACAATTAAAAGAGACCTCGTCGACAATCACCATTGAGCGTGGCGAGCCCGCACTGAAGGGTGGCTTCATGATGTTGACAGGTCTGAGCGCCTGAATAAATCAATTGTGCCGCCGCTCCCACGTCGGCTAAAGTATGACCTCTGACGTTTACGTTGGAAATGCGGGCGTAGCTCAACGGATTAGAGCATCTGACTACGGATCAGAAGGTTGGGGGTTCGAATCCCTCCGCCCGCACCACGAACACTCTGCCGAATGGCTCGACCAAGCAATCGCGAAACTCGAGAAGCAACTCACAGAGGCAGAGGTCAACCCGGAGCCACTCGACTAGGCCACCAGCGCTATCCAACCCCAGTGTGGCAGTTTTGGTGTAGACATCGCCTATGAAACTAACTCACATCATGGCCGGTACTGCTCTACTGTTCTCAGGCTTCGCTGCTGGATCAGTTGCGGTCGGACTCAGTGCCTCGGCCACTACGCCAACGATTACGTTCTACGCCTGTCTCAAAGCAGGAACTCTCTCGAGTGTGTGGACTCAAAGCCACGCCTGCCCGACCGGGAACACGGTCGTTTCGTGGAACTCTGTCGGCCCTCAAGGCATACAAGGAACGAACGGCGCAAAGGGTGACACCGGCGCAAAGGGTGACACCGGCCCAAAGGGTGACACAGGAACGAATGGAACCAACGGCGCAAAGGGTGACACCGGCGCACCTGCGACGAGCCTCTCTGGGATTCGGTTCGTTAGGGGTTATGTGATCCAGGCATTTGCCTACCTTCACGGTGCCGACCTGAGCAATGCCTACCTTCACGGTGCCGACCTGGGCGGTGCCAACCTGAGCAATTCCAACCTGACCGGTGCCGAACTGGGGGGTGTCAACCTGGGCACCGCCCTCCTGACCGGTGCCAACCTGGGCAATTCCAACCTGTCCTTTGCCAACCTGACCGGTGCCAACCTGAACAGTGCCAACCTGACCTTTGCCAACCTGCAAGGTGCCTACCTGACCGGTGCCATCCTGACCGTTGCCAACCTGGGCAGTGCCAACCTGGGCAGTGCCAACCTGACCGGTGCCAACCTGGGAAGTGCCAACCTGATCGGTGCCAACCTACTCGTTGCCAACCTGCTCGGTGCCAACCTGACCGGTGCCAACCTGACCGGTGCCAACCTGACCGGTGCCAACCTGACCGATGCCAACCTGACCAATGCCCGTTGCCCCAACGGCTGGGTTCACGGTTGGGGCGGCGATTGCTAGGCCTACTACCAAGCAGAGTTTGACCTGATCCCCAAAAAGTGGACCAGTTCTTCATATCAAGATGGTCTGGGTTGTTTGTTGTTTCGCTTCGAACTCGTCTGGCATGAGATAGCCAAGCGAACTGTGGCGACGTTG
>CAIOSJ010000027.1 GCA_903860915.1 uncultured Actinomycetes bacterium | reverse complement strand
CGGGGGCGCCAGTATCTCGGGCTACAAGGTGACCGCCTCACCCGGTGGGGCGACCTGCTCGTGGACCAGTGGACCTCTCAGTTGTACGGTCTCGGGGCTCACTAACGGTACGGCGTACAACTTCAGCGTGACGGCGACCAACGTCAGCGGAATTTCGGTGGCCTCCGGCGCCTCGAATGCCGCCACACCGTCAACGGTCCCCAATGCACCGACGAACGCCGCCGCAAGCTCCAACGCTGCCAGCAGCTCCGTGGTCTCGTGGACCGCCCCCGCCGATAACGGGGGCGCCAGTATCTCGGGCTACAAGGTGACCGCCTCACCCGGTGGGGCAACCTGCTCGTGGACCAGTGGACCTCTCAGTTGTACTGTCTCGGGGCTCACTAACGGTACGGCGTACACCTTCAGCGTGACGGCGAGCAACGTCAGCGGAATTTCGGTGGCCTCCGGCGACTCGAATAGCGCCACACCGTCAACGGTCCCTAACGCACCCACGGCCGTCCTGGTTACGGCGGGCAATACTTCCGTCACGATTGCGTTTTCCGCACCAAATGGGAACGGCGGAAGTGCTGTCACCAGCTATCTCGTGATCGACGCCACCGGTGTGTTTGCGTGCCGCGCCGCTGCGAACGCAACTTCGTGCGTCATTTCGGGTCTCACCAACGGCACGGCCTACACGTTTAATGTGTCGGCTATCAACGTCAACGGTACGAGTACTCCGGTCATTCAGGTCGTGACGCCGTCCACGGTGCCGGGTGCACCCCAGTCGGTGGTTGGAATTGGTTCTAATGCCGCCGTCGTGGTCTCGTGGACCGCCCCCGCCGATAACGGGGGCGCCAGTATCTCGGGCTACAAGGTGACCGCCTCACCCGGTGGGGCGACCTGCTCGTGGACCAGTGGACCTCTCAGTTGTACGGTCTCGGGGCTCACTAACGGTACGGCGTACACCTTCAGCGTGACGGCCACCAACGTCAGCGGAATTTCGGTGGCCTCCGCCGCCTCGATTTCAGTTACTCCACGGGCCTATCCCTCGACGCCGACCACGGTAACGGCTTCGGCGGGTAACGGAAATGCCGTTGTCTCGTGGGTCCTGCCCACTGAATCACCCGCAGCTACCTCCTACGTGGTAACCGCTTTGCCCGGTGGCGCCACGTGTTCGTGGACGACGGGACCATTAACCTGCACCGTCTCTGGCTTGTCGGAGTACTCCGCCTACACCTTTAGTGTTGTAGCGAGTAACACCTACGGCTCGAGTAGCGCTTCTACTCCCAGTGCTGCGCTAACCCCCTACGGAGCCCCAGCCTCCCCGACGGTATCGTCGGCAATAAAGGGCGACGGTCAGGCCACCATTTCCTGGACGGCCCCCACTTTCAATGGCGGGGGAGCAGTGACGGGTTATCGAGCGACTGCATTACCCGGTGGTGCCTCGTGCACCTCGGCGGCCCTCGTTCTATCATGCTCAATTTCCGGTCTCGCGAATGGAACCGCCTACACCTTTAGCGTGACGAGCACTAATGCCTACGGCACCGGCCCCGCGAGCACGTCCTCAAGTGCGGTAACACCCTCCGGGCTTCCAATTGTGTCGGCGAGCTCGGTCAACCTGCACCAATCCGATAACAGCCTTTCCGCTGTTCGCCTGCAATGGAATGATGGTAACGCAAATGGTTCAGCAATCGATCAATATCTCGTCACCGCTTCACCCGGCGGTGCGACCTGCTCCCGGGCTGCGGGGCTGGACAATTCCTGCGTGGTCAGTGGGTTGAATTCGGGAAGCACGTATTCCTTTACCATTAGTGCGCACAACGCCAATGGCTGGTCTACTGCCTCAGGATCCACGAGCGGCTCGACCCAAGTTCCACCACCACCGCCTCCGTCCATCTCTGCTTGGCGAGGACCATTGAAGGCGGGTACCTATAACTCCTATTACATTGGGTTTCAGGTGCATAATTTCTGGACTGGATGGCTCAATTATTCCTGCCGTGACGAGAACGGTGTTTACTTCACAGGATCGATATACATATCAGACCCGAATCAAACGATTAGCTCTGGATACTGTTATGACTACAATTCCGACCACTTCTCAATCATTATTAATGGAGTGTGGTCGAATGAAATCAGCGTACATTAATCACGTGTGCGGCGGCTTTACGAATGAGGTGGTTTGGATTACATTCACCACGGGTGAGGTGACGTGCACAACCGGTGAGGTCACCTGCGTCATAGGTGGCTGAGGAATTCCGAGAAGCGAACGTCGTAACAAGTGATGTCCAATGTTCTGCGAGTTGCCTTGTAGCACCACGTCACCATTCGAAGCTCTGAATCACGCTTTCTAATGGTGACGTGGCCCGCGGGGTCAACGTAAATATGTTGTCTTGGATTCTCTGGCGCCGCGCAGATTTGATCGCTGGGCCCGTCGTGATATTTACTTTGGCCCGTAGCGGGCCAAGGTGGCCACATTCTCGAAAGCGCTTCTCAGCTTCCTCAAACAGATTGCCCTTCGTTGCTCAGCGCAGCCGATGGAGATAGTCCTCGGTTACACGGGCCATAAGAGAACCAATCGCTAATTCTGCGCTGTTGCTGAGATGAATGCCTACCGTCATTCGGCTGAGGCCCTGTGAATCGACCGTCAATACATTAGGTAGCATGGTGGCCGCAATGTCATCGGCGGATCGAATTAGGGCATCACGGGCAGATGCTACGGAGCATCCTCCGATCTCACCACAGGTCCCACTTTTGAATCTGTAGGTGATGTGACTCGCCATTGATTCCTTGACGAGAACGACTGGTGCACGCGGGGTGAATGGAAGATCCAGCCGTAGTGCAGGAATGAAGGCGAAGAGATTTTTCTGATACTCGTGCGCCATGGCTGCGTCAACGGAATCTGACTCTCCTTGAAACCAGTAAGCAGCACCCAGTACATCCACCACGCCAGATGCCGCATCACGTCGCATCTGGTCGTGGACGAATCTAATCATCGCCCCGTAGAGTTTTCCGGATGTCGGCGACCAATCGTTGGCCAGCGACGTTCCGGCGAACGCCACTTTCATCACACCCACCGATCCAACGCCGCTCTCGTAAAGACGTCTGGCCAGACTGATCTCGGGCCCAAAAATTTGCCGGAGACCACTTACCGAGACGAAGCGTTGCGGGGTGGTCAATGGGGCGAACGTCCCATTTGGGGTGTCGAGCACGAGGGAAATATTCCACGTGATCGTAGACAGTCGATCAGCTCCATTGACGTAGGGGGCTTTAAAATAATTGTTTTTAGTGGTCGGATCAATGGCGTAGGACTCTGCACCCATGGCGTTGGACTGCCCCGCTACGAGCAGCACCAAGCGAGTCGTGAGAGTGCTTGATGGTGCCGAGGGCTGGGAAACGACTGATCCGCGACTAGCCGTAACGCGAAATCTGACGGGAGCGGTGGAGATTGCCGGCAGGTGACACGTCGTCGCATCAACGACGACACAGGTAGCAGCGCGTGCACCGCCAGTGACGGTGTAGGTGACACCAATCCCTGGAACCTTGGACCAGGTCACTAGGTAGTAGCCCGGTCCCGCGGTTGAAGTCACTTTGCTGGGTGGGGCGAGCGTTGACGCCGCTGAGACGGAGGAGATGAGAGTCAGGGTCATCATGACCGAGGTAGCGATAGCCGTCAGTCGCCGCATGACTCTAGCCTCGCAGAGTTCGCTCGACGCGTCGAACCGCACGGCGTCGTGGAGTTGGCATGCCCACGGGCCTCGCGGTACTGAGACCACGTCTAGTGGGCTTCCTGACCGCCGTGTCAGAATTTGATTGGCGTCTGCAGAAGAAGAGTGATCTAAATGTGGCCCGCTACCCGCCCTCGGGGGGCCTAGTCTTAGGTTCTGCAGTCACAAAGAAACGAGTCTTCATGACCTACGACTACCTCGCCGATACTCGTATCGATCCACGAATTGCTCGCCTGCTTGCTGCAGTGCCGGAAGGTGGCTCACGCGATGTGCTGAGTTATGAGGAGTTCGTCGGTGCGGCTAACTCGCCTAAGAATATTGCATTCCAAGAAGCCCGTCGGCGCTTCATGGACCGTATTGATACCGAAGAAGTTGCGTCCTCTGTGGGTTTGGATATCACCTATCACGAGTTGATTTCGCAACCCGATGGGAACACTGTCAACGTCCAGGTGTATCGACCCAAGGGGGACGAGGTCGTACCCTGCGTGTATTACATCCACGGCGGCGGGATGATGTTTCTCTCAGCGCATGACGGAAACTACAAGGCGTGGTTTCGCACTATCGCGAATTGCGGCGTGGCGGTGGTCGCCATCGATTTTCGTAACGCCGTGTCGCCATCGTCGGTTCCCGAGGTTGCACCATTCCCAGCGGGTTTGAACGACTGCGTCTCGGGATTTCGCTGGGTCGTCGAAAATGCAGAACGCTTCGGCATCGATCCCAATCGGGTGGTGATCTCGGGCGAGTCCGGCGGTGGCAATCTCACTATCGCGACAACGATGTCGTTTTTGCGGTCGGGCGAAGTGTCCCTCATCAAGGGCGTCTACGCGCTCTGTCCCTACATCGCGGGATTTCATCCTCGAGAAGACCTGCCGAGTTCGATCCGCAACAACGGTATTTCCCTTCAGTTGCACAACAACAACGGTGTCGTTGGTTACGGTGAGGAGGCCTATCGAGAGAAGAACGCCCTGGCCTGGCCACTCTTTGCCTCCGTCGAAGACGTGGCGGGTTTTCCGCCCAGCGTCATTCAGGTTGACGAGTGCGACCCCTTACGCGACGAGGGAGTGGCCTTCTACCGCCTCTTGCTCGAAGCGGGCGCGACGGTGAGGTGCGTCGAACTCCTCGGGATGACGCACGCCGGAGAATTGATGATCTGGGCGGTACCGGAAATCACTCGAGCGACCGCGGCCGCTATCGCGAACTTCGCCGCGAACTAGAAGCGAGCCAAGTACTCGCGCGACCGCGCAGCCCCAAGATGTGGGCCGCAACGAAGTAACTCAACACACTCAGCGTCGGGCGCACAAATTCGCTCAAGCTGTCCAATCAGGGAACAAAGATCGGAAGGCGGCGGCGTGCCGTGGGCTGAAACTGAAGTTGTGGGCACTCGAGATGCGAGAGCGCGGTACCCGACGCTACGGGTCCATCGCGATGCGCGGCGTTGTGTGCGAAGGAATTGAGTCGGCCGCTTGCCTTCGCTGCGACCCCACTCGTGACCTCTTCGTTAAAATTAAACCTTTGTTGTACGTTTCGCTCGAATCGTGGTGGAGCCTGTCACAATCGCTCTGCGAATTCATACTCGTGAGCACAACGTGGCGCTCACCAGCGAATTTTCGGTGGTTCCGCGAGAATCCAAAGCCCACCAACGAATGGTCGAATGTGGTGTTTTCTGGCGATTACTATTAATAATTAGTCAGTCAACGCGGAGGGTTTATGAAAATCGGAACAATGCTTACGTATTCGGGCAACATCAAAGAGATCGAAAAAGACGTGATCGATATGGAGAGCGCTGGTCTCGACATTGTTTGGGTGGCCGAAGCCTACAGTTTCGACAGTGTCTCCCAATTGGGCTACCTCGCCGCGGTCACGAAGACGGTCGAGATTGGTACCGAAATTCTTCCGGTCTACTCTCGCACCCCCTCGCTGATCGGCATGACCGCCGCGGGGCTGGACTTCATTTCTGAGGGCCGATTCCACCTTGGTATTGGTGCCTCAGGGCCGCAGGTGATTGAAGGATTCCACGGCGTCCCCTACTCAGCCCCTCTGGGCCGTACTCGTGAGGTCATCGATATTTGTCGCATGATGTGGAAGCGTGAGCGCGTGGTCTACAACGGCAAGTACTACACCTTGCCCTTACCGAGCGACCAGGGAACCGGCCTCGGCAAGGCCCTCAAGCTCATCAATCACCCGGTTCGCGAGAACATTCCTATCTGGGTCGCGTCCATTGGTATGAAGAATGTGGAAATGACCGCCGAGATTGCTAACGGTTGGATGCCCATCTTCTTCATCCCAGAAAAGGCGAACGAAATCTGGGGTGAATCCCTGAAGGCCGGTAAGGCGAAACGCGATCCAGCCCTCGGCGAGTTGATGACCAGCGCCGGATCGCTCGTGGCGATTGCCGAAGGTGACGAGGCCATTCGGATTCGCCAGTTTGCTCGGTCGCAGGCCGCTCTCTACGTCGGCGGCATGGGTGCTGTCGGTCAGAACTTTTACAACGAACTAGCCACCCGCTACGGCTATGGGGACGCTGCTAAGACCATTCAGGAGCTCTACCTGAGCGGCAAGAAAGCCGAAGCCGAAGCCGCCGTTCCGGAAGAATTCCTCGAGCGCACCACCATCTGTGGCCCTAAGAGTTACGTGAAGGAACGTTTGGCGGCCTACAAGGAAGCCGGCGTCACCCACCTACAGATTTACCCCGTGCCGCTGGGCGACCAGACCAAGCCGAAGTTGATTGAAATGCTGAAGGACCTCGCCTAGGCACGTTGTTTCTGGCAACAACGAAGGAGTGGGCTTGAGCCCACTCCTTCGTTGCAGGCCGACCTCTCGTCGCGATGGGCCGAGAGGGCGAAGTAAAGTTCCAGGGTGACTCTCCCTAACTTGTTGGAGAGTGGCGCAAGGGGCCGTAGCTCAGTGGTTAGAGCAGAGGACTCATAATCCTTCGGTCGTGGGTTCGATCCCCACCGGCCCTACTGAATGCGCTGAATCCCCGTTGGGGGTCCAGCGTTTACTGCGAAATGGTCACGAGCTACCAGGAGGTAGTCACGCCATTTCAATACTCCGTAGATTTTCGACTTCGAATGTGGGGGGGGCGCCCACTCGCACAGGAGTATCTACCCTGGCAGTAGCGTCAACGTCGTCAGCGCAAAAGAAGGATTCAATAATGGGTATTCTGGCCTTGATCGCGGTAGCGGGACTCCTGGGACCGCTACTGAGCATGTCGCGTCGACTGATGATTCCCATCGTGGCGGGGGAGATTCTCGGTGGGGTCGCCCTGGGGCCAAGTCTTTTGAACCTGGTTCACGCAAACTCAGCTCTCGTTCAACTACTTCACGCCGCTGGATTTTCAGTCGTGATGTTCACCATTGGTATGCACTTGCCCCTGAGGGATGTCACGCTTCGGCGTGAGTCGTGTCGGGCTGTTCTCATGGTGCTCGCAACCTTCGCCGTCGGTGCAGGTCTGGGACTACTCATAGGTCACTTCACTGACTTCGGTCATCCCTTTGTGGTATCCCTGCTGCTCGCTAATAGTTCCGCCGCCCTCGCTGTGCCGGTCGTGCGAAACGACACCGCGACGCCCGATACGGCAACGACGCGGCTCATTGCCTGGGTCATGTTGGCCGATATCGCCGCAGTGCTGCTGGTGCCACTGGCCACGTCCTCACACCCACTCCTGCGGGTCGTGGGCGGGACAGTTCTCGTCGTTGTCGCGGCCGTAGTCTTCTTCCTGATCCAACGCCAGATGATCTCGCGTGGGCTGTGGCAACGACTCCACGAACTCAGCATTGAACGGGGATGGGGCTGGTCGTTACGCATCAACCTGGCCCTCCTTTTTTCACTCACGTGGCTCGCGACGGTGTCATTCACCTCAGCCCTGATCGCGGGATTTGCCTGCGGCGCGGTAGCGGCCGCCTTAGGCGTAACTGATCACCTGGTTACCGAAGTCATTGGAGTGGGCGAGGGTTTTTTCATTCCCGTCTTTTTCGTGACCTTGGGCGTGAGCCTCGACCCTCGGACATTGCTGGAATCGTCAACTGTGGACTTCGCCGCAGTTGTGGTAGCGGGGAATATCGTGGTTCACGCTGTGGGGGCCCTCGTGGGGAGAGTCGGCGTCGCGCGGGGCCTGGTCGCCAGTGCCCAACTCGGCGTGCCGGCTTCAATCGTCACGATTGGGACCTCGAGTCACTGGATGAGTGCATCGTCGGCCTCAGCCATCATGGCTTCGTCCATGGCGTCAATCGCCCTGTGTTCACTCGGTTCTTTCCAACTAGGACATTCGTTTCGAGTGCACGACAGGGGAATGTTGCATCGCGTGCACCAGCGCCCCGAAGATCGGACTGGCGAAAATTAGTAGTCGGGTGGCGTACTAATTCGCGAGTGCGAAGTCCGCTTCGCGACGACGAACCTTCATCTCGGTGACCAGTACGTCTCCGTAGGTCGGCAGTGCGTCACGTCGCAGAAAATTTGGAACTGCACTTTTACGAAATACGAAGAACGATGCGAACATCATGGCTCCTTTTCTAGGCCCCCCATGCTGTATATCAACGTTCTATAGCGTAGTGGTCGAAGCGACGAACGTGTCACGCGACGACGGCACCCTAAATTTCAGGATAAGTGGCGACTCGTGCCGAGGAGAAACTGACGGATGATTCTCTCGGTCTCGACAGGAGCATCTCGGTGGCTACCGTGTCCGCAGTCAGCAAAGCGGTGAAATTCACCGATTCCGTCTGGGAGGGCCGCTACAATCTCCTCTTGAAAGGAAATCGGGCACGCGGGATCGTCCTCGCCGCCCAGAATGAGAACCGGGCACGTCACCTTTGACAGAGAGTCGAGAAAGGAGAAGTCGCGCCAGGCTCCATCGTGTGGACCAACGCCATCACGCCAGAAATAGACAAGGGTCTGCGGCGTGAAGATTCCCGGTCGCGTCGCTAGACCGTGCCCGTCGCTGCGGTTGTAGAGAGGTCGACAGACTCGCTCGAATTCAATCAAGTTCTCCGCGCTGGCTTCGTCAAAGACATTGCGCGCGACCTGTTCGGCGTACTCACCCCCGAGGCGGCGGTACACCGCGAAGCTCTCCTCTTTCCCACTACGTCCCTGCGTGCAGGACAAGATGACTTTCCCGGGGTGTTCGGGGTGCCGGGTGAGGTAGGACTCGGCCACGAAGCCGCCGAAGGAGTGGCCCAAAACAATGGGTTTCTCAATATCGAGGGCGTCGCAAAAGGCCTTGATATCGTCGCCCCATTGAAAGAGGTTGAGTGTTGCAATATCACCTTGCTCGCTACGACCATTGCCACGATGATCAAGATAAATCACTTGGGCGATGTCGGCGAAGCGATCGTAGAAGGGTCGCAGGCCATTGTGGTCGAAGCCCGGGCCGCCGTGAAGAACTAAAAGAGTGGGGACTTCGACCAGAGCCCCATCACGCAGTTGCAGCTTCTCGCCCACCACTTCGAAGTAAATCCGTACGCCATTGACGCTTACTCGCACGACGTCCCCCCGGTGAATTATTTATGAGGATAGCCCCATATCTCGTACTTCCGCACGGGAAGACTCCGTACGTAGCTCCCTCGAGCCCCCGGCGTTCAGTTGAGGGTGACGACGAAGGAAGAACCGTCGGTGCTGGCGGCGCTGGGGGTGGCGAGAGCCTTCGTTGCCGAGGTCATAGTCATCGCCGTAGATGTAAAGGCCTTGAGGGTCCCCGACGCCGTGGAGCTAACTGCATGGACTTCCGTAAAGGTGATGGCCGCGGTTGGGGTGAGCGCGGCGAATGAGCAACTTCCGTTGCAGAGTTCGGGACGCTCAACAATCCACTCCGCTGAGGACTGCGCGGGTGGCGGAGTGCCGTTGGCGACTTTGGTGGCGAAGGTCCATCCAGCGGTCTTGTTAATCAGACTGAGGGTCCAGATCTGATTGGCGAAGGAAACTGATGCGGTGATTGAGTCACCGGCTGCGACTGGATAGGTCGTGGGTGAAATGTCAACGGAATATCCGTTGTTTACGGCATTATCTCCGAACATTTCGTACCACGCACCGTACTGGGGAACACCGTTGGCGCAGTTGACCTGGACGCCGTCTTGCTCCACGGTGTTCGAGGTCGCTCCGTCAATGCCCACCCAAATTGCGGTGACAGAGTTGGCACCGGGTGCGCATTGAGCCGTCGGAACTTTAAAACTACCCGACACTGAGCTGAAGACGCCGCCCGCTGAGGAGAACCCGGACCAGTTGCTCGATTGAGTGCTCCCTGGCGCAGGAATTGGTCCCGGGCTTGGGTTGGGGCTTGGCGCCGGAGCGGGAGTCGGCGTGGGAGCGGGAGTCGGCGTGGGAGCGGGAGTTCTGCTCACGACGCTCAAAGTCGCAACAGTGCTGGTCGCGGTCCCGGCTTGATTGGTAAAGACCGATCGCAACTGCCAGCCGTTCTGTCGAGGCTGCGCGAAAAACATCAGGGTGGAGCCGAAGGATGAGACGTTG
>CAIOSJ010000026.1 GCA_903860915.1 uncultured Actinomycetes bacterium | reverse complement strand
GGGGTACCTTCGAAGAGCCCAGCTAGTTACTTTGGAAGTTCCTTAAATGCGGATTTCTCAACTAAAACGTTGTACGTACCACAACACTCTGTGGAGGTAATGGGACTATGTTCGAACCCCTCGTGGGGCCAGAAACTCAGTAGTTTCCGGGATTCCTGATCCAACCATCAGTCCAATTCGGGGTCAAACCGGGTGATTCAGCATGGGCTCGGAAGTAATGGGACAAAGTTCGAACCCCTGTCCCGGCGCCGCTATCGCTGGACACTCTTGTCGACGACTCGAAGGCATCAGCCTCGGTCAACTTGTTGCGGTACTACTGAGGTGATGAAGCGCTCAGGCCATCAAGAAGGTCCTGAACCCGTACCCGGATCTCGTCGCACGTCTCGCGTACGCCGTCGAGCCCCTCTGCATCAGGATCGGGTAGGTCCCACACCTCGATGCGGGCGTCTTCTGCCGCAGGAATCTCAAGACCCGGCTTGAGCGCCACCACAACGTCCGCCTCTCGGACCATCTCGGGCGTGACCGCCTTGGGGTGCTCAGCGGAGAGGTCGAAGCCGAGTTCGGTAAGCACCGTGACCACGTCCGCGTTCAATGACGCACCCGGTGCCGCTCCGGCCGATGTGACGATCACGGCGTCGCCACCGTAAGAGCGCGCCCAGGCAGCTGCCATCTGGGAGCGACCACCGTTCTTGGAGCAGAGGAACAAGAGGTGGGGCCGAAAGGAATCAGGCATCTACTTCTGTGCCTTGACCCACGCCTGTGCCCCCATCTGAACGGCATCCCACGGGCTTCCAAGCGGCGGGGTGTACGACAAGTCGAGCTCACTCATGTCATCGACCGTCATGCCATGGAAGATGGCGGCGGCTGCGATGTCGACCCGCTTGGCCACCTCGGCGTGCTTGTGGCCGAAGAGCTGGACGCCCAGCAGCCGACCAGTCGCCCGATCGCCGGTGTAGCGCATCGAGATCTTGTGGCTGCCGGGGTAGTACGCCTTGTGGTCGTCAGCCTGGAACCCGACCGTAACCGGGTCGAATCCTGCGGCCACTGCCTCGTGGTCTCGCAGGCCCGTGCGAGAGATGGCGTGGTCGAAGATCTTGACCACCTGGGTTCCGAGGCTTCCCGCATACTCACGGTCCCCGCCGATGGCGTTCTCGCCAGCGACTCGCCCCTGTTTGTGCGCCGTGGTTCCCAGCGGCAAATAGGTCGTGCCGAGAAGTCGGTGGTGGGTCACCACGCAGTCACCCGCGGCGAAGACGTGGGGCAGATTGGTCCGCATGTGGCGGTCTACCTCGATCGCACCGGCGATCCCAACTTTCGCTCCAGCAGCAACGGCGAGATCGGTGTCGGGACGAACGCCGACGACCACGAGGACGAGATCCACCTCGCGACGAACTGGTCCTTTAGCGTCAGATGCGTCGACCACGAGGCGGCTCACCCCACGCGGATTGAGGCTGACCTTGTGCACGGTCGTGCCGGTGAGCACCTCAACGCCATGATCGCTGAGCTGCTGGTGGACGAGGGCGCCGAGCTCAGGGTCCACGGTCGGCAACACCTCATCGAGACGCTCCATCTGGGTCACCTTGATGCCTCGGGCACTCAGGCCTTCGGCCATTTCGAGTCCGATGTAGCCGGCACCAACGATCACCGCACTGGACGGCTTGGCCTCTTCGAGGGTGCGCATGATGGCGAAGGTGTCGCCCATCGAATGAAGCAGGTGGACTCCCTCGTCCCATCCGAGCGCACCTTCACCTGAGACGCCGTCGATCGGTGGGACCTGCGAGACCGCTCCTGTCCCAACGACGAGCTCGTCATACGACAGCAGCTCTTCACTGCCCGAAGTGCCCTTCACTGCAAGGGTCTGGTCAGCGACGTTGATCTTGGTGGCCAAGGTGTCGACCATGAGGTTCATGCCGGTGGCTTCCAGATCGGCGTACGTGCGGTGCGCCAGGTTGTGCCAGTGGCTGACCTCACCAGAGACGTAGTACGGGATCCCACAGATCGAGAAGTTGGGGTAAGCATCAGCGACCACGACGGTCACCTCGACGCTTGGGTCGAGTTCTCGGGCTCGAAGCGCCGCACTGATACCGGCGTCACTGCCTCCGATGGCGATGAGGTGCATTGCTCTCCTTTCAAGGTCAACCGCCGGACGGGGCGGCGATCAGCGGTTGGTATCGAACTCGGTTTCGGGGTCGTTGGCCCCGCGCAGATGCGGAACGATGATGTCGGCCGACTCCTTGGGCGTGATGCCCGGGTAGAGGACCTTGACGAGGACCACGGCGCAGATGCCACCGACGACCTGCGCTGCGATGAAGGGCATCACCGAGGATGGAGCGATGCCAGCGAAGGTATTGGAGAACATCCTTCCCACGGTGATCGCCGGGTTGGCGAAACTGGTTGACGACGTGAAGAAGTAGGCAGCGGTGATGTAGGCACCAACCGCGGCTGGTGTGTAGGCGTTCTTCTCGCTTCTGGCTAAGGCAAAGATCACGAGGAGCAATCCGACCGTGGCGATCACCTCTGAGAGGAGGTGCGGTCCAGTGGCCCGGTGGTGGGTCGAGATCGACACGGTCTTGAGGGAGAACATCACGTTCGCGGTGATTGCCCCCGTGATGCATCCCGCAACCTGGGCCGGAAGGTACGCCGAAGCATCACGCCACGAGATTCCGCCGAAGGCCGCATCGACGAAAGACACCACAGGATTGAAGTGCGCCCCCGAGAGGGCGCCGAAGATCAAGATGATGGCGAAGAGGCCAGCACCGGTCACCAATGCGTTCTGGAGCAGCTCGAGGCCGACGTTGCCGGGCGACAACTGTTGCGCGGCGATGCCCGATCCGATGACGATCGCCGCTAGAAGGGCGCTGCCCAGAAACTCTGCGACAAGGCGTCGCCAAAGCACGACATCGTTCATAGTGCGATCGCTTCTCTCGTCTCGGAACCGAGTATCAGCAGCATCCGCCACCGGGCGTGCACGCCTCGGCCGGAGCACCAACGGTCACCGGCGTTGGGGGAGCAATCTGCATCAGGTCCGGCGTGCAGCAGCGCTCGTCGCCGCCAAGGCCTTCGGGCCCCACAGCGTCAGCCAGGACGGTGTAGATCTCCCAGCGCGACGAGTCGGGTCCGTCCACCCAGACTTTGTCCTGGACGGCGTAGCAACAGGTGGTTGCCTCCTCGACGTCGGTGGCCATTCCCTGGGACGCAAGTCGGGTTGTGGCGGTGGCGACCTCGTCAGTCGAGTCGACCTCCACGCCGAGGTGATTGATCGAGCCAGGCTCGCCTGCTCCCTCGATGAGTACGAGCTTGAGCGGCGGCTCGGCGATGGCGAAGTTCGCGTACCCGGGACGAACCTTTGCCGGCTCGGCCCCGAAGAGCCTTGAGTAGAAGTCGATGGCCTCATCGAGGTTCGAGACGTTCAGTGCGAGTTGGAAACGCGACATGCGGACCTCCGAGTAGATTGGCGTCTGTCGATGCGAAGAGTATAGACTGTACATTGACGTATGTCAATGGAAGGTGGATCCATGACGAAGGCAGCTACCAAGATCGTCCAGGACGAGGCGGCCTGCTGCGCGCCGATGACCGAGGAAGCGCTCTCTGCCGGCGATGCCGATGAGTTTGCGGCAATCTTCGCCGCCCTCGGTGATCCGATCCGGCTTCGGCTCTTTTCGATCATCGCTGCCGAGGGCGAAGCGTGCAGCTGCAATCTCGAAGGCCCGCTCGAGCGAAGTCAACCGACGATCTCGCATCACACCAAGATCCTGGCGGAGGCGGGTTTGATCGTGGGAGACAAGCGTGGCAAGTGGGTCTGGTGGAGCGTGTCCCCTGAGCGACTCAAGGTGGCTCGGCAGGTGTTGGGCGCTGACTGAGGCGCGCTCCTCTAAGCCTACGAGGCGAACTACATCGTTGTAGTTTTCACAACGCTGTGGAGGTAATGGGACTCGAACCTGATGATCTTCAATGCACCTAGGTGGTCTGACATTTCTGTAGTACAATTTGAACATGAGAAAAGTTGGTATTCGAGAACTCAATCAGCGAACTGCTGAAGTGATTGCTCGTGTTGAAATGGGAGAGCGCGTTGAGATCACGCGGAATGGAACCACAGTGGGCATCATCGAGCCAACCCATCTCTCTCCGCTTGCTGCTCTCTTAGAGGCTGGCGAACTTCGACCAGCACGCTCCCTCCTGCCGACGTTCAATTCGACTGGTGAGGCAACTGTTGATGCACGTGGTCTTGATGCAGTAGTTGCTGACCGCGAGAACCCCGACCGTTGGTGACGTCTTGTTGATCTACATCGATACCTCGGCGGCCGTGAAGCTCGTGCGGCGCGAAACACAGAGCGAAGAACTTTCTCTCTGGATCAGAGGGCAGTTGAGTCCCCACTTTGTTTCATCGGTCATCATTGAAGTCGAACTGCCACGCGCCACAAAACGCAGTGCTCCAACCAATCTCGGCAGAGCAGGCGAAGTGCTGGACGGAATTGGAATCGTCACGTTGTCTCCAGCCATAGTGGCTCGGGCTGCTGGTTTTGACGAACGTGAACTTCGCTCGCTCGATGCCATTCACTTAGCCACGGCGGAACATGTCGCCAACACTGCGAAGAGTGAGTTCCTTGGATTCCTTGGCTATGACGTGCGTCTCTTGGAAGCTGCCCGAAGGATTGGCTTGCCAGTACTGGCTCCGGGCCTTCTCTGAAAGTCATTCTCACACTGATGACGTCAACTGCAGTTCGAATCAGAAAACTTTGGTGGAGACGATGGGGATCGAACCCACGACCTCAGGCTTGCAAAGCCCGCGCTCTACCAACTGAGCTACATCCCCGCGTAGTGCCATTGTAGTTCCAATCGCCGGACCACTTCCGCTTCACCCCACACGTGAGCTGTCGCGCGTCGCCGTGACGGTGGCGAAGTCGAGGGCATTTTGCACCCGATACGCTTCGGCGAACTCTTCAATTGCCGTGTCGAAGGTCTCCGATTTTCCAAGGTAGCCCGCGATTTCGACGCTGCCACCACTACGGGCGTGCGCACGCGCCAAAGTCCAGGCGCATACTTTTCCGTAGGCCTCAAGGGCTTCGGCATCCATGCGGTGAATGACGACCGAACCCTTGTTGTCGAACAATTGGCGCACGTAGTAGCTGCGATTTGTTCCGTCACGACCGGTCTCGTGGTAGTGACCTAAAAACACGTCCGGCGTTGCCTGCATGAGGCGCTGGCCCGCTACCACTCGGTCCCCCGGATCGCGCGGGGAGACTCGACCGCGCGCACGGTCGACTACCGAGTCGGTGGCCTCCTTGATCTGCAGAAAGAAGGGGTCGCTGCGGTCTCGACCGTAGAGCAGCACGATGTAGCAACCGGTACCGACGGAACCAACTCCGACGACTTTTCGTGCGGCGTCGTAGGGCGTGAACTTTCGAAACAAGACGTGACGGTCGCTACTGAGCGATTCCGCGTAGCCGCCGACCACTCGCTGGAGCATTTCCTGCAGTGGGAGAGGATCACGGCCGACGAGTTGATCGAGCGGTACCAGGGTCGGTGGGTCGTAGGCAATGCGCGGCACGCCGTTCACCTCAACGACCAATTTGTCGTAGGCGCGTTGCGAGGTCTTTCCCACGGCCCGACGGACCACATCATGGACCTGTTTCATCGACTCGTCCGAAAAGCTCTGGCTCAACTGGTGGGTGAGCGAGGCAATATCGAGGTGCGCGTACCAGACGCTGAGCGCCGGACTTTCTGAGAAGGTGCGGATAGTTTCTCGGTACTCACGCACCGCCGCACGCACAATGCGCCCTCGCTGCGCCACGGAGAAGTCGCGACCCTCCGCCGCTATGCACAGCGACGTCGCGAGGCGCTTGACGTCCCACTCGAAGGGTCCAGTGGTTGTTTCGTCAAAGTCATTCACGTCAAAGACCAGCCGACGTTCGGGCGAGGAGAACACGCCGAAGTTGGCCAGGTGAGCGTCGCCACAAATCTGCGTCTCGATCTCACTCGATGCACCCCGCGCGAGGTCGTGAGCCATGATGAGGGCCGACCCTCGGAAAAAGGCGAAGGGGCTCTCGAGCATGCGCTCGTAGCGCAGCGGCACCAACTCGGTGATGCGCGTGACGTCCTGTGACGCCAAGAGACCCGTGACGTCAAAAGAGTCGGGGCGGTCGGCGCAACGGGCGTGCGAAGAACGTGATACCGCTTCTCGCCGCGCACGACCCACGGCGCGGCGTTGCTCGGTGTCGGGGATAGGTACGGCGTGATTCAGTGGCACTAGGCCCGCGCTCCTGGGAGCTCACCACGTAGACGAGGTCCCAGACGCGACGTAATCATGACCCCAATAATGAGGTCCGACACCAAGATGGCCATGGGAAAGAGCGCCCCGGCGGTCGTGAATTCCGTCAAGGTTAAGAGAGTGATGAAGCCGTTGAGCGTACCGGTATAGAAGGGCGTGGCCGTCTCGGTGGCGGGATCGAGCCAGGCCTTGCGCATCGTCGGAAAGGCCGCCACGGTGTCGGCGAGAACAAAGGCCAGCAGAGCAAAACTGCCCGACAACAGCGGCCACGCCACGAGACCCAGCACCGAAATAGTCCCACAGGCGATATCAAAAGTCCCGAGTTTCCACACCGCCGTGTCACTGGCGAACGAGGCCGCCACAATGAATACAGGCACGACGCCCAGCACCAGTGTCATCAACGAGGCCAGACCAATTCCCTGTTGACGTTCGATGACAAAACCCAGCAGCGGTTCCACGGCCCACAGGGTCCACGTGACGCGGTTGGGTGAGGTACGGCCACGCAGGGTTTCGTAGGCGTACTGTCCCCCACCGATCAATGAGATCACCGAGGCCACGATGACGAAGTGGGAATTAATCACACGCTATTGTGGCATTTACTCACCATGAAGGTAGTCACGTCACTCAAGGAGGCGCTATGCGTCGAATAGTTTCTGCCGGAGCACTAGTTTTGGCCCTGCTCTCAACCGCCCTCGTGCCCGCCATGGCCTCGACTCCCGCGCCGACGGGCCTCCCCTCGTTCTACGCCGTTCCGACCTTCTCAAAGACCGCGAAAATTGGCTCGGTCCTCAAGTACGAAAAGGTCACTCCGGCCCCGACGGGCCTCAATGGCACCACCTACCGCATCATGTACATCTCGCAGAACTACCTTAAGGAGCCCGTCGCGGTCACCGGATTTATGGTGATTCCTTCCGGTAAGGCTCCCGCCGGGGGCTGGAAGGTTGTGGCCTACGGCCACGGCACCAACGGCATGGCCGACCAGTGCGCCGAGAGCCAGAACCCCGGTAGCACCGAGGTCAGCAACACCACGACCAATATTTTCCTCTCCCACGGCTGGGCTCTGACCTACAGCGACTACCAGGGTGAGGGTACCCCGGGCCTCATGCCCTACTTGGCCGCCGTGTCGGCGGCCCAGGACACCATTAACTCCGTCCGAGCCGCGCACAGCATCGCGCTGGCGCACGTCGGCACCACCTACATGGTCTGGGGCCACTCCGAGGGTGGTCAGACGGCCGTCTTTGCTAATCACATCGGCAAGGCCTACGCTCCCGAGCTGACCCTAAAGGGCGTCGTGGCCGGAGCTCCGCCCTCACAATTCGCTTACATCTACGGGGCACTGCAGACAACGCCCTACGCCTACTACCTCATCATGGGTGCCGCGGGCCTTAACGCCTACTACGGCAACACGATTGCGCCCCTCGATCAAGTGATGACCCCACTGGCGATGTCCATGTTGCCCGACCTCGAGACGGGTTGTTCGGCCAAAATTTCAGCCGATGTGCGCCCCTACGTGAACTCCCACACCCTGAATTTGCTCATCAAGGCCGACCCCTACACTCTGCCCGCCTGGCGTAAGGTTCTGAACTGGAACGACCCCGCGGCCTTCTCCGCGAAGTCGACCGTGCCCCTCCTGATGATTCAAGGTGGTTCCGACGCGCAGATTCCGGTCGCCTCGACCGCACTGCTCTTCCAGGAGCTCTGCCCCCTGGGCCAGACCCTCCAGCGTTGGATCTACCCCGGCCAGAGCCACTCGGGTGTGAATGACGTCGCCTACCAGGACATGATCACCTGGATGACCCACCGCTTCGCGGGAAAAGCAACACCCGACGCCTACGTGCCGGTTGGCCTCAACGGAGTCACCCCCGCCGCCCAGACCTGTAATTAGCACCGCCCAGAGAGCGAGGCGGTAGCCTCGCTCTCTGTGGATGCCAAATCATTTCTCGGGATGCAACAAGTTGCCGAGAACCAGTGGACCCTCACGGTCACTGAACGCCTCATCACCCCCGGTAATTTTCTCTTCGGTGGTTGCGGTCTCGCCGCGGGGCTCGTGGCGCTGGAAGGAGCCAGTGGTCGACCAACTGTGTGGTCCGCGGCTCACTATTTGTCCCACGCCCCGACTGGTTCCCTCGTCACGGTAACCACCGAGCTTCCCGCCGTCGGCGGACGCGTAACTCAGGGGCGGGCCGTGGCGCGCGTCGGTGAGCGCGAAGTCCTCAGCGTGATTGGTTCTTTCGGTCACGGTGAACTCTCCTCGCCCAGCCCCTGGGACCTTATGCCCGAGGTGCCAGCACCGGACGACTGCCCCCCGCGGCTGAATTTCAGTTTCCTGGGCGAGAGTGTGTTTTCTCACATTGATACTCGCATCGCCCTCGGGCGTAGTTTTCAACAACTCGATGGAATACCCGGGCAGTCGCGTACCGCGCTGTGGGCGCGCCTCACCGATCATCCAGATTTTTCCGCAGCCACTCTGGCAATTTTTGGCGACTACGTGTCGGGGGGCTCCTCTGATCCCATGGGTATCCCCCTCATGGGTCGCAGCCTCGACAACACCATTCGCATAGCGAACCTCGAGCCCACCGAGTGGGTTCTCTGTGATATTCGCATGCACGCCCTGCATAACGGCTTCGCTCAGGGCACCGCGTTCCTGTGGAGCGAAACCGGCGTTCTGCTCGCCACCGCGAGTCAATCGATCTCCGTAAAAAAGTGGACTCCCGATCACCTGAAGAAGCCCTAGAGAGGCTCGTGTAGACTTTCACCCTTGCGGGGCTATAGCTCAGTCGGTTAGAGCGCGTCACTGATAATGACGAGGTCGTAAGTTCGATTCTTACTAGCCCCACCACGCAGAAGTGTCGCGCAGTGCCCCTGATCAGCAATCGGGTCCTAGGTCGAAATTCTTGGTATCGATCGTCGCCCCCTAGGTGCACTGTCAGTGGTGAAGAAAACTATTATTAAGGGATGTCAATCTCCACAGTTTCCCTGCCGTCGCGTCGCGTCCTCGCCGACTACGTACCGACGTCGCTGCTTGCCAATGTGCTACTCGTCGTCGGCGGTGCCGGTCTCGTCGGACTCCTGGCCCAGATTTCAATTCCCCTGGGCTTCACCCCCGTTCCCATTACGGGCCAGACCTTGGGTGTGGCCATTGTCGGCACCGCTCTGGGCTGGCGCCGAGCCGTATCGTCCATGACTCTCTACGTGGCTGCCGGTCTCGCCGGGATGCCCTGGTTCGCCCATCACGCCAGCGGCTACCCC
The DNA here is from genome assembly GCA_903860915.1 of uncultured Actinomycetes bacterium. Lineage (GTDB taxonomy): Bacteria > Actinomycetota > Acidimicrobiia > Acidimicrobiales > RAAP-2 > RAAP-2. The sequence continues at coordinate 19,056 of CAIOSJ010000026.1, read as the reverse complement.
AGTGCCACCTTCGGCTACCTGCTCGGCTTCGTGGTCGCGTCCTTCGTCCTCGGTCAACTGGCGGAGCGGGGTAACGACCGTTCGCTGGCTAGTGCACTGGGTTCAATCTTCGTGGGCGAAGTAATTATTTTTGCCTTCGGTGTCACCTGGCTCGGCAACGTTCTGCACCTGCCCGCGCAGAAGGCCATCGAGTACGGACTCACCCCCTTCGTCATTGGCGAATGCATCAAGCTGGGCTTGGCCGGCGTGGGACTACCTTCCGCCTGGCGCGTGGTCGACCGCATCTCCGGCCAGTAGGTAGCCACTAACCGCAGGCGACGCCACCCCACACGCTGCCGGTCAGCGACGAGGTCCATAGCGTGGCGCCGGTAGCGCTCGCGACGGCGACCAGAGTATTCGTCGTTCCTGATCCGGCGTAGGTGAGGTCGGCGTTACGCCCCAGCGCGCCTTCCACTTGGGCCCCGATGGCGCTGGCCCACACGCCCGCGCCCGACGCCGCATCCAGCGCCGACAGGCCACCACTATCGTCGCCCACCACCACATTGCTGCCCTCAACCAGGGGAGTAGAAAAAATCTGGGCGCCGATCACTCGGCTCCAGACAAGCTCCCCCGTTGCGAGACGCAGGGCGAAGAGGTGGCCGGTGGTGGAGCCGGCGAAGAGCGTGGTCCCCGAACTCGTGAGGCCCGACTCGACGTGACCCCCGAGGAAACGAGCCCAGAGTTTGGTGCCACTCAGTGCGTTGAGCGCGTAGACGTTTCCGTCGTCGGAGCCTACGTAGATGCTGGTACCCGAAAAGAGCAGTTGCCCCCACATCGCTCCGTACGCCGCGGACTGCCAGAGCACCTGATTGTTCCGACTGAGGGAGCAGGCGGATACTTGACCCGTGGAGGATGCCACCACCACCGAGCTGCCCACAATGAGCGGTTGGCTCACAATCTGACCACCCACGTGACACGACAGCACCGACGCCCCGGTCGCGTCACTGACGCCGTGCACCGTTCCCGCCTGATCGGCGAAGTAGAGAACCCCCGCGGCGAGGGTGCTCGGGGAGGTCACCGGCGAGGCTGCGTTGTAGACCCAGATCTGTGAACCGTTCAGCGAATTGAACTTGTAGAAATTGTTGCTGGCCGAGCCGACGTAGACCGCGCCACCGGCGAGCAGCGGAGCGCTGGTGATCTTGCCTCCGGTAAAGACACTCCACAGCCGCAGCCCACTAGCCGCGTTCAGGGCGTAGAGATAACCATCACTCCCCCCGGCGTAGACCTTGGGGGCGTGGGTGGGGGCGACGGCCAGGACCACGGAGGCCGCACCACGACCGAGAGCGTTGAGCGCCGACACGGTGAAAGGGAGTGTCACGCCCATCGTCAGATTGCTCACCGTGCAACTATGCGTCGTGGTGCTGCAGGTGGCGAGGGGGTGGCTCACGTCACTCGCCACGCGAAAGGACGTTATCGCTGAACCGCCGGTGCTGACGGGGTCGAGCCAGGTGAAGGTGATGGAGGTGTCGTCGGCGGTGGCGCTCAGACCCAGTGGGGCACTCGGCACCGTCGGTCCCGTTGGCGTGAAGGCCAAGGACGGCAGTGAGGCGGCCGAGTTGCCGACCACGTTTTTCGCGGTGACTCGAACGACGTAACTGCTGCCGTTTACAAGGCCCGCGAGCGAGCAGCTGAGCGCCGTGGTGGTACAACTCACCGCGCCCGGTGTCGTTGTCGCCGTGTAACTAGCCGTCGGCGGGATCCCGACCTTGGATGAGGCCAACCAACTAACCGTCGCCACGGCGTTGCCCGCGCTCGCGGTGACGTGGGTGGGGGCGGGGGGTGGCGCGATCAGGAGAGGAGTGACGGGTTCCGAGGGCGTCGAGTAGGGCGAGGAGCCCTTCAGGTTACGGGCTGAGACGTGAAAAATGTAGGTCGTGCCGTTGAGCAAGCCCGTCACCGCGCAGGTCAATAATTTGGTCGTCGTGCAGAACTTTGAACCGGGTGTCGACACCACGACGTAGCCGAGGATGGGGGCGCTGGCCACCACGGGGGTGGGCGCCAGCCAGCGAACCACCGCCACCTGACTACCCGCCGTCGCCGTCACCGAGGTCGGAGGCGAGGGCAGCTTCGTCACCGAAACGACGTGAGCAGCACGGCCGGGGGAGGCGTAGCTCGTGGCCGGCAGAACGACGAGGAGCAGGAGGCTTGCGACCAGTACTCGGCTGCGGCCCCCAGCACCCCTTCGGGGGATGACGAGATGACTAGAACGCCTCACCACAACCACCTTCCTCACGCCGCGCCACTGCCTCACTCGAGATCAATCGTCAACTTCTATTTAACCCCACCAGGTCGGGGTTGACTCGTCGCCCGACCACCGGCGCAGTACCAGAGCCGCCGTCAGAAGCCACAGGACACTCGCCACCGGATAAATACCCGTGGCGGCCCCCGGCCAGACGAGAGCTTTGCCGACGTAGTTCATGACGTGAGTCAGGGGTGGCAGCGACACGAGGGGTACCAGAAGCCCCGCCAGAGCGAGCCCGCGAGTCCTGGGCCAGCACTCGGCGGCGGCGGGAATCGCCAGCAGACCCCACATCCAGTAGTGGTTCCAGGTCGCTGGTTCAATGATGAGAAGAGACGACGCAAAAAGAGCTGTAGCGCTCACTACGAGACCGGCCCGACTGAGCCGAGTGACCACCCACCAGCTCAGCCCGGCGAGGAGCAGGACCAGCAGACCCCAGATCAGCCAGGGTGCCGGTAGGTGGTTCAGTGGTGGACGAGCCAGGAGTGCACGCAGCGACGCTTGCCCTCGACTGGCGTAGGGATCGCTACCGGGCGGGTAGGGCAGCAGAACGCGCGAGGCCTGCTGACCAGTGGGGAGGAGCACCAGCCAGTATCGAAAGAAGGCGTGCCAACCAACCCCGAGCCCCAGCATGGTCCAGGCCGTAAAGGACGCCAGTGAGCGCCACAGTGCCCGACGACCCGCAGAAAAGGCCACCAGCGCGGCGAAGGCGAGGGGGGTGATGGCGATGGCCCCCGCCAGGCCCGTGAGAAAACCCCGACGGCGCGCCGGCACCACCAGCAGATCCACCACGACGAGCAGCAGGAGGAGGCCACGAATCTGACCGGCCTTTAACATCGCGCGCAGTGGCTCGCAGCCCACGAGGGCCAGCGGCACAATGAAGAGCGAACTCACCAGAATCGCCCTCGACCAGCGGGCCACCCCCAGGCGAAACAGGCAGGCCGCACTAGTAGCACTCAGGGCCACCAGCGAGAGAAAAATCATCACGTCGGCCGAGAGCGTCTCGCCCAGGGCGCGTAGGGGTAAGTAGAGCAGGGTGACCACGGGTGGGTTGGAGTTATTCAAAAAGGGACGTAGTTGGTAGATATCGCCGTGACCCAAGAGCACCGTGCCGTCGGTGAAGTGCTCGTAGAGGTCGAGGAAGGGTCTGCGGGCCGCTTGGTGAAAAAGAAAGTTTCCGTGCCGAATCCCCGTCGCGCTCAGCGCCGTCCACCCGAGCAGCGACAGGAGCGACACCCCCAGTGCCAGCCACGAGCGCATCCCCAGAGCTTTCATCACGTTCAATCTAAGGTCCGGCGCACCCCGCGGTCACCATCACCCTTAATTCCTTGGGACGGACGAAAAACTCCTAGGCTCGGCGGAGAGAAACGACGAGGAGAACCCATGAGCGATCGCAGCGCCCTAACGTCCTACGAGCGCGAACGGGCCGCCGTTTTCCACTCGTGGTCCGCCCAAGAGAACATCACCCCCCTCATGGTTCGTGACGCCGAGGGGGTCTACGTTCAGCTCGAAGACGGCACACGCTTCCTCGACTTCTCATCCCAATTGGTCAACACCAATATCGGCCACCAGCACCCCGACGTCATTCGCGCCATCCAAGAACAGGCCGGTCGTCTCGCCACCATCGCCCCGCAGCACGGTTACGAGTCGCGATACCGCGCCGCAGAACTGATTTTGGATCACAGCTTCGAGGGAGCCGCCAAGGTCTTTTTCACCAACGGTGGTACCGAGGCCGTCGAGCACGCGGTGCGAATGGCGCGGCTGCACACCGGACGCAGCAAGGTGATGTCGGCCTACCGTAGCTACCACGGCGCCACCGCGACGTCGATCAACTTGACCGGTGACCCTCGTCGCTGGCCCAACGACAACGCCACCGCCGGCGTTGTCCACTTCTTCGGACCGTTCCTGTACCGCAGCGCCTTTTTTGCCGAGACCGAAGAGGAGGAGTGCACTCGGGCCCTGGCGCATCTCGAGAACACCATTCTCTTCGAGGGGCCTTCGACGATCGCCGCCATCATTCTCGAAACCATTCCCGGCACCGCTGGCATTATGCCCCCGCCGGCCGGCTACTTACAAGGTGTGCGCGATCTCTGCACCCGCCACGGCATTATCTACATCGCCGACGAGGTCATGGCCGGCTTCGGAAGGGCTGGAGAGTGGTTCGCCTACCACCACTACGACGTGACACCCGACCTGGTCGTCTTCGCCAAGGGCGTTAACTCCGGCTACGTGCCCCTGGGGGGCGTCGTTATTAACGACGCCATCTGCGAGACCTTTCGCGAGCGCATCTACCCGGGTGGCCTCACCTACTCCGGTCACCCGCTGGCCTGTGCCGCCGCCGTGGCGACCATTGAAACCATGGAGCGCGACGGCATCGTGGAGAACGCCCGTCGCGTGGGCGACGAGATCCTGCGACCCGGACTCCAGGCTCTGGCCGAGCAGCACCGCGTCATTGGCGAGGTGCGCGGCATGGGGGTCTTTTTTGCCCTCGATCTGGTGAGCGATCGCGCTACCCGCGAGCCCCTCGCCCCCTACGGTTCGAGCTCACCGGCGATGAACGAGCTCATCGCGGCCACGCGCGCCGAGGGCCTCTTGGTCTTCGCTAACTACCACCGCATTCACGTCGTCCCGCCCTGCACGGTGACCGACGACGAAGCGCGTGACGGACTCGCACGCTTGGACCGAGCCCTGCGCGTCGTTGATCGGTACTACGTGGGCGCATGAGTAACGACGACAAGCGTGCCGAGGCCGCCGAGGCTCTGCGAGAATTTGCCCACCTCTTCGTCGGTCGCGCCAGCGACGACCACACCTTGGATCAGATCACCCAGGCTGCCCGGGCGTGGACCGCCGAGCTCGAGCAGAGGGAGATCCGCGTTCGAGACTTTCACGGCCACTCCTTTGAAAAGTGGCACCAGGGTGGTGACGAACTCCCCGAAGCGGGTCGACGCCACGTCTTTGCGGACTCCATCGTCACCGGCGAATCCAACCCCATGGGACTCGCCGCTCGGCAGTGGCGCGAAGAAGAAGTCTCCTGCGCCGAGGCCGTCTTCGACCGTGCCTTCGAGGGGGCGCCGGGTCGGGCCCACGGAGGCATCCTGGCCGCCCTGCTGGACGAAACCATGGGTCGGGTGCCCGCGATACTGGGAGCGCTGGCCTTTACCGTGCAACTGGACATTTCCTATCGCGCTCCCACACCCCTCTACGAACTCGTCACCGCGCGCGCCTGGTGCGCGAAGCGTGAGGGCCGCAAGTTCTTCATCTCCGCCGAGGTGCGTTCCAAGGATGGACTGGTCGCCGAGGCCCAGGCCATCTTCGTCGCCGTTGATCCCACCAGGTTCGTCGCCCCCGTCTGAGTGGGTAGGGTGGATTCATGCCCGCCGTTAGCGTTGCCAATCCCCTCGAACTCCCCCGCGTCAGCGCCCCCGCACTGACCGACCGAGCCCGTCGCATCAGCTCAATCACCACCTCACCACGGGGTTTTGAGGGCGAGGGCTTCCCCGTCCGACGGGCCTTCGCCGGCGTTGACGTGGCCGATCTCGACCCCTTTATTCACCTCGACCAGATGGGTGAGATTGACTACGGCCCCGGCGAACCCAAGGGCACGCCCTGGCACCCGCACCGCGGTTTTGAGACCGTGACCTACATGATGGAGGGCACCTTCCTCCACCAGGACTCCATCGGGGGCGGGGGCGTCATTGCCAACGGCGCCACCCAGTGGATGACCGCTGGAGCCGGCATTTTGCACATCGAACGTCCCCCGGACAGCCTGATTGATAGCGGCGGTCTCTTTCACGGCATCCAGCTCTGGGTGAACCTCCCCGCACGGCTCAAGATGACCGCCCCGCGCTACCAGGACATCGGTTCCGACGCGGTGGCGCTACTCACCAACGAGCAGGGCGACGCCATCGTGCGCGTGATCGCCGGATCTCTCGGCGACGTCGCCGGACCGGGTTCCACCCACACGCCCATCACGATCCTGCACGTCACCCTGTTTCCCGGGGCTGAAGTCCTCCTCCCCTGGAACCCGCAGTACAACGCGCTGACCTTCGCGCTGGCGGGGAACGGTCGCGTGGGCGACGGTGACCTTCTGCGGGAGGGTCAACTGGCCGTCCACGTTGATGGGGACTACCTGGCGCTGCGCGCCGACGAGCGTCAGGACTCACGCACGGCGGCGATGGAAATTTTGGTTCTCGGGGGTCTGCCCATTCGAGAACCAGTGGCCGCCTACGGACCCTTCGTCATGAACACACGCGCCGAATTACAACAGGCCTTCGAGGACTATCAGGCTGGTCGACTCGGCCAAATCCCCGCCGATCACATCTAGGGGCTACTGCCCCTCGCGGTGGAGCAGGAAGGTCGCCGTGGCGCGACTCACGATTGCGCCGTCCAGCGTGCTCAGCGTGGACTCACCGTAGGCCACTTGACGACCCAGTCGCGTCACCTCACCACGCAGTAGGTACTCCTGGTCGCGAGACGCCGCGCGCATGAATTCCGTCTTCATCTCGATCGTGGCCTTCGTTCTATCCTTGCCGACCAGGGCCGCGTTGATCGCGAAGTTGATAATGGCGTCGAGCAAAATCGCGTGCACGCCGCCCTGCACCGTGCCGTGAGGATTACAGGCCAACTCGGTTGCTTTTAGCGAGCCCTCGGCCCACCCCAGATCTTCCCCGTCGACTCCGTAGGAGCTAATGGTTCCGCCCACCGCGTCAATTATGGCCATTCCGCCATTTCCGAGCCACCGGTCCATGTTCTTTCGCTGTTCACTCACCCCCGTGACGTTAGTTCCCTACGACCGTCTAGGATTTGCCGGTTGGCGAAAATCGCCATAATTCATTGAAAGGGAACCGATGCAAACTGCTGTCATCGTCGACGCCGTACGCACCCCCGGGGGCAAGCGCAACGGAAAACTAAAGAACTGGCATGCGGTTGATCTCGCGGCTGAGGCGCTCAAGGCCATTGCCGAGCGCAACAACCTCGACCCCGCCCTGATTGACGACGTCATCATGGGTTGCGTCTCACAAGTTGGCCAGCAGGCCTTCAACGTCGGTCGCAGCGCCGTTTTGGCCGCCGGCTGGCCCGAGTCAGTTCCGTCAACCACCATTGACCGTCAGTGCGGATCCTCCCAGCAGGCTCTGCACTTCGCCGCGCAGGGTGTCATGTCCGGGGCTTACGACATCGTCATCGCCGCTGGCGTTGAACTCATGAGCGTCGTCGGCATGGGCTCTTCCATTGGCAAGGACGCCGGATTCCCCTTCGGTCGCGAAGTGCAAAAGCGCTACGAGCCGGTCGGCGGACTTCAGGGCCAGGGCATCGGCGCCGAAATGATCGCCGACCAGTGGGGCATTAGCCGTGAGGACCTCGACGCCTTCTCGGCCGAGAGCCACCAGCGCGCCGCTCGCGCCACCGCCGAGGGTCGATTTGAAGGCGAGATCGTACCGATTCGCCTGAAGGACGAAGACGGTAACTACACCGGCGAGACCATGACGGCCGACGAAGGTATTCGCGAGTCGTCGACTCCCGAAACTCTGGCCAACCTGAAGCCCGCCTTCAAGGAGGGCGGCAAGGTAACGGCCGGAAACTCCTCGCAGATCACCGACGGTGCTTCGGCCGTGTTGATCATGAGCGAAGCCAAGGCCAAGGAGCTGGGCCTCACGCCCCGCGCCAAGTTCCACAGCTTCGCCCTGGCTGGCGTGGACCCCGTGACCATGTTGACGGGTCCCATCCCGGCCACCAAGAAGATCCTTGAGCGTTCGGGTCTCACCCTGGACGACATCGACCTCGTCGAGATCAACGAGGCCTTCGCCTCCGTGGTTCTCGCCTGGGGCAAGGAACTGAACGCCGACCTGTCCAAGGTGAACGTCAACGGTGGCGCTATTGCCCTGGGTCACCCGCTGGGTGCTTCCGGAGCCAAGTTGGCCGCAACCCTGCTCAACGAGCTGGAGCGCACCGGTGGTCGTTACGGCCTTATCACGATGTGCGAAGGTGGCGGTCTCGCGAACGCGACCATCATCGAGCGTATTGGCTAAAACGTTGTACCAACTAAGAAGCCCGCACCCTTTGGGGTGCGGGCTTCTTGCTGTGCGAGCACTATTTGTAGCGAGTGGCCAGAACGAAGCCGCCGAAAATAAGGGCTAGGCCCACGATCAAGTACCAGCTCGATACCGCGCCCGGCAGGGCGTGGAGGTAGTTCAGGGTCACCACCGCGGTACCCCCGAGGAGCAGTCCCAAAATGGCTCGACCGTACCAACGAGGGCTGGACTGCTCGGACTTGGAGATGGGCTTGGTGTAGCGACCACGAGTTTCGGCACTCATGTAGCGGCCCATCTCGGCACTCGTTTTACGCGGTGCGCGGGGCCTGGAGCGATGTGAACTACGGCGTGATGACATATCCGTACGTTACCTGACGTCGGTGACATCGGCGCTAGACGGGCGGAGCGATAACCTGAGCAGACTATGTCGCGTGTGTTGGTAATTGATAATTACGACTCCTTCACGTGGAATCTGGTGCAGGAAATGGGTGAACTCGGCGCCGAGCTCGAGGTGCGCCGCAATAACCAGATCACCCTGGCGGAGATTGAAGAAATGAGCCCCGACGGCATCGTTATCTCCCCCGGACCCGGGCGACCGGAACATGCGGGGCTGTCCATCGACATTATTCGCCACTTCGGGCCCCGCACCCCCCTGCTCGGGGTCTGCCTCGGGCACCAGGCCATTGGCGCCCTCTTCGGGGCCAGCATCGTGCGAGCTCCGACGATGATGCACGGCAAGGTTTCACCCGTGGAACACCACGGCACGGGTGTTTTCAGCGGTCTCGAGTCACCCCTTATTGCCACGCGCTATCACTCTTTAGTCATTGACCCCGCCACCCTGCCCGTCGAACTAGAAGTCACGGCCTGGACCGACGACATCATTATGGGCGTACGCCACCGCAGTTGGCCCCTCGAGGGTGTGCAGTTTCACCCCGAGAGTGTTCTCACCACGACGGGACCGGCGATGCTCGCCAACTTCCTACGTCGTCTCGGCTAGTTCTTTAGGGACACCACTCGAGAGTGACGGTGGACGAGTAGAGGGCGCTGGAGCCACCGGCGACGTCCTGGGCAATGACGTAATCACTGACCGGCATACCACTCACGCGACAGAGCGGCGACATGGACGATTCAGTAACGAAGGTCGCCGTCAAACCCTGCGCCGTCAAACTCGCCGTGGCCTGGGTCTTGGTCTGACTCACTACCGTGGGTACGACCACCGAACAGAAGCCCGACGAGACAATCAAGCTGATTGAATCCCCGGCCTTCACCAGTTGGCCGAAGGCGGGCTTCGCTCCGACCACCACACCGGCCGGCTGAGTGTTGGAGCACAGCTGCGCGGGGGCCGCGGGATCAACCGTCAGACCCGATTGGCCCAAGGTCGCCGAGGCCTGCAGGGTCGTTTGCCCGCTGAGGTCCGGCAGCGGATACTTCGAGCCGGGGGCCAACACCGTAATGGTCACTTTGTCGCCGGTGTGCCCAGCCGTTCCGCCAGCGGGATTCTGCTGGAGCACCGTATTAGGGGCACCGCCATTTTCTGGTGCGTTGGGCGTGAACTGCACGCTGTAGGCCAGTCCCGCGTTGCCGAGAGTATTTTCCGCGTCACCCAGGGACATGCCCGTGGTGTCGGGAATGGTGACGGGCTGGGATGAAGTGCCGAGCGACACGTTCAAGGTCACCGACTCCCCGTGCTGCACCTTGGCGCCGGGCTTGGGGTCAGTGCTCACGACCGTTCCGGCGACTTGGCTCGAGGCCACGAGCTTGGTCGCCCCGACGACCAGTCCCGAACTGCGGACTGTCAAGGCGGCGTCGGAAACCTGCTGACCAACCAGGTTGGGCATCAGGGAGGGCGAGGAACTACCACCCTTCATCACGAGAAAACCAACCAGGGCCAGAATCACGATCAGCGCCAGGCCCCCCAAGATAAAGGGTCGCGGATTCTTCCGACGACGGACATCACTGCGCGGACCCGTCATGGTTGGCACGGCCATCGTTCGTTCGCCCGCCGACACCGTCGAGACAGCCTGGGTGGCGTCGGAACCGACGAAGGCCCCGCGCGAGGCGACCGTCACCGGTTGACCATCGGCGAAACGTAGGAGGTCGGCGCGGAATTCGTCCGCCGTCTGGTATCTATCGACGGGTCGCTTCGACAGGGCGTGCTGAGTAATCGCCGCGACGTCAGCCGGCACCCCGGGGTTGAGGTCGCGCACGGAGGGCGTGGCGTCGCGCACGTGCATACCCGCGACCGCGACCGGGGAGTCGCCAACGAAGGGGGGACGACCGGCCAGCATCTCAAAGAGCACCACGCCGAGCGAATAGACGTCACTACGACCATCCACAATCGCCCCCTCGGCCTGCTCGGGCGAGAAGTAGGTGGCGGTCCCCATCACCGAGCCGGCGGCCGTCAAGTTGTCCGCGGTCGACATGGCTTGGGCGATACCGAAGTCGGTGACCTTCACCTGACCGTCGGGGGTAATCAAAATGTTGCCCGGCTTCACGTCGCGGTGAACGACGCCGTAGCGGTGGGCGTAGCCCAAGGCGGCGGCCACTTGAGCACCAATGTGCGCCGCGCGCAGTGGTGAAAGAGTCCGCGTCGTACGAAGGGTCCCGGCGAGTGATTCGCCTTCGATGAGTTCCATCACAATGAAGTAGGCACCAGCGTCCTCGCCCCAGTCAAAAACCGGAACAATATTGGGGTGTGAGAGGTTCGCGGCGGCCTGAGCTTCGCGTCGAAAGCGCTCCACGAAGTTCGCATCGACTGATAATTCGGGGTAGAGAATTTTCAGCGCAACGTAACGATTGAGTAAAAGATCGTGGGCGCGATAGACCAGCGCCATTCCCCCACGAGCAATGAGGTGAGTCAGCTGGTAGCGATTGGAATAAATTCGAGGTTCGTTAACGGGCTCCATAGACTCTCCTACCCTACGCCTTTCGTACTCGTCAAACTAGTGAGGACAGGTCGACCGCGTACCCGTCGGGGGCAGGCCCTTCGAGAGAGCGAGCGCGCCCTCCACCACACACTTCACAATGGGACCGGCAATGGAGGCCCCGGTCTCGGAGGTGGCCTGAAAGGGCACCACCACGGCGATGGCCACCACCGGGTTGTTGGCCGGCGCGAAGGCAATCATCCAGTCGTCCGTATTGGCCTGCGCGTTGCCCGTTTGGGCGGTACCCGTCTTGGCCGCGACTTGATCGCCGTAGTGAAAACCAACGCCACTGGCCGTCCCCCGCGTCACAACGCCACGCATCAGGGGCACAATCTGCGCCGCTTGCACGGCCTTCAGCGGCTTCAGCCACGCTGTTGGGCGATAGCGCGTTATCAAGGTGCCGTCGGGAGCAGTGATGGTAGCCATCAGGTGGGGTGTCATCGCGGTCCCACCATTGGCAATAGCGGCCGCGACCAGGGCATTTTCTAGCGCGGTCGCTCGTACGTCCTTTTGCCCAATGGCCGAATAGGCCAAGCCGGGACGGTCGGTCAAAAAGACGCTGGCCGCCGGAAAGTAGGACGACACGACACCCGGGAGGTCGAGGGGAATCTTGGTGTTGTAGCCGAAGGCCGTGGCCTGCGCCGACATGATGTCGCGACCGAGATCCATGCCGAGTAGTCCGTAACCGGGGTCACACGACTCGGGCAACATCACCTGTACCGTCCCGCCGCAGGCCGAACCGCCCGAGTTGTACAGCAACTTATTGGTGTCGGGGAGCCGCGCGAAGGCCGCGTAGGGATAGGACTTCACCATGAGTTCGGGCTTCGACACGGCCGCCGCCGCGGTGGTGATCACCTTGAAAGTCGAGCCCGGGGGGAAGGTCTGTTGCGTCGCGAGCAGACCCAGGGGTGGAAAGCCGTGCGCATTATTCGTGGTGTAACTCTTCCACGCGGCCACCTGCGTTGCGCTACTTATCGCGGTGAGCGGCGTGGGGTCGTAGGAGGGGTTCGCGTACATCGCGAGAATGCCGCCATTACGCGGATCAATCGCGACGACCGCGCCGTCGCGACCGGCCAGCGCCACGCGGGCGATTTGCTGCAGCGCGGGTTGCACCGTGAGTGTGAGCGTATCCGCCGCTTGCGAGGGAGCTAGGACCTGGGCCCAGCTCTGGGGCGGTTGCGCGTGAGCCGTGAGGACGTCGTTGTACTGCGACTCGAGAGCCCACCTTCCGTATTGCGAGGAGGAAAAACCAACGAGGCCCGACATCAGAGATCCGTCGGGGTAGACCCGGGTGAAGCTCGTAGTACTCGAACCCACCGGCACGGAGTGGGCCAACACCGAGCCATCCGCCGCAACGATGTCCCCTCGCGGATAGTTCGACCCCGAGTTACCCGACACTCGGTTAAAAGCGGACACGTTTAAGGCCGGGGCGTGGAAGTACTGAATCCACAACGACTGACCGAGCACGACCGCGAAGAGCAGACAAAAAAAGAGACCGAGAATGCCGATACGTCGCGACACAACTAACCCGCCGGCGTGGAGGGTGTTGAGAACTGGCTCATGAGCCACGCTGAGTGCAGGTAGCCCGCGTAGTGAATGGCAGCCGCCAGAGATGGTTCCACGATGTCATTACCTAAGGCGGTGAGGTCCGCGGGTCGCAATTGCGCCGCCAGAAAGTCGGTCGTCATGATTTCGGTGGGGGCAAACCAGAGCAGTCCGTGGGGTTGGCCCCGATAGACCGCCACGTAGGCGCCGTCGGCTGCGAGGTAGTACGAAGAGTTTGCGTACCAGCCCAGCACCACAACGGCCCCAGCCAGCACCGCCCCGAGGGCGGCCAGAGCAGCTCCCAGTCGCCAGGTCACTCGGCGCGTACGAGCGCGAGGGGGGGGCGTAGCTGCCGAAGTCACCGCGGCGGGCGAGGTGGCTAGGGGTTGACTCATGGGCCCGAGAATTTCAACCAGCGCCACCGTGATGTTGTCGCGACCACCGTTCGCTTCGGCGCGCGACACCAACTCACTGGCGGCGTCTTCCAGCGATTCCGCAGCCTCCACGATGTCGATAATTTCCGTTTCAGAAACTTCGTTCGTCAGCCCATCACTGCAGAGCAGAATGATGTCCGTGGGCTGCACCGCCATGGGGAACAGGTCCACATCAGGCGTTTGTGCAATCCCCAACGCCCTCGTGAGCTGGTGGCGACGGGGGTGCACGGCGGCCTCTTGTGCGCTGATACGGCCTTGGCGAAACCACTCCTCGGCGACGCTATGGTCCGAGGTAATGAGTCGAATGGCGCCGTCACGAATTTGATAGGCCCGGGAATCACCAAGGTTGGCAATCACCGGCAATAGTCCGTCGGGGGCACTCACCAAGCCCAGCGCCACCGCCGTGGTGCCCATACCGTGACGTTCCGGATTGAGTTCCGCGTCCTTTAAAATCCGGTCGTTACACAGAACCACCGCTCGACGAAGACCCTCGGAACTCTGGTCGCCAGCGAAGGCTTCGGCGATGGTGCTCACCGCAATAGCCGAAGCCACTTCTCCGGCGGCGTGTCCACCCATACCGTCGGCCACGACGACGAGGCTGTCGTTCGACCAGTGCGCGTCTTGATTACTGCTGCGTACGACGCCCACTGACGTTCGAACGGCGACCCGCCACGCGTTCACCGAACTACCTCAAAGAGTCCGCCGCCCACTTGGACGATGTCCCCTCGGCGCAACACCGTGCGATGAATCACCGGCTCTTGATTGACAAAAGTTCCGTTCGTCGAGCCCAGGTCTTCGACCAGCAACTCGCCGTTGTCCACGCTGAAACGAGCGTGCTGCGATGACAGGTAGCTGTCGCTAAAGGTCACGTCCGAACTAGGACTACGACCCATCACGAGACTTTCCGTGATCTCGATACGTTCGCCCTCACGGTCCAGGGGTTCGATGAAAGTAAGGGCCAGCGGGTTCGAGCGTCGCTGCCGGGGCGCACTTACTTCTTCGGGTGGCCGCACTTCCAACATCACGACGCGCATGACCCGAAGAAAAAAGAGTCCGGCGACGAGCAGGACGAGGAACTGCAGGGGCCGAATTGCCGAGGCGAAGGTCGAAGCGGCGATGAACACTATTTACGCCAGCTCGATGCGAAAACGCAGGGGGCCGACCAGCACTTCATCTCGCGGGGAGAGCGAGACCGCAGTGATCCGGTGACCGTTAACAATGGTGCCGTTGGTCGAACCGAGGTCCTTAATTGCGACGCCCTCACTAGTGCGCCACACCTCGGCGTGGCGGCGCGACACATTCTTGTCCGCGACAATCACGTCGCAATCGTTGGCGCGGCCAATAATCAAGGGTTCCTTGCCAATGGGGTACACGCTACCGAGGGAGTCAATAATGCGTGGTTCACTCTCGCCACCCACGAAGGAAGACTTCACCGCTACTTCGCCGGCCCCCAGATCGTCGTCAATGAAAATCTCTACGGCCACCGGGCCTACGAAGTTGTAGCCCTCGGTGAGGGCGTGGCCCCTGATGGTTTCCACGAGCTCTGCGACCAGAGCTTTTTGGAAACCCTCGAATCGTTGGGCGTCCTTGGGCGAGAGCCACACCTTGAGGTGATTGGGAGCCAGGAGGCCACTCGGGGCCACTCGTCGCGAGAGGTCGACCTCACGAACGATCCGCTGTCCAATTTCAATTGGTTGGAGGGCGTGGCGAAAGGCGCGGGTGAAAGAACCCTCGAAGAGGCGCTCGAGTTTGCTCTCAAACTTTTCTAGTGCCATGACACTTCAACTGTACCCCTGAGGGGGCCTTTCGGGGTCGCTGGGTGGCCACCCTCCCATAATGAACTAAAGTTGAAAACGTTATTCGGGCGAGTGGCGAAATGGCAGACGCGCTGGCTTCAGGTGCCAGTATTCGAAAGGATGTGCGGGTTCAAGTCCCGCCTCGCCCACCACAATTCGACTCGTGGCGAGTCGCTCACGCGAGACTGCGCACGGCCTGGAGCAAACTTTTCTCTGGAGCGGCCGAGGACATGGTGTCGAGAACTTCGGTGATGGCCCTCTCGACCTCGTAGCCGTGGCGTCGCACGAGCCACGCCATCGCCACCGTCGGGGTCCGACTCTCGGCCCGAACACAGTGGACAAACACCGTCTTTCCCTCCTCTCGCAGTTCGCCAATGGCGTCGGCGGTATCAGCTAAGACGCGAGCCGCATCGGCGTTGCCCGGTTGGTCGATCAGCCAGACAATGTGGTGGTGGTTGCCCTTTCGGTCATCAACACCAATGCGACAGAGTGAGAGATAGGCGTCAGCCGACGTCAACGCGAGGGCGCCGAAGTCACCAAAAATTACGCCCTCATCAACCGCAAACTGGTAGGTCGCCCCTCGTGGTGAAAAACGTTGATAGGCCGGGGCCATTGACCTCACCGACGGCCATCCATCACTGTCGTCACCGCGAGCAGCCCTTATCGCGAGTGAAACGAGATCAATGCCCTGTATATCGCGAGGCCACCCCGCTAAGCGCTGCCGCCAGGCGAAGGGAATGGCGGTAAGGCCGTAGCGAGCCCCCAGTAAGGCCCCAGCAATCGCCGCTACCGTGTCCGTGTCGTCACCAATGGCAATGGCCTGACGCAGTCCTGCGCCAAAGTGATCAGCTTCGTTTCGGGTGGCCCAAATAGCCGACCAGGCCGCTTGCAGGGCCGACACGACGTAACCGTTCGGGGAGAAAGTGTCGGGGTCGTTGCGTTCAGCCTCGTCGATCCAGGCCTCCCACTTGACCCGCTGCGGTGGCGTCAACAATGCCAGTCCGGCTCGAGGCCCCTCCAGCGATCCCAATCGAAGAGCCCGGTCGATGGCGATTGACCACAACACGCACGCGTCCTGGGCGTCGGGGTGCGCGTGGGTCAGGGCCGATACGGCTCGCGCCGTTCGGGCAATCTGCTCAACATCACCAAGGGCGCACAGGGCCACGGGTCCGGTGCGCATCAGTGACCCGTTACCGGCCGCGTCGGGGTTGTGACCCTGAACAATCAGGGCTCCATTCGCCAGTGAGTTGGCCGATGACCCCGTGGCGAAGACTCGACGTGTGTGCAGGCCGATATCACGAGGGTGCGAGTCGTACCAGTCAAGAAATTCTTGGGCGACGGCGGTCTGCGCCTCGGGCGTGTCCAAGCTGCGGTGCGTAGCGGCTGCTCGCAGAACGCCAATCGCCATGGCCGTGTCGTCAGTCCAGTGTCCGGCCGGTTCCCCCGTCAAGGTGCCTGGTCGCATTGCAACGGCGGAAGGCTCCGGTGGCTCGGCGAACTCGTAGCCGGCGCCGAGGGCGTCGCCCACGGCAGCGCCAAAAACAACGCCGAGGACCCGGTCTTGCTGGATAAATGACAGGATTTCGTTGGGCATGCAACTCGCTTTTCTTCGTCTACATTGTGCCCTCACCGTGTGACACGTCGTCACGGCTGCGAACGACTGGCCCGTAGCTACGTCGTCAGAGAGTCGGTGGTGGGAATTCTCAGCTGTGAGGAGTTGTCGCTATCTGTCGAGCAGAGTTGTTTCTTCCGCCGGGCCGAGCCAGTGAGCAGGCCATTGACGGTCACCGAACCACGAGAGGGTGTCGTCAACGCTGGCTTCCAGACTCCGCGTGGTGAGGCCCAGCGATACGGCCTTGGCGTTGCTCATGTTCATCACCGTCGAGGTCTCCGTTCCCGACCACAGGGGAAACTTCTGGTACCAGGTGGAATCAACGTGTGGAGGTGCAGTGAGTTCCTCCAGAGTGGTGCCCTCCGGCGAGACCTGCGCCGCGATGCGCTCCAGTGTCTCGTGAAAACACAGCGCGGGCGAGATTCCTATGGCGTTCACCGCTCCGGCGAAGGCCCGCTCGGTGAGGCGCAGCGTGAATTCGCCGAGATCCCGAGCGTCGATCCACTGCAGGGAGTTCTGGGCAGGTCCCGGGAAGGCCACTCGTCCACCGCGTTGTAATCGAGCTACCCAGTAGGGGACGCGCATCGTCTTGTCGTGTGCGCCAATGACGTAGGTGGGGCGGACAATACCTATCTGTGGGCCGAATAACTCCTCGGCCGCACGCTCACACTCCGCCTTCAGCACTCCGTAGGTCGCAGCGGTGACGGGAGCGTTGGGGTCACTATCTCCGAGCTCCAACAACGGAGTGCTCTCGTCCGCCCCATCCTTGGCGGGATTTTGGTACGCCGAAATTGAAGAAATTTGCAGGTAGTAGCCGGCTCGTTCGCCGAGAACCTGGTGCAACATTTCCACGTCACGACGTTGATACGCAATGGCGTCAATCGTGGCGTCGAACGACAGACCATCGAGGGCCGACAGATTCGACTGTCGGTCTCCGACCAGTCGAGTCACCTCCCCGGGCAAATCCGTGGGGGTGAGACCGCGATTAAATACCGCGACCTCGTGGCCGGCCTCGAGCGCCGCTCTCGCGATTGCCCGGCCCACAAAGGAGCTGCCACCAATAACCAGAATTTTCATAGAACTACGACTGTAGGGCCTAATGAGCTGTTCACTAGCCCGCGAGTCCATTTTCCTCCTTGTGTTCACGCGCCGAGTACCCCTCGGCCGACACCGCGGTGTCGAAAGTAGTCAGCGCGCGGCCGAGCTCCGAGCGTAAAGATGGCGGGATGAAATCTCGTACGGCACGATTTATTCTTATCCTCGGGGTGGTCCTCGTGGGCCTCCCACTCGGTCTCGACCTCGTAGCCACCATTGCGCACCACGGCACCGGCTTCTGGGATGAAAATGGACCAGGAGCATTCCTCTGGTTTGAAATAGTCCTCGTGCCCCTCGGGGCACTGCTCGTGATCCTGGGATTGATGTGGGCGTGGATCTTTCACTCACGTTCTCGTCATCACGTTTCAAAAAAGCCGACTGCTCCCGATTCTCCTCGCTAACACCCGCCGTGGAGAATCGACTTGCTACTCTCTCGAGGTGACTCGGCCCCTCCCCCCACTCGGCTCGCTCGCTGCCCAGTGCACGCGTTTCCTCGCGGGTGACGGACCGCGGACTACGAGTTCGTTACTCGCGCAGATTCCCGAGAACGCGACCATGGACGTCTACGGTGACGGTGGCGTTGTTCGTGAACTCGAGGAGGAAGTTGCCCGCATCGTGGGTAAGGAGAAGGCCCTCTTTTTACCGACCGGCATCATGACCCAGCAAACGACGCTGCGCGTTCTCACCGATCGAAGAGGAAACCCGCGGGTGGCCTTTCATTCGCTGGGTCACTTGCGCACGCACGAAGAAAACGCCTTCGCGCTGCTCCACGGACTCGAAGAGGTTCTCGCCAACGGTGGCTCCGACGAGGCACCCGTCAGCCTCGCGAGTCTGCGCGCCCTCCCGCTGCCAATTGGGGCGCTCCTGCTCGAACTCCCCCAACGCGATATCGGTGGTTACCTGCCCACCTGGACGCAGTTGACAGCTCAGGTGGCCTGGGCTCGTAGCAACGACGTCGCCGTGCATCTCGACGGGGCGCGACTCTGGGAAGCCGCTCCGTATTACGCGGCCAGCGCTCAGAAGTCCATCGCGGATATTTGTGCGCTCTTCGACACCGTCTACGTCTCGTTCTACAAGGGGCTAGGGGGAATTTCGGGAAGTTGCGTCGCGGGACCCGCCGACATCATCGACGAGGTGTCGCTCTGGCGCACGCGCCACGGCGGCCGCCCCTACATGCTCTGGCCCTACGCCGCGTCGGCGCTCAGCGTCCTTAGTCGCAGCAGCGATATGCCCGCGTACTACCGACGAGCCCGCGCCCTCGCTAAGAAACTTCGAGATATCGAGGGGCTCGACGTTCTCCCTCAGGACGTACGTAGTCCGCTCATGCACCTACGCTTCAGCGC
>CAIOSJ010000025.1 GCA_903860915.1 uncultured Actinomycetes bacterium | reverse complement strand
TTGTTGGTTCCCATGGCTCCATCCTTGTTTCCAAAGTCTGGAGCCTCCAACATTCCCAGTGCGATTCACAGGAGCAGAAAACTATTCTTTCTTATTCGAATTAGTTAGCAGTATGCGGACCGCCTTCATTTGCCACCCTTTGGGAGAGTGTCACTGGGTTTTCTTCCTGCCACTTAGCAGCGAATTCAACCGGCGTCATGTAGCCAAGAGCACTGTGTGGTCGGTAGTTGTCGTGGCTCTTGCGGTGCACTTCCAGCATGAATCGAATCTCCCACATAGAGCAAAGATTTCAGTGTTAAGAGTTCGTCACGCAGTGTCGAGTTGAATGATTCACTGCGTCCGTTCTGTCAGGGAAAACCGGGGTCGCAGTAGCTGGTGTTGATATTGGCGGCTCGACACCAGTCCTGCAGGGTGTCGGCAATGAGCTCTGGATCCGTGTCGAGCGCCACGAACGCTGGTGCGTCACCCCGCTCGGACGTACTCTCAAAAAGTAGCGCGACCAGATCAGCGGATGGCACAAACTACACATCACGAAGGGATACACCGATTCAATGAACAATCTCGCCAAGAGAGCCAAACGTGTGGCGTTAGGATTCCCATCATTTCGCAACTATCGCATTCGTGCAGTGCTGTCCGCCGGGAAGCCCATTGGTCATTACTCGCGACAATCGGCCAACACTGATATCCGGAGACCCCAATAACCAAAAGAAATTACGGTCACGTGTTATCCCATTCGCCGCGCTTCCTTGAACTCGTCCCCTGCGAAGGGCGTCAAAATCTAGTGCTAGCGCTCCGTTCACCGGCACTGATCGGATTCCTCATTAGAGATACTCCACGTTGTCACCGACCGCAACGCAGTGTCGAGTATCAAAGATTAGTTTTGAATTTCCCCTGATTTCCGCATAGTCCACATCATCATGGTCGGTGAGTATGAGCACGAGGTCAGCTGCCTTCATTTCTTCAATGTTGAGGGGAACTCGATTCCACGGCACCTTTGCACCTTCGGGAACCCACGCATCGGCTACTCGCACCTCAGCGCCCAAGCTTGTCAGAAGCTCGCATACCACCAGCGATGGTGATTCACGGAAATCACTAGAATTCTTTTTATAGGCGAGGCCACAGACCAAAATTCGAGAACCATTGACTGGCTTCTTGTCCCTGTTGAGAATTTCACCAACTCGTTGCACGGTGTATTTAGGCATGTGCTCGTTGACTTCATTCGCGAGATTCACAAATCGGAAAAGTTCACCTGTTGATTGCTGCACTTTCCATGATAGGTATGACGGGTCAACGGGGAGGCAGTGACCGCCCACGCCCGGACCCGGCGTGAATCGCATGAAGCCAAAGGGCTTGGTTGACGAGGCATTAATCGCTTCCCACACGTCTGCGTCCAGCGCACTGGCGAACATCGCGAGTTCATTGACGAGCGCTATGTTGACGTGGCGAAATGTATTTTCAAGAAGTTTGCACAGTTCGGCGACCCGCGTAGTCGAAACCCGAACTGTTTTCTCAACCAACCCCGAGTAAAATTCGTCGACTGCTTCGAGCGAAGGGCCATCAATTCCCGACACCACCTTTGGTGTGTTTTCAAAGTGCCAGACGGGGTTTCCGGGGTCTATCCGCTCTGGGCTGTAGCCAAGTTTGAAATCGGTTCCCGCCGAGAGGCCCGAACTTTTTTCCAGAAGATCCTTGAACAATTCCTCCGTAGTTCCTGGATAGGTCGTGGACTCGAGAATGACCAGCGCGCCTCGTGTGAGACACGTACCAATATCGAGTGCGGCACTTTCAATAAAATCTAAGTCGGGCAATCTATCCTTTAAAGGCGTGGGGACCGTGATGACGGCTACGTCGAAGTCACAACAATCTGACAAAACCGCCGTCGGCACATATCTGCCCTGAGCCAAGGCGGCTTGGAGTTGTTCGTTGGAAATATCTTCAATGAATGAATTACCAGACTGCAACATCTCGATCCGCTGAGTGCTCGTGTCATAGCCAATGACCTGGTATCCGACGCCAACAGCGGCCATGGCGAGGGGTAGTCCGACGTAGCCCTGACCAACAACTACGACTTTTTTCTTACCTTCTGACAAAACGTTTTCCTCTCCATGAAAACTTGAAAATGTGGAGCTCGTCACACTTCAATGGCTCGTGGCTGCTTGCTTCCCATGGATCGCAGCGTGGCCAAGGTCGAGGCGAAATCTTCAGTGGGAAAGTGTCGAAATTTCTGCGAATCCTGCTCGGGCACCTCAACGGCGGAAATTGCTGCGTGGCTAGTAGCCCTAGGAGTCTCCGTCGTAGAAAAGAGAACTTCGGCGACTTTCTCTCCGGGACGAAGACCCGTAAACACCAATTCAATCGACTTACCGGAGGCCGCGATCATTTCTCTGGCCACGTCGGCGATTAGGACTGGTTCACCCATATCCAACACCAGCACTTCTCCGCTAGACCCCATTGAGGTCGCCTGCAGAATGAGTTCGACGGATTCTTCAACCAGCATGAAGTAGCGCGAGACCTTGGGGTCAGTAACCGTCAGCGGCAAACCATTCTTCAATTGCTCTCGAAAGGTCGTGAGTATTGATCCCCGGCTCCCGAGGACGTTACCGAAACGAACGCTGCAGTATCTTCCAGGAGAACGACGTGCGAAATCAGCAGTCGCAATTTCCGCGAGGCGCTTCGAATACCCCAACACGCTGATGGGGTCAGCCGCCTTATCGGTCGAAATATTAACGAAGACCTCGACTCGGTGAGTCGAGGAGACTTCCAGGACATTGAGCGTGCCCCATACGTTCGACTTAACCGCCTCCCCTGGGTACATTTCGAGAAGTGGTAGGTGCTTGAGGGCCGCGGCGTGTAGGACGACTGTTGGGCGGTGCTCACTGAAGGCCGAGGCGAGAGCTTCTCGGTCTCGGATATCGGCGACGACGAGATTGCGCGTTTGAAGCAGTGCTCGACCATCGAGGCTGAGTTGCAATTGGTGCAACGCCGATTCGTCTCTATCGAGCATGATGAGGGCCTCAGGCTCCAGGCGAGCAATCTGACGGCAGAGTTCCGAGCCGATAGATCCTCCGGCGCCGGTGACGAGCACTCGCATACCGGCGAAGGTGCTGCGGTACTCATCGCTACTGACCGCAACAACCGCCCGCCCCAGGACGTCTTCGTACTGGGGCGAACTTAATTCGTCTAGTTCGTCGCTTGCCGTTGCGAGCTGGTGCAGCGACGGCAAGATTCGTAGTCGCAAGCCAGCACTGGCCGCACGTTGAGAAATCGAGCTAACTTCCTTTCGCTGAAGACCCGAAGCTGCAATGACTAAGGTAGTGCAGGACAGCATCCGAGCCACGTTTTCAAGGTCAGCCATCGTCCCGACAACACTGACGTTTCTGATTTTCAATGGATTCTTTGACAAGGAGGTGTCGAGTAAACCCACGACTGAAAAGGGTGGCGCCGCGCTTTCCGCGAGTACATCCAGGAGCGCCACGGTGCGGGAGTCAACGCCGTAGACGAGGGCTCGCTCGCTCGGCAGTACGCGGCGGCGACCTAGCTGTTTATCGACCACCAAGCGGTAGCCGATCCTGATACCTACTGAGGCGAGCATGGTGAAACTAGTGGCCGATATCACGACCCCGAAGGACACCTGCGCCCTAAAACCCGACAGAACAAAAACCAACAAAGTAGCACCGACCATGCTCTCAGTAGTGATGAGACGCACAATCTCTTCTAGCGAGCCGACACGCCAACGGTGGCGATACAACAGGAAGTAGCCCGTGCCCAACTGGATCAGAACGGCCACGCCCATGGTCATTTGGATTTTTAGGCCATCGGTGCTTCGACCAGCAATGGTGTGGTACCGAAAATATTCCGCCGCCGCGAGCGAGAACGACCATATCAGGATGTCCGCCAAAGGTGCGAGTGCCTGGTGGTCTCTGAACTTGTTGATTGGAGGCTTCGGCATAGTCCTTAGGTGGTGAAAAAAATTTCTAGTTCTACTATAGTCACTGCGAGTGGCAGATGTTGTCAACCGAGCACAGAATGCTGCACGGCCTCTACATCGATGCCCCTAAGAAGTACACGGCGTGGGTGGCCGTCGACGAGTGGTGATGCGCAGCAAGTTTTCGATATTCGCTGGAGTTCCACCAGGTCATAAGTTCGTCCCGCGAGTCGAACTCCAGCATGACGGTTCGCCCCGCCTGATAATCGCCCTCGAGCACAACGGGCTGGTCGTCGTAGCTAACGAAACGACCACCGTGGCGCCGCAAAATAGGGAAAAACCTTTTCGTAGACGCGGTACTCATCAGCATCATTGACCGTGAAGTGGGCAATAAAACGAACGACTGACGACACGTGGACCTCCCGGAGACTCAACTCTTTGAGAGCTGCTCGATAACTTCGAGCGAACATCGAGTGATACTTAGGCGCTGCACTCACTGGCTCGACCGACGGGACAGCCCGGTTCGGCGAGGTCGATGACGAGGGGCAGTTTCTCATTTCGAAACAAACCAGCGGCCGGCGAGAAAGATGTCAGAGCGTCGGCGGCCAAAATTATCGCCGCCCCCGTGTACGACGAGGTCTCCTCGTGGGGGAAGGTGACGTATTCGGGGTAAGCAATACCGGTGAAGTAACTCCCGTCGGGGCGGCGGTGACGTCGCGTGAGCGCGAAGAGGTCGAGGGCCTGAGAGGTCCAGCCGACCGCGTCGAGGGCCATGACGCATTCAGCGGTTTCAGCCGCTGTCACCCAGTCATTCGTCGACACGCAGCGCACCCCGTGTCCGGCCATCACGTGGGTATCCCAACTGCCCCGTAGCCGCGCTTCGGCCGCGGTGGGACTCAAAGCTCCAGCCAGGATCGGGTAGTACCAGTCCATGGCGAACTCGTTCTTTGGCGCAAAGGCTCCTCGGTGATGAGCAATGGCGTGGCCCAAACGACCAGCGGCCATCTCCCAGGCCGGCTTGGTCAGGTCGAGGGACTCGGCCAGCGCCACGCCGCAGCGCAGGGCGTGAAAGATGGATGAGGATCCCGTGAGTAGGGCGTAGCCCTCCGCTCGACCAGTGGCGTCGAGCGACCAGCGGATGGTGCCATCGGGTAGTTGCCAACGCAACACGAATTCCAAGGCGCGCTCCACGCTTGGAAAGATTTCTCGCGCGAAATCGAGGTCGCCGCTGACCAGGACGTAGTGGTAGAGACCGGTTGCGATATACGCGCACACGTTGGTATCGAGCCGCGCGTCCTTTACCCGGCCGTCGACGTAGTAATTGAACCAGCTGCCGTCGCCCATTTGGATGTCCCGCAGCCAGCGATAGGCGGCGCGCGCCTCATCGTGGTGGCCAGTCACCGCAAGGGCCATCGCGGCCTCCACGTGATTCCATGCGTCACTGTGGCCACCGACGAACCAGGGAATCTGACCACTCGGGCGTTGTAGTCCCGCGAGATAGTTGGCGGTCAGAGAAATTTCCTCGGCCGTAAGCAGGCCGGGGACCCCGGGCATGGTCGCGAGAGAGTTCATTTAGTGAGCCTGGGGCTTCGTGAGGTAAATAATGAGAGACTTGCCGATCAGGGGTGAGAGAATCTTCTCTGCGGTTCTCGTGAGACGAGGACCCTTCACGATGTCCCAGACCAGGAGCTTGTGGTACTGACGGACGAAGAAATTTCGGTCATTGTTGGTCCCCACCAGGCACTTCAGCCACCAGTAGGGGGCGTGCAGGCCGTGGGCGTAGTGGTGACCCGTCACTCGAAGCCCCGTCGAGGTGAGTCGCCCCTCGATCTGACGTCGGCGATATATGCGCACGTGTCCACCGGGGACGTTGTGATACGCGTCGGAGAGGCCCCAATTGATAATTTCGGGGCCGTAGCGCGGAATGGTGATAGCCATGGTGCCGCCGACGCGCAGAACGCGGGTGAGTTCGTTCATCGCCGCGAGGTCGTTCGCAATGTGCTCGAGGACCTCGGAGCAAATGACTCGGTCGAAGGTACCGTCATTGAAGGGTAGGTGCAGGGCGTCACCCTGGATGACGCAGGTCGACACAGTGGCCGATGACAGTTCTCCCGCCTCGGCCATGGCGGCAAAAGTGGCGGCGACTCCGGCGACTTCATCGGCGCCCGCATCGAGGGCGACCACGTGAGCCCCCCGGCGAGCTGCTTCAAAGGCGTGACGGCCAAAACCACACCCCAAGTCGAGAATCTTGTCGTCAGGAAGAAGTCCCAGTACGTCGTAATTAGCGGTGAGCATCAGTCAAACTCCATAGATTCGGGTAGGGGACGGCCACTGAGAATGGCGTCGTAACAAGCCGCCGTCCCGCGGGCGGTGACCTGCCAGGTGAAACGTCGCTTGACCCGCTCGCGCCCCGCGGTGCCGAGGCGTTGTTGCAGGGCTTCATCATCGAGGAGTCGGCGAATGGCACCCACCAGGGCTTCGGGGTTATTCGGCTCCACTAAGAGACCCGTTTCCCCGTCTTGGCCCACCACTTCGGGCAGAGCGCCGCCGGTGGTGGCGACAACGGGCACGCCACAGCTCATGGCTTCAATGGCGGGAAGCGAGAAGCCTTCGTAGAGACTCGGGACGATAGCGACTTCCGCCTCTCCGTAGAGACGGGCCAGTTCTTCGTCGGTGACGCCGGAAATTGTTTGGATAATGTCCGTCAAACCCAGTCGAGCCATGGTGGAGGCCACCCGACCATTAGCCTTGGGCTTTCCGATAATCACGAGGTCGATGTCCCGCTCCGTACGCAGGATGGCGACGGCCTCGAGGAGGGGCACGAGACCCTTCATGGGCACGTCACTCGACGAGGTCACCATGAGGCGACCCTTCTTCTTTACGACGTCGTCGTAGGGGCGAAATACCTCATGGTCCACGCCAACGGGAACCACGGTCATGCGGTCCAGCGGCACCTTCATTTGGGCGTTGATGTCAATCTTCGAATTATGCGACACCGTTAAGACGTGCTTCATTTTCTTAGCCACGCGCACCTGCATGCGTAAGAACCCGAACCAGCGACGCTGGTTGAAGCGCTTCCAGGGGTTCTCCGCGTGTTCGAGGGCGATACGACGGTCAACGGTGATCGGGTGGTGGAGGGTTTGCAGCATGGGCCAGCCGTCGGCTTGCAGCTGGGCGATACCGGTCCCGAGACACTGATTGTCGTGGATGATGTCAAAGTCTCGACGGCGGGCGTTCAGGATAGGCCGGATACGTCGCGAAAAAGCCAGCGGTTCACCGAAACCAGCGGACATCATGACCAGAAATTCCGTCCAGTCGGCCCAGGTGCGTAGTTCTCGTAGCGCGGGCACCCGGAAGGGGTCGGGGTTACGGTACAGGTCGAGGCCCGGTACAGGTGTGAAGCCGACGCCCTCGTCAAGTTCGGGCCACGGTTGGCCGGCAAAGACTTCGACGCTGTGGCCCAGAACGACGAGCTCTCTCGTGAGGTGGCGAGTGTAGACGCCCTGACCACCGCAGGTGGGGTTGCCCCGGTAGATCAGAAAGGCGATGCGGTGTTTACCCTCGGCCGCCGCACGCGGGGCAATCGCGTCGGGCACGGTGATCTCGCGTGACCGAGCCCACGAGTCTCGTAACGTGGCGACTCCTTTGGGGGTGGGGAACACGAAACTACTTTCTTCAGGCCATGCGGGTCTTCTATTCTCCCCCAAATTGACCTTTTGGCACAAATGGCAGTGAAACACTGGCGCAAATCGTGACTACGCTCTAGTCATGGATCTCAATTACCCCATCGAAGCTGAAGCATTCCGTCCCGTCGTTCGCGACTGGTTACGAGAGAATCTCCCCACGGGTTGGTTCGACGATGGTTTCACCATGAGCGACGAGCAGCGCAAGGCCTTCAATCAGACCTGGACCAGCAAGCTCTTCGCCGGTGGCTGGATCTGTGCGGGTTGGCCGGTTGAATACGGCGGCAAGGGTCTCAATCTCCTCGAGCAGGTGGTGCTCAATGAAGAGTTCGCGAAGGCCGGTGCCCCGATGCGTGCCGACTTCTTCGGCGACACCCTCGTGGGACCCACGATTCTCCAGTGGGGCACCGAAGAGCAGAAGCAGGAATTCATTCCCGGCATCTTGAAGGGCGAGATCGCCTGGTGCCAGGGATTCAGCGAGCCCAACTCCGGATCCGATCTCGCGAGCCTTAAGACTAGTGCCGTCCTTGATGGTGACGAGTGGGTCATCAACGGCCAGAAGGTCTGGACCACCCAGGCCCAGCACGCCGACTACGTCTTTCTCATGGTGCGCACCGATCCGGACGCCCCGCAACACGCGGGCATTAGTTACCTGCTCGTTCCCATGCACCAACCCGGCGTTGAAGTGCGACCCATTATCCAAGTTGACGGTTCGGCCGAATTCAATGAGGTGTTCTTCACCAACGCTCGCTGCCCCAAGGGCAACGTGGTGGGTGGCGTCAATAACGGCTGGAAGGTCGCTATGACCACCCTCGGTTTCGAGCGCGGCTCGTCGTCAACCACTGGTTACCGTCGCTTCCTGAAGGAGTGGGACTTCATCGTCGCCGAAGCTCGTCGCACGAAGCGCAACACCGACCCCTTGGTACGGGACCGCATCATCAAGAACTGGGAACAGGTCAAAATCATGCAAATCAATGGCTACCGATCCCTCACCGACTCTCTGAACGACACGCACAACGCAGCGCTCCTCGGGGCCTGTAACAAGATGTTCTGGTCCGAGATGCACCGTGATTCCATGGAGTTGGCCCTCGACGTCCAAGGCATGGAGAGTCAGATTTTGACCGGCAACGGCTCGGCCGAAGGCACGATTCCCGGCCAGGGGCGTGGCCGCGAGGACTACCCGGTTTCTGACATTCAGGCCTCCTTCTTCTTCTCGCGCTCCGAGACCATCTGGGGCGGGACCGCAGAAATTCAGCGCAACATCATTGGTGAGCGTGCGCTGGGCCTGCCAAAGGAACCCAAGGCGGCGAAGGCCAACTAGCTCTCCTCACCCCTCAGGGGGCGAAGGAGTACCAGACCAGTAGCCAGGGTGAATGTTGCCCCGGTGGCGAGACCAACCCGAGGATTGCTGACCGCGATGATGGCCCCAATCAAGGGTGCCCCGATCGGCGTGGAGCCCAAGAAGGCCGTCGCGTGCAAACTCATAACTCGACCACGCATCTCTTCTTTCGAGTTCATTTGCAAGAGGGCGTTCGCCGTCGATACGAAGGCGATTGAAAAGGCCCCCGTCGGAACGAGCAGCAGGGCGGCCACGAACAGCGATGGCGAGAGAGCAACGAGACCCATGGAGACCCCAAAGAGGGTTCCCAAGACTGCGAGTAGCCGCGACGTTGGTCGGGAACGACGGGCGATGTAGAGACCACCAATAATGGCTCCCAGACCCATAGCCCCCATCAAGATGCCGTAGTGCACCGGAGAATTCTGGTGGAAGGTGCGTCGCACTAAGAGGGGCAAGGTCACGGTGAAATTAAAGGCCAGGGTGCCCACCACCGCCACACTGAGCACAGTCCGGCGAATAAGTGGGGTTCGCCACGCGTAACTGAGGCCGAGACGTAATTGACCCTTGCCCCGACGTACCGTACGAATGGGGTTTAATTCCTCCTTGCGCATGAGGACGAGTGCCAGCAGGACCGCGAGGTAGCTCCCGGCGTTGGCGTAAAAGCACGCCGCGGTTCCAAAGAGCGCAATCACGGCCGCCGAGATGGCGGGGCCGATCAGACGACCCGCATTCATAAGGACGCTATTGAGGCTAACCGCGTTCGCGATGAGTTCACGCCCAACCATTTCTTGAGTAAAGGCCTGACGAGCGGGCACGTCGAACATGTTGGAAATACCGAGCAATAGCGCCATCGCAAAAACCATGGTGGCCGTCGCGTGATGCGTGCTCACCAAGAAACCGAGCACGAGGGCGCACAGACCGGCGGTCGACTGCGTGAAGTACAAAATATGGCGCTTGTCAGACCGGTCGGCGAGCAGGCCGCCGTAGGAACCGAAAAGCAGCATGGGCAGGTACTGCAGGGCCACCGAGACTCCAAGGTACAACGAAGAACCAGTGAGTTGCAGAACGAGCCAGCCCTGGGCCACCGACTGCATCCAGGTCCCGGAGACCGAAATGAGTTGTCCGGAAAAGTAGAGTCGAAAATTCCTTACGGAGAGGGCGGCAAAAGTTCTAGAACTCACTACCCCACCGGCGTCGTCGGCAAGGAACTATAGATCGCGATAGCGCGGGACGTAGCCACCGGTACCCAGGGCCGCCGAGGCTTCTACGTCGTCGGTCTCCTGGACACCACCGATGACTTCAGTAATCCACGGTAAGCGGTCCGTCAAAATTCGGGTCACCCCACCCTGCAGGGTGGACGACGAAATAGCGCAGGACGAGCAGGCTCCCTGCAACTGAACCTCAACGACGCCAGCTTCGACGTCCGCGCGCACCAGGACCAGGTCGCCGCCGTCGGCCTGCACCGAGGGTCTCATGAGATCGAGGAGGGCCTGCAGGGCGTTCAGTCGGGCAACGCGTTCGTGGTCACTGAGAGTGGTTTCCATTCCTCCATTCTGCCCGCTCGAGGACCCAACGTGCCGGCGGTCCAAACTTCACTACCATTTATCTCTATGAAGCCAGTGCAATCTCTCGCGGTACACGACATCAATCTCTCGGACATGGACTTTTGGGCCCTGCCCTACGACGTACGCGAGGGGGCCTTTTTGACCCTGCGGAACGAACGTCCCGTGGCGTTTTTCGAAGAGACCGGTCCAGAGGGTGGGGCTATCGACTTTCCCCTTGGTCCCGGCTACCACGCCATCACGCGTCACCGCGACGTCGCCGAGGCCAGTCGACACCCCGAAGTATTCCTGTCGGGACCCGGTGCCGTTTCCACCATGGACCTGCCCACCGAAATGGTCGAATACTTCTCGGGCATGATTTCAACCGACAATCCCAAGCACGCACGCCTTCGACGTATCGTTTCGAACGCCTTTAATCCCCGCAACGTCGCCGCCGTCGAAGACTCCATCGAGCGCGTCTGTCGCGAGGTCGTCGAGCGAGCCGTGTCGAGTGGCACTGGTGACTTCATCGCCGATATTGCCGCACCCTTTCCCATCCAGATCATCTGCGACATGATGGGCGTCCCACCCAGCCAGTACCAGACCGCGCTCGAGTGTTCCAATGTCATTCTTTCCATGGGCGACAGCGACATCATCCCCGAGGGCACCGATCCCATCTTGGCCGTCCTCGAGGCCGGAGCCACCTTGACCGGAATTATGGAAGAACTGGGCAAGTACCGCACCGAAAACCCCATTGACGACATCACGAGCGCCCTCGTGAATGGGAAGATCGACGACGAAAAATTAACCCAGCAGGAACTGGCGAGTTTCTTCGTTCTCCTGGTCACGGCCGGCAACGAGACTACTCGTACCGCCATCGCCCACGGTTTGCTCGCGCTCACCGAGCACCCGGACCAGAAGCAGATCATGATCGACGACTACGACGCCGTCACCAAGACCGCGACCGACGAAATCGTCCGCTGGGCATCCCCGGTGACTTGGATGCGGCGAACCCTCGCCACGGACTACACCCTCTCGGGCCACGAGCTCCACCAGGGCGAGAAAGTTCTCCTCTTTTACAACTCGGCCAACCGTGACGCCGATGCCTTTGCCGAGCCCTACCGTTTTGACGTCCGCCGGTCGCCCAACGACCACTACGGTTTTGGCGCCCCCGGCCCGCACTTTTGTCTCGGAGCCCACCTGGCCCGCCGCGAGATCACCGTGGTCTATCGTGAACTGCTCACTAGGTTTCCCTCGATTCAGGCCACCAGTGCCCCTAGCCAGTTGCGGTCCAGCTTTGTTAACGGGATTAAGAAGCTGTCCTACAGTCTCTAAACGTGGCGAATCCGTTTGAGCTCATAGGGCGCACGCTCGACTCCCTCCAGCAATCCCACCCCCTGCTCGCGGTGCCCAGTGCCGTTCTCAAACGTTACGGACGAGACCGGGCGGGCCAACAGGCGGCTCTCGTGACCTTCTACGGGTTTCTGTCAGTCTTTCCCCTCCTCTTGCTTCTGGTCACCTTCGCTGGACTATTTTTGCGGGGCACCAAACTACAGAGCGACATCGTCAATTCGGCTCTGTCACAATTTCCGGTGATTGGTGGGACCCTCAAGGACAATTTGCACGCCATATCCAAGGGAAACCTAGCCGCCACTTTGGTCTCGGCCCTGGGTCTGCTCTGGGGATCCCTCGGGGTCACCAACGCCCTGCAAGCGGCCTCCCAGCGCATTTGGCGGACACCCGATGACGAGGGTCCCGGCTTGATTCCACGCATCGTCAAGGGTCTCGAAATCCTGCTGGCCCTCGGGGCGCTAGTGGTGCTGTCCTCGGTCGCCGCCGGCGCCTCGACCATCGGGGCTGGGTACTTCGGTGGCGCCACCATCGTGCCGCGCCTCCTCGCCATAGTGGTGGCAATTCTGGTTAACTTCGTCGGCTACGTCACGGTGCTCTGGCTCCTCGCCCCGACACGTACCGACCTCCGCTGCCTCCTGCCCGGCGCGGTGATTGGGGCCGTCGGCTGGACCGCCCTGCAAGCCTTTAGCGGATACCTGCTCGGTCACCAACTCCACCACGCCAGCCAGATCTACGGCTTCTTCGCGGTGGTGCTCGGGCTGGTCTTTTGGATCAACCTCGGCGCCCAATTGTTCCTCCTCGCCACCGAGACCAATCTCGTTTTAGCTCGTCACGAGTGGCCCGTTCGCCTCATTGGTGAGTAGCACCAGCCCTCGAGGGTCGACTCGTTCTCCCGCTTCCCTTATGCTGTGGCGCCGTGAGTGTGATTGACGAACTACTAGCCAATAACCGTTCCTATCGGGACCGCCACGGTCACGTCGAGCTGCCCACTTCCCCCCAACGCCACCTCGCCGTTCTCACCTGCATGGACTCGCGGCTCGACCTCTTCGGTGCTCTGGGACTGCACCTGGGCGAGGCCCACCTCGTACGAAACGCCGGTGGGCTCGCAACCGACGACGCCATCAGGTCGCTCCTACTCAGCCAGCGCCTGCTCGGTACCACCTCCATCATGGTGATTCACCACACGCGCTGCGGTCTGGAAACCTTCGATGAGGCGACTCTCGCTAGTGCGATTACCAAGGAAGTGGGTATCGCTCTCCCCTTCACTCTGGGTGCCTACTCCGACGTCGAAGACGACGTTCGCGCCACCGTGGCAACCCTCGCGAGCAGTCCCTTCATTACGAATACCGATATACGAGGCTTTGTTTTCAGCGTCGACGACGGCGACCTGCGCGAAGTTACCCAGTAAACCGATCTCGGGCGAGTTCGGTCTGGGGGTAATGACCCGTGGTGGCGACAACCGTCGTCCGCTAGTCGAATTCCTAGGGTTCGCCACGAACTGGGTGTAGTTGTGCATCCGAAAAGAGGCAGTAAAAGCCAGAACGCCCGAGCACCGTAGTGCTCGGGCGTTCTGGTTACGAACGAGTTACTGGCCGGCTTCTACCGCAGCCTGACTGATAGCTTCGTGCTTTTCGCCCAGTGGGAAGAGCAGGTAGTAGATGACGAAGGCCAAAACGAAGCCCACCGCGAAGGCAATGTCGCCCAGGTGCGGGTGCGTTTTGGCGTACGCGCCGTGGTACCACGTCTGGTTAGAGAAGTAGTACATCGCAACGGTCACGCTGGTGACAAAAGCAATGGGACCGGCAAAATTTTCACGGTTCGCAAAGAGCAGGTGCCTGACCGAGCGTCCACGACGAATCAACTTGTCCGCGGCGATAACCCCGAGCCATGGCCCGATCCAGTACGACATCACCAGGAGGAAGTTCTCCAAGTTGTTGGCGGGGTTCCCCATAGCCCAGTGAGCCAGGAAGAAACCACCAACACCGAAGAGCACCGAGGTGAAGGCCCGCAGGTGGCTGGTCTTCAGCTTGATTCCCATCGTGAGGAAGGACATCGAACCCGAATAAATGTTCAGTGCGTTCGCACAGATCGATCCCAGCACAATGCCCAGGAGCACCAATTTACCGAGCCAACCAGGCAGGAAGTTGGTGAAGTCACCAACGGGGTTCGAGTTCGCTCCGTAGGAGTGCATTCCGGCACTCACCGCAGCGATACCAACGACCTCGAGAATCGTCGGTACGACGAGGAGTCCCAGAGCCGCGAAACGACCGGCGCTCTTGGGGTCGGTACTCGAGGGCAGGTAGCGACTGTAGTCCGAGGAGAAGGGGTTCCAACCGGCCGAGTAGCCGTAGACGGCACCCACGTAGAGGAAGAACGCACCCGGCAGGTGCCAGGCCTCGGGGGAAGCCACCGACGGTTTGGTGAAGACGATAATTGCCGCCACGCCAAAGACGACGACGAGGTAGGGCATCAGGTACTTCTCCACTTGTTGAACGAGGTTGTGGCCGATAAAGGCAATCGACACCTGCACGAGAACCACAAGGAGCAGGCTGAGCAAGGTGCTCCAGTGCGTCAAGGTCACCAGAGCGAAAGCCCCGGAAACGCTATTCACCGCGAACCAACCAATGCCCGAAGCACCCGCGTTAGCAAAGGACGGCAAAATATTGCCGACCTTACCGAAGGCCGATCGACCCACCACCATTTGGGGCACGCCGTACTTGGGTCCGTCCTGGGTTAGGAAATAGGAACCGAGCGCACCAAGGGCGTTACCCAAGATTGCTCCGAGTACCGCTTGGGTGAAGCTGAGGCCGAAGAACATACCCAGCGCGCCGACGTAAATCGTGGCGAATTCGAGGTTTGGACTGGACCATAGAGCAAAGAGGTCGCGGGCTTTACCGTGACGATCACTCTCGGGAATGGCTTCGATTCCGCCCGGTTCGACGGCGAGAACTTTTTCGCCGTACGCCCCTTCTCGGATTTCGACATTTGACATATCTCTCCTTACATTGTTGGTGGGTACAGCTCATCTGCCGGTCGCTAGGACCTTGGAGGAGAGGTTACCTAAGAGGCTTCTTATTTTGGTGGATTTCCCCTACGGGTCAGTTCGGGGAGGCCGGGGGCCACCTTGTCTGCAAAACCATCACTTTCGAGGCGAAAAACTGGCCCTACGCGTCGTCACCGCTGTGCGCGGCCATCAATCTGTCGATCATAGCCACCACCGTGGGATCCGTCAGAGTCGTCACATCGCCGAGGGCCCGCTGTTCGGCCACGTCGCGCAGTAGTCGTCGCATGATTTTCCCGGAACGCGTCTTCGGTAATTCGGGCGTTAAAATAATCTGCCGAGGGCGAGCAATGGGGCTAATCACGCTCGCCACGTGCGCTCGTAGCTCGTGCACCAGGGCCGCCTGATCGGCCTCGTCACCAAGGTGGGACAACTTCAAGGTGACAAAGGCCACGATGGCCTGGCCCGTCGTCTCGTCCGACGCCCCGACCACGGCCGCTTCCGCCACCGCGGGGTGACCCACCAGGGCGTGTTCGACCTCGGTAGTTGAAAGACGGTGGCCCGAGATGTTCATGACGTCGTCAACTCGGCCAAGTAACCACAGATCGCCATCGAGGTCTCGCTTGGCGCCGTCGCCCGCGAAGTACGAACCGGGAAAACGCGTCCAGTAGGTCTCGGCAAAACGTTCGGGGTCACCGTAAATTCCCCGGGTCATGCCCGGCCATGGCGCCGTCACCGTGAGGTAGCCGCCTTCGCCATTACCTACCGAGATCCCGTCGCCGTCGACCACGTCAATGCTGATGCCCGGAAAGGGCCGCATCGCGGCCCCTGGTTTGGTGGCCGTAACCCCCGGCAGTGGCGTGATCATGATGCCACCGGTTTCGGTCTGCCACCACGTATCGACCACCGGACAGGCATTGCCGCCCACGTGCTCGCGGTACCACATCCAGGCTTCGGGGTTTATGGGTTCACCCACTGAACCGAGGAGGCGCAGCGATGAGAGGTCGAAGTTCGCGGGAATGTCCTCGCCCCACTTCATGAGGGTTCGAATGGCCGTCGGGGCGGTGTAGAGAATAGTCACGCCGTACTGCTCAATAATGCGCCACCAGCGATCGCGGCCACCCGAATCCGGCGTGCCCTCAAAGAGAATCTGGGTGACGCCATTGGTCAGTGGGCCGTAGACGATGTAGCTGTGTCCCGTAACCCAGCCAATGTCTGCCGAGGTCCAACAGACGTCGCGATCAGGCTTGACGTCAAAAACGTAGTAGTGAGTCGTGGCGGCCTGCGTGAGGTAACCACCAGTGGTGTGCAGAATCCCCTTGGGCCGAGCCGTCGTCCCCGAGGTGTACATCACGTAGAGCACCTGCTCCGCGGGAAAACTCTCGGGCTGGTGGGTCGAACTCTGGCGCTCGACGATGTCGTGCCACCACACGTCGCGCTGTGGATCCCACGAGACCTTCTCACCGGTTCTTCGGACCACCAGGACCTTACGGACATTGGGACAGCTGAGCAGGGCTTCGTCCACGGCGGGCTTGAGGGGAGTTGCGACACCACGGCGAAAACCCCCGTCGGCGGTTATGACGAAGTGGCAATCCGCGTCCACGATACGGTCGGCCAACGCTTCCGCCGCAAAGCCTCCGAAGACCACCGAATGGGCCGCCCCGAGCCGCGCGCAGGCCAGCATGGCCACGACGGCTTCGGGAATCATGGGCATGTAAATCGCCACCCGGTCCCCCGCCACCACGCCGAGTTCAACCAGGGCGTTAGCGGCCCGCGAGACCCGTGCGAGCAAGTCCTCGTAGGTAATCGACACTGCTTCGCCGTCGATATCGCCGACCCAGTGAAAGGCCACTCGACTTCCGAGCCCCCCGGCCACGTGACGATCAACGCAGTTGACGCTCGCGTTGAGTGTGCCGTCCGCGAACCAGGTCGCCTGCGGCGAGTTCCACTCGAGGTTCTGACTCGGCACTACGTCCCAGGTGAGCCGCTCCCGGGCCTGTCGGCCCCACCAGGCCACCGGATCCGCCGCGGCCTCGGGATAAATTGAAGCATCAGCGTTCGCCTGCGCCACGAAGGCCGCCGAAGGAACAAAGGTCCGTGTTTCGTCCAGCCAGGCTTCGAGTTTTGTTTCCGACATAGTCAGCCTCCCTTTCAGCGAGGTTAGTGAGGAGAGTTGGGGTGGACGAGTAACTCGGCGTAGACGCCAGTGTCCCTCAGTAGAGACGAGTGCGGCGTATCCACCCACCCGTAGTGAGTGAGGTCGCTACGGGTGTAACTGGGCATGGTAGAGGTCAACGGAGTATTGGGTGTGACTGCGTAGGGATTCCACGACTCCACCGTGTATCCGATGTACCAGACACGTGAAAAACTTTGTGATAATTTGGCGTTCCGGGGGTCGTTACCCTTCCACCGCTCCGGAAAGAAAACCTCCGGCGTCAAGGAGACTGGCCGAAAGCCCTGAGGCCAAGCGAAGGAATCGTGCAGGGCTATGGTCGTCGGAGTAATTTCCGCGTCAGCCCAGGTGAAGGCTAGATACGGGGGCAGCACGATGACGTCACCGGGTCGCAGCAAGGGCCGCAGTGCTCCCCAAAGGCTACTCACATGAGTTTCGGGGTATCGCGCCGAGCGGGCAAAGGCGAGATGGAAACTTAGTGCCACGACGACCAGGGCCACCACCACCCGCGTCCAGCGCTGCACCACCACTTTCCGGTTCGCGCCGTGGGCCAAAAATATTTCGACCCCCGTCGCGAAGAGAACTACTACCGCGGGGTAGAGAACTAAATCAGTGCGACCATCACCCAGAGGAAAGACGTCGACCATGGCCCCCAGGACCACGACGATGAGCGCGACCGTGGGCGCCACTACGGCGCCCCGCCGATCGTCGGGCGACCACTTTGCTACGGACACGACGGCGAGAATGAGCAGGAGCGAAGTGGCAATGGCCACGTAGTAAGTCGAAGCTTGGAAGTGATTATTTTCAAAGTTGTTCCCCACCCCCAGGCCGAAGAATTGGTGCCCGAAGCCGGCGCACATCTTCAGGAGGGAGTGGAGCAGGGCGTGCGTGCTGGTGTAGTTGGCCATGTAACCACGAGTAATCCAATTGTCCGCCAAGGTGGGGGGGCGATTGAGGTAGAAGGGTAGGACCGCAGTCCCCGTTGCGACGGCACTCAGGCCCAACGCGACCAGTACTTCTCGGCGTAGTTCCGCGTCACGCCAACAGCGCAGTAGCGCGGCCACCCAGACTCCCGCCACCACGCTCACCAACGCGAAGGAAAAGACCACTGCGAGTACCGACACGACAGCCAGAGTCAGGAGACATCGACGCGTCGGCTGGCGCCGCGCCCGCTCGGAGAGTAGGTAGAGCCCAAGGGAGATGGCGCACTCGGCACTGTAGGGCTTCACGCGCGTCGCAAAAACCATGAGCATGGGATTACAGGCAAAGCAGACCGTGGCTAAAAATGCCACCATCGGCTCAAAGTTCAGTCGTCGCATCCACAATCCAAAGAGGGCGACGCTCGCGAGCGCCGCGACGAATGATGGCAGTTGGGCCCACCACGAAGCTCCCGCGTGTAGCGCTAACCAAAAGTGCAAGAGCAGCGTCCACCCGGGGGTCGTGACCGACATTTGCAGTGCGGTACCCAGCGGCACCCTCGCGGGCAGGGCCGCCCAGGCGTCGTCAAAGAATAAATCGCCGGAGGTGAAACCCGAGGCCCATCGCCACGCGAGAAGCCCCGTGATCGTCAACGCCGCAGCAACGACGAACTTCGATTTCGTGGACAGAGTGCGCAGGTCCACGATGTGCAATCTAGTTACCGTGGCGAGATGGGTGTGAAAATACCAAGACTATTTTCTATAACTTCGGCGATGTTGAGGGCGATGTCCTCCCGGAGCCGTGGTGTGATGATCTGAGCCCCCACGGGAAGTCCGTTAATTATTCCCGTCGGTACTGAGGCGGCGGGCAGACCCATGAGGTTGGCCGGCAATACGAAGCGAAAGAGTTCCATCACTGCGTTCGCGTTCTCCTTGCTTTCGATATCCCAGCCCAGGAGAAAAGGTGGTTGCGTCCACGTGGGACCCACCACCGCCCCAAAGTCAAAGAAGAATTCCTGCCAGGCCTGGTGAATGCGATAGCGAATTTGGTGCATGGCCATGATGCTCGCAGGGGTCGGGGTCGGGAAATCTTCGTTGGTGAGATCGAGAAAACGTTTGCCACCCTCACCGAGCACGAGATTGAGCAGGGGTCGATTTAACTCCACGTCGGAAACGAGAAGTTCACTCCAGGCGATATACGAATCTTCCAGCATGGGCGGCTGAATTTCTACAACCTCGTATCCGGCGTCAGCCAGCGCTTGACCGGCACGTCGAACGCCATCGGCTACACCGGCGTCGGTGGCTCCCCCATCGGGCTCGGGCACCAGCGCAATGCGACGTTGGCGGGGAGGGCCAGCCAGAGGGGCGTCAACCACGAAGGGATCGCGTCGATGCGAGCCCATCACAATTTCAAGACCGAGGCGAAGATCCGACACTCGACGCGCCAAAACACCCTGTTCGAGCATTAGCTGGCTGGCAATAGGAGGTGCCATCGATGAGCTTTCGTTACCTGCGGGTACTCGACCGAAACCCGGCTTAATCGCCGCAATGCCGCAGCAGTACGCGGGGTTACGCACGGAACCGCCCACGTCATTTCCTAGACCAATGGGTGATTGACCCGAGGCAATAGCGGCCCCCTCCCCGCCGGATGAACCGCCGGCGGTGCGGGTCCCGTCCCAGGGATTGCGCGTGGCTCCAAAGAGCGTGGATTCAGTATTAATTCGTAGACCCAGATCTGGCATATTCGTTCTACCGATGGGCACCCCTCCAGCGGCACGGAATCGCTCAACAACGGGTGCATCGGACGGCGCCACTAGACCCGCGAGGGCAGCTGAACCTTCGTGCGTAGCCGAGCCTTCGAAATCAATATTCGTCTTAGCGGTGAAGGGAACTCCGTGCATTCGTCCGAGAGGGCGACCCTGCGCCTGAGCGGCGTCGGCGGCGTCAGCCCACGCCAGGGAGCGCTCGGGGAAGGTTTCTACGACGGCGTTCACCCTCTCGTGAACCGCCGTAATCCGATCGAGGTGCGCCTGTACCACTTCGCGAGAACTCACCTCGCGTGCGCAGATGAGTTCGGCTAATTCACCGGCTGATTTGCCCCACAACTCTGTCGACATGCCCACCCCTTCGTCAGGGTCAGGCTACCTTGCCGACGGACGGCTCAACCAAATCTTCCCTGAATGTAGTCGAGAGTTCGCTGATCTTCGGGGGCGCTAAAGAGCTTCAGGGTGGGTGATACTTCGATTTGCTCACCGGCGCGGTCCTCGCCCATCAACAAGAAGGCGGTCAGGTCCGAAACCCGAGCCGCCTGCTGCATGTTGTGGGTGACAATCACGATGGTGACGCGCTTCTTTAGTTCCACCATTAACTCTTCAATGCGCTTCGTCGAAATCGGGTCCAGAGCCGAAGTTGGTTCGTCCATCAAGAGAACTTCCGGCTCCACCGCGAGTGCTCGAGCGATGCAGAGCCGCTGCTGTTCTCCACCTGAGAGTGTGGCGGCGTGAGCGTTCAATCGCTGCTTCACCGAATCCCACAGGTCAGCTGAAGTGAGGGCACTCTCCGCGGCGGCGTCGAGAACAGACTTCTTCTTCACACCATTAAAACGCAGTCCCGCGACGGCGTTTTCGTAAATGGTCATGGTTGGGAAAGGGTTTGGACGCTGAAAAACCATCCCGATACGCGAACGCAGCACGGTCGTCGGGATTCCTCCTTGATATATATCCGTATCACCGAGAAGAATCGTTCCCGATACGCTGGCGCCCTTGGTGAGGTCGTGCAGACGGTTGAGCGAACGTAGGAGTGTGGTCTTTCCCGAGCCCGAGGGCCCAATGAGGGCCGTCACTCGGTTGGCGGGGACGTCGAAGGTGACGTCGCGCACGGCTACTCGACCATGAAAAGCCACGGACACGTCACGCAGACTCATCGCCGCAGGCAACAAGCGAGGATCTTCGAACTGGGGGTCAGTAATACCTGAAACTGAAGTCATTTTGCTCTCCACTATCTCTGAACCTTCTTTTTACGTGCAGCCCACAAACGGGCCGCGAAACTAATAATGAAAACCGCGCCCACGAGCACGAGTGCAATACCCCAGGTCTCATTTTGCAACGACGGGTAGTTGGATTGGACGTCTTGGAACATCTGAAACGGTAGGGCCGAGGCCGCCTGATTAGGGTGCCACGCGATGGCGTAGGCGCCACCGATGACGAGCAGGATGGGGGCCGTTTCACCGACGGCCCGAGAAAGGGCCAAGATAATTCCGGAAACTATGCCCGTTGACGCAGCCGGCAAAACAATCTTGAGTGACGTCGTCGAAGGCTTGGCCCCCAGAGCCAGACCGGCCTCCCGGTAGGTTGACGGCACATTACGGATGGCGATTTCTGTAGCGGTCGCGAGTACCGGCAGGACCAGTACCGCTAAGCCGAAACTTCCCGCAATAATGGAGAAACCGACGTGCATCTGTTGAACGACCACTTCGAAAGCAAAAAGTCCCATCAAAATCGAAGGTGCGCCGACCATGGTCGCCGTGATGATGCGTAACAGTGATGCGAACTTCGACGTCGACTCGGCTAGGTACACGCCCATGAGCACTCCGATGGGAACCGCAAAGAGGGCGGCGTAGACGATTACCGCCAAGGACCCCACCAGGGCG
This sequence comes from uncultured Actinomycetes bacterium, assembly GCA_903860915.1. Classification (GTDB taxonomy): domain Bacteria; phylum Actinomycetota; class Acidimicrobiia; order Acidimicrobiales; family RAAP-2; genus RAAP-2. The sequence goes on along the minus strand of CAIOSJ010000025.1, from coordinate 308,015 downwards.
TTTGAAACACCACCCGTATTGTTGGCGTCGAAGATAGTCGGCTGCTGGGGCAGAGTGGTAAAAAAGCCCGACTTCACAATTACCGGGATACCTCGGCGGAGCAACTGATAGATCACTGCCACAAGGGGAACCGCCGCGAAGGTGATAGCGAGCCAGCAGAGGGCGGTCATGACGCCTGAGATATAGGTCCGACGTCGCAGAGTGGCCACTGATCGTTCCCGCAAGTGCTCACGGATTTCGGCGTCCTTAATGGTCACCGTCATTAGCGGTTCACCAAAGAACGTTGGCGACTAACCAATCGAGTGGAAATGAAGGACACGCCCAAACTTGCCGCCATGAGCAACGCGCCCAGGGCGAAGAGGGCATTCATCTGATCCGAGCCGATTGCTTCACCCCACTGGGACGCAATCCACGATGCCAGAGTGACACCGGGCTGTAGAGGGCGAAAATTGAGCTGGTTGACCTGCCCAATGACGAGTACCACCGCTACGGTCTCGCCCAGGGCGCGGCCCAGAGCCAGGGCACCGGCGCCGAGGAGTCCGACACGTCCCGTCGGTAGAATGGTCTTCCAAATGGTCTGCCATCTCGTGGCCCCCAAGGAAAGGCTGGCTTCGATGAGCTCGTGCGGCACGGCTCCAATAACTTCGCGGCTAATCGCCACGTAGGTAGGTAGGACCATAATGGCCAGCACGAAACCGGCGAGGAGGAGCGATTGTCCGGCAACAACAGTTCCAAAAACTGCATTGCCGCCGGGTAGAGAATTCAAGAAAGGTCCGACGGTTGAAATCACGAGGGGCGCGAGAACCAGCATGCCCCACACGCCGTAGACCACACTGGGAATGGCGGCCAGTAGTTCAACGGTGGTCGCAGCGATCGTCCTCATCCAACTCGGGAGAAGAAGATTAATTGCGAGGGAAGTGCCAGTGCCGACGACGACGGCGATCACGATGGCGATCAACGACGTTTCGATAGTCCCCGTTATCATCGACAGGCCACCAAATTTACTCAGAGCGGGCGTGGCGCCCCCCGAAACCCACGACGTCCCGGTCAATAGGTAGAGACCCTGGTGGCGAATCGCGGGCAAGGCTTGCCACACAATCGATCCGACAAAGTACAGGCTAATAATTGCGAACAGGCCAGCGGCGCTGAGCACGACGTATTCGTAGACCCCACGCGAAGCAGCGGAGGGGCGATGCCCCTCCGCTGCTTGCCTGAGATCGGTTGACGTATTAGAAGTCACGCGCAACCTTGCTCGTAGTCAACGAACTACTTCTTGGCCGTCAACAGGACGGAGGCACCGGACTTGACCAGCATCAAACTGGCGATAGCCGACTTCTGCGCGGTTGCTGAGAGCGGCACGTAGCCGTTGGCCGAAGCCTTCAACTGACCACCGACAATGGCGTAGGCCAAGAACTTGACAGCGAGTTCGCCGTTAGCCGCATTGGTCTGAGCCGTCTTAACAATCGCCCAGCTGTAGGTCGCGAGCGGCCATACACCCTTACCAGGCTCGAAGTTAATCGAGAAGTTTTCCACGGAGATCGTCTTCGCAGCGGCCGTAGCGGCAGCGGCGATGTTCGTCAAGCTCGGCTGGAGCCACTCACCGTTGGCGTCCTGCAAAGAAGCCGTGCTCAACTTGTTGCCAGGGACTAGGAGGTAGCTGTACTCGACGTACCCAATGGCGCCAGCGGTGCTGTTCAGCGTCGAAGCCATTCCCGAGTTACCGGCGACGGCCGAAACGGTCGTGGCCTTCCAGGCGTTGCCGGTTCCTTCCATGACCGAACCAGAAGCACCCGGCGTGAGGCCGTGCGTTGCCTGGTTGAGGTACTGGGTGAAGGCGAAGGTGGTGCCCGACGACGAGTTGCGGTACAGAACCGTGATGGTCTTGTTATTCAACGCCATGAGGGCTTTCTTCTGGACGGGGTTCAGAGCCAGAATGGCATCGTCGTCCCACTTGGTGGTCTTGCCGTTGTAGATGGAACCAATGATGTTTGCGGACAACTTGAGACCAGTGATACCAGCCAAGTTGTACGCCACAACGGCGCCACCGAGAGCCAACGGCACCTGGGTGAAGGTCTGGTTGACCACCGTCTGTGACGTGTAACCGGTGGGTGCCGTTCCCGCGAGAACGTTCATCGGCTGGTCGGAGAAACCAATGTCGTAAGTTCCAGCGGACACGCCCGTACGACCATCACCAGAACCAGCACCGGAGTCGGTGCCGAAGGTTGCGGTCTTGTTGAGAGCCACGTACGAACCAACGTTGTTTCCAGTTGTCAGAAAGTCAACAAAGGGCTTGCTGAACGATGATCCACCGAAGTGAACCGTCGCACCGGCGGGTGTGACCAAGCTCAGGTCGCCCTTGGCGCCTGAACCGATTGCTGCGCTGGCACTGGCCGGCACAATAAGTGACGCTGCGAGTCCGGCCGTAGCAATTGCTACTGACAGCGACCCCCGTAGTGACATTTTCATAAACTTTCCTCCTGAGAAAGTACTTCTATGGTTGAGTGAGAAAAGTACGCCAACTGGGAGATCCCTCTCGCTGCGGCATCATCTTCTCGAGGGCAACTGTACGGAAGTCAGGTAAACGTCATGTGACAGATTTCGTTTCCGAAAGTGAAATCTTGCCATCATTTCCCTCCCGTAGATTGCCCCTGCATGGCTTGGAATTCGCGACGCACTGGTAAGTCGGCCAGGGCAGATTTCAATCCGTTCACAGCGAAACTGGCCGAAGTCCTAGTGAGCCTTGTGGATGATGGCCAAAAAACCCCACAGCACGGTGGACGCTATGGCCGCGGACGTGACGGCAACAACCAACACATGCAGGCGACGCGTCACGCTTGTTACGCCGGCGCCACGAATCCCAGCCCAGGAGCGAATGGCCAGCGAAAAGAGGATAACGACGGCTAGTCCGCTTGCCGCACTCACCAGCGTGGCGTGTCCGAGAAGAGCCCAATTGATAAGCGGGTCGGGAGTGATTGCCTGAGTCATGATTTTCTGCTCCTCTAGGCCGAAGCCTTATCCTTCTCGAGACTTTCCGACTGCTGATCCCAGGCGTGATTCACATTGCTGGCGTTAATGACGCCGCTGCGCGACTTCAGGTAGACGGCACCGCAGTAGAGAGTTACGACGGCACCCATCACCACGGCGCCCGTCGTCAGGCCAAAGATGTTTTCTCCGCAGTAGCCCACAGCGCCGAACACAGCGGCAAGCGGCAAGGTCAATAGCCACGCCGCACCGACGCGACCGGCCAGCCGCCAGCGCACCGGCTCCCCTGGGGTGCCAACCCCCGAACCGAGAATTGAACCGGTCGCTACGTGGGTGGTCGAGAGTGGCAGTCCAAAATGCGACGACGACAAGATCACCGCCGCCGCCGACATTTGAGCCGAAAAGCCCTGTGTTGAGCTCATTTTCGTAAAGCCCTGACCCATTGTTCGAATAATTCTCCAGCCACCAATGAACGTCCCCAGACCTATGGCCAGTGCACAAACGACCACAACCCAGTTGGGCGTATTCGAGCTCTTCACCAGTGAACCATTGGCCACGAGAGCCAGCGTGATGACTCCCATGGTTTTTTGCGCATCGTTCGTGCCGTGGGCCAGAGATAAGAGCGAGGAGGAGCCAATTTGGCCAAAGCGCATGCCGGCCGATAGTTCGCCGCTCGGCACCTTCGAGGTGAGGCGACGGGCGGTAATGGTCGCAATTGCGGCCAATCCCAGAGCGAGGGTGGGTGCCACGAGCGAGGGGATAAGCACTTTCGAAGCGATACCGTGCCAGAGAACCGCGTGTGAACCAGCGTGCGCCAGCATCGCCCCGACGACGCCTCCGATAAGGGCGTGGCTCGAACTTGAAGGAATCGAGTGGTACCACGTCGTTACATTCCACGCGATAGCTCCAATGAGTCCCCCAAAGATGACCGCCAGGGTCACCGAGCCCTGCGACACAATCGACTTCGCGATTACTTGAGCCACGTGAAGCGACAAGAAGGCCCCCACAAGATTGAATACCGCACTGAGGGCAACGGCAGTCCGCGGACGCATCGCTCCGGTGGCGACCGTCGGAGCAATCGAGTTAGCCGTGTCGTGAAAACCATTCGTGAAATCGAAAATGACGGCGGCGGTAACGACCAAGATTAAAACCAAGGAGTTGTGCATAACTACTCTCTAGCAAGGTTTTGTCGCCCCCTTCCCCCAATAAATGACGAGATGTCACAAAAATTTCACAGAGTTAACCAAGAGGTAACCTCACGGGGCAATTCGGCCCGACTCGTTGAGCACAGCCGAATTTTTGGCCCAATTTTTTGACTCCGTGAGCAGGACCACGGCGTCTTTAGGCCAGAAGTAAAGTGCCCCGGGCGAGGTGGGAATACCCCCCCGAGGCGCGGGTTACGGAAAGGCGATTTCCTATAACCACTCACGAGCCTAATGGAAGTACGACAACACAGAATTAACTACTCAGTCGACCCATTCCCCCCGCCGAGTATGCGCTCTCGGAATGTTGACTGAGATCGAGTCCCACCATCTCGTCCTCGGGACTGACCCGTAATCCGATGCTGTGATGAATCACTGTTGCAATTATCCACGTCGCGCCAAAGGCAAAGGCGGCGCACACCACCGTGGCGAGGAGCTCCACCACCATGAGGTGGGCGCCTCCCCCATAGACCAAGCCGTTAGGTGCCGAGTTATTAATCGCGTGACTAGCGAAAACGCCGAGTAGGACCATGCCGACCACGCCACCTATGCCGTGTACTCCCAAGACGTCCAGCGAGTCGTCATAGCCGAAGCGAAACTTCAGGCGTACCGCCAGCGCGCAAATAAGTCCCGCGCAGAGACCAATGAATAGTCCGGCCATCGGTGGCACAAAACCAGCGCAGGGCGTAATCGCCACCATTCCCGCGACGGCGCCGGAAGCGGCTCCCAAAGTCGTCGCGTGCGACCCCGTGAAGCGGTCAATGATAAGCCAGCCCAACAGACCTGTGGCCGCGGCGAGTTGGGTGTTGAGAAAAGCCGACACCGCAACATCATTGACCGCCAAGGCGGAGCCCGCATTGAATCCGAACCAGCCAAACCACAAAATTCCGACACCGAGAAGCGTTAGGGGAACGGAGTGTGGAGCCATTGGGTCGCGCGGCCAGCCACGTCGCTTACCCAAGACCAAGATGACGGCCAAGGTGGAAAAACCTGAATTGATCTCGACGACGGTTCCTCCGGCGAAGTCCAGCACACCTCGCTGAGCCAGCCAGCCTTCCGGTGAAAAGACCCAGTGGGCTAGTGGGGCGTAGACCAAAAGAACCCACGTGGTGATCAGGACGAGAAACGAAGAGAACTTGATGCGATCAATGGTCCCGCCACTAATCAACGCGGCGGTGATGATTGCGAACATCATCTGATAAATCATCACCGCGCCGGGAGAGGCCGTCAGAGAAGTAAAGCCCGGCAGGGAGTGGCCCAGGTGGGCAAAACCCACGAGTGAAAACCCCCCAATGATGCCGCCTCCGTCGCCGAAGGCCAGCGAGCCAGCGACCACCACCCAAAGAACAGTCACGACGCCCATGGCGGCAAAGTTGTTCATCATGACGGCCAGCACATTCTTCGAACGAACCATCCCACCGTAAAACAACGCTAAGCCCGGCGTCATAAAAAGGACTAGTGCGGCCGACACCAACACCCAGGCTGTATCAACCGAATTCATTACGACGTACCTCACCCCTAGAGAGCATCGTGCCCCCGCTCACCCGTGCGCACGCGCACGAATGTTTCGATGGGGACGACCCAGACCTTGCCGTCGCCGATAGATCCGGTGTGAGCCGTGTTGACAATCGTGTCGACGACACTGTCCGTTTGATGGTCGTCGACCACGACCTCGAGGCGTAATTTGGGCACGAAATCTATTTCGTACTCGGCACCACGATAGACCTCAGTGTGACCTCGTTGACGGCCAAAACCCTGCACCTCTGAGACGGTCATGCCATTGATGCCTATCGCCTTCAGGGCTTCTTTGACATCATCGACTTTGAAGGGCTTGATAACGGCCACGATGAGTTTCTGCGCCATATTCGCCCCCTGTAACTAGAGACAAATACTGCCACCTAGTCGCCTCTAGCGGGGTGATGAGGTTTGCCCCGTTGAGAGTAGGCGACTTAACGCAAGGTCGAGATCGTGGTCGCGATGAAGTTCAAGAGCGCCTTCGAAGGAACTGCTGAGGCGGGTGTGGTGTCAGCAAAGACCAAGTACCGACCAGCCACCCAGGCGTCCAGGCGCAGTCCGGCTGCCTTAGACATTGAGCCCAGGCCGTCTTCCTTACCATTACCGAAGTCCAGATAGTCCGCTACTCCGCCCACCATCTTTTTCACCATGGCCCCAGCCGAATCCTTAACGATTGAGGCCATGTAGGCAGTTGCGGTGGGGGTATTTTTCGGATGGACGGCGGCAATGTCGGCGGGGCTCACGCAACTAATGACAATGGCTTTTGCGCCAAAATCAATTGTGGTACCGATGGCGTTGGTCTGATTGGCGGAGGCTTTTTTGTAGTTGTAGGGCGTTACGACTGGGCCGGTGGCGGCGGTGAATCCATCGTGCACGAGAACGGCCTTCGTCAGCGCGGCGCACCCCACGGGCGTGGGGGTGGCCGCAGAGACTCCGGTGGCGGTCCCTAGACCCAGCGTCGCCACCGTCAGCGCGGCGCTCAAAAGAAGTGAAGTTTTGCGTGTCATGACGTCCTCCAGAAGGAACGATTGTGAGCCCACCCTGGCGGTGGGCCGTGACATAATCCTATGAGCCCAAACCCGGCTCATCTCCTCTTTACTAAGCAAACTCTTAGTTCGAAGCTACGACGCCATTTCAAGGGACTGCAAAGTAGTCTCATTTCATGGACGCACTCCTTGCTCATAAAACCTGGCGCAGTGCCGAACCAATCCACGCGCTGATCTATTTCGTTGACGAAGCACGCGAGGAATACGAGAAATTGGGAATGAGCGCTCCGCGCATGGGCTACTTCGCCTCCCGGGCGGCCGCCTTGGGATCGGCGTCGGCGGAACTCGTCATTGCCACTTTTTATAACTTCAATCCCGAACTAGTCCGCCGCAGTATTCCCGCCGCGTGGGATATCGCCTCACCCGCCGACGTGCTCGCTGCCCGCCAACGAGCGGCTGATCGCTCACTGCGTCGGGCGTTCGGTGAAATCGTGGCGACGTCCGCAGTCCGACGCGCCGCCAACCTGGCCCAACGAGCTGCCGAGGGAGCTATGAGCAGGCTCGAAGGCCGGCCCCTTTTTGCCGCCCACGCCAACCTCGAATGGCCGGACGAGGCCCACTTGGTACTGTGGCACGCGCAAACTCTGCTGCGAGAGTTCCGTGGCGATGGTCACATCATGGCCTTGCTCGACGCCGAACTCGATCCCGTGGAGGCGCTCGTTACTCACGAAGCCACCAAGGTGCTACCGGCTGGGGTGTTACTCGACTCGCGAGCATGGCCACCGAGTGAATGGGCTACTGCCTGTGAGCGTTTGGCCGAGCGAGGAATATTACAGAGTGCCGACGATGTCACCTTGACGCCGCATGGCACGGAGCTTCGTCGGCACATTGAACAGCGCACCGACGAACTTTCCGTACCGCCCTACCGGCTACTGGGTGACGACGGCTGTCACGAACTACGCAGTCTGACGAAACCACTGAGTCGCCTCATCGTCGACGGAGGCTTCTTAGGCGGATTCATTCCCAGCGAGTCGTAACTAGTTCACGTTTCGATTGGTGCCCTGGGAGGGAATCGAACCCCCGACGCTCTCCTTAGGACGGAGACGCTCTAATCCACTGAGCTACCAGGGCCACTGGCGTAATTCTACGATGTTGAAGCGGTCCTAGTTCGCGAGAAGAGGACTGAGCTCCTCCAGCATCACCGCAGATAAATACTTGGCGTAGGTAAACGAAACGTGATTGTCATCGACGTAAGTAATCATTGATCCGATGATGGGAAAGCACTTGGCCGAGGCGCAAAAGAATTGGTGCGTCGGCACGAAAGTACTTTTGGTGTCGCTCGCCGCGGCGATTTCGGCCGCCACTAAACCTGGCCGCTGGAGATTGGGATACGTGATGCGACACTTCGCCACCGAAGTCAGGTTCGCCGCCAAGCATCTCGGTACCGCCTGATTGAAGGCCGGAATGTCCTCCAGAATCGCGACCTTGGTACCGGCTGATCGGATTTGCTGAATCGAGGTCACCAAACCTCGGCGCCACTGCTCGACTGTGAAAGGAGTATTTGACGGTGCCTGATTTGTTTGGGTGCTCTCCGAAAGAATGACCAGAGCAGGGTGGAGGCCTACGATGACGCTGATCATTTTGGGACGATTCGTATCGCAGGATGCGGGTAGCCCAAAGCTGGGACCGTAGACGCTCAGGCGACCAGGCGGACACATCCCCTCCCACAACAGCACGAGCTTGACGCCCAGGGTGCTCGCAATGGGCACGAGGGCGGGAAGCCACATCAGAGCGTGCGAATCGCCATAGAGCACCACGACACGCTTGGAAGTAGTTTTTCCGTAGACGCACGCCGTTGCCGTGAGGCAGGCGGTGAGCGCTTCGGCGGGAAGTTTGGCGGGGTACTTCCGCCCGGAGAAGTCCGCGGACGCGGACGGAAGCGCGCTGAGGACAGCTCTGCTCACCGTAGTAATCGACGCGGAGCCCGCGACCAGACTGACAACTTGGTCGACGGCCGACGTCGCCGGTGCGGCCTCTGACGTAGTGGTGAGTAGCGACCCGCTGAGGAGTAGCGCAAGGAGGACTGAGGCTCGTCGGCAGGTCGCGCGGGACTCCATTCCCTGAGCCTACGACCGATGAAGTTCATTTGCTCGTCGAAGGACCAAGTCGTGAAATTGTCGTAAAAGAGCAGTAAAAGATGGACTCTCCTAGACCCGGAGCGTGGAAGAGGACCGACTGGAGCGTCGAGCCAGTCGGACAGCGCCATATCTCCTCACCCGTCGCAACGTCGAGCGACACCAGGTCTTCTTCGCCACGAGTCGCGTCAAAATCACCGAGGACGACTCGGCCCGTCTCTTCGAATAACAGCGGGTGCCCGCCGTGATTGAGTGTGCGGCTCCAGAGGCGTTCACCGCGTCGGTAATTCCACGCCGTGACCACGCCGTTTCCGCTGTCGTAGCCAATGACGATTCCGCGTTGCGCGTCGACCGCGGGTGGGTTGGCCACCACGGCGTGATCTTGATTATTGATCTCAAAGCGAGCGACTTCACCCGAAGTAAGGTCAACGCGAATCACGCACTGGGGGGCGTTGGCTTCTCCCACCCCGAGGAGCGAGCCGTGATAGCGCTGGCTTCCGGCCCCGTTATTGAGGAACCACGCGGCGCCGTCAACCACTACAGCGTCCCAGCCGAAACCCTCACCCTCAGCGAGCAAATAACGGGGATGGAAAGAGTCGTCGAGTGTGAGTCGTCGACCTTTGGGGGACCAGTTCACACGCCACAGTGAGGTCGTGCCGACCACGTAGATGGCGTTGGCCTCGGCACTCAGTCGAGCCACGGAGGCTTCGGAAAGCGTGAGTGTGTCAAGGACGAGAAGGGTCTCGGGATCAATGGCGCAGATCTCACAGTCCGCCGCGGTATCCGCTTCGGTATCGCCGGGTCGTAGGCCACCAAAATCCTTCATGATAAGAGTTCCATCGTCAGTGATCACGAGGGAGTTATACGGTCGGTGTCGGGGTAATTCCAATGACTGCACCAGTGTGAGATCACTCAACAAGCGGTGCACAAATTTCCCGAAGGTGACGTAGAGCGAGCCATTGGCGTGAACGGCCACACCCCCGGGCCACGTCGGTCCCGCGGGGAGATCAACAGATCGACGCAGCACCTCGAGAGTTTCTGGGTGAATTTGCTCCACCCAACTCACTGCATCATCGCCACCGGTGTGACAGAGCAGATAGAACTCCTCATCGCCCCTTTGGACGACCATGGTCGACAACGGAGCGAATCGGGAGGCCGTTAATTCGTAGGGAGTATCGCTGAGAGTCGCGCCAACGGGAACTTGCCGGCGACGAGCACCACCATCCTCACCGGGCCACGAACTGGGAAAATATCCACGCGTACTGGGCTTAATCACCCTCCCACAGTACAAGCACCCTTCCTAGTTTCCGAAGGATGACGAACAGGAGGCGAGGACTCTATCTAGACGAGTTATCCCCGGACTGGTTTTCGCCCTGGTCCGCCGACCACGATGGCTCGTCATCGCCGGATTCGCCCTCACCCTGTGGCTTGGAGGGAACTGTTGTTGTGGTCGCGACATCACTCGTGGGCGGCGTGGTGCTGGTCGTGGCGTCTCCCGCCAACCTCTCCGCATTAGCCGTAGGGTGAACCACTGCCGATGGACGCAAGACTTTGGCTGGCGACTCCACCCGCGGTGCAACGTCGCTGCGCTTCACTGGCGCACTCACGGCCACGGGGGCGGAACGCAGGGGGTGATGGTACGTCACGGCAACTAGTCCGACTCCAGCACCCGCGCTGAATACCGCAGTGGCTAACCATGATCCAAGATTTCTTATCCTCATACCGCACCTCCCCTACCAGTGTGCCAGAGAGTTCTCCGCCCAGTTCAGCGTCACCGCCTCCCAACTGAAAGTTCTTTCAGTTGGGAGATCTCAAGGTCGCCAGTCGAGACTTCAAGAGATCCACAAAACGATCGTTATCCACGAAGGTCCCCACCCGCGTAGTACTCGTGGCGTGCCGATGGCTCCTCGAAAAATGAGTTGCGCCACGAGAGAAGAGACCGTCAGTTTCAATCTCCACCTCCACGCCGCTTTTCACTATCGCGGTCGGGTCGATGACTTCGTAAACGGCCATGGCGTCGTGCATAATCAGATCACGATTTTGATACCACTCGAGGTGAAAGGCCGCGTAGGGCTCCAACATGTCGGCGACTCGCTGTCCCACTTCGGTTCCCCACGAGCGCAGTTCCTCGAGGTTGGCGTCAGTCAAGAAGGCCTGATGCGTGAGGTCAAGCGGCATCACGTCGATACGCCACGATGCATTAAAGACGATGGCGGCGGCTTCGGGGTCCGCCCAAATATTGAACTCAGCCGCCGCGGTCACGTTTCCGTGAAACGAGGCCCCGCCCATGATAACCACACGCTCCACCAGGTCTGCCGCATCGGGATACTCCACGAGCAGGGTGGCGAGATTCGTCAACGGGCCGATGGCCACGATGGTCACTCGGCCCCTCGTTAACTCTCGATAGAGAAATTCCACGGCACCGAGTTCGTTCACTTCGACCCTGGGCGTGGGCCACTCTAAGTCCCCCAAGCCGTCGAAACCGTGGACTTCAGCTGCCGTACCCGTCGGTCCAGCCAAGGGCTCGGCGCAACCACGGAATACAGGGACATCGCTGCGCCCGGCCAGAGCAACGAGGCGTTGAGCGTTGAGCGTAGTTTTTTCGAGGTCAACATTGCCCGCCACACAGGTAATGCCCAGAACCTCTAATTCCGGACTCGCCAGCGCCAACAAAATGGCCACGGCATCATCAACGCCAGGATCCGTATCGATCACAATTCGCGTGAGAGCCACTGTTGCACCTCCTGGTGAGTTGGTCGAGCACCCTGGGCGCCGACGTCGAGGGTAGCGAGGGCACCCGCGGTCGTCGCGTACTGCAGAGCATCGACCAGTGCGCCACCACGAGCTAGGTGAACCGCGAGCGCCGCGCAAAAAGCATCACCCGCACCGACGGTGTCAACGGCGTGGACTTCCGGTGGAACGCAGCGGAAGATTTCTTCACCGCGGCGCAACAGCCTCGCCCCTTGGGCGCCTTCAGTGATGACACAATTTTCAATGTCTTCGAGGGGCACACTGCGCGCTTCGATGTGGTTCACGATGACCACCTCGCAGGCTCGGAATACTTCGCTCGGCAACTCCAGCGCTGGGGCTACGTTCAGAATGAATCTCTTAGCTCGCCGGGATGCTTCGATGACGGCGGCAACCGGAATCTCGCACTGAGCCAGTACGACGTCGCACTCTTCGAGGGGCTGATTTCTGAGATCGACAGTCTCGTTGGCCCCAGCGATGATAACTATGGTGTTCTCCCCCGCCTCGTCGACGGCAATAAGCGCCCGCCCCGTCGCTCGCGACGACACGGTCACGCCCGTCGTAGTAACGCCGTAGGTGTTGAGTGTGTCTCTGAGAAAAGCGCCGTCATCATCGCCACCCACGGCGGCGAACAAGGAGGTGTCCATGCCGAGCGCGGCGGCGGCGGCGGCTTGGTTGGCCCCCTTACCTCCCGGGAGCCGCTCGTAACGACGAGCCCGAATTGTCTCTCCCGGCTCGGGTAACGTGGCCACCCAGACCACGAGGTCAACGTTCGCGCTGCCCACCACCCCAAGCCTCGGGGTTGCAGCCATGACTACTGCTGGGGAATGAACGCGTTGGTGTAGTAGGTCGACGCCGAGGGTACCGACTTCAGCTGACCATTGCTCTTCATACCGTTGGCCAAAAGAGTCCACTGCGCGTCAGTTTGCGTGAAGAACTTTCCTTGGGCGTTCGTCAGCAACGGCACCGTGATGCCCCAGCCCTTCGTACTGTAAAAAGAGCTGTACCCACTCTTTGGGTACTTCTTCACGAAGTCGGCCACAGCTTTAGCGGGGTTCTTGATCGCCCACTGGGTGGCCTTCAAGGTGGCCGCCAGGAAAGCCCGAGCGGTCGCGGGGTGGTTCTTCGCGTAGTCGCGCGTTACTGAGTAGACCCAGACCGGTACGTTGGGGACGCCAGCGGCGGCGCCGACAATGGAAACGGGACTCGCCTTCGTGGCCTCCAAAATTCCTGGGATGCCGTAATTACTTGTGGATGTGGTGAAGTCAATTTTCCCACTCATGAGCAGTGGAATGTCATTGCTCGCGGTCACAACGGTAACGTCCGACGCCTTAAGGCCGGCTTTCTTCAATACGAAAGGCAGCATGGCGTTCGTCCAAGTATCACCCCAAGAAAAAATCTTCTTACCCTTGAGATTGGCGAGCGTGAGTTTTGAACCGGGCTTTGCGAACAGGCCCCAGTTGTTACTCATGGAGTAGTTGGCGATAGAGACCAAGGGAGCCTTGGCCTGCACCGCGACCGCCATATCGGAGGTGGTGATAAAGCCGACGTCGGCGGAGCCCGTCGTCAGCATTTTTGAGGTCGTTGAGGTATCAGGCGGGAAGAGGACTGATACCTTGAGTCCCGCCTGCTGGTAGATGCCTTCGGTTATTCCCACAACGAGGGGCGTGAGCTCGAAATCAGGACCCGGAAAGTCGTAGACGAAACGAACATTCGTCGGAGTGGCCGCACTGGCCGCAACTCCCGCTACGGCGATGGACGAAGAAGCAATCGCGAGGGCAAGCACGGCTCGACGAATCTGACGTTGTGACATGAGGTCTCCCTTGAAAAAACTATTTATGTTTACCACCGATACGACGTCGACGTGCGGTCACCCGTCGACGCCAGGGAGTGGCCCAGAATTCGAGACTCACAATGAGCAGAAACCACGAAATGCCGATGGCCGTCATGATCAAAGTGGTGCCGTAGACGGCCGCCGCGTTGAGGTTCGCGTTCGCGTTGTGTTGATAGAGCGCTAGCGACGATCCACTGGAGGCGGCCATTTCGCCAATGATGGCTCCCGTCACGGCGTAGGTCGCACCAATTTTTAAACCGCTGAACAATGGGGCAATGGCGGCGGGAACCTCGATAACCAAAAATGTTCGCCAGCGCCGAGCCCCGAGTACCCGAGCCAAGGTCAGCAGGTCGCCGTCAACGTGAGTGAGTCCGTCGAGGACATTGACGGTGACCGGGAAGAACACGATCCAGGCCACAATGACGATTTTCGGTCCAAGGTTGAAGCCCAACATCAAGACGAGCGGGGCCGCGAGGGCCACAATGGGGATGGCCTGAGTTACGATCAAAATTGGATACAGCACCCGTTGTAGCATTGCAATTTTATGCATCACGATGCCGAAAACAACACCCAGTACCGCTCCAGCCAGAAATCCGTAGACCGTTTCACGAAGCGTCCACAGGGTGAGCGGCCACAACGTCGACCAGTCACCGCTGATGGCGCGGAAGGCGTCCAGGGGGCGTGGGGCAATGTACGGCGCCACCTGGCCCCAGACCACGATGGCCTGCCAGATACCCATTACCAGCACGAAAGAAAGAAGTGACCCTAGAACGTTGCGCAGGAGGCGAGATTTCACGGGCCCACCCGCCCGTGAAGATGCTCGAGTATTTGACTCTTGTAGCCGTTAAAAACGGCCGATGTCAAGGTGCCGAGCGTACGAGGTCGCTCGAGGTCAATCGTGATGTCATCCACCACACGGCCGGGACGTGAGGACATTACGAGCACTCGATCTGACAAAAAGACGGCTTCGTCCACGTCGTGAGTGATGAACAGAACGGTGCGCTCGCTCTCTCGCCACACGCTGAGCAGCCACTGCTGCATCTCGAATCTCGTCTGCGCATCCAGTGCTCCGAAGGGCTCATCAAGGAGGAGAAGTTCGTGATCGAGGGCTAGGGTCCGCATGAGGGCTACTCGTTGTCGCATACCCCCGGACAAAGCCATTGGGTAGTGGTGCAGGAAATCTCCCAATCCGTACCGTTGCGCGATGTCCACCGCCCGCCTACGGTCGTCGTAAGTGAGGCGGCGAGTGAGTCGTGCCCCCAAGGTGATGTTGCCGAGAACCGTGCGCCAGGGCACGAGGAGGTCTTTTTGCATCATGTAGCCAACCTGACCCGTCCGCGTGGTGACATCGCGATCGTCAATCAGAATGGAGCCACCGTCGGGACGCTCGAGTCCGGAAATCATATTGAAGAGGGTGGACTTGCCACAACCCGAGGGGCCCACGATGGAAACGAAGGACCCTCGCTGCACGTTGAGTGATGTGTCGCTCAGGGCCACCGTTGAGCCAAAGCTCTTCCTTAGGGCTTCTAAACGCAGCAGATCTTGGTGTGACACTCTCCCAATGTAGGGGCAGTAGCCTCGACCTCGTTATGGCACTCTCAATTGGCATCGTCGGACTCCCCAACGTGGGTAAGTCAACTCTTTTTAACGCACTCACCAATAATGACGTTTTGGCGGCTAACTACCCCTTCGCGACTATTGAACCTAACGTTGGAATTGTCTCGGTGCCCGACGGGCGCCTGGCAAAATTAGCCACTGTCTTTCACTCAGAGAAGATCTTGCCGGCGGTCGTCACCTTCGTCGACATCGCGGGCATCGTCAAGGGCGCCTCCGAAGGTGAGGGCCTGGGAAACCAATTTCTCGCTTCCATTCGGGAATCTGACGCCATCTGCGAAGTAGTGCGAGCCTTCGTCGACGAAGACGTCATTCACGTGGATGGTCGAATCGACCCTGCCAACGACGTCGCCACCATCGAGACCGAGCTCATTCTCGCCGACTTGCAGACCGTGGACAAGGCAATCAGCAAGCTCGAGCGTGACGCCAAGCGCAACGTGGGCGACGCCGCTCTGCGACTCGGGGAATACATAAAAGCACGTGCTGCCCTCAACGAGGGGCGCGTCATTTCCGCCGTCGGACCCGAACTCGATCGCAGCCTACTGCGCGAACTACACCTGCTCACCGACAAGCCTTTTATTTACGTCTTCAACGTCGACGAGGAGACCATCGGCGCCGAGCTTCGTTGCGCGGCTCTCGTGGCTTCCGTAGCTCCCGCTCCGGCCATTGTCCTATGCGCCAAGCTGGAGTCCGAGCTGTCGGGACTCGACGAAGCTGAGGCGCTAGAACTGTTGGAGTCCTTCGGCCAGAGTGAGGCGGGATTATCACAACTCAGTCGCGTGGGCTTCGCGGCTCTCGGACTCCAAACATTCCTCACGGCGGGACCCAAGGAGACACGCGCGTGGACTATTCGCCAGGGCGCTACGGCGCCCGAGGCCGCGGGAGTCATTCACACCGACTTTCAAAAGAACTTCATCAAGGCCGAAGTGGTGGCCTTCGATGACCTCATGGCGGCTGGCAGCATGGTGGCAGTGCGAGCGGGCGGTAAGGCGCGCATTGAGGGCAAGGACTACGTCATGCACGATGGCGACGTCGTAGAGTTCCGTCACGGTGCCAACTAGGCCAGAGCTCCCCGAGAGTGAGCCGCTTCGCGGGATTGCCAGTAAGATGGATGTGGCGAATACGACAGAGGTCGGCGCCACGGGCAGTTACACATCCACACCTAGGAGAAACTCATGACCTCTGCATCTTTCGACTACAAAGTTGCTGATTTATCCCTGGCCGCCTACGGCCGAGCCGAAATCGTTCTCGCGGAACACGAAATGCCCGGCCTCATGGCTATGCGCAAGGAATTTGGTACTTCCAAGCCCCTTGCGGGAGCCCGCATCACCGGTTCGTTGCACATGACCATCCAAACCGCGGTCCTCATCGAAACCTTGACCGCTCTCGGCGCCGACGTTCGCTGGGCCAGTTGCAACATCTTTTCGACTCAGGACCACGCGGCCGCGGCCGTTGTCGTTGGACCGACGGGAACACCCGAGAGCCCCCAGGGTGTCCCCGTGTTCGCCTGGAAGGGCGAGACCCTCGAGGAGTACTGGTGGTGCACTGACCAAATTCTGCGTTGGCCGAACCACGCCGGACCGACCATGATTCTCGACGATGGCGGTGACGCCACCCTGCTCATCCACAAGGGTCTCGAATTTGAAACCGCTGGCTTCGTGCCGGCCGCCGGAGCTACCGACAGCGAAGAGTACGCCATTATTCTTCAGCTCCTGACCAAAATCGTAGCGTCGGGCGAAAAGCTCTTTACCGCCATGACCCCGGGCATCATCGGAGTGTCGGAAGAAACCACGACTGGCGTGCACCGCCTCTACGAGATGGAGCGCGACGGCACTCTGCTCTTCCCGGCCATCAACGTCAATGACGCCGTCACCAAGTCGAAGTTCGACAACAAGTACGGTTGCCGTCACTCGCTCATCGACGGGCTCAATCGAGCCACCGATGTTCTTATCGGTGGCAAGGTCGCCATTGTGTGCGGCTACGGCGACGTGGGCAAGGGTTCGGCCGAGTCCCTCCGCGGACAAGGTGCTCGAGTCATCGTCACCGAAATTGACCCCATCTGCGCACTCCAAGCCGCTATGGACGGCTACCAGGTAACGACCCTCGAAGAGGCTCTCCCCTACGCCGACATCATCATCACGGCCACTGGGAACATGGGCATCATCACTCTTGATCACATGAAGTCGATGAAGCACCACGCAATTTTGGCCAATATCGGGCACTTCGACAACGAGATTGACATCGCCGGACTCGGCAGCGCACCGGGTGTCGTTCGTGAAACGATTAAGCCGCAGGTCGACAAGTGGATCTTCCCCAACGGCACGGCCATCATCGTCTTGAGCGAGGGGCGACTCTTCAATCTCGGCAACGCCACTGGCCACCCCAGCTTCGTGATGAGCAACTCCTTCACCAACCAGGTGATGGCTCAGATTGAGCTGTTCCAAAACAACGCCAATTACGAAAACCGTGTCTACGTTTTGCCGAAGCACCTCGATGAGAAGGTGGCCCGTCTGCACCTCGACGCCCTGGGCGTGAAGCTGACCAAGTTGAGCAAGGAGCAGGCCGAGTACATCGGCGTCTCGCAGGACGGTCCCTACAAGCCCGACACCTACCGCTACTAGAGAGTCTGCACGAGGCCCCCTGGCTCTTTCGAGAGCCAGGGGGCCTCGTGCATTCCATGACTATTTCGATTCGCCGCAGGACGTGTTACAGGGCCCGATGAGACTGTGCCCTCCTACCAGTAGCGGAGCAGCGATGAGTCTCGAGTCTCTCTTTACCAACGTCGACGTGACATCCCAGCCACAAACGGTCTCCACGGGATTCGGTGACTACCACAAGCTCATGGCGAGTCTCTGCGAATCAGGACTCCTCCAGACCCTGTACGACGGCACCTTTGAACACGCCACCGCCAGTGGTTTTCCCATCGATTCTGATGGACTCTTCACCTCTTTCGAGATTCACCGTTATCTACCACTCGGCACCGTGATTCAACGAAGCGTCGAGCGCTCCGCTAGCACTCACATTCTCGCTCGCGGTGGCGACTGGATCGCCCACGTCAGCGCCGCGGATAGTCGCATGCGCGTCACCTGCGCCGCGGTTTCCATTCCTCGCGCCGAGAGCATTATCGCCATGCTCCAAAGTGCCTTCGAATTTCACGATAACGACAGCGGAAAGGTGCACTTTGGTATGTGGACCAGTACGGACTGGATGCCCGACACCCGCGTCCTTGACGAAACTCCCTGGACGGACGTTCGTCGTAACTACCCCGCGCGTACCGGTGACGCCCTCGACCATTTGATGGCGGTAACGGGACCCGAGTCACGCAACGGACGCGTAGTGCTCTGGCACGGTCCACCCGGGACCGGCAAGACCTGGGCCCTGCGCTCGCTCATGAGTACGTGGAAGTGGTGTCACTTCGAGATTGTGCTGGACCCCGATGCCTTCATGGGTAGCACCGAGTACCTCATGCGCGTTCTTAATTCCGATTCACACGGCGCCAAACCTCGCATCATCGTCATGGAAGATGTTGACAATTTGGTCCAGAACCTGACCGTTCGCTCGAGCGGGCTTGGTCGTATGCTCAATCTGGCCGACGGAATTTTGGGCCAGACGCAGGACATCATGGTGTTGCTCACCACCAACGCCGCGCCTCGTGACCTCGACCCCGCTCTGACCCGACCAGGCCGCTGCCTCGCCGTGATTGATTTTGCCAAGTTTTCCGCAGCCGAAGCCCGTACCCGCATTGACAACGTTGGCGTCGCCATTCCCGCGTCCATGAGCCTGGCCGAAATCTTTCGAGCCACGGGCGCCACTACCCAAATAAGCCCCGCGAGCGAAGGTTCTGGCGGGGCTGGATATCTTTAGCGGTAGCCAGCGAAGAGGTCGCTCACGACGCCGTCAAGTCCCCGGGGGTTGCGTTCACGAGTGAACCACTCGTTGACCATGGTCGCCATGAATCCCTCGCGGCCCATCTTCATCCAAAAGGAATCTTCCGAGATCTGACTGGCGTGAGCCGCTAGCGCATCAAACTTCATTTCATTCGTGCTGCGCACGTCAATAATGGCGGCGATCAAGTCATCGGCAGTACCGAAGTCATTTTCCTCTTCCTCCGGGTGTTCGCTAATGCCGTCATTTTCCCGCATACGGTCACGCCAACCCTTGAAGACGCTCTTTGGGATCGCGTTGAAGTACACCGTGGGTTCGTAGTCAATGAGATCCAAGGCGGCCATAGTTATTCGGTGTGCCTGAATGTGGTCGGGGTGACCGTAGAAGCCAAAATCGTTGTACGTCATCACCACCTGCGGACGTTCCTCGGTGAGCACCTCGGCCAAGCGCGCTGCGCCGTCCTCTAACGGGGTGGCCCAAAACGACGACGGATGGTGGTTTTGTGGCCAGCCCACCATGCCCGAGTCTCGGTAACCCAGTCGAACGACGCGGTCAATACGAAGTATTGACGCCGCAGTATCGAGCTCTACCTGACGCAGAGCCGCAACCTCATCAGGGTCGTGCCCGGTTTCGTCGGGCTTGATTCCCCCGGGGGCGTCACCGAACTCCCCGTTGGTGCAGGTCACCAAAACAGTTCGAACACCTTGACTCTGGAGCAGTGGAAAGGTGCCGCCGGTAGAGCTCGCCTCGTCATCGGGGTGAGCGTGTACCGCTAAAAATGTCAACCGTTCACTCACGTGAGGCCCTCCAAGAGATTGACGATGGGCAGTTCAATGCCGTCTCGTTGCCACGCCACAGTGTAAAACTCCGTCCCGAAGGCCAAGCGGAAGAGCTCGGGGTCCATAGTCATGAAATCGGCGTTATCAATTTGACTGGCGTGCGCACGAATGGCTTCTTGCTTGGTCGCCGCGTAGGCCGAGAGATCGAGGCTGACGTCGATGTCAGTATCGTCGGCACCAATATTGGGCTCGCTGATCCACGCCGGGAGAGCGACGCCCATCGCTTCGGCCGCGGGAACGAAGCTACGAATCAAAGAACGCGGGGTCACCACGTAGGCCAGACGCTGCACGCTCGGCGCCAGAGTGACGGCGGCTCGCGTCACTTCGTTGACGTGAATATGGTCGGGGTGGCCGTAGTACCCGTACTCGTCGTAGGTAATCACCACGTCGGCTCCGACCGTCTTCAATATTTCCGCAATCCGTGCAGCAACCTGCGCGACGGGCTGTTGGACGAAGGAGGCCGCTTCCTCGTTCTGCGTCCAGCCCGCCATGCCGGAGTCCGCGTAGTTAAGGAAAAAAGTATCCGTGAAGCCGAGCAGTTCGGCGCTCACTAGTAATTCTCGTCGTCGCTGCTCGGCTGTGGACTGGTCCTGGTGCTCGGGGTCGAGGCCCGGATGTCCATTGGGGTCGTAGCCCAAGCGTCCGTTGGTACAAGTAATGAGCACCACCCGGTCGCCGGCATCAGCGTGCAGGCGCGTGGTTCCCGCCGTGAAGATGGCTTCATCATCCGGGTGGGCGTGGACGAAGACGAGAGTTCGGCGTATCACGAGCGCTAAGCCTAGGAGGTCATCAACTGCACCACGCGGACGACCAGCATGGTGCCCGCAACTACGAGGTAGGTGGCGAGAATACGCAGCAGCCAGCGGCGTCCACTCGACATCGTGGGCGACGCGACCAGGGATAGTCGCGGCATGCGCCATTCTTTTTTGGCTACGGCGTAGTGCGTCGGTGGGTGACGGCGCAGCAGAGCCACGGGAAGTCCGATCACCAGTGCGGCGGCGGCGGCGACACTCAATACTTCCAAGAGTTGCAGCACCTTGATTGAAGTGAAGAGCGTTGACACCATCATCGTTACCGATAGGACCGTCAAAGCAGCCACCACCACCACCGCGCAGATGTTCAGCCACAGCGAATTAACCCATGGGCCCAAAATTTCTCGGTCGTTGCTCAATAGGAGTACGAAAATTGTCGTACTGGGGAGCATGAGTCCACACATCGCCTGCACCGCCAGGGTAATGATGCCGAGAGGCGCGCCCGGTAAAATTGTCACGATGCCGGCGACCGCTAGCAGGGCCGCGAATCTCCCGTAAAAGCCCTTGGCGTCTCGCAAGCGCGCATCGAGACTCTGACGCTGACCGACCACGTCGGACATGGCGTAACTGCTGGCCAGGGTCACGGCTGCGGCTCCAATTACTGAGGCGTTGAGCAGGAGAATGGCAAAGAGGGCACCCGAGCCGTGGCCGACGTGGCGGGCCAGACCGTGCGCGACACCGAGAGCGTCCGAGAAACTGTTCGTCCCACCCAGTGGAGCGAGACGAGCGGCCACCGCCATCAAGGCCGCGGCGCTCAGCACCACAATCAGCGAACCCAGTACCGTATCCACCCGTTCGTAGTTGAGCCAGCGGGGTGAAATCTTCTTGTCCACGATGTTGCTCTGCTGGAAATACAACTGCCAGGGCGCGACGGTGGTGCCAATAATGGAGATAATCAGCAAAACCGATGACGAGGTGACGCCGCCGCGGATACCCGGGGTGGTGAGGTGCTGAGCGACGCTTGAGATCTTCGGATGACTCAAATAGACGAGGGGAACAATCACGAAATTAATTGCTACGAAGAGCATCATGAAGCGTTCCCACCGCTGGAAGGAGCCACTCGCGGTGACGAGAAACAGGGCCACGACCGCAATGGGCACCGACACGTAGGACGACACCCCGAAGTAGCGCATTGAGAGCGAAACACCGATGAATTCAGTGATGATGATGAGAAAATTGAGTAGCAAAATCGAGCCGACCGACACGTTGCCCCAACGTCGCGAAATCCGTTCTCGTATCAATCGAGCGTGCCCCACGCCCGTCACCGCGCCCAAACGCACGACCATCTCTTGATTAACAATGAGAACGGGGATGAGCAGGGGAAGCACCCAAAGGAGTGAATAGCCGAAGTTCTGACCCGCCTGGGCGTAGGTGGCGACGCCACCGGCGTCGTTGTCACCCACCATGACGATAAGGCCCGGTCCAATAATTGCAATGAGCGTGAGGAAACGCGCACGAAGGCCCTGGCGTGCGCCAGTGTCGTGAGCTTTGATGGTGCCAAAGGCGCCAGTTATTTCATTGTCTAAAGTGGCCACGGGTACTCCTTTCGCGTGGTCGCGTGGACAACAGCGTCCCCGACCACTGGCGAAGTCAGTAATTCGTGGGCAGTGAGAGGATGCGCTGTTTCCGGGGGTGGAAAAGTATTAGAGCGGTACTTGGGGGTTTCAGAACGACCCCCTTAGAACGGAGTGAGTGGCGTGCATCATGGAATTATTCCTCCGCTGACGCCATGCCAAACTCGCGGCGCCAGCCCTGGGGCAGCAGCTCCTCGAGTAGATCGTCAACCGTCACGACACCAATCATTGCGCCGTGCTCGTCATCGAGCACTGGCAGAACGGTGAGGTTGAAGTCACTCATTTTTCTTGAAACACGATGAAGGTCCCAGTGCGGGTGCACGTGGGCTAAATGGGTGCGAGCCACAGAAATAGCCAGTTCCGTCGCCCGGGCGCGGACGAGAGCAGCGATGGGTGCTGCTCCGATGGGCTGACCAGCCTCGTCCAGAACGAAGACCGCATTTTGCGCCTCGGCTGGTGCGTGCGACATTCGAATCGCATCGAGCGCTTCTCCGACCTTGGCCGTGGCCGAGACGGCGACAAAATCGGGGCTCATAAGTCCGCCCGCCGTATTGGAGTTATAACTGAGCAGCTGGCGAACCTTGCTCTGCTGGGGTTCGGGCAACTGTTCGAGCACGGGGAGGCGTCGATCTTGGTCGATTTCGCTGATGAGGTCGGCGGCGTTATCGGGCGCCATCCGACCAAGCAGGCGAGCGGCATCTGCGTCGCTGCGAGCTTCGAGAAATTCCAACTGGTGGGTCGTGTCCAACTCCTCGAACACGTCGGCCTCCAGTTCTCGGTCCATACCTACGGCTTCGATGATCTCTTCGCCCTCTTCGTGACTGGCTTGTTCGACGAGGTCGGCAATTTGTGCCGGGTGGAGACGGGCGAGTTTCCGATAGGGAATACGTAGCCGAGCACTGGGGACGTGGGAAACGAAGGGCTCGATGGACGCAAAGTCGACAATCGATTTTGCGGGAATTGATTGACCCAGACGGCGACCCAACAGACGACGGAGAATGGGACGGCGACCAGGGTCCACGCCCACGACCTCCCAGGTGGCGTCAATCAGGGCAATCTCAATTTCGTTCGCGCTAATCAGACGTCCGCGTACCAAATTAATTAAGTGCCGAGCTAAGAGATCTTCGCTGAGCAGAATTTCGCCGGGACGCCGCTCAAAGCGGCGTAGGTCAACGCGGCGACCTTCGAACCTCAGGCGACCTTCGGCGAACCCACCAATCTTACGAATGGGAATAAAAAGGTTTCGTCCCTCAATACGAACTACCACGCCCACGATGGGTGGGTGAGCGTCGAGACCGACACGTGCGACCAGGTCCTGGACGCGACCTATCCGGTCACCGTCCAAATCAAAGATCGGACGGCGAATAAACGTGGAGAGGTGGAGGATTTGTGTCATAGACGCGCTAGTACTAGCCCCCTAAGGCTACCTCGCCTTTGCCGTCACCAGCGCTTTGAGCCAGTGAGCAATCGCCCTTTCTCGCCGAGGCCGAGAAGAAACTAGCGGAAGCGTGGAGAAAACCTACGACCAGCGAAAGTCTTCCACCAGCGCCACGGCGCGGTCCACTTGCTCCTCACCGATATCAGCGTGGGTGACGAAACGAGCCCGACGTGGCGCCACCGTACCCCCGGCCACGCCGAGTTCGAGGAGCTGGGCCACGAGGTCGCGAGCGAGAGGGTGATCGAAAGCCACAATATTGGTTGTGCACGTCGCCGGGTCGTAATTTGACTCCGGGAACCGCGTAGCGAAGGCGTCGGCTAAGCGGCGAGCCCGACGGTGATCGTCGGATAAGCGCTCGATCATCGAATCGAGAGCCACTAGCCCCGCCGCCGCCAAGAAACCAGCCTGACGCATAGACCCACCCAGACGCTTGCGCTCACGGCGCGCTTGAGTCATCAGGTCACTCGACCCCGCCAAGAGTGAGCCCACGGGTGCGCACAGTCCCTTCGAGAGACAGGTCATCACGCTTGTCGCGCGCGCGGCGTAGTCGGCCGCCGGAATGCCCGTAGCGACGACGGCGTTAAAGAGGCGGGCGCCGTCCATGTGCACGGGAAGAGAACCCACCACCGACAGCAATTCGTCGAGCTGCGAAAGCAGCCACGGCGTACCACCGGATGGCATGTGGGTATTTTCGATACTCACCATAGCGATGTGTGGCTGGTGGTCTTTTTCCGCATCGATGATGTCCGCGACTTCGCCAATTGGTAGGGTTCCCGTCGTGTCGTCGACGAGGGCGAACTGCACCGAAGAATTTCGTGCCGAAGCACCCATTTCGTAACTCACGACGTGCTGTGAGCGTCCCGCAAGAATCACGTCGCCCGGGCTCGTGAGAACGCGCACCGCGATTTGATTCGCCATCACTCCCGAAGGGAGAAAAACTGCTGATTCCTTACCCACCAGCGACGCGTATCTCGCCTCGAGGCGCGTGACCGTCTCGTCCTCGCCGTATCCGTCATCGCCAACAATGGCCTCGGCTATGGCCTGGCGCATGGCGCGTGTCGGTTGTGTGACGGTATCGCTACGTAAATCAATCCAAGTTTTCACCCTCGAAGGCTACCGCCGGCTCCTAATGTAGAGCAATGCCGGAAAACTTTTCACCACTCCACGATCACGACGACGTCCATCGCGCCCTCGGAATATTGATCACCGAGGCCACGGCGGAGCGAGTCGTCGTCACCGTACCCGTAGGTCCTCGAGTGCATCAACCCTTTGGCATCCTCCACGGAGGTGTCTCGGCTCTGCTTGCGGAATCGGCCGCTTCGATAGGTGGTTCTCTTAACGTTGGCCCCGATGAGTTGGTCGTTGGTATCGAGCTCAACGCCAGCCACCTGCGTTCCATGTCCAGCGGCCTCTTGACCGCCACCGCGACACCCATTCGTATTGGCCGTACCGCCCAAGTCTGGAACATTGACCTCACCGACGAGCGGGGGCGCATGATTTGCGCCTCACGATGCACACTCGCGGTCCGACCTCGGCCCAGCCTCTAAGGTTCTCGGCATGCGGTTTCTAGGGTGGGGAATGGCGGTGCCCGATGGCATCGTCACCAATGACGATCTCTCCGCGACGCTCGATACCACCGACGAATGGATTTTCGAACGGACGGGAATAAGGGAACGCCGCGTCGGGGGTTCCGCCGGCTCACTCGGACTCGCCGCCGCCACGGCCGCTCTGGCCGACGCTGGTCTCGCCGCGACTGACATTGACTTCGTCCTCCTAGCCACCACGACTCCTGACAATCTCATTCCCGCGACTGCACCGACCATCGCCGCCAATCTCGGCATAAGGGCACCGGCCATGGATCTCAACGCCGCATGCTCGGGCTTCATGTACGCCCTTCGCGTTGCTGAAGGTCTCACGGCCACCGGCGTCGGACGTATCCTCGTCATTGGGGCAGAAAACCTCTCGCGTTGGACCGACTGGAACGACCGGACGATGGCCGTTCTCTTGGGCGATGGCGCTGGCGCCTGCGTCGTCGAGGCCAGCACTGGTCCTAGCGACGTCCTCGCCTTCGACCTCGGAAGCGAGGGCGACTACGCCCACCTACTCAGCTGCGAACACGGGGGCACCATCTGGATGGATGGTAAGGAGGTCTTTCGGCGAGCCGTGCGCATCATGGTTGACTCCGCCGAGCGCGCCATGAGCCAAGCCCAGGTCTCCGCCGACCAACTGTCACTCGTCATTCCCCATCAGGCCAATATCCGCATAATTCAAGCCGCCTGTCAGCGACTCGGCGTACCCATGGAGCGAGCCGTCGTGGTCCTCGACCGTTACGGGAATACCTCGAGTGCGTCAATTCCCCTCGCCGTCGCCGACGCGCGCAGTCAGCAACGCGTACACCCCGGTGACCTCGTCCTCATGACGGGCTTTGGCGCCGGTATGACCTGGGCATCCGCTGTTGTTCGGTGGTCCAAATGACCCAGAGCCTGATCATCATGGCCGCTGGTCGGGCGCGTCGTTATGGCGGTGTTAAGCCACTGGCACCGGTCGGACTGAATGGCGAAGCAGTCATTGACCTCATCGCGAGTGATGCCGTCGCGGGTGGTTTCACTGAGATCGTGGTAGTTATCAATTCCGAGACCGGGCCCCTGATCGCCGAGCACATCAAAGGCCACTGGCCGGCTCGGGTCAACGTTCGTTTTGCTGTCCAGGAACGCCCCCTGGGCACGGTTCACGCCGTTCTCCAAGCACGTCATCTCCTCGACCACAGTCAGTCCTTCGGCGTCGCCAACGCCGACGACCTCTACGGTCGCCCAGCCATGTTGACCCTTGGCGAGCACGTCAGAAAAATGGGAACGAACGCCCTTATTGGTTTCCGACTAGATCACGCCCTAGTTGGCGACCTCCCCGTTACCCGGGGCGTCTGCGACGTTCACGAAGGCTTCTTGCGCCGCATCGCCGAGCGACGCAATGTGCAGTTGACCTCGGAGGGCTTTGTCAGCACTGACGGAATCGAACCACGAACACTCTCAGCGGATACCCGAGTCTCCATGAATTTGTGGGCCTTCGAATCGGCGATGTGGGAGGTCTTTGAATCAGCCATGATGGCCGCCAACGCCAGCGAAGACTCCGAAGTATTGCTACCCGACATTATTGGTGGTCTACTCGTACGCAATGACGCAGCCTTCGCGGTTCTGCCCTCCGGCTCACGTTGCGTTGGCGTGACCCACGCCAGCGATCTCGGACTCGTTCAACGTGACATTCGAGATCAGGTCGCTCGCGGCGAACGTCCCGCCACCACTTTTTAAAAAAGCGGAGACCCCGAGCGGCGGGCGAACCTAGATTCACCCGCGGCTCGGGGTCTCCGAAGGCACGTATCTCAAAGTCCGTGTCGGACAGACCCTGAAAAAACGGCGAGCACCTCACCACGACCTCGAATTCCCAAGGAAGGAAAGCCCCTCAGCTGTCCGGTGCACTTCTCTCGCGAGAAAAGACCAGGAACGTCGTTCTTGCGATCAACAGCAGCTTTTGGTGTCGCAGTGAGCTACGGCTTTACTATGTCAGATCGTTAGTGCCTCGGATCCTCCCCCGCTGGTTTTCAGAAAGAAATCCCCAGCTTGGAGCAGATTTTCCACACGGACCACAGACCCTGTCCACCGCAGACAAGGACTTATCGCCAAGTTATACACAGGGCAGCTATATCACTCGAAGTAGTGAGAAGACAGCGGCTAGTACGAGGGCCCGTCCTACGGCGACGAGGTCTCCTGGTCTGCGCGAGCTCTCACGCCAACGTGATTGCGCCGTGAGGCGATAGTGATTCACCACCCCGCGGCCCCGTTCTCGGCGATCTTTTCGACTCGGCGCGCTACGAAGGACGTAGATAAGTGTGGCGACGCGACCCCATTGACGCTGCCGTACTTGGGCTGATCGCTGCGTTGCAGTACGTAGATACCGCAGGACTGGTACTTGGGTTAGGGCCACGCTTCCGTAGCCCACCACGCGGACCAGAAACTCCAGGTCTTCGCTACGCCGCGCATTTTTGCTGTAGCCCCCCAATTCAATAATGGCTGATCGTCGCAGCAAAATTGCGCCCGGAGGTGGCGTCACAAGTCGAGTGAGTACAGATTCCGGGTTGAGCGCGCTCGGTACTAATTTCCCCTTGCGCACTATCACGGGTTGCAATTGGAACGTCGACCAGGTTCCAATATCGAGGACGACATCATTTTCATCGACGGCGTTGAACCTACCGAGGGAGCCGATGTCCCCAGCAGCCACGGCGCGTAGCAAGATATCCAGCGCGCCTAGTTCGAGGCGATCATCACCATCGAGAAAAAGAACCCAGTCCCCCGTCGCTACGGCCAGACCTTCGTTACGCGCCCGTGATGGACCTCCACTTACCACGAGGTGCACAACCCGGATGAGAGCAGATTCGCTGGCGAGTTGCTGGGCTACGAGCAGAGAGTCATCCGAATCTCCATCGACCACAATAATTATTTCGTAGGACTCCCTCGTGGCCGTATGAACTGATGCCACCGTGGTACCGAGAGTTTTTGCCACTCCGTGGGCCGGAATGACCACACTCAACAGTGGGGTGATGGTCACGGGTAACAACTAGGGAGAAACGCTGGCGTGCCAGAGCCCAGAACTTTGCACCACGAGGAAGAATCGACCCCGTGAACTCGGGAGTGAGACGTAGCTGTGAGTCGAAGTGTTGGTGTGGAATACCGAGCCGAGAAACCCTCCGGACTCGGTGTACATCACGACCTCCGTTACCACGCCCAGCTCGGCCAATACTGACATGTCGAGATGGTGGTCGGCTCCCGAGAAGGGTCCCAGCATGCTCGACTTATTACTGAGATAACTGAAAGTTGGAGGTTGCGACGGTAATCCCACTGGGTTGATCACGGAAATACTCCATAGACCGCTTCCGATCACCCCTATGGAATAGTGCCCTTTGGCCAGCAATAAGACGGTGCTCGTGAAAAATTTTCCTATGACGTTGACGGGAACCGAAATTATTTCACCGTTGGCGTCGCGGATAGTGACGCCAAAATTTGAACTGCACTGACAGCCGAAGGTCCAAATGGTCGTGGGATTCTTTACGGTCAGCGGCAGACTGGCTACGGACGCCAGACCCGCGAAATGGTAGAGATACTTCGAATGCGGACTGAGATAGGGAATATAGGAACCCTGAATAACCGAATGCGGCGGAACGACGTATACCGGTACAACTTTTTTAACCGGTTTGTGGTGCGCCAGAACAGCAATGAGACCAATTACCGCCAAAAAAGAAAACAGGACTCCCGGCCAGCGTCGTGGTGGTCGCCACGCATCCCACGTGGGATCGTAGGGGCGCCCATCGCGTATGACCATGCCGGACTGCGTGCCCTGTGAATGTCGGTGTTCAGCGCCACGACGACCACGGCGTCCACCGGACATCTGAGCTTGTGGACCGAGTCCCGCGGGCGGAATCGCTACTCGACCCTCGGGGGGCTCGGGCAAACCCTTCGGAGTGGCGGATTGCGGCGGAAGCACGAAAGTAGCGTACCTCTCATCGGCCGTGGTCGCTCGGCTCTATCGACGCTCGGGGAAAGGTTTAGGAGTGTGCCGCTTCAGCCAGCGCCACGATGCCGTCGACGGTATCGCGCATGTTGACTTCCCACATAGCCATACGCTCGGCGAGAGCCGCGTCCGTGGGGTAGCGCCGTTCGCGGAAAGAATCACCAATCGTCGCGTACATCGTGAGGGTTGAAACATCACCCCGGACTACGCGAAAGCCCCATATGGCCACCGGTTCGTTGACGTCCTCCACGGTCCATTCGAAAACCTCATTCGGGGTATAGCCAGTAACCGTTGACGTCGTCGACCAGGTGAACTCTCCTACTGCGTTGTGCCCTACAAATTGAGAGCCGAGCGCAGCGGGCGTTATCCACTCCGCGCCCTTAAATTCCCGAGAGAACTGAGCGGGTAGCGAAATATCACTGATTAAATCCCACAGAACTTCAGCAGAAGCCGTAGTCTCGGCTGAAATTTCTACATTCGTTTTCATATCTCCCCCTCAGAAGTTTCGAAGGATGAAACTAGCATTTTCTTAACCACAACTCGGAGTTCGCGGCGAAAAACTACTACGTACCTCCAGATTGAGCTGTCCCTGAGGAATTCGACTAGGTATCCCCAGCGGGAAGGACAAGGTCCGGTGGTGCATTGCTGGGCACACAGTGGCGCATCTGGCTGCATCAGCCCACTTCGCACCCCGTCCGTAGTGACTCCGTATGCTCACAGGTGAGTTACATACTTTTGTAGCGCGGGCAATATTTCCAAAAAGGACGACTCCAGACATGACATCACTTCCTACGACGGGGCTTCAGATTCGCTCCACCGTCACTGCAGAGGGAACCCTGCACCTCTCATTGATAGAGGTGTCAGTGGCCGCGCCCGGCGACAACGAAGTCCTCATCCGTGTCGAGGCCGCTCCCATTAATCCCTCCGACCTCGGTCTCTTACTGGCCGGCGCTGACGTGAGTAGCGCCACAGTGTTGGACGGGACAGGTCAGCTCGAAGTACTGGCATCCATCGATCCCGCGACTCTGCGTTCGCTTTCTGGCCGACTTGGCCTTTCCATGACCGTCGGAAACGAGGGAGCCGGGACCGTTATCGCGGCGGGTGCTTCACCACAGGCCCAAGCGCTACTCGGCCAGACTGTTGCGGTGGCTGGTGGCGCCATGTATAGCCAATATCGCGCTGTCGATGCGTCGCTCTGCCTGGCCCTGCCCACCGGGACTCCGGCGCGCGCGGCGGCGTCGTCTTTTGTCAACCCCCTTACCGCACTAGGAATGGTCGAAACCATGCGTCGAGAGGGCCACGTCGCCCTCGTGCACACCGCGGCTGCTTCCAACCTCGGTCAGATGCTCGTTCGCCTCTGCCAGGAAGAGGGAATTCCTCTGGTCAATATTGTGCGCACCCCCGCCCAGGCATCCATATTGCGCGAGCTCGGAGCGACCTACGTCTGCGATTCAAGTCACGCAAACTTCATGAGCGATCTCATTGCGGCCCTCAGCGCCACGTCGGCCACCTTGGCCTTTGACGCCACCGGTGGCGGGACACTGGCGAGCCAGATTCTGACCGCAATGGAAGTCTCCTCCAGCGCCAACGCGACGACCTACAGCCGCTACGGCTCGACCACGCACAAGCAGGTCTACATCTACGGTGGACTCGATCGTTCCACCACGGTCCTGACGCGCAGTTTCGGCTTCGCGTGGGGCTTGGGCGGTTGGCTTTTGACTCCCTTCCTGGCGGGTCTTGGCGCAGAGGGCACCGCTCGACTTCGTCAACGGGTTGCTGACTCGATATACACCACTTTCGCTAGTTCCTACACCCGCGAAATTTCCCTCAGCCAAGTTCTCGACCCCGACGTCATGGCCGCCTACGCGCGTCAGGCCACTGGCGAGAAGTTCCTCGTCACGCCCCAGGTCGAAATGTAAGAAACCAGAGCGCGGACGTCGAGCGCGCCCACCTTCGCGCATCAGCCAGCGCTGGACAGGCATACTGTCAGTATGTCCGAAACCGAAGCGCTCGTTCTTGCATCCACCGACCACGGACTGTGCACGATCACCCTGAATCGCCCAGACAAACTTAACGCCCTCACCCCTCAAGTCTTCGTAGAACTTCGGGTTATTCTCGACAAGGTAGCGAACGACTCCTCAATACTCTGCGTCATACTCGAAGGCGCCGGTCGGTCATTTTGCGCTGGGCACGATCTCACCTCGATTGCCGAAGGCGAACGTGCACCGAGTCGTCACTTCGAACCCGAGACCGTGGACGCCTTGGAAAATCTGCCCCAGCCGACCATTGCCAAAGTGCACGGACACTGTTTCACCGGTGGACTCGAATTAGCCCTCGCCTGTGATTTCATAGTTGTCGCGAACACGGCGAAATTGGGCGACACGCACGGACAGTGGGGGCTCGTCCCGATTTGGGGCATGTCGGTTCGCCTACCCGAGCGAGTGGGTCGCTCCATGGCCAAGCAACTCATGTACACGAGCCGTCGAATCAATGGTGACGAGGCCGAGCGAATCGGTCTCGCCGACTACTGCGTGACGGAAGCTGAGTTGAATAACAAAGTGCGGGCTCTAGCACTTGAGATATCGACCAATTCGCCGGGAACCAATCAAAGGGTGAAGCGTCTGGTGCGGGACCGTGACGACCTCGGCCGTACTGCCTCGCTCGAGCGCGAGCGCACTCTTCCCTACGGCCTCCCCGAGGACATCAATGAACGCATGTCGCGTGCCTAGTCCGACCGATTTCCCCGGACGCGACGAGCTCGAAGAACTACTCGCGACCATTCTGCCGATCGAATGGATCGACGCCGCTCGAGCGGGCGACGTCGAGGCGATTGTGGACTTCAACGACACCATCGATCGGCGTGGGGTCGTCCACGCCATCGGCCGGGCGGGTTGGGTGGCACCCCACTACGAGCGCGAACACGGGGGTCGTGGTCTCAGCACGGAAATGGCCCAGCGAGCGCTCTCGTTGCTGCACTCGTGGGGTGTACCGGTTACGCCCAGCGGTTCCGGACTAGCCCTCGCGGCCCCCACCATCCAGCAGTGGTCGTCGGAAGAAACCAAGCGGCACTTGCTTCCGCCACTGCTATCGGGCGACGAGCGCTGGTGCCAGTTGTTCTCCGAACCCGGGTCGGGCTCGGACCTCGCCTCATTGGCCACGACTGCCGTTCGCGATGGTGACGAGTGGGTGGTCAATGGCCAAAAGGTATGGACCACCTTCGGGCAAAGTTCGGAACGCGCGATGTTGCTCGCTCGCACCGATCCCGATCAGATAAAGCACAAGGGCATTACCTACTTTGGTCTCGACATGAAGAGTCCGGGTGTCGAAGTGCGCCCCCTCGTCAATATGGCGGGGCAGCACGAATTCTTCGAGGTATTTCTCTCGGACGTTCGCGTCCCGGATATCGATCGCATCAGCCCTCGTGGTGAGGGGTGGTCCGCCACACAGTCCACCCTCGGCGCTGAACGTTTCGCGCTATCGGGCCTAGCCCAAAAAAAGCGCAAGTCCTCCGACGAAATTTTGGGCGGGAAGCCCTATCTCGAGATTGAGCAATTCGCTCGTACTCTCGGACAAAATTTGCCGGCCAGCGCTCGCCATCAACTTGTTCGTGCCGCCGTCAACGATCGAGTTCTCGCTTTAAGCATCGATCGGGCTCGAGATAGCCGGGCTGCCGGTCGAGCCGGGGGGTCTGAAGGTTCACTCACTAAAATTGCCAAGGCCGCGTCAAATCAACGGCTGCAGGAAATCGCAATGGACATCCGTGGATTAGCCGCAACAGCCTGGGAAATATCCGACTCTGATGCGGCGGAGTGGGTAACACAAT
Organism: uncultured Actinomycetes bacterium; assembly: GCA_903860915.1. GTDB lineage: Bacteria > Actinomycetota > Acidimicrobiia > Acidimicrobiales > RAAP-2 > RAAP-2. Next base: position 275,069 of record CAIOSJ010000025.1, on the reverse strand, counting down.
TTCTCAGAACACGGGCGAATTCCATAGAGGGCGGAACCTCGGAAATTCAGCGGAACATTATTGGCGAGAGAGTTCTCGGTCTGCCGCGTGAGCCCGACGCGTACAAGGGTTTGGCGTGGCGAGATGTTCCCCGCTGAACCGACATAGGGGCACGTGTCCACCAGTGATTCACATCTTGCCGGGATGCGGTCTAGTGCCACTGACGATAGTCAGCAGAAATGTCACGCTCCTAGTGTGACCAAGGAAAGTCCCATTGGCTCCACCGCCACGGTGGCGAGGACTCGTCCTCTTACAACAGTGCCGCCTACCGGGCCGAGCTTTCTCGCTCACTGCCTTGTGACCACAATGCTCGCGAAGTAATCGCGCTTCTAACGAGGGAACTGATGACGGTTTTGTTGACAGTTTTGCTTGGTGATTTCATGCTGCGCTGGTTGAGAGTACGACGCACTCAAATTCGGCCGAGTTCGGGGTTTCCACGTTCATATCAGGCAAGGAGGGCGCCGGCGGGGCTAGGGGGATACAGAACCCGCGGATGTGGCTATCAAGAGGTCACCGTAGCCCAGCCACAGCAGCAGACCACGCCTCGCGGCCAATGTCCGCCATGAGCAGTGACTGCCGCCAACGATCGCTAAATTCACGGCCATCACGGCCAATCTGGGCGTACGGCCATGGTCCCAACTCCGGTTCGAAGACAAAGACATCGCCACGTTGTGCCCTCGTAAGCCACGCCGACATAGCGCGTGACCAGTTATCTCGAAAGGCGGAAACGGCGACGTTCTCGGCTCGTTCTCCAATATCAATTTGGACCGACTCGCCGTCACTTATCCGACCGTGAATAACGAGAGTTCGCTCTAGCACTTGCTGCAACAGAATTCGAAACTTCTCGGAGTTATTTCCTTCACCCTCGTTCCCGACCCAGTAGTGCGAGAGGTCGAGCGTGAATCGTAGCGACGGGTCCAACGTGATGAGTTGACTAGTACGTAGGAGGTCTTGAGTTATACGACCTCGATGGGTCTCCACGAGCAAGGTGATTCCAGCGGCGTCAGCCAAAGTCCTCGTCTCACCTACTAGATCCACGCTTTCCGCGGGCTCCATAAATGAATGACCGAGGTGTAAGTTCAAACCCACGACGCCCAATTCTGAGGCCGCAGCAATAATGGGCTTCGTCTCCTCGGCCGTTACGCACAGGCCCTGACCCAAGATGACGAAGCCGAGTTTTTTGGCCTCGCGCGCCGTACTTAGGAGATCACTAGTCAAGTTGACTTCGAGGAGTTCGCATCCGCCCTCAGCCAGTTGGGGTAAGAGACTCATGACGGAAGTAGAAAGGCCCGTGAGCGACCAGTGGGAGTGTCCGAGGGCGAGTCGTGGAGCCGACGAGGGGTCGCCCCACCTCAGTGCTCGTGAGGCATTCACCGTCGGATTCTTTGACTCTTGAGGACGCCCAGTGACATCAATTGACATTCACACAACTGCACGCAAGGCCACATAATCGAAGGTTACAGTTCTTGCCCGGTCTCGACGAGACTCAGTAGCGAGTGCGAGGCGGGCGTCTCAGTTCAATCAGGTCGTCGTCGACACACTCGAGGGCACCTTCCGGCGAGGCATTCGGCGTGGGAGCACCGGTACGGCAATTGTGCCAGCAGCACCCGGGTAACACTCTCAGAAATCGCTGAGAACGTGCAGATACACGCCGTGAGTCGGTGCACGTTTCGATGCGTCGCTCAGCACATGTCGGATTTTGGTGGAGATGAGGGGATTCGAACCCCTGGCCTCTACATTGCGAACGTAGCGCTCTACCAACTGAGCTACACCCCCAAACGACATCTTTAGATTAGTCGGATTTAGAGGTGGGCTATTGGCCCGAGGCGTAGCGCGGGGCGGCCTCTCTCGTCCACGTGTCACCAGATTCAGGAACAAATACCGGCGACGGCTGACCGATGGAGATTGGTGCCGCCATTTCAACTTCGTTCTCACGTTCGCGGTCAACAAACGACGGACTCAGAGCCTTCGCCTCGTCTTGTGTAAATGCCACGTACATCATCGAGAAGTAGGCAATTGTGGCCACCCAAGAAACGATGGCGAGGAGATTAAGGAGAAACCAACCAGTCGCGATCGAAGCCACCGTAAGTACGGCGGTGCTCACGAGGGACGAACGCGAAATCGTACGGCGCAACTGACGCGGTCCGCTCATCGTAGGTCGAGTTGGCGCCACCCTTCGTACCTGAGTCGGCACCGGCGCGTGATACGCGGCCGCACGTGAGACTGGTTGACGTGGGGAGGTGGTGAATCTCGCGTCATCGAAGGCCAATTCCTCACTCCACTCAGACCAACTGAGTTCCGCCGCCATATCTGCGGCAGTAGCGTTCGGCGGCACTACTCGCAAGCGCGGTTGCCGGAGGGGTTCGTAGTGACCGTCTTCATTATCGGAGTCGAGAAAATCATCATCGTCCGAACGACCCGCCGGCTGCACAAAAGCCTTGCCACGACTGCTCAAACGCTCAAATCCATCACGGAAAGAATCAATTGATCGTTCAAATTGAAAGTCGCGGACTTTGCTAAAGCCAAACATCACCATGACAATTAGCCATATAGCAGCGATGAGTAGTAGTAACACCGAAGCTCCAATCACACGAATAATGCGTTGGAGTTAAAATAGTCAATGAATTACTACAAGTGGTGGATATCAGCCCTCGTGAAGACCGCATTCTTCCTTGTCGCTTCCCACCCATCGACCCGAACGTCGGTCGGCACCAGCGGCTGGTCGAACAGTCACCTGCGCGCAGCCGATTGAAGCGTAGCCATCGGCCCACAGGGGGTGCTCGGGGATCTCGTGAGAGCGCAGGTAGTAGCTGACATCATCATCGCTCCAGAGAGCCAGGGGATTGACCTTGACGAGACCGAAATTTTCATCCCACGAGACAATTGGCATAGCGCGACGTGTCACGGCGTCCACCCGTTTCACCGCGGTGAACCAGACGTCGTAGGCCGCGAGCGCTCGACCCAAGGGTTCGACCTTGCGCCGTTGGCAGCACTCTCCCGTACCACAGGGCCACGCGTCGGCGTCGGCGGTCGGGGTGGTTCGAACAACATTGAGCGACCACCGGGTCGTCATCTCGTCCAAGAACGAGAGGGTTTCTGGGAAATGACCTTGCGTGTCGAGAAAAATTACGGGGATGTTGGGTTGGGCTTCTCGCAACATGTTGAGCAGGGCCAAATCCTCGAAGGAACAAGCGAAGGCTGGTCGAGTGAATTGACTGAGAGCCCAGGAGATGATTTCCCCCGGCGAGGCTGTCTCGAGACGCTGTGATACTCCAGCAAGACTGGACACTAGTTCTGGGCTGGTGGAACTCACGGTGGCAACTTTCATCCGATGTTGTTAAAAGCCTACTGAATCACTAGAGTATTAAAAGCCTTTGAATGACCCCTTAAATATGAGCCCCTCTCCCACCACCGACAATAGGGTCGATTCCCTCGACCTCCTTGAATCTCACGCTATTTTCATCCTGCGCGAGGTCGCAGCTGAGTGCGAACGACCCGTACTCCTGTTCTCCGGTGGCAAGGATTCGGCCGTACTCCTGCACCTCGCCCACAAGGCCTTCGCCCCCCAGGGAATTCCCTTTCCGGTCATGCACATTGACACGGGTCATAATTTCCCCGAAGTCCTTACCTACCGCGACGAAGCCGCCCAGCACTACGGCGTGCGCCTGCTCATCGCCAGTGTTCAGGCGTCCATAGACAGTGGTCGCGTGAGCGATCCCGGTCCTATGGGAATGCGTAATCGCCTCCAGACTGTGACCCTCCTGGATGCCATCAACGAACACGGCTTCGACGCGGCCTTCGGAGGCGCGCGGCGTGACGAGGATAAGGCTCGAGCCAAAGAGCGAGTCTTATCCTTCCGTGACTCCTTCGGCCAATGGGATCCTCGCCAACAGCGCCCCGAACTCTGGCACCTCTATCAGGGCAAGGTCAATCCCGGCGAACACCTACGCGCCTTCCCCTTGTCAGACTGGACTGAACTCGACGTGTGGCAGTACATCCAGCGAGAAAATGTCCCTCTCCCGTCCATTTACTTCGCCCATGAGCGTGACGTCATCTCTCGTGACGGTATGTGGTTAGCCGTCGGCGAGTTCATCGAAGCTCGACCGGGCGAAATTGTCGAGCGCCGCGTGGTCCGCTACCGCACCGTGGGTGATGCCTCGTGCACCGGAGCCGTGGCGAGCAACGCCAGTTCGCTCAGCGCCATCATCGATGAGGTTTCCACCTCCAACGTCTCCGAACGCGGGGCGACCAGAGCCGACGACAAGTTCTCCGAGACCGCCATGGAAGATCGCAAGCGCGAAGGGTACTTTTAATGCCCCGCCCTACCCGTGACCTCCTACGTTTCGCAACCGTCGGTTCAGTGGACGACGGGAAGTCAACGCTGATTGGACGACTGCTCGTCGATACTCGTCAACTCTTTGACGACCAGCTCGATGCCGTCGCGGCGGCCTCGGCCAAGCGTGGTGTTGGGGACCTTGATTTATCCTTCGTCACCGACGGACTGCGCGCCGAGCGCGAGCAGGGCATCACCATCGACGTGGCCTACCGTTACGCGTCAACGCCGTCGCGTAAGTTCGTCATCGCGGACTGCCCTGGGCACATTCAATACACGCGCAATATGGCCACGGGTGCCTCCACGGCCGACCTCGCTCTCGTTGTGCTCGACGTGGCCAGTGGACTCAAGGAGCAGACGCGTCGTCACCTGTGCATCGCCGCGCTCTTAGGAGTGCGTAACGTCATCGTGGCCGCGAACAAGATGGACTCGATCAACTGGGACCGCGGCAGCTTCGACGCCGTCGTCGCTGACGTTCACGCCCTGGCAGAAAAAATTGGTTTTCACGACGTTCTCGTTATCCCGGTATCCGCCCTCCAAGGTGACAACGTGGTCGATCCGTCGGCCGCCGCCCCGTGGTACAACGGGCCTACGGTCTTAAGCGCCCTCGAAAACTCGCCTAGTGGCGCGTGGTCCTCACAGCACTCGGGTGCTCGTTTGCCGATTCAGTGGGTACTTCGCCAAGACGGTGGTGGTCGCACCTACGCCGGCACGCTCAATGGCGGCGGTCTGCACGCCGGGGACGAGGTCACCCTTCTTCCCCAGGGCGTACGCACCACGATTCGCTCAATCAACGGCCTGCGTGGTGACAATACCGAGGCGCTACCGGGACTGAGCATTGATCTCGACCTCGTCGCCGAAACTGACGCCGGACGAGGCGACATCATCGCCACCGCGCCCCTACCGCAGGTCACCTCCGAATTCGAGGCCACCATCTGTTGGTTTTCCGACCAGCCGCTACGACCCGGTACCCGCCTTCGGGTGAAGCACACCACACGATCGACTCCCGCGCGCGTCACCTCGGTGGCCGGCCACCTCTCGCTTGACACCCTTCAGAGTTTGCCCACCGAGGAACTCAGCTTGAACGACATTGGCTTTGTCAGTATCACCTGCGCTTCACCACTCGTTATCGATGACTACAGCGATAACCGCGTCACGGGGAGTTTTGTTCTCATTGATGAGCGCACCAACGCCACGGTGGCGGCTGGCATGATTGGCCGACCCGCTTTCACCACCCTCTAGTTCGGTTGCCAGACCATCACGATCGTCGCGAGTAGGACGAGAAAGCACAATACGTTCACCGAAGCTGCGTAACGCATCACCAGAGAACGCACGGCCCCGACATCGACACTGCCCTCGCGCACGACGGTCGCCACGCGACGTTCTAATGGCAAAATCCTCGCCTCCAGTAGACCGGCGGCCACGAGATAGGTCGTGAGTCCCAGAACGATCCAGAGGTGAGAACCTCGTACATCCGCTCCGCCACTCGCGATGAGTGCGATCCCGCTCAGCGGCATCAGGTGGAAAATTCTCGCGGTCCAATTCGTCGAAAGGGGAAACCTTTGTCGGAGTATTCCGAGGGACTTCTCATCGAAATTACCGTAACCTCGGCTCAGGCTGAGTAGGAGTGCGACGCTGATGCACGCCACCATGAGGTGCACGACAAAGATGATGTCGTACACCACCGACGAAGCACTCACGTCTGAGCCAGGAGGGTCTCCGCCGCACTGTAGGGGTCGGTTACTCCGCGAACGAGTTGATCAATGGCGTCGTCGTAGAGTTTGCCCTCCGACAAGTTCTTCACGCGACGACTCACTTCGATTCCTAAAACGCGCGATAGTTCCTTGCCGGTGCGAGCCCGACGACGTCGCTCGAGCTCCCCAGTGCGAATTTGGAATTCACGGTGCTCGGCAATGGCCTTCCACATCTCTTCAGTTCCTCGGCCGTCGGCCGCCACCGTCTCTAAAATCAGGGGGCGCCAGGCCCGGTCCGCACCGAGGTCCAGCATTTGCTCGAGGTCACGACGGGTTTCTCGAACGCCGGCCCGGTCGGCCTTGTTAATAATGAAGATATCAGCCACTTCCAGCAGGCCCGCCTTATTGGCCTGCATCGAATCCCCCCAGCCCGGATTGGTGACCACCACGGTCGTATCGGCCGCCGAGGCGATGTCTACTTCCATCTGTCCCACGCCCACCGTCTCGACGAGAGCCAGCGGAAAACCCGCCGCGCCGAGCACGCGAAGGGCGTCGGGGACGGCCAAGGAGAGACCACCCAGATTCCCGCGCGTCGCCATCGAGCGGATGAAGACGTGCTCGTCGGTGGCGTGATCCTGCATACGGATACGGTCGCCCAAAATCGCACCCCCGGTAAACGGTGAACTCGGGTCGATACAGAGCACCGCAATTTGCTCGAAGGTCAAATCACCCAAAGCACCCGCGGTAAGGGCGGTAGTAATAACACGATCCGTGAGGGTGGATTTCCCAGCGCCCGGGGGGCCCGTTATTCCTACGACGTAGGGTGGGGGCGATTGATACGCCAAACTGGCGGTACTGCGTTGCTGCGGACCACCGGACTCCACGAAAGTGACCATCCGGGCCAGGGCGACCCGTGAGGCGTTGCGGGCTTCAGCGAGCAGTACGTTTGGGTCGCGAGAAATCATGCTCTTCGTTCTACCGTAGCGCCGAGGCTCCTCAGACAGCCGTCGAAATCTTCGTAGCCCCGGTCCATATGATCTAGCCCGTGCACCACGGTGGGGCCGTCAGCTCGGAGGGCGGCCAGGGTCAATGCGGCCCCGGCCCGAATGTCAGTGGCGTAGACCTCGGCTCCGGTCAACTGGATAATTCCACGAATCACCGCGTGGTGCCCCTCGGTACTAATGAGAGCACCCATCTTCAAGAGCTCGTCCACGTAGCGAAAGCGGCCATCGAAGAGATTCTCCGTCACGACCGACACGCCATCCGCCGTGGCCAAAATGGCGGTAATGAGAGGTTTGTAGTCGGTGGCGACCCCCGGATACGGCAATGTGGCTACATCGACAGCCGCAGCCCGAGACGGACCGGAGAGTTCAATACCATTACTGAGATCAATAGTCGCCCCCATGTGACGAAACTTTCTCAGCAGCATCTCCATGTGGTCACCACGGGCGTCAGGCACGTGCACGCGCCCACCCGTCACCAGTCCCGCACCGAGGTAGGTGGCGGCGACGACGCGGTCAGTGACGACGTGGTGGGTTGTCGGGTCTAACGCCGATACCCCGTCGATGGTGAGTCGCGAAGTGCCCAAGCCCTCGATACGCGCGCCCATCGCTATCAGGTGCTGACAGAGATCTTCGACCTCGGGTTCACGCGCGGCATTATCGATAACTGTTCGCCCATCGGCGAGTACCGCCGCCATCAACAAATTATCGGTGGCCGTATGACTGGGATATTCCAGCGTGATACGTGCGCCGACCAAACGACCCGTCGGCAGTGACCCACGAATTATTTCGGGGTCATTGTTAAAGAAGCCGCCCATGGCCGTGAGCCCGTCAATATGAAAATTAATCGGGCGGCCCCCGAAGTCGTCTCCACCAGGGAGGGCCATGGTGGCCTCACCGCATCGGGCCAGCAGTGGTCCGAGGACGACGAGCGAAGCCCGCATGGCGGCGAAGAGATGACTCGGGGCGTGCGGGACCAGCTGATCAGCAGCCGGGACCTCGATATCGAGAGCGTGCACGCCAGCCCACGAAACATCACAGCCGAGGTGGGTTAAGAGTTCGCTCATCGTGGCCACGTCCGAGGTGGCCGGTACGTTCGTCAGGTGGTGGGTACCCGACGCCAACAGACAGGCCGCCATCTCTTTCAAGACGGCGTTCTTGGCTCCGAGGGCCGGCACGCTGCCCTCGAGTGGTCCACTTGGAGTAATGCTGAGCGAGCTCACGGCTTCCAGTATTGCCGTTACGCACATATCGCGTCAGTTTTGGCCAGTCTCGGCGCAAGAACTAAACTCCGTCCATGCAGATTCCGGCGGAACCCGACCGCAACCTAGCGCTAGAAATGGTCCGTGTGACCGAGGCCGCAGCCATCGCCGCCTCCCACTGGGTGGGTCGAGGCGATAAGAACTCTGCCGATGGTGCGGCCGTTGATGCCATGCGTCGCGTCCTGGGTTCGGTATCCATGGACGCCGTAGTCGTCATTGGTGAGGGCGAAAAAGATGAAGCCCCCATGCTCTTTAATGGCGAGCGCATTGGTGATGGTCGACCGCCCAAAATGGATATCGCCGTTGACCCCGTCGACGGAACCACCCTCACCGCCAAAGGTCGCAATGGAGCCGTGGCGGTCATTGCGCTGTCCGAAGCGGGCAGTATGTTCAATCCGGGACCCTGCGTGTACATGGACAAGATTGCCGTCGGCCCCAAGGGTCGAGGGACGGTCAGCCTCGACCTCTCGCCCACTGAAAACCTTCGCAACCTCGCAAAGAAACTCGGTAAGGACGTCGCCGACCTCGGCGTCGTCATCCTCGACCGCGATCGCCACAGCGATCTCATGGATGAAGTTCGTAGCACCGGTGCTCGCATTCTCTCGATCACCGATGGTGACGTCGCCGGCGCCATTTCTACCGCCTGGCCCGATTCTGGAGCCGATATTCTCCTCGGTACGGGTGGCACCCCCGAGGGCGTCATCGCTGCGGCTGCGTTGAAGGGGCTCGGTGGCGAGATCCAGGGCCGTCTGTTCGCCCGGGACGCGGCCGAAGCCGACGCCGCTCGCGCACTGGGTTACGACCTGAACAAAATTCTCTCCATCGACGATCTCGTCGCCGGGGACAACTGCTTTTTCTCCATGACGGCGATTACCGATGGCGACTTCCTGCGCGGCGTTCGCTACCACGACTTTGGCGCCACCACGCAGTCACTGGTGGTTCGATCCAAGTCCGGAACCGTGAGAATTGTCGAAACAATCCACCGTCACAACAATCTGACGGAGTTTTCGCACTCTGGACTCTAGGCGACCAGTTTTTCTTCTCTCCTCGGTTTATTCTGCCAGTGGGGTCACTTTCGACCACGAGCAACACGGAAGAGGGGGCTTTATGAACGTTGCCGACATCCTCAATAACAAGGGTCACGATGTGGCCACCATTTCCAAAGATCGCCTCGTCGCTGACGTGGTCGAAATATTACGTACGCGACGTATAGGGGCATTGATCGTCACCGGCTCCGGGGAGCCCTTGGCGGGGATGATTTCCGAACGCGACATTGTGCGGGCGCTCTCCCTCGTGGGTCCGAGCGTCCTCGGGAACAGTGTTGAGAGTCTGATGAGCGCGGAGGTGTTCACCTGCGATTTATCCACATCCTGTGCCGAACTCATGGGGCAGATGACCACCAAGAGAATTCGTCATATTCCCGTTCTTGAGAACCAGCGACTCGTGGGACTCGTGTCCATCGGCGACGTCGTCAAAGCTCGTTTCGACGAGCTCGAACGCGACCGACGGGAACTACTGGACTACGTGACGGCTCGCTAGTGCGCCGCCGCTAGGCGCAGTTCGGCTCGAGCGAGGGCTGCGCGCAGAGCTGCGACTTCGCCTCCATCGCCCTCGTCACCGCGCAGGGCCGCCAGGGCCGCATCCGCGGCGTCCTTCGCCGCTTGGGCCCGTGGAACATCCAAAGTGGCGACGTCTTCGACGATTCCGGCCAAAACCGTAGCACGAGTGTTCTCGAACGAACCTTCGGAACCCACCTGGAAGAATCCTCCGTGAACCACGAAGGAGCGCTCCCCATCCGCAGTGGTAACGCGAACCACGCTCGGCACAATGTCACCCACTAGGGGGGTGTGCTGTGCCAAGACGGTGAATTCACCGTCACTCGACCTACCGATCAGCGCCGTGGCGTTACCCGCCCATAGCGCCGACTCCGGCGTCACGATTTCTACGAAGAGGGAACCAGCCACGCTTAGTTGGCCTGCAACTCGGCGGACTTACGCTCGACGTCTGAAGCTCCACCAACGTTCAGGAAGGCCTGCTCGGGGAAGGCGTCAAGGTCACCCTTCACGAGCAGCTCGAAGGACTCAATGGTCTCCTCGACGGGCACGTTGATGCCGTCGATACCAGTGAAGATCTTCGAAACGAACATCGGCTGGGACAGGAAGCGCTGAATCTTACGGGCACGCGACACGGTCACGCGGTCCTCTTCTGACAGTTCATCGAGTCCGAGGATAGCGATAATGTCCTGCAGTTCCTTGTAGCGCTGCAGAATCTGCTGCACCTGACGAGCCACGGCGTAGTGACGGTCACCCACGATTTCCGGCGCCAAGATGTTCGACGTTGAGGTCAGCGGGTCCACGGCCGGGTAGATACCCAGCGCGGCAATTTGACGGCTCAATTCGGTCGTGGCGTCCAAGTGGGTGAAGGTCGTGAACGGAGCCGGGTCGGTGTAGTCGTCCGCGGGAACGTAGACGGCCTGCAGTGAGGTGATGGAGCGACCTCGGGTGGAGGTGATGCGCTCCTGAAGTTCACCCATCTCGTCGGCCAGAGTCGGCTGGTAACCCACCGCACTCGGCATACGGCCGAGCAGCGTGGATACTTCAGAGCCAGCCTGGACGAAGCGGAAGATGTTGTCCACGAAGAGCAAGACGTCCTGGTTCTTAACGTCACGGAAGTACTCCGCCATCGTCAAAGCGGCCAGAGCGACGCGCAGTCGCACGCCCGGTGGTTCGTCCATCTGGCCGTAGACCAGAGCGGTCTTTTCGATAACGCCTGACTCGCGCATTTCGAGGAGGAGGTCAGTACCTTCACGGGTACGCTCGCCCACTCCGGCGAACACCGACACACCGTCGTGCTGTTCGGCCACGCGTCGAATCATTTCCATGATAAGGACGGTCTTGCCTACTCCGGCACCACCGAAGAGGCCGATCTTTCCACCCTGTACGTAGGGAGCCAGCAGGTCAATGACCTTGATTCCGGTTTCGAACATGGTCGCGCGAGGCTCGAGGGTGTCGAAGGCCGGCGGGTTGCGGTGAATTTCCCAGCGGTCCTCGATTGGTCCGATGTCGTCGGTGTCGAGGGGCTGGCCGAGAACGTTGAACACGTGTCCCAGTACGGCGTCACCCACGGGCACCGAGATGCCGCGCCCAGTCTGACGCACGAGGGCGCCACGAACGAGACCGTCGGTGGGCTTCATGCACACGCAGCGCACACGGCCTTCACCAATCTGCTGGGCCACTTCGCCGGTCACGGTAATCGTCACGCCATCGAGCTCGATATCCATTTCGACTGCGTGGTTAATCTCCGGCAACGAGTGCGGAGGGAACTCAACGTCCACCACGGGTCCGGCGATCGCGACAACGCGTCCCATCTCGAGGTTGATCTTGTCAGGTGCCATGGTCATTTGTTACTCACTTTCCCGAGCGGAGCGCTTCGGCTCCACCCACGATTTCCATGATTTCGGTGGTGATCGAGTCCTGGCGGGCTCGGTTCATAATGCGGGTCAAAGTACGGCCGAGCTCGTCGGCATTATCGGTGGCAGCAGCCATAGCTCGCTGCTGGCTCGTGTGAAAGGCGGCGGCGCCTTCCAGTAGAGCAGTGAAGATCTCACTCTCTAGGGCCTTGGGGGCCAGTTCGGCCATCAGCCGCTCTACTTCGGGTTCGAACTCGGTGTAGCCCTTGACGACCTTGGCGGTTTCGACCGGAGCGTCGGGCAAGGTCAATGGCAGCAACTGACGACTAACCACGGACTGACTAGCCGCGGAGCGATAGGCGGTCGAGACGAGGAGCACCTGCTGGGACTCACCGGCGATGAATCCGGAGGCCACGGCATTTGCAACGTCACGCGCGTTCGAGAATTCGGGCCGATCCGAGAAACCTTGAAAGCTGGCTTCCACACTGAGTCCACGGAAACGGAAGTAGGCCGGGGCCTTCTTGCCAACGCAGAAGAGACGAACTTGCGTCCCGTTCGCGGTGAGTTCGGCGACCAAACGTTCAGTGGCCCGCAAGACTGAGGAGTTGTAGGCACCCGAGAGTCCGCGATCGCCCACAATGGCGAGAACCGTGGCCTGCTCTACTTTTTCGGGTACGCCGAGCAACTTCGAAGCCGCTGCCGGGTCACCCTGGGCTGCTTCGAGAATGATTCGACTCATGCCCGCTCGAAAGGGGCGATTAGCGGTGATGCGGTGCTGAGAGCGTGAAATTTGTGAGGCGGCAATCAGCTCCATCGCCTTCGTAATTTTACGCGTCGCTTGTACCGACTTAATTCGACGACGCAAAATTCGTTCTTGTCCTCCAGCCATAATCTCCCTCCTTTCTCAGTCCTGGTCTAGTTCGTTACTTAGTTACTGGTCGCGAAGCCAGCGATGAAGCTGGTCAGAGCGGCGTCCAGGGCAGCCGTATCCGGCAGGGCGCCGGTGGTGCGGATGGTGTCGAGTAAGTCGGAGTGCTTAGCCTTGAAGGTCTGGAGCAATTCGGTCTCAAAGCGACGAACGTCCGCCACTGGAACTGAGTCCACCCAGCCCTTGGAGCCCGCGTAGATAACCAGAACTTGTTCTTCGACGGGTAGAGGAGCGTTGAGGCCCTGCTTGAGCAACTCGGTGAGACGGTAGCCACGGTCGAGCTGCTGTTGGGAAACCTTGTCGAGTTCCGAGCCGAAAGTCGCGAAGGACTCCAGCTCACGGAACTGCGCGAGGTCGAGCTTCAGCGAACCCGAGACTGACTTCATGGCCTTGGTCTGCGCAGCGCCACCCACTCGTGACACCGAGTTACCAACGTTGATAGCCGGACGAATACCCGAGTAGAACAGGTCGGACTCTAAAAAGACCTGACCGTCGGTGATCGAAATCACGTTGGTGGGAATGTAGGCGGAGATATCGCCGGCCTTGGTTTCGATGATGGGTAGGGCGGTCAAGGATCCACCACCAAGATCGTCGCTCAGCTTTGCGGCGCGCTCCAGCAAGCGACTGTGCAGGTAGAAAACGTCACCGGGGTAGGCCTCACGACCTGGCGGGCGGCGCAGGAGCAGGGAGACCTGACGGTAGGCTTCAGCCTGCTTGGAGAGGTCGTCGTAGACCACGAGCGCGTGCTCGGAGTTTTCCATCCAGTGCTGGCCAATAGCGCACCCGGCGTAGGGGGCGAGGAACTTGAACGGTGCGGGGTCGCCGGCGGAGGCGACAACGACCACCGTGTATTCCATGGCGCCGTGGTCTTCGAGGGTCTTGACGGTCTGTGCCACGGAGGAGTTCTTCTGGCCAATGGCCACGTAGATGCACTTCACGTTCTGGCCCTTTTGGTTCAGAATCGTGTCGATAGCCACAGTGGTCTTACCCGTCTTACGGTCACCGATGATCAGTTCACGCTGGCCACGGCCAATCGGGGTCATGGCGTCAATGGCTTTGATACCCGTCTGCATGGGTTCTCCGACCGGCTGGCGTCCCACGATGCCGGGAGCCTGGACTTCCATACGGCGACTCAGCGCGCCCACGAGTGGTCCCTTGCCGTCAATGGGCTGACCCAAGGCGTCGACTACACGACCGAGCAGGGCGTCACCAACGGGCATAGAGAGAATGTTGCCGGTCGCGCGAACAACCTGGTCTTCTTCGATGCCGTCCACGCCACCGAGCACCACGGCGCCGATAGTGTCTTCGTCGAGGTTCATCGCGAGGCCCACGGTGCCGTCGGCGAACTCGAGCAGTTCGTTGACCTTGGCATTGGGTAGACCAGACACGCGAGCGATACCGTCACCGACCTCCACGACGCGGCCGACCTGTTCGGCGCCCACGGTGGGGTTGTACTCAGTAACGTGACGACGCAGCGCCTCGGTAATTTCAGTGGCACTAATGGTGAGCTCAGTCATCACAGTTTCCTTTACTTTTCGTTTCGATTAGACAGCAGATTGGTAGTGGCCCCGTTCGCCACGCTCTCGCGTAGCGCCCCGAGCCGGCCTCGAGTCGTCGCGTCGAGGCGGAGATCACCAACTTCGACGAGTATTCCGCCGAGGAGGGAGGGGTCTTCGGTAATTTGTAAGTCTACGGGGGTCCCCGTAAGAGCCGACAGTGAAGCGATGAGCGCCTGTCGACTCACTTCCTCGAGAGGAAAGGCACTGCGCACACGCGCGACGCGCCAGTTACGAGCCATCGCGGTGTAGTCGACTAAGTAGTCGAGCGTTCCCACAACGTCACGGGGGCGACCACCCTCAATGACGTACAGCGCCAGGCGCACGGAGGCCGCCGAAGCCTTGCCGTCGAGCAGCTGTGCGGTGATCCCCAGTCGACTCTCAATCGAGGCGTCGCGGTCAACGAGCAGACGGCGTAGATCAGCGTTCGCTTCGATGGTGCGCGCCCAACGGAACAGATCATCTTCGATAGCGCCGAAGGCATCAGTGGGAAGATCTTCTAGAACTGCGTCAGCGAAACCTGCGACGCGCTTACGAGCGGCCAGCAGAGAAAGACCGTGGGGGATGTAGCGCTCGGCGTGCGACTTTTCCAGGGCGTAGTGCGCGGCATCACCCAGCGCGCCCGGTACGTCCTGAGCCGGCGCGGAAAGCGCGGCGTAGGCGGCAATACGAGCCGTGGCCGGCACAACCTTGTTGGCAAAAAGATCACGGGCCACTGCCCCACGAGAAGTCGCCGAAATAGCCGTGTCGGTAAACACGGCGCGGAGGTCGCTGCGGGTGTCCACCGTCGCGTCAACCACTTCAAGCTCGCGAGCGACTTCAGCCACGGCGGCTGCATCGAGCGAGCCCAGAATGGCCGCGGCGTAACCCTCAAGCTTTGGCAACATGCTTAACGCCCGGCGCCCTTCTGCGCCTCAGTATTGAGTGCAGCAACGGCTTCACGAATGAGGTCCTGGTGGGAGGACTGGTCAACTTCACGACCGACAATCTTGGCAACCAGTTCGAAGACAACTTCACCGATGCGAGCAGAAGCCTCGTCGATAGCGCGCTGGCGAATGGCGTTCACTTCGTTGGCGGCAGCGCCGACCTTGCGGTCGTACTCCGCCTGACCACGCTCACCCTGGTCAGCCTTAATCTGATCAGCCGTGGCCTGCGCATCAGCGACAATGGAGCGCCCCTGATTGCGAGCCTCATTGAGCAGCTGCGCGCGCTCGTCACCGGCAGCCTGTGCTTCAGCCTTAGCGGCGTCGGCGGCTTCCAATGAGGTGCGGATCTTTTCCTGACGTGCTTCGAGCGCCTTGTTGAGGGGCGGCAGAATTTTAGTCGTAGCGAAATACAAGATCACGAGAACGACGAGTAGTTCGACAACGAACGTACCGTTAGGTAATAGGAAAACTGACTCGGCGATGAACATGGTGCCTGTCTCTTTCGGTTGTTGGAGAATTTCCAGAGTCGCCCCGCCGCTCACGCGCCGGGGCGACCGCAGTGACTATTGCTTGCTGAAAACGTAAACGAAGACGACCATGAACAGCAGGTTGATGAAGTACATGGCTTCTACCAGACCCACGGTCAGAAAGAAGTACTGGCGAGCCTTTCCTTCAATCTCCGGCTGACGGGCGATGGCGGCAATCGTCTGACTACCGGCCAATCCGTCACCGACTGCTGCACCGATGGCGCCACCGCCGAGGGCGAGTCCGCCTCCGACGAGTGCTCCGGCGATACGTACCGCTGATGCGATGTCTGTTGATGCCATTTCATTTCCTCCTGGGTTGGTTAGTGCGAGGTCGCAAGGACCGGTTGGTGATCCAATGTTTCGTCATCGTGTTCTTCGTGGCTCATCGCCATGCCAAAGTACAAGATTGCGAGCAGCATAAAGATGAATGCCTGGATGACGCCGATTCCTAGGTCGAAGGGCTTCCAGACAATTTCACCAAAGGGTACGGCGTAGATCGGCAGCAGGGTCGTCATGACCGCAATCATCAATCCGCCGGAGAACATGTTTCCGAAGAGTCGGAAAGTCATGGTGATTGGCTTCGTTATTTCCTCAATGACGTTGATTGGAATTAGCGCCTTGAAGGGCTGGCCGTAGTGGCCGAAGTAGCCACGGATGCCGCGAGCCCGGAAGGATTCAATGTGCACCCAGAAAATCACCAAGAGCGCCATCGCGAGGGGCAGATTCACGTCACTGGTTGGCGGGGGGAGAATTTCGAACGACGATCCGGGGTGCATGGCCGAGGGAATGAAGCCCAGCCAGTTGGAAATCAGGATGAATACGAAGAGGGTGACCCCCAGCGGTACAAAACGCTTACCCTTGGGGCCGACGGCCGACTCGGCCAGGTCACCAACGAGATCGACGACGATGATTTCCCACATGAGCTGCAGTTTCCCTGGAACGCCATCAGTGGCTTTGCGGGACATCTTGAATCCGAGAAAAAGGAAAATGGCAGCGGCGACCAAAGTCGAAAAGACGATGTCGAGGTCGAGAGTGAGCCCAAGAATCGTTGCAGTGGGGTGGTGACCCACTTCAATGGTCTTAGCCGCGAACAGCATTCTCACTCACTTCCTCCTTGTTGTGCGACGACGCGCAGAACGTTAGCTACAAAAACGATTTGGAACAGCACCAGCCCAGACACAATACCTATTCCTAGGACGTGGTCACACATTACTGCGACACCCACAATAACGGTCATGATGCTCAGTCGTAACACTGTCTTGCCACCGAGTTGGCGGCGGATGGCTTTGGGGGTCTGCTCGCCCTTCATTTCAACCGTGGCCGTCTGGCGATCCAGGAAACGAAGGTTCGCAATGGCGAGGCCTACTCCCACCAGTAAACCCAGTGAACCCATGGGCGGAACGTTGAGTAACAGGGAGCCGAAGAAGGCGAGCGCAGCCACAATCAATGTCGCGATGGTCGTACGACGCAGGAGGCGAGGGAGGGTATTGGGGGTGAGGTTTTCGAGCATGGTGGGTACTTAGATCCAGCGTTTGACCAGTTGAACAACACTGAACACCGCCAACGACGTCCCTAAGAGTAGCCCCACGAGTAGGCCCCAGGGTGAAATACCCCACGCTCGGTCCGCCATCACACCGAGGAAAACCCCGAGGGCAACGGTACTCGCGATGGTGGCCCCCAAAGTAACGAAGGCGGCGATGCCGGGCAAATCCTTGGTTTTTCCAGTGGCTTTTTCACTCATGAGCGTCGTGGGCTACGAGCGAAATATCCTCAAGTTCCGGTTCGGGGGCACTGCGCAGACCCGGGTGAAACCAGGTGTAGAGGGCCATCGCCAGTCCCGCCACGCCGACCGGGATGAAGACGTTGATCTTTGGGAAAAATAGCGGGACGAGGACAAATGCGCTCAGGAGAGCTGACCAGAGCCACAGAATCGCCACCGTGCGACGGTGACCATGACCGAGGCGCATTAGTCGGTGGTGGATGTGGTTCTTGTCCGCCGTCTGAAAACTTTGGCCCGAGGCGGTTCGTCGAATAAAGGCCAATACGGCGTCGGTCAGGGGGACACCGAGGATGAAGACTGGGATGAGCAGTGGCGCAAAGAAGAAGAAGGTCACGCCGCTGGTGGGCGGCGTCCTCCCCCCGATCACCATGGTCGATGCGCTCATCAGTAGCCCCAGCATCAGCGCTCCAGCGTCGCCCATAAAGAGTTTCGCCGGGTGGACGTTGTCGGGGAGAAAACCCAGACAAATACCGCAGGTGATGGCCGCAATAAGCGGTCCCACATTGCTCATCGGTAGCAGGCCCAACTCTTCCAGTCGAAGCCCGTAGATGCAAAGTGTGCCCGAAGCAATGGCCACAATCCCGCCCGCCAGACCGTCGAGGCCGTCAATGAGGTTGATGGCGTTCGTGAGCGCAAAGACCCAGATGGCCGTGATCAGTGGGAGCATCGACGGTCCGAGCACAATAAAACCGGCCAAGGGTAATTTCAGCTGGTACATCGTGCAGCCAGAAAAATACAGAATGGTCGCCGCGAGCACCTGTCCGGCAACCTTGGCGGGCGGTGACATTTCACGAAAGTCGTCGACGAGACCAACCATGAAGATAAGCCCCGCCGCGAGCACGACTCCGAATACTTCGTTCGAAGAAGAGATGACCGTGCGTAAGGGGTTGAGGAGGGTCGCCGCCGTAGCGGCCACGCAGAGTCCGACGAACATCGCCGCCCCACCACCGTAGGGAGTTACTCGTTGGTGGACCTTTCGAAAGTCGGGTTGTGCGGTGTAGCCGACCCGCAGTGCAATAAGTCGCGCCGCTCGATTCGCCAGAATTGTCGTAAATATCGCTACGAGCAATATGACGACGTAGGGCGCAGCAATGCTCATGTTTTAGTGGGTCGTGAACGTGGCGTAGGGATTGAATGCTCCACAGATTTCGGCCACCTCATCGCGCACGCTGGCCAGCGCCGACTCGTCCGCGCGCCCGCGTAGGGCTCGGCTCATCAACTCGGCGATTGTCTGGAATTCACTCGCTCCCATACCGGCCGTGGTCTGCGCTGGCGTTCCCAGTCGAAGTCCCGAGGTGATGAAGGGGCTACGAGGATCATCGGGGATCTGATTCCGGTTCGTCGTAATACCCGCAACATCGAGAACTTCCTGAGCAACTTTTCCGGTGAGTTCAGCGTCAAATTCCCGAAGATCAACAATGACCTGATGGTTGTCCGTTCCGCCTGAGACAATGCGGAAACCCTGCTGGCCCAAGGCCGCCGCGAAGACCCGTGCGTTCGCGACAACCCGGTCGGTATAGTCGCCAAAGGCGGGACTACTCGCCTCCTTGAAGGCCACCGCCTTGCCCGCGATGGAATGTTCGAGCGGTCCACCCTGCTGACCAGGGAACACGGCACTATCAATTTTCTTCGCGTGCTCTTCCCGGCAAAGAATTGCGCCGCCACGAGGTCCGCGCAGGGTCTTGTGCGTCGTAAAGGTGACGGCGTCCGCGTAGGGCACGGGATTGGGATGACTGCCACCAGCGATAAGTCCCGCCGGGTGAGCAGCGTCGAACATCAAGAGGGCGCCCACTTCGTCGGCTATCTCTCGGAAAATCTCCGGGCTGATCTGGCGTGAGTAGGAGGTGGCCCCAGCCACGATGAGTTTCGGGCGTTCCGCGTGAGCGAGGGCGCGCAAATTGTCTACGTCGATAATTTCGCCAATGATCGACGGGTCATCGCTACGCGGCGTGACACCGTAGGAAACAAATCGCCAAATTTTCGACGTCATCGAGGCGGGTGAACCGTGCGTGAGGTGGCCACCTTGATCCAGACGCATGGCGAGAACAGTGTCACCGGGCTCCAGTAGCGCTTGGTACACCGCCACGTTCGCGTTAGCCCCACTGTGGGGCTGGACGTTGGCGTGGTCGGCACCGAAGAGTGCCGTCAAACGACGTCGAGCCAGGTCTTCAATTTCGTCGACAATCTGGTTCCCGCCGTAGTAGCGACGCCCGGGGTAGCCCTCGGCATACTTGTTGGTCAGGATGGAACCAGTTGCGGCCATGACCGCCGGTGACGTGAAGTTCTCACTCGCAATCAACTGCAGAGTGGAGGTCTGACGATGCCACTCCCGACTCAACAGGTCGGTAATTTCGCTGTCAGCCGTTATGTAGGCGTCGAAGGGGGAGGATCCCACAGTGTTTTTCCCTTTCTTTATCCACTCAACTCATCGAGTTGGTGGAGTTTTTCGATTCTGCCCACGTGGCGACCCTCACCTAGCGTGGCATCCAACCACGCCGCGAGACAGTCGAGGGCGACTTGCGTTCCGGTGAGTCGTGACCCGAGGCATAAAACATTGGCGTGGTTGTGTTCCCGCGAGAGCCGAGCCGAGGTGACGTCGTGTACCAGGGCCGCGCGAACGCCCGGAATTTTATTTGCAGCAATAGAAATACCTATACCCGAGCCACAGATAGCCACGCCCATGTCCACGTCGCCATTCGCCACGGCTCGACCCACGGCGGCGCCAAAGTCCGGATAATCGACAGAGTCGGTGGCGTTACTCGTGCCGAGGTCGGTTACTTCGTGACCGAGTTCCGTGAGGCTTTCAACGACCACGCTCTTGAGGTCGTATCCGGCGTGATCTGATCCCACGGCTATTCGCACCTTGTTACCCTACCCGCCGGATTCAAGTCTGTCGCTCGAGAAGGCATACTTTGATGGTGACTATTGACCCCCAGACCCCCGTTATTGTGGGCGTCGGGCAGATCACTGATCGGCCCACGCCCACCGCCATATACGTCGAACGACCGACGCCGCTCGGCCTCATGGTCGAAGCCCTCCGGCGGGCCGGCGCCGATAGTGGGTCGGATATCGTTCACCACCTCGACGAACTCGTTGCCATCGGTTCCTTCACCTGGCACACCGCCGACCCCGCGCTACTCGTAGCCGCTGAACTTGGCATTTCGCCTCAACGCACGCGACTCACCCCCACGGGTGGCAACCTCGCGCAAAAACTTGTCCACGAAAGTGCACGGCGCATTCAGGCCGGGGAAATTCGAGCCGTCGCGGTGGTGGGTTCCGAGGCCATGCACGCCAGTTCCCTCGCTCGACGTGAAGGCGTGCCCACCAATTGGTTCAAACAAAGTGAGGACGTCGTAGCGCCTCCGCTCGTGGAGGAGGACCGCATTCCTTTCACCGTGGAGGAGTACACCAACGGATTGACGTCCCCTATCGACGTCTATCCCCTCTTCGAAAACGCCCGACGCGCTCGTCTGGGTTGGACGCTGAGCGAGCAAACCGAACGCATCGGTACTCTCTGGGCACAATTCGCCCAGGTCGCCGCCGCCAACCCCTACGCCTGGATTACCACTCCCCCATCGGCCGAGGAGATCACGACACCGAGCGCGAGCAATCGAATGATTGCCTCGCCGTACACCAAACTTCTGGTCGCCAACATGCCCGTTGACATGGGAGCGGCCTACATCATCACGAGTTACGAACATGCCGTCAGTTTGGGTGTGGAGAGCGACCGCATGGTCTTCCCGCTCGCCGGTGCCGAGGCGAACGACCACTGGTTTATTTCCGAACGACCTGAGCTCGACGCCTCGCCGGCGATGAGCGCTATCTGGCGTGCACTGCGCGACTTTGGTGCCCACGTCGATGAACTTCAGCAGATTGATATCTACAGTTGTTTTCCGACCGTCGTGCAAACGGCCGCCGATGTTTTAGGTCTCAACCCCATTGACCCCACGCGTCCCCTGACCCTCACCGGCGGTCTGACCTTTGGCGGCGGACCCGGTAACAACTACGTCACCCACTCCATCGCCACCATGGTCGATCGGCTGCGTGAGGCCCCGAGTGACGCCGGGCTGGTCACCGGGTTGGGCTGGTTCTCTACCAAGCACGCCTGGGGCACCTACTCGGCCACCCCGCCGACGACCCCCTTTCAGTCACGGAGTGTCCAGTCGGAGGTCGACGCCCTGCCGGTCACCTCGATTCGCCAAGAGGACGGAACCGCGACGGTTGAAACCTTTACCGTGATTCACGGTCGCGACGGTTCTCCCGATCGCGTCGTCGTGGCGGCTCGCTGGGCGGACGGCGCACGCGTGTGGGCTAAGAGCACTGCGCCCGACCTGATGGAGAGTTTTCTCGGCGCGGAACGCGCCGGAACCGCCTGCACAATTGCGGACGGCATTCTCGTCGCCTAGAGGACGCTCAGCACCGTTTCGCGCGAGAGGGCACCTTCGCGCAATATCTCAACACCATCGTCCGTCACGCGCAGCACCGTCGACACCTCGCCCCGACGTTCACCACGGTTCCACACGCCACGTAGTTCCTGACGACCCGCGAAGACGGCCGCCACCTGTTCGGCAGTGTTGCAAGGTGCTTCACCGTGTTCGTTGGCACTCGTCATGGCGACCGGACCAGTTCGCCGCAGAAGTTCTCGAAGGGCGGGCGAATTAGGAATGCGAAAACCAACCTCGTCCACGCCGCCGACAATGCTCGCGAGTGCGTTCGATGTCGAAATCACCATCGTCAGTGGTCCCGGCCAGAGGGCTTCCATCATTCGAATTTCTCGCTCAGAAAGCGACATCGCCAAACGACGCACGTCGGCAATATCGGCCACCAATACGGGCAGCGCTACCGTCTCGGGGCGACGCTTCAGGGTGAAGAGCTGTCGGACCGCGGAGGGGATGGCGACGAGGGCCCCGACACCGTAGACGGTGTCGGTGGGCAGAGCCACGACCATTCCCGCCGTTAACGCCGCCACCACGCCGTTGCTTTCCTCGGGGGAAAACATTCTCAGCACGCAGGGTTCCGAGCCACGAGAAAACGAGGGTGGCCCGCCATGTCCGCCACGGTCTCCACCTCAAGAAAACCCGCCGCCAGAGCGCAGGCCCGCGTCGCGTCTCCCTGCTGATAGCCGTGCTCGCAGAGTAAATAGGCCCCCGGGCGTAGCCAGGCGCGCGCGGTGGAGATGATTTCAACCAGGTCGGCGAGCCCGGGGGTGTCGTGAGCGTCTTCGGCCACGAGTGCACCTCGAGGTTCGTAGCGCAGTACTGGATCGAGCTCCCGGTACTCTTCACTCCCCACGTAGGGCGGGTTAGCCACGATGAGCGAGAAACGACCACGCAGGGATTCATCCACCTGACTCAGCCACGAGGATTGCACGAAGGAGGCCGCGCTGAGCGCGTGCTTGAGGGCGTTGCGCTTGGCGACCGCGAGAGCGTCCTGTGATTCGTCCACGCCAACGAGCGTGGCCGCCACTCCTCGTTCGGCTAATTCGACGAGGAGAGCGAGTCCAATGGCTCCCGAACCACATCCGAGGTCGCCAATCAGCGGGCTCACGTCATTGGTGCGAGAGAGGGCTAGCAACGCGTGCGCGACCAACTCTTCCGTTTCGGGTCGAGGGATGAGCACCCGAGGATCCACGTCGAGGTCCAGTGAGCGAAAGGGCCAGTGGCCAATGATGTACTGCAGGGGCTCACCGGCCAATCGTCGCACCACGGCCCCGTCGAGAACCGGGAAAAAATCGGGATCGAGTCCGGGCGCGAACTCGTCAATCAACCAGTTGGCCTCACGACGTTCAAGACCCCGTTCGACCAACTGCGTAGTGAGCGTCGACCTAACGTCCGTCACTCTCGGCCAATTGTTGGGCCCGCTTCTCAGCGAGCAAAGCGTCGACGAAGGGGTCAACGTCACCGGCCAGCGTTTGCTCCAGGGAGTACAGAGTCAAATTGATGCGATGGTCCGTGACGCGATTTTCTTTGAAGTTGTAGGTTCGAATTTTCTCACTGCGACCGCCGCCGCCTAGTTGGGATCGCTTGAGATCCCCCAGTTCAGCAGCCTGAGCGTCTTGGGCGGCCTTGAGCAAGCGAGAGCGTAGAACAATCATGGCTTTGGCCCGGTTCTGGATTTGGCTCTTTTCGTCCTGCATGGAGACCACGATGCCGGTTGGTAGGTGGGTAATACGCACCGCCGAGTCCGTCGTATTGACACTCTGGCCCCCGGGACCAGAGGAGCGGTAGACATCAATCTTGATTTCATTAGGTTCGATGGCGACATCGACCTCGGCCGCCTCGGGCAGGACGGAAACGGTGGCTGACGACGTGTGTACGCGACCCTTGGCCTCGGTAACCGGAACACGCTGCACTCGGTGAACACCCGCCTCGTGCTCCAAGCGGCTCCAGGCGTCTTCACCCTTGATCAGGAAGGTGGCCTCGTCGAGCCCACCCTGCTCACTCTCTCGCAACTCGACGACTTCGAGTTTCCAACTCCGTACTGCCGCGTAGCGACGGTACATTTCGGCCAGATCGCCGGCGAAGAGATTCGCCTCCTCGCCACCTTCGGCACCACGAATTTCAATAATTACGTTGCGACCATCGTTGGGGTCACGCGGTAACAAGAGTTCCACCAACATCGCCTCGAGGGACTCCGCACTCGCTTCGGCGGTATTGGCTTCTTCTCGCCAGAGCTCTCGATCGGCACCAGTCGACTCGTTAAACATCTCGCGAGCCGTGGCTAGATCCTCACGAGCGGCTTGCAACTGACGCCACCCGACAACAATTTCGGTCAGTTCTTTGTGGCGGCGAGAAAGGTCACGCAGACGTGTGAGGTCGTTCGCTACGTCTGATTCAGAAAGTGACGCCTCGACAACTACTAACTCGTCGGCGAGTGACGTCAGGGTGTCGTCGAGGGACCGCACGAACTAAGCGCTGTTGAAGGCTTACGCCCTCGGGGTGCGCGTCTTGGTCTTTTGTGCGTAGCGACGCTGGAAACGCTCGACGCGACCTCCGGTGTCCACCAGCTTCTGCTTACCGGTAAAGAAGGGGTGGCACTCGTTGCAAAGTTCAATGACCAACTTCGCCTTGGTCGACTGCGTTTCGAACGTGTTGCCGCATGAGCAAGTAACCGTGGCTGGTCCGTAGTTGGGGTGAATGTCTGGCTTCATGGGTGCTCCTTGGTGCGAAGGTAGATTCTAGCCGAAAGCTAGCTAGTGGGGTTAGGGCCTTTGCCGATTTCGGCCAGGAACTCGTCATTTGAACGGGTCTGCTTCAACTTATCGATCAAAAGTTCGAGTCCGGCGGCCTCGCGGCCCTCCGAGGCGAGACCGTTAAGAACTCGACGGAGCTTCCACACCTGCGGGAGTTGACTGCGCTCAAAGAGCAATTCTTCGTGGCGCGTCGAGGAACTATTGACGTCAATGGCGGGGTAGAGACGGCGCTCGGCCAAACGGCGGTCCAACTTGAGTTCCATGTTGCCGGTGCCCTTAAATTCTTCAAAAATGACTTCGTCCATCTTGGATCCGGTCTCGACCAGGGCCGAGGCCAGAATGGTGAGAGAGCCGCCCTCTTCGATGTTGCGAGCCGCTCCAAAGAACTTCTTGGGTGGATAGAGCGCACCCGAGTCCACACCACCGGACATGATGCGCCCGGTGGCTGGCTGGGCGAGGTTGTAGGCCCGAGCTAAACGCGTGATGCCGTCCAGAATGATGACGACGTCACGACCGAGTTCCACCAAGCGCTTCGCGCGCTCGATGGTGAGTTCGGCAAGGTGCGTGTGCTCGTCGGCCGGACGGTCAAAGGTCGACGCCGCTACTTCACCGCGAACGCTGCGGCGCATATCAGTAACTTCTTCTGGTCGTTCATCAACTAACAGAACAATCAAGTGCACGTCGGGATTATTGGCTTCAATCGATTGAGCAATTTGCTTCATGACCGTGGTCTTGCCAGCCTTAGGCGGCGACACAATGAGTCCTCGCTGGCCCTTGCCGATGGGGGCGATGAGATCAACGATACGCGGCGTGAGGTCACCTTTTACAAGGTCAGACTCGAGTTTTAATTTCTCGTCCGGGAACAGCGGAGTGAGATCTTCAAAACGCTTCCGCATTTTGGCTGCTTCCGGGTCCATGCCCTGCACCGTGTCTACGCGCAGCAGCGCCGGATACTTCTCGCTCTGGCCCGCGGGGCGATAGGCGCCAGTAATGGCGTCGCCCTTGCGCAGCGAGTAGCGACGAACCTGCGAGATTGAGACGTAGACGTCATCGCGTGACGTGGCGTAGCCGTTCAGTCGTAAGAAACCGTAGCCGTCGTCGCGCAGATCTAGGAGCCCGGCGACCTCAATGAGTTCGCCGTTGTAGGGCTGCTCGGCGCCGCCCTGCGGCTCGCCGCCACGCTCGAAGCGATCACGACCACGATTGCGACGATTGCGATTGCGACCAGCGCCGCCACGATCATCCCCAAAATCTCGGGGCTGGCGTTCGCCACGGGGCTGTTGCTCGCCCCTGGGTTCACGAGGGGGTCGAGGTTCGCGAGGAGCCTGTTCGCTTCGGCCGGGCTGCTCGCTGCGGGCGGGGCGCTCCGATGTAGCGGCCTCGGAGGGACCTGTGCTCGTCGCCGCTGCGGGCGTGGCGTCTGAGTGTGAAATAGCGATCTCCTCTTTTAGGAATGACTCAAAGTCACCCTCGGGTGTTTCAACGGTACGACGAGATCGAATGGGTCCGGGACGACCCGGTGCACTCGCCGTGCTGGGTGCGGGACTGCTAGCCGTAGCAACGACGGGAGCTGGGGCGGAGGGAGCGTCACTACCGATAATCAGTTTGATGAGAGTATCTTTACCCGCACGCCCCGAGGTCTTTATTCCGAGGCTCTGGACGATGGTGCGCAGCTCGGACGGGTCTTTACCTTCAAGGTTCTTGCGTTGCTCCGAGAAATCTGGCGTCATGGTGTCCCTTCCTACCCCTAGATAGTTCGTACTATTTTGCGGGAGAAAATTTAATGAGAAGTTGTCGCGAAACGAGAATTGTTTACTTCGGCCAAGCCTGAAGTAAGCGACAGAGACACAGTAGCCGACGCTGGCAACTCGTCGCCAACTTAGCTAAGTCGGGCCAGCAAGGCCTCTAAAGTCGCATCCACAACAGTCGGCGTCGCGGTGGTCGAAACGGCCGTATCGGGGTCCTTCAGGCCATTACCCGTCAGTACGCACACGACTCGCGAGCCCTTGGGCACACCATATTTTATGAGTCCCGCCACGGACGCCGCCGAGGCGGGCTCGCAGAAAACCGACTCGTTTTTAGCCAAGAACTTGTAGGCGTCGAGTAGTTCCGCGTCGGTCACCGCTCGAATCGCGCCGTGCGACTCGTCAACTGCTTCCAGGGCGGGAACCCAACTCGCGGGATTACCAATTCGAATTGCGGTGGCGATGGTCTCGGGCTCATCCACGCGGTGGCCGAGAACAATGGGCGCGGCCCCCGCCGCCTGGAAACCCCACATCTTGGGCAAGGTTGCGGCCAGACCCTCGAAGTGCCACTGTGTGAAACCTCGCCAGTAGGCCGTGATATTTCCCGCGTTTCCAACCGGTATCGACAGGATGTCCGGGGCATCGCCCAAGGTACGAATGAGTTCGAATGCACCAGTTTTTTGCCCCTCGATTCGATCGGGGTTGATGGAATTCACGATTGTTATCGGAAGGTGTTGGGTGAGTTCGCGCGCTAAGTTCAACGCACGGTCGAAGTTTCCTCGAATCTGCACCACGTCGGCCCCGTAGACAATGGCCTGGGCCAATTTGCCGAGGGCAATCTTTCCTTCGGGCACCAAAACGACGCAGCCCATACCAGCCTTGCCAGCGAAAGCGGCGGCCGCGGCTGAGGTGTTACCCGTCGAACCACAAATGACCGTCGTGGCTCCCGCCGCCTTGGCCTTAGTGATGGCCATCGTCATGCCTCGGTCCTTGAACGATCCTGTGGGATTTAGTCCTTCGAGCTTGAGCCATACGTCGGCCCCGAGACGCTCCGAGAGTCGTTCAGCATGCAGGAGGGGCGTATTGCCCTCGTGCAGGGTAACGATATCGCCGACGCCACGAAGATCCAGCCACTGGGCAAACTCGTGGAGAAGGCCGCCCCACTGGTTCACGCGTCCGCACCAATCAATCGAATGCAGGAGCCAATGGCATCGACCACGTCGAGTTGAGCCAGATCTTCCAAGGTGGCCGTGATATCACTTTCGAGCGCCAAGTGCGTCGTGAAGGTGAGGTGGGCTTCATCACCGAGGCGAGCTTGTTCCATCGACTCGATGGAAACGTCGTGCTCACCAAAAATACTGGCCACCGACGCCAAGACACCCGGACGGTCGATGACGTCGAGCGTGATGTAAAAAGCCGACTGTAACTCGCCACTGGGGATCATGTGCAAGAGGGTGTCGACACTGAAGGGGACATCGCACTGGCCGGATACGCGATTACGAGCAGCCGCCACGACGTCGCCGAGTACTGCCGCCGCGGTGGGCGCCCCACCCGCGCCTTGCCCGAGCCACATCAGAGGTCCAATAGTGGCCCCTTCGACAAACACCGCATTTAAGGCACCGTGAACAGATGCCAAGGGGTGGCCCAACGGCACCATCGCGGGGTGCACGCGCTGCGAAATACCCGAATGGCCTATTCGTTCAGTGATGCCGAGCAATTTAATGATGTAACCGTTGCGGGCAGCGAAGGACACGTCGAGAGCGGAAATCTTGGTAATGCCTTCGCGAGCAATGGCGCCACCGGCCATGGCCGTACCGAAGGCCAGCGACGAGAGGATGGAAACTTTGGCGGCGGCGTCGAAACCCTCCACGTCCGCGGTGGGGTCTTTTTCGGCCAACCCCAATGCCTGAGCTTCAGCCAGCACGGTGTCATAATCGCTGCCCTCAGAGCTCATCTTGGAGAGAATGAAGTTCGTAGTCCCGTTGACGATGCCCATGACACGATCAATTCGCTCACCGGCCAGCGAGGTCCTGAGCGCCCGAATGATCGGGATGCCTCCGGCCACGGCGCCTTCGTAGAACAAATCAGCTCCGTTGGCGTGGGCCACGGCCGCGAGTTCCGTGCCGGCCTCGGCCATGAGCGCCTTGTTCGCAGTAATCACCGACGCCCCACGGCGCAGTGCTGCTTCGAGCAGAGGTCGCGTCTGTTCGACACCACCGGCCAATTCGACGACGAGGTCAATATCACTACGTTCCGCCAGGGCTCGGGCGTCGTAACTGAGTAGTTCCGTGGGGATACCCGGACGACTCTTCGTCGTATCCGAGACAGCAACCGCAACGAGTTCGATTCGAGATCCGGCGGCGTCAATCAGGGCATCCACCCGGCTGTTGTCCAGCAGCAGACCGACTAGTGCGGCGCCGACGTTGCCGGCACCAATGATTCCAACCCTGACGACCGGCGTATTCATAACTTCAGGTTAGTAGGCAATGCCGACTGGAAAAATCAGAATTCGAGTCGAATGAGGTCGTCGAGAGTCTCTCGGCGGAGAACCAGGGTGGCTACACCGTCTCGCACAAAGACCACCGCGGGCTTGGTCACTCGGTTGTAGTTTGAGGCCATCGAATAGCCGTAGGCACCCGTGACTGGTGTCACGATGAGGTCACCAGTCGCCACGTCCAGCGGCAGGGCCGCCTCATCGATCAGCACGTCGCCACTCTCACAGTGCTTTCCGACCACTCGGTACACCCCCAAGCGTTCAGCTTGCGGGGAGCGCAGGGCGAAAGCTTCGTAGCCCGATCCGTAGAGCACGGGCCGAGGATTGTCGCTCATTCCGCCGTCCACGGCGAGGTAGGTACGATCGGCGACTTCCTTTCGAGCTCCAACTCGATAGATCGTCACGGCAGCCGAGCCGACAATGCTGCGACCTGGTTCGGCGGTGATGCGAACGTCGGGGCCAAAAAGGCGGAGGGCCTCTGCGCGAACGGCGGCGCCCCATTCACTCAACGAGGGTGCTTGCTCACCTTCCACGTAGGCAATTCCAAGGCCGCCACCAACGCAGATTTCCTCGACGTGCTCCTCTCGCGCAAAGGTGGCGACGATCTCGAGGGCCTTCAGGAAGGAACTCACTTCAAAAATTTGCGATCCGATGTGCGAGTGCAGTCCCGCAACGTGGAGTCCCTCGATGGACCGCATTCGCCGCAGCCCTTCCTCGGCGTCCCCGCGAGTGATCGAAAGACCGAATTTACTGTCTTCTTGACCAGTTTGGACAAATTCGTGGGTATGGGCTTCAACCCCAGGAATCACCCTCAGCAAGCAGGACACTGGTCTCGTCGAAGAGACGAGCTCGCGCAGCAATTCGATTTCGTCGAAATTATCCACGACAATCCTATGAACGCCCACGTCTAGTGCCCGGTTGATTTCCGCGCGCGACTTGTTGTTACCGTGCACCACAATCTTTTCCGCCGGCACTCCAGAGCGCAGGACGAGGTCGAGCTCACCCTCCGTTGCTACGTCGATCCATAAGCCTTCCTCCACCGCGAGTCGGGCCATCGCTCCGCACAGAAAAGCCTTCGACGCGTAGGCCACGCCAGCGTCAAAGACGCTGGCGGCATCAGCGGCTCGGCGGCGCAGGGTCAACTCGTCGTACACGAAAAGTGGCGTGCCATATTGATTGGCGAGCGCAGTCAGCGACACTCCGCCAATGAAAACGTCGTCGTTCTTCAACTCTGCCGTGTCCGGTAAGAGATACTGCGCTATGGGCCGAGAACTCATAGTCAAACACTAGAGGCGATGAGGCACTACGTTACGAAGGGTAGGCTCGTATTCTCGCCCCCGTAGCTCAGTGGATAGAGTGTCGCCCTCCGAAGGCGAAAGCGCAGGTTCGAGTCCTGCCGGGGGCACCGTGGAAATTTTCCTACTTAACCAAAGGGGTGAGTAGGCCCGCAACAATCTTCGAGAGGTACTTCGAATAACTTGCGGTGATGTGAGACCAGTTCTGATAGACAACAAATTTATTGATCACGAGAGGACATTTGCTCGTAGTGCAGAGCATGGTTTGTGAGGCCACGAAGGGTACGCTCGCAACTTTCGCCGCAGCGATTTCGGCCTTCACGTGGTTGACGTAGTTGGGGTTGGAACTTATCGCGGGCTGTGTGCAGGATTGCAGAGTGGCACCGTGAATAGCCAGACATTGCAAGGGATCGAGGGGAAAGGAAGGATTGTCGCCAAAGACAATCACCTTGATTTTTGCCGCTTTTAGTGCAGAAATTGTCGTGGTGACACCGGCCTGCCACTGGGCGTCAGTGAAAATTTTCCCGCCGGGCTGCAGCACGTTCGCCGTGCGTTCGAAGAGTACAACCGCCCGAGGTTTGCTGGCAATAATGTCGCTGATGGCCCGTGCTCGAAAGGCGTTGCACGCCGCACCTGAAGTGATTGCCTCGTCGGCGATGGTCACTGTGGCCATCGGGCAGTTGGCACCCCATTTAAGACTGATGTGATAGGTCGACGACATGCCCGTCACAATGGCCGGCAGCCACATGATGGCGTGCGAATCACCGAAGAGGTCGATAACTGGTGCCGGGGCCGGGGCGCCAAACTCACACGGTCCCGTCCCGGTACCACAGGCACCCGCGAAAGAGTCTCCGCCGTCAGCGGATGCGTTGGACAAAGTAGGTGTGACGCCAGCTGGCAGTGCCTTAAGGGTGAGACCCGCAGTAATACCCGAGGTCACCACGCTCAGCGACGCCGCGGGAGCAACAGGCGTGCTGGCGAGTGCGGGAAGCGAAAATGCTAGAACCCCAGCGACCGTGGCGGCGACAACAGTACGACGCTTGAAAGGAGATGCATTCATAACTAATGCTTAGCAGGCCTTCGACGTTCTACAACTACGGCCTAGCGAACGAAGGCCATTCGTACGGTGTCGGTCGTCGAGGCTTCACTATTTTCCGAACCAGCCATCACCACCACCGCGTCGCCAACCTTCACGAGACCAATTTTTTTCAAATGCTCAATGGCCAGGGCCGTCAGCTCGCCCATTTCGGTCTGTTCCGAGATTAAAACGTCGTTAACACCCCAACTGCTGCGAAGCTGTCGAGCAGTTTTCTCACTCGGCGTAATGGCGAGAATTGGCATTGGAGGGCGAAAGCGAGAGATCGCTCGCGCCGTCATTCCTGAACGAGTGCAGGCGACGATGACAGTTGCGTTTTCTTCCATTGCGGCTCGCCACGCGGCGCCCGTAATGGCGGCCGTCGTTCGCATTGCTTGCGAGCGCGACCCCGCGACCTCTTGGACGCCCAGCGAGGCACCCCACTTTTTATAATCAAAACCAAGCTCGGTGCGGACAATTATTCGGTCCATCGTTCGAACCACCGCGACCGGGTCGTGACCAATCGCCGTTTCGCCACTCAGCATGACCGCGCTCGCTCCGTCCAAAACAGCGTTGGCCACGTCGGTAACTTCGGCGCGAGTGGGCACCTGAGAGTGAGTCATTGATTCGAGCATTTGGGTAGCCACCACAACGGGGCGAGCGAAGCGAATGCCCTGACGCACAATTTCCTTCTGTAGGTGGGGCACGTCCTCAATCGGCAGACGTACGCCGAGGTCACCACGCGCCACCATGATGGCGTCGGAGCATTCGACGATTTCCGTAAGGTTCTCCACACCTTCGGCCGTCTCAATTTTCGACATAATCATCACGTCGGGGCGATTCAAAACGGAACGAACTGACTGGACATCGACGGCGTTACGGACAAACGACACGGCCAAAATTTCGAACTCTTCAGAGCGAAGTGCCTCGATACGCTCGCGATCATCGGGCGTGGGCAGCTGATCTTGCATCAGGGACGAGGGCAGCGAAAGTCCGGGTTTGCCCATGACCGAGCCTCCGGAAATCACCACTGCGCCAACCGAACTACCGAGGGCGGTGACTTCGAGAGAGACTCCCCCGTCGCCGATGTGAATCTTGTCGCCCACCGACAAGCCCGAAAGAATCCCATCTCGTTCCACGGCAATAGAAGTACTCGTCGACGTTTCTCCAAAGCCCTCGTGGAGTTCAATTTCCGAGTTCAATATCAAGGGCACGGGTGATGAGCCGAAACTGCCCGAACGTACTTTTGGCCCCGGGATGTCCACCATGATGGCCACCAGCGGAGCAACGGCGCGAATACGGCGAAGACGCTCGATACACGACGGCAAATCACCGTGAGCAAAGGAAAGTCGCAGGACATCGACGCCCGCAGCCACGAGCTGCTCGATGACCTCGTTCGAATCAGATGCCGGTCCAATCGTGGCGACAATTTTGGTGCGACGCACGTCACATCCCTTCACTTGTTTCTTCAATCCTAGAAGATGCCATGCGGACTCCAGTCGGAGCTCCATCGCGTCTCGCCCACCATCGCCGTCGTTGACACCCCGCACTGCATTCATGACTGCGAGTTAGCTGTCAACAGATGCGACGCAATTCCGCACGAGCGCTTCTACGACGGCGTAGTCCGCACGCTCAATGCCAGGTCGAGAAGCGGAACTAGCCGCGGCGGGCGGGCATGAAGGTGGTCACTTCGAAAGGACTGGCGAGGAAGTCCCTTATCGTCTGAACGCAAAGTTCGGGGTGCTCGACTGGCAACAGGTGAGAAGCGCGGGGAACCACGGCCAACTGACCATTGGGCAAAGATTCGTACAATTCCACGGTGTGTCCGAGTTCCACGACGTCGTCGTCGCCCACCATTACCAAGGTTGGTTGTCGAATCGCCACGATATCGGAAGTAGTCATGGTGGGTTCACTGGAGAACATGCCGAGAGTTTTTCCGGCAAAGGTTCCGAAGTAGTCCGCCCCCATAACGCTGTTGGCGGAATATCCGTCCCTAATCATGTTCATCACATCGCTACCTTCCGTAAAACTATTGGTCCCCAGTAGAGCCGAATAGTGAAAGTTCGTGCCAATGAGCACCATGCGCGCGACAAGATCGGGCCGGCGTTGAGCCACGATCAGTGAAATTATTCCTCCGTCACTAAAGCCAACTAGATGAGCTACGCCCCCAGTAGTTTCCAGATACGTAATCGTTTCGGTAGCCATGTCGTCATAATGAAACGCTGCGTCGGTGTCAGGGGTCCGGCCGTGACCACGGCGATCGAAGGCACTGACTCGGTAGGAATCACCTAATTTCGCAAAGGCCTGCAGTAGTAAGTCGCTGTCACCAAAGCCACCGTGTAGTAGCACGACATGTTCGGCCCCCGCTCCGAAATCATCCGACCAGGTGGGTACACCATTGATATCAAGAACTTTGGGCACAGAGACTCTCCTTGCTCGCGCTGGACGTGACTCTAACCACTAATTCGGCTGAAGGGGTGTTACAGGATTTAGGCCGAGCGCGTCGAGCGAGTCAAGCGGTGAGTATTAAAAATTCGATCCACACCCGAGGCTGCGAAAGATTTTTGGAGCCAGTTCCCCTGGGGCTAACGGTCGCGGGGTACCGGAATGATCACGTCGGAACCGTCGACGTCCACCACCCGCAAGGTCATCTCGTAACTCTCAGCTAGTTGGGGAGAGCGAATAACCTCCTTCGCCGGGCCGCTGAGCAGAACTTCTCCGTGGTCCATGAGAACCACGTCCTGGGCGAACTGACCAGCCAGGGTGAGATCGTGCAAGGTAGCGATTATTGTGACCCCGCCGTGGTCAACTTCTCGTCGCAGCAGCTCTAGTACTTCGAACTGGTGTCGTACGTCCAGACCCGTTGTTGGTTCGTCCAGGATGATGATTTTGGTTCCCTGAGCGAGAGCTCGGCCCAAGACTGCTCGTTGTCGCTCTCCGCCGGACAAGGAGTGCATGGCGCGCGACGATAGTCCGAGTAAGTCGAGGCGCACGAGTACGTCCACCACCACCTCCTCGTCGGCCGAGGTGGGTGGACCGAAGAGAGAATGGTGCGGAGTTCGCCCCAGCGCTACGTAGTCTCGAACGCTCATACCGAAGGGAATAACTGGGTGCTGGGGAACGAAGGCGATATTTCGTGCCCGTTCTCGCTCGCTGAGCGAACTAAGTGCGATGTCATTGAGAAAAATAGTGCCCCGCGTGACGCTTCGAACTCCGGCTAGGGCTTCCACCAACGTTGTCTTCCCCGCTCCGTTCGGTCCCACGATGGTGGTCCAACGACCCGACGGAAAAACCGCCGTCACCTCATTGACCAATGTGACGTGGTCAGACGAAATGCTGACTCCCGCGGCGCGCAACTCACTCATTCGACGGACCGTCGTTTGGCGTTGAGGATGAGGACAAATATGGGAGCCCCCACGAGGGCGGTCACGACGCCCAACGGAAGCTCGGACGGAGACACGACGGTGCGAGCGACGGTATCGGCCACGACCAGAAATGCGGCGCCCACGACGACACAGAGTGGCAAAATTCGACGATAGGACGTCCCCGCCACTAGGCGAATGACGTGGGGCACGATAATTCCGACAAAACCAATGAGGCCGACCGCCGAGACGACCGCTGCCGTTCCGAGTGACGAGGCCGCTATGAGGAAAATACGGAGGCGAGCCACGGGTAGCCCGAGGGAGCGCGATTCAAGGTCGCCCACGCTCAGCACATCCAGGGCGCGGGCGCAGGCCACACACACCACAATGCAGAACACCACGTAGGGCAAGATCATGGTCACCGATGACCACGTCGCGGAACCCAGCGAACCCAGAAGCCAAATGTAGACGCGAGCTATCGAGCCGCTCGAGGACTGTTGAACGAAGGTTTGAGCACTCGTGAGAAGTGATGACACCGCCACACCGCCGAGAACCAAGGTGGCGGTCGACGAGCTGCGCCCACGCCCGCCCACCGACCACGTAATGCTGACCGCAGCGATGGCCCCCGCGAAGGCGAGGAGCGGAGTCCACGTGGGGGTCGCTGAACCGTGACCGACGCCGACAATCGCGACGGTCGCTCCAAGTCCGGCGCCGGCGGCGACACCCAGCAAGTAGGGATCAGCCAAGGGGTTACGAAAAACACCTTGGTAGGTGCCTCCCGCGACGGCCAGCATCGCTCCTGCGACCAGACCAAGTGCGATACGTGGGGCACGAATTTGCCACACGATGGACGACTGCAGGGCTGAGAGGTGACTGTGTCCCACTCCGAGGTGACTGGCAATGTCGCCGAGTATTAAGCCGGGGGCGATACGCCACGGTCCAATGAGCGTGGCGCCACCCGTGACGATGACCAGCAGGGTGAGAGCCACCGTCATGATGACCCTCATCCGCCGTAACGGCCGCTGAGCGGAACCGTTTACTTTTTCCACACCGTGCCGTCGTTCAAGGTGGCCTTCAACGCCGCAGTCAATTGACCCACCAAAACGCCTAGTCGGGGTCCCCAACGCGACGCAATGTCGTCATCCAGCCCCACCACGTGATGATGCACCACCGCGCTAATGCGCGAGAAACCATTGCGGTGAGCAACCATGGTGTAATTAGCGCTGCAACATTTCGTGTCGGCCAGGAAAATAATCTTGGGGCTCGATGCCGCCAAGTACTCCACACCGAGCTGCGGGTAGCCAAAGTCGCCGCTCGTCGAGTCGGCGTCCGCAACGTTCACCATACCGAGCGCCTTGATAATCGAACCAACGAAGGTTTCGCTCGTCAGCGAATACAGGGTCGGGTCCAACTCGTAGTACACCGTGACGACTTTGCCGACGTGGCGTGGAATTGACGCAACGAGCGCCGCAACCTGCTTGGTTAATGATGTGGCGAGCGAGGTCGAGGAACTCACGTGCCCCGTCAGCGCTCCTAGCGCCTTGATCTGACGAGAAACATCCGCGAGTGACGTGGCCGCGTCCTGTTCTACGACGTGCACGTGCAGAGCGGTCAGTTTCTCCAAAATCTGATTCGCGTTGTAGGAGATGATGACCAAATCTGGAGTGGCACTGTGGGTCTTGGTGACGTGACAGATACCCGCGACGGCTTCCACGCTGGGGTTCAGAGCATCAATACGGAGTTTGGGGAGTCCCTTAGTCGGATAATTCGAGTCGCGGTCTACCGCCTGCACCTGGGGGCCCGCGCCGATGGCGAGTAGGGTTTCCGTCGCTGTCGGAGAGAGTGACACGATGCACGATGGCACCGAGCTGCTCGCGTGCGCGCTAGTGGCTAGAGAGAGCGGCACCAGAGTGGTCGCTGCGAGCAACATGGACATAATTCGTTTCATTGGATCCTCCGTTCGTCGAGTTACGTTGGACGACGAGAGAATCTCTCGAACGACCGCCCTTACCTCGAGGCTGTCTTTCACTTCCCCTCGCAGCAGGCGACCTGGCTTGTAATTTCCCGAGGGAAAATACTTACAGTTGCGGGACAGCGTCGGAATCGCACCGACTTCGCTGACCGCGAGGTAAATGAAAGCGTAGTTCGTTTCGCCCTCACCCGCTGGTGACGTTTCGACCTACCATCTGTTCATGGCTACGACGCTGGTTCCTGAATTCACAGCCCTGACGGCCGTCCTGCCATCAGAGCGACTACTCGCCAATGGCATGGCCATCCCCGAACTACGGACCCGCTTCCGGCACATCGACAATCTTCGCAATGTCCGTGCAATCGTCATGGTCTGGTTCTGGACGCTGGCCTTGATGTACGCCGGTACCCACCTCGGCTGGCTAGGGCTGATCCTTGCCTTCATTCTCGAAGGACCCATGCACGCGCGCTTCGCCATTTTGATGCACGAGTCCGCGCACAAACTTCTTTTTTCCAAGAAGCGATGGAACGATCTCGTCGGCAAGTGGCTGGTGGCCTACCCCTCCTTCGTGCCCATTGAGGCCTACCGGCGTAGTCACTTCGCACACCACCGTGAGGAGTTCGGACCCGAAGAACCCGACATTGCCTTCTACCGCGGCTACCCCTGCGAACCAAGAGATCTTCGCCGACGTCTCGTTCGTGACGCCCTGGGCATCTCCGGCTACAAAAATTTCAAAGCCCTCCTCATGGCGCTGGCGAGCACGACGAGCCGGTCCCTCGCCCGGCGCATCCTTTTCGCCCAAGCGGCCTTCTTCGCGCTGGCCTGGTTGACGACTGGTCGCTGGTGGAGTTATCTCGTGTTCTGGTGGCTGCCGTGGATGACCCAGTGGCGAGTTCTCAATCGCTTGCGCGCCATTGCGGAGCACGGCGGCATGATGCGCAGTGACGACCGACGTATGACCACCCACCACGTCACCCAGCACCTCGTGAGTCGCTTGTGGTTCGTGCCCTTCAACACCGGCTGGCACCTCGCCCACCACGTCGACATGGGCGTTCCGTGGCGTAACCTGCCAGCCTTCCAGCGAGAGTTGGAGGCAGCGGGCTACGTCACGGCGGACATTACTTTTGCCAGTTACCGCGAACTCTGGAAAAGCGCCACCGCCCAGAGGGCTAACTAACCGTCATACCACCGTCGACGGCAAAAACAGCTCCCGTCACCGCCGAACTGGCGGGTGAACACAGCCAGGCAATCATGGCGGCAGGCTCCGAGGGATCGAGAATGCGACCGAGTGGCTGCTGAGCGATGAAGGCGTCCACCGAATCGAGACCGTAGAGGGCAGCTGAGGCTTCCAGGATGGGGGTGCGGGTCGAACCCGGACTCACCGCGTTCGCCGTGATACCCAGTTCAGCTAAGTCCATCGCCACGCCACGAATCATCCCGATAACGGCGTGCTTGGCCGCCGAATAGGCCGCCAAATGTCGTAGACCCAGTTGTCCCGCCGCAGAAGCCACGGCCACAATGCGACTATTGCGGGGGGCCGGATTTTTCAACATGGCGGGGACCGCGGCGTCAATCAGACGGCGAGTGCCCAGAACATTGACGGAGTAGACAGCGTCCCACGCGGCGTCGGACATTTCCCAGAGGGGCCCACCTCCCGCGATGACACCCGCCGCCGCGATGACGGCGTCGAGCCGACCAAAATGGCGCATGGCGGTATCGACCGCCAATTGCATATCAGTTTCGCTACGCACATCACCCACGAGACCGAGCACGCTCTCGCCGTGGCGCGCCACGACCGCGTCAAGATCGGCGGGCGTTGCGAGTGCGTAGGGGACTTCGGCAATATCGCGACAGCGATCGAGCGCGATGACCCGAAATCCGTCATTGACGAGGGCGTCGACCGTCGCGGCTCCAATGCCTCGGGCCGCTCCCGTCACTATTGCCACTCGACTCATACCCCGCCTCGAATCTCTCGGACCAACGCCTCTACTTCACCACACCAACGGCGTCGCGTCATCCACCCTTGATCAGTAGACGCCAATTGGGGCTTACCGAGGACTCCGGATGGCGAGACGCCAGCGACGCCCTCTCGCCGAGCGACGAGGAGCCAATCATCTTTTAGAGCCACGCCTTCGGGCAACTCACCCACCTGATCGGGTGCGATGGTCATCATCACCGAGGTCTCCGTCGCTCCGGCGTGCGGATCTCCGCCGACTTCGCTCGGCAGCCAGACCCGTACGAGGTCACCTTCGTAGTCCGCGCATCGCGCCACCCGCTCCAGAGCCTCTGCGTTGCCCCCGTGGCCACTGACCACAACGATGCCTCGCCACGAGCCGCGGGCGCTACGTATGAGTTCAGTGAGCAGGGAGGCCGTGACCTCAGTTCCCAGCGACAATAAACCCGCGAAGCCGGCGTGCTCGCCACTCGCGGAGTAGGGCAACGCTGGGGCGATATCGACGTCGTTGTTGAGCGCGACGTCGGTGCAGACAGCTATCGCGACCTGCGTATCGGTGGTCAAAGGTAGGTGAGGTCCGTGCTGCTCGAACGAGCCAATGGGTACCAGGAGGATGCGATCGGAGTTACGAGCGTGTTCGCTCGTCGTACGCTCACCCAGCGGTGTTATCACCGCGGCCTACCGAGTACCGAGGATGACCTTGGTGCGGCGGGAGTGGTCGGGGCTGGGGGTCGGACGAATTTCCACCCTCTTCGCCGCCAAAGCCGTCTCACCGTGGCCGAAGACACATTCGGGATCGGGATCAGTTAGTTCGAGGCCGGTAAAGAATTTGGCGGCCATGCAGCCACCCCGACAAGCGTCGTAGGAGCCGCAGGAACCACAGGCTCCGGGATTCCCAGGTTCGCGCAGCGACCGGAACAGTTCGCTGTTCGTCCATACGGCGTCGAAACCCGCAGCTCGAATGTTGCCGGCCAAGAACTCATCATGAATTACGAAGGGGCAGGCGTAGACGTTCCCCACGGGATCAATCAAACAGACCACTCGTCCGGCACCGCAGAGGTTTAAGCCGTCGAGGGGCGTGCCCAGGGCCGAGAGGTGAAAGAAGGAGTCGCCGGTGAGCACGTTGGGCCGGTCGAGCAACCAGTAGTAGAGATCTCGATTCTGTTGACGCGTGGGGTGCAACTGGTCCCACACGTCAACACCTCGCCCCGACGGGCGCAGGCGGGTCAAACGCAACTCGGCGCCGTAGCCGCGAGCCAACTCTTCGAAAGCATCGAGTTGTTCCACGCTGTCGCGCGTCATCACGACGGAAATCTTAAATTGGCCAAAATTGGCGTCCTTGAGATTATCCATGGCGCGGCGGGCTTGATCGTAGGTACCGAGACCACGAATTTTGTCACTCGTTGCGGCGTCGGCGCCATCGATAGAAATCTGAATGTCTAAGTAGTCCATAGCGGCGAGCCGGCGAGCCACCACTGGGTCAATTCGTGTTCCATTGGTGGAGAACTTCACGCCGACGTGACGATCAACGGCGTGCTCAATAATCTGAAAAAAGTCGGACCTAATCATTGGTTCGCCGCCGCCAATATTGATGTAGAAGATTTGCATCGCGGCAATCTCGTCAATAAGACCGAGTGCCTCCGGCGTGGTGAGCTCCTTGGGGTCGCGTCTCCCCGATGAGGACAGGCAGTGAGTACAGGCCAAATTACACGCGTAGGTCAGTTCCCAGGTCAGACAAATGGGGGCCGCGAGGCCCCGTTCGAAACGATCTCGTAACGTCACGTCAGCGGACATTCAGCACATCCGATACGGCCAAACTGGCGAGAGCGGCTTCGTAGTTGGAACGTTGTAACTCGGGAACCAGAGCCGCGACCGTCGCTCGCGCACTCTCGTGACCCGACAGGGCGCGCACAACCTCGACTAGTTCGCGCGACTTCAAAAAGACCAGGCGTCGATTGCCGTGGTGGTACGCGAGGGCGCCGAAGCTCTCGTCACGTAAGGAAACTTGCTCACTCAATTGCCACGCCGCGGTGGCGTCAAAGCTAGCTAGGGTCGGGGCGCTCACTGTTTAGTAGACGCCGCAGAGTCCATCAATCGAGACTTCTTCGACCAGAAGTTCGACGGTCTCAGCCGGCGCGGTGGTCTCTGCTACTTCTTCTGTCGTCAACTCTGGATTCATCGTTCCTCCTCGAACCACACTATTCTGCCGTAAGAAGCGATGGGTCGTGTCACTCAACATGGAAAACTAATCCCGTGAGTTCGATAATCCCCGCGCCAGCATCTCGTGATACCCACGAATTAGCTCGCGGCACCCGTGTGATTCTCGACGCTTCGGCCGAATTTGTGGGAGCAGAGATCCTTGCTGGGGGCAGCCCCTGGCGCGTCCTCCGGCTCCCCGGAGCCTCCCGAGAAGTAGCCGAAGCCTGGCGTCACGGTGGCCAGGTGGACGAGTCGTCCGCTCGCTTCGCTCGCACGCTCATTACCTACGGACTCCTACATCCCGAGTACCCCAACGTCGCCGACCTCAGTGAGGTCACTGTCGTCATCCCGCACTGGAACGACGAGCGCGGCCTCACCACCACCCTGCGATCATGCCGAGGCCTGTCGGTTGTGGTTGTTGACGACGGCTCCGACGATGTTGGCGCCTGGCGCAGTATCGCCGACGAGTTCGGTGCTCGGACAATCTCTCTCGAAGAGAACTCGGGCCCGGGCTTCGCCAGAAACCAGGGGGCGGCCGGAGTCACGACTGACTTCGTACTCTTCCTCGACACCGGACTCGCGGTGGCCGACCTGACCAGCGTCGTCGGCAGGTTGCTGAGTCACTGCAATGATCCGCGTGTCGCCGTAGTGGCTCCGCGCATCACCGGTGGTCACGAGGACTCGTGGCGCAGTGGTTTCGAAAAACGCTTCAGCCCGCTCGACCTCGGCCCGGCGAGTTCGCTGGTCACGCCCCAAAGTCGCGTGAGCTACGTACCGAGCGCCGCACTGCTGGTTCGTCGTAGTGCCATCGGCGAGGGCTTTGACACCAGCATCCGCGTCGGCGAAGACGTGGATTTGGTGTGGCGGTTGCACGATGCCGGTTGGCTAATTCGCTACGACGCCTCAGTCACAGTCGCACACCCCGCGCGTGATTCCTGGAGCGCGTGGTGGCGTCAGCGACACGCCTACGGCCTCTCCGCTGCTGCACTGGCCGAGCGGCACCCTGGACGATTGGCACCGGCTCACATTGATCCCTGGAGTTTTCTCTCCTGGGTGGCTCTGGCCTTCGGGCGAGTTCGTATCGCGACTGCTTCCTCGCTGGTGGCCCAACAAATTATCCAGCGACAATTGCCGGAAACCTTGTCCGACGCCCCCGACGTCGCGCGACACCTCGTCATTCGCGGACTGTGGCGCTCGGCCGGACCGACCGGACGCAGTCTCGTCCGCAGCTTCGGGCCACTACTGCTCGCCGCAACGATCCTGCGCTACCTACGCCGGCCGGCGCTGGCAATCTTCATCGCTGGAACGTGCGTGCGGTGGCGAGGCCAGTCGCGAGTCGTGCCGAGAGATATCCCCCTCGCCGTGGCCGATGATCTCGCCTACGCCAGTGGCCTCTGGCGAGGTGCCGTGACGCGTCGCCAATGGAGTGTCGTGACCCCGCAGGTCTCGAAGATTCCCGTGACGATACCCGACACGATTCGGTGGCTGAAGAACGTCATTCGCAGCGAGCGCTGACGAACGACTATCCCGTCCTAGAAGCGAACGACCCCTCGGACGTTCTTACCCTCTTCGAGGTCCAAGTAACCCTGATTGACTTCATCGATGGAGTACTCACGTGTGACCAGTTCGTCGATGATCAGTTTGCCCTCGTGGTGCAAGCGCAGCAGGCGAGGAATCTGAATACGGGGAGGCTCGGAGCCGAACACTGTTCCCTTGATCTGCTGGTTGTAGAGCGTGAACATTGCCAAGTTGAGGTCCACCTGGGTTTGTCCGAAGGGCGCAATGGCCGTGGCGACAATGGTGCCACCCTTGGCCGTAATCGAACGAGCTTCTTCGATGAGCTCACCCGTCAGGCGGCCGGGTGTCAAAATCACCACGTCACAGTTCTTGCCCTGCGACACTTCACCGAGGAAACTGAAAGCAGCGTCGAGCGCCGAAGTGGCCCCGTGCGTGGCGCCAATCTTGAGAGCACGGTCAATCTTTGACTGGTTGGTGTCGAT
Source organism: uncultured Actinomycetes bacterium (assembly GCA_903860915.1). Lineage (GTDB taxonomy): Bacteria > Actinomycetota > Acidimicrobiia > Acidimicrobiales > RAAP-2 > RAAP-2. Next base: position 232,329 of record CAIOSJ010000025.1, on the reverse strand, counting down.
GGCAATTACTGCTCGAGCGCCCGCGTGCACAGCACCTTGAATGGCACCCGATCCCACACCGCCGCAGCCGATCACAGCTACGACGTCACCGGGCTTAATGCCGCCTCGCGTCACGGCGGAACCAAATCCAGTGGCGATTCCACAGGAAATCAAAGCGGCGGCTCGCAGGTCGTACCAGGGGTCGATCTTGACGAGGGAGGCCTCGTGCACCACGATGTACTCCGAGAAAGTTCCCAGTTGAGCGAAACGGTTGAGGTTCTGACCCTCAAAGTGGTGGCGCCAGGTTCCATCGGAAATCATGGGACCGGCCAGAGTCTGCGCCCCGAGGTCGCAGATGAAGGATTCACCCTTCACGCAGGACTCACAGCGTCCACACGCAGGAATAAATGACACAGTGACGTGGTCGCCAGGGACCAGACCAGTTACACCTTCGCCGACTGATTCGACAATGCCCGAACCCTCGTGACCACCGACGAAGGGGAACATCGAGTCCACGCCGAAGAATCCGAGTACTTCCGGCGGAGCGGTCATGTCGCCCGTGCGACCGTGCTCATCGGAATGGCACATTCCCGCGAAAGCCATCTTGACTTTTACTTCGTTGCGCTTCGGCTCATCGATCTCGATGAGCTCCGTACGCCAAGGTCCGTTTTGTTCAGTTGCGATTGCGGCTTTGACCTGCATGGTTCCCCTTATGTACTGGTGCGAGTACGCACCCAAACAAACTCTACCTATTTTGTCCGGACAGGTTCTTCATCTACATCTGGGCGGGGGCCACAATGCCGAGCAAACCGAGCCCCAGCTCGAGCGTTCTCGCCGTCAGATCACACAGCGCCAGCCGCTCCTCGCGCAGGGCGCCGGTCGATGACAGTACCGGACAGGCCTCGTAAAAGGTGGTGAAGCGTTGGGCTAGGTCGAAGAGATACGCACACAAGCGGTGGGGAGCCAGAAGTTCTAGTGCGTCCTCAACAGCCTCCGGAAAGGCCACTAGGCCCAAAGCGAGGGCTCGAGCGCTCGCATCAGCGACTTCGAAGCGTGGTGATACCGCGCGATCAACGTCACCGAGACGGCGGAAAATCGAACGAATACGTGCTACCGCGTAGCAGAGGTAGGGCCCGGTATCTCCCTCGAAGGCGACCATGCGATCCAGGTCAAAGACGTAATCGCGCTGACGTTCAGTGGACAGATCGGCGTACTTGATGGCGGCGCGAGCGACCAGGGTTGCCACGCTGTGGCGCTCGTCGTCGGTGAGATCAGAAGCGCGCTCGCGCAAACTATTTTCTGCTCGTTCGATCGCTTCATCCAAGAGACCCACCAACTTGACGGTCTCCCCCGCCCGTGTTTTGAACATCTTGCGGTCCGGACCGAGAACATTCCCGAAAGGTACGTGTTCGCATCGAACGCTGTCCGGCAGCCACCCGGCCAGTCGAGCCACCGCGAAAACCATGTCGAAGTGCTGCGCCTGCGGGGCACCCACCACGTAGAGGACTTCGTTCGCACCAAGGTCAGCGACGCGATTACGAATAGCCGCGAGATCAGTGGCCGCGTAGCCGAAACCCTCGTCGCGCTTTCGAACGATGAGAGGCAGGGGTTCACCATCGCGATTAGCAAAACCCGGGGCGAACACGCACTGGGCACCGCCGGACTCCGTCAAGAGAGCCGCGGCGTCTAAATCACGGACGACGTCTTCCAACATGAAGTTATAGAACGACTCCCCGACAACGTCACTCGGCGTGAGCAGAATGTCGAGTTTGGCGTAGACGTCGGAAAAATAATGGACCGACTGATCCACCAAGAGTCGCCAGAGGCGATTCGTCTCCTCGTCACCGTTCTGGAGAGTCACGACTCGAAGTCGGCTGCGTTCCTTGAAGGAATCGTCGCCATCGAACTTCGCCCGCGCCGCGCGATAGAAGGAATCAAGGTCGCCCATGGAGAGCGACGAAATGGCCGTATCTTCACCAAGATCAATCAGGTGCTCAATCAGCATGCCAAAAGGGGTACCCCAGTCACCGACGTGATTCCTCGGAATGACGCGGTGACCGACAAATTCGTGCAGGCGCCGCAGGGAGTCGCCAATAACCGTGGAGCGCAAATGCCCCACGTGCATCTCCTTGGCCACGTTGGGGGCGGAGTAGTCAATTACCACCGTGCGGGGCTCGGCGACAGTGCTCACCGCGAGACGCTCGTCAGTCGTGAGCTCTGCTAGTTGAGCACTCAAAAAATCTGAGGTTAAGGTGAGGTTGATGAAGCCTGGACCGGCAATCTCGCAGGACGCCACGTCCTTAAGATCGAGGTAGTTCAGGAGCTCTTGGGCAACGTCACGGGGATTGCGACCCAGTCGCTTCGCGATGGCCATGACGCCGTTTACCTGAAAATCGGAGCGTTCCGACGCCCGAAGAACGGGGTCGGCTCCTGGCTCGAGTTGGTCGAAGCCAGCCTGGAGACGAACCAACAAGATGCTGTAAGTGCTGGCCATCTCTCTAGTCTCTCACCTCATTTCCCTCGACTCGTGACCTGGGCCTTAAATCTTGAGTTACGACGTCGATTCCTCGTGGCAGAATGTACCTATGAGCACCCCTTCCTTCAATAGCTTTCACAGCGAGTCTCACCTCACGGTAGGTTCACGCACCCTCACCTACTTCGACCTCCAAAGCCCCGAGCTTCTCGCGCTCGGCGTAAGCCGCCTGCCCTACTCCATTCGAGTTTTGCTCGAAAATTTGCTGCGTCACGAAGACGGTGTCAAGGTAACCAAGGCCGACATCGAAGCCCTTGCACGATGGGGTGAAACCCCCGACCGCCACGGTGAGGCGGCAGGTCCCGACGCTCGTGAGATCGCCTTCACCCCGGCTCGCGTCCTCATGCAGGACCTCACCGGCGTTCCCGCCGTGGTGGATCTGGCTTCCATGCGCGACGCCATCATTGCCCTCGGTGGTGACCCCAATAAGATCAATCCCCTGGTTCCAGTCGAACTAGTAATCGACCACTCCGTTATTCTCGAGCACACCGGGACTGCGACCAGCTACGACGAAAACGTCGCCATTGAATACGACCGCAATATCGAGCGCTACACCTTTTTGAAGTGGGCCCAGAACTCACTGCAGCAATTTCGAGTTGTGCCTCCCGGCATGGGCATCTGTCACCAGGTCAACCTGGAGCACTTGGCTCGCGTGGTTTTTGAAGCCGATGGCGTCGCCTATCTCGACACCGTCGTCGGCACCGACTCACACACCACCATGGTGAACGGACTCGGCGTTCTCGGGTGGGGCGTAGGCGGTATTGAGGCCGAGGCCGGCATGCTGGGTCAGCCCAGTTCCATGTTGATTCCACCGGTGGTCGGCCTGCGACTTTCCGGCACACCCGGCGAAGGGGTCACGGCAACTGACGTTGTTCTCACCATCACCCAGCTCCTGCGTCGACACGGTGTGGTTGGTAAATTCGTCGAGGCCTACGGTCCCGGGGTGAGCGCTCTCTCCTTGGAAACTCGAGCCACTATTGGCAATATGGCACCGGAATATGGCGCCACCTGCGCAATTTTCCCCATCGACCAGGTCACCCTCGACTATCTCGCCTTCACTGGCCGCCCCACCCAGCAGCTCGAACTCGTTGAAACCTACGCCCGCGCTCAGGGTCTGTGGCACGACGCCAGCACCAGTGAGCCAATATTCTCCGAATACGTTGATCTCGACCTCAGCACTGTCGAACCCAGCTTGGCTGGGCCGAAGCGCCCGCAAGATCGCGTCTCGCTCAGCGGCGCACGCGGCGCTTTCCGAGAGGCTCTCGGTCGTGAGGTGCAGGTGGTCCATGGTCACGATGCGGCCGAAGAGCTGCGTGACGGTGCCGTGGTGGTCGCCGCCATTACTTCCTGCACCAATACGTCCAATCCCAACGTCCTCGTCGCAGCCGGACTGGTCGCTCGGCGAGCAGTCGAGCGTGGTCTCACTACCCCGGCCTGGGTGAAAACCTCCCTAGCTCCCGGTAGTCGAGTCGTCATGGACTACCTCGACAAGGCCAACCTCACTGGCTACCTCGATCAGCTGGGTTTCTACCTCGCGGGTTTTGGTTGCACGACCTGCATCGGCAACACCGGCCCCCTGCTGCCGGGGGTGTCCGACGCCATCAACGCCCATGACCTCTCCGCCGTTTCCGTTCTCTCCGGAAACCGCAACTTCGAGGGTCGTATTTCCCCGGACGTGAAGCAGAACTACCTGGCCAGCCCACCCCTGGTGGTGGCCTACGCACTCGCCGGAACAATCGACATCGATCTATCCACCGAGCCGCTCGGTCGTGGTAGTGACGGCGTGGAGGTCTACTTAAAGGATCTCTGGCCCAGTGACGCCGAGGTCGCCGCAGCCGTTCGAGCCTCGCTCACACCCGACATGTTTGAGTCTCGCTACGCCAGCGCCTTCACCGGTGACGAGCAGTGGCAGGCCGTACCCTCGACGAACGCGGTCACCTACGCCTGGGACAATGCATCGACCTACGTGAAGTTGCCGCCCTACTTCGACGGGCTCACTATGGAACTCAGCGCAGTGCACGACGTCGTGGGAGCTCGCGTTCTCGCCAAGTTGGGCAACTCAGTGACCACCGACCACATCTCTCCCGCCGGGAACATCCGTGCCAACGTGCCGGCCGGCCGTTATCTCACCGACGGTGGAGTAGCCGCCGAGGACTTCAACTCGTACGGAACTCGACGGGGTAATCACGAAGTGATGGTGCGCGGCACCTTCGCAAATATTCGTCTACGCAATCAATTGGCCCCGGGCACCGAGGGTGGCGTCACCATCAAATTGCCCGAAAATGAAGCCATGTCGATCTTTGATGCGGCCATGAAATACGCACACGAGGGTACCCCCCTCGTCATCCTGGGTGGCACCGAGTACGGCTCGGGCTCCAGTCGCGACTGGGCCGCCAAGGGGACGCGCTTGTTGGGTGTCAAGGCGGTTCTGGTCGAGAGTTTCGAGCGTATTCACCGCTCCAACCTCGTCGGTATGGGAATACTTCCCCTGCAGTTCGCCAATGGCGAGACGGCCGAGACCTACCAACTCGACGGTACCGAGGTCTTTGACATTCGCGGCCTCGCTTCGCTGAATGACGGTGTCGCCCCAGCTCTCGTGAAAGTTACGGCCACTCGCCAGTCGGGTGAACAAGTTAGCTTCGACGTGCGTCTGCGCATTGACACACCGACGGAAGCCGACTACTACCGAAATGGTGGGGTCCTCCCCTTCGTTCTGCGTGCGTTGGCGGCGAAGTAATTATGACCGACTTCATCAACACTGGAGCACCCCTCGAAGTTGCGACCTACAGCGTTGGTCGTTCGACTCACCTGCTCGTTGATGATCAGCGTCGAAACCGCTACATCGGGGTGGACTGCTGGTACCCCGCCGTCGAGGGATCGTCCACGACACTTTCTAATTACGAGTTGCTCCCAGGAATTGGCTTCACCTCGCACGCCCTTGATGGTGCCACCCCCCTGCCGGGACCTCATCCCGTGATTATCTGGTCCCATGGAAGTTCCGGCACTCGCCACGTCTACTCCCAGCTCTGCGAAGCCTTAGCCGGTCGTGGCTACGTCATCGTCGCCTGCGATCACCCGGGCAATACCATGCCCGATTACGTTCTTAATTTGGCCGTTGATGAGGAGACGAATCAGCGTCAGCGAATTGAGGACCTGCAATTTCTCGTCGACAGCGTGGCCGGCCTTCGACCCGGCTTCGACCACGGCCTCACCCTTGACTACGACCAGATTGTGGTGGGGGGACACTCCTTCGGGGCCAATAGTTCAGTGTCCTTCGCCGCCACGCAGTCCTCCGGACCCGTGATGCGCGGCGTCGCTGGACTCGAGCCCTACCTTCGCACGGTGCCCGCTGAACACTTCAGCGCCCTCGCCGTTCCTCTCCTGCTCATCGGAGCCGATCACGACACCACCACTCCACCACCCATCGACATGGCCTTCGCGACCAAGCACCTCGACGAAGATTTACTGACTGCGCTGTGTCTCGAAAACGTGGGGCACCAGGGTTGCAGTGACGTCGGCATGTACCTCGAGGTCGCCCCCCGCATTGCAGGCGTCCCGGAAATGGTCACCGACTACATCGCCACAATGTCAGAAGGTGTTACCGGAACTGCCGGAGACCCCTGGCGTCCAGTGGTGCTACAGCACGTCGAAATTCTCGGTGCGTGGCTGAACGAGCTCTTTGGGGTCGATCGAGGAACGCCGACGCTCTCGGATGCGACCAGCCGTGCCAGCGTCAGTATTTTCGCCTAAGTATTCGAGACTGCGCTGCGAGCGCATCTCTCCAGTGACTTAGCGCCCGTTGTAACCAGCGCCTATCCCGCGAGAGGGGCCGTGATTGGCCACTGCGGAAGCCAAATCTGTCAGAAACTCCTCGGCGTAGAGGCCGTGGAGAGGCGAGATCATCATGTGGAGGCCGTTCGGAGATCCGATGCGATTGAGGTGCCAACCGTGGTCGTCCATAACGTCCGCGATGGCGAAGATGTCATCAGTGTCGGAAGTGAAAGTTAAGAGTGGCCCGATGGGATTGCCCAAAATACGCAGACCGGGTAAGGCGCTGATGCCATCTTTCATAGTGGCGACGGTCGTAACGAGGCCCCGCATGATGTCGAGGTAACCATCTTCACCGAGATAGGTCATGAGTGACCAAGCCGCCGCAATCGGACTGGCGGCCCGGGCACCCGCCACGGAGGCCGTGCGGTAGCGGCCGGAGGGCCACACGTCGTAATCAAAAACTTGATGCTGCAACCACGCGGCGTCGCGGTAGACAATCACCGACGCCCCCTTGGTCGAGTAGCCGTACTTGTGCACGTCACAGGACATTTGCGTAACTCCCGGCAGACGGAAGTCGAAGGGTGGAACCTCAATGCCCAAACGCTCAAGGAAAGGGAGGACAAAGGCCCCGATGCAGGTATCGGAATGAAAGGCAATGCCCCGGTCGAGGGCGAAGTTGCTCATCGCTTCAATGGGATCGACGACGCCGTGAGGGTTACCGTAGGCCGAACCGATGATGAGCACCGTGTTCTCGTCAACCGCCGCCTCCAGCGCCGCGAGGTCCGCCGTGAAATCCTCGCTCAGGCTGGTGGCTCGTGCTTCGAGACCCGTATAAAAAGCAGCTTTGGCGAAGGCTGGGTGGGCCGACTCGGGAAAAACAATGTTTCCGTGACCAATCCCTCGCTCCACGCGAGCTCTTTCACGGGCGACGAGAACCGAGAGAAAAATCGACTCAGTCCCCCCCGAGGAAAAACCAGCACCCGAAGAACTGGGGGCGTTTACCAACGACGAGGTCATGTTCACGACCTCACGCTGCATGGTGGCCAAACTGGGAAATTTGAGAGGATTGAGGGCATTTTCGAACATGTAAGCCACGTTCGCTTCTAAGAGGATTGCGTCCACGTCTGCTCGTCCGGTGGGATAGACCAGTGAAAACGTACGACCCTTCAGCCACTCGGCGTCGCTGGCCTTGCGTTGAAACATCTCGCCGAGGGTCGCAGCCGCACTACGACCATGCGTGGGAAGTGAGGTGCGCAACGGTGAGGCCGCGTCACTGGGACCGTTAGAAGCCATGATCGTGCGCTACTTCGAGCCCAGACTTCGAAAGAAGTCCGGTGGAGTGACGAGGTCGTCGGGGGTGAGTTCAGAAATATTGGCCTTACCAAGACCCAGAAGCGTGGCGTCAATGCCACCACGAATTACGTCGAGGACATTTTCCACCCCCGCTTGACCGTTGGCCCCCAGACCCCATAGGTAGGCCCGACCAATCATGACGGCCTTCGCCCCGAGAGCGAGTGCCTTCACGACATCGCTACCCCGGCGAACGCCCCCGTCCAAGAGGACTTCAATGTCGTTACCAACCGCAGCCGCAATGGCCGGGAGACAGCGAATCGGCGCGGGCGTGCCGTCCAGATTATTGCCGCCGTGATTCGACACCGACAGCGCCGTAGCGCCGAGGTCGACGACACGCTTGGCGTCGTCCACCCGGCTAACGCCCTTCACCATGAAGGCGCCTTCCCACTGACTGCGCAACCACGCCACGTCATCCCAGGTCGGTAGTGGGCTCTGCATCCACTCGTAGTAGGCACCGAAGAAGGTCGGTGGCTTTTGACCCACTGGGGCCATGTTCGGTGCTCCGAGGTCCGGGAAGTGGCCCGTTCGCGCGAAGCGCCAGAGCCAACCCGGCTTGACGATGACTTCGGGGGCCAATTTCGCCATCGCCTTAAAGTCAATCTTCTCGGGGATCCACGGACTGCCCCAATCTCGACCATTCGAAAACGACCAATCCAAGGTCAAAATAATTCCCTGGGCCCCCGCAAGCTTCGCGCGCTCCAGTCGTTGCAGCATGACGTCCCGCGAACCCGACCAGTACATCTGCAAGAAGACCTGACTGTTAACCGTGACCACATCTTCGAGCGATCGACTAGCGAAAGAACTGAGTCCCATCGCCACGCCACGGTTGGCCGCTGCACGGGCCACGGCCACCTCGCCTTCGGGGTCGACAGCCTGAACCCCAGTCGGAGAAATGAGAACGGGCATTGACACCGATTGCCCCATGACCGTCGTGGACATTTCACGCTCATTGGAGTTTCCAGCGATGTGCGGTGCGAAGCCGAGGAGGTCGAAGGAATTTAGATTGTCCTGCGAGGAAAGACCCTTCTCCGCTCCGGCGACCAAGGCTCCGTACACCGACTTGGGCAGGCGTTTTTGAGCCCGTCGCTGAGCAACTGCGACCGTTTCGAACCACTTACTCGCCATGCGTTCCTCCAAGGTGTTAGGTAACTTTACCGCCAACGAACTTCTCCCCCACGAGAGTGCGGGGTCGTGATGCGTTCTTACAACTGCTCGTTCATGGCGCCACTGAGTTGGTCGCGAATGGACGGCGGGACAAAGTTGTTTTCCGTAGTCGTCTCGGCTTCGGTCAGTTCCACCAATCGATCCGACACTTCTCGAGGATCCATTTGTCCCGTCGTGACGAACTCTCCAATCATCTTGAAGAGACCGGTCTCGTTCTTGTTGAGCGAAGAATCCCCAAACCATTCCCACATGGAATTAGCCATGCGGTCATTGAAGCCCGTCTGGTACGGACCGGGATTGATCAGACAGACGTCGATACCTGCCGAAGCCAGCTCACCCCTCATCGCCTTACCCATGGCCTCCAAGGCGTGCTTAGTCATTGCGTAGGGCCCGAAGGTGGGGGCGGCGAGAACACCCGCGATGGACGACATGATGATGACGCGACCCGAGCCGCGCTCGACCATTCCCTTCAGCACCTGCTGAGTGACGGCCAAGGTGCCAAAGACGTTCACCTCAAAAAGATGCCTCACGCGGTCGAGGGGCACGTCAGCGAGGGGCCCGGTTTGTCCGGCGCCGGCGTTATTGATGAGAACGTCAATTTCCCAGGCGTCTACTTTGGCGATATCCGCCGACGTGATGTCCAGCTTCTCGACCGTCAATTGTGGAGCTTCCGCTCGGAGAGCAACGGCCTGCTCGTCGGTTTCAGTGGTGGCAATCACGTGGTGCCCACGCTCAGCCAAGGCCAGTGCCGCCATCTTGCCGAAACCCGATCCAGCGCCAGTAATGAGAACAGTTTTAGTCATAGCGACACGCTAGGCGATAGGCCCAATACCGTGTCGCTACCGGCCCAGAGTGATGAGAATTATCCCAGCTGCGACGCTGATCGCGGCGACCATAATGCGCCAACCGCCCTTCTCTTTAAATACCACCACACCAATGAACGCGCCCCACACGACTCCCGTTTCCCGTAGTGCTGACACGATGCCGATGCTCGCACGTGACTGCGCCCAGAGCACCAAGAAATAACCCAGGGCCGATACACCACCTCCGGCGAGACCGAGAGCCAGAGTCGGCGGAAGTGGCCAGGGCTTTTTACGACGACGATGCCACATCGTCGAGGCAAAAATAATGTTCTGGGCCACCGAAATAACCAGGAGATACTTCAGGGGTGAGTGCGCGTGACGTGAGCCAATGCCGTCGATCACCGTGTACGCGGCAATCATCACACCGGTAATCACGGCCCAGCCCACCGCGCGGCGGGTGAGCTTGTTGGCGTCGAATGCTGCGAGTGACACAATGCCCGCGACAATGGCGGCGATGCCGAGCAGGGCGCCGAGGGACACCGAGTCTGGAGAAAAAATCACGCCCCCCAAGGTTCCAAGTAGAGGTGCCGTGCCCCGCGCAATGGGGTACGAACGAGAAAACGCCCCGTGCCGGTAGGCACCCATAAGGAATGTTTGGTACAGCAAGTGACACAAGGTCGAAGCCGCGACGAAGCTCCAACTTGAGCGCAGGGGCAAGCCCGCAACCGGCAAAATGGCACCGCAGAGCAGCAGACTACCGACGTTGAGCAAGAAAAAGCTCGTGTCCTGATCGTCAAAACTCTTAACCACCGCGTTCCAGATGGCGTGTATCAGTCCCGCCGCGAGTACGACGAAGATGACTTCAAGGGAAAGCGGCCCCGTGACGTCGATCACCGAGTGGCTTACTGCGTGGCGACGCGGCGGAAGCCCTCGGCTAGTCGACCCTTACCGAGTCCGGCTTCCTTGGCGACGCGGCGGCCCCACTCACGCAGCATCTTCTCGAGATCGGCGTTGCCGCCAACCTGACTCTCGTGCTGGCGGAGGGCGGCGAGTTTCTTATCAAAGTACTCAGTGGTGTCGACAATGAAGTTGGGCTGCGACGACGAAACCCACACTTCCGGAATGGTGTGCGGAGCGAAACCCTCCGCGAGCAGCTCCGGGTGAGAGTGAGGATTGCGACTATCGGGATAGACGGCCCGCATGGTCGCCTCACCAGTTGCCAAGTGGTCTGGATGCGAGGCATAAATTCTTTCCCAATTGCGTTCCGGCGACTGGGTAATGACGACGTCCGGTCGCTCAATACGAATCACGCGAGAGATCTCACGACGAAGCTCGAGGGTAGGCTCCACCTCACCATCGGGCCATTTCAAGAAGTGGAGCGTCGTCACCCCGACTTCGGCGGCGGCGGCGGTTTGTTCTCGCTCGCGAATTGCCGCGCGCTCTTGCTTGGTGTGTGTCGATGCGTCTCCTCCGGCGTCCCCCGAGGTGACCAGGCAGTAGGCCACGTTGACCCCGTGGGAGGTCAACATCGCAATCGTGCCCGCCGAGCCGAAGTCGATGTCGTCGGGATGGGCGACCACCACGAGGACGCGCTGCAACGTACCGTCGTAGCTAAAAATGGGCAATGACTGTTTTTTTGATTTCTTCTTACTCATAGGACCGAGTCACTCTGCGGAGGCGCCCAGTTGGCGAGATCTTTGAGATGTGGATTGTTCGAGAACACTTCCACAATAGGCAACTTAAGTTCAATGCGCTTCATGATGATGCTGGCTTCCACAATTTGGTTCCACAGGAGGAGAGACACCACTATGCCGGTCGATCCGGCCCGTGCCGTACGACCCGAACGGTGAAGGTAGGCCTTGTGATCCTCTGGCGGATCGAAGTGAATTACCACGTCGACGCCGTCGATATGCAGTCCACGCGCTGCGACATCGGTCGCCACTAGAACGTGCAACTTGTCGGCGCCGAAGTCGGCCAGGGCCTTTTCTCGCTGGCTCTGACGAAGGTCACCGTGAATTGCTGCCGCATCGACGCCTTCTTTTTCCAACTGCTCCACGAGTCGATCAGCGCCACGTTTGGTGCGAGCGAAGATGATGATTTTGTCGTAGGACTTGCAAATAGCAGCCACAACCTTGATGCGGTCCATTTGGTGAACATTGAGGAAGTGGTGCACCATCTGCGACACCGTTTGCGTGTCGCTCACTACTTCGTGAAAGACCGGGTCGGTTAAGTAGCGTTTGACCAAGCGGTCAACCGCGCCGTCGAGCGTCGCCGAAAAGAGCAAGGTCTGGTGCGGGCGCTCAGCGATACGGCGAAGAACCCATTCCACCTGGGGCATAAAACCCATGTCGGCCATGCGGTCGGCTTCATCGAGCACCAGCACGTCGAGGTCTTCCACGTTGACTTCACCGCGATCGCCAAGGTCGATTAAACGACCCGGGGTCGCGATAATGACGTCGCAGCCCTTGCGCATCTGCTTAATCTGACGTTCCACGTCGGCGCCGCCGTAGACGGCAGCCACCGTCAGACCCATGGCACGGCCCAGAGGCTCGAGGACTTCGAATACCTGCACGGCGAGCTCGCGGGTCGGCAGTAGGACGAGGCCTCGCGGACGGGCTGGAGGAGTCTGGGTATAGGTACCGCAGTCGACCAACTGTTCAGCCACGCGCATCAACATGGGGAGTCCGAAACCGAGGGTTTTGCCCGAACCAGTTTTCGCCTTGCCGCACACGTCCCGCCCGGCGAGCGCGTCGTGGATGGTCATCGCTTGGATGGGGAAGGCCACGGTTATTCCCTGCAATGTGAGTGCGTCAACCAGTGGCTGACTCACCCCCAACTGAGAAAAAGTTGTTTCCGTTGCGTACGTATCGGTGCCGCTGGCACTATTTTCTTGCTCCGTGGTCACGGTCATCTGGTCGTTTCTCGGTCGGACCCAGAACCGGCTTCAGAAGGGATGGGCCCAGGCATCTACGTCCCACGTAGCGCTTCTGTGCCTAGTCTAGGACCATTGGGTGTCACCGGGACATCACGTCTGAGCAGGGAGAAGGTCTCGTGACCAAAATCACCGTGGGCAGCATCGCGCCGAGCTTTTCACTAGCCGACGACAATGGTCGTCTCGTTTCATCATCCGACCTCCTAGGTCAGCGCTACGTTCTCTACTTCTACCCCGCTGACGACACGCCGGGGTGCACCACCGAGGCCTGCCAATTCACCGAGCTCATCGACGACTTCATCGATCACCAGGTACAGATTTATGGTGTTTCACCGGACGACGCGGCCTCCCACCAAGCTTTTCGAAGCAAGTTCAATATCAAGTTCACCCTGCTGTGCGACCCCGAAAAGACCACCATGGCGGCATTCGGTGCCTATGGAGAAAAAATGCTCTACGGCAAAAAGGTCATTGGCGTCATCAGGTCCACCTTCCTCATCGCGTCGGACGGCACTATCGAGCGAGCGTGGTACGGCCCTAAGACCGACGGTCACGCCGGTCGGGTGTTACAGAGCGTCGTCGCCCACTAGGCGAGACTGGCCCTAGTTTTGCTCAGCCGCCAGCGTCCGCAAGCGGCGGCGCACACCAAAAGTCACCGCAATCACGATGAGGATAAGTACCGGCCACTGGATGGTGTGGAAAGTCCCCGCCACGTGGTGCCAGTTATCTCCGGCCACTCGGCCGAGGATGGCGAGCAGCGTCACCCAGCCAGCGCAACCCAGGGTGGTCAGGAGTGCAAAGAGGCCGCGATTCATCCGACCGAGACCCGCTGGTAAGGAGATCACCGTTCGCACCACGGGAATCATGCGACCGACCAAAACCGACGGAGCACCGAATCGGGCGAACCATGCTTCGGCCGTATCGAGGTCCTTGTGGGTCAGCAGAATTCGTCGACCGTACTTGTCAACGATGGTTCGCCCCGCCGAACGCCCCACTTCATAGGCCACGATTGAACCGACGAGACTTCCGGCAACCCCGACAACAATCACAATGACCAGATTGAAGGGCGCCATGTGCAAACTATGCGCCACCGCCGCGGTCGATAGGGCACCCGCGAAACCAAAAGTTGCCTCCGAGGGAATGGGAATGCACGCCGACTCGAGAATAGAGAGAAAAAAGAGTGCGAGGTAACCGTAGTGCTGAATGAGGGAGTTCATGGCTTCTATTCTGCCCGACAAGCAGCGCGCGCACGAGGAGGGTGCCTGCGGTGGACTATCTTCATCGAAAGGGGGTGAATATGTCTGAGGTAACCGCGATGAGTGACGTGACGGCGCACTTCGTCGCCGATGCATTGGGTCTCACGGGACCTGATCTCTCTTTGACGGCCACCCCGGTCGGGGCCGGTCAGGTAGCACGCTGTTTTCGTCTCGAACTATCTTCCGGCGGTGTGCCCCTTGGGAGCGTCATCGCCAAGACCCCCTCCGACGATAACGCCAGTCGGGCCACGGCCGCTCTACAGCACCTCTACGTGCGAGAGACTCGCTTTTACGACGAATTGGCTCCGTCAGTGGCAATTAGAACGCCCCGTTGCTACCTCAACCAGAGCGACGCTGACGATAATTTTCTTCTCCTTCTCGAAGACTTCTCCCCCGTCACGGGCGCCGACCAGTTCAGCGGTCTGAGCGTCGAGCAGGCCCGCATTGGCCTACGCGAACTTGCGGGTCTCCACGGACCTACGATGCATCGCTCAGAAATCCACGAAGCTGCGTGGTTGGGCGGCGTATCGAATGAACTCGCTCCCATCTACAGCTCGATATTGCCAGGACTCTTTAGCGATTTTCTCCTGCGCTACAGCGACGCCATCAGTGCCGAGAGCCGGCAAATCATCGCCGAACTCGGTGACAAGTTGTCTCTCTACAGCGGCTACGAGACCCCACATCGCTGCGTAGTGCACGGTGACTTTCGCAGTGATAATTTGCTCTTTCACGCCTCTGGCGGCGCCGTCCCACTCGCCGTGGTCGACTGGCAGACGGTGTCCACCGGTAGCCCCATGCTCGACGTGGCCTACTTCCTCACCACCAGCTTGCTTCCGGAAGATCGACGAGCGCACGAAGAAGAACTATTGAACTTCTATCTCGACGAACTCCGCCAGTACCAGCAGTCCTTTAGGGTCGAGCAAATGCAGAGGGAGTATCGGCGCTACACCCTCCAACCCATTGTCATGCTCGTGGCGGCGTCGGTCATCGTCGAGCGCACTGAACGCGGGGATCGCATGTTCCTCACCATGATCGATAGGGGCGTTCAGGCCGCCACTCACTGGCACGCTATTGAGGAGTTGGGCTGACGTGTTGATTCCCCACGATGACTTTCCCATTCACCAAACTCCGCTACCTCTGGTTCACGTCATGGATGGCCACCCCAACGCCTACGACCGCTTCTGGTTCAACGGCTACAGCGAGGACTATTTCTTCGCCGTCGCCATGGGTCTCTACCCCAACCGGGGCGTGATTGACGCCGCCTTCTCCTGGTCGAGCGGCGGCGTACAGCAATCGGTCTTTTCCTCCGACGCTCTCGTTGGCCGTCCGACGGCAGTCGGGGCCGTCACGATCGACATCATCGAGCCACTGCGTATCAATCGCATCCGCGTGAATGCACCCGAGCAAGGTCTCTTCGCTGATCTCACCTACACGCAACGTACGGTCACCGTGGAGGAACCACGCCAAACAATGTGGGACGGGACCCGAATCTTCATGGATGTCACTCGCGCCACGCAGCTCGGCACCTGGACGGGTTGGGTACAAACACCCGAGGGCCGAGTCGAGATTGACGATTCTCGCGGCACCAAGGATCGCTCGTGGGGCATTCGCCCGGTGGGTGAACCCATTCCGGGTGCACCGAGCAGTCGAGCAGCCCAGTTGTGTTTTCTCTGGAGCCCCCTGCACTTTTCCGATGGTGGCGTGCACTTCATGACCTTCGACGGCCCCGACGGCTCGCCCGTCAGCCGATCAGCCGCCGTACTTCCCCTCGTCGGCGTCGGCGCCCCACGGACGGCATCTGGGACTTTGTCACTGCATCTCGAACCGGGTACGCGGCGCAGTCAGAGTGCCTCCTTATGGCTTGAGGGCGATGAAATAAAAATGACCCCCCTACAGATATTTCATATGCGCGGAGCTGGCTACGGACACCCCGAGTACGCCCACGGTCGTTGGCACGGTGGTCCCGTTACCGCGGGAGAAGTACTACGGCTGGACCAGATATCACCGCTCGACTATCACGGCCTGCACGTCCAGCAGGTGGTGCGAGCGCAGCGTCAGGGCGAGGTCGGCATCGGTGTTCTCGAACAGCTAATTATCGGGCCCTACAGCCCCGGCGGCTTGAGCGGTCTGATCGACGGCGCCTAGTTTTGGTGCCGACTGCACCAGTACGTCGTGCGTCCACCAATGGTATTGATGCGCATCTCGCCGCCATCGCGGGGGCACAGGCCACCGGGGAAACGTGCCACCATGTGGTCACCGAGGTGCGAGCCACCTCGCTTCTTTAGTGTCCGCATAGTCAGTCCGAAGGCGCGAAAGAGGGCACTCTGCTGCAGCGTTGTTAGGCGACCAGTGGGTGTGCGTGGATCGATTCCCGCCCGAAAGAGCATCTCATCACCGAGCAAGTTCCCAACACCAGCCACTACGGATTGATCCAAGAGACGCGCCTTAATTGCCGGACCGTCCCCGCGAGTGATGCGTACGATCCCGTCGAACTCGCGCCGGGTTAAGCCGAGAGCGTCGGGGCCCATTTCCGAAAGGTCGGGTTGCAACTCGAAGCGCGCCAGGCGCCGTGGATCGTGCATGAGCAGTTTGCGTCCGTCGGTAAATTCCAAACCTCCGCGAACCCAGCCCGGTCGAAAAGTGTGCGGCCCGTAGAACAGACCATCAATACCGGCGGTGCCGTCAATGAGGAGCACGCCCGTCATGCCAAAACGCATACCGAGCTCGGGCCCGTCGGTTTCGATCAGCATCAACTTGCCCCGACGGCACGTTCCGGTGATTGTCAGGCCCTTCACCGCACGAGGCCAGGACTGAGAATTCACGAGTTTCTTCGCCACGTAGGAGTCGGCCCAGCCCCTCATAATCTGCGCTCCCACGGTGCGATGGGCGAGCTCGCGGTAGGACTCTACTTCGAGTATTTCCGGCATCACCAGAGACTACCGGAGCCAGCGAGTCGGTCTCGGCGAGGTAGTCGGTATCGTTACTCTATGGCTTTAGATAAATCTCACTGGAAAGAGCTCTACACGGAAGTCGTCACGTCGGGGCTCTGTACCGGTTGTGCCGCCTGCGTTATCGCGTGCCCGCGTGACGTACTTGACTACAACGCCCTCGACGGCGTCTACAAGCCCTTTCATATCGATACCGATGGTGGCACCGACGACTGCACGCACGGCGAGAAGGGCTGCACCATGTGCGTGCGTGCGTGCCCGCGTTATCGCAACTGGGAATCGGAAGTCGACATCTACCGCTTCGGGCGTGAACGCAGTGATGACGAGGTCTACGGCATCGGTGACGTTTTTCTGGCTCGAGCCAAGGACCCTGAACTGCTCCAGGCGGGTCAGGACGGAGGCTTCGTCTCGGCGCTACTCATCCACGCTCTCGAAAACGACGTCATCGACGCAGCCCTCGTCAGTGGACTGGAGGGTGACGGCAGCACCTGGCGTGGGGAACCGCGCGTCGTGACCAACCGAGCAGACGTGATCGCCACGGCCGGCTCCCGGTACACCTACTCGACCAACCTGCTGGCCTATCCCGAGGCCATCGCCGGCGGAGCCGAACGCATCGCCGTAGTAGGTATGGGCTGCATGGCCTCAGCCCCCGGCGTCATGCAATCGCGCAAGGCCGGCAAGGTTGCCCGCCGCCTCTCGCTCACGATTGGTCTGCTTTGTTCCAAGACTTTTGACGACGCCATCTTCGAAGAACTCTTCGAAGCGAAGTACGGCCTCGCTCGAGCCGAGATTGTCAAAATGAATATTAAGGGTGTCTTTCAAATTTGGACGCGCGACGGTGCCTTTCACGAGGTCCCCTTGAAGGAAGCCCACGCCTTCACCCGCGAGGGCTGCACCAACTGCCCCGACTTCGCTGCAGAACACGCCGATATCTCGACCGGCGGCATTGGCGCCTTCGGCGACTGGACGCTCGTTATTGTGCGTACGGAACAAGGTCGGGCCTTGATGTCACGGCTCATTGACGCCAACGCCATCGAGACTCGCCCCGGCGACGACGACCCGGGCGCCGTGGCCCTCCTGCACAAACTTGCGCGACTCAGTCGCAAGCGTTGGCCCGAGACTGAAGTTCCCGGGCCCCGACGTATTCCCGTCACGATCAACTAGTTCATGGCAACGACACCCTCGGTCACGACGGTCCTACTCGTTCGCCACGGCCGCACCGCAAGCACGGGGAAGATTCTGCCGGGTCGAGCCCCCGGACTCCACCTCAGCGCGACGGGTCAGCGTGAAGCCAGCGTCGCAGCCGAGCGAATCGCCGCCCTGTCCAAGTCACCCGCCGCCCTCTACGTATCGCCCCTTGAGCGCACTCGAGAGACTGCTCGTCCCATCGCCGCAGCCCTCGGACTGCGGCCTCGTCTGACGAAGGGACTTCTCGAGTGTGATTTTGGCGACTGGACCGGTCGAACACTTTCGAGCTTGCGTCGACTACCCGAATGGCGGGCCGTGCAAAATTCGCCGAGCACCTTTCGTTTCCCCAACGGTGAATCCTTCACCGAGATGCAACTACGCATGTGGACCACGTTGGAAAAAATAGTTCTCGCCCATCCCAATGAGATGGTGGTAGTGGTCTCTCACGCCGACCCCATCAAGGCCGCGGTGACCTACGCCCAGGGCGTGCCCCTCGATCTCTTCCAGCGCACCGTCATTTCGACCTGTTCCGTCAGCGCACTCGCCTTCACTGGTTCCACGCCCATCGTTCTCAGCGTCAATTCCACCTCGTCCCTCCAGGAGCTCACCCCCTCATGAATTTTGAATTTCACCAACCGGACAAAGTGATGATCGGGGTCCGCGGCGAAGTAGGCGCCCGGCTTTTCCTGCTCCAAGTACGTGAGGGTCGCCGACTGGTGATTATTAAGTGCGAGAAGCAACAGCTCAAGGCCCTGGCCGACTGGATTGCTTCCGTCCTCGAGAGTCTGGGTCGACCAGGACACCTCCATGACGACGTGAGCTTGGAGCCCGAGTACGAGGTTGACTTCGTGGCTGGAGACGTCACGGTCTCTATCGATAGTGAAAGTCGCACATTGGACGTGGAAATTACTAGCGTCGACGACCAGCACAGCCTTTCGCTCAGCCTCACCCCCGAGTGGGCGGGCGCTCTGGCCATTGGCATTACCCGACTCGTCGAAGCCGGACGACCCCCGTGCCCACTTTGCGCCCTACCGCTCGATCCTCGTGGCCACGACTGTCCCCGCACCAACGGGAACAGCGCTCCGCTGCGATGAACAACGCCGAGCGCGGCGAGATTTTGCGCCACGGTGATATCGAGGTAGTCGGCCGAGTGAGCGGCTCTTCTAATCAGGCACTGCTCGTGACGGTCATCCTCGACGGCGTTTCTCTCGACGCCTGCTACAAGGCCGAGCGCGGTGAGCGACCACTCTGGGATTTCCCCGATGGTCTGTGGCGGCGTGAAGTCGCGGCCTACGAACTCGACCAAATCTTAGGCCAGGACCTCGTTCCCGTCACCGTCGCCCGTGACGACGCCCCCTTCGGACCCGGTTCACTGCAGTGGTGGGTGGATGACAACCACGAGGATCACTACTTCACCTTGCTGGAGCGACCCGAACTAGAATCATGGCTCCGCGCTCTGGCTGTCTTCGACGCCGTAGCGAACAACGCCGATCGTAAGGCGGGTCACATCATCTTTGATAATCACCGGTGCTGGGCCATTGACAACGGACTCAGCTTTCACGTGGAGCCCAAGTTACGCACGGTGGTATGGGAATTTGCCGGTCACGAAATAGACGAGGTCACGAGAGCAACGCTGAGCGCCTTCGCTGAGGGTGACGGCGGCGAACTCATCACCTGGCTACGACCCAATGAAGTAGCCGCCACCCAACAGCGAGCTCGGGAATTGGCGATAGCTGGAATTCTCCCCGATGCGGACCTCGAATCCGAGTGGCCTCCCTACCCCTGGCCCCTGGTATAGGTCGAGCTCATCGACTGATCAGTCACGCAAGCGACAGCGGAAACGTGACCACTCGAGCTGACTCGGGCATCGATTGTGTTCGCCACGCTACGTGTTGGTCGGGGCGAACGAGGATGGCGCCGTCACGACTGAGATTGTCAAAGTCACCGGCCAGCAGGGTCACGTCGTAGCCCAGCCACACTCGCCGCAGCGGCAGCGGGAAGGAAATCTCCACCTTCATCCAGTCCGGCGAAAAAGTCAGTAGGAGAAATTCTCCAGGCGCAACGAGGTCGAGGCTCGAAATGATCTCCTCACCACGAGACAGAACAACATGCGGGAGACGAGAACCTGGATAGGTCGTCGGCTGGTATTCCCGAATGGGATTACTCGGCACCGGCGGTAGCGAGCCATCACTGGCGGATATGACGCCGGTGGCGTCATATCGATATCCGAGTTGGATACCCAGTTGGTCAAAGTGTTCCGCTTGATTCTCGATGGCGTGAGTGACCGTCGCGCGGCCCTCGGGCGTGGAGAGCACCGCGGCGGAGCGTCGCGGGGACTCCTCGGGGTCCTGGGTAACGTCAAGGGCCATCCAGACTTCGAGGAGGCGGAATGCATTCTCCAAACTGACCTCAGCATTCCTCTGCGCCACGGGTCGCCGTTCGCTTTGGTAGGTATCAAGGAGAGCCTCAGGCGCGAGACCGCGAAGAATGAGGGCTAGCTTCCACGCGAGATTGTGCGCGTCAGCCACTCCCGTGTTGAGACCGAGCCCACCGGTGGGGGGAAAGCGGTGGGCGGCATCTCCGACCAGCAGGATTCTTCCTCGCCGGTAGCTTTCGGCGATCTGGCACGACATTCGCCACGTCGTTACGTGCCGAACAGTTAGTGGTACATCCTGTTCGATGCCCGACGCTCGGCGGAAAATCTCTTCGGCTCGTTCGACGGGATAATCATCCAAACTTTCAATCCCAGGATTGAATTCCTTCATGTAGACCCAGGTACTGGAAATGTCGTGGGCGATAAATGTTCCCTGTATCGCCGGATCCGTAATCCAATACAGCGTGGCGGGACGGTCGCCGACCACCGAGCTCAAGTCAACTTCAGCGTGGATGGCCAGGAAATTTTGCAATTCTTCGGGACCCTCCATGGCGATTCCGAGGAAGCGGCGAACGGAACTTCCGGCGCCATCGCAGCCCACGAGGTAGTCACTACGTATCTCCTGAAATTCGCCAGTCTGCGTGTCGCGCAGTTTGCTCACAATGCCCCCCGAGACCTCCTCGGCTGAGACCCATTGGCACCCGTCACGCACGTCACCTAGTTGCTCGCGTAGCACTGGTTCAAAAACGTGTTGCGAAAGGTTGCGGAGGGGAGTTGGGGAGCTCTCAAAAAGTTGGGCGAAGCGGTGTTGTCCTTCAAAGGGCACTCGCCCAATCTCTGGTCCGACCAGAGATTCGACCCACCGCACCCAGGCGCCCTCTTCCGGCGCGCTCGCCACTGTTTCCAATGCGTCCATGTCGACACCAGCTGAGCGACATATTTCCAGCGTCCTCGCCGAAACAACGTGAGCCGCGGGAGCAGACTGCGCGCCGTCTCGTTGCTCAACCACTACGCAGGCCACGTCAAGCTGGCGTAAGAGGATGGCGAGGAGGAGTCCCGCGGGACCTCCTCCGACGATAAGCACACTGGTGGAGGCGGGAACTGGTAGCGCCATCAGATCAAACCGTCGTAACTGCCGCCATCTAAATGGAGGTTCTGACCAGAAATAAAGCCCGAGTTCGCCGCGCAGAGAAACGCACACGCGTCCCCTACTTCGCTGGGATTACCGAGCCGCTTCGCCGCAATGCTGGCAGAAATTTCTTCGTAAGCCTCACTCAGACTTATTCCCTTACCTGCGGCGGTCAACTCAGCCATTTGCTGTTGTCGACCCGTGTTGATGCGCTCGGGCAGCAGGTTATTGATCGTCACGTTGTCCGCAACCACCTCCTTCGACACGGCCTTGGCTACTCCCGTCAGAGCGGTCCGTGCTCCGATGGAGAGCGTCATGAAGGGATGAGGTGAGGTGACCATGGCGGACGTGATGTTGACAATACGGCCGAAACCACGTTCTCTCATTCCTGGAATCACCCGTTGCATCAAGTCAACGGCACTCAGGAAATTATTTTCCAATGCCGACTGCCACATCTCTGGCGTGTTGGCGACGAAGACTGATGGTGGCGGTCCGCCACTGTTGTTCACGAGAATGTCCGGATCGGGACAGGCCGCTAGCAGGGCGTCGCGCCCGGCGGGCGTCGCGAGATCAGCGACCACTTCTCGCACCTCGACGCCGAATTTTTCTCGCAGGGCCGCCGCGGTACTCGAGACGTCCTCAGCGTTACGACCGTTGATAGTGACATGTACGCCTTCGCGCGCCAAAGCTTCCGCGCACGCTCGGCCCAATCCTCGGCTCGAACCACCAACAATGGCCCACTTTCCTGCAATCCCTAAGTCCATTTAGAGCCCCGCTCGTTCCCGGCCGCGAGCGATGTCCTCAATGTCGGTTGGTAAAAAGAAATCCATCTTGGAAGTTCCCGACTCGTAGGTGGCCACGGTAAATGGGTCCCAGTCGTCGCGGCGAACTTCGTTCTCCCAGAGGCTGTCATCGGTGATTTGGTCCATGTCGGCAAAAAATTCGAACATGCCACCCGCCGGGTCGAGCAGGTACCAAAAAATATTGGACCCCACCACGTGGCGACCTATTCCGTAGACCGAGGCGTCCGGCCTTTCCTCAACCACTTCGACGCCGCGAAGTCCAATTGCGTCAAAATCATTCATCTCAATCGCGTAGTGATTCATACAGGGAACTGGAGATGGGAGGACCAAGATGTTGTGGTGGTCGCTCGAGCAGCGTAGAAAAGTCGCCCCCACGTCAGGGATGACGTCGGAAACCTTGAAGCCCAGTCCCGCGGTATAGAAATCGACAGTTCGAGCAACGTCCGTGGAGCCAAAGACCACGTGGCCGACGCGACGGGGGGTTGGCATCGCCTCTTTCATCGCCGCCTCCGATCGGCGATTAACTCGAACGAGTTCACCCGGTCCGTTCATTTGTCGAGGCGAACGCGGTGCGAGGGGCGCAGCTGTGGCAACTTCGATCCGTACTGAATGGCGCTGGATGGGGTCGACGGCATCCAACCACGCATCCCCCCGAGTGCAGGTCAGCCCTAGGGCCTCGAGGCGGTTAGCTATCTCAAGCAAATCCGATTCGTTATCGCACGCCACGCGCATCTGCGACACGTGTCGATAGTCCCCCTCGCGAAGTCGGAGCTGGGACGCCCTCTCCGCTGTGCCGAGTTGACCCGGGGCCGTCGTCACAAGGCCACGACGATTCCAGAAAGATTCCAACTCACTGGGATTGGGGACTGTGAGTTCAATATCCAGTAGTGCGTTCAGTCCCATTTTCATTGTCCCCTGTAGTGGTTACCGTACATAGTAGGCATATGCCTAGTAAGTAGTCTGTCTAGCACAGACAATTTCATTGGAAAGTGACGTCACCATGAGCATCACCGGACGACCGCCCCGCCTCGATGACCAAACAATTTTGGCCACCGCCCTCAGCACCTTCGCTACTCGTGGCTACGAAGCGCTTTCCCTACGGCAACTCAGTGGTGAATTGGGGCTGAGCCACAGCGCCCTCGGCCAACGCTTTGGCACCAAGGAGAATCTCTATCGCCGGGCCATTGATCAGGGCTTCGATAAATTTCTGGTCGAGATTCAGCGAGAGCGAATGCTGCTAGGACCGACCGATGACGATTTGACGGAACTGCGATCGCTCACCTTCGCCTTTCTCATGGCGTCGGCTCGCTTCCCTGAGCTGGGGCGTCTCATGAGTCACGAGGGAGCCGAGGCGTCGGCAAGATTTGACTACTTCGTCGCCACCGTCATGCGTCCGCAAATTCTTCAGCTCGCCGAACTTCTTCAGAGCTTGCAACACGATGGTCGCATTCACCCCGTGACGGTACGCGGCTACTTTTTCCTCGTCGCCCATGGAGCCGAAGCGCCGTTCACACTCGGCGCCATGTCGCACGCCTTCGACGACATCGACGGAGAACTAGACGTGTCAGCTCACGTCGCGATGATGACGGATTTTTTCATTCGGTCGCTCACTCGTGACCACGTTGTGCACGGTAATTAATTACTCGGCGAGGACGCCTAGGGGTATGGATACGCCCAAACCCCCGAGAGTTTCAGCCCCGTAGTACTGCATCTCCCGAGCTATATCAAGTCGGGTCGTGGTCAAACGCTCGGAGAGAGCTCGGTCGTCGATACGCGCCGCCGGGACTATCCACGACACTTCGAACTCCAAGCCGTCGGGGTCCAGTCCGTAGAGTGCCTTAGTCGTTCCGTGATTCGAGGCCCCCACTAAGCAGCCGCGGCGGATGAGGTCGTCGTGTATTTCTGACAGTTCCCGCAGGGTGTTCACCTCCCACGCCACGTGATACATACCCACCGTTGAGCGACCCGCGGTGGAG
The DNA here is from genome assembly GCA_903860915.1 of uncultured Actinomycetes bacterium. GTDB lineage: Bacteria > Actinomycetota > Acidimicrobiia > Acidimicrobiales > RAAP-2 > RAAP-2. The sequence goes on along the minus strand of CAIOSJ010000025.1, from coordinate 208,123 downwards.
TCTCCCGCCGTTGCCCCAAGACCGAAAATTCCCAGATCATGATCGTTGTTCGACCCCGGGGCTTGGAGGAATGAAGCTCTGACGCCATCGCCCATGACCTGTCGAAAACCGAAGACTTCTTCGTAAAAAAGTTTCGTCCTCGCGACCTCGCGTACGTAGAGGACCACATGGTTAAGTCGATGTACCGGCATCAGCACTCCTTCACTTGAACTCAAGTGTACGGAGCAGATCGCTGGACTCTCTCAATTTCTCTCGCTGAGGCCGAGCTGAGTTCAAGTCAGCCGACGGCTATCGCGCAGCGACACGCCTAGTGGCCCCTTGGTTCACACCTAAGGGCAATGGTCGGATTCCGAGAGGAAAATCCGGCATCAGGCCACTAACTCTCTAGGCAGTAATCAGCTAGCCCAAATACGACTGAAGAAAATTCTCGTGACTAGTTGCGCGCCTTCAGGGCTTCGATGAGTGCCGGAAGAACCTTGTGCACGTCACCAACAATGCCGAAGTCAGCAATCTGGAAGATTGGCGCATCGGGATCTTTATTGATGGCCACGATGTTCTTCGAACCCTTCATCCCCACCATGTGCTGTGTCGCGCCGGAAATACCACAGGCGATATACACCGTTGGCTTTACGGTCTTACCCGTCTGTCCGACCTGGTGCGAGTAGGGCACCCAGCCGGCGTCGACTATGGCGCGACTGGCACCAGCCGCTCCGTTCAGAAGTTTCGCAATCTCGGAAATGAGTTGGTAGCTACCGGCTTCACCGAGGCCACGACCGCCCGATACAACGACGGCTGCTTCCTCGAGCTTCGGACCTTCGCGCTCTTCCACGTGGGTGGCAATGATTTTCGCACTACCGGTAGCACCACTATCGGCACTCGGGAGGGCTGAAACCGTGGCGGCTGCGCCACCGGATGACTCGGCCACGAAGGACTTCGCCCGAACCACAATGATTCCGGGGCCGTCGGACGTGAACTTGGCCTTAACAATCTGAGTGCCACCGAAAACGGGGTGCTCGGTCTCGAGGCCACCGTTGTCACTAATGCCGGTGACGTTCGTGAGCAGGGTGCGGTCCAAACGAGCGGACAGGCGGCCCGCAATGTCACGACCGTCGTAACTCGTCGGAATCAAAATTGCGTCGGGGGCGCCGGCGCTAGCAACGAGAGCTGCAATAGCTGCCGCCACCGGAGCGCCAGGCAGTGCACCATTGAGATTACCAGCGTCGTGCAGGGTGCTGGCCCCGTACTCGCCCGCCTGAGCGGCGTGGCTGGCGCCATCGCCCCAGGTAATTCCCGCGACGCTGCCGCCGAAAGTACGCGCGTGCGTGAGCAGTTCAAGGGACGTGGTGGTGAATCCGCCAGCGGTGGGCTCAAGAACGACCCAGATATTGGAAATAGACATAACGATTTCTCCTACAGAACCTTGATGGAGTCCAAGAAGGCGACGATCTTGTCGGCCCCATCTCCATCATCGACGACAACTTCACCCGACTCGCGGGCCTCGGCAGCTTCGACTGCCACAATGCTTTGGCCTGCGCCACTGGCGCCCACCTGACCATCAAGACCGAGGTCGGCAACAGTCAAAATTTCAACGGGCTTCGACTTCGCGGCCATGATGCCCTTGAAGCTCGCGTAACGCGGCTCCACCACACCAGCGGTGACTGTAACGAGGGCGGGCAGCGGTGAGGTGACTTCGTCGTAACCGGCTTCCGTCTGACGATTCACCGTGACTAACGAACCGTCGACGTTCACCGACTTCGCGAAGGTGATCGACGGCAGACCGAGGAGTTCGGCAATCTGCACGGGCGTCGTTCCGGTATAGCCGTCGGAAGATTCCGTCGCGGCCAAAACGAGGTCGGGGTTCACGCGACGGATCGCGGCCGCTAGGACCTTGGCCGTGCTCAAGGCGTCGGAGCCACGAAGACTGTCGTCGCTCACGATGATGGCCTTGGCCGCGCCCATGGCGAGTGCGTTACGCACGCCGGCGAGGTCACTCGACGAGCCCATGGACACTACGGTGACTTCGCCAGTTCCGGCTTTGTCAACGAGCTGCAGAGCCATTTCGACACCGTAGGTGTCGGCTTCGTCGAGAATGAGCTTCCCGGAGCGGTTGAGGTTGTGGGTGGATGATTCGAGCGACTGTGGAGCCGCCGGATCTGGTATTTGCTTGACGCAGACGACGATGTTCATAGGTACCACAATCTAGAGGAAAACATCGACCTTCGATTCAGATCACGCATTGCGGGCCGAAACCCGCTCGAGAGCAAGCCCGGGATCGTCGGAAATGATGCTGTCAACACCCAAATCCAGCATGCGCTCGATATCGCCGGGCTCGTTCACCGTCCAGACATTCACGGCAATCGCCATTTGCCTCGCTGCCGCAATGCCGTGAAGGTCCGTCCGGCGAAAATGCGGGTGTACCGCGTTTAGACCCGCGTCCGCCGCGCGCTGCACGGAGGTCAACGTATCGAGTTTCCAGTCCAGCAGCCAGCCAACGAGCATCGTCCCGCTCGCTGAGCGAACCGCCTCACAGGTGGGCAGATCGAAGGATGAGATGATGACGTGGTCGGCCCACGCCAGTTCATTTATCTCGTCAACCACTTGATGGGCTAATGCATCACTGGGGTCGTAGCCGGGCTCACCTGGGCTGTTTTTAATTTCCACGTTCACCACCAGGCCCTGGCAGGCCAAGAGAGCCTCAGCCAAGGTCGCCGTTCCGCGGGGCAGATCTCGACAGTCGCGACCAGCAATCGTCCCGACGCCGGCGATTTCGGCATCGTGGTGTACCACTAGCGCTCCGTCTCGAGTCCTACGAATATCCAGTTCCACACCGTCCACGCCGAGGCTTCGCGCTTCGAGGAAGGACGCCACCGTGTTCTCCGTTTCCCTCAGGTGAAGACCTCGGTGCGCAAAAATTTTCGTCATGAGTAAATTCTGACAGTCTGCTGGGGGCCTCGAGGCTTCATTGATTCATTGTCCGAGGGCCAGGCACACGGACACTCGAGTGGTAAAATCACACGGATGTAATTTCTTGCAAAATAAAGTGCTTCTACCCCTTGATTAAGTGTGACTTCGTGAGTAAAATCTCATTTGTAGTCATCGCGGTGTGGTCATATTTACCAGCGATGCGCGCCCCCCATCAAGCAAGGAAATTTGTCATGTCACTTATCTGGAACCGCACGCACGCATGGGATGACGCTGACTGGCGTACACAGTCGGCCTGTCGCGACACTGAACCCGACCTTTTCTTCCCCGTGGGATCGACGGGACCTGCGCTTGATCAAATCGAATCAGCCAAGCGCGTCTGCGAGGCCTGCGATGTTTCCAAGGCTTGTCTCGAATTCGCCCTCGCCACCAACCAGGAATCCGGAGTATGGGGCGGGACGACCGAAGAGGAGCGTCGCAAGCTCCGCAAGCAGTGGCTCGCCGCTCGACGTCGGACCAGTGGTAACTAATCGCTAGGTGGCGGGTGATTCCACTGGAATTTCACCCCTCCACTCCACACATTCACGGGTTTTCGCAGGTGGGCCCAGCTGGTCGTAGCGCTGGTCCATTTTTTCCTTCAAGCAGTAGGTTGAGCAAATGGCACACGGGTACTCCATGACGTCCAAACTATTGAGGGCAGTAACGCTCGTACTGTGCTTTTTCTCCACCACCTTGGTTGCGGGGACTGACGGGGCGCACGCACTCTCTCCGAGAATCGCACCCGTTCTGCCAGGTGCGCCCACGGCCGTGAGTGGCGTGGAGAGTGGCGGCCGAGTGACTATTTCGTGGGCCCCCCCATCGAGCGATGGTGGGTCGATGATCATTTCATACACCGCGACCGCCACTCCCGGTGGGAGCAGCTGCAGCAGCGACGGAACCAATCTCAGTTGCAGTCTCTCCGACCTGACCGGCGGGACCTCGTACACCTTCAAAGTGGTTGCTAGCAATGCGGTGGGTGCGGGGCCACCCTCACTCGCCTCCAGCGCACTAGTCGTGGTCACGGCTCCCGCTATCCCAACAAACGTCAGCGCCCAAACGAGTCACGGTCTGGTCACGGTGTCGTGGTCAGCACCGCCTGCCAACGGTGGATCTCCAATCACCGGCTACGTGGTGACAGCCACTCCTGGTGGGAGTCTATGCACGACCCCAGATGGGCTGAGTACCACCTGCACCATGATGAATTTACTGGGTGGCACGGCGTACTCCTTTACCGTCGCGGCGCTCAACGCCATCGGCTCGAGTAGTGATTCGTCACCATCTAACCTCGTCACACCGGTCGCCACCGCACCCAACGCTCCCAGTGACGTCGTGGCCACCAGCGGCATCTCAGCCGCCACGGTCTCGTGGCTGGTACCCGACTCCAATGGTGCGTCCCCGCTCACGAGTTTCAGCGTGAGCGTCTACCTCGTCACATCGAACGTCCCCACTGGAAAAGGGTGTTCAACCCCCGACGGTGACACTCTCACCTGCACTGTTAGCGGTCTCACTCGAGCACTGCGCTATACCTTTCGCGTCACCGCTAGCAACACCATTGGGTCCAGCCCCTTATCGGTAGCTTCCAACGTCGTCACCATTGCCGATGCCCCCACGGCCCCACTTTCGGTCCGCGGCGTAGCGGCCAAGGGGAAGGCCACGATTACCTGGCTACCACCCGCTTCTGACGGTGGTAGCCCAATTGCCACGTACGACGTCAGCGCCCACCCCGGAGGCCAGAGCTGTTCCAGTGCGAGGTTTTCCTGCGTGGTGCTGGGTCTGAGTGGTGCGACGTCGTACACCTTCAGCGTCGTCGCCACGAATGCTGTCGGCACGGGGCCACGATCGCTCGCGTCACCACCCGTCATTCTTCCGCGCTCCGCACCCGATTCTCCGACGGGCCTCAGTGCGCATGGCGGAAACGCGGCGGCCCTCATTACCTGGAACGCCCCACTGGCTTCGGGGGGCTCACCCATCACCGGGTACCGTGTGACGTCGGACCCCGATTTAAAGACTTGTTCAGTTTCGGCCACCCTACGTACGTGCGCCATTAGTGGATTGCGAAATGGGGTCTCCTACACCTTTCTGGCTGTCGCCATCAACGCCCTGGGTACGAGCTCGCCCTCCATGGTTTCCAATGCAGTTATTCCAGCCATCCCACCGACCGTACCCTCGAGCCCTACCGGCGTCCACGCCATGGCCAGCCTCGCGTCAGCCACTGTTACGTGGACGCCATCGTCGAGCAATGGTGGCTCACCCATTAGCTCGTACACCGCCACGGCCACCCCCGGCGGACAGTTCTGCACCTCGGCGGCCAGCGACGCCAGCGCCTGCATCATCACCGGACTCTTCGGAGGAACGAGTTACGTCTTTTCCGTGGTCGCGTCCAACACGGTTGGGAGAAGCGTGGCGTCCCTTCCCAGTAGTGCCCTCACTCTCGCCGCTACGGCGCCCAGCCCCCCCACCAGTGTCCACGCGGTCGCCGGTCATGGTCTCGTCGTAGTTTCCTGGTCTGCCCCCACCTACCTGGGCGGCGTCGCCCTGACGAGTTACCTCCTCTGTCCCAGCACGAGCACCACGGGCTGCACCACGCTCACTTCCTTAACAACAACCTTCAGTGTCACGGGATTGACAAACGGCACGGCCTATTCTTTCAACCTCCAAGCGATTAATTCCGTCGGCCGCAGTGCGGTCATCACCACGACGAGCGCAACCCCACTGGCCCCCGTCAACCCCCCCACTCCGCCCTCGGCACCAACCCGGGTCGTCGCTATTGCCGGGTCGGGCCAAGCCACCGTCTCGTGGAACGCACCCACCACAACTGGTGGATCAGCCATCAAGGGCTACGTCGTAACCGCCACGCCAGGTGGAGCCAACTGCTCAACCTCCGGCGCACTCAGTTGTACGGTGCTCGGTCTCCTCGGTGCGACTAGTTACACCTTTAGTGTCGCGGCAGTTAACGTCGTCGCCTTCGGTCCGGCTTCCGTCGCTTCACAGCCGATTGTCATCGGCGCGACTGCGCCAGGGACACCTGTCAACGTTGTCGCGGTGGCTCGAAGCCACGCCGCCGTGATCTCCTGGAGTTACCCCCTCAGCAACGGCGGATCACCTATTACCGGTTTCATCGTTACGGCGAGCCCCGGTGGGCTGAGATGTGTGCCCGTCACTTCACCAACCTGTACCGTGAGTGGTTTGACGTCCGGGGTGCATTACACCTTTAGCGTCGTTGCGATCAACGTCATTGGACCCAGTGCCAGTTCGGTCGCTTCCAACGTGGTCACCCCAGCCACAGTGTCGGCCAGTGCTCCACTGATAGCCACGCGGCTGGCGAAGGTTTACCTTACAACGACCTAGGCGAACATCCTTCGTCCCTTTCGGAATCGTTCACCGGGAAAGCTCTGATGGCACGCGAACCCTGACCACCGTTCCACCACCGCTGCTGAGTGGAACTGAGTGCATCTCGAGAGTTCCTCGCAATTGATTCCTCACGAGGTCACGCACAATGGAAAGACCGAGACTGCTTGGTACTTCGATGGAAAAATCCTCCGGTAAACCCCGGCCGTTATCCCGGATCTCCGCTTCGGCCCAGTGACCATTGACCGCCAGTGACAAAGTGACCACGCCAACGTCGCTGTTGTCAGCCCCTCCGAAGTCCACGAAGCCGTGTTCCACCGCGTTCGTCAAAAGCTCCGCGAGGGCGACGGCGAGGGGCGTCGCGATATCCGTTGGCAAGGTACCAAGGGCTCCGTCGACCACAATCTCGATGGGGTGCATCGCGAGGACGGAATCTTCCACCATGGTTACGAGGGATGCCACAATTTCCCCAAAGTCCACTTCTTCACCCGGTTCTCGACTGAGTACTTCGTGCACCACGGCGATAGAACGAATACGTCGTTCGGCTTCCAAGAGTGCGGTACGGCTCACGTGGTCGTCGCTACGGCGGGCCTGCAGTCGTAGGAGTGAAGAAATGGTTTGGAGATTGTTCTTCACTCGGTGGTGAACTTCCTTGATTGCCGCATCCTTGTTCAGGACCAGACGGTTGAGACGGCGAAGATCCGAGACGTCACGTAGCAAAACCACCACGCCCGTCGTGAGCGAGTCGGCAATCAACGGGACGCAGTGAAACAAGATGGCCACGTCGGCACCACGGTCCACTTCTTCAATGGCGGGGATGGCGAACTCCAGGGCTCGCTCCACGACGCGAACACGCAGTCCAAGGTCTCGCAGGGATCGGCCCTCGGTGGCCGCGTAGAGACCGAGCCGGTGCATGGCGTTCGTGGCGTTGGGCGTCGCGAATTCGACCAATCCGCGTCCGTCAATCAAGATAATCCCGTCACCCACCCGGGGCACACCCGGGCCGGCAACTTCACCTTCGCGAAAGGGAAAGGATCCGGCGCTGACCATGTGGCAGAGGCGTTCAAAAATACTGAGGTAGGCCTGTTCGTAGAGTGAGGCCGGTCCACGCAGAGGTCCTTGCAGCCGAACCAATACCGCAACCACCCGACCGGCGGCTCGCACGGGTACGTACCAGACCGGTACGGGGTCGTCGAAGCCCTCCATATCGACTTCACCGGTGGTCAGGAGTTCCGTCTGTAACGCACTCACCGCGAGTGGCCACTGCGCTACCCGCTGCGTCGTTCCCACCATGTCATCGGCGAGCAGGGTCGCTCGATTATTCGGCCGCACCTGACCCAAAACGACGAAATCGGGACTCCCGCGATGCTGGATGTCATTGCTCGGTGCGAGCAGGAGCATGTCGGAAAACGAGAGATCGGACAGGAGTGACCACGACGCCGCTAGGCGCAGCAGGTGATCAACCTCGGCCGGGGAGAGCGAGGTACGAAGGGACGCGAGTTCGCCGAGGGTCGCCATGTCCTACGCGCGCAGGGCCACCATGTGGCGCTGTCGTTGGGAGTAGGACGCCAGGTGGTGCACCCCTCGGACCTCCAGAAAATCAGCCAAGTCACTCGCGCCTTCGCCGACACGGTGCTGCGCGTGCGCGTCACTCGCCGTAGTGAAGGTGACTCCCCGCTCGACGAGTCGATCGAGAAAGCCCAGCGCTGGATACTGCTCACCCACGGGCTTCTTCCAGCCCGCCGATGAGCACTCGACGGAGATATCGGCGCGCGCCGCGGCGTCAGCCATCATGGTCCAGTATTCCTCGGGCGCACCCGGACGGAAGCCGGCAACCTTGATTAAATCGGGGTGGGCCAGAACGTCCACCGACTTCGACGCGGCCAATTCTTCGAGCGCCGTGGCGTAGAGTCGCCAACTGGCGTCCACGTCACGGGTCGTCCACTCCGCCATTTGTACGGGATTGTCGATATCGTCAAACTGCCAGGTACCAAGCCAGTGCACGCTGCCGATCAACACGTCGAAGGGGAACTGGGCCAGGAGGGCACTGACCTCATCCATTTGGCCCGGGTAGTAGTCGACTTCGAGTCCAATCTTCACCGGCAGGCCAGCGTCCTTCGCCGCCTGGGCCAGAGTGACGTACTCTTCCAGCGAGTTGCGCGCGTGAAAATCAAAGTAATCCGCCATAGCCGCACTCGTAGGCTCGTGGGCTAAGCGGGTCCAAAAATCGCCCACGGTGGAGCGAACATCACGAAAGCGATGCGCGTGTTCGGTCAGGGCTAGTTCACTGACACCACGGGTCGCCGCTACCTCGCAGTACTCAGCAATCTGATCGAGGCGGAACCACACTGAACTATCCGAATGTGGCCAGAGGTGAAGGTGGTAGTCAATCATGACGGCGTCGCACTCACGTCGTTGGACTTTAGAACACTTGGCGTGTCCATGATGAGTTGACCCAGAATCACCAGGTCCGCAACGTCATTAACCAACCCATCACGCGAGGCCACGGTGGTGATGGGCACACCACCGGTGGCGAGCTGGTCGAGAGCGCGCCGTTCACGGCGGGCGACCGTACTCCAGGCCTCTAAATTCACTTCAAGAATTGACGAGATTCGTTCACGCGTCGCCGCGTCGCCGATGTTTTGCAGTGCCGGTGATTCCTCGAGGGGCCCGCTCATCGAGCTCAAACGACGACGCCGCTAGTGACAACGGCAGGACTCGATTGACCAACCAGCCAACGAGCTGCAAGTGACGCTTCGTTAGTTCCTCGCAAAAAAACTGCGCCTCGGTCAGTGGCGTGGCCTCCAGAGTTGAGACCACGACGAAACAGGTCGTGGGCAAAGTCAGCAAAGCCTCCACCGCTCGGGCGCGCTCGACGAAACCCTCGTACATAGTTGCCAGGAGCATAAAGAATTCCGACATGTCACCAATGAAAGCGCCACCGAGGATACGGTCCGCCACCATGGTGAAGGGCTTTGCGGCCAGCGCGGCCACCCCGCCACGCGCCGGGGCAATCAGCCAACGCAAGAGTCGCGAGGAAAAAAAGTCCGCCATTCGACTCGGCGCGTCCAGAAAATCCAAGGCGTTACGCGTCGGTGGCGTATCGACCACGATGACGTCGAACTCGCCGGTTTCGACTAATTCGTAGAGTCGTTCCATAGCTATGTAGTCATGGCTCTGGATGAATCTCTCGGTGATGTTGCGGTAGAGCGTGTTGGAGAGAATGGCTTCGGCGTTCGCCTCGCTGTCGGCGTGCCGACGAATGAGTGCGTCCCAGCTGGCCTTGGTATCCAGCATGGCCACCGACAGAGTACCTAGGGCGTCGGGTAGATCGACGCTACTTATTTCGTTGCCGATGCCCTCCAAGTTGAGTGCGGTCGCGAGACGTCGAGCCGGGTCGACAGTGAGCACCAGGACGCGCTGGGCCGTGGTCGTAGCGAGGGAGAGGCCAATGGCTGCGGCACTCGTGGTTTTACCAATTCCCCCCGGCCCGCAGGTGATAATGATGCGCGCATCCTGCGCCCGTTCGCGTAGTGAACTCATGGGAGTTCCTCGCTGAGTGACTGCGCCACGACGTCTACTAGATCTTTGGCGTTCTCCGCCGAAAAGACGAAGGGCTGTGTCACGAGGGCTAGCTGCGAGGAAAGCCCTGCTCGCAGTGTCGCGATGTGTTCGTGAGCAACTAACTGTCGCTGGCGATGGACCCGAGCAGCGTCGATGAGCGCGTTACTCGAGTTCTCCCAGGACGAGTCCGCTAGGAGGAGGTCAAGAGCTAGGTGGTCGCTGGAGGTAAAGAGTTCCGGGAGCGTTCGATTGAGTATCACGGCGGCGACGTCCACGTCGGTTTTGGTGCGCAGCGACACTAGGAGTTCGAGCGTTTCGGCCACTGGCATTTCTTCCGGCGTAGTAACGACAACGACACCAGTGCGTTCGGGATCCGCCAGAATTTCGCGCATCCATTCGGTCTGGCCCCGAATGAGGCCCACCCGGACCAACTCCTGGAGTGCCTGCGGGGCGGCGAGCAAACTCACCACGTGGCCCGTAGCCGGTGCGTCAACTATGACGACGTCGTAGCGGGCTTCGCGAACGTCGTAGCAAATCTTTCCAATGGTCAAAATCTCCCGCACACCGGGAGCGGCCGTCGCCACAAAATCAAGGGCTGCCGATAGCGGGCCTAGCTTGGATACCAGCGGCACTCGCAGATTCAGTTTCAAGTAGTCGCGCAGTGCGTCCTCGGTATTCATCCCCATCACCGAGAGATGTTCGTCGACCGCGTGGGGCACAAAACTAAGTTCGTCGAGGCCAAAGAGTGAGGCCAAGTCCGAACGAGTATCGACGCTGCAGAGTAAGACCCGAGCACCCTCGCTCGCAAACACGCGCGCCATCGCGGCGGCCATCGTGGTTTTACCCACGCCACCCTTGCCCGTGACGAAAATCAGGCGTCGCTGCCGCAGCGGCGGCCTCACGCTTTAGGAGATGCCGAAGCCGACACGGCGCTCAGAGGCCGGGGCACCGAACTCGACGTAGGCAATACGACTCGCCGGTATTCCGACACGACGGCCCTTACGATCAGTCAGCCAGAGGACACTCTGGGAAGTCAGCACTTCTTCCACATTTACGGTAACGGCGGCCTGATCGATGTCGTCGGGAAGTTCTACTTCTATTTCCTTCATTGACTGCACAATTCCAATGCGAACGTCCATGGTCGCTCCTTCTGTTGGTCCTAACAATCTCCATGTTACGGCGGTGAGGCAAGATGTCTACATGACGCACGAGTTCATTACTGAGAGGGGTAGCCGTTGGGCCGCCACGATGGAGGGCTACGAGGGCTCCGCCGAAGCCGTTACCGTGGCTCACGCCGACTCCTCGGCTGAGATAGGTGAGCCCGGTCACGTGCCCATTGTTCCCTTCGTGAGTCGTGAAGACCGTGAGGGTTTGATTGACGCCTCCCTCGCCCGCGGAGCCACCCGCTCGCATGGGGCCGGCAACCGGCGCCGCGAGGAGGAACCCGACGAGTTTCGAACCTGTTTCGAACGTGATCGGGACCGGATCTTGCATTCCAGTTCCTTCCGCCGATTGGCCGGCAAGACTCAGGTCTTTATTTTTCCCGATGACCACCAACGCACGCGCCTCACCCACGCCCTCGAAGTCGCGCAGGTGGCCACCGGAATCGCCCGAGCGGTCGGACTCAACGCCGCTCTCACCGAGGCCATCGCCCTCGGACACGACTGCGGCCACGGACCCGGGGGTCACGCCAGTGAGGACGCCCTGGACCCCTTCGTCCCCGGCGGTTTCGACCACGCACCCTGGGGAGCTGACGTCTCACTCAACTCGCTCAACCTCTGTGCCGAAACGCTCGACGGCATTCGCAACCACTCGTGGTCACGACCAGCACCCACCACGCCCGAGGGCGAAGTGGTGAGTTGGGCCGACCGCATTGCCTACGTGTGTCACGATTTCGAAGATGCCGTGTCCATGGGCATCGTGAGTCCCGAAGAGTTGCCCGCCATTGTTCGCGAGCGCTGCGGTTCACGGCGTGGCCAACAACTCGGGGCTTTCATGAACTCCATGATTCGCACCATTCGCAGTACTGGCATCATCGGCATGGACGCCCATCACGCCAGCGCTCTCGCGGCCTTTCGTACCTTTAACTACGAAACGATTTACCTAAGGGACGCCTCACAGAATCAAGCCGGGGCCGTTATCTCAATGCTGCGCGGCTTGGTGGAATACTTCGCGTCCTCCCCCGAACTACTGCCGAGTATCAGCGGGGCCGATAGCACTAATCACGACGAGGTCGCTGTCTTACACCACGCCGTGGCCTACGTTGCGGGCATGACTGACCGCTTCGCCTGTCACAGTGCCGTCACCCTCCTCGGCTGGTCGAGCGACCAACTACCACGAGGTATTGATCGTTAGGGCTTAGTCGCTCCGTCGAGGTTGATTCTCGTCGGACCAGCTCCACGCATCCACTCGAGACGCTGCTCGGTCGTACGCAGGGCTGCACGCTCGTGCGTCAGAATCCAGAACTTTTTGTTGATGATCGCGTCGGCGATCGCGTCGGCGACCACTTCCGGCTCAATACCCGCCTTGACCACACTGGCACTCATATCGCCGAGTAGCTGCGCTTCGGGCGATTCGGCGTAGCTGCGAAGACCCGAGGGCATGTTGCGGGTCGACTCATGAATTCTCGTCTTGACGAAGCCCGGGCAGAGTGCCGACACCCCGACCGCCGACTCGCGCATCGCCAGCTCGTGGTAGAGCGACTCGGAAATACCGACCACCGCGAATTTGCTCGCGCAGTAGGCCCCCATTCCAGGGACTCCCCCCAAGCCAGCCAGGGATCCCGTATTCACCACGTGACCCTCGTTCTGCTCTAAGAAAATTGGCATGAAGGCATTAATCCCGTTTACGACGCCGTCAACGTTGACCGACATCACCCAGTCCCACACCTTCTTAGGTGTTCCAATAGTGGGTCCGGCGCCGACGCCGGCGTTATTGAAAATTACGTGGGCGCCGCCGAACTCGTCGAGGGCCGCGTCGCGTAGAGCGAGCACGTCGTCTTCTTTCGAGACATCTCCCGTCACGCCAATCACCTTGGCTCCGGTGTCGCGCAGTCGGCTGACGGCCTCCTGCAGCGGTCCCTCTTCGATATCGCCGAGCACCAAGTTGGCTCCGAGGGAAGCGAACTTATACGCGGTCGCGAGGCCAATGCCGCTGGCGCCGCCGGTAATAACGGTTGTCTTATTTTGCAGGTCCATACGACTCCTTAGTGTTCTGACATATCCTGACAGATTGTTAGCGCAAGGTGAGTTCTTGGCGGTACACCCGGGCCGGGCCTTGAGCCACGATGCGCTCGGCGATGGCGCGGAAGGCCAGCGCGGTTTCCGAGTCTGGGTGACTGACCATAATGGGTAGCCCCACGTCGCCACCTTCGCGCAGCGAGGGCTCGAGGGGAATCTGTCCGAGCAACGTGATGCCGAGATCGTCGGCCAGCCGCTGGCCGCCGCCCTGACCAAAAATTTCGTAGCGCTGGCCGTCATCACCGGTGAACCAGCTCATATTTTCAATTACTCCGCGCACCGCAAGCTTCAATTTCCTCGCGGCGTAGGCCGAACGTTGGGCCACTCGCTGGGCCGCGGCTTGTGGCGTCGTGACGACGTACATTTCAATTCGTGGCAGAATTTCCGACAGGGTTAAGGCCACGTCACCAGTACCGGGCGGCATGTCAATCAAGAGGAAATCTGGCTGATCCCACCAGGCCTCAGTAACTAATTGCTCGATGGCCTTGTGCAGCATGGGACCACGCCAAATCACGGGCTGCTCGTCGGGCACGAAGTAGCCCATCGACAAACAGCGCACGCCGTAGGCCAGGGTCGGAATGACCGTGTCGCCGAGGATGATTGGGTCGTGGGTGGCACCGAGCATTTTTGGGAGAGAGAAACCGTAGACGTCCGCGTCGAGGACGCCCACTTGCAGGCCGGCCGCCGCGAGCGCAATCGCCAGGTGGATCGTGACCGAGGACTTTCCGACCCCACCTTTACCGGAGGAAATGCCGAGGACGCGCGTAGTACTCAACTTGTCGAGGAATTTCGGCGGTGCGTCCTGGTCGTGCTGGTGCAGACCAGGACCAGCGCTGCCCTGCATCGCGCCGCGGAGAAAATTTCTCAAGGCGAGACGCTCTTCATCGTTCATCGCGCGCGGAACAATTTCGAGATTCGGCTCGATCTCTCGGAGTCGGGCTTCGATAATTTCTAAATTGGGCCAGTGCATGATGGGCAGGGCCAGCGTGATGCGCGTCACACCGTCGTGCTCACCGATGGCTCCGATAAATCCCAAATCGCTCAGGGGCCGAACCAACTGGGGTTCAACTACCGCGGCCAATCGCTGGCGAAGTTCTTCGGTGAGGGGCACGTCGTCGTCCTTTGTTGTTGCGTCGTAGGTGAGGCTACCGCCGACAACGACCCGTCACGACCTACACTCTCTAATTATGTCAACCGAGACCACCTCCTTTGCCTTTGATGACGAGGCTTTTAGTGCCAAGGTGGCCGGACTGGTCAATTCCTTCGGTGATCCCACGCGGCGGGCCATCTACCTCTTCGTTCGCCAGAACCCGGGCGCAACCGCCAACGACCTCGCTGCGCAGTGCCACGTTCACCCCAACGTGGTGCGCCACCACCTCGACCGATTGATCGCCATGGGCTACGTCGTCACCGACGAAGTTCGTCGCAACGGCGTCGGCCGGCCGGCCAAGACCTACCGCGCCCTCGACGAAGAGCTGCTCCTCGACGGCTCGCCACGCCGTGACGCCCTCCTCGTGGCGCTACTCGAGCGAGCCCTCGACATGCTCGGGCCCGAGAAATCTGAAGAAATGGCCCTTTCGGTGGGCTTGGAATTCGGCGCTAGTTTGGCCAAGAGCATGTCGGCCGCCGACTCCACCCGTTCCGTCAAGGCGGCCATGGCGGCCGTCGCCGACGTGATGACGGCGCACGGCTTCGCCGCTCGTAGCGTGGACGACGATACGCGCCCCTCCGTGATTGCGGAAAGTTGCCCCTTCGGGTCCGCCGCGGTGCATCACCCCGTCCTCTGCGCCGTTGACCGCGGCCTCATTAATGGGATTCTCGTCGGTATTGGCTCTGGCGCGACGGCCGTGACCCTCACCAGCCGCGCGCGTGGTGACGTGACCTGTCAGGCCACCGCTTAATTCAAGCCGAACTGCACCAACCAGGGTTGAGCGGCGGCTCGTTGGCCGGCCGTCGGGTTGAGCGCGAGAAAGACACGAAATTGCTCCTTGGCTTGGGCAGCGCGTCCGACGAGGGAAGCAAGAACAATGCCGTAGTAGAGCCGAGGACCGGCGTCATTGGGGTAGCTACGTACGGCCGAGACAATACGTTGAGTCCCGAGGGTCACCAGAGCTGGGCGACCGTCACGAGACCCCGCCGACACGTAGAGCCAGCCGGATTCGCTGAGGGCCGTCTCGTTGTGAGCACTGAGTGAGAGCACGCTGTTGTACGCAGCCAGGGCCGCATTCACGCGCCCGTTAGCCACGTCGAGTTCGGCTTCAGCGAGTAGTCGACTCACCGACGCCGACGCACTGGTCGAAATACCCCCCGTGGCCGAGTCCCCCGGCTGTCTGGTCGCCAGGGCAGACCATAGCGCTACGCCGGCCGCCAGGAGGAAGCAGGCGAGGGCCACCACGAGCAGGCGAGGTCGGCGGTGGGGTCGCACGGGACGTAACTCGTCGACGAGGCTTGCTAATTCAAGCTCAATGCGGGCCAGCGCGGCCTCGTCACGGGCGACCACTGCGGCGAGCTCCTGCGGCGAGAGTTCACCCGCCTCATATTCGCGCTGGGCGTCGGCGAGCGAGGCGCCACGAAGCGCTTGTTCGTCGAGGAGGCGGGCGGATCTATTTTTCATTATGGCGCGCCACGCGAAGAAGGATGATCACGCCCAGGCCGACAATCGCCAGCGGGACGAGCCACAAAATCGTGCCAAGGCCTCGGGTCGGTGGACTGAGCAAAATCGAACTACCGAAACGCGCTTCGAGCGACGTGATGATGACCGAGTCGCTGCTGCCGGCCACGACGGCTTGTCGAATCTCGTGACGCACCGCGACGGCCGAGGTGGCGTTGCTCTCAGCCACCGACAAACCTTCGCAGGCGGGGCAGCGAATGATTGATTCCAGGTAGGCCGTCCGCTGATCGACGGGTGACTGTTGGCTCGTGGCCACGAAGGATAGACCCAGCACCACGATGGTGACCGCCAACCAGAGGCGAAAACTCGCAACTATTCTCATCACGAGGTCACCGCATCCACGCTCGCACTCAACTGGGCCGCCGTGACGGCCCCGACAAACGATGCTCGCACCACCCCGTGACGATCAATCACGAAGGTGGTGGGTGGGCTGATAACTCCTAATTTATTAGCGATCAGGCCATCTTTATCAATGATGGACGTGTAGAGAGACCCGTAGCGTTGAGTAAACGCCGTGGCCTGGTCGAGGGAGTCGTTATAGAGCACCCCGAGCACCACGGCACCATTCACCGCGCGCTGCGACCACGCAAAGGTGGAGAGTTCGGGGGCCTCCTTCGCGCAGGGCCCACACCAGCTAGCCCAAAAGTTCAGAACAACGACGTGGCCGCGTAAGTTAGAAAGTGACGCCGTCGAACGTGCGCCCAGCACCGAGCCAGAAATAGCGGGGGCCACCTGCCCGAGCAGCGGGCTCGGCAAGGAACTGGCCTCCGGCGCGACGTGACGAGTACCCAAAAAAAGACCCAGGCTGAGCACCAGCAGAACCCCCAGCGCGCCGGCGAGTGAAATGGCTCGGCGCTTCACGCCGGCGCCACTTCGCGTCGCCGAAAGAAGGTCACCGCGCTGCCCAGGGCGATGACGATCCCGCCAATCCACAGCCACGACAGTTGCGGCTCAACCGTGACTCCAAGCACCACTGAGCCGGCTGGCAAATTATTGGCGACTTGGGCGCCCGAGGTTGACCCCTTGCCGCCAACGGCGTCGAAGGTCACGTAGACGTCACGCCAGAAATTCGAATCAATAGCTGGTGTACCCACGGTCTGGCCCTCACGACCACGAAATGTCGTGATGGCCGGGCGGAGTTGCTGCGAGCGATTAACAACAACCTTCAATTCCGTGGCGTTCTTCACTGCATCGCTTACGACGGCGAATCCATTGAAGGTCAGGGTCTGACCCGCCACGACGGTGGACTGACCGGTAGCCAGGGTGACCTCACCACGAGTCACGAAGGATGTCGATGACACGATGCCCACCGAGAGGATGACCACACCGAGATGAACAATCATCCCGCCCGCCGTCGGACCGAGGAGCACTGACCACGGTGTTCGCTGCTTGCGGCGGGCGCTACGGACGAGACCACTGAGAGTACGTAGCGCCGATCCGGCCGCGATGATGGCGAGGAAGTATCCCGCCAGCGCCACCGCGTGACGCACCCCCGCGAGTTCTAGGAAGAATACGGTAGCGATAGCCACCCAGGCTGACGTTCTCAGCCGCGACCAGATCACCGGCCAGGTAGAACGTCGCCAACTCATGGCCGGCGCCAGCGCCATCAACGCCAGTACGACGACGGCGGCGGGAGCCGCCACCGTGGCGAAATACGGAGTGCCCACGGTGACCTGACCGCCGTTGATGGCTTCGTAAAGAAGTGGAAAGGCCGTCCCCAACAGCACGACCACCGCAAAGCCCACGAAGATGATGTTGTTGGCAACGAACACCCCCTCTCGCGACAGAGGATGGTCCACGCCCACCGGCGAACGTAAGTCGTCACCGCGCCAGGTCACCAGGGCGGCACCGCCACCAATGGTCAGCACGAAAAAGCCCATCAACAGCGGACCAAGCGAACTCGACGAGAAGGCGTGCACACTCTGGAGCACACCCGAGCGAGTGAAAAAAGTTCCGAGAATGGTGAGAGCGAAGGTGACCAGGGCCAGCGAGAGATTCCACACGCGGAAGAGACCACGCCGGTCTTGGACGATGACTGAATGGATATACGCAGTCCCCGTGAGCCAGGGAAGGAGCGAGGCATTCTCCACCGGATCCCAGCCCCAAAATCCACCCCAGCCCAACACCTGATAGCTCCACCACGCACCGAGAACAATGCCCAGCGTCAGCGCACCCCACGAAAGCACCGTCCATCGGCGTAGTTCCAGGGGCCAGCGGTCCCGGACGCGCCCAGTAATCAACATCGCTACGGCGAAGGCGAAGGGAATAGTGAAGC
The DNA here is from genome assembly GCA_903860915.1 of uncultured Actinomycetes bacterium. Lineage (GTDB taxonomy): Bacteria > Actinomycetota > Acidimicrobiia > Acidimicrobiales > RAAP-2 > RAAP-2. The sequence goes on along the minus strand of CAIOSJ010000025.1, from coordinate 190,065 downwards.
CCACGAAACCCAAATACAGCAGCGGAGGGTGAATGGCGACGAGGGGATTGTCCTGCAGCAGGGCGTTCGGTCCAGCCCCGCTAGAGGTGGTGCCGACCGTGGCGACGAAGGGGTCTGCGGGTCCTGCCATTAAGCCCAAGAAGTAGGCCGCTACCGCAAAAACAATTGTGGTGGCCCAACGAACCACGTCGTCGCTGGCCTCTCGCCGATAGCGAATGACTACCGCCACTAGGCAAAAAATGAGCAACAGACTCCAGAGCAAAATCGAACCCTCCAGGGCCGACCACATTCCGGTAATGGAGTACACCAGCGGGGTAAACCGGGAGTTGTTTTCCGCCACGTAGGCCAGGGAAAAGTTGTGAGAGACGAGGGCGAATTCCATCACCCCCGCCGAGCTCAAAATACCGAGCAGCGCTCCACCCGCGAACCAGCGTGAGTGGGCCAGAGACCGCCGCCGTAGCGACACGAGTAGGTCAAGGGCGCCAAGGACGAGACTGGTGAGCGTGAAAAGAATCGTGGCGTGACCGAGCCACGACAGAGTCATCGGACTGTTCCGTCGGACGCCTTCACCCGTTGGGGATGAGCAGCTTTGTAGTCAGCTGTGTGCTTGACCATGATTTGCGAACAGTCAAAAGTCCAGCCCAACTTCGTTGTGAAACGCCCCACGGCAACGACGGGAATGTTGCCGCGGAATAGCTGCGGCGGCTGAGCGTGGGCGACCACGAAAGCACTGGATTTTCCCGAGCCCCTAAGAATGAAGGTGGCCCCAGTTGACGTACGGGTAACCGAACCACTCTGCACCGTACCCTCGAGGCGTATTTCGCTGCGGCCCACCGCCGAACGCTGAGCGGCTACTTCGTCCACGGTCTTGAAGAAGTCAAGAGAGTGCAACAGCCCTTGGCTCAGTAATCCACCGAGAGCGAGAACCACGACCATCACCACCAGGGTCGTTCGGCGCCGAGTTTTTTTCGCTGTGTGGGGGGGTTCAACGGGTGTGAGGTCGAGGCCAGTTTCAGTGATCGGCACGACGACCTCGCGACCAGAGCCACGCCGCGTAGGCCCCGATGAGAACAATCGTTGCGGTGTAACCAGTCACGACGTAACTCACGAGTGGATCCCTTCTTGCTGACGATTCGCCACCGCTTCCGCGAGCACTTCATCCTGCCGTTGAACTCGAGTCATCCCGAAGCGGTACCGCTCGCGCACCAGCCATGCGAAGACCAGCGTAAAGGCCACGAAACTCAACAACATTGTCTCGGCCATGATGCCGTGAACCTTCAATTTCAATCCGGGATTAAAGACCGTGGCTCCCTGGTGCAAGGTCTTCCACCACAGCACCGAGAAGTGAACAATGGGTACGTTGACGGCACTCAAAATCGCCATCACCGCCGAGCGACGGGCACGTAATTGCGGGTCGTCAGTAGCGCGGCGGAGAGCAAGGTAGCCCAGAGCCAAAACACCCAGTACCGCCGTCGAGGTCAAGCGGGCATCCCATACCCACCACACGCCCCAAGCCGGTCGGCCCCAGAGACTTCCGGTGAGCAGAGTCAGAAGAATAAATATCAGGCTCACCTCAACGCTGGCTTCAGCCGCTACGTCCATGCCGGCCGAGCGGGTCCGGGGCCAGAGGTAGAGAATCGAGGCGATCGTGGCGGAACCAAAACCCACGTAGAGCGCAATCCACGCCTCAGCCGGGTGGATGTAGAGGAGGCGTGCCAGATTCCCCTGGACTTCGTCGCGGGGAGTGACAAAAAGCCCCAGAACCATGGTCCCGAGAAAAGCAAGGAGGGCGGCGGGGCCCAGTGAGCGGCGAGCGAGTTCTTTCATGACTATTCCTCCACTACACCGTAAAGGAGAATTCCTACGGCCGTGTACACCACGGGCACCAGAATCAGTAACAGGAGCCACCGTAGCCCCGATTGGTGCAGGGCCACGCTGGTGAACGCCCGCTCCCCCGCAATCAGCAGGGGGGCGAAAGCCGGTAACGCGAGGACGGGCAGCAAGGTCGTGGTGCCCGAAATTCCCGAGGTCAAGGCGCCGTACAGCGTGCCCGTAATGGCCAGTCCACCGAGGGCTAGAACAACGCTCGGCAGTGCGTGAAGTACCACTCCAGCCGCGATGTGTAGCAGCGTTGCCGCACCGAGCAGGAGCACAGATCCCACGAGCAAGAGCTGCAGAAAAATAGCCGAGGCTTTGCCTAAAAATACTCCGGCCGGGTCCAGTCCCAGCATTTTGGTCGACTGAGAAGTCCCGACTGGCGACTCAATGGCGAAGGCTCGCGACACCGTCAAGATAACGACGAACAGCAGCACCAGATAGAACATGCCCGGTGCGAGGTTCGCCGCATTCTGCGAATTTGGTCCCATGGCCAGGCCCGTCAACATCAGCGCCATCACGCCAAAGGGCACTACCTGCCACAGCAAAACGCGACTGCGCAGTTCAATCCGCAGATCCTTAGCGGCCACCAGCATCGCCGTACGTATCACGAGGCCGCCCGACCACCAAGCAGAGTTACTCGACGAGGGGCCGTGGCGAATTCCAAATTCTTCTCGTGGCTGCTCATGACGATGCTCGCGCCCGCTTGCGTGGCGTCACGTAAAATCTCGTGCAGTAGCGCGCGGGCCGTCGCGTCGAGGGCTGCGAAGGGCTCGTCGAGTAGCCACAGCCTTGGTCGGAGAATAAGCAGCCACGCCAGCGCCACGCGGCGATGTTGTCCCGCACTCAGTAGCCCCGTCCGCGTCGCTCGGCGATCACCAAGACCCACGCGTTCAATGGCGTCAGCAATCGATGCTCGAGGTCGCTGGGTGAGGCGGCAGGCGTAGGTGAGATTTTCCTCCACCGTCAGTTCGTCGTAAAAGGAACCTTCGTGGCCGAGCCAACCCACCCGGCGTCGAATCTCACGGCGATCTCCCGTCGCGATGTCAACACCCAGAATTTGGCCGTGGCCCGAAATCACCGTTGAGAGTCCGCCCAGCAGTCGAAGTGCGCTCGTCTTACCAGCTCCGTTAGCGCCCTCTAATAACAGGCACTCGCCCACCTGAACTTCCAGCGTGAGCCCACTCAGCACCGGGAAACCCGACGGTGCGACGATGACGTCGTGGAGTTCCGCAGCGAGGTTCACGCCACGGCGCTACTTCTGGAGAATTTTTAAGTCGGCCAGCACCATGGACTCGATCAAGGTGGGAAAGTCAACGTCACGGTGCCAACCCAGAACCCGTTCCGCCTTGCTGGGGTCACCGACGAGCAGATCAACTTCGGCCGGGCGCATGAAGGCGGGATCGATCACCACGTGCTCTTCCCAGTTCAAGCCCACCGCGTTAAAGGCCACCTCACAGAGCTCACGCACCGAGTGCGTTTCACCAGTCGCCACGACGAAGTCGTCCGGTAGATCCTGCTGCAACATCAGCCACATGGCGCGCACGTAGTCACCGGCAAAGCCCCAGTCACGTTGTGCGTCGAGGTTCCCCAGTCGAATTTCCGAAGCCAAACCGAGCTTGATCTTGGCCACGCCATTGGTTACTTTTCTCGTCACGAACTCCAAACCGCGACGGGGCGACTCGTGATTGAAAAGAATGCCACTCGACGCGTGCAGGTCGTAACTCTCCCGGTAGTTGACCGTAATCCAATGACCGTAGACCTTCGCCACACCGTAAGGACTACGCGGGTAAAAGGGCGTGTCTTCGTCTTGGGGGACTGCTTGGACTTTTCCAAACATTTCCGAAGAACTGGCCTGGTAGAAGCGAATGTCGGGGTCCGCGGTTCGAATGGCGTCGAGCACCCGAGTCACTCCCATGGCCGTGGTTTCGCCCGTCAGCACCGGCTGGGCCCACGAAGCTTGCACGAAGCTCTGCGCGGCGAGATTGTAGACCTCGGAAGGTTTGTGCTCTCGGAGAATATTGATGAGCGACACCTCATCTAAGAGGTCTCCCGACACCAGCGTCACGCGATCTTGAATATGAGCGATTCGTTCGAAGGTCACTGTCGAGGATCGTCGAACCATGCCGATGACCTCGTAACCCTGATCCAGCAAAAGTTCAGCGAGGTAGGAGCCGTCCTGACCAGTAATTCCTAAAATCAGCGCTTTTTTAGCCATTTCGACCTTTCGTCGGTGTGGGACTTTTGACCGTACGTCATTCTAGGACACCTGCGCTTCCCCCTAAGGTCAAATCGCCCTAACCTTGCTCAATGGCCAAGATTGCGGTAGTCAGCTTTCGACTCGGCATGAACGATGGCGTCTCTATTGAAGCCGACAAGTGGATGTCCGCCCTACGGACACTTGGTCACGAAATAATCACGGTGGCCGGCGAAGGTCCAGTCGATTTCACTGTCCCCGGTCTCGCCATTGCAGCCGAGGTCGACCCCGATGTCGCCGAGCTCACCCGCATCTTCGATGACGTGGATTTGGTTCTGGTGGAGAACCTGACCTCCCTCCCCCTCAACCTCGATGCGCGTGACGCCATCTACGAAGTTCTGGCCAATCGAGCCGCCCTCTTTCGTCACCACGATCTGCCCTGGCAGCGCGCCCACCTCGCCCACCTCGAAGGGCCGAAGAACTTAGGTCCGTGGGCCCACGTCACAATCAATGACCGCAGTCGCATCGAACTTCGCCAGCGCGGCCTGACCGCGGTTACCATCCCCAACCACTTCGAGATTGACCCGCCCCTCGGTCGACGTGATCTCATGCGCCAATCCATCCAAGTACGCACTAACTCCCACGTGATTCTGCAGCCCACTCGCGCCATTCCCCGCAAGAACGTCACTGCGGGCATTCGCCTCGCCGAGCGCTTGGGGGCCATCTATTGGCTCCTCGGGGCAGCCGAGGATGGTTTCGGCAATGATCTCGAACGAATTCTCCGCTCCTCGATGACCGGCGTGCGTCGGGGTCTTTCCCAAGGTGCCAGCATCCACGATGCCTACGCCGGCTGCGACCTGGTCGTCATGCCCTCCACCTGGGAGGGTTTTGGCAACCCCGTCATAGAAGCCGTCGCCCACCACAAGCCACTGGCTCGCTACCCCTACCCCGTCATGGCCGAGATCGAATCACACGGCTTTCACTTTTATGATTTGAACGACCTCGACGGAATTCGTGAAGCGATGTCCGACCCCTTCGCTGAGTCGCTCGATAAAAATCACGCCATCGCGAGAGCTAACTACGATCTCGCTCTACTCCCGGGTCGAATCGCTCCGGTACTGGCATCCGTCGGGATTTTGTAATTCGCCCCTAGCCTATTTGCCGATGGCTATTTCCACTGGTGAGCGGCGCGACGAGATACTAAATATCGCACTCTGCGAATTCGCCGAGCGTGGCTTCGTTGCCACCACCATGGAAGGCATCGCAGAAAAAGCGGGCTTCACGAAACCCATTCTCTACAACCACTTCATCAACAAGCAGGCCATCTACGAAGAAATCATGTCGGTCACGGCCAGTCGCATCCTCGATTCCCTCGCCCGCGCCACCAGTTCAGCGAAGAACCCACGGGGCATTGTCGAGACGGCCTTTCGGGTCTATTTCGATCTTCTCGTCAGTGAAACACCAGCTTTTCGTTTTCTCTTCCTGCACTCTCACGAGAGCGAAATGGCGAGCCAGCTGCGCGTTATTGAATCGCAGATGACCTCGTTCATCGAAGATCTCATCTCGGTTGATCTTGACGGCGAGCACCGTCGGCAACTCTCGGCCGCCGTCGTCGGTATGGCCGAAGGGGCCGCGATTAGTTGGCTCGTACAGCAAGAGTCCCTGGGCTGGCCAACGCCACCCACCGATAGCGCCGAAGTTCTGGCGAGTCGTATCGCGACCTTCGCCTGGGGTGGTTTGCGCGCCGTTACTCGCAGTTAGCCCAGCGCCACGACGAGATCGTCAAGGAGATCTTCGACCGTTTCGATCCCCACCGAGAGGCGAATCAAATTCGCCGGAACCTCTAACTGCGAGCCCGTAACTGAGGCGTGCGTCATGGCCGCCGGAAGTTCGATCAAGCTTTCTACTCCCCCGAGGGATTCACCCAAGGTAAAAAGTGACGCCCGGTTACACACCGAAATTGCGTCGTCAGTGTTCCCGTCAATGAGAAAAGAAATCATGCCGCCAAAACGCTTCATCTGTCGACTCGCGACGTCGTGGTTGTGGTGCGTGCTGAGACCGGGGTACAGGACAGTAGCGACGCGCGGGTGGGCACTCAAGAAGTCGACAATCTTTTCGGCGTTATCGCAGTGGCGCTCCACCCTTAGGGCCAAGGTGCGAATTCCGCGCAACACCAGCCACGAGTCAAAGGGCCCGGCAATCGCGCCCATGGCATTGTGGTGAAAGGCCAGTATTTCTCCGAGTTCCTCTGTCTTGGCCACCAGCGCACCCCCCACGACGTCGGAGTGGCCGCCTAGATACTTCGTCGTGGAATGAACCACGACGTCGGCACCCAGGGCGAGGGGTTGTTGTAAGTACGGCGAGGCGAAGGTGTTATCAACCGCGACCAGCGCACCAGCCGCGTGGGCCAGCGCCGCCACGGCTGAAATATCGGCGATGGCCAGTAGCGGATTGGTCGGCGTCTCGATCCAGACCAACTTCGTCACCCCGGGCTCGAGCGCCGACGTGACGGCAGCGAGGTCGCCCAGCGCCACCGGGGTGTGGCGTACGCCCCAACGCTCGAGGACGCGCTTGAAGAGCCGATAACTACCGCCGTAGGCGTCGTTGGGGATAATCACGTGGTCGCCCGGCGCCAAGACGGAGCGAAGAAGAGTGTCGCAGGCCGCCATTCCCGACGCGAAGGCCATGGCTCGAGCGCCACCTTCGAGCGTGGCGAGGCACTCTTCCAGCGCGGTACGCGTGGGATTGATCGAACGCGAATAGTCGTGACCACCGCGAGTGCCACCCACACCGTCTTGCTTGTAGGTCGAGACCTGGTAGATCGGTGGCACGACGGCCCCGGTGGTCGGGTCGGGCGACTGGCCCGCGTGAATGGCTTGCGTTTCGAATCCGGGATTGCTCACGAGGTCAGCCTACGAGGCGAGGTGTCCCAAGAGGTCCTGACGGGAGAGCACCCCCACCGGACGTCCATCGTCCAGCACGATGAAGGCGTCGGCCTGTTTCAAGGCGGCTAGAGCCACCTCAATAAGTTCACTGGCCCCCACGAGGGGGAGCACGGCGCCCATGTGCGCTTCCACTCGGTCGCTCAAGGCGGCTCGCCCGTCGAAGACGGCGTCGAGCAAGTCGCGCTCAGTGACCGACCCCACTATTTCAGCGACCATCACCGGTGGCTCGGCGCGCACGACCGGCAGCTGTGACACGCCGTATTCGCGCAGAATGTCGATGGCGTCGCGCACCGTCTCGGTGGGGTGAGTGTGCAAGAAATCCGGAATCGCTGAATCCTTACCATTCAAGACGTCACCCACACTGAGACCCTGAGGCCGAGAGCCGAAGCCGTACTTATTGAGCCAGTCGTCGTTGAACACCTTCGACAGATAGCCACGACCCGAATCGGGCAGTAGCACCACGATGACGTCGCTGGGCTTGGCCGTGCGCGCAATGGCGAGAGCCGCGACCACGGCCATTCCGCAGGAGCCGCCGACCAGGAGGCCTTCCTCACGGGCCAAACGTCGAGTCATGGCGAAGGCGTCGCCATCGCTGACCGCCACAATCTCGTCGACCACCGACGGGTCGTAGGCGGTGGGCCAGAAGTCCTCGCCCACCCCTTCGACCAGATAGGGACGACCCGTGCCGCCCGAGTACACCGAACCCACCGGATCGGCCCCAATAATTCGGACCGCACCCGACGACGCTTCTTTTAAGTAGCGTCCAGTACCGCTGATGGTGCCCCCCGTTCCGACACCAGCCACGAAGTGCGTCACCGTGCCGTCGGTCTGGGACCAAATCTCTGGACCGGTGGCTTCGTAGTGGGCCTGGGGGTTGGCAGAGTTGGAATACTGGTCCAACTTGATGGCTCCGGCAATCTCCGAGGTCAGTCGATCGGAGACCGAGTAGTAGGAGCGGGGATCATCGGGGTCTACCGCCGTCGGGCAGACCACCACTTCGGCCCCGTAGGCGCGCAGCACCGCAATCTTGTCCGGGCTGACCTTGTCGGGACAGACGAAGACACAGTCGTAGCCACGTTGCTGGGCCACGAGCGCGAGACCAACACCGGTATTACCGCTCGTGGGTTCCACGATGGTGCCACCGGGCTTTAGGGTTCCCGCCTTCTCTGCGGCGTTAATCATGCCAACCGCGATACGGTCTTTCGACGAGCCACCCGGATTGAAATATTCAACCTTCGCGAGCACCGTTGCTTCGATGCCGTCGGTGACGCGGTTCAAACGAACCAACGGAGTATTTCCAATGAGATCTATGAGTGAGTTCGCGACGTCCATATACCGATGGTAGGTCGGCGGTGGGCCATCTTCAATCAAACGCTTCCGTGGCCACCAGCGTCACGTAAATCTGGCTCAATTCCCAGAGCTCGCTCGCGCAAGCGTCGTACTGTGCTTGATCACCACCCGCCGGATCACGGACGTCAAAACTAGGGTCAACGGGGCGTTGACGAACCGCTGCCATCTGGTCCATAGGGCCCGAGTCCAGTGGCGCGAAACGAACGAAGTGGCGCAGCTGAATTACCTTGTCGCTAGCGGCGGGAAAATTTCCTCGCACGTAATTCACGTGGTCGGCCTCAACCGCCACGATCACGTCGGCCCACTCAGCGTCCTCGGCTGAGAGCTGGTGACTGCGATGAGCGGTGTAGTGGTGTTCGCCGAGTTCACTAATTGACTCGAGCGCGGTGAGGGTCCTCGGACTCATCGCCAGTCCCTCAGCCGCGTGCGTACCGGCCGTGCGAATCTCCCAGCCCAGGTCGTGTGTATCGGTCAAGGTGTTCAGCATGTAGCCGAGCATCACCGATCGTGCGGCGTTACCCGTGCACAAGGTGACGAACTTGGTGGGGACGGGAGAAGTCTCGAGCTGATTCGACATATCCCGTACGGTACTCGGGATGGACTCAACGTGTCGTAGAAAGAACCTCTAGTAGATTGGGCCAGCCGCGAAGTGCTCACCGCAGACCACTATTCGATGCGAATTCCGGAAATGGCCCGAGCAATGACCAGTTGCTGGATTTCGCTGGTGCCCTCGAAGATGGTGTAAATCTTCGAGTCGCGGTGCCAGCGCTCCACGGGGTAATCGCGAACGTAGCCGTAGCCACCCAAGATCTGGATTGCGTCTTCAGTTACTCGCACGGCAGTCTCGCCGGCGAAGAGCTTCGACATTGAGCCTTCACCATTGAGGAAGGGCTTCTTCGTAGCGGCCATCCAGGCCGCACGCCACACCAACAGACGGGACGCGTCAATGTTCGTTTTCATGTTGGCCAGCTTGAAGGCAATGGCCTGATTCTCGATAATGGCGCGACCGAACTGCTTACGTTCCTTGGCGTAGTCGAGGGAGTATTCGTACGCGGCCCGCGCAATTCCAATCGCCTGAGCTCCGACTGAAGGCCGAGTCGCCTCGAAGGTCGCCATCGCAGCTTGGCCCGAAGACTTCTTACCCTCACGCACGCGAGCGAGACGCTCATCGAGCTTCTCTTTGCCACCGAGCAGGCAGGAGCCCGGAATGCGGCAGTCTTCGAGGATGACCTCGGCGGTGTGGCTCGCGCGGATTCCCATCTTCTTAAACTTTTGACCTTGGCGTATCCCCTTGGTCCCTTCGGGAATGATGAAAGAAGCCTGCCCGCGACCCTTGAGTTCAGGGTCAACCGACGCCACAATGACGTGCAGGTTAGCGATGCCACCATTGGAGATCCAGGTCTTCGTGCCGTTGAGCACCCACTCGTCGGTGGCAGCGTCGTAGATTGCACGAGTGCGCAGCGCCGAAACGTCACTTCCGGCGTCGGGCTCGGACACGCCGAAGGCGGCTAACTTCAAATTGTCGGGGGTACCGTAGCACTGAGGGATCCACTCCATGGCCTGCTCGGGTGTTCCATTTGCCGCGATGCCCGCGACCGCCAGCGAGGTTCCGACGATGGCCATGCACAGACCCGCGTCACCCCAGGCGAGCTCTTCGAGGGCCACCACCATGGAGAGGCCCGTCGGGTCACCGAAGGTGCTGAAAATAAAATCGGGCGAGTAAATGCCGATGTTGGCGGCTTCTTGGATGATGGGCCACGGCGTCTCTTCGCGCTCGTCCCACTCCGAAGCGGCGGGACGCATCACGTTGGCTGCGAAGCCGTGTACCCAGTCCTGCAGTTGCTTCTGGTCATCATTAAGGTCCATTGAGAACTCAGTCATGCGCGCCTCCAAAGAGAATTGTGGTGATTGATCACCGTCCGGGTCTTTCCCATCTCGAGGGTTACCGCTAAGTAACCCGTCCAACACCTTAGGGGATTTCGGGCCCCAAACTAACAATGCCGCTCCCTTGGGAGCGGCATTGAAAGAATTCGGCCTACGCCGCAGTGTTGCTCTAGAGGAGCTTCACTCGCTTCGCAAGCGGGCCGCGATCGCCGGGCTCGATGTCGAATTCGACCTGCTGGCCCTCGACGAGCGTACGACGGCCATCGGCCTGAATTTCGGTGTAGTGAACAAACACGTCTGGCTGGCCATCGCACGCGATGAAACCCCAGCCCTTCTCGTCGTTAAACCACTTCACAGTTCCTGATGCCACTGTGGGCCTCCTTGTTACGTTGGACCGAGAACTTCGGTCCAGAGGACCACAAACGGCAACCTCGTTCAGCCACGCTAGTACGCTTCGGCGCATTTGTCACGTGGAACTTTCTAGCGGCGAATAATCGTTCCCGCGGAGCCGTCTTCGACCTTCCAGCCCCGTGCGACTAGTTCGTCCCGCAAACGGTCCGCCTCAGACCAATTTTTACCCGCACGGGCCTCATCACGCTCCCGCACCAAAAGGGCTGTTTCCCCATCGATATCGGCTTTTTCTTCGCCACGCAGGGCCAAGCCCAGGCCCGCGAGCAAACTACCGATGGCGTGGGCCAGAGCGCGTCCCCGGTCCATTTCTCCCCCGTCGGCGGCCGCATTAGCGACCGTGAGAGCTTCGAAGAGGGTGGCGATGGCTTGGGGGGTGTCAAAGTCATTTTCGAGCAGGGCACCCACCCGGTCGAGGAGGGCCAAGGTCTCTTCGCTCCAGTTCAGTTCCCGCGATCGGGCGAAGTTCTCGCTCCGATGGACCGGCACATCGAAGCGACGAGCCATCGCATCGAAGCGCTCGAGGGAACGTTCAGCGTCGGCCACCGTGGTCGGTGTGACTTCGATCGGTGAGCGGTAGTGCGAGCGCAAGACGAGGAGTCGATACGCCCGCGAGTCGGTCTGGGCCAGCATGTCGGTCAGGGAGGTGAAGTTCCCGAGCGACTTACTCATCTTGTCGCCGCCCACCATGACCCAGCCATTATGGGCCCAGTGCTGGGCGAAAGGTAGGTCGAGCGCGCTGGCTTGCGCGCGCTCGTTTTCGTGGTGAGGAAATCTCAGGTCCATCCCACCGCAGTGGAGGTCAAAACCCGGTCCGAGGAGATCGAGGGACATAACGACACATTCGGTATGCCAGCCGGGCCGGCCATCACCGAAGGGGGCGGGCCAGGAAGGTTCACCAGCCTTGGCGTTTTTCCACACCGCAAAGTCCAGTGGTGAGCGCTTCTCGAGCACCATCTCCACGCGAGCACCAGCGCGCAGCGATTCCAGGGGCTGGCCCGCGAGGAGGCCGTAGTCCGCGACGCGCGACACGTCAAAGTACACGCCGTCACTGGTTCGGTAGGCAATGTTGCGCAGGATCAAGGAAGAAATCGTCTCAACCATGGCCGCTACGAATTCAGTCGCGTGCGGGGTGTGCGTCGGGCGTGCGACGCCAATCGCCGCCATGGCTTTCCACCAATGATCCTCGTACTCGCCCGCGACCTCGGCCTCCGTGCGACCATCGCGGTTCGCTCGGGCGATGATGTTGTCATCGATATCGGTGATGTTAGAGACGTAGGTGACCTCGAGACCGGTGTAACTCAGCCAACGTCTCAGTGCGTCCCACACCAGGGTGAATCGCCCGTGACCCAGGTGGGGAAAGTCGTAGACCGTAGGCCCACACACGTAGATAGAAACACGACCGGGGTCGCGCAGGCGAAGTTCTCGCACTGTGCCAGAGAGGGAATCGTAGAGACGGACCACTGTTCTAAACTAGGTCACTCATGGAAAACTCCTCTGCCACCCGCGCCGTAAGCCTGCCCGACAAGCCCACGCTCGACGGAATCGAAGGTGGTTGGATTGAGCGCTGGGACGCCGAACAGGTCTACGAATTCGACCGTAGCGCCACCCGCGAGCGGGTATTCAGCATTGACACCCCGCCGCCCACGGTCTCGGGTTCCTTACACATTGGCCACGTTTTTTCCTACACCCACTCCGACACCATCGCTCGATACCAGCGCATGCGTGGTCGCGCTGTGTTTTACCCCATGGGCTGGGACGACAACGGACTGCCCACCGAGCGGCGAGTCGAAAACTACTTTGGCGTTCGTTGCGACCCCTCACTGCCCTACGACGCGAAGTTCGTTCCGCCGACGTCGGCCCCGGAGCAAAAACTCTCCATTTCGCGTAAGAACTTCGTCGAGCTCTGTCATCAACTCACCGCACGCGACGAAGAGGTGTTCAAGAACCTCTGGCGCCACCTCGGCCTCAGCGTTGACTGGTCCTTGGAGTACTCCACAATTTCCTCCTTGGCGCAAGGAGTCTCGCAGCGTGGTTTTCTGGCCATGTTGGCTCGTGGAGAGGTCTATTCTTCCGAGGCGCCGACCCTCTGGGACGTCGACTTTCGAACTGCGGTGTCCCAGGCAGAACTTGAAGACCGCGACCGACCCGGAGCTTTTCACCGTGTGCGCTTCGCCCATAGTGATGGCGTCAACTTCATTGATATTGAAACCACGCGGCCGGAGTTGCTCGCCAGTTGCGTAGCGCTCGTCGCGCACCCCGACGACGAGCGCTACCAGAAGTACTTCGGCACCACTGTGGTCACCCCGCTCTTTCACGTCGAAGTCCCCGTAGTCGCCCACGAACTCGCGGACCCCGAGAAGGGTTCGGGGATCGCCATGATTTGCACCTTCGGCGACACCACCGACGTCATCTGGTGGCGCGAATTACGACTACCAACCCGGGCGCTCATTGGACGCGATGGACGCTTCCTGCCCGCCGGCTTCGGTGAGGAGGGCTGGCCCTGTCGTGACCTGGCGGCGGCGCGGGCCAACTACGCACCGCTCGAGGGCAAGACGGTCAATCAGGTTCGAGCAGCCGTCGTCGCGGCGCTGACTGCGAGCGGTGAACTCATCGGTGAGGTTCGACCCATCACCCACCCCGTCAAGTTTTACGAAAAGGGTGAGCGGCCCCTCGAAATTGTGACCTCGCGTCAATGGTTTGTTCGCACTTTGGAACACCGCGACGAATTACTGCGTCGTGGCGACGAAATCATCTGGCACCCCGACTTCATGAAACACCGCTACCGCACGTGGGTGGAGGGCCTCAACACCGACTGGAATATTTCTCGCCAACGCTTCTTCGGTGTGCCCTTCCCCGCCTGGTACCCACTCGACCAACACGGCGATATTCTCTTCGACTCGCCGCTGCTGCCCGAACTCGCCGACCTACCCATTGATCCCTCGAGTGACGTGCCAGCCGGCTACCGCGAGGAGCAGCGAGGTCAGACCCTCGGCTTCGTGGGTGATCCCGACGTCATGGACACGTGGGCCACGAGTTCGCTTACTCCGCAGATCGCCGGTCGCTGGGGTAGCGATATTTTCGATCGCGTCTTTCCCATGGACATGCGTCCGCAGGCTCACGAAATCATCAGGACCTGGCTCTTTTCAACCGTCGTTCGCAGCCACCTCGAGCACCAGTCTCTGCCGTGGCGTCACGCCACTATTTCCGGCTGGGTGCTCGACCCCGACCGCAAGAAGATGAGCAAGTCCGTCGGCAACGTCGTGACCCCCATGCCGCTCATCGAGACGCACGGAGCCGACGCCCTGCGTTACTGGGCGGCCAGTGGTCGCCCCGGCACCGACACCGCCATTGACGAAGGTCAAATGAAGGTCGGACGCCGACTAGCCATCAAGGTCCTGAACGCGTCAAAATTCGCCCTCGGTCGCCTCGAGGGTCACGCGATTCCTCCGGTGAGTGCCGTCGAGTCACCGCTCGACCGCGATCTCCTCGGCGTCGTGGCCCAACTCATCACCGAAACCACCGCAGCATTCGATGACTTCGACTACGCCCGAGCCCTCGAGCGCACCGAGCAATTCTTCTGGACTTTTTGTGATGACTACGTCGAACTCGTCAAAGTCCGTGCCTACGGCGATAGCAATTCGGCCGACACGGCTAGCGCCCGAGCGACCCTCGCCATCACCCTCTCGGTGCTGCAGCGACTCTTCGCCCCCTTCCTTCCCTTTGTCACCGCCGAAGTGTGGTCGTGGTGGCACGAGAACTCCGTGCACGCCAGTGCGTGGCCGACGCTCGAGGAACTTGAAGATCGGCCCACCACCGAAAATCCTGGTCGGCTGTACCGGCAGGTGGCCGAAGTATTAGGTCTCGTGCGTCGAGAAAAGACGACCGCTAAGGTCTCGCAGAAAGCGGAAATCGCCAGTTGCGTGGTGAAGGCGACTGACGAAGTCTGGCGCTGCGTGAGTGATGCGCGAGGTGACCTTCTGGCCGCAGCGTCCATTCACGAACTGTCCCACCAACTCAGTGACGACGATCTCGCGGTCTCGGTTAGCTTCGTCGAGAGTTAATTCACCACCGAGCTGTCGCTCGAAAGCCGCACGACGACGGACGTAGAGCTCACGTCGTAATAGGCAAATTGCCCCCACGCCCGGGCCAGGGCGGCCGAGCGCTCCTTCGACCAACCCACGATCGCCACTCCAGCCTCGCTCGGCCAGTGGCCCGAAGGGTCACGACCTGCACTCAGGAAAACTGATTGGCCCATACGCGCCAACTGCTGCAACAGAGCCGTTTCGCGTTGGGTGTTCACTTCGGGACTCTGTTCTACGGAGAAGGGATTATGGGCCGTCACCACCGAGAAGGAGCCGTAGGTGAGCGCAGCCTCCTGGGCGCTGACCCACTCGCCACTCTCGGCGCGTATTTCGAGCAGGGTCGGGGGGACTTGGTAGGCCGCGGCCAAGGCGGGGGTCAGCGTTGGTCGCGCCGTCACCGCACGGCAGAAGGCCACCACCGCTCCAGTTGTTGATGAGGTGCGCGGTGAGGCCGTGACGTCGAAAGCGTGCTGCGTCAGCGGAAGCTCGATGTAGTGCACGGGGGCGAAGGCCCGGCGCCGGAACTCCGACACGAAGGTTCGCGCCACGTGGAAATCCACGAGGGTGTCGTTGCGACCCTGCACTACCAAGAATGGCGGAGCCGTCTCGTGAATATGCTCCATGGGCGATGCGGTCAGAAAAAGACTGGGGTCGTCGGCGAAGTTCTTATGCATGACTCTGGTCTCGAGCCACCGTCGCAGAGCCCGACCATTACCGTTCCACGCCTCGTCGTCACCGGTCATCTCCAACACACCGTAAAAGGGAACGCAGCCAATAGTAGAGAGGTCTCGCTCGGTCGCAAGATCGCTGGGTCGCCACGTCGACGTCGTTGAGGTGAGGGCCAGCAGGGCCGCCAAATGGCCACCGGCCGAAGCGCCCGAGACAACCACTCGTTCGGGGTCACCGCCGTACTCACTGATGTGCTCCTTCACCCACGCCAGTGCCCGCGTGGCGTCATGAATCTGCGCCGGCCAAGGCGCGGCTGGGGCCAAGCGGTAATTCATTGACACAATGACGAAGCCGTGACGTAGGAGTTCGTGCAACATGGGTCGACCCTGTTCACGCTTGTCACCAAATACCCACGCGCCTCCGTGAATAAAGAGCATCACGGGGGCGTTGGGTGGCGTCGAGGGATCGCGCCAAATATCGAGACGGTTGCGAGCTTCGGGGCCGTAGGCGAGATTGGGGTCGTAGAGCATGTCGCGAGGGTGCACCGAAATCTGCAGCAAGGTCCGCCACCACGTCCCAAAGAGCGCGTCCCGGCGACGCGGTGCCGTCAGCACCAGCTGCGTGTTGGCGGCCAACGCACGTCGCACCACGTACGGCGCGTAAAAGGAAATGACTACCAGTGTCAGGTTGATCAGCACCACCACCACCGCGACGACAACAAAAAGGTCACCCGCCCAATGTTGCGCCGGCCAGCCCCACCAAGCCAGGAAAACCACGAGGGCAGTTTGGACAATCGCTGCTTGACCGGCCAACTCGGCGGCGGGCCAACCCACCGGAAATGAGAAGACCCCAAGAAAACCTCGATGTGATGGCCGAAGAGCGGTTAATCCCGAGACGAGCAAGAAGACTGAGAACGCCAGTGACGCATAGACCATAAACCATTGTCCTTGTTTGAACGGGTGGTGAGCAACTTTCCTATGATGAACAACATGACCGCGCCCATGCCACCATCCCTGCAACGCCTCGATGGCACCGTCGGGGTGTGGACCTTCGCGCAGGAGACCTTGCCCGCCGCCCAGAGTGGCGAGATCGCAGCTGAGCTCGAGGAGCTCGGTTTCGCCGCTATCTGGATTCCTGAGGCCTGGGGTCGCGAAGCGTTCACCAACGCGGCGTTGCAATTAGCAGCCAGCTCCACCATTACCGTCGCTACCGGTATCGCCAATATCTGGGCGCGCGACGCCGTTGCTGCGGTTAACGCCTCCAAGACCTTGAACGCCGCGTTTAATGACCGCTTCCTGCTGGGTCTCGGCGTGAGCCACCAGCCCCTCGTCCAACGCATGCGCGGCCACGACTACGCGGCGCCACTGAACGCCATGCGCGAGTACCTGACCGCCATGAACGAAGCCCCCATGGCCGCTCCCGAGGGTCACCATCCCGCCGCGCGCGTCATCGCCGCACTCGGCCCCAAGATGCTCGCGCTCGGTGCCGAACTCGCTGACGGTGTCCACCCCTACCTCGTCACGGCCGAACACACCGCCATTGCCCGAGCGGCCGTCGGCGAGAAGTTCGTTGGAGTAGAGCAGGCCGTCGTACTCGGACAGAGTCGCGACGTCTTTCTGGCTCGAGCCCACGCCCACCTCGATATGTACACCGGCCTAGCTAACTACCGAAATAACTGGTTGCGGATGGGCTTTACCGAGGCAGATTTTGTTCGAGGCGGCAGCGATCGCCTCTGTGATGCGCTCGTAGTGCACGGCGACGAGGCCGCCATCATGGCCAGTGTCGACGAGCACCGGTCGGCGGGGGCCAATCACGTCTGCCTTCAGGTCCTCACCGATCCTGAAGCACCCGTGCCCCACGAGGACTGGCGCCGTATCGGCGCCGCCATCGACCAATGAGTGGTAGTGGCATCGTCGTGACGCGGGATTTTCCCGTCGGGGTGAGTCAATTGTGGGATGAACTCCGCCAGATTGATCGGCACGTCCTATGGATGGCTGACGCCGTTGCCCTCACCTTCACCACCGACCAACGAGAGGGCATTGGCACAACTTTTCACTGTCGCACCAAGGTCGGTCCCTTCGTCACCACCGACACCATGACCGTCACCTCGTGGACTGATGAGCGCGAGATGGGCGTTACCCACCGAGGATTAATTACTGGCGAGGGCCTCTTTTCAATCGTGGATCTCGGTGCGGGGAAATCACGGCTCGAATGGCGCGAAAATCTACTTTTCCCGTGGTGGGCTCTCGGTGGTCTCGGTGCGCGAGTCGCCCGTCCAGTTCTACGACTACTTTGGCGCGGTAACTTACGGCGCCTCGAACGCCAGATCTGCGGAAATTAATTCGGCGTTTCGCCCGGGCCGTAAATCACGACGTCGCTCTGCCGGCGACGCGAAACGAGCAGTCGCAGCGGCAGAGCCGTGACGAGGAGCAGTGCCACCACACCCGCAGCCACCAGTGGCCACAGGAAACTCAGTTCCAAAAATGAGCGTACGAGTCCCCCCACGAAGCCGTGGGCGACCCAGTTTGAAGCAAGCACTGGGACGAAGGCAATGGGGTAGAGAATGACCGGGGCAATCCATACCGCACCCAAACGCCGTCGGTAACCCAACAGCACACCGGTCGTGAGTGACGCCCCCAGAATCGCCCATTCGCCCGCACTCGAGTGACGTCCGTTCGCGACGATGAGACGGCACGCGCCGTAGGTAACGACCAGCGCCCAAAGAAACAGTATGGCCCCCGCCTTGCCGCGGGACTCTTCTCGAAGCCGGTAAACGTAGCGTGATGCCATGCTTGGAACTTAGCAATTCTGGACTGGTTGGACGCAGGTCTGCTCGCGGGTACGCTCACTACGTGAGTCACGGAACCATCGTCATACTCGGCTCCGGAGAAACCGCTCCCGGTATGGTCAAGGTTCACCGAGTGATTCTGGATTCCCTCGAGACTGTTCGTGGAGTTACCCTCGACACGCCCTACGGCTTTCAGGAAAATGTTCCCCAACTCACGGAAAAAATAATAAGTTTTTTTGCCACCTCACTCACCACAACTCTGAACCCCGCGAGCCTCACATCCTTCGAGAAGACCACCGAGTTGCAGCACGAGATTTTTCGTGATCTTCTCCGAAACGCGAACTACGCCTTCGCGGGCCCCGGCAGCCCCAGCTACGCTCTGAAACAGTGGCTCCCCCTAGGGCTCGGTGAGTTGCTCGAAGATGTTCTAGCGAGAGACGGCGTGGTGTGCTTTTCATCCGCGGCGGCCCTCACCTTGGGCGAGCGAACGGCACCCATCTACGAAATGTACAAAGTCGGCGACCCGCCATCCTGGTTGCCGGGCCTCGACCTTCTGCGCGTTGCCGGCCTGCGCTGCGCCATCATCCCCCACTTCGATAATGCCGAAGGGGGAAATCACGACACGCGCTTTTGCTACCTCGGTGAACCCCGACTCCTGCGCCTCGAAGCGCTCCTCGACCCCGAGGTCGCCGTATTGGGCGTCGATGAACACACGGCCGTCATCATTAACCTCACAGCGGACAGTCTCGAAGTGCGCGGTCGAGGCGCCGCGTACTGGCGCAGTGGTGGCACGCAACGCACTCTCGAACAGGGAGCCCCCATTCCCCTGTCCGCACTGCGCAACAGCCCACCACGACCAGCGCGCACGGTCGAGGTCGATAGTGCGTGGCTAGAAACTCCAGAATCGCTCGGCGAAATTGTCCTCACCGGTGGGCCCGACGCCACCGTCGCACTAGCCCGACTCGTTCAAATGGCCGCCACCGGCGGAGCTGGTTTCATCGATGCCGCACCCCTAGTGGACGGCATCCTGGCGGCCCGAGCGGTCGCTCGCGCCGCCAAACTATTTGACTTATCAGATCAGCTTCGAGACCTCTTGACGAACAATGCCATCGAGGTCAGTGACACCGCCGACGGCGTCACCTGGTCCCTACGCTCCGAGTAATTCTTTCACGAGCGTGCGGACTCGGACGTCGATGTCGTCGACGATTCTCGCTACCGCGTCTTCGTCCTGTCCCGCGGGGTCCTCAATGGGCCAGTCCTCGTAACGCACCCCGGGAAAGATGGGGCAGGCGTCCCCGCAGCCCATGGTGATAGCAACCGTGGCTCGGCGCACATCCTCGGCGACTAAAACTTTTGGTGCTTCTCGAGTCGCGTCGTGCCCCCGGTCGGCCAGCACCTTGACCACGACTGGGTTCACCGAAGTACCAGGCTCGGAGCCGGCGGAGAGGGCCTCAATCGCCTCACCGGCGTAGGCGGCGAGCAAAACTCGGGCCGCCATTGAGCGACCGGCATTGTGTACGCAGACGAAAAGGACGACGGGTTTGCTCATCACAACATCATAGGAAGGCCGTCGAGTAGTTTCGAAAACATGGGAATTTATAGAAGTTTTCTCGCACCACGACTGGTGGATTTGGCCTGCGGATCACCCGCCATGGCCTCGTGGCGAGTTCGCTGCGTCGAGGACTTGGAAGGCTCGGTCGTTGAAGTGGGCTTCGGTGCGGGTCGTAATCTGCCGCTGTATCCCGCGACCGTGACCTCACTCGTCGCCGTTGAGCCCTCGCCCGTGATGCGTCAACGAGCCCAGCCACGCCTCGCGCAGTCCCCTATTCCCTTTACCTGGGGCGGACTCGACGGACAAAAGATTGACCTGCCCGACGACTCGTGTGACGCCGCGGTGGTGACGTTTTCGCTGTGCACCATCGCCGATCCACGCCTCGCCCTTCGCGAACTGCGGCGCGTAGTTCGCCCCGGTGGCGAGCTGCGCGTTCTCGAACACGGACGCGCACCGGATGACCGCGTCCTTCGCTGGCAGCGTCGTCTCGATGGCTTCGAGCGCCGCGTGGCCGACGGTTGTTCGCTGATTAATGACCCCGTCGCCTGCGTCCAGGACTCGGGGTGGATTCTGACCTCCACCTACCAGCGCTACGTCCGGGGTCCGAAGCCCTGGTGCTACTTCAGCAGTCTGCGGGCTCACTAGGACAACGTCCCTGGCTGGTCTAGCCTTGGTCGGGTGAAGGCCGAACACAGTCTGATTATTGGCACCTTCAATCCGCCCCACGAAGGTCACCACTTTTTGATTGATACGGCCGCGCGATCGTCGAAATCACTCACCGTGGTCGTCCTCGGTTCGGAGCGCGAAGCCATCCCCATTGCCACACGAGTACGTTGGCTGCGCGAGGCGCACACCTGGTACCCCCACGTGACCTTCGTCGGCGCCTTCGACCCCCACCCCGTGGACCTGAGCGACGCACCAGTGTGGGATTTGCACGAACGGGTCATTCGCGATGCGCTCGGTCAGACCGGAAATTTGTCGCCCGTCGACGCCATTTTCACCCCGGCCTCCTACGGCCCAGAACTCGCTCGGCGATTCAACGCCCATCTCGTGAACCTCGGTAACTCCCGGGAACCCTTCTTCTACTCGTCGTCCGACATTCGCCACGACCCGGTCGCCCACTGGGACGACGTGCGAGCCAACGTCCGAGGCTGGATCGCCAAGCGAGTCGTGGTAGTTGGTGCGGAATCCACGGGCACGACGACCCTAGTGAAGCGTCTGCGCGACGAGTATCGTCAGCGAGGTGGCCCCTACGGTCTCACCCAATGGGTGCGTGAATTCGGTCGCGATATGTCGTGGATCAAACTCAACAAACTGCGGGCCGAGCGAGCTTTGACCAACGACAGCGAGCCCACCATGTGGGACGTCGACTGGTCCGACAAGGATTTTGTTGAAATTGTTCGCGAACAGAACCTCTTGGAGGACCACGCCGCCTCACTCGGTGGACCCCTTCTGCTCTGCGACACCGACTCTTGGGCGTCGCTGATCTGGCAAGAGCGTTATCTCGGCAGGTCCACCCAGGACGTCGCCGCTTTTTCCCAACACCAGCCACGTGCGCTATACATCTTGACCACCCACGAAGGCGTTAGTTTCGAACAAGATGGTGTGCGCGACGGCGAGCACGTGCGCATGGACATGACTCAGCGTTTTCGTGAAGCCCTCGGTGATCAGGGCACCCCGTGGATAGAACTCTCTGGCCACGATCACGAAGCGAGAGTTCGCGCGGCCATTGCGGCCATTGATACTGCCGTGCAGGAACCTTGGCGCTGCGCCCCCTAGGGACGTTCGCGGCGGCGCAGCTCCTGATCCAGTGACGCTGGATCGCTCCCCTTCGCCCGCAGTAACAAGAGCGTGTGAAACCACAGATCTGCGACTTCACTCACGAAACGTTCATCCGTCTCGCTGAGGGCGGCCACCACCACTTCCGTCGCTTCTTCGCCCACCTTCTGCGCGATAGCTCCAATACCGGAAGAGAGTTGACGTACCACGTAAGAATCGCGTGAGCCGGCGGCCTCGCGTTGCAGAATTTTTCGCCACAGCCAGGGCGTGAAGCACGAGGTGGAGCCGTCGTGACAAGCCGGGCCCTCGGGGTGGACTCGTACAACGAGTGCGTCGTCGTCACAGTCGGGTGAAATTTCCACCACGTGCATCAGGTTGCCCGACGTCTCCCCCTTCTGCCAGAGCTGCTGGCGTGATCGACTCCAAAAAGTAACCAGGCCCGTCGAACGGGTGAGGGCGAGGGCCTCGTCGTCCATCCAGCCCAGCATCAGCACCTGACTGGTCTGGTCATCTTGAATAATTGCCGCGCGCAGTGCGGGAGTACTCATATGTCTGTCTCCTCGTAGGGGCGCAGAGTCACGCCGGTTTCCAGTATGGTCCGTCGGATAGCCGGGAAGTTCGCGGGGTCGTCATGAACAATGGATGCCACGAGGGCTGCTTCGGTCACTTCCAGAACCTCGGCGACGTGCGCGGCACTGCCCGCTCCGCCCGAGGCTATGAGCGGTATCTGAACGAGTCCGCGTAGAGCCCGCAAGGTGGCAAGGTCGTAACCGCTGCGCTCCCCGTCGAAATTGATCGAGGTCACGAGCAATTCCCCCGCGCCACGTTCTCCGGCTTCCACGGCCCAGGCCTCGAAGGAACGCTCGGTAGCTCGACTGCCGCCGTGGGTAAAAACCACCCCATCCGCGACGTCCATCGCCACCACCACGGCTTGACTGCCGTAACGCTCGGCAATGCGCGAAATGAGTTCCGGCGTTTCGATAGCCGCCGAATTAATCGAGACGCGGTCCGCCCCGGCATCGATAATTCGGGTGGCGTCATCAACGCTTCGAATTCCACCGCCCACCGTGAATGGGATATTCACGACGTCGGCTACTCGGGCCACGACGTCGATCATCGTTGATAATTCATTCACCGTGGCCGCAATGTCGAGGAAAATTAATTCGTCGGCTCCACCCCGGCTGTACGCGGTCGCCAAATCTACGGGATCACCAACATCGCGTAAGCCCACAAACTTCACACCTTTCACCACGCGGCCGTGCGCGACGTCCAGACAAGGAATTAGGCGGCGGAAAGGCATGCGGCCAACCACCTCTCACCGACGAGACCGCTCTTTTCCGGGTGGAACTGCACACCGGTGAAAGATCCGTACTCGCACACCGCGGCCACGCCCTCGGCCGTAGCCGTGGTGTGCGGAGAGATTGCCTCGAAACTGTGCGCAAAGTAAAAGGCTTCGTTCCAGGGTTCAACCAAGGACCAACCGAGGCGAGGTACCATACAGCCCTCAACCCGGCGAACGTGCCCTTCAATCAGGCCCAGGGTCGCCACCCCGTCATCTTCGTCGGTGTGCTCGAGGGCCAACTGCATACCGAGACAAATACCCAGGGTGAACTTCTCATTCTTGAAACGACGTCGCAGGGCGTCGGCGGCTCCGGACTCGCGTAAGACCGCCATGGCGCTTCGGGCCGACCCCACGCCGGGGAGAATAACTTGATGAGCGTCGTAGATGCTGAGGGGATTATTGGTCACTACCGTGGTTATCCCGAGGCGGTGGAGCGTCGCTCGAACGGAGCGGGTGTTACCCGCTCCGTAGTCCACGATGACCACATCGCTCACAGTGAGCCCTTCGTCGATCTGATTTCGTTTCCGTCAATCTGTAGCGCCATCGCCAGAGCGCGGCCGACGGCCTTAAAGGCGCCTTCGGCCACGTGGTGTGCGTTCTCGCCCGAGGCTGTCACGTGGAGGGTCAATTTTGCTGTTTGGGCGAATGATTCCAGACCGTGTGTCGCCATACCCGGATCCGGGCTGATGGAGAGTTGACTCACCGGTCGACCAGAGAGGTCGACCACCGCGTGCGCGAGGGCCTCATCCATCGGGACTCGAGCTTCCCCGTAACGCACCAGCCCGCGACGCTCACCAAGAGCTAGATTCAGCGCATCACCGAAGGCTCGCATGAGGTCTTCCACCGTGTGATGATCACCGGTTTCGTGGTCGCCCACACCCACAATGCGTAGGTCAATCCCACTGTGAAAGGCCAACTGAGTCAAGAAGTGGTCGTAGAGTCCACTACCGGTGTCAACGTAGACGCGGCCCGAGCCTCGCAGGCGTAGACGAACGTCCATGCGGGTCTCGCCAGTAATTCGGCGGTGCCGCACCAGGTCGTCGGTCGCAACCTCGCCCACACGAACGGCGTCGAGGGCCGCCAGCAGGGCGTTGTCATCGATTTCGTCGCGAACCGAAATTCTCACCGCCCCAGCAAAAGCCCGTACCACGATCCCCGCGGGGAGCAGTGACGCGACGAAATCCTCGGGATTATCCATGGGGATATAGAGAAAATTGGTGTGTGACGGGAGCGCCACCAGACCCCGAGACCGTAATTCTCCCGCGAGGCGCTCACGCTCGCCGATTTGCTCGGTCACATTTGGCGGTGAAGCGAGGGCGGCGAGGGCCAATGTGGCCGAGAGCGACGACACCGATAGAGGCGCGAGGCGCGAACTTAAAACCGCCGCGAGGGGTGGCAGCGCCAGGGCGTAGCCCACGCGAGCACCCGCTAGGCCGAAGGCCTTGGAGAAGGTTCGCAGCACAATCGCTCCGCGGTCAATCCACTCCAGGGCATCTACTTGCGCGTAGTCGGCGTAGGCCTCATCGATAACGAGTTGCCCCGGCACGCTGGGTACGTCGGGGAGCTCACCGGTGGGGTTATTGGGGCGACACACGTAGACCAGATCAGCGCTCAGCGGATCGGCCACCATCTCCGCACCGGCCATGCCAGCCGCGAATCTGTACATGGAGTAGCTGATCGCCGGCACCGTGGCCACCGCCCCATTCGCGGCGAAGGTACGAGCGCACAGAACGATGAGTTCATCACTCCCGGCGCCGAGCACAACGTAGTCGAGGGGTAGCTGATGATAATTAGCGATGGCCTGACGCAATTCGAAGTAGCGACCCCGGTCGTACTCATTGATGTCCGCCAGAGCTCCCGCAATGGCTTGCGGTCGAGCCGACGCCGGCGGGACCGGGGGCACGTTGCCGTCAAAGCGGAGAATGCTCGAAGGTGGTAGGCCAACCCGAGCAGCGATTTCCGCGGTTGAAGGCGGCCACTGATACTGCACGAGGGAGGGAGGGATAGTCATCGGCGGGCCGTCTTTCCGTGGTGGGGGAGACCTTCTAGTTTCGCAAAGGCCTCGATGATGGGCGCCAAATTAGCGAGTCCCGATTCACTGATGCGCTGAACAGTCGTCGCCTTTAAGAAAGTCTCGAGTCCGAGACCTCCGGTGGTCGTGCTCCAGCCGCCGGTCGGTAAGACATGATTACCACCGGTGGCAAAATCCCCCGCCGGCACCGGAGAAAAGCGACCGACGAAAACCGCGCCGGCATTGCGAATACGCCCAGCCAGAGATTCGGCCTGTTCACCTAATAAAAAGACGTGTTCCCCAGCGTGGGCCTCAACGGCGCGCAGCGCGGCTTCAAGGTCCGAACCGACTCGAACCACGTGGCCGAGAGAATCCGGTCCGTGCTCCATTTGTGCGGCCAGTTCTTCCTCAATAATCCACTCTTCTACCCCGTCATCGGCCACGACGACGATGTCGCTCGGTCCCGCTGGCAGGTCAATTGCGACGTCACGCGACACCGTGATTTTTGCTTCGTTCACGGGCCCGCCACCGGGGCCAACAATGATGTCCACCTTGCCAATGGATTCGGTTCCGTAGGCCATGGCCGCAATTGCCTGTACGCCACCCACCGCCCAGACTTCATCAATGCCGAGCAGGGTCGCCGCCGCTTTCACCAGGGCTGCGCCACTCGGTGGGGTGCACACAATGATTCTTTCTGCACCAGCGACCTGGGCTGGTACCCCACACATAATCAGCGACGACACCAAATTTTTGGGCACGTAAATTCCGACGCTACGAATAGCTGTCCAGCGACGTTCCAAGATGACTCCGGGGTTCACCTCGAGGGTCAGATCCGAAGGTCGTTGGGCCGCGTGCCACCTGCGAACGGCGTCGGCTGCTCGAAGAACTTCTGCTTCGGGCAGACCCGGTCCCGCGACGGCGGGTCGAGGGGCAGATTCAGAACCTCCATCGAAGTAGTTCGACCAGTCCGCGACGGCGACATCACCACGACTACGAACGTCATCGATAATTGACTGCACCGTAAAGTCTCGACTCATCAGGGCACCATCCTCTCAACGGGCAGGGTCAAAATAGACGAGGCGCCCAGTGCCTCTAGTTGTGGTAGGAGCGACCAGATAGCAACGGCTGGTACGAGGGCGTGAACGGCCACGGTCCCGTTCGCGGCCAGGGGCATAACGCTGGGCGAGCCCTTAGTAGGGAGTAGGGCAATCATTTCATCCAATTTTTCCGCCGGAACGTTGCACAAGAGGTAACGATTGGCTCGGGCATTAACAACCGAACCGAGCACCGTGGTCAAGGTTGATCGAGCTTCGTTAGTCGCTTGGCCACTTC
This sequence comes from uncultured Actinomycetes bacterium, assembly GCA_903860915.1. Classification (GTDB taxonomy): domain Bacteria; phylum Actinomycetota; class Acidimicrobiia; order Acidimicrobiales; family RAAP-2; genus RAAP-2. The sequence continues at coordinate 163,848 of CAIOSJ010000025.1, read as the reverse complement.
GACCAATGAGTACAGCCTGAGACTCGAAGAGAACTCCCAGAGTTCGTAAGCCATTGCTGCGCAGGGTCGAACCCGTCGACACGAGGTCCACAATTGCTTCGGCCAACTGGAGGCGAGGAGCAATCTCAACCGATCCCGAGACTGGAATAAATTCGGCCGTCACGCCAGACTTCGCGAGCGCGGTGGCCGCGAGATAGGGGTGCGAGGTGGCAATACGTCGTCCTGAGAGATCGGCCAAGGTGGTCGCACTGTCCTCATTTGGAACTGCCGCCTGCAACGAGCAGGAGCCAAAACCAAGTTCCAAGAGAACGTCGACTGCGCTACGTCGTTCCGCCACCAGATCGAGTCCCGTAATGCCGCAGTCGACCACTCCGTCTTGCACGTATTCCGGCACATCATCGGCACGAACGAAGAGGATGTCGATATCGGCGTTTCGACAGTGGGTAATTAGCACCCGCTCGCCCGGTTCCTCGGGGGCGAGACCGCTCGCTTCGAGTAACGACCAGGAGGGCTCGCGGAGTCGACCCTTGGAAGGAATGGCGATGGTAAAGCGCCGCGTCATACCTGGCTCCGATCCAAGATGGCGCGGTATCCGCCCTCGCCGTGCCGCACCCACTGAGCGACTCTGGTCACCGTGGCCGTTGACGCTCCAGTGCGTCGGGCAATCTCGAGGTAGGGCACCTGCTGATCAACCAGTTGCGCCACTTCCCAACGTTGGCCGAGCGCTTCGAGCTCACTTCGCGTGCAGAGATCCTTCAGGAACAGACTGGCGAGGTCGGTACTATCGAGGGAAGCGATCACCGCCACGAGCTCCGCAATTCGATCTGCTCGTGGCTCAGGTACATTTCGATTTGACATAGTAGTATGTTAATACGCTAAAACATAAGAGTGCAAATCATCCCCGCAGTCGACCTCCTCGGTTTCGATGCCACCCGCCTCGAGCAGGGTGACTTCGAGCGCGAGCTCTTTCGAACCCCGAGTGAGGAATTCGTGAGGCGTGTCGCCGCGACTCGGCCTCCCCTCATTCATCTCGTCGATCTCGACGGAGCTCGAACGGGTCAACCACGACTGGACGTGCTGGCACGCTGCATTGGTGCCGCGGGCGAAACTCCTTTGCAAATTTCCGGTGGCGTGCGTACTCTGGCAACCGCTGAAGCGATTTTCTCCCTTGGTGCTGCTCGCGTGCTTATCGGAACCGTCGCCTTCCAGGACGCAACGACATTAGGTACTTTCGTAGAGGCCTTCGGAAACCGGCTTGCGGTCACCATCGATGTTCTCGACGGTCGACTCAAGGTTGGGGGTTGGCTCGACAGCACACCACTCAGCGTTGACGACGCCATTCGCCACTGCGTCGATAGCGGCGTCACCAGAATTCTCGGCACCGCAATTGACCGCGACGGCACCATGGCCGGACCCGACCTCAACCTCTATCGCCAACTCTGCGCCTCGCCCTTGGCTGTCATCGCTGCCGGAGGTATTCGCGGCCAGGACGACGCGGACATCCTCGCTGCGATAGGTTGCGAGGCCGCGGTCATTGGACGCGCTTTTGCCTCTCAGTTCGGAGTCAATATTGAGTCACTATAAAAATCGGCCCATCCCAAAGGACTCGGAAGGAAGTCCCTCGGCCTAGAGACCGAATTACTATTCGAAGAATGTAGCGAGCGACGCGATTTCCTAGTACTTTGGCGAGTATGAATGAGACCATTTCCACTACCATCACCGCAGCCCTGAGTAATCGCCTGCTTCTTAGCCACCCCTTCTACCAACGTTGGGAAGCCGGTGAGCTGGACCTCAGTGAACTCACGTCCTACGCCGAGCAGTACCGCTTCTTCGAAGCCATGTTGCCCAGCTTCCTGTCGAAACTGCAGGACTCGCTGCCCGAGGGCATGGCTCGCAGCAGCGTCGCCGCGAACTTGGCTGACGAAATTTCATCCCCCTCACACCTCGAACTCTTCGAGACCTTCGCCCAGGCTTTCGCGGCGGAGGATGCAGAAATCTCACCCGCGATGGCGAACTTGTTGGCCGCCTACGACAGCGTCCTGCACGGGAGTGCCGCTCAGGCCCTCGCCGGACTTTTCGCCTACGAGACGCAGGGTGCCGCCATTGCAGACTCTAAGGCTGATGGACTGGCCCGCCACTACGGAGCTTCGGGTGCCGCGCTCGACTTTTGGCACGCGCACGGATCGATTGAAATCGACCACGCCGCCTGGACTCTCGATGCACTCGAATCCCTCGAGCCCACGCTTGAAGAAGTGGCCAGTGGCACGCGGATCGTCGCCGATGCCTGGTGGGCATTTCTCGACGAGCGCAACGAACTCGTTGCTGCGTAACTTTTCAACGAGGACCGCGGCATGAGTTCTGGCGCTGTGCCATCAGAACCGACGCGGGAAGAATTGGAAGAGACCATTCGCGACCTTCGCAGTCAGATTGCTCGCCTGCGTGAGGAGCTACGTCTCGTCCAGCGAGATCGGCACGAGACACCGCCTCACTATCTGTAGCCCGCAATCTGAAACGGTGGGGCTCAATCCCTTCCCCCCACCGTTTCAGTAGTAGGTTTTTAATGCGGAGAGGTGCTCTGACTTCTGATTAAAGGACGTCGCATGGGAACTGGAAAATTGCTCAAAATCTTAGGCGGAGTATTGCTCGTCGCTGCTGGCGGCTTCGTTATGAGTTCAGTAGATGCGAGCGCGGTGACGAAAAAACTCCCTTCAATCACCGTCTCCCCCGCCACGAATCTGATGAACGGTCAGAGCGTCAAGGTAAGCGGTAGTAACTTTGTGCCCAAGGACTCGCTGTATATCGTCGAATGTCTGCTTCATGCCTCGGGGCAAAAACAGTGCAACATCGTTTCTATCTCGTCGGCCAAAGCATCATCGACGGGTGTCCTGGCACCCACGACCTTTCACGTCATCACTGGGAAAATTGGTACCGGTACCTGCGGCACATCGAAAACCGACCTGGCAGCATGTGACATCAGCGTCGGAACCATTCAGGGGACCGACACTGCGACGGCACCAATTAAATTCATGGCTCCCTCAGTCAAAAAATAGTTCGTCCCCACGGCATATGCGAGTATGAACCGACAGCGCAGCGCATTTGCCGCAATTCTCTTCGTTCTCTATCTCACATTCCTCGACAACACTCTGACCAGCCCACTGCTCGCCTCCATCCAATCAGATTTGGGTTCGGGGGTCGTCCAGTTGCAGTGGGTGGTCGGTGGCTACGCCCTGGCCTTCGCCACCTTGATGATGCTCAGTGGAGTGCTCAGCGATAACTTCGGCCGCAAGCGTGTTCTGCTCGGCGGTATCGCCATATTCAGTGGTGGATCAGTTATCTGTGCAGTGGCCCCAAGCACCAGTTGGCTCATAGCCGGGCGCGTCATCATGGGCGTGGGGGCAGCAGCGAGTGAGCCGGGGACTCTTTCGTTTATACGTCAGCTCTTCTCCGATGAGCACCAACGAGCTCGAGCTTTGGGCGTGTGGGGGGCCGTCTGCGCCCTGGCTCTGGCGACGGGGCCCGTCGTCGGCGGACTAGCCCTGAGCGCCTGGTCGTGGCGGGGAGTCTTTTGGTTCAACCTCCTTCTCGGACTCATTGCCCTCGTCTGGGCGGGTCGTGTCGTACCTGAAAACAAGAGAGCAACGCCTCGTCGTCTTGATCTTCGAGGCTTTGCTCTCGGCAGCGCTTCCTTAGGACTCGCCACCTTCACCACAATCTCCGGAGAAACCACTGGTTACGTGAATCGCACCACCGTGATTATGTTCGGACTCAGCCTTCTGCTCTTCGGGGCTTTTTTCATCGTTGAGCGCTCATCTCCTGATCCTTTCTTGAACCCGCGCTACCTGCGCAATCCCGACTTCGCTCTAGCTCTTGTGGTCGCCTTCGTTAGCTTCTTCGCCGTTCTCTCACTCTTCTTTTTCACCACGCTCTATCTCGAAATTGTGGTGCAGGTCACGACCAACCAAATCGCGCTCACCTGCGTGCCCCTACTGCTGAGCATGTGCACGGGGGCCCTGTGGTCGGGTCGCTGGAGCGCCAGCGAAGGCAACCGCTCACTAATGATGACGGGTTGTCTCATAGCCGGTATCGGTTTTCTCGCGACCAACTTCGTGCTCGCCCCGCACATGTCACTGATCGAGCTCAGCGTGGCCATGGCCGTTGCGGGGTTAGGGCTCGGGATTGTTATTGTTCCCGCCAACGCCTCGGCGCTCGCAGGATTACCAGCTAGCCAGTCGGGGGTCGCGGCCTCCCTTGTTAATACCGCCCGAGAAATTGGGGCGGTAGCGGCCGTAGCCATTTTGGGCTCCGTCGTGAACGGCCAGTTGACCGTCCAGCTCACGAAAAAACTTATCGAAATAGGCGTCCCCCAGTCGTATCGCGATCAAATCCTCTCGGCGGTGACCACGGGTTCGGCGGCGGGCGAGGCCGCACACTACGAAAAGTACGGCGGAGAGATCGCCGTGATTGTTCGTAAAGTTCTTCTGGCAGCCAATGACGCTCTCGCCCAAGGACTGTCCTTCGCCCTACTTTCGGCGAGCGGTCTGCTCTTTGCTACGGCCCTCGTGATTTACCTCATGTCGCGACCGCACTCAACTGAGGTCGCAGACTTGTCAACTTCCTACATCCAGTAGTTGACGAACATTACGAATACGGGAGTCGGGCCTAGTCTTCTTCGCCGGTCCAGGGGGTGGTAGCTTCCCCCGCGAGAACCGTAGCAACGACAGCAATATCTTTAATCTTCATGGGGTCAACTCGCAAAGGGTTCTCGGCTAAGACTGTGAAATCAGCCCACTTGCCGACCTCAATCGAGCCCAGCATTTCGTCACGCTTCATGAGAATCGCGGAGCCGAGAGTTACCGCCGTCAACGCTTCGTTGGCCGTGATGCGCTCCCCCTCACCCTGGACGTGACCGCTACGCGTCACTCGATTGACTGCGCACCACATAGTAAAGAGCGGACTCACTGGTGTCACGGGGTGGTCGGAGTGGAGTGAAATGGCCACACCCTCGCGCAGCGCAGTGGCCGCGGCGTCCATTCTTCGCGACTTGTCAAAACCCATGGTCCTCGTTCGATGAATGTCACCCCAGTAGTAAATGTGGTTAGAAAAAATATTCGCCGCCACTCCCATGGCCGCCATTCGACGCATCATCGCGGGCGACGCCATCTGGCAGTGTTCCAAGCGATGACGATGATCCGGCCGAGGCGCCGCGATCAGAACTCGCTCGAGGGCGCGCAATACCACTTCGGTCGCGTCATCGCCATTGGTGTGGATCGCGATCTGAAAATTAGCGTTGTGGAAGGGAGTAATTTTCTCAATGACGTCGTCCTCGTTGAGAATGAGAAAACCATGATCGTCACCACCGCAATAGCCCGGCCACTTCAGTGCTCCCGTGTAGCCCTGAATGGAACCATCGGCAATCCACTTCAGCGGGCCCAGAGTGAATCGTTCATTGGAGGCAGAGCGAAGATCTTTCATGAGTGGCAATAAGGCCTCGGGGGACATCCGCGACCTCATGTCCTCAATGTTCGGAGAATACGTCACTCGAACTGGCACGCCCGGCGATTCCATGATCTCGCGGTAGGTCTCAAAAGTACGACCCGACGCAAAGAGCGACATGTCGCTACCCGTCGTTACACCAGCTCGTCGCAGCAGCTCCGCGCCACCACGTACGGCGGTCTCAGTGCTGGTCGTCTGAGCGCCAGAAAAATTCATTACCAGTGCCATGGCCGTCTCGTGGAACTCACCGGTTGGCTCACCGGTTTCGTCCTTCACGACTCCCCTCACGTCGGTAGAAGCATCCACGCCGCAGCGCTTCATGTGAGTGGAGTTCGCGTAACAGAGGTGGCCGCTCGCATTGACAACCAGCACCCCCTGCGTAGTACTGACCGCATCGAGATCGTGGCGATGCAGCTTTTGCCCATCGAGGAAACTTGGGTCGAAACCGTACCCCACCACAGACTCGACGGTGTCGTCACCATCGTGCCTCAGACGTTCAAGAACTTCCGCGATGTTTCGCGAACCCTTGGCAATCCGACCATTCGGTAGTGGGCGGTCATCAAAACCACACCAGATGAGTTGGCTCAGCAGCCCGTCGTTGTAAAGATGTCCGTGGGCTTCAATGAAACCGGGGACGATGACGTGGTCGAGAAAACGGTCATCAAAATTGAATTCCTTACCCGCGAGGGCGTCAGTAACCTCGACGATGGTTCCCACGTGGAGAATTTTTCCTTCCCAAACGGCTACGGCCTCGGCGCTGGGGCAATTACGGTCGAGGGTAACAATTTCTCGGGCACGGAAAACAACTATTGACACAGAATTTCCTCAGTTACTTTTTCGACCACACCTCATCGTAAATGCCAAACCGGCATCGTTGCGAACCATAGTCCTGGAACCGCCGAGACCGTGAAGGAAAGTACGGCACCCGGAGAGAGGAGATCTGAGGTGAGCCCATTGAACCTGCGTGATTCGCTGTAATTCGCGGGCTTGGTACATCTATTCACACTCGGGGCGTCGTCGAGACCACTGAGCCACATCATGTTTTAGTGAATGAGATAGCCACCGAGTTGCAAGATAGTGACAACAACGATTAGCACACCACCTGATCGACGGACTAGCGGCGACAGCGGAGTGGACGTACCTCGCATCGAACTCAGTCCAGTAAGAACGAGCCCCACGGCCATCAAGCGAACCAGAATGTGTGAGGCCTGTAGCAAGGGGTCAACCGTAATGTGGCGCGCCCAGATTGTGAAGACACCAATCGCTAGAGACAGAACGAGTATTTTCCCGCCATCACGGGGAACGAGGCGATGGGCCAGCGGCGACAGATGATATTTACTCATAAAAAATGGAGCCGACTGCTCGATGGCGTAGAGCAGCACCAATAAAATGGTCATGGCCGATAGGTGTAATACGTGGGCGACCAGACCAAAAACAATCGCTACTTCCGTCGACTTAGCAATCCAGAGAGCTGGCCGAAGTTGGGCGGGTACTTTCACTTCGGTCCACGCAAGAAAGTCGTCCGGACGACTCTGGGCTACGACAAAAGACACCACGTAACGCAGCACTGCCACCGCACCTACGATGACGCCTGCGACAGTCCCGTGCTGGGTCAGATCTGCTCCTGATCCGGTCAGCATCACCGCCGCGTCCGAAAGCTTGGCAACCAGAAAGTAACTCAGTAGTCCGGCAATCACGATATTGCCGCTGAGGTGCCAATACTCGCTGCGCTCCTCTCCCAGTGGACGAACTGAGCGAATGATCAAAAGCATGGGCGATACGCCGAACCAGAGCCCACCCACAAAGACCACGGCCGTGAGCTCGTTGAGATGAGCGAGATGGCCGGTCAGCAGCGCCGTCATGGCGAAGGGCAACCATGCGAGCGCTCCCGCGAGAGCATCAATGACGCCCAGGCTCGCAATAAGAATAAACAAGAGGGCCGATGGGAGACTGGCACTTCCGTGCACGCTCACTGTGGCCACTATGCCGAGGACCACTCCGGCCACCGGCACCATCAGCTCAGCCGGTCCGGCGAGAATCCTTAGGTATGACGCATTGGTGAACAATTTAGCTACCAGGGGCGACACCGGTGCCGCACGACGCGACGCGCCGAGCAATCTTCGAGCAAAAATCGGCAGACTCGAATGTCCCAACGCAACTTCGGCTCGCTGGCGGCGGCGCTTCACCGCAACGAGGCCGAGGGACCCAGCAATGGCTAGGTCCTCGAGAACACCACTGGGGATCTTGACGTCCTCAAAATTCGCTGCTTGACTCAACGTGGCGGCGCGCCCGGCACTCACGGCACTACGCCCAGCGCTCAGACGGCTGGAACGTGTCGTGCTGGTCTTCCGGGCCTTCTTCCCCGACTTGGGACAGGAAATTCTTCGCTGGCGAGAATCAACGCAAATTCTCTTTTTCGATACCGAGCTCGACCGTGCCGTCCCCGCCAAGACCATTCGATAGGTTGCCCGATTTCCAACGTGAGCGGTCGTCGGAATCGCCCCAACAGTGCGCGCTGTGGTGGGTATGACCGGCTGAGCCGAGACGGCTACGGTCGGATACGCCAACGTCAGAAGTAGCAAGAATGTAACAACACCCGAGGCGACGCGAACAATACCGACGTTCGACACGTCACTTACCCCGCCGGCGAAGGTCACGTGCCACGTGCAGCTTCACCAACCATTCGGCACACATCTTTCCTCCACGACTAATTTTTCCACAATCCTTACATCACCTGACGAGAAAGTCTGGTGTTGCCAGAAGAATCTACGATGTACTAGGGAACACCTTCGGGAATTACGGGTGACCCGCGATGGAGTCGAGAATGGCCGCAACGCGAATTGAATCTCCACTGGACACAATCCAGCCACTCTCACCGCTTATGACGCCACTCACATTTTCCACCATTTCGACAAAGGCATTGGTGGCGGGGAATTCCTCGAGTACGCCATTTACGAGCAGGGAGCTAGTTTCGTTCCAGGTCGTAAAAGATTCGCCCACGGCTGTACTTATCTGCCCGTGAGAACCTTGAACCGTGAAGTCTTGATGGCTAGGTAAAACGAACGAACTAAGCGAGTGCGCCGTGGTCTCGTTGATGCACGCTCGGACCTCAGTGGTGAGGTCAACACCCGTTGGCCCAATTGTACGTTCGAGGTGAGTGATGGTGAATTCGGAGTCACCCCTCGTGAGTGCAACCCACGCGTGCGCTTGGTAGCACCCCACATCGAGCAGGGCTCCCCCACCCATTGATGGACTTAGCCGGTAGTTGTCGACCAATTCGGAGCTGAACGTGAAGGCTGTTTCGATGTGCTCGACATTCCCGATTTCACCACTGCTCACCAGGTGGACCATGCGGGCGAAGCGTGGGTGCCATCTACCCCATACTGCTTCAACGAGCAGGCGATCATTGTGCGCCGCCGAGTCGAACATGGCGACGGCCTCCGCGGCACCTAAACCCAGTGGTTTTTCGCAGAGAACGTGCTTGCCGGCTTCGAGTGATTTCGCCACCCATTCCTTATGTTGACTATTCGCCAAACTGATATAGACGGCATCAACTTTTTCGTCAGCCAAGAGATCCTCGTAGCTTGCGTGCACTAGTTCGGGCTCGAGCGTGGCCGATCGTTGCTGATCGCGGCTGGCGACCGCATATAAGTTTGCCCCCTGCGATGCGTGAACGGCGGGGGCTAGGCCACGACTGGCAACAAAGCCAGCACCGAGGAAGCCCCAATTAACAGCCACTTCCTACCACCGGCTAAGGACTGGTGTCACTGGCATGGCATTTTGCGCGGCCGATTCCTCCGCCGCTTGCATAATTGCGACAACATTGCGTGACTGCAACGCGTTGACTTCCATGGGTATCCCATTGTTGATGAATTCCACGATGGATCGATGGAATTCGTTTGCTTCGAGCGGTCGTAGTGCCGCGATGCGCGACGAACCATCAACGTGGTGCACGGTCAATATCGCGGGGAGGTCGGCGACCGCTGGTTCACCGGCTGGATCCCAATCCCCGATGATTGCGCCTTCGGTGCCCAGCACATAGAACTTGGGCTTACGCGCAGCCGACAGATCGGAATGGACAAAACTGGCTTGCTTGCCGGATGAAAAAGTCACGGTCACGTGTGCGTGATCGGCATTGGTTACATGGGTCCATACGCGCTTGTGGTTTTGTCCACTTACGTGTGCCACATCATCAGGGATGATGTTCAGAATTTGATCAATAAAATGACTGCCCCAGTCAAATATTGCACCACCGGAAACTTCGACATCCGAGTGCCAATAATCGCACGGCCGTGAGTACCCTCCGACAAAAGTGTCGAAGTGGTAGACCTCGCCAATTTCACCGGAGCGAATAATTTCGCGCATAGTGACAAAGTCGTCATCGAATCTACGGTTCTGGTAGACGACAAGCAGGAGACCTTTTTCTGATGCCAGCGAGATCAATTCATCGCAGTGATCAGCAGTCAGCGCCATTGGCTTTTCGAGGACGACATGAATGCCTCGTAGCAATGATTGTTTAGCCCAGTGGTAGTGACTATTCGGCGGAGTGGAAATGACAACGAGGTCAAGAAGTCCAGAATCCAGCATTTCACTTGCATCACTAAAAGCGCTGGCCTGCGGGGCGAGCTGCAGTGCCGCGTCGACCCTTTCGGGATTTGTGTCGCACACCGCTACTAGTTCGAGGCCAGTGGTGTTGTGGACTGCTTGATTGTGCTCATGTCCTATTGCACCGTATGCAAGGAGACCGACCCGAATATTGGGCTGTTTCATAGATACCGAGTCTATTTGTCCCTACCAAATTGGAAACACAAGCCGGGTCGATGGCACGCGCCTGCACCACTGACACTCTCCGGGCCGTGCCGTAGCAAACCACCTCAGAGTCCGCCCGTCGTATCGCCACCTACAATGGTTCGCACGGCACGCTCGGGCCTTGCAGCACTGAGCAGTGGGTCGAGAGCGTGCAGTTGTGTCGTGAGGCTCTTGCCCCGCTCGCCGTGGGACCAGTGAAAAACGTCCGACCACCCGAAAAACACAAAGTCCCGACTCGGACGGTGCCAAATCGGGACTTCGGGACTTCTGGTCCATACCCTCTGGTAACGACCTCTTGGTGGAGTATTTACCTAAGTCGGATCACGAGCAGCGACAAGGCCGTTGAGCGACATCGTGCACGAGTTCTAATCAAAAGTCGGCGAGTCCGTAACGGTGACCAGAGCTCACCAGTGCATAGGTTGTGGCGTACGACATGATGTATGACATGAATCCCGTTGAGCCCCAGCCGAAGAAGACCCGTGAGGTCTCCTTCTTGACCTGGAAGTTCGCTCTCTGGCTGACAAGGGTCACGATGTACGCGGCGATCTTTGCACTTGTTGCCGACGTGACCATTTGGGCACTGAGCTTTGCGACACCTCACGTTGTGATGCCCGACTGGGTATTTGCACCATTCTTCGCGTTTGCGATCGCATCCGGCGGAATCGCAGTGCTCACTTGGTCAAGGTCGCACGGTTGGCCCCGCACCAAAGTCCCGATCAGTTTCAAGCAGTTCAACGGCACCCAGCGCGTCGTGCTGGTCGCACTATTTGCGCTCTCGGTCGTAGCTGCGATCACGAGCGACGGGACATTGATCACAGGAGTTCCCGGTCAGCCGGGCTACAACGCCGCAACTCACCAGTACTACTTCGATAGTCACGGCTCGGTCACCATCACTACCAGGGCGCGCTACCTCGCTGCCGCCGCTCTCCAAACGAGAGCGTTCATTAGTTTCGCGATGTTGTTCACTTTTGCTGCGGTGTTGATTCTCAGCGGAGAGTATCGAGCTCGCCGAAGTGTCGAAGTCCCCTCCATTTCGGCTCTGACGCTCCCTGCTAACGATGCACCGCGATGGAGCGTCAGAGCTTTGCCCGGCCCAACCTTGGTAGTTCTCGCCTCGGTTATTGCCGTGGTCGGGATGAGTGGGATTGTCAGTCGAGTCGACCGTTACCTCGCCGCCCCAAGAGACGTAACCGTATCGGGCATCACCCAGTACCTGTCAGCAGGTCCAAAGGTTGTCTTCGTCTTTTGCGAAACCAACGCCATCAATGCGTCGTACGACTGCCCCTCGGTAACTCCATCGGACATCGTCATCAACTCAAGAGCCAACGGGGCAACGCTGTCCACTTACTTCGACCCCAGCACTGACCACATCAGTCCTCGAGAGTTACCCGCTGTCGGACAGTTGGTCTTACATGTTCCAGCGCCTGGTGAATATCGCATTCGGCTTACTCGACCAATCGCCAAGGGAGTCTTCGTTGCCGAGAGCCCCGGCGTCATAGCCCGTAGCGCCGCAGGAAGCATTTTGTTGACGGTGCTGGGCATCGCAGGCTTGGTAGTTGACATCGTTCTTCTGATCCGGCGGCTTCGGTGGCGCGCTTCCAGCGCTCTCCCCGTCGAAATGCCACTGAACTGGCCCCCAGCCACATAGCAAGAAGCGGCTCATGTCCGTCTTCGTCACCCAACCCTTTCGCGAGCCCGCCATGCTGCGAACATAACCCTGGACACGGCATCGACCCTCCTCCGCATTGTGGCGACAAGGCATCCGACCTACGTACCGAGGTCACGCCTATCTATTGCATTTGGGAGAAAAACTGATACAGTATCTCCCATGACTACGGCCACGACCTCAACTGCTCGACGGGTTCGCGAGTATGTAATGACCCGCGCACAAGGCGAGCCCTTCACCGTGGCTGAACTACGAGAGCTCGGTCCCAGGGGGGCCGTCGACCACGCACTTGCCTACCTCACGCGCGAAGACGTAATAACCAATGTGACTCGAGGCATTTACGTTCGGCCCAAAATCAATCCTTTGGTGGGTCAGGTGCCGCCGAGCGCCGAGAGCATTGTCAGAGCCTGGGCCGCGGCATCCCAGAGCGTGGTTGAGATCCATGGATCTGAAGCAGCGCGTCAGTTTGGACTGACCACGCAAATGCCGATGCGCCCCATCTACGCGACGTCAGGTCGCAGTCGGACGATGCAGGTTGGAGCATTAAAAATCGAGATGCGCCACGCCGCGCCCAGCCGTTTGCTCTTTGCCGGTACCCGTGCCGGCCGCGCGTACGCAGCGCTTCGTTATCTAGGTAGCGGCGAGGTCAATGCCTCGACCATCGAGGCCATCAAGGAGAAGTTGGCGCCAGAAGAGTTCGCACGCCTCGTTTCGGGGCGGCGCTTGATGCCCGCGTGGTTGAGTGAGCTTCTTCGACCGTACGCCACCGAGTCGCAGTTGGCTCATGCCTGATCTGTTTCTCACCCTGAGTCCAGAGCAGCGGACCGACGTACTCGTCGCTCACGCTGCCAGCACCGGACGTTCCGCCCAGATCCTCGAGAAGGACGTCTGGGTTTGTTGGGCGCTTGACGCACTCTTCACGATGCCCGACGCGCTCCCCATGGCATTCAAAGGTGGAACCTCTCTCTCAAAGGTATATGAGGCAATCGACAGATTTTCCGAAGACGTTGATGTCACCCTGGACTACCGCCTCTTGGATGGCTCGGTTGACCCATTCGCAGCATCTACGAGCCGCAGACAACAAGACAGTCTCAGCGATCGCTTGCGCGAACGAGTTGCCGAACACATCGCTGAGGTTGTTGCACCACACCTTCGTGCTCGATTGGCTTCCGAGTTCGGTCTCGGAGTCGGTGCTATCAGCACTGACAGCGAGAACGTTTGGGTGCATTACCCCAGCGCTCTCGAAGAGCATGACGAGTACGTAAAGGACGCCGTGAAGCTCGAGTTTGGTGGGCGAAACTCAATCGATCCCAACGAAGTGCACGCAGTCACCCCCTATCTTGCGGTGCTCTCCGCAATGGAGTTCCCCTCCGCCACGGTGACCGTTCTCGCCCCAGAGAGGACCTTCTGGGAAAAGGCAACGTTGATCCATGCCGAGCTCAATCGCAGTGAGTTCCGATCTGGGTCTCAGCGACTTTCTCGCCACTGGTATGACCTCGATCAACTTGCCCAAAGGGATATAGGGCAGCGTGCGCTGCGCGCTCACTCGTTGCTGGAAGACGTTGTCAAGGTCAAGAAGGTCTTCTATCGCTCAGGCCAGGCCAACTACGACCTTTGTGCGACGGGAGGTCTCCTGCTCGTCCCCTCCGACAAGGAGGTGGAGAAGAGTCTTCAAGATGACTACGACCAAATGGTCTCCGCCGGTATGTTCCACAGTGACCCACCCAAGTTCCCAGAGATTCTTGAGCGCCTGGCGGGCCTAGCAGGCCGCATTAACAGCGCCGCTCCATGACTTTAAGAAACCTAGAGATCAACCTGTATCCGCCAGGATTCACCACCGCCAAATAGATAGAGGATCGGAGCCGGGTCGATTGCACCACCCTGGACGACCGACACGCTCCAGGCAGCGCCGAAGCAACCCATCTCAGAGTCCGCGCGTCTCATCGCCACCTACAATGGTTCCCACTGCGAGACGCCTCTACAGGCTCCGACCACCCGAAAAGCACGAAGTCCCGACTCGGACGGTGCCAAATCGGGACTTCGGTACTTCTGGTCCATACCCTTGGGCAAAGACCTCTTGGTGGCGGGGGCAAGATTTGAACTTGCGACCTTCGGGTTATGAGCCCGACGAGCTACCAGACTGCTCCACCCCGCGGCGGAAAATTAATTCTACACGAGCGCCGCTGGAGGCGCAAAATCTATACACATTGCTAAGCGCTACCAGCGAAAAGCGTAAGAATCCAAATTTAGAAAAGTGTTCTGCACTTTTTTCACATTTTCGAAGTTATTATCTTCCAGAGATTTTGATAAGGAGCACCATGGCGCTTAAACAAAAAATTCTTGATGCCACCATCACCTGCATAATCAATTCAGGCGCTGAAAATCTACGCGTAGCTGAGATTGCTCGAGATGTGGGCTGCGCTACCAGCGTCCTCTACCACTACTTCGAATCGCGAGACGATCTCATCGATGAAGCGCTGATCCAGCTTATGAGTGAATACACCAGCGGCCTATGGAGACAAATTATCGAGCAGGCGGAGACGGCAAAATCGCCTGACGACGTGCGGCGTTGCTTTCAAATTATCCCAGATACCATTGACCTCGAAGCATTTCGAAGGGAGCGGTCCGTCGGCGTAATGATCGTGGGACTCGCTACCACTCGCGCAAGAGTGCGCGAAGAAATGGCAGCCCAGCTAGAGGCACGGGCCCAGATTCCGCTCACAGATGCGTTTAGGAAACTTCAAGAAAAAAATCTCCTACGAAGTGACATCGAACCATCCGCGATCGCTCTCGCCGTGAGAATGACGGTGTACGCTCATACTCTCGAAGATATCGGCTCCCCAGACGGAGCCATCTCCGAAGGGTGGCGAGATTTCTATATGTTGATGATCGACACCCTTTTGCCTGGCGCCGCCTAGTGGCCCGGTAGGAAAGTTTGCGCGGCCTTGATCTCTAAGTTCATTTTGTCGATTAAACCCTGATAGAGAGCTAGATTTCCGGTGCGAAGGGCATTTTGAGCTTGGCTGTAATCCTGGGATGCGGAGGACAAATGAGAGGCGAGCGATCCACCCCCGCTCGAGTTGGTCGGCCCCGTCGGGGTAGAAACATTTCTGCCCAATACGTCTGAGAGAGCTCCCTGCAGAGTTGGTTCAATTCCAACGTCTTGATTAAAAACGGCAATTACGTACTTCAATTGCGGGAGGGGATTCGACGAGCTCGTCACGTAGAGCGGCCTCACGTAGAGGACTGCCTGATTCAAGGGGACCATGAGGTTATTGCCCAAGAGGACGTTAGAGCCGTGCTGGTCAAGAGGAGTGATGATCGCGCTGACTCGGGCATTCTGCTGAATTTCGGCGTCAGCTTGAACCGGTCCGGTAACCGAGTTACCACGGGGTGTGACGTACAACGAGAGCTGCCCGTAGTTGTCCCTATCGGAGGTCACTGCGAGAAACGACGACAGGCTTTGTACGGTCTGAGAATTGCCCGCAGGAACGTAAGCCGTCGACAGCACCAGTTGCTGGCGTTGCGAGTTCGGAAGTGCCATCACTTGATAGAGCGGACTCATGGGAGACAAACTCTGTGACACCACGTTGCCCACCTGATTAGTCGTTTGAGTTTGAGCGAGAGAAGCTGACGGCGCCCCTGAACCCGTGGTCGGTGAAATCTGCCAACGGTCACTCGCCGTGTAAAAAGCCGGGGCCGACTGGATGTGATAGCGACCCAGGGTGGCGGCCTGGATGGCGAAAATATCAGTTGGATAACGAAGGTGCTCACGAATCGAGACCGGCATCGTTGACATGGGGACGAAGAGGTGGGGGAAGGCAGCCGCGTAGGTTCGCACAATGGGATCGCTGGGATCGCTGTTGTAGAAGGTCATCGAGCCGTCGAAGGCGTCGACGACCAGTTTGACGGAGTTGCGCACGTAGTTGTAACTCGACGGGAGACCCGTGTCCGAGGGAACGGATTGATTCGCGGCGTCCTCGCTGTAGGGGTACTTGCTCGTCGTGGTGTATCCGTCAATCACGTACTTCACGCGGCCCCCGCTCACAATCGCGTAGGGGTGCGCATCAAAAGACAGAAAGGGAGCGGCCTTGTGAGCCATGTCCATGATGTCGCGTACGAAAATGATACGACTAGTCGGCGTCACCTGGTTCGAAATCAGCAGGTTGTAATCGTTGAAACGTAGGGCCAGCATGGCGTTGCGCAGGAGGCCACCGACCGCGATGCCCCCACGTCCCCGGTAGTGCGACTCGACTGGCTGACCAGCGTTAGTGCCGGCGTTGACCTGATAGTCGAGTTCCGTCTGCTTGGAGTTAGCCACCACCCAACCGGACTGTTTAATACCGAAATATATTCCTGCCTGCCTCAGTACCGGCAGGCCCGCTGATGAGGTCGGTGGAACGCCGCTGATGGTGAAGGTAGGGTTACCGGTCGCGGCGTCGGCCTGATTGGCCGGCGAGACGACGACCCCGTAACCGTGGGTGTACTCCAAGTGCGAGTTCACCCAACTCGGTGCGGTGAGGTTTTGAGTGCTGAGTTGGCGAGCGCCGACCAGAACGGGAGTTTGCTTCCCATTAACCACATAGCGATCGACGCCCAAGGAGGTGATCGTGTAGTAGGAACGAATTGCTTGGCGTCGATTAAAGGTCTCGAGCGCAATCGCGGGGTCCGGGTCCCAGAGGCGAATATTTTGCAGAGTCCCCGCGGCCTCTTGCAGCCCTTGCGCGGTAATCGTCGACGAACCCGCAAAAACGTGGCTCGCCACATTGCTCACGGCGAAAGCAGAACGGGTAGCGTCGATGTTTCTTTGAATAAGGGGCAACTCGAGGGTATTTTGCGCCGGAGTCACCTTGAGCGTCTGTAGGGCCGCGGGGTAGATGAATCCAATGGCAGCAGCGACGAAGACCCAGAGAGAAACTGACAGAGCCGGAAGCGACCAGCTCCGGGAGCGAATGTTGTAGAGCAGAATTCCCGCCGAAGCCAGTGAAATCACTGTCAAAATACTGAGAGCCGGAATACGAGCGTGAATGTCGGTATAGCTCGCTCCCTGCACGTAGCCGTTCGTGGAATTGACGAGATTCCACTTCGCCATGACGTAACCGAGGGCCTTCGTCACAGCCACCAAGGCCAAAATTACCGACAAGTGCACCTTGACCTGCGGGGTGACTCGCGGCGAGACGCGCGCGGCACGAATCCCTCCGTTTAAATAGTGAAACAGAGTGGAGACGATAAAAATCACAAGCAGTGCGACGAGGGTCCAACTGACGAGGAAGGAGAGGAAGGGCAGCGAAAAAACGTAGAACCCCAGGTCCTTGTGAAACACAGGATCAACTTTGCCGAATGCTTGGGCATTAGCGAAAAGGAGGTAGTTATTCCACTGCGACACGGCCGCGAGACCGGCCACTGACGCCATAGCGATGGCGACTAGCCCGTAAATCCTCCCGGCATAGGGTCGCACAATATTTTGGAACTGCCGAACAATTTCGTCCTCCGGCGTGGCCCCGAGGTCATGGGCCCCGAGGCGATTCGTCAGTATGAGGTTGCCCCACATCGCAGCAAAAAAGATTGCTCCGAATACCAGACCTAGCCCGACTTTGGTCTCGAGCACCGTCGAAAATACATTGCTGTGGCCCACCGAAGAAAACCACCAGCCGTCGGTAAACAGGCCGGCGAGCGAGCGGAGTGAAAAGAGTAGGACGAGTGCAAAAGCCAGGACAATACCGGCGCCACGTCGACGTGGACTCAGGGGAAATGCAGGTCGAAATTCGGTGGGGCTACGCACGTAACAACCTTAGGGTGTTGTTCACCCAGGCACTACCGTACAGGCGCAACCAGCGTGCAATGGTGGATAGGGCTGACCGCTGGGGAATACCGACCCCGCTTCGCGACTACCGGACTGTGCGTCCATGGAGCAGGCGTCACAGGGCGGGTCCCAGGGCGCTGCAACAAAGCGAATAGTCCCCCCAGATGCCGCCAGAACACCAATGTGGAAGGCTCGGCGAGCCGCATCCGTGCAGAGTCGCTCGACCCGTGCACCGCGCCACTCCTTATAAGCAGCGTTGGCTCGCTCGGCACCGGGGTTATTCCCGTCGGCCATAATTTTCTTACGGAGAGCTAAAACAATCGTGACGGCCAAATCAGCTGCGCACTCGGCAATGGCCCCATTTTTCGCTACGTCAGCCGCTTGGCCACCTTCGGTAGTGGCGAAGTTCACACCGGCGAGCGCCGCTTCGCGCAGCGAATCGCTGGCTGCTTCGGCGTAGCGCGTGCGCTGGGTTTGCTCGTCTTCCATCTCGCTCGTAATCATGCTCGTCACCGAGCGGAGACGCTCGATCATGATGTTTTGGTCATCCTGTAACGCGCGCTTCACCTTTCGAGTTAGCGCCGCCAGCGTGTCCTCCAAGGCGTCGTCGCGTCGGGCGAAGAGTTCGTCAACGGGCGTTGCGGTTGCTCCCGTTACTCGTGGCGCACGTTTGGCGGGCACGGGTGCTGTGGCTTCACGCTCTTCCAGAGTGGCCTTGCGAAGCCGAGCGAAAATCTCTTCCACCGCGTCAAGGGCTTCTTCGGCCGGTTCAGCTGGAACAATCTTGAGCTTCTTAGCGCGCGGTTGCACTGGGGTCTCATCATCGGTAAACGACGGCACGTCCAGCGGCGTCAGCGTCATGTCGGGAACACTGCGCAGTGGTACACCGGCGAGCAACTCTTCTTCGGTGGGATCCACCGACACCGGACGGGCTCGCAGAGCCTCGAGGGCTGCGGCACGGGCCCCTTCGTCGGACGTCAAGAGACCACCGAGCAAACTTTCAACGTTCTCTCGTACGGTGTTTACCGCAGCGGTGAGCGAGTCGCGAGCGGCGCGAAGTTGCTCAATTTGCACCTGCAGGGCCTTGCGCTTTACCGCGAGGTCGTTCAAGACTGCCTTGCGAGCTTCTTGGGACTGCTCCACAATCGCGCGACCTTGCTCGCGCGCGCGTTCTATGAGTGCCTCACCGTTCACCTTGGCCGAATCGACCAAGCGTTCTGCACCTTCTCGAGCGGCGTCATTGATTTCCGTCGCGGTACGCTCAGCCTCGGCCACCAAAGTGATTGCTCGCTCCTGACCATCAACGAGTGAACGTGACGCTCGCTCTTGCGCCTGAGCGAAGAGGCCCCGGGCTCGATCCTGTGCTTCGGTAGTAACGCGGGCCGCTTCGTCGTGCGCCGAACGCAAAATAGCGGCGCTCTGCTGACCCAGACCGGCGATCAGGGTGGCTTCGTCGAGAACGGGGTTGGCGGCCCGGCGTTGAGCCTCGGCCAGCTGGCTCTGCATTTCCGCCAAGCGATTCTCGAGGGTTTGCATCTCGCGGCTCAGGCCGTCGAGGTATTGGCGTACTTCACGGGGGTCGAAACCCTTGCGAACGGTGCCAAAATTAGCCCGGTCGATATCGGCCGAGGTGTGTCGGGTCGTCGAGTGAATGCGTCGGTCGTCCATTGTCTCTAGCCTACGGCTTTTTCCGACGGAATTAGGGCTTAGCGAGTGGGGCCGGAATCGGTGATTTTCCCCGTATGGCGCTAATGGCCTGCGACAGGGTATCGACGCCTACTACTCGGAGTCGACCATTACTCGCGGCCCGCGCCTCGGCGTACTCCCCTGAAGGGACAACGAAGAGGGACGCACCAGCCCGTTCGACGGCGATGGTCTTTTGCGCGACTCCCCCGACATCACCCACCAGACCGTTGGGGTCAATAGTTCCCGTGGCCGCAATTAACTGTCGATTGGTCAAAGAACCCGGCGTGAGCTGGTCGATGATGGTCAGCGCCATCGCGAGGCCCGCCGACGGACCCCCGATATTGGGGGTGGCTATGGATACCGTGGCGGGGAAGGAGTAGTGCAGGGCTGTCGACAGAGATACCCCAATCCAGGAGGTCGCGCGGCCCGAAACACCCGGACAATCGCTGGCTGCGACCGTTGAGGGTGCTGGCACGGTAACGACGGACTTAGTCGTAACGGGCCCGTAGGAAATTTCGCCCACTGGCGAGAAACGTGCTGGACGAATACTGAGGGCCACCCGGGTACCCGGCGCCACGCGGTGGAGAGCCGAGATGGCGTCGCAGGACTGGTGAATGACCTGTCCATTGATTGAGGTCACTTGGTCGGCCACGTTTACCCCGGCGCTACGGGCCGGCGAGGGCACAATAACGGCTTGAACGGCAGCGCCCACTAGGGTCACCGGAATCGTCCAACCGAGGCTGGTAAAGGCCGCGACCCGGGCATTTTCCTTTGACGTCGCCATGTCGAGGAAACTCTGAGCATTGAGTTCGTCCAGGGGAACCCCAGGGTCCGTCAGCGCGGAGCCGTTGATGAGAACGGCGTGGGGGTCGAAATGAGAAGTCAGCCAGGATAGGCCCGTCGCGCCCTGCAGGTATACGTCCGTGAGCAGGATCGTGCTCCGCGCAGCTTCGTGGGCCACGCCCGACACGCTGATCAGGGGGGCGACGGGGGTGGCGTCACCAGGCGTCATGATGTAGACGTTGAGATTCCACGACGCTAGGGCGAAAAGAGCCATGCAGCCGAGGACCACCCGTCGAGCTATGCGGCTCGCTCGGGTTGAACGTCGCACTCGAGGCGTACGGCCCGGCGCCGGAGATGGTGGAATGGGTTCGTGAGAAGAGATAATGAGACGCTACCGGATACTCGCCGCCGAGATTTACTGGCGGCTGGCGGCCCTGGCGGAGTTGACCAGCGAGCCCTCGTGGAGCCCCTACTGCGCGACACTGATTCTCGAACGCGGGTTCTCGCCCTGCGCGTGGGGGCCGTACATCAATGGTGGACGGATGAACAGTGGCTCGACGCCCTGCGCGACGAGCACGAAGATGTACGTCGTGAGGCGGCGTGGTCTCTCGCGAGAGTCAACGCCCTCTCTCTCGTCCTCACGGCCGAATTAGTAATAGCGATTCGAGACGCTGACGCTCTCGTGGCGGACGCCGCAATTTTCGCCTGTGGTGAACACGAAGAACGAGGTGCCGTGGAGACCCTCATCGAAGTTGCCGCCCAGCACGAGGATGCGCGCTGTCGCGAAAGCGCTGTCGCAGCTCTCGGGGCCATTGGAGATGACCGTGCGCAGAACGTGATCATCGCCGCTTTGGGCGACAAGCCTCCCGTACGCCGGCGAGCCGTCGTAGCGCTCTCCAACTTCGAAGGTCCCGCAGTCGAGGCTGCCCTCGAAGGCGCTCTCGAGGACCGCGACTGGCAGGTCCGCGCGGCCGCCGAGCAGCTCAACGGGCTCGATTAACGCTCGGCGTTGCGAAAGAGAGCGTGCAGGCTCGACATATCCTCGAGACAGCGTTCTAAGCCCTTGACAACCACGCTGTCGGCCGCCGGCGCAACGCGCGCCGCCACGCCGGTTTCGCGAGCCAGTAGGGCTGGAAAATCAGCCAACTTAGCGTGGCCCCCCGACAAGGTGAGACCGTGCAAGAGAACGTCTTGAGCGAGGTCCGGTGGGGCGTCACCGAGGCACTCCTGCACGATGCGCACCGTCGCCACCATCACGTCGTGGAGGGCAGCGTTGAGCTCGCTGGCCAAAACCTCTACGGTCACGGGACGACCTTGACCCACCGTACGCGCAGGCACGACCACGTGCTGGCCATTAGTTAAGGCCAGAGCCGAACCCATCGATTCTTTTACCGACGCCGCGACGTCGAGCGAGACGACCACGCCGTAGCGCTGACGCAGCATTGTGGCGATGGCCGCGTCGAGGTCCGCACCACCGAGGCGCAAACTACGGCTGGTGACAATGCCCCCGAGGGAAATTATCGCCACTTCGGATGAACCCGCGCCCAGTGTGACGACGGCCGACGCCTGTGGTTCGTGAATGGGCATTCCGTTGCCGATGGCCGCGGCCACGGGCGTCTCAATCAGCGAAACCTCCCCAGCCCCGGCTTGTAGGGTGGCCTGGCGTAGCGCCCGACGCTCAATGGGGGTGGCGAGTGCTGGCACGCTCATCACGACGCGAAGTCGCCCGAAGCGCGCAAAACCGGCCCGCTCAAATATCGCACGAATCAGTCGGGCGGCCACGTCGAAGTCAACGGTGGCTCCCTTGGCGAGGGGGCGAAAGGCGACGGCGTGTTCGGGACTTTCCACCACCGCCCGTTGAGCCCCAAAACCCACGTCAACCACAGCGCCCGTGCGGGTATTGATTGCCACGATGGTCGGCTCGGCGAAGACGATTCCGCGATCGGGCACTGCGAGGCGCGTGACTGCTGTTCCCACGTCCAGTGCTACGTCATTACCCACGACCATTGATGTTAGGGCGACGCCCGCGGCCACTCGTTACGTTCTATGGTTGGTGTTTGTGAGTTTCGCTGAGAACACCCCCGGGCCAGGCCGTCCACGTAGGCCGGCGGGTAGCCTGGGACCACCTCCGCGAAACTCCCGCGAGTGGGTGCACCCTAGTGAATTTCGCCGTATTGAGAGTCCCGAGCCAACACCCACTACCGCGGTAACGCTCACACGCCACAGTCTGTCGCTCCTGCCACTTGGCCTGTTCACAGCGCTCGTCGTCGTTCTGGTCTGTCTTCGGGTCTAGCCCGAGGCTCCGACCCCCTAAATTAAAGTAGTGAGTACCAATCCCTTTGGCGGAATGTTCGGTGACCTCTTCGGCATTTTGGGCAAGCAGGGTCCCGACGTCTGGTTTGACACCGCTCGATCCCTCGCCCACAACGTCGCGGTCGGTGACGCCACCACGGTTAACCCCAACCCCGCTACCCGTAGTCGCCTCGAGGAGTTCGCTCCGCTCGTGGCGCGCTACCTAGAGAGTGATTTCACGATTCCGGTATCGCACGATTTTTCCGCCGTCACGAGAACGGGACTCACGGAAGCCGCCCTACTCCAGTGGCGCCCACTCATTGAGCCATCGCTCCCCGTGGCACCCGCCGAGAGCGGAGTATCCGATGATCAAGCATCATCGATGATGAACCAACTCATGGGCGCCATCGGGCCGCTCTTCACCGGTTTTCGACTCGGCAGCGTGGCGGGACACTTTTCAGAACGCGCGTGGTCGCTGGCCGTTTTGCCCCTGCCGCGAATCACTCGTGAGCGCTTGGTTCATATTGACAACGTCGAAACCTTCGCCAGCGAGTGGTCACTCGATCTCGACACCACCCTTGTTTTCGCCCTCGCACGGGAATTTGCCGCCAGTGAGCTACTCACGCAGCCGGGAGTGAGCGACGCACTTCGCGTTCTGTTGCTCGACGCTTCTCGCGAGGCCCTCGCCAGTCAGGGAGACATCGTCGGCCGCCTCACCAGCCTCGACAACCCCCAGGACCTCATGGCCCTCATGAGTAATCCCGAGGGTTTGCTCGACGGCATCACCGCGCCGGAGGACAGCTCCGCTACTCGCGCCATCAACGCTGCGGTGGCGGCCCTGCGATCGGTGCTGGATTTCGTCGCCTTTTCTATTACCGAACAGATTGTCGGATCCGCACCGCAACTTCGCGAGGCCTACCGTCGCTACCGACGTAGCGATGCTCGTGGTGAGGATTCCGCGGCTGCCCTCTTTGGTATTTCGACACAGGGTGAACATCAGGACGCGGCCGAGGAGTGGACGGCGGCTATCGTGAGAGAGCACGGTCTGGGCTCGTTAACGGCCCTGTTTCGAGTGGACGGACTTCCTAGCTACCACGAACTCTCGCAGCCCGAGGAATGGTGGCAACGAGTTATCTCGTCGCCACTCGCTTAATTCTCTTCGTCGTAACCGAGGACCCACTCAACCAGCAAGTTCTCACGCTCGGCGTCACGATTAACGCGCTCGCGGTTGCGGCGAAACTGCGGATCGTGTGGCGGAATCAGGCGTAGGCGTGCGTCAGCGCGGTCCACGAAAGCCTGAATCTGCTCCTCGTCACCAAAGACCATGCGGCACTCGTAGTGTGGCGACACCGGGCCTAGGTAGATCACTTGGACGTGACCTACTGGCTCGAGTACTTCGACAACTTCAGTGGTCGGAACCTGGCTCACGATGACTCCCTCGCTTTTCGCGGACGTGTGAGTCTCCATTCTACGCCGTTACGGACCTCGCGTTTTCCGCGGGACGCCGTATCACTCAAAAGTCCCTAACCGCTTGTGAAAAAGAGCACGAGTCTTGTGAAAAGCATCACAGGTATTTTCGTACTTTTCGTTCTTTCGAGCGCCTACGGTGACCTTAACGTCACGAAGGAGGCGGCAATGAACACAGAGTGGATGGTCGAAGGAAAGTGTCGGGAATACCCGGCGGGAACATTCTTTCCACAGGATGGGACGGGCGTTATCAAGGCCCAGAAAATCTGTGCGACCTGCCCGGTCGCTCAGGAGTGCCTCGAGTACGCCCTCGCCAACCACATCGAACACGGGATCTGGGGCGGAGCGTCGGAGCGGGAGCGTCGTCGCCTACAGCGCGCCCGGCGCCGTGGGCTCCTCGACCTGCGAGCCAGCTAAATCACTACGATGACGTACCGTGATTGAGTGCGTCATCAACATCTCCGAAGGTCGCAGTAGCGACACCCTCGGAACCTACGAAGCGGCCGGTGGCCACTCGTTACGCGATGTGCACAGCGACGAGTGGCACCACCGCAGTGTGTTCACACTCGTTGACCAGCCCCACGAACTTATTGGCAACCTAAGAAACCTGATTCGCTGCGTTCTCGATCACGGGGATTTACGCGACCACGATGGCGTCCACCCGCGCTACGGGCTCATTGACGTGGTCCCCTTCGTGGCACTCGACCCCGCGCTGGTGCCGGTGGCCGTGGCGCTGCGCGACGAGACCGCGCAGTGGCTAGCTCACGAGTGCGGTGTCGGGGTCTTTGTCTACGGCGACGACCTTCCGGGTGCGCCCACCCTGCCCCAGTTGCGCGCGCGGCTTCGTGGCAAGGAGAGTCCCGATTTCGGGCCTCTCTCTCCCGACCCGCGCTGGGGCTTTAGCGCCGTCGGTCAGCGACCCGTCATGCTGGCTTGGAATATCTGGCTTCGGGGAGTCAGCATGGCCGACACCCAAGGCATTGTTGCTTCGCTACGTTCAACGAGCGTACGGTCCATGGCCTTTGCCGTAGGGGAATTTACTCAGGTGAGTTGCAACCTGATCGATCCAGCTGCCTGTGGGCCGTCGCAGGTCTTCCAGCAGGTTAGGGAACTCTTACCGCCGGGGGGATCCATGCTGCGCTCGGAACTCGTGGGGCTCACCCCCCAGTTCGTTCTCGACAACACCGACCCCGCCGAGTGGGCCGCGCTGGACCTGACGACGAGTACGACGATTGAATCTCGCCTCAGTACTTCAGACCGAGCCGCTGAGCTTTAGCTAGCGGTGGCGCGGCGCTCGAGGGCACGTGCTCGACGCAAACGACGTCGTTCGCGCTCGCTCATGCCACCCCATATACCGAACTTCTCACCATTGTCGAGAGCAAACTCCAAGCAGTCGTCGCGCACGACGCAGCCCTTGCATACTTCCTTCGCCTCGCGCGTTGAAGCTCCCCGTTCTGGGAAGAACAAGTCGGGGTCGACACCCATGCAGTTCGCACGGGCCTGCCAACCACGATCTTCGCCGTTGCGCATCAGTTCTGTCACGTTCATTGGGTCCTCCCCCTACATAAGTGGCCCCTATGCCACTCTTGTAATTACAACGGTGTCATTGTGCCGGATATCTCGGGAAAAAGCAAATGGAATGAGGAAGAGTTACCGTCCGCGCTGCTACCGCCCTCTCGGGGCTAGTGATTAGCGACGCTGGCGGTGTTGGACAAAATCATCTAAGACGTAACTGCCCAAATCATCAACCGAGGTATAGAAGGCGCGGCCCCCATTCACACGAGCGATTTGCTCAACAAACGGAAACTGGGTGCGCTCGATATCCAGGGCGAAAGTATTGATAGTGATTCCGGCTTTGGTGCAGCGAAGTACTTCGGCCATGGTCGCTTGCAAGGTCTCGATGACGGGTGGATAGTGGAAAAAGGGCTCCCCGTTGGCCATCAAGTGTGAGGTCGGCTCACCATCGGTCACGACCACAATTTGCCGATCACCCGACTCACTGCGCATCAAGTGACGCGACAGCGCCAGGGCGTGCTGGAGATTCGTCCCGTAGCTGTAGTCAATAGTGAGAGCGGGAACATCCTCGAGCCGGATTTCGTGCGCTAGGAGGCCAAATCCCACCACCGCCACGAAGTCGCGGGGATACCTGGATCGAATCAACTGCGTCAGCGCCAAGGTCATCTTCTTCGCCGGCATGAGATTGCCTCGCATCGCCATGGATAGCGACAGGTCGATCGCAAAGACCGTGGCCGACTTCTTGGTGGCCTCGTACTCCTCGACCACAAAATCGTCGACTGCTAACTTCACGGGCGTCCCCGGGCCATTTCGAAAAACCGCATTACGCAGCGTTTGCGGCAGGTGAAGGGAGAAAGGCTGTCCCGGCTCCCAGGCCTTTGAGCTTTCCTCGCGGTCGCCACCACGCGCAATGGAATTTTCCCGGTGGGAACCGAAGGTGGCCGAGCCCTTCAATTTTTTAAAGAGATCCTTCAGCGCGGCTTGGCCGATTTGTCGCACGCCCTTAGCCGTAAGTTCGAGACGACGACCCTCGCGATCAACGAGACCGTTATCGCTCAGGCCCTTCACGGCGCGTTGCAGTTTTTCCACTTGGGTCGCGGCGTCGGGACCGAGGTTCCGACGCACTGCTTCCACGTCAATTTCCGGGAGCCCCTGGGCGGGGTTCATCTTCCCGAGAAAATCTTCGAGGTCCCCCAGCTCGGCCAATTGCTCCGCGGCGCGACGGGCGTCGGCAAACGACGCGGGCTCGTCACCACGTAAACGAGGCTGGCCCTGCCAATCGATGTCGGGGGTGGCCAAACGCAGATTGTCCACGAGACGGCTCATCGAAAAATTGAGGTCCATGTCGCTCATCATCTGGTCGAACATTCCCCGCAACTCTCGCTGCTGGTCGGGACTCAATGAATTAAACATCGCCTCCGCCGCGGCGGCGCGTTCAGCCATGGCCCGAACCACGTCCTCGAGCGTCTCGGCGCCCGGGAAGTAGTCGCCGTAATTCTCCATGAAGGAATCAAAGGTGGGGTCCAGATCTTCGTCCCGGCGATCTTGCTCAATCATGGTTGACAGGGCGTCCATCATCGATCGCATGCGGGCCAGTTCTTCCGGATTCGGATTGGCGAAGAATTCCTTGTTGGCCTCGAAATAGGTGTTCAGAACATCCTCACGAAGTTCGCTGATCAGCTGCTCGTACTGTTCGCGCGCTTCCGAGGAGACAAAGTCATAATTCTGAAAACTACGGAGGCGCTCCCCCAGCCCCTCGGGCATCAAGTCCTGCTGCATGGTCTTTTGGCTGACCAGATCCCGCGTGACCTCGGCTCGGCGTTCGTCGCCGGACTCGTCGGCTTCACGCTGCAACTCGATGAGGTCTGTCTTTTCCAGTTCCTCAATCTCACGAAGCCAGTCGCGGTACTTCTGCATTTCCCCGTCGGGGTTTCCCGCCTGTTCGAGCTCTCGCCTCTTCCGTCGAGTTTCCTCGAGAAGTTTGCGTAGTCCCTCAATTTTTTCCCCGGACTCCGTGGTGAAACCTTCGGTCAGCAGTCGGTCAATGGCCTCGTTCAGGTCGCCGGTCTCGAGGTATTCATCCATGGCCAGACGAAGGAGCTCGTCTGCATCAATGTCGGAAAAATCGTCACCCTCGCCCCACTGACGAAAGTCGTAACGAGCCCCCACTAGCGCTTGCGGGTTCGATACAGCGCTCGGCTACCCGACGAGTCCTTGGCTAAGCGCTTGGTCAAGTGCAAACCTTCGAGAATGAACTCGGTAGCCGCGGCCATTTCCCCCGGTGTCGCCGACGGACCCGCGACGCGGCGGACCGGACCTTCGAGGACCGGCAAACTCGCCAGTGTGGTCAGATAATCCTGCACGGCGAGATCGTCACCGGTGTGCACGATGACCTCGTTGGTAAAGGCTTCGACGATGTCTCCCGCTTCTTCGAGAACAAAGTTCTCAGTGAAGCACTGGCGAACCGCCAGACCCACCAGGGCCGCGATGATCTGATCACTCTCCCCGTCGTCAAAGGCATCGATCTCGATTTTTCCTTGAGTCGACTGGACCACCGCCGAGAGGTCACTCAGCCGCGGCACGACCTCGGCGTCCCCGGTGCGCAGCGTACGGCGCAGCGCGTTGGCCACAACGGTTTCGTAGTTGGCGATGGAGAGACGAACCGAGACGCCAGATTTTTGATTCAGCACGTGCGAAGCACGCGCCACGTGGGAGATTCTGGCCACGATGTCGTCGATAAACCAGGGAATCACAATCGGAACGGGCGAGGTCGGGAGTTTCGCCTCCTGCTTCATAATCGCAATCTCGGTGATCACGTCGAGCGGGTAGTGCGTGCGGATTTGGGAACCAAAGCGGTCCTTCAGCGGCGTGATGAGGCGCCCGCGATTCGTGTAGTCCTCCGGGTTCGCGGTGGCGACCACGATAACGTCCAAGTCGAGACGCACCAGGTGACCACGGATTTGTACGTCCCGCTCCTCGAGCACATTCAAAAGTCCCACCTGAATACGCTCCGACAAGTCGGGGAGTTCGTTGATGGCAAAAATACCGCGATTGGACTTAGGCACGAGACCGAAGGACAGCGCCCTCGGATCATCCAAGTAGAGGCCCCCCGCGACCTTAATGGGGTCTACTTCGCCGATGAGGTCCGCCATTGAAGTGTCGGGTGACGCTAATTTTTCGGCGAAGCGAAAAGAGCGGTGCACCCAGTCAATGGGGGTGTCGTCGCCGAGTGCGGCGATCTGGTCGCGCCCGAAAGCCGAAATCGGCGAGTAGGGGTTATCGCGAACGTCGGAGCCGGCAATGATGGGCATCCACTCGTCGAGCAGGTCCACCAGTGAACGGATCATGCGCGTCTTCGCCTGACCTCTTTCGCCCAAGAGAATCATGTCGTGACCCGCCAAGATGGCCGTTTCAATCTGGGGCAGAACGGTGTCTTCGTAACCGAGCACCGCGGACGTCAGCGGCTGGCCGCTCGCAATCTTGTTTTCCAGGTTGATACGCATCTCTTCGCGGATGGGTCGGTCGACCCAGGAGGAGTTTTTTAGCTCTCCGAGAGTTTGCGCGCGGGTCGTTTCATTCGTGATTGCCATACTGGAACGATAGACGAATGTGCTGACGCGTAAGCACTCAGCCCCAGTGGGTTACTACAAACCTTGATTGTGCTGGTGCCAGATAATTACGCCGTAACTCAGCGCAATCATCGCCACCCCTACAGCCAGCGTCACCCAGCGCTGCGTCAGCAGGAAGCGCGCACGACGGAAGGGATTTTCAACGGCGTAGTGCAGAGCAGCCGCGAGGGCCAAGGAGACCAACACGAGGAGGAGCTCGGAATGTAACGGCAGTGGTGTCAGCGAATACTGGGTCGCAATCGTGAGTACCGGCCAGTGAACGAGGTAGAGAGAATAGGAAATGTTCCCCACCCATTGCAGTGGCGCCCAGGATGACCACGATGGCCGTTGGGCGCCGTGTCGCAGGGTTCCGCCGGCTATCACGAGGCCGGTCGAGAGAACCGGCAGGGCCACCATGGAGCCCGGCCATTTTGTGGTCGCCGAGACGAGCCACGTAGCGAGAGCAATACCGGCGAGACCGACGCTCGACAGCGCGAGGCCGAGTTGGGAATTCTTCCCCTTTAAATAGGGCACCGCGACCGCGAGACCGGCGCCGATAGCCAATTCCCACGCACGCGTCAGCGGGGAGAAAAAGGCCCAGACCGAATTACCATTGGTCTCAATGACGCTCCAGGCGAACGACGAGATCGCAATCAGGGCGAGAGTACCCAAGAGAACCTCTCGGGAGTAACGGCGCGCCACCAGCACGACCAGACTAAAGAGGAGGGGCCAGAGCAGATAGAACTGCTCTTCCACCGCCAGGGACCAGAACTGTTGGAGGGTGGAGGGCGGTTGCGACGCCGTCAGATAGGCAGTCCCGATCGCGGCGAAATGGAAGTTCCCAAAAAATATTGTGACCCACTTGGCGTCCTCAGCCACCGATCGCCCGGTGATGAATCCCAGCCAGTGGTAGGTGGCAAAAATTGTCCCAATCGTCACCACCGTGGCGGCGGGGAGAATGCGGCGAATCCGCCGCGCGTAAAAGTCCAGCAACGACGTACCCTGCGACCGGTCACGCTCGGCGAGCAAAACGCCAGTGATTACGAAACCAGAAATGACGAAAAAGACGTCCACACCCAAAAACCCACCGTGAATGCCAGGGATATTGGCGTGATACGCAACAACGAGACCGACTGCGAGTGCGCGCAGGGCCTGAATGTCAGGGCGAAACTGAGATTCACGGTTGAGGTCGGTAGTCATACTCAGTAAGTTACTCCAGCCTCCCGAAATCTACTTACTCTTCCTCGGTATTCGTCGCATCGTCCGGGGCAATCTCGCTACTGAAAAGTTGTTCGATTTCTGTGACGTAGAGGTCCGGATCAACGAGGTCGTCACGCACCAGCGACGACAGGTCGTCGCCCTCGATGCCCATCAACAACTTGGCCATAATTCTGGCTCCCTCCACGACGTCATCGCTCGCCACCGACATCGACGATTGCTGCTGCGACGAGGGCTCCAGAAAAACGAGTGATCCAGCGGAGCCACGAATGGCCGCCGCGCGGCCGGGTCGGACGTGCAACAGCGCGACGAAGGAACCCGACGAGCTGACCACGCTGGCTTCAACCACGATTCGCTTGGGCTTCAGAATTTCTCGGACCGCGACGTGCAAACTCTCGGAATCGCGCAGCATCTGCTCACACAGCGTCACCGGATATTTCTCGCGTAATTTGTTCCACCGCTTCACCACCACCAGAAATTGGTCCTGGGCCCTGCTGCGCTCACTCATTTTTCCCCCTCACTCACCCCTGCGCCTAACGCCGCTGTGATTGTTGTCCTCTAGTTGGACCCCCACACTAGAGAGAATGTGTAACAGTGCTCCAACGACCTGGCCGGGCTGGGCGGGCGAACTCGAAGGGGCTACCAGCACCACCCAACCGCGGCACTTTGCACCGTAGAACCAAACCAGTGTTAATTACCCGCCAGGCGCGGCCTTGTGATGAACATCACAAGAATCACCTCTAGTATGCACTGGTCGCCCTTAAGGGAAATATCCGAGGTAGTGACCGCAGTTACATAGCAAGGAGACACCATGGCGATTGTAGAAAGTTCGACGAAAGTTGAGTTGGGCGGAACCCGTGGAGGGCCCGATGTACCCACCCTTCGACAGGATCGCTGGTGGCTGCAGCCGGTCGTCACCGTTTCCATCCTGACGGCCTTCGTTATTTATTCGACCTGGGCGGCCTTTCAAAACAAGAACTACTTCGTTGGAGGTCGCGGCATCCACGAGCTCATCAGTCCCTTCTACAGTCCCTGCGTGTCCAACCAGTGCGTACCGGGCTCGGGAACAGGCTTTGCGGTGCACACGTGGGCGTGGATGTCGCCCGCGCTACTGATTTTGATTTTCCCTTTGGGCTTCCGTATGACCTGTTACTACTATCGCCGTAGTTACTACCGCGCCTTCTGGTGGTCGCCACCGGCCTGCGCCGTAGCGGACGGCCACTCGAGCTACAGCGGTGAGACCAAGTTCCCGCTCATCATTCAAAACGTTCATCGCTACTTCTTCTACTTCGGTCTGGTCTTCAACACCTTGTTGACCTACGACGCGATTCGCTCCTTTCACATGAACGGTGGCGGTTGGGGCCTGTCCGTTGGCGGCCTCGTCCTCGGAGTCAACGCCAGCCTGCTGTGGCTCTACTCACTCTCGTGCCACGCCTGTCGACACCTCTGTGGTGGACAGGTAAAGAGTTTCAAAGCTCACCCCATTCGTTACAAATTTTGGAAATTCCTGACTCCCCTGAACGCCCAGCACATGAAATTCGCGTGGGTATCCCTGTTCTTTGTGGCCTTCACCGACGTGTACGTGCGCCTCGTAGCTTCCGGCGCCTGGACTGACTTCAAACTCTTCTAATCCCAAGGAACGCACATGACAACTAACTCACCCTACGAACACCACGAATACGACGTCCTCATCATTGGCGCCGGTGGTGCCGGTCTTCGGGCTGCTATCGAGGCCAAACAACGCGGCCTCAAAGTGGGTATCGTCACGAAGTCGCTTCTCGGTAAGGCCCACACGGTTATGGCCGAAGGTGGCATGGCCGCAGCGATGGGCAACGTCTACTCCGAGGACAACTGGATGGTCCACTTTCGCGACACCATGCGCGGCGGCAAGTACCTGAACAATTACCGTATGGCTGAACTTCACGCCAAGGAGGCTCCGGACCGCGTTCGCGAACTCGAACAGTGGGGCGCTCTCTTCGACCGCACCAAGGACGGCAAGATCCTTCAGCGTGACTTCGGTGGTCACCGTTACGCCCGACTGGCTCACGTCGGTGACCGCACTGGTCTCGAACTCATTCGTACCCTGCAGCAGAAGGTTGTCTCCATGGGCACCGACGTGTTCATGGAGTGCAAGGTCCTGCAACTCGTTCACGACTCGTCTGGTCGCGTGGCCGGCTGCGTGGCCTACTGGCGCGCCAACGGTGAGTTCGTCACCTTTTCCGCCAAAGCCGTCATTATGGCGACGGGTGGCGTCGGCAAGTCCTGGAAGTTCACCTCAAACTCGTGGGAGGGCACCGGAGACGGTCACGCCATGGCCCTGTGGGCCGGCGCGAAACTCATCGACATGGAATGCGTCCAGTTCCACCCGACCGGAATGGTCTGGCCGCTTTCAGTTCGTGGTCTGCTCGTTACCGAAGGCGTGCGAGGCGACGGCGGCGTTTTACGTAACTCCGAGGGCAAGCGCTTCATGTTCGACTACGTCGCCGATATGTTCCGCGCTGAGACGGCCGACAGCGAAGCTGAGGCCGACCGCTGGTACGACGACCACACCGCTGGGCGTCGCCCGCCGGAGCTACTGCCGCGCGACGAAGTTGCTCGCGCCATCAACGCTGAGGTGAAGGCCGGACGAGGTTCACCCCACGGCGGCGTCTTTCTCGACATTGCCACTCGTCGCAGTGCGGAAGTTATTCGACGTCGCCTGCCGTCGATGTACCACCAGTTCATGGAGCTGGCCGGAGTCGACATCACGCGGGAGGCCATGGAAATTGGACCCACTCTCCACTACATCATGGGTGGTGTCCAGGTCGATGCCGAAACGGCTGGAACCGCCGTGCCGGGACTCTTCGCCGCCGGCGAAGTCGCCGGAGGAATGCACGGAGCTAATCGTCTGGGTGGGAACTCACTGAGTGACCTCATCGTCTTTGGCAAGCGCGCCGGTGCCGGAGCCGCCGACTACATCGCCGGGGGTGATGTAGCGAACGGTTTCGACCAGGGCGAAGTAGAGTCCGCCGTGCGCGAAGCGCTCGCCCCCTTCACTCGCGAAAATGGTGAGAACCCCTACGACATCCATCGCGACCTGCAAGAGATGATGCAGGCGAACGTCGGCATTATCCGCACGGCGAGTGAAGTCGAAGAGGCCATTACCAAGCTCGAAGAATTCACCGAGCGGGTGCAGAACATTTCGGTCAAGGGTGGTCGGGCCTACAACCCGGGTTGGAATCTCGCCACCGACCTGCCCAGTATGTTGACCGTCTCCAAGACCACGGCTCGGGGTGCCAATCTACGCAAGGAATCACGCGGTGGCCACACCCGTGAGGACTTCCCCGGTACTGACGTCAACTTGGCCAAGGTCAACTTCTCCCACTCCATTACCGGAGGTTGGGCTGGAGAGATCACTACCGTCGAGTCACCCGTTTTGGAAATACCCGCAGAATTGAAGTCCTTGCTCGAGGAGGCGAAATAATGACTGACGTAACAATGAAGGTGTGGCGCGGAGACGCCAGCGGCGGCGCATTCGAGAACTACTCGGTGACCCAGCAGGAGGGCGAGGTCGTTCTCGACGTCATCCACCGCATTCAGGCCACCGAGGCGCCCGATCTGGCCTGTCGATGGAACTGTAAGGCTGGTAAGTGCGGGTCCTGCGCCGTGGAAGTCAACGGCAAACCACGATTGATGTGCATGACGCGGATGGACACCCTGCCCGAGGGGCCAGTCACCCTGACGCCGATGAAGACCTTCCCCATTATTCGAGACCTCGTTACCGACGTCTCCTTCAACTACGCCATGGCGGAAAAGGTTCCTGCACTGCTACCTCCCCCCATGCCCGAGGGTGGCTACGTGATGTTCCAAGAGGACGTCGAGCGTAGTCAAGAATTCCGGAAGTGTATCGAGTGCTTCATGTGCCAAGACGTCTGCCACGTCATTCGTGACCACGAAGACAACAAGCAGCACTACGCCGGTCCGCGCTTTTTCATCCGCACCGCCGAACTCGAAATGCACCCCCTCGACACCAACGATCGTCGTGAATTCGTTCGCGAAGAAATGGGCCTGGGCTACTGCAATATCACGAAGTGTTGCACTGAAGTTTGCCCCGAGCACATCAAGATCACCGACAACGCCATCATTCCGCTGAAGGAACGAGTCGTGGATGCGCACTACGATCCCGTGGCGTGGCTGGGTCGAAAGATTCGTCGCAAAACCAAGATGAGCTCAACCGAAGCAGCCGTCCAGCCCGCACCGTAATCTCGGTGGCAAGTTTTCTTAGTCCCGACTGGTTCGAAACCGTCTCTCGGGGTTTAGCTCTCGCGCCCCTAGAGGTCGAGCTCTTCCTTGAAAGAGACGCCGTTCGCGTGGTCGTAGAATTGACTAACGGGCCGGTCAGTCTGCCGCACGCCATGACCTTCTCGTTTCTCGCGACGGGGCCCACCGTGACGGCGGGTGATCACCTCCTCGCCGACGTCATCATTCGACTCTCGTACAACGACGGATTAGCCCTCTCATCGGGAGAACTCGATAGTGGAACGGCCCTGCGCGAAGGCCGTCTGAAGGTTCGTGGTGACGTGACTCTTCTCGTGCCATTCGCCACGTGGCTGCGATCAGCCCGTGAGCATCTCCAGCCCACCGTCGAGGGCTGAACCCCTGCGCACTAGCGTGCCACTATGAGTACATCACTGAATTTGCCTCTACTCGAGAACGATCTCGCCGAACCCGGAGTTCTCGATGCCACGGCACTGCACCGCCCACAGCCAATACCCCACGTTGCCGTTCTCTGTTTTTTCAATGACCTACTCGCAGACCTCACGGCCCGGGGCGAACTTACGGTGATCTACGAGATGCGTAGCGAAATCGGGCGAAACCTCGTCTACCGCTACAGCACCCCGAATGGTGACGTCACCGTCGCTCACCCCGGCGTGGGGGCACCGCTAGCCGCAGGTTTCACCGAAGAACTCGTGGCCTGCGGCGTGACCACCTTCGTGGCCTGCGGCGGAGCTGGAGCCCTGCGCGACGACCTCACGCTGGGCCACGTAATGATTGTCGACTCCGCGGTTCGTGACGAGGGTACGAGTTTTCATTACGCCGAACCCAGCCGAATTATTGAAGCTGACGAGAATGGTGTGCGCACCCTCGAAGCTGTCCTCATCAAGAACGACGTACCCCACTTCATCGGTCGAACGTGGACGACCGATGCACTTTTCCGAGAGACGCGAAGTCGAGTAGAGCGACGCATTGATGAGGGCTGCTCCATGGTGGACATGGAGTCCTCGGCCTTCATGGCGGTGGCGAAATACCGCGGACTACGCTTCGCCCAGCTCCTCTACGCCGGCGACTCGCTAGCCGGTGATACGTGGGATAGTCGATCCTGGGATTCAGCTCTCGGTGTACGTGAGGGCCTCTTTCGCCTCGCCGCCGAAGCAGCGGTGGCGCTCCACAACGCCGACTAGGAAAACTGAGGTGAGGGACTAAATAAGTCCGAGACCCTGCACGTCAGCGCGCTCGGCCTCGAGTTCCTGAGTCGTGATGGCGATGCGGTCAGCGGCGAAGGCGTCGATTTCGAAACCTTCCTTCACCTTCCACGAACCAGCACCGTCGGAGCTAATCGGGAAACCGAAGGTGAGACCCTCCGGTACTCCGTACTCGCCGTGACTAGTGACACCAATGGAGACACAGTCGTCGGCGGCCGTGGGCGTAACGAGGCTCACGACGGTGTCGATGGCGGCGTTGGCGGCCGATGCCGCTGAACTCGCTCCGCGCGCTTCGATAATCGCGGCGCCACGCTTTTGGACCGTGGTGATGAAGTCACCCTGCAACCATTCGTGGTCGCTGATGACGCCCAGGGTCGGGGTGCCACCAATCGTCGAGTTGGCGAAGTCCGGGAACTGGGTCGCTGAGTGGTTACCCCAAATGGCGAGGTTCTTCACTCCCTCGACGGGGGCGCCGGCCTTCTTGGCCAGTTGCGTCTCCGCACGATTCTGGTCCAAGCGAGTCATCGCGAACCAGCGATCGGCCGGTACTTCGGGGGCGTTTGAACGAGCAATGAGGCAGTTGGTGTTGCAGGGATTACCGACAACCAGGACCCGCACATCGCTGGCGGCATGGGCGGCGATGGCCTGACCCTGGGGCTTAAAGATGCCTCCGTTCACGTTCAAGAGGTCACCTCGCTCCATGCCCGCCTTCCGGGGGATGGAGCCAACGAGCAGCGCCCAGGAGGTTCCATTGAAGGCGTGGCTGAGGTCGCTGGTGGCTTCAATACCGGCCAACAGAGGGAAGGCACAGTCATCTAGTTCCATGACGACCCCCTCGAGCGACTTCATGGCCGGCTCAATTTCCAACAGACGCAGAACCACGGGTTGGTCCGCTCCGAAGAGGGCCCCGGAAGCAATTCTGAAGAGCAACTGGTATCCGATTTGGCCGGCGGCTCCGGTGACGGTGACGTGAATGGGGCTGGTCATAGTGATCTTTCTTTCTAACTCGGCGAACGTGCAAAATTTCTCGGTGACGCGATCGAACTGCGACAACGCCACTGGGCTTCAGCTCTCCATCTTAGGAGGTCGCGACGTCTCCCTCCAAGGGAGCCACGCCCGGAGCACGACCCCCGAGGCGATGGGTAGCTGCTCTCTCTTTCCAGTAGGAGAACGGCTCAGCCGCCTTCTTTGCCAAAGAGATTGGCGTAAATTTCCCGAGTCGCCGTAGACCGGTTCAATGTGTAGAAATGAAGCCCCGGCGCGCCCTCAGCCAGAATCTGCGCGCAGAGCTCCGTAGCCGCCAAAATACCCTCGGCGCGCACCCCCGCGGGCCCACCTCGCTCATCGGCGGCAACCAACCTCGCGGCCAGGCCCTCGGGGACCGCGGCCCCCATCATCGCCATTCGCGATATTCCGCCCAAGGTCGTCACTGGCATAATGCCCGGCAGTACGGGCTTGGTAACACCGCGGTCGGCGAGATCGTTGACGAGGTCCACCCACTCGTCGGGCTGGAAGAAAAATTGGGTCACGGCAAAATCAGCCAGGTCTAACTTCGCGGCCAAAAAGTCGCGATCACTGCTGAGCGATGTTGACCTCGGGTGGCCCATCGGGTGGGCCGCCACACCAATGGCGAAGTTCCCCACCTCACGAGCCAAGGTCACGAGTTCGACGGCGTAGGCCAGATCGCTACGGATAGCTCCGTCGCCCTCCGGAACGTCACCTCCAAGCGCCATGACGTTATCGATACCGTGCTCGCTATACGTGGTGAGTGTGTCGCGTAACTCCTGAATAGTGTGGCCCACGCAGATCAGGTGAGCCATCGCAGTCAGTTGGCCCTCATTTTGAATGCGCGAGACCAAATCAAAGGTGCGCTGCCGTGACTCGGCTCCGCCACGGTAGGTCACCGATACGAAACTAGGTTGGAGGGGCTCTAGATCGTGCAGGGTCGTAGCCAGCGTGGCTGACTCTTCGTCACTCTTCGGGGGAAAGAACTCGAAGGAGCGTGTAGCGCCGCTCGCGAGCAATGCATCAATGCGCACAGCTAGCCCGCGCGACCGAAATCGTCTTCGAGTCGTTCGATGTCGTCTTCGCCAAAATAGGTGCCGTGTTGCACTTCCACGAAAATCACTTGGTCGTCGCCGTTGTTTTCACAGCGATGAGCGCTGCCCACCGGAATGTCGATGGCCTGACCCGGACCTACGAGGTGGGTGGTTCCATCGAGAATGACAGTGGCGGTACCGGCCACCACGAACCAGTGCTCACTGCGGTGGGCGTGAATTTGATAACTCAATCGCTTGCCCGGATCGACGGTGATTCTCTTCACCTTGTGGTCACTCGCGGAGTCGTCGAGAACAACAAAACTGCCCCAGGGGCGACTCTCGTACTCTCTGCCCAAACTGTCCGTGGTCATCGCACCTTCTCCGCTGCTAGGACGGCGTTGCGTAATAGCATGGCACGTGTCATTGGCCCAACCCCGCCAATCCGCGGAGTGATCCAACCCGCCACCTCGGCCACCTCGGGGGCCACGTCGCTCATGAGCTTTGATCCGGACCAACTCGTTCCGGCCCCAACCACCGCGGCACCCGGGCGAACCATGTCGGGAGTAACGAGCCCCGCCACCCCAGCCGCGGCGACGATAACGTCAGCATTTCGCGTCATGGCGCCCATGTCGTCAACACCAGTGTGCACGACCGTCACGGCCGCATTGCAGCCCGGGCGACGCATGGCTAAGAGCAGCGACAACGGGCGGCCAATGGTCAGGCCCCGGCCAATGATGACCACGTGACGCCCCTCAACGGGAACCTTGTAGGCAGAAAGCAGTTCCACGATTCCCGCCGGCGTACAGGGCAGGGGTCCGGGCGCGCCCATGACCAGACGACCCAAGTTGGTTGGGTGAAGTCCATCGACATCTTTTTCCGGCAGTACCCGCAACAAGACTTCTTCTTCGTTCATGCCACCGGGCAGGGGTAGCTGCACCAGAATTGAATGAATGTCGGGGTTGTTGTTGAAGTCGTCCACCACGGCTTCGACGTCGGCCTGTGTGGCCGAGGCGGGTAGGTGGGCGGAGTAGGAAATGACACCAATCTCCTCGCAGTCGGCGTGCTTCATGGCCACGTACTTAGCACTCGGGCCGTCGTCGCCCACGAGAATCGTGCCGAGCCCGACGCTGCGGCCGACCGCAGCCAATCGGGCGACCCGATCAGCCAGTTCCATTTTTGTTCGGGCCGCTAGGCGCCCACCGTCGAGAAGTTCAGCCGTCATAGTTCCTAGTGGCGAAAGTGCCGCTCTCCCGTCATCATGAGGACAATTCCCGCGGCGTTAGCTGCGGCAATAACGTCAGCGTCACGTACCGAGCCACCAGGTTGCACGACGGCCACCACACCAGCCGAGGTCAGGGCTTCGAGCCCATCAGCGAAGGGGAAGAACGCGTCGGAGGACGCGGCGGCCCCCCGAGCGAGGTCACCCGCCTTGGTGGTCGCGATACCGGCGGCCACGACGCGTGACTGCTGCCCCGCACCGACGCCAACAGCCACGCCATCTTTGGCAATGACGATGGCGTTCGAGGTCGTTCGAGCGCACACGCGCCAGGCGATGATGAGATCCTGCATTTCCTGGTCAGTGGGCTGGCGCTCGCTGACGCAACGCCACTCACTGGGTCGGACGATCAATTCGTCGGCGTTCTGGACGAGGGCGGTGTCACCAAAGGTTCGTACCGAAAGGCCGAGCGGCTCCGGCGCGGGGGCGCTGAGGAGGCGTGTGGCCTTACGTCGCGTAATCAAGGTGGCGATGGCCTCGTTCGACATCGACGACGCAATAATGACGTCGGCCTGTGGACCCGCAGCGATAGTTTCAGCCAGGTCGGCCTCGAGGCGACCGCCTACCGCCACGATGCCACCAAAGGCACTTTGCGGATCGGCCGCAAGGGCTTTGGCGAAGGCGTCGACCAAACTCACTCCGACCGCAGCACCCGAAGCGTTGGCGTGCTTGATGATCGCCACCGCTGGGGCTCCGGCGGCGTCGGCCGAGAGTTCGTGCACGAGGCGCCACGCGGCGTCGGCATCAAAGAGGTTGAGATACGACAGTGCGGATCCGGCGTGCTTGACGACTCCGTCCCACCAGGGCGACGAACCCGAACGGCGATATCGAGCCCCCACTTGGTGGGGGTTTTCCCCGTAGCGAACAATGTCCGCACGCTCGAACGAGAGGTGGAGGGATTCTGGGACGATGGCGTCGGTAGCATTCGGCGCACCCCCGATAACACCTCCCTGATCGAACCAGGTCACGATGGCAGCGTCGTAGGTGGCGGTGTGTGCAAAGGCCGCTCGCGCTAAGCGGTGGCGCGTGGCCGGCGACAGGCTGCCGTTAGCCGTGAGCTCATCAATCACTTCGCCGTACTGGGATGGATTGGTCAGAATTCCAACGTATTCGTGGTTTTTAGCGGCGGCTCGCACCATGGTCGGTCCGCCGATGTCGATAAGTTCCACCGAGGGATTGGACGAGAAGGGGTAGAGATTACATACGACGAGATCGATGGCTTCGATGTTGTTATCGATTAAATCTTTGAGGTGCTGCTCCTTGGAGCGGTCTGCGAGGATGCCTCCGTGAATTTTCGGGTGGAGAGTCTTGACGCGTCCACCCAGCATTTCTGGCGAGTTCGTGACGTCGGCCACGTCGAGGTGCGCGATATTGGCGTCACGGAGGGCCGACGCTGTTCCCCCGCTGGCCACTAGTTCATAACCCAGTTTTTTCAAGGCACTGGCGAAGTCCACCAAACCGGTCTTGTCCCACACGCTAAGTAGTGCTCGCATTACCGACTTTCTTTTGATGAGCCCCGAGGGCATTTCCACACCAACACCTTAGTTCTTGTGTTTGTTTGACTATCTCGCCCCTAATCCACCGATTTCTCCTTACCACCACGTAATCTTGGGAACAGAAAAGAGGTGTCCAATGAATTTTGTCGAATCCGTAAAGACTTGTTTTACCAAATACGCTGATTTCAAGGGTGTCGCGTCGCGATCCGAATTCTGGTACTTCGTCCTGTTCGCGTTTCTCTGCCGAGAGGTCGTTGCATCGGTCGCTCCAAATCTTGGCTGGCTCGTCACGTTTGGCCTCGTAGTACCCAATCTCGCGGTGGGGTGGCGCCGCATGCACGATTCCGATCACGCCGGATGGTCTTATCTTATTCCGTTCTACGGTTTCATTCTGAGTTTCTTCGAGACCAACCCGCAGTCGCGCTGGGCCAACGGCGCCAAGAGTGAGCCGGTGGGTGGACGTAGTTGCCCGCAAGGTCATCCAGTACCGTCCTACGCGGAGAATTCCTGCCCCGCCTGTGGCGCCACCCTGGCTTAAGCCATCAGGCTCGCCATAAATTCACGAATAACTCGTGGGTAGACCACGCGCTCAACTTCCTTAATTCTTTCCTGCAGGAGATTGACATCGTCCCCGGGGTGTATGGGGACTCTAACCTGAGCCAAGATTGGGCCGTCGTCGAGCTCTTCGGTGGCCACGTGGACGGTGCAACCAGTTTCCGCGACGCCGGCGTCAAGCGCTAACTGCACCGCGTGCCAACCCTTGAAGTCGGGCAGAAGACTCGGGTGGGTGTTGAGGACGCGACCGGGAAAGGAGTGGTGGAATTCAGCGGAGGTGATGGTGCCAAAACCAGCCATCGCGATGACGTCGATCACGTTCTCTTGGAGGGCCAGCGTCAGCGACTTAGAAAAACCGGCGCGGTCGAAGTCCCGAGAAAAACCTCCGAAGGCTCGG
This sequence comes from uncultured Actinomycetes bacterium, assembly GCA_903860915.1. Taxonomy (GTDB): domain Bacteria; phylum Actinomycetota; class Acidimicrobiia; order Acidimicrobiales; family RAAP-2; genus RAAP-2. Next base: position 122,283 of record CAIOSJ010000025.1, on the reverse strand, counting down.
CGGTCAACCAAGAGAGCGGGGACGCCGTGCTGTGTCGCAATGTCGAGTCCGCGACACGGGCGGTCGGATATCACCAGCGAGACCGCCAGGTCAGCTTCAATAATCGCTTCTAAAATCGTGCCGGACCCCGACACGAGAACGCAGAGGCGAGGTGCAGTCAAGACCTAGAGAGCCCGGACTATTTCGACCATCTTCTGACCAGCTTCAGTGGGGTTCTGGCAGACAAAAACTCCAGCCGCACTAAGGGCGTCCATTTTGGCCTGCGCAGTTCCCTTGGAGCCCGAAATGATGGCCCCCGCGTGGCCCATCTTGCGGCCGGGAGGGGCAGTCACGCCGGCGATGTACGACACCACGGGCTTGGTCATGTTGGCCTTGATCCATTCGGCAGCGCGCTCTTCTTCGGAGCCACCAATTTCGCCAATCATCATGACGGCCAAAGTTTCGGGGTCGGCCTCAAAGGCGGCCAGGCAGTCAATGAAGTTGGTCCCCGGGACCGGGTCGCCACCAATACCCACGCAGGTCGTTTGACCGATTCCCTGTTGGCTCAGTTCGTGTAAGGCCTGGTAGGTCAAAGTTCCCGATCGCGACACGATGCCCACTGGTCCACCGGCCAGGGCAATGTCGCCGGAGGTGATGCCGATGTTGCACTTTCCGGGGCTGATGATTCCCGGGCAGTTGGGTCCGAGCAACCGAACGCCGGGGAAGTCTTCGACCAGTCGGTTGTAGGTGACGGCCTCATCGTGGGCGGGAATGCCCTCGGTGATACAGACGATAAAGGTAATGCCACCTTCGGCGGCCTCCAGGATGGCGGCCGCGGCAAACTTCGGTGGCACCGACACGAACGACGCGGTAGCGCCGGTAGCGGCGACGGCCTCTTTCACCGAGTTGAAGACGGGAATGCCTTCGACGTCGGTTCCGCCCTTGCCCGGCGTCACCCCGCCGACCACCTTGGTACCGTAGGCACGATTACGCAGACCGTGAAAACGTCCCTGGCCTCCGGTGAGCCCCTGAACAATTACTTTGGTGTTTTCGTCTACAAAAATACTCATAATTTTCCTTATTTCGCGAGACTGACAGCCCGGCGGGCGGCGTCCAGCATGGTGGGTTCGGTGATAAGAGTGTCGCTGAGGTGCGGCGCCAGAATGGCTCGGCCCTCCACGGCGTTGGTGCCATCGAGGCGCAACACGATTGGTGAGGAAATGTTCACGCGCTCCAGGGCCTCGAGCACGCCCTTGGCGACTTCGTCGACGCGAGTGATGCCGCCGAAGATGTTCACGAAGATCGCGGTGACCTTGGGGTCCGAGTTAATTACCTCGAGGGCCGCGGCCATGACGTCAGCGTTCGCGCCACCACCAATGTCGAGGAAGTTCGCAGCCGTGCCGCCGACCTGGTTCACAACGTCCAGCGTCGACATGGCCAACCCGGCGCCGTTGGCAATGATGCCCACCGTGCCGTCGAGTCCGATGTAGTTGAGACCCCGCTCTTTCGCCATTTGCTCACGAGGGTCCTCGGTTTCCGACCAGCGGAAGGCTTCCCACTCCGGGTGGCGGAAGGAGGCGTTCTCGTCCAGGGTCACCTTGGCGTCGAGGGCGTGGACCTTGTTATCCGGCGTCAGGATCAAGGGGTTGATTTCGGCGAGGTCACAGTCACCTTCGGTGTAGCAAATGTAGAGCTTGACCAAGAGTTCGGCGGCCTGTTCGCGGGCTACTTCGTCGAGGTTGGCCTCGGCCACCCAGCGACGAGCGGTCTCGAGGTCGAGGCCGCGGACGGGGTCAATGGAAATGAAGGAAATGGCGTCGGGGTTCTCCTCGGCCACCACTTCAATTTCGACGCCACCTTGAGCACTCAACATCCCGAGGTGCGTCTTATTCGGACGGTCGAGGGTGAACGAGGCGTAGTACTCCTTAGAGATATCACTCGAGCGTTCGATCCAAATTCGTCGAACGACGTGACCCTTGATGTCGAGTCCCAAAATGTTGCCAGCGTGGAGACGTAGTTCCTCCATATTGTCGGCCAACTTGACGCCACCCGCTTTTCCACGACCGCCAACCTTGACCTGCGCTTTAACGACGACGGGAAATCCAATGCGCTCGGCTACGGCTACGGCTTCGTCCACGGTGTCGGCCACGTCGCCGGGCGACACCGAAATGCCAAACTGCGCGAAGTACTGCTTGCCTTGATACTCAAAGAGATCCACTGGAACATCCTTTTCTACGTTGGGGGAAACAGACGGGTACGACTACAGATTTTCACGGGCGTCGAGAGCTGCTTCGAGCCACGAACCAATTTCGCCGAGGGGTGAGCCTGGCGTGAACACGCGAGCGACACCGGCATTTTCCAACTCCACGATGTCATCTTCGGGGATGATCCCGCCGACGACGAGCAAAACATCGCTGCGATCACGCTCAGCCAGTAAGGCCATAATGCGCGGCACGAGAACGAGGTGCGCTCCGGAGAGGAGCGAGAGGCCCAGAGCGTCGGCGTCTTCTTGGACCACGGCGTGGACGATTTGCTCGGGTGTTTGGTGTAGGCCCGTATAGACGACTTCAAAACCCGCGTCACGCAGGGCACGGGCGATCACCTTGGCACCACGGTCGTGGCCATCGAGGCCCGGCTTGGCCACTACTACTCGGTATGTGCGTTCCATCGGGAATCCAGCATAGACCGCCACATGACCCCCTCCTACTCAGTCCCCCCTCATTGAAGAGGGCACGGTAGCGTTAGGTGCATGAACTCGGCCCCATCCCCCTCGCGTGGTCGCGCGCTGGGACTACTGAACGCCATGCGACCGCGACAGTGGGTAAAAAACGGGGTGGTGGTCGTGGCCCCGCTGGCGGCGGGGATTCTGTCTCAAAAGGGCATCATCACTCACACCGCCGCCGCATTCGTGAGTTTCTGCCTCATCTCCTCGGGCGTGTACCTCTTTAACGACCTCAGCGACCGTGACCGCGACCGTGTCCACCCCACGAAACGGTTTCGCGCCATCGCTAGTGGCGAGGTCTCCTTCTCTCTCGCCCTCGTGGCCGGCGTCGTTCTCCTCCTGGCGGGATTCGTAATTCCCCTGTTTTTATGGCACCCCAGCTCCTTGTTGCTGGTTCTTGGCATCTACGTCCTCGTTCAGCTCGCCTACATCCTGGGGGCCAAACACCTACCCGTGATCGAATTGGCCTGCGTGGCGAGTGGCTTCTTCCTGCGAGCCCTGGCCGGGGCTGAGGCGAGCCACCTTTACGTTTCGGAGTGGTTTCTCGTGGTCATTGGTTTCGGTGCACTTTTCTTAGTAGCGGGAAAACGAGCCGCCGAACTGCAAACACTCGGCGAGGGGGCGGCGAACTACCGGCCAGTACTGAGCGAGTACAGCCCTGAATTTATGCGAGGGACGCTAGTCATGACCGCGACCATCGTCATGACGACCTACTGCCTCTGGGCCTTTGACAATTCATCGAGCGGGCTCTCGTCGATTCACCACCACGTAGCGGCCATTCGATTAACGGTGATTCCAGTGCTCTTGGTGATTCTCCACATTTTGCGACTCCTCGAAGCCGGTGGTGGGGCGGCTCCCGAAGATTTGGTGCTCACTGACCGCACGGTGCAAAGTCTGGGCGCCATCTGGACTCTGCTCTTTGTAGTGGGGATTTACTAGTGCCCCGTGAGATCCTGTACGGCTGGGGACGAACGTCGCCCAGTGCCGCCAACCTCGAAAACCCCAGCAGCCAAGCCCAGGTCGAGGCCCTCCTTCATTCCTCGGATGCGACCTTGGCCCGCGGCCTCGGCCGTAGTTACGGCGACGCCGCCCAACTGGCCGGTGGTCTGGTTCTGTCGAATCGGCTTCTCGGTGGTATTTCACCCATCGACGGTGCCGGGGTAGTCACCGTTGGCGCGGGCATTTCCATTGATGAGCTCCTGACGGTGGCCATGCCGCAGGGCTGGTTCGTGCCGGTTACCCCGGGAACTCGTCACGTCACCATTGGTGGCGCCATCGCCGCCGACGTGCACGGCAAGAACCATCACCTTGATGGTTCTTTTTCCCGACACGTCACCGCACTACGGCTCGTCACGCCAACTGGAACTCACGATCTCACCCCCGCTACTCATCACGACCTCTTTTGGGCGACCATGGGGGGCATGGGTCTGACCGGAGTCGTCACTCAAGCCACGCTGCAACTCATTCCCATTCGAAGCGACCACGTTCTGGTCACGACGATGCGCTTCGACACCCTCGACGAGATTATGGCCGAGATGTTGGCCCACGACGACGACTTTCGCTATTCGGTGGCCTGGGTCGACTGCATGACGCGGGGGCGCAGCATGGGCCGAGGTATTTTGACCCGTGGCGACCACGCCCCATCCGGCACCACGCCCGTGGCCCCGAGGGGTGCGCGACTCACGGTGCCCTTCACGGCGCCCAGCGGGCTCTTGAACTCACTGACGGTGCGTGCCTTTAACGAGCTGTGGTTCCGTTCCTCCCCGCGCCATCGCGAGGCCGAACCCCAGGGCATCGGAGCGTTCTTCCACCCCCTCGACGGTGTCAATAGTTGGAACCGGCTCTACGGACGAAGAGGCTTCGTTCAGTACCAATTCGCGGTGCCCGACGAAGCGGGTGACAGCGTTCGGACGGCCATTGAGAAATTATCTTCCTCCCACGTTCCGAGTTTTCTCGCCGTCTTGAAGCGATTCGGACCGGGAAATCCAGGACCTCTCTCCTTCCCCATCCCGGGCTGGACCCTCGCCCTCGATCTTCCCGTCGGACCCGCGAAGCTCCCCGGACTGCTCAATGAACTGGACGAACTCGTTCTGGCTTCGGGTGGACGGGTGTATCTCGCCAAGGATTCACGACTTGACGCGGCCACCGCGCACGCCATGTATCCCCGCCTCGAGGACTTCCGTCGAATCAAAGAATCCGTGGACCCCGAGGGCCTCATCACCAGTGATCTGGCTCGCCGGCTCAATTTATTAGGAAAGTAGGATTTTTATGGAAAATGCCTTCGGCCAACCACAAAACGTCGTCGTGCTGGGCGGAACCTCCGACATCGCGCGCGCCATTGCCCTGGAACTCGTTCGCACCCGCACCCGGGAGGTTGTGCTCGCTGGACGTAAACCCGACGAACTCGCCGCAGCGGCTCGTGAATTAGTACTAGCCGGAGCGACGTCGACGGCGGTCGTCACCTTTGACGCCGAAGATCCGAGCAAGGCCACGCAGTGCGTGAGTAGTGCTTTCGACCAGATCGCCGGGCCCGTCGACCTCGTCATCATTGCGGTCGGGGCTATGGGGGACCAGGACTCCGACGAGAACGACGCCGTAGCCTCGGCGCGCATGATCACCGTTAACTTCACGTGGCCCGTCGCGGCTCTGGCTGAAATACGACGGCGCCTCGTGGCCCAGGGTTCGGGACGCATTCTGGTTATTTCCTCGGTGGCCGCAATTCGCGTACGCCGGGCCTCCTACCTCTATTCCGGCGCTAAAGCTGGCCTTGATCGTCTCTGCGAAGGGCTGGCCGACTCGCTCGAGGGAACTGGGGTGAGTTTGCAAATCCTGCGTCCGGGCTTCGTCCGCACGAAGATGACGACGGGACTGAAGGAAGCGCCCTTTTCTACCGATCCCGACGCCGTGGCTCGCGACGTTATCAAGGGGCTCGCCACATCACATCGGGTCATTACCAGTCCGCACATCTTGGTGTACCTCTTTGCCATCTTGCGGCACCTCCCGGCTCCGCTGTGGAAGAAAATTAACGAATCTCGTTAGTGCGCGGCCACAAGAGATTCACCGCAACGAGGCCGAGTACTCCCCCGAGAATCTGCGCCGCAATAAAAAAGAGGACTGAGCCCGGTGCGATGCCAGCGAAGCTATCCGACATCATTCGCCCGACCGTGATGGCGGGGTTGGCAAAACTTGTCGACGAGGTGCAGTAGTAGGCAGCGCCAATGTAGGACGCCACAATTGCTGCGGACCACGCACCTCGATCCACGCGCTGGAGGGCAATGATCACAAAAATCAGTCCCGCCGTGGCTAAGGCCTCGGAGAGAAAATGGGGACCACTCACGCGATTATGCGTTGAAAAGCTAATAGCCGCCTTGGCGTACATGACATTGGCCGTCACCGCACCCAGAACGCACCCGGCTACCTGAGCCGGGAGATAACAGAGTGCATCGCGCAAGGGCAGGGTGCGCTCAACGACCGCCGCGAACGACACCATAGGATTAAAGTGGGCCCCCGAGAGTGGGCCGAGCACCGTGATGAGTACCGCCAGGCCAAAGACGGTAGCGAGAGTATTTTCGAGCAACTGCAGGCCAATGTCTGTCGAGAGTTGCTGGGCCGCGATGCCCGAGCCGACGACGACGATAGTCAACAGGGCGCTGCCGAGAAATTCCCCGGCCACTTTTCGCGTTACGGCTATTTCCATGTTGCTCATTTCTTTTTTAGCGTTGACGGGCGTAGGGACATGGTGAAGAAGTCGCGATTCCACCACGTGGCGAAGTAGCGCGATGGCGGACCCACCATCGACGATAGGAGTCGGGTTCCGTCGGCGCCACTGACTACTTTCCCCAAGGGCTTATCAAAACTCGAGAACTGGACCCAGTCGCGGTTGATGTCCATTTCCATACCGCGTATGGCACCTGCCCGCACCAGGAGGTCCGCGAGATCGGTAATCGACAGGCTGTCACCGGCGACATAGACCACCGCACCACTGGCGGTGACGCCCAGGGCGCTTCGCCACACGTTCACGCTGCCGCCCAGAGTCGCGCCCCACTTGGAGTGGTCGTTCGCCAGGAGACCGGGAACGGCCGCACCGTGATCGACAATGAGATCGAGATTCTGGCGCACCGACGCCACGTGTTGCGACATAGTTATGTCGCGACCCCACTGGCCCATCGTCAAGGTGCCATCTTTGAAGATCACTACCGACGCAGCCCCCGAACGTAAGGTTTGCACCACTCGTCCATCGGTGTAGTAGCCACCATTGGCGTCCTGCATACGGAATCCAGCGTTAAAGGCGGCGACCAGGGACGTCGTGGCACTGGTCTTGATCGGCGCGGAATGGAGAAAGGGGCCGTTACCCGGAATTGTTGATCCCGAGTAGAGCTGCGCACGCAAGAGCGTGGGATCCATCCAGACGATGCCCGCGACGAAACTAGTGTGCACCGCATCAGGGCGAACGAAGGCCTGATACATCGTCGGCACACCATCGGCACTCTCACGACCGAGGGGGTGCCAGACACCCTCACCAGGGAGGGTGGGTGAGGCCGGGCTGAGGACAGTCGCTGGTGGCGTCAAGTGCTTACCGACCGGGATATTAAGGGCGGTTGGCCCTGAACCGAATGAGTTGGTCGGCGGTTTGCCACCCGTTTTGGCTGGGTTGATTGTGTACCACTCCTGCTCGGCCCAGGTCACCACCCCCCCCAGACCATGCTGGCGACCCCACTCGGCCGCACGGGCCGAGGAAGTAACACCGTAGGACTGATTACCGAGCGCAAAGGCCAGAGTGGCTCCGTAATAAGCCAGAACGACAACGGTGATGACCGTAAGCGAAAGGAGAAATCGCCGCTTGTAGTAGGTCATACGCGGAACTTGGGGGGCGTCTTCGACGTGAGGTGGTCGGTACGTCGCACGTCGATTTGTCATGGATTCCATTCTGTCACTTCGCCGACCGACTTTTGACCCCCACTGAGCAATTATTCGGCGCGCTGCAGTGGTGTGAGGGATAGGACAAGTTGCTTTTCCCCATGAAAATCAAAATCCACCGTTGCCCGAGAACGGGGTCCGTCGCCGCTGGTCGAACGCACGGTTCCCGCACCGTAGCGGTCGTGCACGACGCGGTCCCCTGGAGATAAGCCGAGTAGTTCTGCCCCCGTAGAACGTGCGGGCGGCGCGGTTCCGGTTCCGAAGGCGCGGCCATCGGTAAATTCTGTTCGCCGGCCCAGAAAACCCGATTCTTCATCGCGAAAACTCGCTCGTCGCGTCGGCGCGGTCGATGTTGCGTCTTCGAAGAGTTCGGCCGGGATCTCTCGGAAAAATCTGCTTTCGATATTGTCCACGTGCTGACCCCAGCGCGTCCTCGACCACGCGTGGGTGAGCGACAGGTGAGCCATCGCTCGCGTGATGGCGACGTAGCAAAGGCGGCGCTCTTCTTCGAGTTCGTCCGGATCGTCCATGGCCCGACTATGCGGGAAGTTACCTTCTTCGAGGCCCGTGATAATGACCGCCGGAAACTCCAGACCCTTAGCGACGTGAATGGTCATGAGCGATACCGCGCCCGTGCCGTCTTGCAGATTGTCGGATTCGCTCACGAGGGCCATTTGCTCCACGAACTCGAGGAGGGAATCAAATCGTGAAGCGCCCGAGGCCAATTCGCCCAAGTTCTCCAAACGGCCCTTGGCCTCGTCAGTGTTCTCATCGCGCAGGGCGTCGGCGATTCCCGTCTCACGAATTATGGCCTCAATCATTGAACCGGGGGTCAGATCGTTATTCAAAGCTCGTAGTTGCTCGAGGGTGCCCGCGAACTCCACGGCCCCGGTCAGCGCGCGACCCGAGAGTCCGGCTTCTTTCGCAAAGGTAATTCCTTCGGCGAAGGATATCCCCCGCGAGGCGGCGTAGGTGCCAATTTTGCCTTGCGCCACGTCACCAATCCCACGCTTCGGCTCATTGATCACCCGCCGAGCCGACGCTTCGTCACGTGGGTTCACAATGAGTCGCGCGTAGGCCAGTGCGTTCTTGATTTCCTTACGGTCGTAGAAACGCTGGCCGGAAATCACTCGATACGACACCCCGGCGCGTAGCAGTTGTTCTTCTAGTACGCGACTGGCGGCGTTCGTGCGATAGAAAACCGCCATATCGCCGTAATCCAAGCTGTGGCGCTGACGAAGTCGTTGCAGTTCCGTCGCCACCCAGCGGGCTTCGTCGTACTCATCGCCAGCTCGGTAGCGGCGGATTTTCTCACCGGTCGCACCCTCGGTAAAGAGCCGCTTGGGGTGACGCGTGGCGTTCTTTTCAATCACCGCATTAGCCGCATCCAAAATCACCTGAGTCGAACGAAAGTTCTGCTCCAGCATTACCGTTTCGGCGTCGGGGAAACGTTCGGAAAACTGAAGAATATTACGGACGTCTGCGGCGCGGAAGCGATAAATGGACTGATCCGAGTCACCCACAACACAGATACGACGATGGGTGGACGCCAGGAGCGTGACTAGTTCATTTTGCACGGTGTTGGTGTCCTGGAACTCGTCGACCAAAATATGTTGGAAGCGCTCGCGGTAGCGCTCGAGAACCCCCGCATCAGTGCGTAGCATTCGTACGGCGTTGAGTAATAAGTCATCGAAGTCCATCGCGTTGGCCGCCTTCAGCCGATCGGCGTAACTGCGGAAAATTTCCGCCACGCGCGCGCGATGCGGATCGCTCTGCCCGTGTCCCAGGTCCGCGAACTGGCCCGGTGAAAGCATTTCGTTCTTGGCACCAGAAATTTGGGCGTAGACACTTCGCGGCGTCAACCTCTTCGTGTCGAGCCCCATTTCTTTCATGATGCGATCCACCGTCGACTCACTCTCGCCGGCGTCGTAGATCGTAAAACCACGCTCGTAGCCCAGTACGTCGGCGTGTGCTCGCAACATGCGCAAACACGCCGAGTGGAAAGTCGCCACCCACATCCGGTCCGCCTCGGGCCCGATGAGGTCGCGGACGCGACTACGCATTTCCTGGGCGGCCTTATTTGTGAAGGTAATGGCCAAGACTTCCCAGGGCTTGGCGTCACCGGTGGCGAGGAGGTGGGCGATACGTCGCGTGAGAACACGGGTCTTACCCGATCCGGCACCCGCCACAATCAGCAGGGGTCCGCCACGATGGGTGACGGCGTCACGCTGGGGAACAGTGAGTCCCTCGAGCAGCCACGATGCATCAACGACTTCCGAGGGAACGGGGTCATTGCCCCATAGCTCCTCATCATCGTGACGGTGGCGACTCACTCCCACTCAATGGTGCCGGGTGGCTTACTCGTGACGTCCAGCGCGACACGGTTCACGCCCTCGACCTCACGAATGAGGCGACTCGAAATAGCCTCAATAACGTCGTAGGGCAACCGAGCCCAGTCCGCAGTCATGGCGTCGTCGCTGGTGACGGCTCGGATGATAATCGGGTATGCGTAGGTGCGGCCATCTCCCATAACGCCCACTGTACGTACCGCCGGTAACACCGCAAAACTTTGCCAGAGTGCGCGGTACAAACCAGCCTTTTTAATTTCGTCAACCACCACGTGATCGGCGTTACGAAGAATCTCAGCACGCTCTCGAGTGACTTCACCCACGATGCGGACGGCGAGTCCGGGGCCCGGAAAGGGCTGGCGCCAGACGATCTCCGTCGGCAGACCCAATTCCTCGCCGACTTGACGTACTTCATCTTTAAACAGACTGCGCAGTGGTTCGATGAGCTCAAAGGAAAGGTCTTCGGGTAGCCCCCCCACATTGTGGTGGCTCTTGATATTGGCGGCATGCCCCGAACCGGATTCGATGACGTCGGGGTAGAGAGTTCCCTGAACCAGGAAACGAGGTCCGTCACCACCGGCGCCCAGCTCGCGGGCCACCGCTTCAAACTCACGAATGAAAAGTTCACCAATAATTTTACGCTTACGTTCAGGGTCAGTTACCCCGGCCAGCGCATCAAAGAATCGATCCTGGGCCTTAACGTGAATGAGTTCTACACCGAACTGGCGCGTAAAGGTTTCTTCAATTTGATCGCCCTCATTCATGCGCATCAAACCGGTATCAACGAAAACGCAGGTTAACTGATCACCCACGGCTCGCGTTACGAGAGCCGCCGCTACCGCCGAGTCCACTCCACCCGAAAGGGCGCAGAGCACTTTTTCGGAGCCCACCTGAGCACGAATCAGTGCGACCTGATCTTCAATTATTGACGAGTTCGTCCACGAAGGAGTTACACCAGCGAGCTCGTGCAAGAAAGTGACGAGCAGATCTTGACCACCTTCGCTGTGAACAACCTCCGGGTGAAACTGCACCGCGTAGAAACGACGATTCGCGTCCTCCATCACGGCGACCGGTGCTTGCGGTGACGAGGCAGTAACCGAAAAGCCCTGCGGTGCCGCGGCAATGGCGTCACCGTGACTCATCCAGACGCTGTTGACCTGGGACCAGTTGGCAACGAGCTGGCTCTCACCACTTCTGGTGACGTCGGTGCGACCATACTCTCCCGCGCCGGTGCGCTCGACTGAGCCACCGAGTTGTTGGGCCATGAGCTGAGCACCGTAGCAAATACCGAGAATGGGAATACCGAGTTCGTAGATGGCTGGGTCGAGGGACGGCGCCGGTACTTCGTAGACCGACTTGGGACCGCCCGAGAGAATGATGGCCCCGGGAGCCTTCGCGCGTACCTGCTCGGCGGTGATGGTGCTCTGGACAATTTCCGAGTAGACGTGAGCCTCTCGAACGCGACGGGCAATCAGTTGCGCGTACTGCGCCCCGAAGTCAACGACAAGAACTGAACTCAATGCCCCATGCCAACGCCCTGGGCGCGCTGCAGCTGCTTACCCTCGGTCTGCAACGACGGGGCCAGCATGATCTCAGCCTTCTGGAATTCCTTGACGGTCTCGAATCCACAGGTGGCCATGGATGTGCGCAGGGCTCCGAAGAGGTTCATGCGGCCATCGTTTTCCGTGGCCGGCCCGAGCAGAATTTCTTCGAGCGAGCCGCGAACCTGCGTGCGCACGCGCGCACCACGCGGGAGGGTCGGGTGGAAGGTGGCCATGCCCCAGTGGAAGCCCCGGGCGGGTGCTTCGGTAGCGCTGGAGAGAGGCGATCCGATCATGACTGCGTCAGCGCCACAGGCAATAGCCTTCGCGATGTCACCGCCCTTACTCATACCACCGTCGGCGATCACGTTGACGTAGACACCAGTCTCGTCGAGGTGGCGCATACGAGCGCCGGCGACGTCGGCAATTGCGGTGGCCTGCGGCACACCGATACCGAGAACACCACGTGTGGTGCAGGCGTTGCCTGGTCCCACCCCCACTAGCACGCCAACCGCACCGGTACGCATGAGGTGCAGCGCCGCTTGGTAGGACGCGCAACCACCAACGATGGTCGGAATATCGAACTCGCGAATGAACTTCTTGAGGTTGAGCGGTTCCACGGTCTTTGAGACGTGCTCGGCCGAGACGACAGTGCCTTGAATGACGAGGATGTCCAGGTCGGCATCGGCGATGGCCTTGGCCATCCACGCGGTGCGCGGAGGCGTGACGGAGGCGGAAGTGGTGATGCCGGCGGCCTTCATCTCCTTGATGCGCTGCGTCACGAGTTCGAGCTTGATGGGCTCCATGTACATTTGCTGCATCCGCTTCGTCGCACGCTCGTCATCGAGTTCACGAATTTCGTCGAAGAGGGGCATCGGGTCGTCGTAGCGAGTCCAGAGGCCTTCGAGGTTGAGCACACCGAGACCGCCCAAGCGAGCAATCTCGATAGCGGTAGTCGGTGAAACGACGCCGTCCATGGCTGAAGCCAAAAGGGGCAGCTTGAATTTGTAGGCGTCGAGTTGCCAGGTGATCTCCACGTCCTCGGGATCACGGGTACGTCGCGACGGAACTATGGCGATATCATCAAATCCGTACGCTTGGCGCGCCGATTTGTAAATGCCAATTTCTACTTCCGCCACTGTGACCTCCGTCGTTCATTAACCGGCCATTCCGGCACAGTTGTACGGATAATCTACCCGAGCCCGCAGACCTCGTGCCCCAGCGGATTAGCCGAGCGAGACGATAGTCAAAAGTTCTCTCAGAATTCGCCCCGTCGCTCCCCAAATAATTTCTCCGGGGACTCGGAAGAAACTGATCGGAAAGAAGCCCTCTGGATCAGATCCCGGCCGACTCGTTTCACGTCGCCAGCGCTCCTCCAAAAAGGCGTCATCGGCCAGCAGCTCGGTTAGTGAGACCGTAAAAGCGCGCTCAACTTCCACGGGATCACTGACCAGAGTCGGTCGGGCTCCCAAGATGCCGACGACCGGCCAAATCGCCGAACCCGAAGCGAAAGTCACGAGCGGAGTGAGCCACGCGATGGGTGTCACCGTACTCGGCGCGATACCGACTTCTTCGTGCGCCTCGCGCAGGGCTGTTTCGATGGCTGATTCCTCTCCGTCACTACGGCCGCCCGGTAGGGCCACCTCTCCTCGGTGGTGGCGCAACTGCATGGAACGCCGCGTCAAGACCACGTGCGTTTCGCCGTCTTCCTCAAAAAGAGCGACGAGTACCGCCGACTGACGGGTGATGGCCGTAAGGTCACCGTCAGCGATCCCGGAGAGCTCCGCTACGTCACTCGGAATGAGTGTGTTGTCGAGATGCTGACCCCGACGGCGAAGGGCTTCAGCCACCGTTTCCAAGGAAATCCCAGAACGCCGAGCAGTGTCGACGAACCACGGAGCGGGTTGGCCAGCGACCCGCTGCGGCGGCACCGGGATTATTTGAGGGTAATCGTGGCCAGAAAAACGCTCCGGCGGTGTCAGATTGGTCACATTTCTCTTCCCGATAGGCTGAAGTGTCGTGTCTACGTCTTCGTAGAATACCGACCCCCACCCCCTTGGAGTATCTCATGAAGCGTCTTGCTCGCCTTAGTATTCGTCGTCGCTGGCTCGTCCTACTGGCCTGGATCACTCTTTTCGTCGGTCTCTCCGCCGCTGCATCGGCCGCGGGCTCGTCGTATTCGGACTCCTTCAGTCTCCCGGGAACTGACTCCACCCACGCGTACGCCCTCCTCGCCAAGGGCTTTCCCGCCCACTCGGGTGACTCCGCCCAAATTGTCTTTCACACGACCGGAACCTCCTTCGACGACCCCAAAGTCATGAGCTCCATCAACGAACTCATCGCCAAGGTACGTACCGTCCCCATGGTGAGCTCCGTGCTCTCCCCCTACTGCGACAACGTGGCCAATGTCTGTTTGGGCCAACGCCAGATAAGTCCCGTTGACCACCACATTGCCTTCGCCACGGTCACCTTTCGCGTCAGGTCATTCTCGCTTCCCCTCGATCAGATCAAGGCCGTCGAGAGCTTAGGATCGACGTACCGGTCCGCTCACCTCGACGTTCAATTCGGCGGTCACGCCTTTGAAATGCTGGCTCGCCCCCAGGGCAACCCCGGCGAAATCTTCGGCATCATCGCCGCCGCTCTCGTTCTCCTGCTGGCCTTCGGGTCCTTTTTTGCGATGCTGCTACCACTAGGGGTGGCGATGTTCTCACTCACCATTGCGTCAGCGGCCACCGTTCTCTTGAGCCACACCATGAACATTGCTCAGTTCGCGCCCACCTTGGGATCGCTCATCGGCCTCGGGGTCGGCATTGACTACGCCCTCTTTATTGTCACTCGCAGTCGTCAGGGCCTCAAACAGGGTATGAGCGTCGACGACGCCATTATGACGGCAATCAATACGTCCGGCCGGGCTGTACTCTTCGCCGGTTCCACGGTCTGCGTGGCCCTACTCGGCATGTTGGTTCTGCGGCTCTCCTTCTTAAACGGTGTCGCGGTCGGGGCTTCCATCACCGTCGCTATCACGATGCTGGCCTCCATCACCCTGCTCCCCGCCCTCCTAGCCTTCCAGAAGCAACACGTTCTCAGCCGACGGGAACGCCGTCGACTGAGCGAATCGGGACCCCAAGGGCGCACGGTAGAAGGTGGCTGGGTTCGTTGGTCCCGTTATGTTGCGCGTCACCCGCGTAGCTTTTCGGCTGGCGCCCTGGTCGTGATGGGCAGTCTCACCGTCCCCTTCTTCTCGCTCCACCTCGGCAATGCCGATGCCGGCAGCAACCCAGTGGGCTCCACGACGCGCATGGCGTACGACTACCTGTCTACGGGCTTCGGACCGGGAACCAATGGCCCGCTACAAATCGTGGCCCAAGCCCAGTCCGCGAGTGACGTCGCCACTATTGACAAATTGAACCGAGCCCTGCGCCACGTGCCCCACGTAGTAGCGGTGACTCCCGTTGAATTCAACCGCACACACAGTCTGGGCATTATTAACGTCATCCAGGACGCCAGTCCCCAGTCGCAAGTCACGAGCGACTTGATCACCAAACTACGAACCTCAGTGATTCCCTCCATCGTCAAGGGCACGGGTGTCAAGGTCTACGTCGGTGGTGCTACCGCTGTCTTCGACGACTTCGCCAATGTCCTCCAGGGAAAAATTCCCCTCTTCGTCGGCGTGATTGTATTGCTGGGCTGTCTTTTGCTCATGATCGCCTTCCGCAGCATCCTGGTGCCCCTCGTCGCGGCTGCCATGAACCTCCTAGCGGCGGCATCGTCCTTCGGGGTCGTCGTAGCGGTCTTCCAGTGGGGCTGGGGTAGCAATTTGATTGGTGCGGGTTCAGGACCGATTGAGGCCTTCTTGCCCGTCATCATGATTGCCA
Organism: uncultured Actinomycetes bacterium; assembly: GCA_903860915.1. GTDB lineage: Bacteria > Actinomycetota > Acidimicrobiia > Acidimicrobiales > RAAP-2 > RAAP-2. The sequence goes on along the minus strand of CAIOSJ010000025.1, from coordinate 106,901 downwards.
TTCTCTTCGGCCTCTCGATGGACTACCAAGTCTTCTTGGTGTCACGTATGCACGAGGAGTGGCTCCGTAAGAATGACAACAAGGAAGCGGTCATCCACGGCCAGGCCAACACTGGGGGCGTGATTACCGCGGCGGCCCTCATCATGATCTGCGTGTTTATCTCCTTTGTCTTCGGCGGCGAACGCGTCATTGCCGAATTCGGCATTGGACTCGGCAGCGCTGTTTTGCTCGACGCCTTCATCCTGCGCACGCTCCTGGTACCGGCACTCATGCACCTCATCGGTTCAGCCAACTGGTGGCTGCCGTCGTGGCTCGAAAGGGTTCTCCCCCACCTAGCTGTGGAAGACCACCACGAGGCCTAGACGCTCGTAGTTCGCTCCCTCGCAAGCCTTGCTTGGCGACAGAGCACCAGAGGTCAGCGCGACGAGTTCCTTTCGCACTACTCCTAAGGCCCTGGGTAGCATCGCCCACCACGTATGAAAAAAGGTGCCGGGCCAAAAAGCCCGACACCTTTCAGTATCCAGAGAACTGGCAACTTACATCATGCCGCCCATGCCACCCATACCACCCATGCCACCAGCGGCGCCTGCGCCACCATCGGCCTCGGGCTTGTCCGCCACAATGGCTTCCGTGGTGAGGAGTAGTGCTGCGATGGACGCCGCGTTCTGCAGAGCTGAACGAGTTACCTTGGCGGGGTCAATGACACCCGCAGCGACGAGGTCAACGATTTCGCCGGTATTGGCGTTGAGTCCAAAAGAACCCGTGGCGTCCGCAACTTCACGAACCTTCACGGCACCTTCGAAGCCAGCGTTCGAAGCGATGTGACGCAGTGGCGCATCCAAGGAGTTCGCCACGATACGTGCACCAGTCGCCTCGTCACCCTCGAGGGTGAGCACGAGGGCCTCAACCGCGGCGCGCGAACGAACCAGGGCAGTGCCGCCACCGGCGACGATTCCCTCGTCGACAGCGGCGCGCGTCGCCGACAGGGCGTCTTCGATGCGGTGCTTCTTTTCCTTGAGTTCAATTTCGGTTGCGGCGCCCACCTTGACCACGGCAACGCCGCCGGCCAACTTAGCGAGACGTTCCTGCAACTTTTCACGGTCCCAGTCGGAGTCGGTGTCTTCGATTTCACGCTTGATCTGAGCCACGCGGCCCTTGACGTCGGCTTCGGTACCGGCACCATCGACGATGGTGGTGGCGTCCTTGGTCACGACGATACGACGAGCACGACCGAGCAGGTCCATGGTCGCAGTGTCGAGCTTGAGGCCGATCTCTTCAGAGATGACGGTGCCACCCGTGAGGATGGCCATGTCCTGAAGCATGGCCTTGCGACGTTCACCAAAACCGGGGGCCTTTACGGCCACCGAAGTGAAGGTGCCACGAATCTTGTTCACTACCAAGGTCGCGAGGGCTTCACCATCGACGTCTTCGGCGATGAGCAGCAGAGGGCGGGTTGATTGCATGACCTTTTCCAGAACCGGCACGAGGTCGTGCACGTTCGAAATTTTGCCCGAAGTGAAGAGGATGAAGGCATCCTCCAGGACTGCCTCCTGGCGCTCCTGATCGGTCACGAAGTACGGCGACAGGTAACCCTTGTCGAACTGCATTCCTTCGGTGAGTTCGAGTTCAATACCAAAGGTGTTCGACTCTTCAACTGTGACAGTTCCGTCTTTGCCGACCTTGTCAATGGCGTCAGCGATGACCTCGCCAATCGAAGCGTCAGCCGCCGAGATGGTGGCGACCTGAGCAATCTGAGTCTTGTCGTTCACCGGCTGGCTCTGGGTCTTAATTGACTCCACGGCCGCCTTCACTGCCTTTTCGATACCGCGCTTCAAACCCGAGGGGTTGGCGCCGGCGGCGACGTTGCGCAGACCTTCTTTGATAAGGGCCTGGGCCAACACCGTCGCCGTCGTGGTACCGTCACCGGCCACGTCGTTCGTCTTGGTCGCGACTTCTTTGACCAACTGCGCGCCCATGTTTTCGAAGGGGTCTTCCAACTCGATTTCGCGAGCAATCGAGACACCGTCATTGGTGATGGTCGGTGCGCCGAACTTCTTGCCAATAACGACGTTGCGACCCTTGGGCCCGAGCGTTACCTTGACGGCGTCGGCCAATTTGTCGACACCAGCTTCGAGGCCACGGCGGGCCTCTTCATCAAACTTGAGGAGTTTAGACATTGTGTTCCTTTTCTACGAGAATCGGGAGCCTGAGGTTCGGCGCCGACGAATCGGCGCCGAACCATCACTGCTACTTAGTAATGGTGGCCAATACGTCGCGGCCGGAGAGAATCAACAGGTCTTCACCGTCAATCGTGATCTCGGTGCCACCGTACTTGGAGTACACGACAGTGTCGCCCACGGAAACGCCCGAAGGAATGAGTTCACCAGTGGACTCGGCACGGCGGCCGGGTCCAGCTGCCAAAACCTCGCCCTGCTGGGGCTTTTCCTTCGCGGTGTCCGGGATGACCAGACCTGACGCAGTGGTCGCCTCGGCGCCGTTCGGACGAACGACGATTCGGTCTTCTAAGGGGTGTAGTTGCATAATTAAAGCCTCCTGTGCTTTTTGGCACTCGAACGTTGCAAGTGCCAATTTAGCAGAACTGGCTGGAGAGTGCCAACAGGGGGCGAGGGCCCTCACGGTCTAACCTTGGGCCAACCCAAGGAGGCCCCGTGTCCGCAGTTCTTATCACCGGAGGAGCGTCCGGCATTGGTCGCGCAACCGCAGTCGCCCTGGCCGAAACTGGGCAAGCCGTAGCCCTCTGGGACCTTAATCGAGAGGGCATGGCCGAAACCGCAGCCCTCTGTCACGAACTGGGTGTCGCCTGCTCTTTTTCCGTCGTGGACGTTGCGAACAGCGCTCAGCGCGTCGAAGCACTGAACGCGGCCGTCGACGTCCACGGTGGCATCCACGGTCTGGTCCACGCCGCCGGCGTCACCGGTCCCGAGCCCATCACCACCTTCACCCCCGAGAATTGGGACTTTGTGATCAGCATCAATCTCACCGCCGCGGCAGCCCTCACCTACGAGGTCGCCCCCCACCTCAAACTCAGCGAGGGTGGGTCCATTGTCTACCTCTCCTCGGTCCTCGGCTGGTTCGGCCACGAGTGGCTGCCCGCGTACTGTACGTCGAAGGCTGGCTTATTGGGTCTCACTCGGGCCTCGTCGCACGAACTCGCCAAAGTTGGCGTTCGGGTCAATGCCGTCTGCCCCGGGTACATCGAAACTCCGATGACCGAGCCACTCTTGGCCATTCCCGGGCTCGAGAACAACGTCGTTGGCACGACGCCCCTGGGCCGACTCGGCCAGCCGCGGGATATCGCTGACGTCATCGTCTTTCTGCTGAGTGACAAGGCACGTTTCGTCACGGGGGCGAGCCTCGTGGTCGACGGTGGTCTGACCTCCATCTCAGCGATTTAGTGGGAGATCTCACCCGCGATCAGCGGCGTGACCTGCGACTCATCGGTCTCTTTCGTTCCGTCTCCCTGGCCGGAGACGCCATCGCGATGATCACGATTCTCCTCCGCTTCGCCCCTCACGCCAGCGGTTATGCCGTGGGGGCGGTCACGATGGCCGGCATGATTCCACCGGTGATATTGGCCCCGCTCAGCGGCGTCGTCGCCGACCGGGTCTCGGCAAAAAAATTCCTTCCCCTCGTCTGCCTCATTGAGGCGACCATCGCGCTCTCCCTAGGTTTTGTCACCGGCACCCTCGGCACAATTCTGCTCATGGGCGCCTTGGGTTGCGGGGTGGCTTTTTCGGGCACCGGTTACTCCGCGCTCGTCCCCAGCCTGGTCGGCGTCGAAAATATGAACCTCGCTCAAAGCACCCTCCAGAGCTTTCAGGGCGTCGCTGGTATCGCGGGACCGCTCCTCGGTGGCGTACTAGTGGCGGCCACTGGTCAGCGGTGGCCTCTTTTTATTGACGCCATTTCCTTCGTCCTCTGCGCCCTCGGCACGCTCGCCCTTCGAGGTAACCGCGTACCGGAACCCACGAGCAAGGCGGAGAGACGTGGTCAGTTCACGGCCGGGTTTCGCTGGCTCTTTCGCGACCCCGTGCTCAGCATCATCGTGATCAATACCATTTTCTTCGTGCTGGCCATCGGCGTGGTGAATATTTGCCAGATCTTTTTCACTGTTCGTGTGCTGCACGCCACGTCCTTTGAATTCGGGCTCTTCGACGCGGTCTACGCCGTAGGCAATATCGCCGGAGCTCTGCTCGGTCGGCGGGTGCCGGCTAATGACCTCGGACGCTCGAAGTGGTTCTTCATCGCCGCCGGGATTCTCGGTGGCATGTTTTTTCTCATCGGTCTCAGCAGCAACATTTGGTTGGCCATGTTCCTTATGACGCTGGCCGGCGGTGCCAACGGACTCCTCAGTGTGGCGGCCATGACCATGATTTACTCGCGTTCACCCGCCGACATCCTCGGGCGAGTGTCCGCTGCTCTCAACGCTTCGGTCACCACCACGTCACTCGTCTCCATGGCCCTCGGTGGCCTACTACTGAACATCTTCTCCTCGCGCAGCATCTTCCAAGCGGGCGGAGGAATTAGCCTCCTCGTCGTTCTCATCTTGGGGCCCATTGGGCTACGACGAATCTCTCGCGGAGCAGTCGCCGAAAATTAGGGCATTAAGCGCTCGAGCAGCCAGCCGCCCTCACCTTCGGGCCGGTAGATGACACGGTCGTGGAGCCGATCTTCACGGTGCTGCCAAAACTCGAAATAGCGTGGCGTTAGTCGAAAGCCTCCCCAATGAGCGGGTCGCGGTACGGTCCCGCCCTCGTAGCGCTCTTCCACGTCGCGTACGCGCCGCTCCAGGGCCGCCCGGGAGCTAATGACTTCACTTTGGCCACTGGCGTGGGCGCCGATTTGGTGCCCGCGCGGACGCGAGGCGAAGTAGGCATCTGATTCCTCGGGCGACATACGAGCCACGACACCCTCGATGCGCACCTGACGGCCCAGCGGCTCCACGTACCACAGGATCCCGGCCTGCGGATTCTCAACGAGATCGTGGCCCTTACGCGAGTCGTAATTGGTGAACCAGCCGAAGGACGAATCTGTCCGCTCGCGCAGCAGCACCATGCGGGCGCTGGGTTGACCCGAAGCGTCACTGGTGATCACCGACACGGCTTCGGGCTCACGCAGCTCCCTACTCGCTTCTTCGAACCACTGGGCGAACTGGGCGAAGGGGTCCGTCAGAGCGAGCGACACGTCGAAGGGTATCCAGCGCGCGCTCACGACAGGGCCGCCAGTTGCCAGTTGGGCGAGGCCGAAAGCTCGTGCGCACTAGGTCCATCGTGTCGCAGTCGGTAGAGGCCCGCCGCCGCGATCATGGCGGCGTTGTCGGTGCACATCACCAGTGAGGGCAGGTAGGTGGCGAGTTGGTACTGCGCCCCGAGCTCGGTGAGCCCTCGGCGCAACGCCGAATTAGCGGCCACGCCGCCGGCCAGGGCGACCCCACGAACTTCGTGCTCTTCGAGGGCCTGGCGCGTCTTACGTAGTAGTTGTTCCACCACCGCCGCCTGAAAGCTGGCCGCCACGTCCTCGAGGGCCAGGTCGGGGTTCTTTTCGGTCGCGCGCACCACGGCGGTCTTTAAACCAGAGAAGGAAAAGTCCAGCGTTTCGTTCCACATGGACTTGGGCAAGGTGAGCGCGGAGGGGTTCCCCCGGCTCGCCAGTTGATCGATGACTGGTCCACCGGGGTATCCGAGGCCCAGCCAACGAGCCACCTTGTCGTAGGCCTCGCCGGCGGCGTCGTCGATGGTTTCGCCAATGACCCGGTGAACGCCGGGCGACGTGTGCAGCACGAGGGCGCTATGACCGCCCGACACCAAGAGGGTGAGAACTGGCCACTCCATGTCGGGCGTTTCGAGGAGGGGCGCAAAGAGGTGACCTTCTAAGTGGTGCACGCCGACGAAGGGAAGCGACCAGCCGAGGGCGTAGGCCTTAGCGGCCGAGAGTCCGACGAGTAGCGAACCAATGAGGCCGGGGCCGCTGGTGACGGCGATGCCGTCTATCGCGGGCTGGAGTGGATCGAGGCCGGCCCCCTCGAGGGCGCGGCGAACAACGGGGCCGATGGTGCTGAGGTGTGCCCGACCCGCGAGTTCGGGGACCACTCCACCGAAATCTCGGTGGAGGTCGAGGGAGGACTCAATAATCGACGAGCGCACCAGGTAGTTTTCGTCCACTATCGCCGCGGCCGTTTCGTCACAACTGGTTTCGATGCCGAGAATCAGAGTCACGGTGTCATCGTAGGAGGCTGGCGGCAGGGTTCATCACAGCAAGTCAGCCCACAACACCAGGGCGTCCTCGCCACTGCGTTGGTAGTAGTTCTTTCGGATGCCGACGGGGGCGAATCCGTAGTGTCGATAGAGTGCTTGCGCGCGAGTGTTCGATACCGCAACTTCGAGGGTGGCTCGCCGGGTGCCACGGGCTCGTAGTTCGTTCCAACCCTCGTCGAGCAGCGAGCGCGCGACACCGCGTCCTTCCCACTCCGGGTGGGTGCCAATGGTGTTGACGTGCACTTCATCTTCGACGAACATCAAACCCAGGCAACCAACCAAGGACGTGGGCGTGACCGCCACGCTGTAACGACGATTCGGCGCCGCACTCACTTCGTCGAGCACCATGGCCTTGGACCAGGGCTCGGGGAACTGTGATTCTTCGATCACCAGTATTGCCGGCACGTCGCGGCGCTCGGCGGGGCGAATTATCCATTCCGCGCTCACGCCACACCGCCGCGGGTTGAAAAATTCGCTACCGCGTCGGCCTCGCGCAAGTAGAGGGGTGACACGTCCCCCGTCGCCACGAGGTCCAGCAGCCTGAGCGCTGTCGCTGGAGAGGGATGGACAATGTCCACGATGCTGATATTGGGCAGAAGACCAAAGAGTTCGCGGTAACGCTGAGCGCCGTCACCGACGACAGTCACCGGTAGGCCGCTGGTCCCCCACTCAATGACCACGTCCTGGGGGGTGCGGACCTCGGCGGGCGAGAGTGCCAGTAGTGACGTACTCGAACGAAAGGTCTGGGCAAAGACTTCACCGCGTCGACCATCCACCAGGGCCAGAATCTGTTCGGTCGAGCTCGTCGGGGCCGCCTCGTGGGCGAGAATTTCTAGGGAGGTGACACCGAGCAGCGGTACGCCGAGGGCGTCGGCGAGACCCCGGGCCGTGGCGAGGCCCACCCGCAGGCCCGTGAAGAGTCCGGGACCTCGATCAACGACAATCGCAGTGAGATCACGAACGCTGAGCTGGAACTCCGAGAGCGCGTCGTTTATTCCCGCAGTCAGCACTTCGGTGTGGCGCCGTTGAGTATCGAGCAGACGTTCGTGGACCTCACCCGAGGCCGTGCGGAGGGCTATCGAACAGGCCGTCGTGGCCGTTTCGATGGCGAGAGTAATCACGAGCTCGACCACGCCTCAAAGGCCGCTCGACGCGCCTCGGGGTACCCACTGACGGAAAACTCGCGCTCGAATTCACCGAGCGCGCTGAGTCGCAGCCAGATGGCGGAGGCCGCGAAAATCTCCTCGGCCATGTCGCCCCACTCGATCACCGCCACCGCACTCTCTTCCACTAATTCTCCGAGCGCGAGATCAACAATTTCGTCCAACGAATTCGTCCGGTAGAGGTCGGCGTGATGCAGAACGCGAATCAAGGGATGATCGACACAGAGGTGCTCGCGCACCATGATGAAAGTCGGGCTGGTGACGCGATCGGCCACTCCCAGGCCGAAGGCCACGCCCTGAGTGAAAGTGGTCTTTCCCGCACCGAGTTGCCCACAGAGCAGCACCACGTCACCGGGCTCGAGGAGCTGAGCGAACTCCACTCCGGCCCGGTGCGTCTCGCTTGTCGAACCCGTACGACGCCCCTCCGTCACTGCTCGGGCCCCAGCAAGGTCGCAATCAACTGGAGGTCGCGACGTATCACGGCTACTACGTTAGGCCCACCCCGCAGGGCCGCGGCCGGGTGATAGGTCGGCACCACCGGCCCGGCGTCGCTGCGATGGACCCGCCCGTGCAACTCACCGATGGGCTCGCGCTGCCCGAGCACGGCCCGGGTCGCCGTATTCCCAAGGGTCATTATCACTCGGGGCGACTGGCTAGCGATTTGAGCCTCCCACCACGGACGGCAGGCGCTCAATTCTTCCTTCTTCGGCGGGCGATTGGCCGGTGGACGGCACTTGACGACGTTCGTCACGAAGCACTGCTCTCGCGACAGTCCTAGTTCTTCCTTAATCAGAGTGAAGAGGAGGGTGCCGCTACGACCGACGAAGGGGGCGCCCCCTTCGTCTTCGTTACGACCGGGCGCTTCGCCAATCACTACCAGTGCGGCCCTCGCTGGTCCACTACCCACAATCACGCGGTGGCGAGTGAGCGACAGGGCACATCGCGTGCAACTAGTCAGCCCCAACAGGGGGTCAGCCACCACTAGCCCACGGCGACGCGCGGCACTCGGGCGCCAATGCCGCACAAAATCTCCCAGGTAATGGTGTCGGCCCAGTGAGCCCACATTTCCGCCGTGATTTCCTCGTCCCCCTGACGGCCGAGGAGCACCACTTCATCGCCCACCTGAATACTCGCGTCACCACAGTCAATGACCAGCTGATCCATCGTGACGGCCCCCGCCAAGGGGTGGCGACGTCCATTGATGAGAACTTCGGCCCCGGCGTCAAAGAGGCGACGGGGATAGCCGTCGGCGTAGCCGAAGGGCACCGTTGCGACCGTGGACGGACCGGGCAGGGCGCGGCGGCGGCCGTAACTCGCTCGCTCGCCGGCGGGCAGTTGCCGCACCGCAGTCACCTGGGCGTGTAGCGAAAGTGCGGGACGAAGCGAGAGCCCCTGTTCCTCCAGCGCCGTCACGTAACTCGGCTCGGGTAGGTGACCGTAGAGGGAGAGGCCAATACGGGCCATGCTGCGTCGCGAGGTGGGCAGCGAAAGAGCGGCGGCCGAGTTGGCCAGGTGCAGAACCGGCGCCACCACCCCTCGAGCGGCGGCCGCGGTCACGAAGGCGTCAAAGGCGGCGATCTGGTTCAAGGAAAATTCCTGGTCCGCGGTGGCGGGCGAATCCGCGACGGGAAAGTGAGAATAAAAACCCTCAATCACCAGCGTCGGGCAATCGCTCAGAATATCCAGAATTTTGATTGCGGTGGCGAGGTCTGCGCCCATGCGGTGCATGCCGGTGTCGAGTTTCACGTGCACGGGGTGCCGGCCCCCACGCTCCCGAGCGGCGGCGGCGGCGGCCCGAGCTCCGTCGAGTGAGCCAATGGTGAGGGTCAGAGTGTTATCGAGGGCGTCACCCACCGTGTCCGCCGGCGTTTCGGCGAGCAGCAGGATGGGCGCCGTAATACCGGCGTCACGTAGTTCGACACCCTCATCAACAATGGCGACGGCTAAACCCGCCACGCCACTGTCCACCAGGGTGGACGCCGCGAGGACCGCGCCGTGGCCGTAGCCGTTGGCTTTCACCACACCACAAATCTGCGTCGGGCCGAGCACGCTTCGTAGAGCGAGCACATTATGACGTAGGGCCGACAGGGAGATCTCGGCCCAGGCCGGTCGGCGAATTCCTTCGACCGGCGTCATTCGCCCTCGGCAATAACTATGGCCCCAGCGCTCACGGGGGTGTGGGTTAGTGACAGGTGCCAGTTAGTGATTCCCAACTCGGCCGCGCGTGTCAGGGCGCTGGCCGATAGAACCAGTTCCGGAGCGCCGCTGGCCGCGCGCTCCACCGCCACGTCGTGAAAGTTCACACCACCGAGCCCGACGCTCAGGGCTTTCCAGACGGCCTCTTTCGCCGCGAATCGAGCCGCCAGACGCTGCGGGGCGCCATTGCAATCATGGCGCTCCCCCGCCGTGAAGAGGCGTTCAGTCAGTCGAGGCCGGCGGCGCAGTACCTTGGCGAATCGGTCGACATCGACGAGGTCAATACCGATTCCCACCGTCGAACTCATTCCACCGTCACCGTTTTGGCTAGGTTGCGCGGTCGATCGACGTTGAGACCCCGCGCTTGCGCGAGATGGTAGGCAAACTGCTGCATCACGACGAGATCAACGAGGGGTGACATCAGAACCTGGGTGGGTGGCACGGTGCAGACGTAGTCAGCCACGGCCGACACTTCGTGGTCGCCGTCGTGCGCAATGACCACGACCGTGGCCCCGCGACTCTTTACTTCGGCAATGTTGCTCAATAACTTTTCTCTCATTGAGCCGTCGGTGACAATCACGACCACGACCACCCCTGGTTCGATCAGGGCCAGCGGGCCGTGCTTCAGCTCGCCGGCGGGGTAACCCTCCGCGTGAACGTAGGTAATTTCCTTGAGCTTGAGCGCCCCCTCGAGCGCCGCCGGATAGCCGACGTGGCGACCCAGGAAGAAGAAATCTCGAGTGTCCGCAAGGGCCAGCGCGACGCTGCGAACCTGCTCGTCACGAGACAGAGTCTCCGCCACCAGTTCGGGCACGCGGTCGAAATCCCTTACGACGCTGTCCACCTCGGCCGGAGTTAGCGTGCCGCGCAGCTGGGCTAGTCGAAGCGCCAGGAGCTCCAGGACGACAATTTGGGCCACGACGGACTTGGTCGCCACCACGCAGATTTCTAGACCGGCGCGGGTGTAGAGCACCGCGTCGGCCTGACGAGCCATCGAGGAGTCCACGACGTTAGTGATGGCTGCCACCATGGCGCCACGCGACTTGGCCTCGGTCATAGCGAGCAGGGTGTCGATGGTCTCGCCACTCTGGGAGACCCCAATTACCAGGTCGTGCGGACCGACGATGGGGTCACGGTAACGAAACTCACTAGCGATGTCGACCTCGACGCTGACTCTCGCCCAACGCTCGATGGCGTACTTGGCCACCATGGCCGTGTGGTAACTCGAGCCGCAGGCCACGAGGGTCACCTTCTGCACCTCGCGTAATTGCTCATCACTGATGTGCAATTCGTCGAATTTGATAGTCCCGTGGGCGTCAATTCGATCGAGCAGGGTCGCCCGTAAAGCCGCCGGTTGCTCGTTCATCTCCTTGCTCATGAAGTCGGCGTAACCGCCCTTCTGGGCCGCTTCGAGGTCCCAGTCAACAATCAACTCCCGCAATTCGCAGGGCTCGCCCGTCACTGACGAGGCAGTAAATCCCGCCGGCGTCACGGTGACCAGCTGATCATCCTCCACGATGAAAAAACGAGTGGCCTTATCTAATATCGCCGGAACGTCCGAGGCGAGGTAGGTCGACCCGTCCGCGGTCCCGATGATCAAGGGCGAGATGCGACGAGCGGCCACGATGACGTCGGGCTCCGCGGCGTCGATCACCGCGAGGGCGAAAGCTCCGCGGACTTCCTTCAGCGTTGAACGAACGGCCTCAGTCAGACTACGACCCTCCGTGCGAAATTCCTCAATACGGTGCGCCAGGACCTCGGTATCGGTTACCGACGAAAAAATGTGACCTCGGGCGATCAGTTCACTACGCAGTTCATTGTGATTTTCAATGATGCCGTTGTGAATCAGCGCCAGCGAGTCGGAGCAGTCAACGTGGGGATGCGCGTTCGACTCGCCGGGGGCTCCGTGGGTGGCCCAACGGGTGTGGCCAATGCCGGAGGATGAACCGACGGGGGCGTTGGCGCAGGATTCGATCAACGAGGCCACCGACTCTGTACCGGCGGCGGCGCGAGCTCGCCAGGTGCCAGATCCGACGTGGAGGGCGACGCCCGCGGAGTCGTAGCCACGGTATTCGAGTCGCTCCAGACCCTCTAGAAGAATGGAAAGTGCGTTTGGGGACCCGACGACTCCGATGATGCCACACATGGTGACAACTCTACCCCCCGGTGGTGGTTTTACTCGCGCGAGGCGCAGGCGTGGGCTACGAGCTCGCAGAACTCGTCGACCACGTACGATGAATCAGCTTCGACCATCACGCGCACCACTGGCTCCGTGCCCGACGGGCGCACCACCAAGCGCAGATCACTGGGCTCAAGCTGGTGTCGACGACACACTTCATCGACCGCGCTCGGCACCACGTCGTCGGTGAAATCAGCGGTGGGGATACTAATGAGTCGCTGCGGTAACCGTCGCCAGGCCGCGTTCGCCACGACGTCGAGGGGCCCGGTGCGGGTCACAAGTTCGGCCAGCAAAATTCCCGTCATCATGCCGTCACCAGTCGGGGCCAAGTCGCGAAAGATCAGGTGCCCCGACTGTTCGCCGCCAAAGTTGAGATTTCTCTCCTCGAGGGCGACCAGAATATTGCGGTCACCAACGTCCGTCTCGACGAGTGCAATGTGGGCTTCAGCCATGGCTCGTCGCAGTCCAAGATTACTCATCGACGTCACCACCAGGGTGTGCTGCAGGAGGCCTCGTGCTTCGCGGTCGAGAGCAAACAGGACCATCAAATCGTCGCCGTCGCGCAGGGTGCCGGTCGCGTCAACAGCAATAAGCCGATCAGCGTCGCCGTCGAAGGCCAGTCCGAGATCGGCGCCGAGCGCCACGACGATTTGCGCAAGTTCCTCGGGGTGCGTCGAGCCGCAGTCCTCGTTGATATTTCGACCATTCGGCTGATCGTGCAAGGTCGTGACCCGGGCGCCGAGACCAGCGAAGACGTCGGTCGCGTAGGCCGAGGCGGCGCCGTTGGCGCAGTCGAGGACCACGTGCAATCCCTCCAGGGCGGAAGCGGGCACCAGGGTCCGCAGACGTTCGACGTAGTGGCGGTGGGCCGAGGTATCAATGACGAACTCGTGGGTCGCAACTTCTCCCGTGGGCGCCGCACTGGCCTCGTCGAAGGCCCGCTGGAGCAGGGCTTCCGTGGCGGGCGATAACTTACTGCCACCCCGGCCGAGAACCTTTAGGCCGTTGTCGTAATACGGATTGTGGGAGGCCGAAATAACAATTCCCGCGCCGCCCCGCTCTTGCGCGATAATCGCGACGCCAGGGGTGGGGATAACGCCGAGGTTGTGTGCTCGTGCACCGGCGCCGTGCAGCCCCCGAAGGGTGGCGCGGCTCAGTTCGAGAGAACTCTCACGCGTGTCGTAGCCGACAAAGATGGTTTCATTGGGAAAAACAGAAGCGACCGCAACCCCCAGACGATAGGCCACCTCGGGGGTGACTTCGTCGGCGGCGCGGCCGCGAATTCCGTCCGTGCCAAACTGCACGAAGAATTACCGCTTCGAGTACTGCGGAGCCTTACGAGCCTTTTTGAGGCCGTACTTCTTCGATTCCTTCTTACGGGAGTCGCGCGTCAGCAAGCCCGCGGCCTTGAGGGCCGGACGTAGAGTCTCGTCGAGTTCAATGAGCGAACGAGCAATTCCCAAACGTAGCGATCCGGCCTGGCCAGCGACTCCGCCACCTTCGATGGTGGCTTCGATGTCGTAGGTGATTTCCGTGTCAGTCAAACGCAGCGGTTCGGTGACGAGCTGGCGGTGCGTCGGTGACGTGAAGTAGTTGTCAAAGGCACGACCATTAATTGTGATGGTTCCGGTACCCGGACGAAAGCGAACACGGGCAACAGCACGCTTGCGGCGTCCGGTGGACTGAGTGAGAGGACTAGCCATGTGAGGTCTCCTAATTAACCGCGGCGGATGGCCGAGGTGTCGTATGCAACAGGCTTCTGCGCAGCGTGCGGGTGCTGCGGACCGGCGTAGACGAAGAGCTTCTCCATCTGCGCACGACCCAGTCGATTCTTCGGGACCATTCCCTTGATCGAGTTGTACACGAGCTTGTCCGGATTGTCCTTCATGAGGTCCTTCCAACTCGTCGATCGGATACCACCGGGGTAACCAGTGTGGCGGTAGGCCTGCTTCTGGTCGACCTTGTTCGCGGTGATCACGATCTTGTCGGCGTTGATGATGATGACGTTGTCGCCCGTGTCCATGTGGGGGGCGAAGAAGGTGCGGTGCTTGCCACGCAGAATTGAGGCGACCACGGTCGACAGACGTCCGAGGATGAGTCCGTCGGCGTCAATGACGTGCCATTCGCGGACAATCTCCGCAGACTTTGGTGAGTACGTCTTCACAGTTCTTTTTCCTTCAGCGATTCGGAGAAGACCGAGCCAGGGTGGCACAGTTATCCAAGGGACTCTCTACGATACAAAACCTGAGGCCCCTCCGGCAAATTGACTGTAGCCGACCCCGACCAGCGACAGCCCTCCGGCCGGGGCGGGATCGGGCATATTCACCCTAGATGGCTCTAAAAGCCTTTCTTTTATGGCATTTTCGTCCAGACGCCCACGTCCAACGGCCACCAAAGTGCCGACCAGCGAGCGCACCATCTGATGGCAGAAGGAGGAGGCCCGAATGTCGAAACGTAGGGCACTCTCGTTTCTCGCCGTCACGTGCCAGGTATCAGCGAGCCGCGACCACGTCGCCTCGAGAACGATCCGACGTAACTCATCATCGGCATTCGAGCCATCGGGTCGGCGGCAGAAAGATCGAAAATCGTGACTCCCCACCAGCTGTGCCGTCGCTCGATTCATCGCGTCGATATCAAGCGGACCCGGGACCGCCCAGCTAAAGGAGCTCTGCTGGCTGAGGGCCAAGGCTGGGTACTTCGTTTCGATGACCAGGTAGCGATAGGCCCGCCACGTGGCGTCGTGGCGGGCGTTGAATTCGGGTGGTGCGATACGCGCCTCGTGAATCACAATGCGACCTTCGAGCTGTCGGTTGAGCGAGTGCATCAAACGCTGCGCCTCGTTGCCCCTATCATCGCGGTACAGCGCCGTCGGCAGGTCAACGTGGAGTACTTGGGCAAAGGCGTGAACTCCCGCGTCGGTTCTTCCGGCGCCCACGATAAGGGGAGGCTGAGCGAGTTGTAGATTCAGTACGAGTGCGTCCTGGACGGCACTCACCACGGTCACTTGACCCGGTTGTGAAGCAAAACCCCGAAAAAATGATCCGTCGTAGGACAGATCAAAACGCCACCGGTGGGTGGCGTCCACGGAAGAATCAGACGAACTCAATACGCGCCATGGGAGCGTTGTCGCCCGGACGCGGCCCCAACTTCAAGATCCGGGTGTAACCACCAGGACGAGTTGTGTAGCGCGGTGCAATCTCGGTGAAGAGCTTGTGCGTCATGTCCTTGTCGCGGATGAAGGCAACGACGCGACGCTGAGCGTGGACGGAACCTTCTGGCGAGTTTTTCGCCGCGGTCACGCACTTCTCCACGATGGGTCGCAGGGCCTTGGCCTTGGCCTCGGTGGTCACGATGGACTCAGCAGCGATCATCGACGCCACGAGGTTGCCCATCATGGCCTTCTGGTGCGCTGCGTCGCCGCCGAAGCGACGACCTTTCTTCGGAGTTGCCCTCATGGTTAGCCCTCTGCCTTAAGCGAAAGTCCGCGCTCTTCGAGGCATTCCTCAACGTCCTTCAGCGACGTGGCGCCAAAGTTTGTGATGGAGGTCAGGTCACGCTCGGTGCAGTTGATCAACTGCGCCAAGGTGTTAATGCCGGCGCGCTTCAGGCAGTTACGCGAACGCTCGGCCAGACCCAGCTGCTCGATGGTGATGTTGTCCAACTCGGTCGCGGCGGCGACGGCGGTGCCGACGTCTCCGAGCTCGAGAGCAGGAGCAGCCTCGTCGAAGCTGGCAATCAGACCAACCAGGCTCGACAGCGTCTTACCGGCGGAAGCCAGTGCCTCGCTGGGGCTGAGCGATCCGTCGGTCTCGATGTCGAGAATCAACTTGTCGAAGTCCTTGGACTGCTCCACGCGGACGGGCTCGATTTCGAAGGTCACGCGACGTACGGGTGAGAATATGGCGTCGAGGGGGATAACGCCGATGGTCGACGAACCCTTGTTGCCTTCGGCGCCAACGTAGCCCTTGCCACGCTCGACGGTGAGTTCGAAGGACAATTTGCTCGTCTTGGTGGTCAAGTACGCGAGGTGCAGGGTCGGGTTCAAAATAGTGACGTCGGCCGTCGTCGACAGGTCAGCGGCCGTAACGGCACCCTCACCGGTCTTCTCGAGGTGCAGGCGCACCGGCTCGTCGGACTCAACCTTGAGCAACAGGTCCTTCAAGTTCAAGGTGATGTCCTGAACGTCTTCCTTGACGCCTTCAATCACGTCGAACTCGTGCAGCGTGGGGGCCTCGAACTGAACCTTGGTCGCCGCGGCGCCAGGGATCGAGCTGAGCAGCGTGCGGCGCAGTGAGTTGCCGAGGGTGTGACCGAACCCGGGGTCCAGGGGACCTACGGAAAATGACTGACGGTTGTTTTGTTCGTCGCCGATGGCCTCAATGGTGGGGCGCTGAATAATGAGCATTTTGACTCCTTGCGTGCGTGGTTGGGGGTGTGCTTGTGTAAAGAATTACTTCGAGTACAACTCAACGATGAGCTGTTCTTTGATGCCTTCGTTGATCTGTTCGCGCTGAGGAACGGTGCGAACAGTGATGGAGAATCCACCGTCGCCCTTCTCAAGCCAGCCCGGAACATTACGGTCGAGGACATCGAGGTTGCGTACGACGTTGAAGTTTTCGCGAGTAACGCTCTTGAGCGCTACTACTTCACCCGGGCGAACGCGGTAGGAAGGAATCGTCACGCGCTTGCCGTTAATAGTGACGTGACCGTGCAGGACGAACTGGCGAGCCTGAGCGCGACTAGCACCCCATCCGGCGCGGTAGGCAACATTGTCGAGGCGCAGTTCGAGGAACTGCAACAAGTTCGTTCCGGTCATGCCGGGGCGACGGTTGGCTTCTTCGTAGAGGTTGCGGAATTGCTTTTCGAGCAGACCATAGATTCGACGAGCCTTCTGCTTTTCGCGCAGCTGGGTCAAGTACTCCGAGCCCTGACGCTGACGGCTCGCGCCGTGCATGCCAGGTGGGAAAGCGCGGGTCTGACGATCCGAGTTTTCCGCCATCGGGCACTTCATGGAGAAGCAGCGCTCCCCCTTGAGGTAGAGCTTGGTGCGCTCACGACGACAAAGTCGGCACACGGGTCCTGTATAACGAGCCATAATTTTCCTTAGCCTCGGCGACGCTTCTTGGGACGACAGCCATTGTGGGGCAGTGGGGTCACGTCCTTAATGGCGACGACCTCAATTCCCGCGGCGGCGATCGAGCGAATGGCGGTCTCTCGACCCGAACCCGGGCCACGAACGAGAACGTCAACTTTCTTGACGCCGTGTTCGATGGCCGCCTTGGCGGCCTTTTCGGCGGCGAGCTGAGCGGCGTAGGGGGTTGACTTACGCGAACCCTTAAAGCCGACCTGACCGGATGACGCCCAGGCAATCACGTTGCCCTCAGGGTCAGTGATCGAAACAATTGTGTTGTTGAAGGAACTCTTGATGTGAGCGACCCCAAAGGCGACGTTCTTTCGTTCCTTGCGGCGCGGCTTGCGCACTGCGGAGGGCTTAGCAGCCATTACTTCTTCACCTTCTTCTTACCGGCGACAGTGCGCTTCGGTCCCTTACGGGTGCGGGCATTAGTACGGGTTCGCTGGCCGCGAACGGGCAGTCCCTTGCGATGACGGATCCCCTGCAGGCAGTTGATCTCCATCTTGCGCTTGATGTCTTGGGTGACGTCACGACGAAGGTCTCCCTCGACCGTGACGTTCTGGTCGATGTAGGCACGCAACTTGTTGACGTCAGCTTCGCTGAGGTCACGCACACGCGTCGACTCGTCGATACCCGTCGAGGCGCAAATCTGCTGCGCCGTCGTCGGTCCTACACCGTAGATGTAGGTCAACGAGATCACTGTCCGCTTTTCGCGGGGAATGTCTACTCCGGCAATACGGGCCATATATTCCTCTTATCCCTGGCGCTGCTTGTGACGCGGGTTCTCACAGATCACGCGGACGTGACCTGACCGGCGAATGACCTTGCACTTTTCGCACATCTGTTTAACGCTGGCTCGAACCTTCATTACGTCTTTCTTTCTCGACTTGTGAGAAACTGATACCGAAACTGTTATTTATACCGGTAGGTAATTCGACCGCGCGCCATGTCATAGGGCGTGATTTCAACCTGAACCTTGTCGCCCGGCAGAATGCGAATGCGGTGCATCCTCATCTTTCCGGAGCTGTGCGCGAGCACGGTGTATCCATTTTCCAGTTCGACGCGGAACATCGCGTTGGGCAGCGGTTCAACAACCGTGCCCTCTACGGTGAAGGCGTCTTCTTTCGGCTTGCTCAGTTTCTTTCTCCTTGTTGCTGGTACGGCAGTATGTGTCACCCTCGAGAGGATTCCACGGTTGACCCTGAGGTGTCCCAGAGGTCGGCTTGATATCTTACCGAATTTTCACGAGAACGCAAAAACGGCCCTTTTGCGACCCAGTTAGACAGCCCAATTTGTGACGTTAGGCCCTAGGTCGCTAGGTCAAACTACAACAAACACTAGGTCTACGTCCATTCCTCGTTCTCTTCGCTCCGCGCTGAGACCACGCAACAATGGGTTGAATTTTTCTTGAACCGCAACCAGCAGTACCTCCCCATGGGGAACTCGAAGGGTCGCGAGAGCGGCACGGCCCCGTCGGGCGAAGTGATCCTCGAGACCCGCTACGACCTTCGCAAGCACCCCGCGCGCTCAGGCCGGTGACACGAGACGGCTCCTGGTTGCAGCACTATTCCCCGACGAGCTGGTCGGCACGAGACGCAACCCGTCACCGGCATCCCCGTCGAATATTCGTGGCCCTTCGACGGATTCATTCTTGATAATAATTTTGCGGCCCTTTACCAAAAAGAGAGCACTCGGCCAGCCGCCCTCAGGCGTCCGAGTGGCAAAAAAAACACAGGACAGCGAAGGATGTGACTCCCCCACCTACGACTCACGCGAGGGTGAAAACTTCGGGGCCGTTGTCGGTAATGGCGATGGTGTGCTCGAAGTGGGCCGACAGACTGCCGTCGGCGGTCATGACGCTCCAACCATCGTCGAGTTGGTAGGTGGACGGACTGCCGATATTGATCATTGGCTCTACGGCAAAGACCATGCCCTCTTTGAGCGTGGGGCCGGGCTTACCGGGCCAGTAGTTCGTCACCTGGGGGCTCTCGTGCATCGCGGTACCGATGGCGTGGCCCACGTACTCGCGCACCACACCATACCCGGCGGCTTCGGCGACCTGCTGGACGGCGCGACCGATTTCGTTGAGGCGATTGCCCTTCGTCATCTGGTCAATCCCGGCCCAGAGAGAACGCTCGGTTACTTCGATGAGTCGCGCGGCGGCGGCAGTAATTGTTCCGACACCCGCCGTGTAGGCCGCGTCACCGTGGTAACCCTCGATAATCGCACCACAGTCCACCGAAATAATGTCGCCTTCGACCAGGACGTAATCACCCGGGATACCGTGCACAATCATGTCGTTAGGACTGGTGCAAATCACGGCGGGGAAACCGTGGTAATTGAGAAAATTAGAACGCGCCCCGCGACGTTCGATGACGTCGGCCGCAATTTTGTTGAGATCCATGGTCGTGACCCCGGGGCGAATCGCCTCACGCGTCTTTTCGTGCATCTCCGCGACGACCTTGCCGGCCCGGCGCATCTTGTTCAGTTCATCGGCGTTGCGCCTCACACCAAACCTCGGGTGCTGAGCGCGTCATCAATCGCTGAGCCCACCGCTCCTACTTCCACGCTGCCGTCGATCACGGCTAGGAGCTTCCGGGCGTCATAGAAGTCCAGGAGGGGCGCCGTATCGCGCTCGTAGGCCTCGAGGCGCTGACGTATGGCCTCGGGTTGGTCGTCTCTGCGCTGCACGACGTCACCGCTGCACTCCGAGCAGGTCCCCGAGACGGCTTCGATGTCGCTCGCGCGATAAATCGCACCACACTCCTGGCAGACCCGACGAGACGAGAGGCGTTCAGTGACCAGCTCCGTCGACACGTCCAGATTCACGCACAGCGAGACGCCACTCGGGCCGAGAAGTTTCTCCAGCGCTTCAGCCTGGGCGAGGGTGCGAGGAAATCCATCGAGTAGCGCTCCGCGTTCGGCGTCACCTTCGGCGAGTCGTTCGGCGACCAGTTTCACGACGAGATCGTCCGAGACGAGTGCGCCCGCATCCAGCACGGACTTCACTTCCAGACCCAGCGGCGAGCCAGCCTTGACCGCGGCGCGCAAAATGTCTCCGGTAGAAACGTGAGGAATTCCGTAGGTCGAAGCCAGCGCCTTGCATTGGGTGCCCTTACCGGCACCCTGCTTGCCCAGCACGACAAGAATTAGTCGCGATGCCATAGTACCTACTTCAGGAATCCTTCGTAGTTACGCATCATCAACTGGCTGTCGATCTGGCGCATGGTTTCGAGCGCCACACCCACCGCAATCAGCAGGGTAGTTCCGTAGAAGGGGAAGCGGTTGATGTTCCAGATTGCCATTAACACACTGGGGATGACCGCCACGCAGGCCAAGAAGCCAGCACCAACGACCGTGATGCGGCTCAACATCTTCGCGAAGTACTTCTCGGTGGGCATGCCGGGACGAATACCCGGGATAAAGCCACCCTGCTTACGCAACATATCGGCCTGCTGGTGCGGCTCGAAGGCGATGTAGACGTAGAAGAAGGTGAAGGCCACGATCAGTACGAAGTAGGAACCGATGTAGATCGCAGAAGTTGGGCGGAAGGACTTGGTCACGAAGTTCTGGAAACTCGCCCACGGCACCACGTTGCTCAAGAGGACGGGAATGTAGAGAACCGAGCTCGCGAAGATGATAGGGATAACTCCCGACTGGTTCACCTTGAGCGGGATGTAGGTGGAATTACCACCCATCATCTTTCGACCCACGACTCGACGGGCGAAGGTCACCGGGATGCGACGTTGGCCCTGATCCATGAAAATAATGACCACCAACAGAATGATGGAAATTGCAACGATGGCCCCGAACTTGATGGGTCCACCCTCGGAAAAGACCGCGCGGCCACCCGTCGGAAGGCCCGCGACAACGTTG
Organism: uncultured Actinomycetes bacterium; assembly: GCA_903860915.1. Taxonomy (GTDB): domain Bacteria; phylum Actinomycetota; class Acidimicrobiia; order Acidimicrobiales; family RAAP-2; genus RAAP-2. The sequence continues at coordinate 86,078 of CAIOSJ010000025.1, read as the reverse complement.
GCAAAGATAAGAAGGGACATACCCTGACCAATACCACGCTGGGTAATGAGTTCCGCCAACCACATCACGAAGGCGGTCCCCGCCGTGAGGATCAGAACCATAAAGAGACCCAGCCAGAAGGTGAACTTCGGAATGAGGTCAATGTTGAATCCCAGCAGCGCCTGGTCGTGGCCGTGGAAGGCGTAGACCAGACCAGTGCTCTGCAACAGGGCTAAACCAATAGTCATGTAGCGGGTGGTCTGGGTGATTTTCTTTTGTCCGGTCGCACCCTCGTCACGCCACTGCGTGAGCTTGGGAATGACCGAGGTCATCAACTGGATCACGATGGAGCTCGTGATGTAGGGCATGACACCGAGGCCGAAGACGGCCATACGTGTCAACGCTCCGCCCGAAAAGAGGTTGAGGAACCCGAGCACGCCACTGGCGCCCGCCTTGGATTGGAGCAACTGCACTTGGCTCCAACTCACCCCAGGAACGGGCAGGTTCGCCCCTAGCTGGTACAGCGCGATAACGCCCAGAGTGAACAGAACCTTGTTGCGAAGGTCGTGGACACGAAAAATGTTCGCGAGGCGCGCGAGCATGAGGGCCTAGCGGTTCTGGTGCTGGTTGCCAGCCGCCGGAGGGCGGACTGCGAAGGGCAGCGGAACGATGGTGGTGGTGCCACCAGCCGACTCGATAGCACTCTTGGCCGAAGCCGAGAAGGCGTGCGCTGATATGTTGATCGCGACCGACAGGTTCCCGCGGCCCAGAATCTTGACGAAGTCCTTCTTCTGCGCCAGACCATTGGCGACCAAGACTTCCGGCGTGATCTCGGTCAAGCCGAGCACCGTAATCGTATCGAGGTTCACTGGCTGGTACTCCACGCGGAAGGGGTTCGTGAATCCCTTGAGCTTGGGGATGCGCTGCAGGATGGGGAGCTGGCCACCTTCGAAACCGGCGGGAATCTGGCGACGAGCCTTCTGTCCCTTGGTTCCACGACCAGCGGTCTTGCCACCCTTACCCGCGATACCACGACCCACGATGCGCTTACGCTTCGTCGAGCCCGGATTTGGTTGGAGATCGTGCAACTTCATTAGTTAACCTCTTCTACCGTGACTAGGTGGGGTACGCGAGCAATCATTCCACGAATTTCGGGACGGTCGGGCAGAACGTTGCTCTGACCAATCTTACGAAGTCCCAGAGCGCGAAGTGTTCCGCGGTGCTTGGGCTTGGTGCCAATCGCCGAACGCGTCTGCGTTACTTTCAGTTCCGTCATGATTAGATCTCCGTCGTCTTAAACAGGTCAGCCTCACGCTGGCGCTCTCGGTACGCGCGCAGCACACCGGCCGGCAGAACCTGGTCCAGTGGCTTACCCCGCACGGCGGCAATCTCTTCCGGCGTGCGCAACTGCTTCAAGCCCTGAATGGTGGCGTGAGCGACGTTAATACCGTTCGACGATCCCAGTGACTTCGCGAGGATGTCACGGATACCAGCCATTTCCAGGATGGCGCGAGCGGCCCCTCCGGCAATAACTCCGGTACCGGGAGCGGCGGGCTTTAACATCACGCGACCGGCACCGGCTTCGCCGATGACGGGGTGCACGATCGTGGTGCCAGCGAGGGGCACTTCGAAGAGGTTCTTGCGAGCTTCTTCGAGACCCTTCTGAACAGCGAGACCAGCTTCTTTAGCCTTGCCGTAGCCGAGACCAACCTTGCCGTTACCGTCACCAATGACCATCAGAGCGGTGAAGGAGAACCGACGACCACCCTTAACAACCTTGGACACTCGGTTCACCTTGATGGTGCGCTCTTCGTATTCAGTTTCGTTCGTCATTAGAACTCCAATCCTCCCGCGCGTAGCGCGTCGGCAAAGGCCGCAACGCGGCCGTGATAGGCGTAGCCACCGCGGTCGAAGACGACCGTCGTGACACCAGCGGCTGATGCCCGCTGAGCGAGAAGCTCAGCGACAGCCGTGGCACCTGGGATGTTGCCTCCGCTCGTCGACTTCAAGGAAGCCTCCACCGATGACGCGGCTGCGAGGGTGCGCCCCGCAACGTCGTCGATGATCTGAGCTGAGATATTTTTGTTGGAACGACTCACCGCAACGCGGGGTCGCTCGGCCGTTCCGGTGATCTTCTTGCGAAGTCGCGAGTGACGACGAATGCGTAGTTCACGAGTAGTGCGAGACATTACTTAGCCGCCTTTCCAGCCTTGCGCAGTACACGCTCACCGGCGTACCGCACACCCTTGCCCTTATAGGGCTCGGGCTTGCGCAGCTTGCGGATAGAGGCGGCCACTTGACCAACCACTTCCTTGTCTGCGCCCTTAATAACAATCTTGGTCGGAATCGGCACTTCGAAGGTCACGCCTTCGGGAGCGTCGAAGTGCACGGGGTGCGAAAAGCCCAGCGCCAGTTCCAAAGAGCCAGGACTCTTGGCGGCGGCTCGGTAACCCACGCCAATAATTTCCAGTTCCTTACTCCAGCCGTCGGTAACACCGACGACCATGTTGGAGATCAAGGTACGAGTCAGGCCGTGCAACGAACGGTGCTCGCGGCTGTCATCGGGACGGTCAACGAGCAAGGTGTCACCCTCTTGACTGACCGTGATGCCACCGGGCAAGGTGCGAGCCATGGTGCCGTTGGGTCCCTTGACCGACACCACGGCACCGGCGACGGTGATGGTGACGGCTGCCGGAACAGTTATGGGGTTGCGTCCAATACGCGACATCAGCGAATCTCCTGCGGGTTAGTGAACGGGTTACCAGACATAGCAGAGAACCTCGCCGCCCAACTTCTGACGTCGTGCTTCCTTGTCAGTCATCAGTCCGTGGCTCGTTGAGACGACGGCTACGCCGACGCCTCCGAGAACCTTGGGCATCTGGTCGGCCTTCTTATAAATACGTAGACCCGGCTTGGAGATTCTCTTAATACCCATGATCGTCCGCTTGCGGTCAATCGAGTACTTCAGCTGAATTTCCAGAGTGGTTCCGGGCTTACCATCGATCGTCTTGACGTCGTAGCTACTAATAAAACCCTCGCGCTGGAGGATTTTCGCTAGCGACTCTTTCACCTTCGAACCCGGCATGGATACCGAGTCGAACATGGCGGAGTTGGCGTTGCGAATACGCGTCAACATGTCGGCTATGGGGTCAGTCATTGTCATAATCTGATCTCCTTACCAGCTGGCCTTCGTGACACCCGGGATTTCGCCCGCGTGCACCATGACTCGTAAACAAATTCGACAGAGGCCGAACTTTCGGTATACCGACTTCGGTCGACCGCAACGCTGGCAGCGGGTGTAGGCGCGCGTCGAAAACTTCGGCGTCGCCTGCTGCTTGATGCGGAGTGCCTTCTTAGCCATTATTTGGTCTCCTTAAAAGGGAAGCCGTACGCCTTAAGAAAAGCGCGGCCCTGCTCGTCGTTGGCAGCGGTAGTGACGATAGTGATATCGAAACCGCGCGGCGCGTCGATTTTGTCGTAGTCAATCTCCGGGAAGATCAACTGGTCGTTAATACCGAAGGTGTAGTTTCCTCGGCCGTCGAAGGACTTCGCCGACAAGCCGCGGAAGTCACGGATTCGAGGAATCGACACGCTGAGCAAACGGTCAAAGAACTCCCACGCGCGGTCGCCGCGCAGGGTGACCTTGACACCGATGGGTACTTCTTCACGCAGCTTAAAGCTGGCGATGGACTTCTTAGCCCGGGTCACGATCGGCTTCTGGCCGGTCATGAGCTCCAGGTCGCGCTGAGCTCCTTCGAGCAGCGAGGCCTGCTGGGTCGCGCGACCCACACCGGAGTTCAGAACAATCTTTTCCAAACGCGGGACCTGCATGATGTTCTCGAGACCGAGCTCCTCTTTCAGAGCAGCGCGAATCTCCTGGTCGTAGCGGACCTTCAGACGGGGACGGGTAGTGGTCACAGTGCCTCTCCACACTTACGGCATACGCGCGTCTTCACGCCATCCGCCTCGTTGATTCCGACCTTGGCCGGACCCTTGTGACCACCGCACCACAACGCAACGTTCGAAGCGTCGAGGGGCATGGCCTTTTCGATAATGCCGGCCTGCATCGTGGTGCCACTCTGCTTCGTGTGGCGCTTTACGATATTGAGGCCTTCGAGGATTACCTGATTCGTGGAAGGAATCGCTTCTTCCACGGTCGCACGCTCGCCACGGTACTTGCCGGCGAGAACGAGGACGTCATCGCCCTTACGGATTTTCATTACAACACCTCCGGCGCAAGCGAAATGATGCGCATAAATTTCTTGTCACGAAGTTCGCGACCGACTGGGCCAAAGATGCGGGTGCCCCGCGGCTGTAGCTGGTCGTTGATCAACACCGCGGCGTTGTCGTCGAACTTGATGTAGGAACCATCGGGACGACGCTTCTCTTTGGCGGTACGAACGACGACGCAGCGAACGACGTCACCCTTCTTCACAGCCGCACCAGGAATAGCGTCCTTGACGGTGGCGATGAACACATCACCAATCGAGGCGTAGCGACGACGGGTACCGCCGAGGACCCGAATACACAGGACCTCCTTGGCACCAGAGTTGTCGGCTACGCGCAGGCGGGATTCTTGCTGAATCATCGGGCACGCTCCACAATTTCCGTCAAGCGCCAGCGCTTCAACTTCGAGAGCGGGCGGGTCTCTTGAACCAAAACCCGGTCGCCGATCTTCGCCTCGTTCTTCTCGTCGTGGACATAGAGCTTCTTCGTACGTTGGACCGTCTTGCCGTAGCGCGGGTGCGTGACTCGCTCCATGACGGCTACGACCAGAGTCGCCTGCATCTTGTCCGAGACCACGATGCCTTCGCGGATCTTACGCGAGTTATCGCGTACCACTTTCGTCTCATCAGTCATAACTATTCACCTTCTCCAGCAGCCTCAGCGGCTGCTATTTCGCGCTGACGTAGAAACGTCGACAAGCGAGCGATGTCCTTGCGCACCTCGGGGAGGCGTGCAGTGTTGTCGAGCTGGCCGGTGGCCAACTGAAAACGCAGGTTGAACATTTCCTTACGAGCCTCGCCGATACGCTCAATGAGCTCAGCGTCCCCGAGAATTTTCAATTCTGCGACGTGTTCTTTGGTTTTTGCCATTAGATCGTAACCTCCGGGGTTCCGTGCGTACCAGGCCGAACGACGAACTTGCACTTGATGGGCATCTTTTGAATTGCGCGCTCCATGGCGGCACGAGCCAAGGGCTCCTCCACTCCACCGAGTTCGAACATGATGCGCCCAGGCTTGACGACGGCTACCCAGAATTCGGGGTTGCCCTTGCCGGAGCCCATCCGCGTTTCGGCGGGCTTCTGGGTTACCGGCTTGTCCGGGAACACTCGAATCCATACTTTTCCACCACGCTTCACGTGACGAGTCATGGCGATACGAGCTGCCTCGATCTGACGAGCGGTGATCCAACCGGCCTCGAGGGCCTGGATACCGAAGTCTCCGAAGTTCAGGTCCACGCCACCCTTGGCGTTACCGGTCATACGACCTCGCTGCTGCTTGCGGTGCTTAACCTTGCGGGGCATCAACATAATCAGTCCGCGTCCTTTCGGAAGTGAGGAGTGTCGGTGTGATCGTTGGCCGTACGGCGCTCAATGTCTTCTTCGACACTGATGCGCTTTTCAACGTCGTCAGTAGCGGCGAGTAGATCGGCCGGGGCTATGTCCACCAGCGTCTCGCTGTTGGTGTCAACGGGGGCACTCTCGGCACGGCGGCGTCCACCACCGGCACGCACGACGCCCTTGGGGGCAACTGGCGAAGCACCCACGGGGACGGCATCGCCAGCGGCCATGGCTGCTTCGCGGACAATCTTCTCGTCATTGGTGAGCTGGTAGGGCAGGATGTCACCCTTGTAAATCCACACCTTGACACCCACGCGACCGGTACCGGTACTGGCCTCACGGAAGCCGTAGTCGATGTCGGCGCGCAAGGTGTGCAGCGGGACCCGACCTTCGCGGTACTGCTCGGTGCGGCTCATTTCAGCACCACCCAGTCGACCCGACAGCTGGACCTTGACACCCAGGGCGCCGGCCTTCTGTACGGTCTGGATTGCTCGCTTCATAGCTCGACGGAAGGCCACGCGACGAATCAACTGGTCACAGATGCCCTGAGCAATCAGCGCGGCGTCGAGCTCGGGCTGCTTGATCTCTTGGATATTCAGTGAGAACTTGTTCTTCTGACCAGTGATCTTCTCGAGATCCTTCTTCAGACGCTCGGCTTCAGCACCACGACGACCAATGACAATCCCGGGGCGAGCAGTGTGAATATCTACTCGGATGCGGTCGCCATTGCGCTCGATCTCGATACGGCTTACGGCCGCACTCTCGAGCTGGCGCGTCAAATAGTTACGAATCTTCCAGTCCTCGATTACGAGTTCACGGTAGCCACGCTCTTTAAACCAGCGCGACTTCCAGTCCGTCGTAATGCCGAGGCGGAAACCGTAGGGATTTACCTTCTGACCCATTACTTGTCCGTCTCTTCAGTGGTGTCGTCCGACACCGTTTCATCCGTTGTCGCTTCGACCACGTTGGTGGTCTCCACGATGTTCTCGGTCTCAACCGACTCGACCTCTACTGCATCGATCTCGGTGTTGGCGTCCTCGGCGGCCGCGGCCGCAGCCGCTTCGCGCTTGTTGACGCTGGCGGTTTGGTCCGCACGGCGACGCGAACTCGCGACGCGACGGGTACGTGACGCGACGGCCTGGGCGCTACGCGCGGCGCGCAAAATAGCGAGGCGGTCGTCGTCCATACGAGCCACGATCACCACGATGTGGCAACTGCGCTTAAAGATTTTTCCGGCGCGGCCACGAGCGCGAGGCGTGAAACGCTTCATCGTGACACCCTCGTCGGCGTAGGCGGCGGCGACGTAGAGGTCGTCCGCATTCAGCCCGTCGTTGTTCACGGCGTTAGCCACCGCTGAAGCGAGCACCTTGCCGATCACGTCGGCGGCCTCACGGGTGGTACCGGCGAGAATTTCGCGAGCGGTCTGCACGTCTTCGCCACGAATCAGGTTAAGAACAACTCGAGCCTTGGTGGCCGACATGTGAAAGTGACGCAGTACGGCGCGAGTTCCGGGACGTTCGTTCGTCTTGGGTCCAGTCATTAGCGCTTTCCCGTCTTTTCTTGACCGGCGTGGAACTTGAAGGTCCGCGTTGGCGAGAACTCACCCAGCTTGTGTCCGACCATGGATTCGTTCACGAAGACGGGCACGTGGCGTCGGCCATCGTGCACCGCGAAGGTGTGGCCGACCATGTCCGGGATAACCGTCGAACGACGGCTCCAGGTCTTGATGACCTTCTTCTCGTTGGCCGCGTTCATAGCGTCCACCTTCTTGAGTAGGTGGGCGTCGATGAACGGGCCCTTCTTCAAGCTACGTGACATGTCCTACCTACCTCCGCGCGCCGCGTCCACGACGACGACGAACAATCAACGCGTCCGAAGGCTTCGGACGACGTGTACGACCTTCTGGCTGACCCCACGGGCTGACCGGGTGACGGCCTCCGGAAGTCTTACCTTCACCACCACCTAGTGGGTGGTCGACCGGGTTCATAGCCACACCACGGGTCTGCGGGCGCTTACCCTTCCAGCGGTTACGACCGGCCTTACCAATCTTGATCAACTCGTGCTCCGAGTTGCCGACGATACCGAGGGTCGCTCGGCAGTCAATCTGCACACGGCGCATTTCGGTTGAGGGGAGACGCAGGGTGGCAAAGCCACCGTCTTTGGCGACGAGCTGAACGCTCATGCCCGCGCTACGGGCCATTTTGCCGCCACCGCCGGGACGCAGTTCCACGTTGTGCACGGTCGAACCAGTCGGGATGTAGCGCATCGGCAGAGCGTTACCCGTCTTGATGTCCGCCTTGGGGCCGGAGACGACCATGTCGCCCACCTTGAGTCCGTTCGGGGCGAGAATGTAGCGCTTCTCACCGTCGACGTAGTGCAAGAGCGCAATACGACAGGTGCGATTGGGGTCGTACTCAATGGTGGCAACCTTGGCCGGGATTCCGTCCTTGTTGCGCTTGAAGTCGATGATGCGGTACTGCTGCTTGTGACCACCACCACGGTGACGCGAGGTCTTGCGGCCGTAGTTGTTTCGTCCACCCGTCTTCGGCTTGGGACCGAGCAGTGATTTTTCCGGCTTCGACGTCGTGATCTCGGCAAAGTCCGAGACGGTCTGGAAACGACGACCGGGGCTAGTTGGTTTGCGGTGACGCAGTGCCATAACAGTCCTTAGTTCTCAAAGAGGTTGATCGAGTCGCCCGGCTTAAGGGTGACGATGGCTCGCTTGGAGTTTGCACGGTGACCAACAACGTTGGTCTTACGGTTCCGTACAGACTTGCCCTTACGATTCAGGGTGTTGACCTTGACAACTTTTACGTTGAAGGCCTGCTCGACGGCATTGCGCACGTCAATCTTGGTGGCTGACGAGTCCACCACGAAGGTGTACACGTTGTTCTCCATCAATCCGTAGGTCTTCTCAGACACTACGGGACGGATGAGAATGCTCATGGCGTCACGCATCAGTGGCTCTCCTTTGCGACCGGCAGGGTGGCCTCGGTGAAGAGGATCCAGTCGGCGTCGATAATGTCGTGCGCGTTAATCTCACCGCTGTCGATGGTCTTGACGTTGTCGAGGTTACGGAACGCGAAATTGGCCACGGTGTCCGTACGGCTCAACACAACCAAAACCTTGCCTTCGATACCGAGGGCGCTGAGGGCACTGAGGGCACCCTTGGTCTTGGGCTCAGTCCAGCTGAAGGAGTCGATCAGAGCAATGCGCTCGAGTGCGGCACGGTCCGACAGGGCCGAGTGCAGGGCCAAACGAATCATCTTCTTGGGGGTCTTTTGGTCGTACTTGCGCGGCTTCGGCCCGAGAGCGACACCACCACCTGGGTAGTGCGGCGCACGAACGGTACCCTGACGAGCACCACCAGTTCCCTTTTGATTGAACGGCTTCTTACCACCACCGCGAACTTCCTTACGGGTCTTGGTGGACTGCGTACCAGCACGGCGAGCAGCGAGCTGCGCCGTGATGACCTGGTGGAGAACCGACATGTTGGGCTCGATACCAAAAATGGTGGGCTCCAGCGCAACGGTACCGAGAACGGTGCCGTCGAGCGAACGCTTGGCTACGGAACGCTGCGCGGGAGCAGGGCGTTCCTTCTTGATCGGACCACGAAGGGTAAACACATCGCTCATCGCTTGCCTCCGGCCTTCATCGGGTTCTTCACCGAGGTACGAAGGACCACAGTGCCGCCGCGGGGGCCGGGAACTGCGCCCTTAACGAGAATCAAACTACGCTCAACGTCGACGCCAATAACTTCAAGATTCGTGGTCGTGACTTGACCCCCACCCATGCGTCCGGCCATCTTTTGACCCTTGAACACTCGTCCGGGGGTGGCGCAGGCACCAATGGAACCCGGGGCCCGGTGGTGCTTGTGGTTACCGTGAGCAGCACCCTGTCCAGCGAAGTTGTGACGCTTCATAACTCCCGCGAAGCCCTTACCCTTGCTGACCGCGGTGGCGTCAATCTTCTCGCCCTTGACCAGGAGGTCAACGAGAATTTCTTGACCGACGGTGTAGCCCGTGACGTCATCGATGCGCAGCTCGACGAGCTTCTTGCCCGGCGCAACGCCGGCCTTTTCGAAGTGTCCAAGTTCGGGCTTGGTCAAAGTTGAGGTGCGACGGGTCCCCCACGTCACCTGGAGGGCGCTGTAGCCCTCCTTCTCGGGAGTCTTTACTTGTACGACGCGTGTGGGGCTAACTCGCACCACAGTGACAGGAATGGCCCGATTCTGGTCATCCCAGACCTGGGTCATGCCCACCTTTTCGCCGACGATCGCTTTGGCCGCCACGTTTCTCTCCTCTTTCTCTGTGCGTCGGTCTTCCCGACACACAGACGCTCCGCTCGGGTGAAATACCCGGGCGGAGCGCTCGAATGTTTCGGCTCCGCGTTCCCGTAAGGGCGACGGAGCACATCTGTTGGTTTTCGGTAACGCGAGTTACCTACCCCACTGCAGAACAGCAGGGCTTACTACCCTACACCAGTCGGTTCGCTGAATGCAAAAACATTCAGCGAACCGATGGCGAATTAGACCTGACGAATCTTGATCTCGATATCCACACCAGCTGGAAGATCCAGACGCTGTAGCGAGTCAACAGTCTTCGCGGTGTGATCCACAATGTCCAAAAGACGCTTGTGAATGCGCATCTCGAAGTGCTCACGGGAGTCCTTGTGCTTGTGCGGCCCGCGAATCACCGTGTAACGGTGCTTCGCGGTTGGCAGCGGCACGGGACCCTGAACGCGGGCATTCGTACGCTCGACCGTTTGCACGATCTTCGCGGTGGACTGGTCCAGAATTTCGTGGTCGAAGGCCTTCAGCCGGATACGAATCATTTGACGGTTGTCGGCCATGACGCTCCTACTTCAGGATCTTGACGACGCGACCGGAACCGACGGTACGACCACCCTCGCGGATGGAGAAAGTGAGACCCTCTTCCATGGCGATCGGCTTACCCAGGGTTACGGTCATCTCGGTGTTGTCACCAGGCATAACCATTTCGGTGCCCGCGGGCAGCTCGATGGTACCGGTGACGTCCGTGGTACGGAAGTAGAACTGCGGACGGTAGTTAGCGAAGAACGGCTTGTGACGGCCGCCTTCTTCCTTCGTCAAGACGTAGACCGAAGCCTCGAAGACGGTGTGCGGGGTGATGGTACCTGGCTTGCAGAGAACCTGTCCACGCTCGACGTCTTCCTTCTTGGTACCACGGAGCAGGGCGCCGAGGTTGTCGCCAGCCTGACCCTGGTCGAGAAGCTTGCGGAACATTTCGATACCGGTGACCGTCGTCTTCGTCGTGTCGCGCAGACCAACGATTTCGACTTCGTCGCCCACCTTGACGATGCCCTGCTCAACCTTGCCGGTGACCACGGTCCCACGGCCGGTGATCGACATGACGTCTTCAATGGACATCAAGAATGGCTTGTCGGTGGCGCGCTCGGGCTCGGGGATGTAAGCATCCACGGCGTCCATGAGCTCCACGATCTTCTCGCCCCATGCTTCGTCGCCCTCGAGACCCTTCAGGGCCGAGACGCGAACGATGGGTGTGTCGTCGCCGGGGAAGTCGTAGCTGCTCAGCAGTTCACGAACTTCCATCTCGACGAGGTCGAGGAGTTCTTCGTCGTCCACCATGTCGGCCTTGTTCAAGGCGACCACGATGAAGGGCACGCCGACCTGGCGGGCGAGCAGCACGTGCTCACGCGTCTGGGGCATGGGACCGTCCGTCGCCGAGACCACGAGGATGGCGCCGTCAACCTGGGCGGCACCGGTGATCATGTTCTTGACGTAGTCAGCGTGACCAGGCATGTCGACGTGGGCGTAGTGACGGGCTTCCGTCTCGTACTCCACGTGGGCAATCGAGATGGTAATTCCGCGCTGACGCTCTTCAGGGGCCTTGTCGATCTGATCGAAAGGCGTGAAGGCCGTTCCCGGGTTGCGGGTGGAGAGGACTTTGGTGATGGCCGCGGTCAACGTGGTCTTGCCGTGGTCAATGTGACCCATGGTTCCAATGTTGACGTGCGGCTTGGTGCGCTCAAACTTCTGCTTTGCCATTGTCGGGGTTTGCTTTCTCTTGATCGGATCCTCTTCGGATCCGGTTGGTTTCGTGTGGCCCGCCCCGACTACGGTTTGGACCTTTTTTGTGTCGGTTACCCGACCTCTTACGCGCCCGTAGCCTTCGCGACGATTTCCTTCGAAATCGCTTCCGGCACTTCTGCGTACGAGTGGAACTGCATGGTGTACGTTGCACGCCCCTGAGTGCGTGAACGCAGGTCAGTAGCGTAGCCGAACATATCAGCTAGTGGCACAAGTGCCCTAATTGCTTGACTATTGCCCTTCTGCTCCATACCTTCAATGCGACCTCGGCGACTGGAAAGGTCACCAATGACGTCACCCATGTAGTCCTCGGGGGTGACGACTTCCACTGACATGACCGGCTCCAAAATCACCGGTTGTGCCAAGCGGGCGGCCTTCTTCACGCAGATGGAACCCGCGATCTTGAATGCCATTTCCGATGAGTCGACGTCGTGGTAGCTACCAAAAGTCAGTCGGACGCGAACGTCGACCACCTGGTATCCGGCGAGCACGCCGGAGGTGAGTGCCTCTTGGATGCCCTGGTTGATCGGGTTGATGTATTCCTTGGGACTGACTCCACCCGAGATTTCGTCGCAGAATTCGTAGCCGCCGCCGGGGCCCGTGGGCTCCAGGGTGATGACAACGTGGCCGTACTGACCCTTACCACCAGTCTGGCGAACGTACTTCTCTTCAACCTTTTCGACCTTCTTACGAATAGTCTCTCGGTAGGCCACCTGGGGCTTACCGACGTTGGCGTCGACGGCAAACTCACGCAGCATGCGGTCAACCAAAACTTCGAGGTGTAGTTCGCCCATACCCGAGATAACGGTCTGACCGGTCTCTTCGTCCGTGCGAACTCGGAAGGTCGGGTCTTCTTCCGACAGCGAGTAGAGAGCCTTGGACAGCTTCTCCTGGTCGACCTTGGTCTTGGGCTCCACGGCAACGTGGATGACCGGCTCGGGGAAGGTCAGGGTCTCGAGCTGAATGGGGTTGTCGACCGAAGCGAGGGTGTCACCGGTGGTGACCTGCTTCAAGCCCACGGCGGCGACGATGTCACCGGTGTAGATCGTGTCACGGTCTTCACGGTTGTTCGCGTGCATCTGCAGGAGTCGACCGAGTCGCTCCTTTTTCATACCCTTGGTCGTGTTCACGACGGTGTCACCCTTGGTCAGGGTGCCCGAATAGACCCGCAGGTAGGTCAACTTACCGACGTAGGGGTCGGTCATGATTTTAAAAGCCAGGGCCGAGAAGGGCTCGGAGTCGTCAGCACGACGCTCGAGAACATCTTCCTTACCGGGCTTGGTCCCCTGCGTCGGCGGGAGGTCCAGCGGGCTGGGCAGAAAGTCCACGACGGCGTCGAGCATGGGTTGAACACCCTTGTTCTTAAAAGCGGTGCCGTTAAGGATTGGTACGCAGTGACCCGCGAGGGTTCCGACGCGCAGAGCGCGACGGACGTCGGCGGTGGTGATCTCCTCGTCGCCGAGCACCTTTTCCATCAAGATGTCGTCAAAGGTCGTCAAGACGTCGAGCAGCTTGGTACGGTACTCGTCGGCTTGGTCCTTGTACGCGTCAGGAATGGCGACCACTTCGAGTTTCTCACCCTTGTCGTCGTGGTAGATCGTGGCGGTCATTGAGCAAATATCGATGATGCCCAAGTACTCACTCTCCGCGCCAATCGGCAGCTGGGTCACAGCGGCGACACAGTCGAGACGATCTTCGATCATGTCGACGCAGCGGAAGAAGTCAGCACCAATACGGTCCATCTTGTTCACGAAACAAATGCGCGGCACGTTGTACTTATTCGCCTGACGCCACACGGTCTCAGTCTGGGGCTCTACACCGGCCACGGCGTCAAAGACCGCCACGGCACCGTCGAGCACGCGCAGTGAGCGCTCGACTTCCACCGTGAAGTCGACGTGACCCGGGGTGTCGATAATGTTGATCTGGTGGCCGTCCCACTCGCAGGTGGTAGCAGCGGAGGTGATGGTGATGCCACGCTCTTGCTCCTGAACCATCCAGTCCATGGTGGCCGCGCCCTCGTGGACTTCACCGATTTTGTAGTTCTTACCGGTGTAAAAAAGGATGCGCTCCGTCGTCGTGGTCTTGCCAGCGTCGATGTGAGCCATGATCCCAATGTTGCGGACCTTGTCGAGGGGGAATAAGCGTGCGGTCATAGTCAGTTCTTGCTGTAATTACCAGCGGTAGTGGGCGAAAGCCTTGTTGGATTCGGCCATTTTGGCCATGTCTTCGCGACGCTTCACAGCGGCGCCAACGCCGTTGCTGGCGTCAATAATTTCGTTGGCGAGGCGTTCGGCCATCGTCTTTTCGCGACGGTTCTTCGCATAGTCCGTCAACCAGCGAATCGCCAGAGTCGTCGAACGACGGGGACGAACTTCGACCGGCACCTGGTAGGTCGTTCCACCAACACGGCGACTACGAACTTCGAGCTCGGGGCGAACATTCTCGAGGGCGCGCTTGAGAGCGGCGACGGGGTCGGCACCAGTCTTTTGCTCCACCGTCTCGAGGGCGGTATAGACGATGCGCTCCGCGATGGTGCGCTTGCCCTGCTCGAGAATCTTGTTGGTGATCTGGGTAACGAGAACCGACTTGTAGATCGGGTCCGGCGCAACTTCGCGGCGCTCGGCGGGTCCCTTACGAGGCATTATTTCTCCCTTTTGGCGCCGTAGCGGCTACGGGCCTGCTTGCGGTCACGAACACCGGAGGTGTCCAGCGCGCCGCGAATGATCTTGTAACGAACACCAGGGAGGTCCTTCACACGTCCACCACGGACGAGCACAATGGAGTGCTCCTGGAGGTTGTGACCAACACCGGGGATGTAGGCCGTCACTTCCACGCCTGACGTCAGGCGCACACGGGCGACCTTACGTAGTGCGGAGTTGGGCTTCTTCGGCGTCACGGTGTGTACGCGGGTGCAGACACCACGACGCTGTGGGGCGCCCTTGAGCGCGGGCGTCTTGGTCTTGGTTGTCTTGTCCTGTCGGCCCTTTCGGACTAACTGTGCAATTGTGGGCACGCGGAACCTCTCTCGATCTAATTCATTGTGCGTAAACGGCGAACCGGCACGCGGACTTTCTATGTTAGGACACCACGGGGGTCGCGAGCAAACCGTCACTCGCCGAGGCGAGTGACGGCTGTCGCTAACCCGCTTGGTTGATGCCGTCTTCGGGGTTTCCAGCTTCGTCTTCGGGCAGAGCCGAGGCGTCGTAGGTGGCCGTTCCAACGTTGGTCAGCGAGGCGAAATCTGCTGCGAACGAGTCGCCACCAATCTCACCGAGTTCCCACGCAAAGTCGGGATCGCTGTCGGGCACGAGGCCCCATTCAGGAAGCAGCTCGGCGTCGGGCATGTCCAGACGCAGGTTGCTACGGCTGTAGTGACCCAAACCGGAACCGGCCGGGATCAACTTACCGATGATGATGTTTTCCTTGAGTCCGACCAGGTTGTCCCGGCGACCCTCAATTGCAGCTTCGGTGAGCACGCGGGTGGTCTCTTGGAACGAGGCCGCCGAGAGCCACGAGTCAGTGGCCAGCGACGCCTTGGTAATACCCATCAACTGGGCACGACCGTCGGCGGGCGCGTTGCCCTGCGACTCGATTTCCTCATTGGTGTCATTGAAGACCTTCATGTCAACCATCTGACCCGGGAGCCACACTGAACCATTGGACTCAACCACCTGAACCCGACGGGTCATCTGGCGGACGATTAACTCAATGTGCTTGTCGTGGATCGACACACCCTGATCGCGGTACACGTTCTGGACTTCTTCGACGAGGTACTGCTGAGTTTCTCGGGTTCCACGGAACTTCATCATCAACTTTGGGTCACGCGGCCCGTCGTGCAGAGGTGTTCCGACTTCAACTTCCTGGCCGTCTTCAACGAGCAGGTGGCGGTTGATCGGAATGAGTTCTTCCTGAACTTCCCCGTCGTTACCAATGACCGTGACCTTGCGGGCGCGGCCTTCGAGCTCGACACGAATCGAACCAGCGTGCTCGGAGACTTTCGCCGCACCCTTGGGGGTACGAGCCTCGAAGAGTTCCACGACGCGCGGCAGACCGTGCGTAATGTCGCTCTCGGTAACACCACCGGAGTGGAAGGTACGCATGGTCAACTGAGTTCCAGGCTCACCAATGGACTGGGCCGCAATAACTCCAACGGCTTCGCCCAATTCCACGAGCTGGTGGGTGGCCAGTGACAATCCGTAACAGGCAGCGCAAACTCCCTGAACGGCGTCGCAGGTCACCGTGGTGCGTACGCGAACTCGCGATACGGCCGGGTCGTCACGCAGCTGCTCCATCAGATCAGCCAGAACCATGGTGCCGGCCGGGAGAGTGCTGCCGTCGCTGAGACTCACGTCTTCAGCG
The DNA here is from genome assembly GCA_903860915.1 of uncultured Actinomycetes bacterium. GTDB lineage: Bacteria > Actinomycetota > Acidimicrobiia > Acidimicrobiales > RAAP-2 > RAAP-2. Next base: position 70,089 of record CAIOSJ010000025.1, on the reverse strand, counting down.
GTAACACGTCCCCAGAGCTTGGTTTCGAGGTAGGCACGAACACCACGGGTGTCCTTGCCAACGTTCTCAATCCAAATACCACGGGGGGTGCCGCAGTCCAGTTCCTTGACAATAAGTTCCTGGGCCACGTCGACGAGACGACGAGTCAGGTAACCGGAGTCAGCGGTACGCAGAGCGGTGTCGCCCAATCCTTTTCGAGTTCCGTGGGTGGAGATGAAGTACTCGAGAACCGACAGACCCTCGAAGAACGACGACTTGATCGGACGAGGAATCATCTCACCGCGAGGGTTCGACACCAGTCCCTTCATAGCGGCGATCTGGCGAATCTGCTGCGAGTTACCACGCGCACCCGAGTCAACCATCATGCGAATCGAGTTGGACTCCAACTTGTTCTGTGCGCGGTCGAAGGACTCACCCACTTCCTTGTTGGCGTTCGTCCAGATTTCAATCTGCTGCTGACGGCGTTCGTCGTCGACGATTACTCCGCGACGGTAGTTGGTCTCAACTTTGGCGGCCTGCTCTTCGAACTTCTCCAAGATGGCGGCCTTCTCCGGCGGCGTGACAACGTCACCCACGGCGATGGTCAGACCCGACTGAGTGGCGTAGCGGAAGCCCAGCGACTTAATCGCGTCCAGTGAAGTTGCGACCTGCTGACGGCCGAAGCCGTTGGAGATCTCTTCGACGATAGAACCAATGGGCAGCGCGTTCTTACCAATCACGGAGTTGACGAACTTGTAACCCGCGGGCAGAGCCTCGTTGAACAAGACACGTCCGGCGGTGGTCACCAAACGACGACTCGCTCCGGTGACCTCAATGCCCGCACCGGCGAGACGACCATCGAGGACTGAGCCCTCGAGCGGACGAATCTCAATCGTGGAACGCAGAGTCAAACTCTTGAGTTCGATAGCGGCCTCGATCTCGTGCACCTGGCGGTAGACGGGAGCATTTTCGAGGGCATCGTTGGCCGGCAGGGTGAGGTAGTAGGCACCAAACACCATGTCCTGGGCCGGCTCCGTGATCGGGCGACCCGTGGCGGGCGTGAAAATGTTGTTGGTCGACAACATGAGCACGCGTGCTTCAGCTTGCGCTTCAGCGGACAGGGGCACGTGAACGGCCATCTGGTCACCGTCGAAGTCAGCATTGAATGCCTTGCAAACGAGGGGGTGAACCTGAATGGCTTTTCCGTCAACCAGAATCGGCTCGAAGGCCTGGATTCCAAGACGGTGAAGGGTTGGTGCGCGGTTCAGCAGAACGGGGTGCTCACGAATGACCTCTTCGAGCACGTCCCAGACCTGCGGACGGCGACGTTCCACCATGCGCTTGGCGCTCTTGATGTTCTGAGCGACCTGGGTCTCAATCAAACGCTTCATGACGAAAGGCTTGAAGAGTTCCAGCGCCATCATCTTGGGCAATCCACACTGGTGCAGCTTCAGCGTCGGTCCAACGACAATGACCGAACGACCCGAGTAGTCAACGCGCTTACCCAGAAGGTTCTGACGGAAACGACCCTGCTTACCCTTCAGCATGTCCGAGAGACTCTTCAGCGGACGACCGCTTTGGCCCTGCCCCGGACGCCCACGACGGCCGTTGTCGAACAAGGCGTCGACGGCCTCTTGCAGCATGCGCTTCTCGTTGTTCACGATGATGTCGGGAGCCTGTAAATCAAGCAGACGCTTGAGACGGTTATTGCGGTTAATCACACGACGGTAGAGATCGTTGAGGTCCGAAGTCGCGAAGCGACCACCATCGAGTTGTACCATCGGACGCAGGTCCGGCGGGATGACGGGAATGGCTTCGAGAATCATCGCTCGAGGGTCGTTCATTCTACGGCCACTCTCGTCACGACGGTTGAAGGACTGGACGATGGCCAGACGCTTCAGGAACTTCGCCATACGCTGAGCCGACAATGGCTTGCGGCCATCCTTCGCCTCGATCATCTCGCGCATGACCTTTTCTTCTTCGTCGAGGTCCATGCGGTCAATGAGCTTCAGAATTGCTTCGGCGCCCATGCCGCCTTCGAAGTACTCGTCGTACTTGAATTCCATCTCGCGGTACAAAGTCTCGTCTTCGATGATCTGACGGGAGTGCAGGCTCGAGAAGGTGTCGAAGGCGTTTTCGGCGAGCTCGCGCTCTTCCTGATAACGGTCCTTGACGCCCTGAATTTCCTTTTCACCTAACTTCTGCAGTGCGCGGAGGTTGGCGTCCTTCTCACCTTCTTTTTCAGCCGTTTCTAGTTTGAGCTCGATGTCCTTCAGACGACGCTCAACTTCGCGAACCTCGCGCTCGGCAATTTCTCCGAGTTCAGCGGTCAGTGAAACGCGCAGTTCCGGGAGATCCGCGTGACGCTTCTCAACGTCGACGTGGGTCACCAGGTTGGCGGCAAAGTAAATAACCTTTTCGAGCTGCTTCGCCTTGAGCTCTTCCTTCGGGGCGGTACCCATCAGGAGGTAGGCCAACCACGAACGCGTACCGCGCAGGTACCAGATGTGAACCACGGGGGCCGACAGGGCGATGTGGCCCATGCGGTCGCGACGGACCTTGTCACTGGTTACTTCAACGCCACAGCGCTCACAGACGATGCCCTTAAAACGCACTCGCTTGTACTTGCCACAGGCACACTCCCAGGCCTTCTGTGGCCCAAAAATCTTCTCACAGAAGAGTCCGTCCTTTTCGGGACGCAAGGTGCGGTAGTTGATGGTCTCCGGCTTTTTTACTTCGCCCGAAGACCAGCTGCGGATGTTGCTCGCAGTGGCGAGGCCAATGCGAATCTCATTGAACTGGTTGACGTCAATGGGGCTCATGACAACTTCCTTTCGGCGGCGCGGCGGGCATCTTCTTCGTCGGATCCGCGTTCGGGTCGACTGATGTCGATACCCAGTTCGCGAGTGACGGAGAAGAAGTCTTCTTCGGTGTCAGCGAGGTCGACGTTCGCACCAGTCTTGGTGAGAACTTCAACGTTCAGACAGAGGGACTGCATTTCCTTGATGAGAACTTTGAACGACTCGGGGATTCCCGGCTCGGGCAAGTTCTGGCCCTTAACGATTGATTCGTAGGCGCGTTCGCGACCCTTCATGTCGTCTGACTTGACGGTCAACAGCTCCTGCAAGGCGTACGCGGCACCGTAGGCCTCGAGAGCCCACACTTCCATTTCACCAAAGCGCTGGCCACCGAACTGAGCCTTACCACCGAGCGGCTGAGCCGTGATCATGGAGTAGGGTCCGGTAGAGCGAGCGTGAATCTTGTCGTCGACCATGTGGGCCAGCTTCAAGATGTAGGCGTAGCCCACCGAAATCGGATTGTCGTAGGCCTCGCCGGTACGGCCGTTGAACAGCACAACCTTGCCGTCGTTCGCCGCGGTGAGCAAACGTTCACCGTTGGCACCGTCGGGGTTGAGGTCCTTGAAAATCTGCTGAATCGTCGGCTTGTCCTTGGTGGCACCAGTGTCATCCCAGTGAGCACCGTCGAAGGCCGGCGTCGCGACGTAGACGGCTGGTTCAGTGCGCGGGCGGGTCTTGCGGTAGGGACGATCAACGGCGAACTGGTCGTCGTGACCCGACGTACCGGCAACCGCAGAAGTCGTGATGCCCTTCCAACCGTGACGAGCGGCGTAGCCGAGGTGACTTTCGAGCACCTGACCAACGTTCATTCGACTCGGCACACCTAGTGGCGACAAAATAATGTCAACTGGCGTTCCGTCGGCGAGGAACGGCATGTCCTCTTCCGGCAGAATCTTCGAGATGACTCCCTTGTTTCCGTGACGTCCGGCGAGTTTGTCGCCTTCCGAAATCTTGCGCTTCTGAGCCACGTAGACCTTGACCAACTGATTAACGCCAGGCTGCATTTCGTGATCTTCGTCACGGCTGTACACCTTGACGTCGATGACCTTGCCGGATTCTCCGTGGGGCACCTTCAGGGAGGTGTCGCGAACTTCGCGAGCCTTTTCACCGAAGATGGCGCGCAGCAGACGTTCTTCGGGGCTCTGCTCGGTCTCACCCTTCGGGGTGACCTTACCGACCAGAATGTCGCCGGGGCCAACTTCGGCACCGATGCGAACGATTCCCATGTCGTCGAGGTCAGCCAGAATGTCGTCCGGCAGGTTGGGGATGTCACGAGTAATTTCTTCGCCGCCCAACTTGGTGTCACGCGCGTCAATCTCGTATTCCTTCACGTGAATTGAGGTCAGCACGTCGTCTCGCACGAGGCGCTCATTTAAAATGATGGCGTCTTCGTAGTTGTACCCTTCCCACGGCATGTAGGCCACGAGTAGGTTCTTGCCGAGCGCGAGCTCACCGTTTACCGTTGACGTACCGTCAGCCAAAAGATCACCGGTGGCCAAAATTTCGCCACCCGAAACGACGGGCTTCTGGTTAATCGAGGTGTCCTGGTTCGAACGACGGAACTTGTTCAGGTTGTAGGTCTTCTTCCCGATTTTCTTGTCGTAACGGTCCAGCACGCTGGCGTCGTATTCGACCACGATACGGTTACCCGATACCGAGATCACCTTGCCGGGGCCTTCGGCGACGAGAACGTCACCGGAGTCCGTAGCGGCGCGAGCTTCCATACCCGTGCCCACGAAGGGAGCCTCGGGAACGATGAGCGGCACGGCCTGCTTCTGCATGTTGGCACCCATGAGTGCGCGCTGGGCGTCATCGTGCTCAACGAAGGGAATGAGTGACGTCGCGACCGAAATGATCTGCTTGGTCGACACGTCCATGAGCTCGACTTCCTTAGCCGGCACGAAGTCAATCTCCGAGGTGGTCGATCCCGAACGGTTCGACGCACCCACGCGAAGACCAGCTCCGGTGGGTCCACGGCGAACCAGGACTCGATCGGCCTTGATGGAACCATCAGCCTTAAGTTCCGTGTTGGCCTGAGCGATAACGAAACGCTCCTCGTCGTCAGCCGTAAAGTAACGGATTTCTCCGGTGACTTTTCCGGCGGTGACCACGCGGTAAGGAGTTTCGATGAAGCCGTACTCGTTGATCTGCGCGTAGCTAGCGAGGTAGCCGATTAGACCCACGTTGGGGCCTTCTGGTGTTTCGATCGGGCACATGCGGCCGTAGTGCGAGGAGTGGACGTCTCGAACTTCGAGACCGGCACGCTCACGCGACAGACCACCAGGTCCCAGGGCCGAGAGACGACGCTTGTGCGTCAGACCCGACAAGGGGTTGTTCTGGTCCATGAACTGGCTCAACTGGGAAGTCGCGAAGAACTCCTTGATTGCCGACATCACCGGACGAATATTGATCAGTGACTGCGGTGAGATCGCCTCGACGTCCTGGGAGTTCATGCGCTCGCGAACGACGCGCTCCATGCGGGAAAGACCCGTACGCAGTGCGTTTTGGATCAACTCACCCACCGTACGAATACGACGATTGGCGAAGTGATCCTGGTCGTCAATGCGGTAGATGGTTTCCTTCGCCGTACGGTCACGAGCCAGGTTCAACAGGTAGGTCGCGGTAGCCAGAACTTCAGCCTTGCTGAGGACGTGCAACTCGTCGTGAGGAAGTTCCAAGATGTCGCCGAAGATTTCGACGTTCTTGCGCACTTCGTCGCCGAGCTTGCGGTCGAGCTTGTAACGGCCGACGCGGCTGAGGTCGTAACGCTTCTCCGTGAAGAATGCACCTTCGAAGTACTGACGAGCGGCTTCAATTGACTGCTGCTCACCAGGTCGGGCACGACGGTAAATCTCGAGCCACGCGGTTTCCTGCGAGGCGCGCGTGAAGTTCTCCGGCGTATCCTCGTAGTTGAACTTGGTCATGTGGGCGCCAATTTCCTTCAGCGCCTTCTTCCAGTCATCGTGATACTGGTCTTCGAGGAAGTCGAAGTGCTCAATGAACTTCTCGAAGAAGCCCTCGTCCAGCTTGTTGTCGAGGGCGCGTAGCAAGGTGAAGAGTGAGATACGACGCTTACGAGCAATACGAGCTCCGGCGGTCGCGGGCTTGTTCTTCTTTTCTTCGAGGTCAACTTGAAGCCACTCACCACGTCCAGGGTGAATCGTGCCTTCGAAGGCCACCTTCTCGTCCTTACCGGGCTGGAAGATAACGCCGGGTGAACGTACGAGCTGGCTCACCACGACACGCTCGGTGCCGTTGATGATGAAGGTTCCCTGTTCGGTCATGATGGGGAAGTCGCCCATGAAGACGGTCTGTTCCTTAATCTCACCCGTTTCCGAGTTCAAGAAACGCGCCCGTACGAAAATGGGGGCCGAGTACGTCGTGGCCCGCGAACGGCACTCCTCGACGGTGAACTTCGGCGGGAACTGCAGATCGGGGTCATCGGGGTCGAACTCGAATTCGAGCTGCAACTTTCCGGTGATGTCGGAAATGGGCGATACTGCTGCGAACGCTTGCTTGAGACCGTCGCGCAGGAACCAGTCGAAACTGTCGCGCTGCACTTCGAGCAAGTTCGGCAGGGGGTGAGCTTCACCCAATGCCGAGAAATTAAAGCGTTCGGGGGTGTTGGACCGTGACGTCAACCGTCAATCCTCCGTGTGAGTGGGTGGCTGCTACAGATTTTTACTGCGGGTGTGGCCTCACTCACCTTCACGCATGGCGAGATAGAGGGCGAGGACACGAAGAAACAACACTACATCGTGTTGTGGGTTATACGCAAATAGCGCCTCTCGATAGTCGAGAAACGCCCGGCAACGTCGTGCCTAGGTCGAGACCATAGACACCACGACTACTCGACGTCAAGCATTCTCAGCGCATGTGCTTCTGGGGGTGGTGTTTCCCACCCCCAGAAGTGAGCGCCTGGGAACTACTTAAGTTCGACGGTAGCGCCAGCGGCCTCGAGGGCAGCCTTTGCCTTCTCGGCGTCAGCCTTGGAAACCTTCTCCAAAACCGGCGTCGGAGCACCATCTACGAGGTCCTTAGCTTCCTTCAGACCGAGGTTCGTCAAGGTACGTACTTCCTTGATGACGCCGATCTTCTTGTCGCCGGCACTGGTGAGGATGACGTCAAAGTCCGACTTCTCCTCAACGGCCTCAGCGGCACCGCCACCGGCTGCCGGGGCCGCAGCAACAGCGGCGGGGGCAGCGGCAGTAACGCCAAACTTCTCTTCGAATTCCTTAAGCAACTCGCTCAACTCAATTACCGACAACTCGGCAATCCCGTCAAGAATCTGCTCCTTGGTCAATGATCCAGCCATGGTGCTTCCTTTCCTATTTCCTTTTGATTTTTTTATCTACTGCGGTTATTCGGCCGGTTCGGCGGCGGGAGTCTCATCGACTTCAGCACTGGGTTCGGCTTCCGCGGTGGCTAGTTCAGCCTCCGCTTCAACCTCGACCTCCGCAACCTCGGTTGCGGTGTCGTCGCTCGCCGCTTCCACGGCGTCCTCAACCCCGACCGGAGTCTCGGCGACCTCGTCCACCACGGGCTCGGCAACGGCCACGGGGCCGCCCTTCGCGTCCAGGAGGGCTGACAGGCCGTAGGCGAAGTTTTGCGGCACGGCCTTCATGAGGCCCGCCATGGTGCGTAGTGGTGAAGCGAGCATGCCCGCGATCTGCGCGAGCAGAATGTCGCGGCTCGGGAGGTCAGCAAGGGCCCGCAGGTCCTGAACCGACAGGGCGCGTCCGTCGAGCACGCCACCCTTGAGAACCAGCGTGGGGGTCGTCTTGGCGAAGTCACGAAGAATCTTGGCCACGGCCGAGATGTCACCATTGACGAAGGCAACGGCCGTCGGACCCGTCAGAAATTCCGTCAGGGGCTCACTCTGGGTTCCGCTAATAGCCCGCTTGACCAGGGTGTTCTTCAAAACCTTGTAGTCCGCACCCGCAGCCCGAAGGGTCTTACGAAGGTTGGAAATTTCAGCCACCGTGAGTCCACGGTATTCGGTGGCGACGACCGTTGGGGTTTCGGCAACCTTGGCCCGCACGTCGTCGATAACCGCGACCTTGCTGTTGTTGATCTTGCTCATACTGCTCCTTGACCGGATACCGCCCGATACGGGCCGTTGACATCCAGTGATCGAGCAGTGGCGTTAGCCACACTCGAACAACCTCGTCGGGCGAGTTTCTCAACTCTTTCAGCGGTTTCCCGCACCGGATGTCTACGGCGTTCTCTTCAAATCTTGCGCACCCGAAAACTGTGCAGACGATGAATGCTAGTGGCGAAGGTTGCCCTCCGTCAAAAGCGCTTAGGCCGAAACCAGAATTTCTTCCGACTCACGGGCCCGTACGGTGTCGATCTTGACGCCAGGGCCCATAGTGGACGACACAGTCGCGCTGATGAGGTAGCGGCCCTTGGAACTGGCCGGCTTCACACGAAAGAGCTCGTCAATGACGGCTTGCACGTTGCGGGCTAGATCCTCGCGGCTAAACGAGACCTTACCGACGCGAATGTGGATGTTGCCGACCTTGTCGGTGCGGTACTCCACGCGTCCACCCTTGAATTCGCCAACGGCCTTCGCCACGTCCATGGTGACGGTGCCGGTCTTAGGGTTGGGCATCAGTCCACGCGGTCCGAGTACTCGACCCAGGCCACCGACTTGGCCCATCATGTCGGGAGTAGCGATGGCAATGTCGAAATCGAGGAATCCACCAGCCACCTGGGCGACGAGATCCTCGGCGCCCACGTGATCCGCACCCGCGTCACGCGCGGCCTGAGCGGCCTCACCCGATGCGAACACGGCAACCCGGTTGGTCTTTCCAGTGCCCGACGGCAGCGACAGGGTGCCACGAACGATTTGCTCCGCCTTACGAGGGTCCACGCCCAAACGACAGGCCAGCTCGACGGTCTCGTCAAACTTGGCCGTCGAAACGGTCTTGACCTTGGAAACCGCTTCGATCACGCTGAGGAACTCTTCCGGGTTCACCTGTGCCGACGCGTTGTTGTAGTTCTTTCCGTGCTTCATGATCTCTCTTCCTATCCCTTCACTGAAATGCCCATGGAGCGCGCGGTGCCAGCAACTTGCAGCTTCGCCATCTCGAGGTCATCAGTGTTGAGGTCTTGCAACTTGGTCTTAGCAATTTCTTCGACTTGGTCCATCGTCACCGACGCCACCGTCTCACGACCAGCGGTGTGGGCGCCCTTTTCGACGCCAGCGGCCTGACGCAGGAGCACCGGGGTCGGCGGGGTCTTCAGAACGAAGGTGAAGGAGCGGTCTTCGTAGATTGAAATTTCAACCGGTATAACCGTACCCTTCATCGCCTCGGTCGCTGCGTTGTACTGCTTGCAGAACTCCATGGTCTGAATACCGTGGGGCCCGAGCGCGGTACCCACTGGTGGCGCGGGGGTTGCCCCACCCGCGTTGAGCTGAATCTTTACTACGGCGGTTATGCGCTTCGCCATGATGTCTCCTTAACCTGCGTTCTCTCTAAAGTTTCGTTACTTGGGTGAAGTCCAACTCAACCGGTGTTTCGCGGCCGAAGATATCCACGAGGACCTTCACCTTGAGCTGGTCTTCATTGATCTCGGCCACGTGGCCGGAGAAGGTGGCGAACGGCCCAGACTTAATCTGGACGGTGTCGTTGATTTCGAACTCGTGGGTCGGCCCGCGGCGCTTGACCTGCGGCTGCTCCACGCCTTCGATAATGGGGCGAATGATGTTGTCCACTTCACGACGCGATAGTGGGGTGGGCTTAGTCTTTTCGGGACCAACGAAGCCGGTCACCCCAGGGGTCGAGGCGATCGCGTAGAAGATGTCGGGGTCGTTCTCGCAACGAATGAGGACGTAGCTCGGGAACATCTTCTTAGAGACAGTGGCCTTCTTGCCACTCTTGAACTCGGTGACGTCCTCTTCGGGAATGTAGATCTCGTGGATGTATTCGGTGAGTTCTCGCGAGATGATGATGTTGCGCAAACTGGCTACGACCTTGGCTTCGTGACCGGCGAAAGTGTGCACCACGTACCAACGACCTGGACGGTCGAAGGCTGATTCGACGATGGGCTCGTCGTCGTACTCTTCTTCGAAAATTACGACGTCACCAGTCGCAGTCTCGAGGTCAATTTCAGTGATGTCTGAGTCAGTCATGTACTGGCCTTACTTGTTGAAGAGGAACGTAACGAACTTGGAAAATCCGTAACCAAGCCCGAAGATGAATAGCGACATAAAAATAAGAACGAAGACCACGATGGTGGTGTAGTTAATAACTTCCGGACGTGAGGGCCACGCGACTTGGCGCATTTCATCACGAACTTCGGTAAAGAACTGGCCCATGCTGACGCGCTGCGTACGACGACGTTGGACGTCCTGCGGTGACGTGGCGCGACGAGCTGGGGCGTTGCCTTCCGCATCACCCTGGCCCTGCTTCTTCATCATTCGCTTCGTTTCGCGGTTCATCTCATGTCTTCTGTCGTTACTTCCCTACTGCAAATGAGGACAAGCCTCGAGCAGGGCAGGAGGGATTTGAACCCCCAACCCCCGGTTTTGGAGACCGGTGCTCTGCCAATTGAGCTACTGCCCTATAACGCGGCGCCGTAACAGCACCGAGCGTCAGGGTCACAAAGACTACCACCCCGAGGGGAGGGGTCTTTTAGCGTGTCTCCTTGTGGGTCGTGTGCTTACGATCCCAGCGACAAAACTTGTTCATCTCGATGCGCTCACGGTCGTTGACCTTGTTCTTCATCGTGATGTAGTTACGTCGCTTGCACTCTTCACACGCCAGGGTCACCTGGATGCGCTTCTCATTCTTGGCCATCGTTGTCTCCTCGTACTGCTTTCCTAAAAACCTTCACACTGCAGTTACAACCTGGACTCCGAGGAGTCCGCCTGGTAGCGGCGGCGGGAGTCGAACCCGCGACACCACGATTATGAGCCGTGTGCTCTAACCACCTGAGCTACGCCGCCTGGCGAGCCCTCTGTCGGGATTGAACCGACGACCCCTTCCTTACCATGGAAGTGCTCTACCACTGAGCTAAGAGGGCGCAACGCCAATTTCGGCGCGACGTGGAATCTTACTCGCACAGTGGTCTCTTTTTCCAACTGACCTCGCTCGAGCGCTGGGTGACCCTCTCCGCACTGCCCCCAGCCCTCTTCAGAGCCCTCGTCAGGACTCGTCGCCGTGGCTGCGTGGCCCCCACATGGACCCTTCGTCTTCCCCATCCCAGGCTAGGTGGTGGCGCTTCTTCTCACAAAGGACTTCCCCTAGTACCCTTGCGTCATGTACACCCGCCTAGTCGAGGTGGCTGACGCTTCAGCTCTCCTCGCGATCTACAACCCCGAAGTCATCGAAACTACCGTGAGTTTTGACCTCGTGCCCCGCTCGCTCGAGGAAGAAATTGAGTGGATCGTTGCCCATCAGGGCACTCACCCCTGCTTAGTTGCCGTGAATGACGACGACGATCTGGGCGAAAGTGGTGCTCGCGAGGAGAAAATTCTGGGCTTCGCCTCGGTCAGCACTTTTCGCGAGCGACCGGCCTACGCCACCACCGTCGAAAATTCTGTCTACGTCCACCGACAGGCTCGCGGGCGGCGCGTCGGGGAAAAACTCCTACTCGACCTCATCGCTCTCGCCGGTCAGTCCGGCTTCCACTCGCTGATCGCCCGCATTGTGGGCGACAACCAAGCGTCCATTCAATTGCACGAGCGCTGTGGATTTACCCTGGTCGGAACGGAAATCGAGGTAGGCCGCAAGCACGGCCGCTGGCTCGACGTCGTTGAGTATCAGCACGTGATTAGCGAGCGGAGCTAGTAGTCGTCGAGGGCTGGCTCCCGCTTGCTGTCAAGGGGCCACGACCACTGCGTCCAGTGACCTAAGGGCACGAGGAAAACTCCAGCGAGAATGGCAGTAACCGACACCATCTCAAAGAGATTTGCGTGCACCAGGCCCGCCAGGAGCTGTCGACCACCCGGGAGACCAATGAAGGGGGCGATGATGGAGAGTAGGAGCATCCAAAAATGCTCACGACCCACGTACGAAGCCGCGAGCAGGACTAAACCCCACGTGAGATACCAAGGTTGGACCACCGGTCCCAAAATCACGAACACCAGCAGTGATATCGCCAAAGAACGAATCCAACCACGCTGGTCAGCTCGAGCGAAGAGCCACATCGCAAAGCCCAGCGCCGTCGCTAGTCCGAGGGCGCGGGTGATTGAAAGTATGGGCGAGAGCTTGACCGCAAAGCCCATGGTGTGAAGTAGGCCGGTAATCGCCATTCCGGTACCGGTCGCGGGTGCGGACCAGGATCGCACGGTTCCCGGGGTCGAGAGATTCTTCACCCAGCCCAGACCGAAACCCGCCGTCAGCGTCGTCACGCCGAGAACCGCGGCTGACATGGTGGCCCCGACCATTAACGGGGTAATCCTCCGACGCAACGGCACCCCAGCCCCCCGCCAACTCCACGCCACGTAGACGATACCTAGGGCGGCGGGGGCCTTAATCGCGGTCGCGCAGGCGCAGAAGAAAAGACCCCACATGGGCCGCTTGGCGGCCGCGAAGGCTACGCCAGTAACGAGCAGAGCGGTCATCAACGCGTCATTATGGGCGCCACCGATCAAGGTGAGCAGCACGAGGGGATTCATCGCGGCCAGAGTGAAGACTTCGCCGGGGTCACGACCGACCGCTCGCGCCAGCATCGGAAGGGCCCAGCCCATGAGCGCTATCGCCATGAATTCCAAGAGGCGGAGCAGAACAACGGTGGCCAGTTGATTGTGGTGTGCCAGCTTGACCAAAAAGCCGTCAATAGAAAGAAAGAGGGGGCCGTAGGGGGCGGGTGTATTGCCCCAGAGACTATCGACCGGGTTGACGTAGGGGCCCGACCCGAGAGAAAAGGGTCCGAGCACGTAGGGGCTGAGGTGGTGGCTCGTCATCTCGCCCTGCGCGGCGTAGCTAAATACGTCGCGAGAAAAGAGGGGTGGCGCAACAAGCAGTGGAGCGCACCAGAGGAGAAAGATCCAGTAGAGCTTCTGGAAAGGAGCCCCACCGTGGTGCTTCATAATTTCGACGAGACGCAACCACACCCGTAGCAGTAACACCAAACCCCCGAAGACCAGAGTGACCGAGTAGATCATCGTTGTTTCGTTATTGCTCAAGATGACGTTGGTCTGGGTCGGCACGCCGAAGAACCAGGTCTTCGCCATCTCAAGTTTGAAGGGAGCGTTCGAAAAACTACATCCGGCGACAATAGAGACCATCGCGAGAAAGCCCCATAGGGCTGGCTTCCACAGAAAATTCCAACCCGTGAAGTCGCCGGGCGTGAAGCGACCCAGCGGGGTGTAACGACGATCGAGCGCCGCGATCCCACGCTCTAAAGCCGACGCCGCGGCCACGTAGGCGCGGCGGGGGCTACGCGGGAACTCCACCACTTTCGCTCCTTCCTTTGTTGGGTCCTAGGTCACTGTAATGAAGGAATTCGCACCGGGACGTCGTCAACTCAGCGAACTGAGTTGACTGGTGGGCCAGGAGGGATTTGAACCCCCGTAGGCAAAGCCGTCTGGTTTACAGCCAGATCCCATTGGCCGCTCGGGCACTGACCCGTCCGTAAGCCTACTTCTTTCGCGAGAAGCCTTCGTCAACAGTCCCGCCACAGCGTTCTACAATTCTTCCATGCCTACATTTGACGTTGTCTCTGAAATTGATATCCAGGAAGTCCGCAACGCCGTCGATCAGGCCAGCCGGGAAGCATCGACGCGCTTTGACTTCAAGGGAACCGATTCATCAATCGAGTTTTCCGAGAAGGAGCTGACCCTCCAGTCCTCCACCGAAGACCGCCTCCGAGCTCTCTACCAGCTCCTTGAAGAAAAAATGGTGAAGCGCAACATTTCACTCAAAACTCTCGACGCCGGAAAAATCGAAGAAGCTTCACGGGGTGCGGCGCGGCAAAAAATTGCCCTCAAGGCCGGCATCACTCAGGAAGTCGGTAAGCAGGTCAACAAGCTCATCAAAGACTTAGGCCTCAAGAACATCTCCTCGTCGATACAAGGTGATCAGGTGCGCATTACCGGCAAGCAACGTGACGATCTGCAAACCGCCATGGCGGCCATTCGGGAAGCCGATCTACCGATTCCCGTGCAGTTCACAAACTTCCGTGACTAAGTAGCGAGGTGGCTCGACTCTTCGTGGGTCAGGTGCTCATCCATCTCCGCCAGTTCATTGACGTGAAAGATGCGATTGAACACTTTCAACTTGAGTAGCCAAAAAATGCCGAAGCTGAGTAAGTTCGCCCCGACCACAATCACGGTATTAATGAGGATGTGCCAGTGGTGGTGGTGCACCACTCCCTTGGCCACGTACGCCAAAAGAATTGAGAAGGTGATACCGAGCAGGGACATCGACCAGAAGGGAACTATTTCCTTGCGGAGATGGCTCTTGCCCTGTTTGCCCCAGGTCCATCGTCTGTTGAGGTAATAGGAGGGCAGCGTGGCCACCAGGTTGCCGAAGACTGTGGCCGCGACCTCACCTTTGATCATTCTCGTGGAGTAGGCCAAGAAAATGAAGCTAAAAGAGACCAGGGTCGACACGCCGGAAACCGCCGTGAAGCGAAGAACTTTCTTCCCGTCGTGGGTTTTGCTCCACGCCAGTAGTTCAGTTATTCGATGACGCATTGAAGCGACACTAGTTCGTCGACGGAGCGAAGCTGCTCAAGCTATTTCCTCGTGCAACCGTACCGAACCAGTCTGCGGAGGGTTTCGGGCTACGAGCCATAGTTTCTCGGTCAACCGACACGATGCCAAATTTCTGGGTATAGCCCAGAACCCACTCAAAGTTATCGAGCAAACTCCACTGAAAGTAACCCCGGCAATCAATGCCGTCGTCGAGCGCCCGGTGTAGTCCCCGCAGAGCGGCGTCGAGGTAGGCGATGCGACGTTCGTCGTTGGCTCCCGAGATGCCATTTTCAGTTACGACTAGTGGACAGCCCGCCACCTCCGCGGCGCGACGGACCGTGTGCTCAACGCACTGTGGCCAGTAGGCGTAGCCCATATCGGTTGTTTCACCAGTTTCACCCACGGCGCCATCGGGGCCAAAGACGGTGCGCGAGTAGCACTGCACTCCGAGGAAGTCGTCATCAGCGACACTGCGCAAGTACGCGTCCTCCATCTCTTCGCGCGACTTGAGCATTCGCTCCTCGCCACCCTCGATGGCCTGGTACTCAGTCATGGACAGAGTGAGTCCGACGGGATAGTCACCGGGTCCAGCTTTAAGGGCGTCACGCATTGCTACGTGGCAGCGGCGCATTGTTTCGTTGACCGCGACAAAACGGTCCCAGTCACGCACCTGGGGAGGAAATATACCGAAGTAGTAGCCCATGATGGCCACAATGTTGGGTTCGTTGATGGTGCAGACCAGTCCCACGAGATCACCCAGCGCCTCGGCCACCACAGTGGCGTACTCCCCCATCCACGTAGCAATATCAGGCGCTTCGAAGCCACCGGCCTCGGCCACCCACTGGGGCAAGGTGAAGTGGTGCAGGGTCACCACGGGAAGAATTCCTCGGTCGCGACACGCCCCCATGACTCGTCGATAGTGCTCGAGTGTGGCCCTCGAATATTCACCCCGAGCGGGTTCGATCCGGGCCCACTCGACGGAGAAGCGAAAGGAGTTCAGTCCCAGTTCTTTGACAATGTCGAGATCGTCTTCGTACCGGTGCCACGAATCACAGGCGTCGCCACTCGCGTCCACACAGCCGGAACCCGGCGTGTGCTCAAAACGCCACCAGTCGGAATTCGTATTGTTTCCCTCAATCTGGTGGGCGGCCGTGGCCGTACCCCAAAGAAAGTCCGACGGGAATATCAAGGCGTCTGTCATGACTCCATTATTAGCCTCAGGGATGCGCTAGAGGAGGCACCGAGACTGCTGGACGGTGAAAGAACGTTTCCCCCAGGAGCCGCAGCGAGCTCGGAAAGAAGGGGTCGACGAAGGAGCCAAAAACATCCCATCGAGCGATGAAGCGAGATCGGTCCGCCAGTGGGTCGAGTGACCCGCGTGACGAGCCCACCGCGTGGGTCACGACCACCCGAGGGTCGTACAGCACGAAACGGCCCCGTTCGAGTGATCGCAGACAGAGGTCAATGTCGTTCATCACGACGCGCATTTCCTCATCCATGCCGCCGAGTTCTTGCCACCAACTTCGCGCAATGATCTGACAGGCGCCGGTGACGGCAATGACGTCACGCAGCGACTGTATGTACTCATCACGTCGTGGGTAATTTCCGTCACTGCGCAGGTGTTGCGGATAGGGCACCATGACGATGCCCTCGTGCTCGCTTTTACCGTTGGCTTCTCGCAACCGAACACCCACCACCCCGACGTCCTCGAGTGACGCCAGTGCCACTAGGCGCTCCAACCAGTCGGCGGTCTCAATCGTCGTATCGTTATTGAGCGTAACGACGAAGTCGGCGCTGGAGTGTGACACGCCTCGATTCATGATGGCGGCGTAATTAAACGCCCCCGGACAGGGGACCACCTCGTGCTCAGTACTCGCGAAGTACTCGAGAGTCGCCGGGTCCTTGGAGTCGTTATCCAGGATGATGATGCGGTAATTGTCGTAGGTGCTCTGTTGGCGTATGGAAGCAATACAGCGCTCGAGCAAATCCCGTCGGTCACGGGTGGGGATGACGATATCGACGCGGGGGTGCGCAAGGGGCAACTCGGGCAACCAGTTCGTGGTTCCCGCTAGAGGCCCCGAGGCCACCGTGGCTCGAAGCCCTCGTCGCGCAAAGGCCTTACGCACCACTGCAATTGTGTCGTTCGTGAGAATCGCCGCATCAATTCCCGTGAGTGGAGTTTCTCCCTCAACTATCACGGGGATGTGTCGAAAAATCCCTCGAGACTCGCTCACCCGCAAGAAAAAATCATGGAGGTAGGCGACGCCGGCCGCCTCATCGAAAAGCCCTCGGGCGCGCAGGGCTTCGCGACGTAAAAGACAGCACTCACCCACCACGTTGTAACTGAGTAGCGTGTGCGGTCCCACCTGGGGAGGGCGCAGAGAGATAAGGCCAGTGGTCGGGTCCTTCGAATCGGCAAAGATCACGTCCGCTCCCTCGTGGCCGCTCAGCCAGTACGCCATCGTGGCGGCGGCCGGCGCTGAAGAGTCGGGCGAGAGGAAAACCCAGGTCAAAGTACCGCTCATAATTCGAGCATTGATTTCGGCGAGTGGGAGAGAACTATCAATAATTTCGACCTCGTCGATACTTCCTACGAGTGACTTCGAAGTGGTGGGATCGAGCGAGTTCTGATGAAAAAAACCACTCTCCAGCGATGGCGTGACGCTCGGCACCCGAGACCTAAAGAATCGTCGTCGCAGTCTCGAGGCCGCGTTTCCGCGACGCGAACTGGGGGGCAGCAGTCGGACGAGCCACGCGATGGGAGCGTCGTGGCTTCGAGAAATTTCGCGGCGAAACTCCAGCAACCGGCGGTGTGACTCTCGGGTACCCAACGCCGCGTCGGGGACAAGATCGTGTCGATGAATCAATGGCATGCGACCCCTCATCTTGTGACCTTGCAATTCTGGTGTTCAGCGTAGTTGGCGGTTTCGAGTGAGACGAAGTTCGCCGTCAGCCCAAGCCGTATGACAGCAGAAAACACGATGGTGGAATCGACGCCGGTAGAGTTCAAGCCAGCGTAAGGTCCACCCCAGCGGTCGAACGCCATGAGGAGAAGAGTGAGCAGGCAGGACGAACTTCCGTCGAAGGTACGCGACCTACGCGCCTTGCTCTACACCTGGCGGCAATTGCTGGTGCTCGATAAGTCCGGGCTTTTCATTAGCGACCGCGTTACGGCGGAGCTCAACTTCACCACGTCGACCCGAGCGCGGATGCTCCTTAGCGTGGTACCCATTGGTTCGCGCCGTTTTCGCCTCGTTATCACCGGGATTCGCGAACTTACGCGACTGGCGAATTTCATCGTCGCCCGCCGCGACAAGCGCCCTTTACAAATAAGTGAAGACGCCCACGTGACCTTCGTCCGTGGCGATCAGCGACCTCTCCATTTCAGCCCATCGTCGCATAGTTCAGTGGTCGTTATTATTCCCGTGCACAACAATTGGGCAATGACCGAGGCGTGTCTACGCTCACTGGTTATCTTTCCGAGCCAGGTGCCAATACGTCTCCTCGTCGTCGATGACGCTTCCAGTGACGAAACTCCAGAACGCCTCGCCGGCATCGAGGGACTCGAGGTTCTCACCCTCAAGGAAAATGTCGGTTTCCTTCGAGCGGTGCACGCCGGTATTAGTTCTACGACCGAGGAACTCATTGTCCTGTTGAACAATGACACCATCGTCACCGAGGGCTGGCTCGACGCACTGGTGGCGACGATGACCGAGCAACCCAGCGTCGGCATCGCTGGCTCGATCCTTTTGTACATCAACGGACTCCTGCAAGAAGCCGGCAGCGTCATCTTCTCGGACGGCACCGGAGTCAATGTGGGTAAGGGTGACTTCGCCCACCGCGACTGGTACCAGACCCCCCACGACGTGGACTACTGCTCGGGCGCCAGCATCATGATTCGCCGCAGCGTCTGGGACGCCACCGGGGGCTTTGATTTGGCCTACGCCCCGGCTTACTACGAAGAGACAGATCTCAGTTTCGCCGCGCGACGAGCCGGATACCGCGTCGTTCTTCAGCCCCAGTCACGAATTTTCCACGTCGAGGGCGGAACCTACGGTACTGACGAAAGCCCCCGCAAGCGTGAGCTGATGGATCGAAATCGCACCTACTTCACGACCAAGTGGGCCAGCGAGATGTCCGAGCAGTGGACGGCCGAGCGCGCTAATTGGGTGGGCGCGAGCTGGCGGGATCACCGTGGTCGCATCCTCGTGGTCGACTCCGTAGTCCCAACACCCGACCGAGACGCCGGTTCCATTCGCATGACGGCCATCCTTAAAATTCTTCAGGAGATGGGCTACGCCGTCACCTTCTTGTCCATTCAAGGCGGTTTGAAACAGCCCTACACCGACCACCTTCGACAGCTCGGGATTGAAGTACTCGACGGCCGCCTCCACTACGCCAGTGAAATTGCCCGTATCGGCGACCTCCTGGTTGCCGTCATACTGTCACGACCCCGTGACGCACGACTCGTTCTCTCGGCCGTAAAGAAGTACGCCCCCCAAGCACCCATCATCTACGACACAGTGGACTTGCACTACGTCCGCGAAGGACGTCGGGCCGCCATCGAGAACTCCGCCGAGATTGCCGCTTTAGCTGACGAGTACCAACGCCTCGAGTTCGCCTTGATGCGTGACACCGATGCGACGCTCGTCACGACCAAGGTCGAGGCCGAGGCCCTCGAACTCGCCCTTCCGGAGTGCCGTATTGAAGTACTGTCGACCATCCACAGCCCCAGTGTCACCGGCGGTGAACGCGCGGCGCGGCGCGACCTGCTCTTCGTTGGCAACTTTGATCACCTCCCCAACCGGGACGGAATTAAGTGGTTCGTTAGCGAAGTCCTGCCCCGTGTGCGCTCTTTACTTCCGGAGATTCACATCAATATCGTGGGATCCAACATGCCGCCCGAGATCCAGTCCCTCGATGGCGCGGGTGTCAACGTCATTGGGTGGGTCCAAGATTTAGCGCCACTCTACGACGCGGCGAAGGTTGTCATTGCCCCCTTGCGTTACGGCGCCGGTATCAAGGGGAAAATTGGCGAAAGCGCCATGCACGGAGTTCCCGTGGTCGCAACGACCATCGCCAGCGAAGGAATTAACTTGCTTCCCGAGCGTGATTTCCTCCTCGCCGATGAGCCCAGGGATTTTGCTACACAGATTGCCCGGGTCTATGACGACACTGCTCTCTGGGAAGCGCTCTCGACCAATAGCCAAACGGCTATCTCGGCTCAGTGCTCACCCGAGGTGGCCCGCCAGACCCTAGAGCAACTCTTCACGTTGCTCGGCCTGACTGGTCAGCCCATCAGGCGCTAGTGCTGAGAAGGAGAAAGGTGTCGCCAGGTCAGTACGTCGCTCTCACTCTGGGGAGCGTTCCCGAGAACATTCGTGAAGAAGGCTACGGCGCACGTGGAGTTCTTCGCGTAGACCGGGGCCACCACGATGGTGTCAATACCCAGTAGTTTCAGTTCGCTACGAACCGATAGTGGGTCGACGCCAACAGGAGCGGTCAGCGTCGGCTGTGTTGAACATTGACCGAGCGCAGCCCCCAGTGAACCCAGATCAATGGTCTGACTCCCCGCGAGGGCACCCACCAATTTGAAGTGGAAACCATTGACCGCCTGCCAGAGCATGGGAACGGGATTCTCAAAGTTCGCTAAGGGGTAGGTGAGAAGCGTTGATCCCTCGGGCATCGTCGCGGCGGCGGGGGTGGTAAACCACGCTGGTACTTGCAACTTCGCGCTGTTGATCGGCCACGGAGGCGACAAACTCACGACCACGAGCGCTGCGGTAAGGGTGGCTCCGACTGCTGCCCCACTGCGGTACACCAATGATTTTCCGCGGCAGCCGCGGTAGAGCGTCTGCACTCCGAGGCCAACCATCAGCGCGAGAAACAACCACACGAATGCCATCCAGCGGATGGCCAGAGTGTTATTAAATGCTGGCAACTTTTCGACTACCCAAAAGGGCAGAGGAAGCCCGGTTGAGTGACCAGCAACTCGTAACGTTCGTCCCATTGACAATAAAAGCGCACTGCCGCCGAGGGCCGCGAACAAGCGGACATCCTTTCGGTGACGCAGGGCCACCACGGTGGCGACCACTACGGCCATCACGAAAATACTCAGGTAGGCACCATTTTCAAACGGATCGGGATACTGGGTACCATTCGACAGGTTGGTCCCGTACCAAAAATTAACGAAGGCGTCAACCCACGTACCGTGATGGACGAGTTGGTTAACACCGGGAATGAAGAAAGTGGTCAAGTCGGCCGACAAATTAGCCACCGTCCACGCCGGCCGCGTCAAGCTCGCCGCGTGGCCGGCGTAGAAGTGGTAGCACCACAAGAAGTAACCGAGGGGTAGAATGGCCACAGCGACAGCCCAGGTGACCGCTCGCACGATGTAGGGCCACCGTGCGACAACGCGCTCACGATTGCACAGGCCCAGCAGTAGCAGGCCAAGGCAACCCAGCGCGACGCTGTTGGCGAAGAACTCCACGCAGATCATGACCTGGCCTGCGACGAGCAAGCCCATCGTGACACCAGCGCGCCGGGGCGTCCATTGTTGGCGAACAAAAATCTCATCAAGTGCGAGTAGTAGAAGGGGCAGCAGGCACGTGGCGCTGAGAAATAAGTGACCGCTCCCCTGGCTGGTCATATAGGGAGAAAATCCGAAGATGAGACCAGCCACGAACCGGCCAGGGGGCCAATTGACCCACCGTCCGCTGACAACGTACATACTCGCAGCAGCGGTGAAATAACATGCGCTGAGCAGGACGTTGTAGGTCACGGCCACACCAAAAAGCCAGGTAATCGGTGCTCCGATGAGCCCCAGGAGGGGCATCGACGTCATGTTCGCAAGGTCAACGCCCGCAGGGGCGTTGACCATCGAACTCAGCAGCGGGTTCGAGAGGTGTTGCAGCGCGTTCGCCACCGAAGCGAGGAACCAGATGTGCTGGCCAGAATCACCACCGATGCCGTGGACCACATGCGTTGATGCGCCCCGTAACCACGCCTGAGAATTACCCAGTACGGCGAGGAGGGCGTAGGTGGCAAAACTCAGGACCAGGGAAAGTTGAATTTTCTGAGGAGATTTTGTTTTCGCGGTCGTGAGTTCGCGCGCAGCGTCTCTCAAGCGAAAACTACTATTCATCATTTTTTACCATAAATAGAACCTACATCGCCTAGAATCAACCAATGACAAAGGCCCACGTTGCCGGCTTTCTTTCGATGAAAAAAATACCGTCCCTTCGCCACCAAACGCTCGAGGACACCTTTTCCCCCCACGCCAACAGTCTCACCATCGTTCGCTGGCTATTTGCGGCCCTGGTCGTGGTCAGCCATAGTTTCCCCCTGGGGGGCTACCACGGCGGGGGCGACCCGACCTCCACTTTCTTCAAGGGGCAAACCGACCTCGGAAGTATTTCGGTCGCCGGCTTTTTTGTGCTCAGTGGTTTCCTGATCTGTCGTAGCTACCTCTCAAGCAACCGGCTAGGTCTCTACCTGTGGCGACGGATTATTCGAATAATGCCCGCCTTTTGGATGGCCCTGCTGCTGGTCGCCTTTGTTCTCGCGCCACTGGCGTGGCTGCACGAACACCACTCGATTCATGGTTATTTTTCGGCTGGCCCCGCGTCACCCTGGCACTACATCTCGGCAAATTTCTTCGTCAGCATCTACCAATGGAACATCAGTGATCTATTGCACGCCACCCCCTTTGCCACCACCGGCCACGTCATGGCGTGGAACGGGTCACTGTGGACTTTGCGCTTTGAATTCATCTGCTACGTCCTGCTCGGCATCGCCGGTTTTGTTGGGGTGTTGCGATACCGCAGTCTCATCGTCGTCGCCACCCTGTTCTTTTACGGGGTGGCCGTTTTGCACGTCCTCGACCCCAGCTACGGCACGAACGTGATGCCCATCTTCTTTAGTAACGATTTGGCCAGTTTGCCCTTTCTCTTTTTTCTCGGGGCGCTTTTTACGCTGTACCAAGAAAAGGTGATTCTCGACGACCGATTGGGTATCGCCGCCGTGCTCCTCACGATTGCCACCCTGCACGAAGGGGGTTGGACCATTATTGGCCTGCCCGTCTTCGCCTACGCCCTGATCTGGTTCGTATGCCGAGTGCGCTTTTCGCAATTTGAACGCATCGGCGACCCCAGCTACGGCACCTACGTCTACGCCTTTCCCATTCAAATGTTCCTCGCTGAGTTTGGTTACAGCAACCTGGGCCACTGGTCAGGCCGCTGGGGAGCCCTCGCCTACATCACCACCAGCGTCGCCCTCGCCTCACTCGCTGGTCTCCTGAGCTGGCACCTGCTCGAAAAACACGCCCTCACCCTAAAGCAGGGTGTACCCGGAGTCACCGCACTGAAGCGACACTTCACTCGGAACCCAACGCCCGAGTAAGTACCACCGCGATTCACCGTCGCAGTTCAGGTGGCAGAATGGGGGGGTGTCTTCTGCCCTCGACCTGCTCGTTCACCTGCTTGATCTCGAAACCATTGAGGTCAACTTGTTCCGAGGCACCCAACCCAACGAGGAGCGCCAGCGCGTCTTTGGGGGACAAGTTGCAGCCCAAGCTCTCATGGCGGCGGGCCGCACCGTCGAGCACGGACAGGTGCACTCCCTCCACTCCTACTTCCTGCGACCCGGTGACCCGAAAGTCCCCATTCTCTACGAAGTCGACCGCATCCGCGACGGGAAGAGTTTCACGACCCGTCGAGTGGTGGCCGTACAGCACGGTAAAGCCATCTATAACTTGCAGGCCAGTTTTCACACCGAAGAGGTGAGCTTCGAGCACCAGTTCCCCATGCCCGACGTCCCCGACCCCGAAACAATTCCCAGTCTCTATGAGCGCGTCCTCCAGAGCGGCGGCGAAATAGACGAATGGTTCCGTCGACCTCATCCCATCGAGCAGCGCTTCGTCGGTGAACTCCCTTGGAGCCCTCAGCACAGCCTGGAACCACGCCAGCAGATCTGGATCAAGGCCGATGGCACGCTCGCCGATGACCCGCTCCTGCACGCCTGTGTGGCCACCTACGCCAGCGATATGAGTCTCTTCGATGCCATTCTCGCCCCCCACCGCGTGCGCTGGGATGACGGTCACTTCATGGGCGCATCACTCGACCACTGCATGTGGTTCCACCGCGACTTTCGGGCGGACAGTTGGTTGCTCTACGACACCGATTCACCCATTGCTCACGGCGCTCGCGGCTTAGCCCGCGGTTTCCTCTTTGATCAGGCCGGACGGCTCTGCGTCTCCATGGTCCAAGAGGGACTCTGTCGGACGGTCTAAGGCTTAGCGCGAGGACATCGGGACGTAGTTACGAACGTCCGATCCGGTGTACAACTGACGAGGGCGAGCGATCTTCACGTCCTGATCAAGCAGTTCCTTGTAGTGCGCCAGCCAACCCGAGGTGCGAGGAATCGCGAACAGCACGGTGAACATCTCCATGGGGAAGCCCATGGCCTGGTAGATAAGACCCGAGTAGAAGTCCACGTTGGGGTACAACTTGCGCGACGTGAAGTACTCATCTTTCAGGGCGACTTCTTCCAACTTGAGAGCGATATCGAGGAGGGGGTTCTTCCCAGTGACGGCGAAGACCTTGTCGGCGGTGGCCTTGATGATGGTGGCGCGAGGGTCGAAGTTCTTGTACACCCGGTGACCAAAACCCTGCAGTTTGCCATTACCCGCCTTAACGCCCTCGATGAACGCGGGGACGTTGTCGATGTGACCAATCTCGGTCAACATCTTGAGTACGGCTTCGTTGGCGCCGCCGTGGCGGGGGCCGTAGAGAGCTGCCGTAGCTGCCGCAGTGGCTGAATAGGGGTCGGTATGGGCACTGCCCACGGTGCGCATCGCCGTGGTTCCACAGTTCTGTTCGTGGTCAGCGTGCAGGATAAAGAGCACGTCGAGAGCCTTGGCCAGTGCGGGGTCCGCTTCGTAACGCGGCTCGGCGACCTTCCACATCATTGACAAGAAATTCTCGGTGTAGGACAGGGAATTATCCGGATACACGAATGGCATACCGACGCTAAAGCGGTGAGCGGCGGCGGCCAGAGTCGGCATCTTGGCAATGAGGCGAATGATCTGCTTCTGTAAAATTTCGGGATCAAAAATATTCTTCGCGTCGGCGTAGTACGTCGAGAGCGCTGCGATAGCTGACACCAACATGCCCATGGGATGGGCGTCATAGTTGAAACCTTCGAGGAAGCGCTTGCGAACATTTTCGTGAATAAAGGTGTGATACGTCACTTCTCGGTTCCACGCGGCTGACTGTTCAACGCTCGGTAGTTCGCCGTGGATCAGGAGGTAGGAAACTTCGAGGTAGGTCGAATGCTCGGCGAGTTGTTCAATCGGGTAACCGCGGTAGCGCAGGACTCCCGCGTCGCCGTCGAGGTAGGTAATGGAACTCTCGGCCGCGGCGGTCGCCATAAAACCGGGGTCGTAGAACCACACACCGGGTACCGCCTTGGTGAACTGTGACGCCGCGACTCCGCCATTCTCAATGGGAATTTCTACCGACGTGCCGGTACGATTATCAGTTACGGTGATTGACTCAGCCACAGAACCCTCTATTACTATTCTCACCCCTATCGTAGGCGAAACTGCGGTGTCCGTCATTACCCCAATGCAGCAGGGGTGCTCTTTCCGTCCGCTGTAACGACCACGGCGAAGCTACGCGTCGAACTCTTACTCGGGTCGAGTTGCCCGCGAAGTTGAATTTGCAAGTGACCCCGCTCCCCGGCGACGGTGGTGACGTTCGGCACAGTGATTGCGGTGCTGGCGTTCGCCGCCACTTCCACAGTCCCCGAAAAGTGAGAGCCCGGGGCACCCACACCTTGGGCTGTCATGCTCACGTCGAACCACACCTTTTCTTGAACATCTCGGGTATTCGTAATGGAAAAACTGAGACCGAGGGGCGCCGCCGGGAGCAAGAGTAATGTTCCGCTCGAACTCGGAAGCGCTGCGGGCAGGACCCCCACCGCAGAAATCCAGACGCCACCACGGGGCTGAAGGCTAGGAGTAGTCAGGAGCTGAACGAGCGCCTCAGGAGTGACCTTGTTCCACACTCGCGCAGCGGGGGGCAGACGTGGGTGACCCGGTTGACGCGATAGCCGCAGCTCGCTACGACGCCACGCGTCGCTCGCCGCGCCCAAGCTTTTCTTGGCCGCCTCCAGATTCGACGGCACATCGGTTTCGGCGCCATCAGTAGCGAAGTCCAGATGACCTGACACCTCGTGGACCACGACCTGCACCGCCTTCGAACGCGCCACGATGAAGGCCACGAAGGAGTTCTGAAGCAGGGTCGACACATTCGGTTTCGAGAGTTGGTTCGCTCGAGCGATCAGAGATGCACTCACGGCCCCGAGCGCCGCGAGACGGCTCTTCATGGCACCACGATTCCAATGGGAGCCACCCACCACGAGATCTTGCGTGTCGGCCATCATCTGGTCACTCTGGGCTTGCACGCCACGCGCCAGAGCGGAAAAGGAGTAGCCCACGCTCTGCTCGGCCGACGTTGATTCGTGTCCGGCGCGGACGAGATCGCGGACGAACACTCCGCCCAGCCCCACGAGAATCACCATGGTCGCGAGCAGGGTCCGGCGGCGACGATAGAAACGAGAGCGAGCCACGAATAGAAACCTAGTCAATGATGACAGCGAGGTTGTTAGTCGCCAACCTCTGGATCCTCCGTCGGGCCCTCGCTTACTCGTCGGGCAGAAGCACCGCGTCGATAGCGCGTGGTTCTTCGCCCTCCGGCAGGGGCCAGCGGTCGCGCACTAGGGGTCGGGTGAAGGCGGTCACGTCGCCAACGGTGCCAATGGTTTTTTCCCCCTTGACGCCCTTGTTTTGTATTTCTCGCATGGTGACGAGCAAATTCTGTTCCAAACTTCCGACCACACTATTAAAGGCACTGGCGACGGCATCGATGCTCTTACCCAATTTTGTTGTGTGGCTGAAGAGAGTCGCCGTTCTGTCGACGAGACGCGTCGCCAGTTCTTCAATATCGTGAATATTTTCAATCGTGCTGGCTTGACTCCAGCCCACCGCGATGGTCGACAGTAGCGCCATCAGGGTCGTCGGGCCGGCAATGAGAACTCGACTCTCGAGGGCAAACTCCAAGAGCGAGTTATCGCTATTAAAAGCGGCCGACAGTAGGTGATCGCTAGGGACAAAGCACACCACGAATTCGGGTGACGGGCTAATGGCCTGCCAATAAGCCTTCTCCTTGAGGCTCTTCACGTGGCCCTTCACGTCGCGGGCGAACGCCGAGAGCTGCTGGTCACGCAGCACACTGTCGTTCGTCGCCATCGCCCGTTCGAAAGCATCGAAGGGGACCTTGGAATCAACGGCAATATTCCCCTTGTTCGGCAGGCGAACAATGGCGTCCGGCCGGAGACTCTTTCCCGAGGCACTGCTCACCCCGGTTTGCGTGTCGTAGTCCACGTGTTTAGTCATGTGCGATAGTTCGAAAATCCTCTCGAGCTGAATTTCTCCCCACCGACCACGGTCGGCCGAGCGACCCAAAATTGTCGTGAGTTTGCGTGTTTCTTCCAAAGAGCTTTGCTGCGCATCAAAGAGATTCTTCGCGGCCACTTCCACGGCGCTGTAGCCATCGTTACGTTTTTGTTCTAGTTCCTCGACCTTGGTTTTGTACTCCTGCAAAACGTCACGTAGTGGCTGCAGTCGCTCGTCGAGCTTGGCTTCCCGCTGCTCGAGGGCCTCGACCTGCGAACTCCCGTAGCGAGAAATCACCCCCTCGAGGGCTTCATTCGCCACCACCTTAAAACGGTCGGTCTGCTGGGCTACGGATTTTTCGTGCTCGTCGCGCTCCCGACGGAGAGTCTCTTGGAGGTCGGTAATTCTCTCGTTGAGGAGCCCTTCGCTGTGCGCCGCCCGAGCGGCCATGGAGCGGTCTGACTCGCTCCGGCGAAGGAAATAAATGCTGGCGAAAGCCGCCCCAAGGAGTACGCCCAGGCCCAGCCCGACGAGCAGTTGATTCGTATTCATGTCCCTCTCCTTTAGACATCCCTAGGCTAGAAGCACGGTGTCGCATACGACGAGTTATCCTTCAAGGCGTTAGCCTGCTTCTATGGGATATCGACTCTTTCAACATCGAGATACGAACTCAAGCCCCGCGCCCATCTCGGTGGTTAATCCCCTCCTGGAACAGCAGATTGTTCACGTCTTCGCCCTCGTTGGTGAAGCAATTGCCGAAGCCACCCACGCCCTCTTGGCCGGCGACCGTGATCTGGCGAAGCGCGTCGTTGATCAGGACATTCACATTGACCGTTTGGTCAACGACATGATGAGCGCCGTCGAGTCCGCCCTCGTCGCTCCCGACGCACCATCAGTCCACGACCGCCGCTTCCTGCTCACTCTCCTTCGCATTCTGCCCGAGGTGGAGCGCAACGGGGACTTAGCTGAGCACATCGCGCGGCGAGCCGCCCGGGGTCTGGGTGGGGAAATGTCACCACGAAGCCGCGGATTAGTCGAGCGAATGGGTGAAGTCGCAGCCACCATTTGGCGCGCCGCCACCGATACCATCATCGACGGAACGAGAGATTCCATTAGCTTGATTGAGGACATTGACGACGAGCTCGACGACCTGCATGTTTCCTTGACTGGTGAATTGGTCTCGGGATCGATGCCCTTACCGGTGGCGGTAGAAGTGGCCATGATCGCCCGCTTCTACGAACGCTTTGGCGACCATTGCGTCAACCTCGCCAAGCGCCAGGTGTCGCTCGACAACTAGCGAAGAGCGAGTAGATACTCCGCGATCTGTACTGCATTGAGAGCGGCGCCCTTGCGCAAATTATCCCCCGCGATGAAGAGGGAAATACCATTGGGTACCGACTCGGCACGTCGAATGCGTCCAACGTGACTAACGTCACCGCCCGCCACCGAGAGTGGGGTTGGCAGATCGCTCAAGGTCACACCGGGAGCGTCACGCAGAAGTTCGATGACCTCCTCGGGGCTCAGAGCCTGGTCGAACGAGGCCGTAATGGCCAGTGAGTGACCCGTGAAAACCGGAACGCGCACGCAGGTGGCGTCCACCAAAAGATTCGCAATATTCAAAATCTTTCGACTCTCGTCACGTAACTTCTGCTCTTCGCTCGTTTCGCGCGAGCCGTCGGCGACGATGGAGCCGGCCAGTGGAATGACATTATGCGCAATCGGCGCGGGAAATAGTGAAGCCTCGGGTCCCCGCCACGCGTCACCTCGGAAAGTTAACTCCCGAACTTGATAGGACTGGTCGGCGTCTAATTGCAGTGCCAACTCCTCGACGCCGTCCCGTCCGCCCCCACTCACCGCTTGGTAGGTCGATACGGTCAAAGAACGTAGGCCCGCCGCGTCGTGCAGGGGCTTTAAAACCGGCATCGCCACCATGGTCGTACAGTTGGGGTTCGCCACGATGCCCTTGGGGATAGTGGCGAGTGCGTCGCCGTTCACCTCGGGCACGACCAGCGGTACATCCGGATCCATGCGCCACGCAGAGGAGTTGTCAATGACCACCGCCCCGGCTGCCGCAATCGTGGGCGCGAGTTCCCGCGATGAACTAGCTCCCGAGGAGGCCAGGACAATGTCGAGACCAGAAAAGTCTGCCGTGGCCGCATCCTCGACAAGCACCAAACCATCCGCGAAAGCCAGACGCGTTCCGGCCGAGCGACTCGAAGCGAAAAATCGGATCTCACTCGCAGGAAAGCGACGCTCCTCTAAGAGCGTGCGCATCACTGCGCCGACTTGACCCGAAGCCCCGAGAACACCGAGCGAAATTCCCACTTAGGGGCCCACCCGATCGAGGCCGAAGGCGCTGTGTAGGGCGCGTACTGATTCCTCCACGCGATCGGCGGCCACGACGCAGGAAATACGGATAGAACTAGTTGAGATCATCTGGATATTGACGCCAATCGACGACAAGGTCTCGAACATGAGGGCCGTCACCCCAGGGTTTGACTTCATCCCCGCGCCCACCACGGTCACTCGACCAATGTTGATGTCGGTCGTGACCTTGGTCGCGCCGACCTCGGACCGCACAGCTTCGCAGGCATCTCGCGCGGCGTCCACGTCGAGTACGGCCACGGTGAACGAGATGTCGGTGAGACCGTTTTCCCCGGTGTTTTGCACAATCATGTCGAGATTGATGCCCCGATTGGCGAGTTCACCGAAGAGTCGCGCTGCGACTCCGGGCCGGTCCGGTACTCCACCGATAGTTACCTTGGCCTCCGACGTATCGTCGGTAACGGCAGAAACGACAGCTTGTTCCATAGTGGGGTCCTCCTCAACAATCCATGTGCCTGGTTCCCAGGTAAAACTCGAACGAACGTGTAAGGGTACGCCGTGACGTTGCGCGTATTCCACCGAGCGCAACATCAGGACTCTTCCGCCGGTCGCGGCCATCTCCATCATTTCATCGAAGGAGACTTTGGCCAGCCGTTGAGCCTTCGGCACTACACGGGGATCGGCCGAAAATACTCCCGTCACGTCGGTATAAATTTCACAGACGTCGGCGTTGAGAGCCGCGGCCAGGGCCACCGCCGTGACGTCAGACCCACCGCGCCCCAGAGTGGTGATGTCCTTGGCCGTAGAGACCCCTTGAAAACCAGCCACTACTGGCACCTGACCGGCGGCGAGGGCTTCGCGAATGCGATCGGGGCGCATCTCGAGAATCTTGGCTCGGGTGTGGTCGGTATCGGTAATAATTCCGGCCTGGCTACCGGTAAAAGAGGCCGATTCCACCCCATTGGCCGTCAGGGCCATGCAGACCAGGGCCATTGAAATTCTTTCCCCCGCGGTCAGCAGCATGTCCAGTTCCCGCGGCGGGCGGGTGGGGCTCACTTCGTCGGCGAGGCGTAAGAGTTCGTCCGTGAACTTCCCCATTGCCGAAACGACGACGACGACGTCGTGGCCCTGACGACGCGTTCGGGCGACGTGATCAGCCACGGCACGGATCCGCTCCGCGTCACCGACTGACGTCCCACCGAACTTTTGGACCACTAATCCCACGGTCACAAACTAGTTGTCACCACTCTGGTTGCGACTTTTGCCCGCCGCTAGGATGGAAAACATGCCTACTGACAAGCGTGCCCGCCAAAAAACTGCCCGACGTGAGAAGCTCGAAGCCGAACGTCGTGCCCTGAAGCGACAACTACTCCTGCGCCGGTCCCTCTGGGCCGTCGGCATTGCCGCGGTGGTCATCGCCTCCGTCGCCTACCTCACCAATTCCGGTGGTCCCGCGAAGTCGACGACGACCATCATGGCGACTACCAGCACCACCTCCGCTTCGGGAGCGACGACGTCGACAACCACAGGCAGCTCGGGTACCACGACGACCACTCCCGTTACCAGCACGACTGTGGCCAGCACTATTACCCAACAGCAAGCGGACCGCACCGCGATGGCGGCCGGTTGTCCGGCCAGTACGGCTACTCGAGTCAACACGCTCAGCTGGGCTAGCGCCCCGGCAATGGCAATTTCTACGACCAAGAAGTACTACGCCGACGTCGTCACGACGGCGGGTAACTTCACGATCAAACTGAACGCCGCCGCTGCGCCACTGACGGTCAACAACTTCGTCTTCCTCGCTCAGCACAACTACTACCACTGCGTGATTTTCCACCGTGTCATCACCGGCTTCGTCGTCCAAGGTGGTGACCCCACCGGCACCGGCATGGGCGGGCCGGGCTATCAGTTCGCCGACGAACTACCACCCACGGGCAACCCGACCTACCCCTTGCTCTCCGTGGCCATGGCCAACTCGGGGGCCAATACCAACGGCAGCCAGTTCTTCGTCGTGACGGGACCCAGTGGTGAAAACCTACCGAATAGTTACAGCCTCTTCGGTAACGTCACCACCGGTTACTCCGTGGTCCAGGCTCTCGACGCCGCTGGTAGTTCCGGAGGCACCCCCTCGGTGACCCACCGCATGCTGTCCGTTACCATTCGTTCCAACTAGTTCACTTAGGAGACCCCGTGTCCGACCTCATTCCCAACCCCGACGGCTCCAGCCCCCAACGTCAAAAATTTGACGCGGCCCCGCCGATGATCATTGACACAACCAAGACCTACGCGGCCACCATGGTGACCTCAAAGGGCACCCTGGAGATCATCCTCGACCCACTGGCGGCCCCGGTGACGGTAAATAGTTTCGTCTTCCTGGCGCGCTGGCACTACTTCGACGGCATTATCTTTCACCGCGTTATCCCCGGCTTCGTTCTCCAGGGTGGCGACCCCACCGGTACCGGTACCGGTGGTCCGGGCTACCGCTTCAATGACGAGTTGCCGAAGCCTGGTCGCTACGAGCTTGGCTCCTTGGCCATGGCCAATGCCGGTCCCAACACCAACGGCTCTCAGTTCTTCGTGATCTCGGGACCCAGTGGCGTGGCCCTGCCGCCGCTCTACGCACTCTTCGGCAAGGTCGTCAAGGGGCTGGACGTGGTGGCCGCCATCGACGCCATCGGCACCGGTTCAGGGAAGCCCACCGAGCGTGTGGTCATTGAGTCCGTCACCATTACCGAGTCGTAGTCACCGCAGTCCTCGGACTCCCCCGATTTCCAAATAACTCACTTCTGCCGAGCGTCTCGAAGTGGTGTACCCTCGATGAGGCACGATTACGAGGAGACCTCATGGCGGTAGTTGGCATTCTGAGTATGGCGCTCCTCGGCTTCGGAGTTCTGGTCGTCACCCAAAGCGTCAAGACCATTGATCAAGCGCACGTCGGTGTGGTCACGATGTTCGGGAAGTACAAGCGCACCATCGATCCAGGTTTAAATTTTGTCATTCCCTTTATCGAGAAGGTGCACCAGCGGGTTCCCGTACAAAATCAAACCGTTCCCATGGAGTTTGCCGCCATCACTAACGACCAAGCCGCCGTTCATTTCAAGGCCACCATTATTTTCACGGTCTCTGATCATCTGCCCGAAACCATTCAGCTGGTGGCTTACAAATTCATTACGCCGAAGGCTTTTTCCCTCGCCATGACCTCAGCGGTCGAAGCCGCCGTGCGCGAGTTTGTCGCCACCAAAAAGCAGGCCGAGGTTCTGGGCCTGCGCACCGAAATCGCCCTGCACGCCAAAGAGAGTTTGGACGAACAGCTAGCCAGTTGGGGTTATCGACTCGTCGACCTCGCGATAAATGACATTTCCTTCGACGCCGAAGTGATGACTTCAATGAGTCGGGTGGTGGCCGCCACCAACGCACAGCGGGCCGCCGAGTTCGAAGGCCAGGCCCTCTTGATCAAAAAAACGAAGGAGGCCGAGGCCGAGGGTGCCTTCATTCGCATCAGCGCCGAAAATGAAGCCACCGCCGCCCAACTACGCGGCGAGGGCTTGGCAAATTTCCGTATCGCCCTCGCCAAGGGCTTTACCGAAGCGGCCAATGAACTCACCGCCAATGGTGTGGATACCGGGATTCTGGCCTTCACGCTATGGACCGAGACGATTCGCGACATGGCCCGCGACGGCAAGGGCAACATTCTTTTCCTCGACGCCGGCGTTGGCGCACACGAAGAAACCTTCAAGCACCTTCAGGGAATGTTGGCTCGCCAGAGCGGTGTCGCTTCTAACGATCCCTCGGCATCGGGTACCGCGGGACCAACGGCGGGCGCCACCGCTCTGCCGC
The DNA here is from genome assembly GCA_903860915.1 of uncultured Actinomycetes bacterium. Classification (GTDB taxonomy): domain Bacteria; phylum Actinomycetota; class Acidimicrobiia; order Acidimicrobiales; family RAAP-2; genus RAAP-2. The sequence continues at coordinate 36,983 of CAIOSJ010000025.1, read as the reverse complement.
TCAACCCCACCGTGTAGCAATACGCCGGCTGACGGGGTGACCCAGCCCACGCGATAATTCCTCGGCCGCAAGGGAATTGATGGGGACGGGCAGACGTCATTACTCACGGCTCGTCCTTCTGGGCCTGACCTGCACTACCTTTAAGACTTATGGTGAATCTTCAAGGCAAGGTTGCCGTCGTCACCGGCGCCGGTCGAGGTCTCGGGCGCGCTCACGCGCTGGCTCTCGGCGCAGCTGGCGCCAGGGTCATTGTTAATGACGTCAGCGTCGGTCTCGATGGAGAACTCGACGGCAGTAACCAGGCCAATGCGGTAGTCGCCGAGCTACGCGCCCTGGGGACGGACGCCTACGCCAACAACGCCAGTGTCGCCAACTGGGCCGGAGCCGAGAGCATTATTACTGACGCCCTCTCGCACTTTGGACGGCTCGACGTCGTCATAAATAATGCGGGAATCAATCGCTCGCATCGTCTCGTCGATCTGAGTGAGCAGGACGTCGACGCCGAAATTTCTACTCACCTCAAGGGAAGCATTGCCGTAAGTCATTTCGCTGCACGTCACTGGTCGACGGTGGGACCCGAGGTGGGTCGTTGCATCATCAATACCTCATCGTCGGCAGGTCTGCACCCGACATCGGGTGGGGGGGTCTACGGGGCGGCTAAATCCGCCGTGGCCGCCCTGACCGTGAGTCACGCCCAGGACCTCGCGGAACTCGGTGTACGGGTCAACGCCATCGTCCCCTGCGCTCGCACGCGCATGGTGGAAGCTTCTCCGCTGGTCCTGCGCATGATGCCGACCTCCACCACAGATTTTGATCGATACGCCCCCGAACACGTCTCGCCCCTCGTCGTCTACCTCGCCAGCGACGACAATCGCTTCACCGGTCGCGTGTTCGGCATCGAGGGGCCCGACCTCGTTCTCTATCGACCCTTTAGCGCCGACCAACAATGGCACACGGACCCGAGCTGGAGCCCCCAGGATATTGCCGATCAGCTCCGCGATGTCGACCAGCGAGTCCTGGTTCACGCCTTCATTCCCAATGGTGTTATTGATCAGTTCGTCCCGCCAGGCAGCACCCTCAAGCGCCTCCCACCGGCCGGAGCTTAGGGCGGCCCCTGGGGGCAAAGTGGCTCGTCGTTTCCCGTCACCCTTGTTCACCCCAACGAGTAGCCAACTACTATCTACACATGACATTTTCATCAGTAGGCGTAATCGGATCGGGAATTATGGGAAGCGGAATTGCCGAGGTCGCCGCTACGGCGGGCGCCACAGTAATCCTGCGTAGCCGTTCGCAGGCCACGGCCGACGCCATGCTGGCCGGTTTGGAGAAATCACTGGCCAAGCAGGTCGAGCGAGGCAAGAAGACTCAAGAAGAGGCCGACGCCGTCCGCAGCCGCGTCAGCGCCACCACCTCACTCACGGACCTCGCTGACTGTGACCTCGTGATTGAATCAGTCGTCGAAGACTTGGCCGTCAAAAAAGCCCTCTTCAACGAACTCGACCGCGTAATCAAGTCCAGCGCCATTCTGGCCACCAACACCTCCACCCTGCCCGTGGTCGAAATGGCCATGGAAACCTCCCGCCCCGATCAGGTCTGCGGTGTGCACTTCTTCAACCCCGCGACCGCTATGTCGCTCGTCGAGATTGTTCGTCCGCTGACCGCCAGTGACGAGACCATCACGGCCGTAACCGAGTTCGCCGCCCAGTGTGGCAAGGAGCCCGTTGAGGTGAAGGACCAGGCTGGCTTCATCGTGAACGCCCTTCTATTTCCCTACCTCAACAACGCGATTCGCATCCTCGAGCAGGGTGTGGCCACCAAGGAGGGTATCGACACCGCCATGAAGGGCGGTTGTGGATTTCCCATGGGACCCTTCGCCCTCTTGGACCTCGTTGGTCTCGATACGTCGCTCTCGATTTTAGAAGCGCTCTACGCCGAGTTCGCCGACCCCAACTACGCCCCGGTCCCCCTCTTGAAGCGCATGGTTGCCGCCGGCACGCTAGGTCGCAAGACTGGTACCGGTTTCTACGACTATCGTCGAAAGTAATACAACGAGACGAGCGCTCATGGGTCGACAGTCAGTGCAGGACCCGACGAGCCAGTGCGTGAGTGCGACGAACCCACGAGCGGGCGCCACCTCAAAGATCTATCCAACAGGGAGCCGACATGACTGAGCGATCAAAACCGTGGGTAATGCGCACCTACTCGGGGCATTCATCGGCCACGAAGTCCAATGAGCTCTACCGCACCAACCTGACCAAGGGCCAGACCGGTCTGTCTATTGCCTTCGACCTCCCCACCCAAACGGGCTACGACCCCGACGCCACCGACGCCGAGGGTGAAGTGGGCAAAGTTGGTGTGCCGGTGGCTCACCTGGGTCACATGCGTCAATTACTCGACCAGATTCCCGTGGGCGACATGAATACCTCCATGACCATTAACGCCACCGCGGCCTGGCTGTGGGGCTTGTATCTGGCCTACGCCGACGAGCAGGGCGTGCCGCTCACGGTCTTACAAGGCACCACCCAAAACGACATTGTGAAGGAATACCTCTCGCGCGGGACCTACATTTTTGCCCCCGAGCCCTCGCGCCGGCTCATCGTGGACATGATTGCCTTTGGCATTGACCACGTTCCCAAGTGGAACCCCATCAACGTCTGTAGCTACCACTTGCAGGAAGCGGGGGCCACGCCGGTGCAGGAAGTGGCGTACGCCCTCGCCACGGCCATCGATGTTCTCGACGCCGTTCGAGACTCTGGCAAAATCCGACCCGAGCAACTTCCCAGCGTGGTCGGACGCATTTCCTTCTTCGTCAACGCCGGTATTCGCTTCGTTGAGGAAATCGCCAAGATGCGGGCCTTCACCATCATGTGGGATCGCATATGTCGCGAGCGCTACGGCGTTGACGACCCGTCACTTCGACGTTTCCGTTACGGCGTTCAGGTCAATTCCCTCGGCCTCACCGAACAGCAGCCCGAGAACAACATCCAGCGCATCATGATCGAGATGTTGGGCGTTACCATGTCGGCCGACGCCCGCGCTCGGGCCGTGCAGTTACCGGCCTGGAACGAGGCCCTCGGTCTGCCACGGCCCTGGGACCAGCAGTGGAGTCTGCGCATGCAGCAGGTGCTGGCCTTCGAGACCGATTTACTCGAGTACCCGGACATCTTCGATGGCTCCATCGTGATGGAAGGTTTAACGCAACAACTCGTCAACCAGGCCCAGGACGAACTCGACGACGTGCTCTCGCTGGGTGGAGCCTTCGGCGCCATTGAGGAACTCAAGAGTCGCCTAGTGGCGAGTCAAGCGGCGCGCGTGTCGCGTATTGAGTCGGGTGATCAGAAGGTGATCGGAGTTAATAGTTTCGTCGAGTCCGCCGAAAGCCCGCTCACCGCGGGAGATTCCCTGGACGCAATCTTCACCGTTGATCCTGCTGAAGAAGCCGCCACCATCGCCGACGTCGTGGCGTGGCGTACCGACCGTGATCAGACCGCCGTTGACGAGGCCGTACGCGAACTCGAACGCGTGGCTCGTTCCTCCGACGTGGCCGACAACATCATGATTCCGACCATCGCCCTAGCCAAGGCCGGTGGAACGACCGGCGAATGGGCTGGCGCGCTACGCGGGGTGTGGGGCGAATACCGCGCCCCAACGGGTGTGGGCACCGGATCACACGCCCGCGCCGCTAACTTCGCCCCCCTGGTGGCCCGCGCGAAGGCTATTAGTGAGCGCCGTGGCTCGCCCCCCAAACTTCTGGTGGCCAAGCCGGGTCTCGACGGTCACTCCAACGGATCGGAACAGATTGCCGTCGCCGCACGCGACGCGGGCTTCGAAGTGATCTATCAGGGCATTCGACTGAGTCCCGAGGAAATTGTCGCGGCCGCTCGCGACGAAGACGTCGATATCGTGGGCATCTCCATTCTCTCTGGCTCCCACCTCACCTTGGTCCCGCGCATCATTGACGGCCTGCGAGCCGCCGGCGTGGGGGCGGCGGTGATTGTGGGAGGGATTATCCCCCAGGACGACGCCCTTATCTTGGAATCGGCGGGAGTGGCGGCCGTCTACACGCCCAAGAATTTCGAATTGGCGCGCATCATGAGTGACCTGCTCAGCATCGTCGAAAAATCCTTCGCCTAGCAGACATCACACTGCTTGCTCAGCTCGCGGACGACCACGAGTCCCAGTATTCGGGAGTGACAAAGCCAAGACGCTCGTAAACCGGGAAACCCATCGGGCTGGCTTGCAGCCACGCCACGTCGGCTCCCTGGGCGAAGCCGTCGGCCGCCGCACGTGCCGTCACCGCGGCTCCGTAGCCGCGACCGCGATACTCGGGCGGTGTGGCGATATTGAAAATCCCTACCGAATTTCCAGTGACCATCCCCAGCCCCGTCGTCGCCACTACTGAGTCCAACTCCCCCACGTAGCAGGTCACTTCGGGACGTTGACAGAACTCCTCGGTCATAAATTGTGAGGCGATGTCGTGAGGAATGCCGAAGGTGTCGGCCACGAGCGTGATATGGGTATCAATCTCGTCATGATCGAGCGCCCGCAGCACGAGTTCCGATTGATCCTGAGCGCTTACCAGTGCGGACGGGTCGTTAAGAACCATCAGGGGGATGGGCTTTCCCTGCACCAAACCACGAGCGGCCACCAGAGCCAAGATCTCGGGGTCCGCACCCGGTCGTAATTGCACCGAGAAGGCAAGCCCCGAAGAAATCACGTGGTCGAGGAGTTCTCTAAAAATCTCGGCGGACGGAAATTCATCCTGCGCCCAGATGCCGTTGCACATTGCCAACGGGATACCCGAGACGATGGCGAGGAGGCCGCCCTCGCGACGCACCCAGCACCCCTCATTCCCGCCGAGGAACCCCGCGAAGCAGTCAACCAAACAATTAAGCAACGTCCTGAGTGGTGGTGACGGTCATGGTTGAACCATACGCCCTGGATGGCTCGGAGATAAGAAGTACCGAGCACGGTGCCCGTTCGACGTAGAAACTTCCTAGGTCAACACCCGCGGTCAACTAGGGGACGCGCCACTCGTCGAGAGTCCTCCATTTATCGAGCCGAACGTTCCTCCAGCTCCTCATCGCAGGCCAGATCTCCTGACAGCCCACAATTCGAGTTGTCAGGTCGTCAAAAGATACGTACGACATAATTTTACCGATGAGGGCTAGGGTGACCTGCTCGACGGGGACGTTGGCGGGATAGGTGAGAATCAAGTTACGTTCGCGCAAGATCGCAATTAACTCGTTCTTCGACTTCAGCCGCCGGCTCAAGCCCAGGGGGTTGTGAGTCCACACTTCCTCACCGAGACCCTCAACGAGGAGTTTTACGCTGCCGTCGGGGTGGATGGACTCCACGACACAATCGAAAATCACATTTAACTCCGAAAGTTCGGGTGACCGTGGCTCCGGGGGTTTTCGGTAGTGGAATCCATCTGGCACGTCCACAAAGAATGAATACGAGCCGCGACGATAAATAATGTCGTCGGGCAATTGGTGCCCACCCTCCAGTTTCTGGCAAGCCCTCACGTTTAAAAAGCTTTGTTCCTTCTTGGTTGGCACCTGACGCTCCTCATCCTTGCTGGCCGAGGCACCGTGCCGAATGGTCGGTTGCCGCGGGATCATCGGGCCAGTACCCTCCCCCGCTCTCCATGAGTACCTTTATTATGGGTGATGGTTGTCACACGACTCCGGGTGGTTCGAGCACGAGCCCGCACCGAGCGGCGAATTATCACGGCAGTGGCCGCGGCGAGGCCAGCACTCAGACGGTGACGGGTGACCTAAAAACTACGGGGACGTCGTTGCGAGGAAAATGGACCAGTAGCGAACCACCGACCACTAAAGCGCCACGGCGGGACCACGTTCGGCGTCGGGGCGATGAGCATGGTTGCGTTCATAAGTGCCTGAGCCGCAGCCAGAACGACAGCCATCTCCTCATCGGAGATGCTGGCCTTCGGTGCGAGTCCGTAACTCACAGCGGAACATTTCCGTGCTTACGCTTCGGTAGCTCTTCTCGCTTCCCCGAAAGGATGTCGAGGGAACGCGAGAGAATCTGCCGTGTTTCCGCGGGGTCAATCACGTCGTCCACGAAGCCGCGCTCCGCGGCGAGGTAGGGATTCACGAAGTGCTCTTGGTAATTCTCAATAAGCTCGTTACGTCGCGTCGCGGGGTCGTCAGCTTCGAGTAGTTCGCGGCGATAGACAATCTCCACCGCACCGGATGAACCCATCACCGCCAACTCAGCCGTGGGCCACGCGAAGGCCAGATCCGCACCGATGGATTTGGAGTTCATCACCACGTACGCGCCGCCGTAGGCCTTACGGGTAATCACCTGTATGCGCGGCACGGTGGCTTCGCAGTAGGCGTAGAGGAGCTTGGCTCCGTGGCGAATAATGCCGCCGTATTCCTGATCAGTGCCGGGCATGAAACCGGGCACGTCGACAAAGGTCACCAGAGGAATATTGAAGGCGTCACAGGTCCGCACAAATCGAGCGGCCTTCTCCGAAGAGTCAATGTCGAGCACCCCGGCCATGATCATGGGCTGGTTGCCTACGATGCCGACGGAGTGGCCATCAATACGCGCGAAGCCGCAGGTGATCTGGGCGGCGAAAGTGGCCGATACTTCCATGTACTCACCATCGTCCACGACCGACGCGATGACTTTACGCATGTCGTAGGGCTGATTTGGTGAGGACGGGAGAATTGACCTCAGGTCTTCGCAGATGCGCTGACCGTCGTCACCACTCAACTGGCGAGGGGCTATTTCCATGTTGTTGGCTGGGAGAAAGGAGAGGAGGTAGCGCACTTCGTCCAGGCAGGTCTTCTCGTCGGGTAAGACGAAATTCGCTACTCCGGACTTCGTGGCGTGCGTGTGGGCACCACCGAGTTGCTCGAGGGTGACCTCTTCACCGGTGACGGTTTTAACGACGTCGGGACCGGTAATAAACATGTGACTGGTGTCTTTCACCATGAAGATGAAGTCCGTGAGAGCTGGCGAGTAGACCGCACCACCCGCGCACGGCCCCATGATGACGGAGATCTGCGGAATGACCCCCGATGATTTTGCGTTGCGGTGAAAAATGCCACCGTACGAGTGCAGCGACACCACGCCCTCTTGAATACGGGCGCCCGCACCGTCGTTGAGTCCGATCATGGGCAATCCCAACGACAGGGCGAGGTCCATAATCTTGTGAATCTTTTCGGCGAAAACTTCACCGAGTGCCCCGCCAAAGACCGTAAAGTCCTGGGAGAAGACGCAGACCTTTCTCCCGTCAATTTTTCCGAAACCCGTGATCACGCCGTCGGTATAGGGACGATTATCCTCGAGGCCCATGCCGTGGGCGCGGTGGCGAGCCAGCATGTCGAGTTCTTGGAACGAGCCCTCGTCGAGTAGATAATCCAGCCGTTCTCGGGCGGTCATCTTGCCCTTGGCGTGGTGCTTTTCAATGGCGCGCTCGCTACCAGCGGTGCGGGCCTGTTCGCGGCGAGCTTCGAGCTCGGCCAATCGGTCGGACATAGTGTGTTCCATAGGTTTCAGGCTACTGAATAACTCCGGGGAACTCGCCACTTTGGGTCCGGCGCGCGACGCAGCGGCCCGAGTTCCTAGTGGCCGCCGTTGTCCTGTACGAGTTCAATCAGAGTTCCGAAGGAAGTCTTGGGGTGCACGAAGGCCACTGTCGTACCCCGTGAACCGGGTCGCGGCACTTGATCAATGACTCGGCCACCGGCCGCCTTCACCGCTTCGAGGGCTACGGCGCAGTCGGCTACGCGGTAGCCAATGTGGTGCAGGCCCTCACCCTTGTTGGCGAGATACTTAGCAACTGGCGAATCCTCACGAGTGGGCGTCAGGAGTTGAATGTACGAGTCCGCCACGGCGAGTAGTGCCTCGGCCACGCCGTCGGACTCCACGACCTCACGGTGCTCCACGGTGGCCCCGAAGACTTCTTGGTACCACGCAATGGCGGCATCGAGGTCGTGGACGGCAATGGCCACGTGGTCAATTTCGGTCAGCAGGGTTTCCATTGTGCTCCTAAGCGTGTCGACGGAAAATAGTCAGGCGGTCCTCGCCCACCTTGGCGCGCAGTTCGTGGTCGCTGATGCCGAGGCCTTCACTCTCAGCCAAAACGAGCACACCAATCTTTCCTTCGTGGCGATTGTGGTGCACCTCGAAGGCGGCGTCGCCCACGTGGTCGAGATCGAAGACTGCCGAGAGTGGGGGCACCACGGTGCCCGCCACGATGGCCTGATTCGCCGCCCAGCTTTCGCGGTAGTTGGCGAAGTGGGAACCCTTAATGGTCTTGAGCTTCATCCACAAGTGCCGGTTGTCGTATTCAATCATGTAGCCGCTAGTGGCAGCGCAGGTCACGATGGTGCCACCGCGCTTGGTGACAAAGACCGAAGCCCCCATGGTCGACCGACCCGGGTGCTCGAAGACAATGTCGACGTCGTCGCCGACGAGTCCACGAATATCTTTCCCGAGTCGACGCCACTCGGACTCGTTCTGCGTGTGTTCGTCACTCCAGAACTGGTAGTTCTTTTCCTTACGATCAATGACGAACTCGCAACCGAGTTCACGCAACATGGCGGCCTTCTCTGGGCTCGACACCACCCCAATGGGTGTACCACCAGCGTTGAGCACATACTGAACCGCGTAACTTCCAATGCCCCCCGACGCGCCCCAGATGAGGACCTTCTGGCCCTGGGTCACCGGAGCTCCATTGGGTGATACCACCATGCGATACGAGGTTGAATTACATAGTCCATTCACCGCGGCTTCTTCCCAACTCAAGTGAGCGGCCTTGGGCATCAATTGGTTCGCCTTCAGAATAGAAATATCGGCCAGACCTCCGTAGTTAGTCTCGAAACCCCAGATTCGCTGATTTGATCCCAACATGGAGTCGTCGTGGCTACTGGGGTCTTGGTCGTCGACGTAGTTGCAGTGGGCGGTGACGACGTCGCCAACTTTCCAGTTGCGCACCGCGCTGCCCGTGCGCAGGATGACGCCGGCGGCGTCCGAACCAACGACGTGAAAGTCCTGGGCGTGGCGCTTGCCCCAAATGGACTCTTTGCCCAAGCGGTCCAGAAAACCAAAGGTGGAGAGTGGTTCAAAAATTGAGGTCCACACCGTGTTGAAGTTGATGGATGACGCCATGACCGCCACGTACACCTCGTCGGGCGCGAGCTCGGCGAGGGGCACCTCGCCCACGTGCAAACTCTTGCGCGGGTCCTTGTCCGTACTCGCCATGCCGTCAAACATGTGCTCGTCTTCGCGGCGAACGAAGACCGCGCGCGTCGTTGGGGGAATGGGCAGGGAGGCGAGTGTTTCGGCCGAAGCCCCCGCCCGCACGGCATCAAGAATCTCACTCATAACGCCGAGGTTACCAATCGGTACGGCGGGGCGTGACGAGGCGATACTCTACTTAACGACTCACCACTGGGGTGAGGTGGAGGAATACAAATGTCGCGTAGTGTCATCGTCGCCGGAAGCCGTACCGCAATCGGAAAACTCTCCGGAGTATTTTCCACCCTCAGCGCCACCGATTTGGGTGGTTTCGCCATCCAGGGAGCGCTCGAGCGCGCGGGCGTCAGTGGTGACCTCGTTGACGTCGTTCTCATGGGCCAGGTCATTCAAGCTGGTCAAGGTCAGATCACCGCTCGCCAGGCTGCCGTCAAGGGTGGTATCCCCATGAGCGTCAACGCCACCACCATTAACAAGGTCTGCCTGTCGGGCCTTCAGACCATCTACATGGCCGATCTCCTCATCCGTGCCGGTGAAGCCGACATCGTCATCGCCGGTGGTATGGAGTCAATGACCAACGCCCCCTACCTTCTCCCGAACGCCCGTGCCGGCTACCGCATTGGTGACCAAAAGGTCATCGACTCCATGATGTTCGACGGGCTCACCTGCGCCTTTGACAACTGCGCCATGGGCCTCGGCACCGAGCGCTACAACAACGGACGCATCACGCGTGCCCGACAGGACGAATTCTCAGCACGCAGCCACCAGTTGGCCGCCGCCGCGATCGCCGCGGGCAAGTTCGCCGAAGAAATCGTCGGTGTTCCGGTCAAGCGGCGCAAGGGAGACCCCCTGATCATTGACACCGACGAAGGTGTTCGGGGCGAAACCTCCATCGAGTCCCTGGGAGCACTACGCCCCGCCTTCGACAAGGAAGGCACCATTACGGCCGGAAACGCTTCACAGATTTCCGACGGAGGCGCCGCCCTGCTGATTATGTCCGCCGAGCGTGCCGCCGCCCTCGGCCTGACCCCCCTTGGCGAGCTCGTCAGCTACGGCCAAGTTGCCGGTCCCGACGCCTCGTTGCTCAACCAGCCGGCGCGAGCCATTCAAAAAGCCGCCCAGAAAGCTGGCTTGGATGTGAAGGGTCTGGACCTCTTTGAGATCAACGAAGCCTTCGCCGCCGTCGGGCTTTCCTCGGCCGATGAACTCGGCATCGACGAAAACAAGATCAACGTGAACGGTGGCGCGATCGCCCTCGGTCACCCCGTGGGCATGTCCGGAACTCGTGTGGCACTCACCGCACTGCTCGAACTACACCGTCGAGGTGGTGGGACGGCTGCGGTGGCCCTCTGTGGTGGTGGTGGACAGGGCGACGCAGCAATCCTGCGCACGCTCTAATTTTCGGGAAGAAAAACGGCAACGACAGCGCAGCCACCGAGAGGTGGTGCCGACGTTCCCTCCCAGCCCAGTACGAAGGCACCCGCCAGCGGGAAGTCGCCGCTGAGCAGTTGCGGAACTGGTCCATCGCTGAGCGACGTCACCAGTTCCCACACCGTGGGGTAGTGCGCTACGACCAACAGCGACCCACTGCCCGGATCAATGGCGGCGAGTTCGCGCAGCACGTCCTCACTACGCACCTCTCGATGACCGTTGTAGATCGCGGCGGAAGTTTCGAGGGCGGTGACGAAAGGAGTCCCCGCGAAGCAGAGCGCGTAGGTCTCACGAGTCCTCGCGGCCGCGCTCACCAGCGCCGTCGTCGGGCCGTAGGCGCCCAGCGCTGCTCGGTCGAGGGACCGGGCGCGAAGACCCGCGCACTGAGCCTGGCCCCGTGAACTCAAGGAGCGCTCCACGTCGCTCTCGGCGGTCGTGGCTTCGGCGTGACGAACGACGGTCAGAAATCTCATCCACCTAGTTTGCTCGAATTTCCAAGGAGTAGAGGACTCTTGCCGCCGTGTTACAGGCCCGCGACAAACTCTCGAAGTGACCACATCATCATCTCCAACCTCTCGTAGCGTCGAACAATTCGTCGGACGCATCCCGGCGTGGAAGCAATGGGCCTTCTTCATTCTCTCGAGCACGATTGCTGTATGGCTCCTCGATCACTTCCTTTCCGTCTTCCACCTCACGAAATCGAAGGACGCCCTCCTCCTCGATGTCGTCGGTCGCGTGAGCATCGCCATCACTTTCTGTTCACTAATGGGATATTTCCTATGGCGTTCGCACGTTGATATTCGAACGCCCTTTCGCCGTCTCTGGCGCGACGTTACTCCCCTCATTGTTTTCGCTACCGTCGTCTTAGCCATCGTGGGTGGCATGGCTTTTGCTGACCTCCTCGGTCTCTTGTTGTCCAGTCTGGATCCCAACACCACTTGGACCTATCTCTACAATTTCAATTGGGGCAACGTGTCGTTGCCCGTTGCTCTGGGCTGGCTCATCGGATCAACCTTCCTCGCTCCCTTTGGCGAAGAACTCATGTTCCGCGGAGTGGTCCTCGCCAGCATGCGTCGCCACGGGGGATCCATCCACAAAGCGATTTTCAAGTCAGCCGTCGTATTCACATTGGGCCACCCCTTTCACTCCTGGCCCAATGTGTTCATCTTTGGCGTCTTGATGGGTTACATGTATCTGAAAACAAGCAACATCGCCGTGACCATGACCATTCACGGCCTCGTCAACTTCACACTGACCCTACCCATGATCTGGGCCGCGCTCAATCCCACCAAGCACCCCCTGCCGCCACCGCACCTCTCCTATGACGCCCTGCTGGTTCACGGCGGGCGCGACTTGTTCTTCGCCAGTCTCGTGAGTCTGGTCGCCGCGAACTACCTCTTTCGAATAAAGAAGTTGCACGTCCTCACCAATCCACCGCCGCGCGTACTACTCCCGATTTCAACGAATCAGCAGCGAAAGGCGAGAGAGCGTGGCCGTGAGGGTTTAGCCTTACGTCATGCTCATAACTCTCAGTTACTTCCAAGCCATCGTCATGGGTATTCTGCAGGGCGTCACCGAGCTCTTCCCTGTGTCGAGCCTGGGTCACGGGGTCTTGTTCCCCGCCCTCTTTGGCTGGACGAACCTAGTAAATTCTCAATCTCATAGCGAGAGCTTCTTTCTCTCCTTTCTCGTCGGCCTCCACGTCGGCACCGCTATCGGACTCATTGCCTATTTCCGGTCCACCTGGCTACGACTAGCCAAGGGAATCGGTCGCCAATGTGCTCTCGCACGTCGTGATGGTCTCAGCACGCTGTTTCTCGTCTCGACCCCGAATACTGACGCCGATTACAAGTTGGTCTACCTCCTCATACTCGGTACGATTCCCGTAGGCGTCGTCGGCCTCGCTTTCGAGCACAATCTGCGCACGCTCTTCGCGAAGCCCCTTTCGGCGGCCATCTTTCTAGCTCTCAATGGACTCATGATGCTGGGTGGAGAGCTAGTACGACGTCGCTCGAGCGATGGCCGCAGCGTGACGGCCGTCAGTTCACTCACTCCCCGCAATGCCCTCATCGTGGGGTCGTCGCAGATTTTGGCCCTCTTCGCCGGGATCTCTCGTAGCGGGGCCTCCATGGTGACCGGGCTCGTACAGGGTCTCTCCCACGAAGAGGCCGCGAATTTTTCTTTCTTGCTCGCAACACCGGTGATCCTCCTCGCCGGGGTCTACAAGCTGCCTGATCTCATAGGGCCGCTCGGTAACGGCGTACGCCTACAGGCCCTCGTCGGTGCGCTCTGCGCGATGGTGGCGTCGTACTTCTCGGTCAAATTTCTCTCTCGGTGGTTCTCGACCCACACCCTGTGGCCCTTCGGCGTCTACAGCCTGGTGGTCGGACTCGCCTGCGTCGGCTACTTCGCCTAACTATTCACCCAAGCGGCGGCGGCCGTCGATAGCCCGGCCCAGGGTGAGATCATCGGTAAATTCCAAGTCCCCACCCACTGGAAGTCCACTGGCGGGCTGCGAGAAAATCATCCCATCGCTGCGCAACATTTTGGTGAGATAGAGAGTCGTGGCTTCACCCTCCACGGTGGGGTTCAGGCAGAAAATAACTTCCGTAACTTCTCCGTGCAACCGACGAATCAGTTCCTTAATTCGCAATCGTTCCGGTGTCACTCCCTCCAGGGGATTGAGAACACCGTGCAGCACGTGGTAGGTCCCGTGGAAGACCCCGGAGCGCTCCACCGCGACCACATCGCGAGGATCTTCCACCACGCAAATCACCGTGGCGTCACGCCGCGTATCGGCACAAATCGGGCACACCCCCCCACTTTCGGCGATGTTGCAGCAAATCTCGCAAAACGAGAGTTTGCCCTTCATGTCGTCGAGGGCGTCAGCGAGCCGCTGGACGTCCTCGCTGGGTTGGCGCATGAGCCAAAAGGCGATTCGCTGAGCGGACTTGGGACCAACACCCGGGAAGCGACCTAGTTCGTCGATGACGCTTTGCAGCGAGGGGGGATAACTCATTTAGAGTTCCTCGGCCCCGGGGAAGGCCTCGTCAATCAAGATTTTGCTAAACGAATTAGTCGCCAGCTCTTCGGCTTCGTCGTAGGAGTCACTCGGCGCGTAGTCTTCGACCTCCTCGTTCACCGGGGCAGATGTGGCCGTTAGGGCCGCGGCCGGCGCAGGGGCCGACTCCGCACTTACTATCCAGTTGAGGTGGAGCGTCATGCCAAATTCCTGATCAATGGCGCTCTGCACGCCCTTATGAATGCGATCAGCTTGGCTGCGCATCGGCTCAGTAGCTACCGCCAGTGTCAGGGTGCTCTCGCTGAGGTTCGTCATACGCGTCGACTTCAAAAACGCTTGAGCGGTCCTCGACAAGGTGGGCAGGACGCGAGTGTTGAATCGATCGACGAACTCTTCGAGACTCGGTAGTCCCTCCACCATCTTCGTGGGCGCAATCGCAGCGGGCTCTGCGGCGCTGGGCGTTGCCACCGCCGCCGTAGCGGGCGGGGTGAGGCCAGGCTCGTCAATCACTCTCGGGGCTGACGGGACTTCGGGTCGGGGGGCCGGTGCCGGGGCCGGCGTCGCCTGGCCAGTGCGCGTTACTGAGCCGATGGGCCGATGCACTACGGGCGCCGTCGAGGCCTCGGGCGCCGCGTGGGGAGTGCGTTCGAGTCGGGTCACCCGTTCCTCCAGGGCCGCCACGTTCGCGTCGAGTTCGGGCTTGGTCAATCGAGCGAGGGCGACTTCCAGCAGAATCATCGGCACCGGTGAACTCTTCATCTCTCGCAACGTTCGCCCGACCGTTTCTAGTGAACGAACCGTTTTCGCGAGTCCAATTGAACGGCCCCATTCCGTCAGCCGTTCGCGGTCGTCACCCAGCGCGTCGCTGACGTCGGGGGCGACGAGGAGAAGGAATACCTGACGGAGTTCACCGGCCAAGCTCTCGCCTAATTGTTCGGGCTCCCAACCCTCGTGGGTGAGCTGACTGAGAGCCGTAAGAGCGGCCACGGCGTCGTTGGACGCCAGCGCCATCAAGAGCTCGTCAAAGGCCGGTCGAGCGGAATCCAGCGATCCGGTGGCGGCGACCTGGTCGAGGGCGGACAGCGCGTCGCGCGCCGAGCCCCGGCCCATGCGCACGGCGGCCTCGAGAGTGGCCTCGTCTAGCGACAGGCCCGCGGCGTCGCGCACGTCGTGCAGTAGCGAACTTAAAGTCTCGGCGTCGAGGAGACGGAATTCCAAGTGCTGCGTTCGAGAGCGAATGGTGGACACGACCTTGTGGGGATCGGTGGTCGCCAGAACGAAGACCACGTGGGGTGGGGGTTCCTCCAAGGTCTTGAGAAAGGCGGCCTCGGCCGCCTTCGTCAGCATGTGCACTTCGTCGACGATGTAGACCTTCCAGCGTCCGCTGGTTCCCGTCCACGCGCCGGCGATAATTTCACGAATATCCTCGACCGAGTTGTTGGACGCCGCGTCGAGCTCGACCACGTCAAGTGACGCACCCTTAGTGATTGCGACACAGCTGGCGCAGAGGTTGCACGCATCACCCTTCACGGGTGCTTGGCAGTTCAGGGCCTTCGCCAAAATACGAGCGGTCGTGGTCTTGCCGGTACCGCGAGGACCGCTGAAAAGGTAGGCGTGGACGATACGGTCGCGCTCTACGGCTCCCTGCAGGGCGCGCACCACGTGCTCTTGTCCGCGCATCTCGGCGAAGCGGCCGGGGCGGAATCGCCGATAGAGCGAAGTAACGCCGTCGAGAGAGGTGGGAGTTTCTGCCATGCGAGTGATGCTACCGTCGCGCTGTCGGGTCCGAGGTCTTGAGCGATGGCCAGGCGATCCGCGGCACCCAGTTAATCCGCTGAGAGCTGCTGGCTTCCACCCCTGACTCGGTTCACGAACAACCGTCGCGCGGGACCCGACCACCGCTCAAGACCTCGGCGGGAAAAGTTTATCTCGCGGGACCCCTTCGTTCCTCGGGTAGCCTTAACGTCCAGAACCCGCGATCAGCGGGGACGACACGGAGGAGTGCGAGAGCGGCCGAATCGGCACGATTGGAAATCGTGTGACCTGAAAGGGTCCGTGGGTTCGAATCCCACCTCCTCCGCCGCCAGGCAAATACAGAAGTAGACGGTTCGGAGATACAAAAGTCCGGATTTTCGAGATCGTGATGCCAAGTTCGGCTGGTTTACACCAGCCGGGCGTGATGTGAGGGTTGTGAGAACAGGCCAAGCAGCATCGAAGACGAGAAGAACCCCCGCAGGGCCGCGACCGGTCCCGCGGGGGTTCTTCGTTTCGTTCGACCAGCGTTTAGGTCAGGTCAAAAGTGGGTGCAAGACCTCGGTGCGACTACCCACCTGACGCGTGATGCGAGTGAGACGGTGGTGGTAGGGGTCGCGAGGGTTTCTCGCCCTACAAGCCTTCTGAACTTCAGTCCCTACCTCACGCGGAGATAACTTCCGAATTTGGAACGGCTGGATACAAATGTCCAGCTGCTCTTGCCTTTTCTTGTTGACGGAGTTGTCGACGGGCTCTGAAAAATCTGGCGCCGTGCTCTGAAAAATGTAGACCTCGCCTGACAGAGCGCAAGAGGCGTCGGAGTCATGGACTTTTGTATCTGGCTCGCCACGAAAGCACCATAGAGTAGGCAACATGGCCACTGACGACGATTTCATGGATATCGCGCTCAGCGCCGCCGTCACCGCCGAGGACCACGACGACGTCCCGGTGGGCTGCGTGGTGGTCGCCGACGGGCTGGTAATTGGGGTCGGAGAAAACCGTCGCCAGATCGATGGAGACCCCACCGCCCACGCCGAAATTGTCGCGCTGCGGGCCGCCGCCCGGCACCGAGGGCATTGGCGACTCGACGGGGTCACTGTCTACGTCACCCTCGAGCCCTGCGCCATGTGCGCGGGGGCTCTCCTCAATGCCCGGGTCGCTCGCGTCATTATTGGTGCCATGGAGCCCAAGACAGGGGCGGTGGGCTCGCGCTACAACCTGCTCGCCGATCCCCGTCTCCTGCACGAAGCCGATGTCACCTACGGCGTTCGCGAGGGTGAATGTGCTGAACTACTCAGTGAATTCTTCCGGGAACGGCGTGAGAAGTTCGACCCCCCGGTGGACTTCACGCCGAGGCACTAAAGTCGTAGACGGACAGGTGCCAGAGCGGCCGAATGGGACGGTCTCGAACACCGTTGTAGTGCAAGCTACCGTGGGTTCAAATCCCACCCTGTCCGCCAGCAGACAAATACAGAAGTAGGCGGTTCGGAGATACAAAAGTCCGAATTTGATCAATTTCTGCGAGTTCGATGGGTTGGATCTCCAACTTCGTCGAGTGAGCGCGGTGCAGTGGTGCCGTTGTAGGTGTCGAAGACGTGAAAGAACCCCGCTGGGCCGTGAAAGGTCCAGCGGGGTTCTTTGTTGCTTGGAAGCGGGGCTTGGCTAGGTCGTCAGAGGGTGCAGCACGACGAGCTGGCCGTTGACGGTGTGCGTGATGCGCGTCAGTCGGTGGTGGTAGGGCTCACCTAGGTTTCAATGGCCCTGAGATGATGGAGTTCCTGAGCCCGTTCTTATGCCCCGATGATGTCCGCTTATCGCTATAGAAGTACTCTGGCCTGAAGCGCAAGGGGTAGCTATGGGTTCGATAAAGCGCGGGGTGCGTAACACCTTCCGAAACACGATTCGTACGGTCGCTGTTGTGACAATTCTGGCGGTGGCCATCGCTTTATCGATCTCCATGCTGATTGCGCGCGGCGCGGTTTCGGCCAAGATTGCCAGCGTCCGAGACAGCACCGGCACAACTATCACCGTCTCACCCAAGGGCTTCTTTGGCTTTCAGGGCGGCGGGTCGCCGCTCAGCGCCTCAACGGTGACCTCTCTTCTTTCCCTGCCCCACGTCGCTGCGCTCCAAGAGACGCTGAACCAGGAACTGAGTTCGGCCAACACCTCGCTCATCGCAGCGACGCCTACCGGCCAGCTCGGTCAGCAGTTCGGTGGCGGTGCTTTCACCCGGCCCATCAGGGTCGTGGGAACCAACAGTCCCGGCACGGCACTCGTCGGAGGCGCATTCGGCGGCGGTACCGAAAAGATTGTGACAGGGACGTCGTTTTCTTCAACGAGTGACGCCGACGTCGCGATTCTTGGTACGAACCTGGCGAGCGCGAACCAGTTGGTGGTGGGTTCCACATTTACGGCGTGGTCGACGAACGTCACCGTAATCGGCATCTACAGCGCCGGGTCCACCTTTGCGGACAATAACGTGGTCATGCCCCTAACTACCGTCCAGCGTCTATCCAACCAGGCGGGCGAGATCACCGGGGCGACCGTGACGGTCGACACACTCAGCCATGTGGCCGCAACCACGACTCTCATCTCGCAGAAGCTCGGCTCGGCCGCCGACGTCACGTCGACGGCACAAGCGACGCAGAGCAGCCTGGCCCCCCTCGACTCGGTTCAGACGATTTCCACCTACACCCTCGTTGGCGCGGTGGTGGGCGCGGGCATCATCCTCTTGCTCTCGATGCTCATGATCGTGCGCGAGCGCCGGCGCGAGATTGGCGTCCTCAAGGCCATTGGGGCCTCGACCGGTAGCATCATTCGCCAATTCATCGCCGAGTCGACCACCTTCACAGTCCTGGGCAGCGTGGTCGGCGTGGGAGTCGGCGTGCTGCTCTCGAGCCCAATCGCGTCGGCACTCGTGTCGGCCTCGGGTGGCTCATCGCCGGGTGGCGGTTTTGTTCGAAGGGGTGGCGGGTTCCCTGGAGGTTTTGCCGGTGGCGGCAACGGCTTTACACCGCCTGGCGGAGTACCAACCGGACCATTCCGCTTCGGCGGCTTTGGTCGGACGCTGACCCAACTGCACACCTCCGTGGGGTGGGGCACCCTGTCGGCCGCCTTCGCGATTGCGATCCTCGTCGCCGTAGTCGGCGCATCAGTGGCAGTCGCCAGTGTGGTCCGAGTCCGTCCAGCCGAAGTCCTGAGGAGTGAATAGTGCTAACAGTCACGTCGTTAAATAAGACCTTCCGGACCCCGGCCGGTGACGTCGCCGCCGTCTCCGACGTCAGCTTTTCGACCAAGCCGGGTGAGATGATTGCCATCGTTGGTGCGAGCGGGAGCGGCAAGTCCACCCTTCTCTCGCTGCTCGGTCTACTGGAAACGCCCGATAAGGGCTCCATCAAGGTAGACGATGTGGAACTCGCCGGCCTCGATGCCAAGGGCCGCACTGCCTACCGGGCTCGCAAGGTGGGTTTCGTGTTCCAGCAGTTCAATCTAATCCCCAACCTCAGTGCACTCGAGAACGTCATGCTGCCCCTGGAGTTCGCCAGGTGGTCGGTGTCCGACCGGGAAATCAGAGCTCGAGAAGTTCTCAACACCGTCGGCCTCGGCGATGACAAGGTGCTTCGTCGTCCGGCGCGACTCTCCGGTGGTGAACAGCAGCGCGTAGCGATTGCCCGTGCTCTCGTGACCGATCCGGAACTAATCTTGGCCGACGAGCCCACGGGAAACTTGGACCGTAAGACGGGCGAAAGAATCATCGCACTCCTGCGCGAAGCCGCTGGACAAGAGAAGCGCACCGTGGTCGTGGTGACGCACGATGAGAAAATCGCCAAGGCCGCCGACCGGCGGCTAGAAATTGAAGACGGCGTCCTTCGCGAAATCGCCTAGTAGTCACCGTTGGGGCCCGGACTTTTCTAGGTGGCCCGCCCGACTCAGCGATGGCGGAGTCGCCGCGACTTCTTCGTAGTAACGAGCGTGAGCGGTACGCTACAAAGGTCGCGAATATTTTCCCGCGACCTTCACATACAGAGGAGCCCCTGTGACGATTACCACCACCGACGTTGGAATCATGCGCGACGTCCGCACCGCTATTCCGGGTCCTAACTCCCAAGCCCTCCACGCCCGCCGTCAGGCCGTCGTCAGCGCCGGACTCACCAACGGCTTCCCCGTCTATATTGAACGCGCCGCCGGCGCCATCCTCGTCGACGTCGACCAGAACCGTCTCCTCGACCTCGGTTCGGGTATCGCCGTAACCTCGGTCGGCCACGCCGTGCCCGCGATTATCGACGCGGTGAGCCGCCAGGTCGCTGACTTCACTCACACCTGCTTCATGGTTACCCCCTACGAGGAGTACATCGAAGTCTGTGAGGAGTTGGCCCGCATAACCCCCGGCACCCACGCCAAAACTTCCGCCCTCTTTAATTCCGGGGCCGAAGCGGTAGAAAACGCCGTCAAGATTGCCCGCTACGCCACGGGTCGTTCGGCCATCATCGTGGTTGATCACGCCTATCACGGTCGCACCAACTTGACCATGGCGCTCACCGCCAAGAACATGCCCTACAAGGATCACTTCGGCCCCTTCGCCCCCGAGGTCTACCGCGTCGCCACCTCGTACCCCTACCGCGACGGGCTCAGTGGTCCCGAGGCGGCCGCTCGGGCCATCGCCGAGATTGAGACCACCGTTGGCGCCAACAACGTGGCCGCCATTTTGATTGAGCCAATTCAGGGCGAGGGTGGCTTCATCGTCCCGGCCGAGGGCTTTCTACCCGCCCTCTCGCAATGGACGGCGGACAACGGCGCTCTCTTCATCGCCGACGAAATTCAAACGGGATTTTGTCGCACGGGCCGCTGGTTCGCCGTTGACCACGAGGGCGTCATTCCCGACATCATCACTACCGCCAAGGGCTTCGCCGGGGGCATGCCCCTCGCCGGCGTCACTGGTCGAGCGGAGATCATGAACGCAATTCACGAAGGTGGCCTCGGCGGCACCTACGGAGGAAATCCCGTCGCCGTCGCCGCGGCGATAGCCACCATCGCCACTCTGCGTGACCAGAATCTGGCCGAACGCGCCACGGTACTCGGCGAACACATGATGTCCTCGCTACGCCAACTCCAATCAGAGACCACAATCATTGGTGAGGTGCGTGGTCGCGGGGCCATGGCCGCCATCGAGCTAGTGGTGGCCGGAGGCAACATCCCCAACGCCGCCGCCGCTAAGGCCGTAGTGAACTACTGCAACCAACAAGGTGTGGTGGCTATTTCGTGTGGCACCTACGGCAACGTCGTTCGTCTGCTCCCCCCACTCGTCATCACTGACGAGCAGTTAACCGATGGTCTTTCGGTGCTCGCCGACGCCGTGCGCAGCCTTAGCTAATTACTCACGCAGACCCCGCTGGACACGGGTCGTGGGGCGGTCACCCGGAGTACTTCGCTGCGGATAACGGCGTTCGTAATGGCGTACGCGGTCAGCGGTAGGGTCAGCGACTTCGAGAACACCATGCCCACTACCCCGCCCCCCTGGAGCAGGGGGCTACCCGAATTACCCGGCTGGACGTCACCATTCACAACGATCATGCTGCGCGAGAGAACGGTCGAGGCGTAAATATCGCGAGTGGCGGCCGAGACTTCACCCGCGACACCCGCCGGCGCGATGCTGAGAGCTCCGTTGAGGGGAAAGCCAACCACCGCGGCCGGTCCGAGGCTGAGGGGTCCGCTAGCCAGTCGCAATACCGGCCAGGACAGGGTCGAGACGGAGATGACGGCCACGTCCTGATTCGGATCAAAGAGCACCACCTGACCTCTTCGACCGTCCACCGTCACGCCGGCCGAGCCGGCGACCACGTGGGCGTTGGTGATAACCAGTCCTGACGCCACCACAAAGCCCGTGCCTTCGTGGTCGGCGCTGCAGTTGCCGGTGGCGAGAATGCGGTGCACCGATGGACGCGCCGCCGCGGCCATGGCGGTGGCCTGGTCTGGACTGCTCACCTCCACCGCCGCCACGGAGGGCGCGACGACGTTGGCGAACACACTGGGAAAATCTGACGTGCGAAAGAGTTGAATAACCCGTGTTTCCACCGAGGGGATGGGCGGCATCACTGCATCCAGGGTCGCCAAAATCCTGGAGGAACCAATGTGGCTCCCGAGTGAGGCCCACGGAGCCGTCGCCACGAGACCCGCCAGTAGCCAGCAGGCGAACAGTGAGCCCAGAGTCCCGACGGCAGCGCCGGCGGCGGCGTCGAGGGCGCCGAGTTTGAGTCGCCGCATGGACACCTTGGCCGCCGAACCGACGAGTCCACCGAGCGAAGCGCCGAGCGAGGCCCCGACCACGACTATCACTATCGCCACCACTGGTCGCCAGGCGCCGGAGGCGAGTGCGTGAGCGAGATTGGGCGCCACCATGGTGCCAATGAGAAAACCCACCACGAAACCCAGCACACTGCTCACTTGACGCAGCGCGCCCGACGAGCGGCCGCGTAGGGCCGACGTCGCCACCACGACCGCGATGACAATATCGATCCAACTCACTTCACGAGGGTAGAGGACTGGCGTGAGGACGAGTACCATCACTTCTGATGATCCGTAACTTCCGTCGACTGACCTTCACCGTGCTCGTCGCCGTGGGACTGTCGGGATGCGGGGTCACCGCGACGCCGAGCGCCCTTCCACTCACGGGCACGCCGTCTCTGTCGATCTCCGTGGCGCTGAACGCGGCCGGTTGCGATCAAGCCAACGACTGCCTGATTGTCGGCACCACCGGCGTGGTCGGGACACCTAATTCAGTCGCCCAACTCTCTCACCCGGGAAGGTCCTGGCGACCCCTCGCGGTGCCGACCGAGATCGCCACCACCCTCAGCGCTGTTGGTTGCAATCGCTCGGAGTGCCTCGTCGTGGGCTCTGGTAGTAGCGGAGACCTGGTGTGGCGCTGGCGGGCCGGTTCGACCAGGCTCGAGGCCCTCGTTCCTCCCGTGAATGGTCAAGGCGCACTCTTGATCCAGTGCACCGCGGCACAGTGTCAGATGATGGACAGTCTGGCCAGTGACGGCTCATCGCGCCTCCTCATCTCGACTGATCACGGCACGACGTGGACTCCCTCGCCGCTGCCGACCGTTCCTCTTTCGGCCACCACGACCGGCCTAGCGGTGCTCAGTCCTACAGCAACGATTATCACCAGTGAGCAGTCCGGGCGCGGCTCGGTGGTGACCGCTGACGTGAAGAATTCCGCCTGGGTCCCTCAGGTCCTAACTCCCGCCACCACCCTCTCGAGTTTTTCTTGCCGCCTCCACACCTGCTGGGCTCTTCGGCACCGAGCCCAGGGCGTCAGTGTTGTGAGGGGTCACTTCGTACACGGGCAGCTCACGATGACGCCGCTCACCCATCAACCGACCACGGCGGCGGAGCAACTCTCGTGCACCGCTGACGGTCACTGCATCGCGAGTGGCCTCAGTACCTCGGGACGTGCCTGGTTGGCCACGTACGACGGAGCGACCTGGACAACCCGCGACCTGCTCTACGTGGCGGGTCCCTTCCTGGCTACGGCCTGTGGTGCGAAGCGCTGCGTCGCAACGACCACCACCACCAGCGTGGTCGTTTCGCCCTAAGCCTTCAGGGCGGCGGCCAGCAGTCCCGGAATCTTCAGCCACGACGGCTTCGCTTCGAAGGCCAGAAGCCGACGCATCGTCGTCGCTGCACCACGATTCGTGGCGAACCACGCGGGCGCTGGGCTAGATCGGAACGGACCACGGACCACGGACTTTTGGGGTCGGGCGAACAAGAAGGCGTTCCCCACGAATCCGCGACCCGACTGAATATCAGTCAATTCGTGACCGGGGTAGGCGCCCCATACTGTCGTGGCGAAGGCGAAGCTCATGGCGTGCCAGAGGTTGAGGCCAATCGAGCCGTAACGAAGATCAGCAATGGCCTGTTCGATGGCCGGACCCACACTCGCATCCTGGAGCGAGCTGGGGTGGGCAATCACCGTGGCCGAAAGTGTTCCCCACACCACGTCATTGCAGAAGGTCACCGCTTTTTCAACGAACTCAGTTGGTGAGTGCGCGCTGATAGTGCACTCACTCGTGAGCGAACAGAAGGCTTCCACGTTCAGACACATGTCGTCGACGTTCCCAGCGTCGAGTCCCGTGATGATTGTCCAGGGCAGAGCCTCGTCGGTCGCCGTGCCGATGAGGGTCGCCTCCGGGTGGGCCGCCATAAAGCTGGCGTGACGCTCTCGGGCTCCCGGGTAGTAAGCCCGTCGCGTCGGCAGACTTTCGAGCACCGTCGCGAGGGCCGCGAGGAACTCGCCACGCTGGGACCACTGCTCGTGCGTCACGAGGACTCGCGGAGTCAGGCAATTGAATCCGGCGTTGTTCGTCAACATCGTCGCCACGTGCGCGGCCTGGTAGTCAATGTCCTTCTTGGACCAGACACCGGGGACGATGACGACGGGTGAGACGTTGCCGAGTTCGCAACTCACGGGCTTCGTAATGATGGGGTTATTAGACGCCTTACGCTCGGCCGCATCGTCGCCGACACCGAAGACGATGGCCTCGACAGTCTTGTCCGATCCGGTCACGTGAATGTCCACGATGGATTCGTGGTGGGTGAGGTAGGCCCCCACGGCCGCGCCGCCACTCACGATGCGGAGGAAACCTGCCTCAATGAGGCCCGCCATGGCCCTTTCCCAGTAGGGCACCAGATAGTCGTTAACGGGGTTGGCCTTGAGTACCACAACCTTGCCTTCGGCGAAAAGTTTGGTCAACACGTCGCGTGGTCCTAGCGAGCCGACGTTGCCGGCCCCGAGGACCAGGGAGACCCCAGCGTGGGCGGTGGGGTTCCGGTAGACCTCGGCTTGCGTGGCGCGCACTTCATCCTCGCTCACGCCTGGCTCCATCCACACCTCTCCGGTGATGCCCGCGTAGAGGAGTTTGTCAAAATTGCTGGCCGGGAGAACTTGGACGGCGATGCGGCTATTGGGCTTGTGGCTGACCGGACCGGGGTACTGGGGACGGCCTTTTTTGGCGATATCGACCATGCTCGTCTGGAAGCACTGCACCATCCGCAAGAATGTGCCGACGCCGCTGAAGAGTTCTTCGCCACCCTCCGAGCTCTGTGGATCAAGGCCCTTGGCCGCGCAACCCGCGGCCGCCCAGTCTTCGGCCACCGCGTAGGTGTCCCGCGCCATTCGACTCAGTAGATCAGCGCGCTTCAGCGGTGACGTCGCCGCCCAGTTCAGCGCCTGCGCCGCGACCTCCGCGACGGCTAGGTCCAAGCTCGTAGTATCGAGGGTTCCGTGATTCTGTAAACCAGATGTGGGGGCCGCAGCTCCACGTGTAGTGATGGACATGACACTCCTTTTCTTTACGGAAAATACTCCGTAAAGATGCAGTTCTCGGGTCTCGTTACGACTCGAACCGGAAGGACTAGTCGATTTTTAGTTCAGACTCAGCCAGGTGAGTGCATCAACCGATCCCGTGACCCTGAGTCCCTGGTGAAACTGGAAGTTTTTGACCGCGGCCTGCGTCGCTCCGCTGTAGTAACCCGTGACCTTAATCTTTAAAATTTTCTGAATGAGAGCCACGTAGGCCCCCTCGTGACCCGCCGGGACCGAGTCGTGATGGCCCCGCGTTTCGTAAGGTCCGACACCGCCCCTGCGGTCGAAGCCCGCCGGATGCGACGTCCCCGAGCTGGACAGAACAGAGACGACGAAGCGGTAATTGCTTCGAGACCTGAAGCCCGACATAACGCAGTGCAAGCCCGTTGTCTGGCAGTGTCCGCCATTAGATGAGGTGACGATGTACGAGACCGAGCGGTAGGCCCCGATACCCGCCGGAGCGTGCCAAGCGAGGGCGTAGGAGTAATGATTCATCCGGAAAGAAACAAGCCCCGTCGCAGGATGTGGTGGCTGAGGAACAGTGATATTTACGGCCAGGATGAAGTTTCTCGGCGCCCCATCGACGAACGAGGTGAATCTCAGTTTCGTCGTACCGTAGTTCGTACTGATGGGGTTCGATCCATTCACTCGTATGACGGGGTCGTTCACGCACACGTGGAAAACGGCTCGCCCGGTGGCGTCGGTCCTCGCCATGATCTGAACGGCAGAACCATTGGGCATTATGGCCATCGTCGGAACAATCGAGTTAGGCAAACCAATAAGCGCCGACACCATTACTGCGTCCCCCACCGCCATGGTCCTGTGCCCCGTACTGTCCTGAGACAGCGCCACGGGGTTATGAATGTCACCCTCCGGCCGCAGGGGGTTCACTTCGGGGGGTGGCGCAACGGAGCCTTGCGTCGAGGTCACCACGATGACCGCGCCAATGGCCGCTTCGAGCTTCGACACCGTCGGAAGATCGGGGGCGAAGAGCAACTTGTGGACTTCGTGAGCAGCCACGGTCGGGTCGACACGCACCGTCACCGCATGACCTTCGCCGTCGTGCACCACAATAGGTGCCGTCGGAAGAGCTGGTGGAGTAAAGGTGCCCACGACTGGTGGGGGTGCCGGAGACACGACGATCACGCAACCGGGGTAAATGGAATCGCCGGGTTGGCACACGTGTTGGGGGCCCGTTGTGGCGTACACCGAACTACTACCAAGGGACATCATGAGAGCAAGCCCCGTAGCTGCGGTCACAAAAAATTTACGCTGAATCGAAACCCTCATTGTCACCCCTATATGTCATTGATTATGAAGAATCATCTTCCAAATGATACATCATAAAAGCCACACAGGTAAAAACTTTTTCAGTGTGTCCTACGACCTAGGTGTCGCAACTGTGACCGCGACAGTTTGCGAGGACGACAGCAGCTTGCGAGCCACGACTACTCGAGACGAGCCCGATTGCAGATCGACCTCCACATTTTGAGCTACGAGGTTCGGTTGTGGGACCACATGGAGAGTAATTATGCCTTCAACCTGGGCATTAGTCACGTGTAAACTGGTCGAAAATGACTGGCTGCTCTGCGCTAGGACGTCCGTTGAGTACCGCCGTAGTGAGCCGCCACTGTCTGGCAGACTCGAATTCTCGAGGTCCGAATTCGGCTGCCAAACGAAGACATTGGCGGCGTATTCGCCTGGGGTATGAGTATTCACCCCGTCGGGACCCGCAAAGTACGACGGGGCAAGTCCTCGACTCGCCGTATTTGTCACAGTGACGTCTAACTCTATTTCCGCCCCCGTGCCACTGGGGTCGGGCGTAATAATGTATTTCAGGCTGGTCCTGATATACGGATCGAGCTTGGCTCCGCCCACCGCCTCGACCGCCACGTGGAAGGTCAGGGGCTGAGTCGCAAAACCCAAGTCACCACTGGCGCCTACGCGGGTGACGGCAGCCTCCACCGCTGCATCGGCGCTCCAGAGAATGACGTGACGGCCGGCCACCCCAGCCGCGATTACGCGGAGGAGACCGACAATGTTGTTCGACCCGCTCGCTCGTTCAAAAATTGCCGATGAAATCCGGCCCAGCAACAATCGTCGACCGGCTTGATCACCGCGCGGGAACATTGTGTAGAGCTGATGGAGCACCACGTCGGCAAAATTTTCGTAGGTGAGGGACGTGTTTAACCCCATAATCTCAACGGGACCCGTGACCTTCAGGATTTGCCCCATGGTCACGGCATCCATGGCCACCACCCCCGTGGGAGACACCCCCGTGGACTGGGCGTACATCTTGCTCGCCGCCAGTCCGGTCCAGGAGAAATCCGCTCCGACGTCGACCGAGGACCATACCTGGGTGGGGGCGTAGTCCCGGAAGAGTTCGGACGTCGCCGGCATGGACACGGGGGTGTTCACCACTGACTCGTTCACCGGTCCAGAACGAACGACGTGAAGCCGGCCGGCTGAACCGCGCACTTGAGCCAATGTCAAAACTGCGCCCTGATCACGCATTTCGGCGTTATTTTGACCGAGGAACAAGGTCGTGGTCGGCTTCGACACCCCGAAGAAGGAATTGAATATTGTGACCCCAGCGGTCAGAAGATCCAGGTCCTTGCGTAGTTTTTCTATTTTGATGTGCATGGCGAGATCCGCGGCGCCCACGGGACCGAAGAGACCCGTAGCGGGTGCCTCGAGATGTGCCAACCTCTGCTGGGCGAATTTTATCTGCGACGAAAGATTCTTGAGGGTGCTGGCGGGGTTGCCGTGGATGCTCACGACGGCCTGCAGTGATTCTATTGAGGTCAATACTTTGCGGCCCTGAGTGACCAGAACCCCGGCTTCTTGAGCCAGTCGGTCCGCTCCACGCACCTCACGTCCCAAGTAGGGGACGTGGGCTACGGTCGAGAGTAACCAGGACTCGCTCACAACCCGGTGGGCGTTGGCGGCGTGTCGCAGAGCACTAGTCAAACGAGTATTCAAGATAGCCCGGCCGTGAGCTGTTTCTATCAAGGAAGGATGGGCCACGACGTAGGTCGCGTCAGTCTCGGCGAGGTGGGCCTGCTGATTCGCATTCAGCCCTACTTGCACCAATCGCCCGCTCAGGGCCAGCCCCGCCACGGCGCCGAACAAAAGCCAGCCACGCCGTCGGGGAGACATTGCTCGCCACGAGGTAAGGCTCATAGTCCGAGTATAGAGAGTGGGGTCATCGAGCTACCGGGCAGAGCAGTTCCCAGCCAGACGGTGTTCTGGCAGCGTGAGCACGTATTTCTCATCTGTCCCCTAGTATTTTCTTGGAATACGTACTTCAGGAGGACGTCACATGGCATTCGAACAGTGGGGACCATTAGCTGGTCTCATTGGAACGTGGGAAAGTGGATACGAGGGGATGGACGTCTCGTTCCATAACGACAAGGGTAAGTTGGGCGAAACGCCCTACCGTGAGAAGACGACCTTCAAGGCCTTCGGCCCCGTCGACAACGGTGCCCAGCAGCTCTTCGGTCTCGACTACCGCACCGCCGCGTGGCGCGAGGGTGAAGAGAACCCCTTCCACACCGAGGTTGGTTACTGGATGTGGGACGCCGCCGAGCAGCAGGTCATGCGCTGTTTCATGATTCCGCGGGCTTCAACACTGATCGCCGGAGCCACCGTCGCCCCCGACGCGTCGACCTTCCGTCTCGAGAGCGTGCTGGGTTCTAACACCTACGGAATTCTTTCGAACAACTTCCTCGACCGAGTCGCCAAATGCGTTCGCTACGACGTGACGATCACCATCACCGACGACACTTTCTCCTACGAGGAGACCTCGGTCATCGAGCACCAGAAGACTCCAGACATCATCATGCACACGGACCGCAACACCCTGAAGCTCGTTAGCCGCGAGGCCTAGTCGTGTACGAGTGGTCCGAAGAACATCAGGCAATTATTGCCGTCATGCGGCGCTTCGTCGATGCCGAGATTCGCCCGCAGCTCGATGACATCGAGCACAATGGCATCCCGCCCTACGCGGTCTTGCGCAAGATGTACGACACCTTCGGACTCAGGGAAATGGGTCAGGAAAACTTCGCCCGCCTCCTGCAGCGCAAGATCAGTGGCGACGATGCTCCGGCGTCGCGTCGCGGTGGAGGCGACCCGGCCGCTCAGCTGATTTCCACCATTGAGCTCTGCCGCGTGAGCCCCGGGATGGTGACCTCACTCGGTGTCTCGACGGGACTCGCTGCCGGCACCATCAACAAGCTCGGCACACCGGCTCAGATGGAGCGTTGGGGCCTCGACCTCATGACCCTCGACAAGGTCGGGGCGTGGGCAATCACCGAACCAGATTCTGGTTCCGACGCCCTCGGTGGTATGCGAACTTCCGCGCAACGCGACGGTGACGAGTACATCATCAACGGATCGAAGACCTGGATCACGAACGGGCCCTTCGCGGACACCATTGTTCTCTACGCCAAACTCGACGATGGCTCGGGTGAGGACTTCCGTAATCGCAAGGTCCTGACCTTCGTGCTCGACTCCGGAATGCCCGGTTTGGAGCAGTCGGCCCCCATGCGCAAAATGGGTCAAAAGGCAAGCCCCACCGGCACGCTCTTTATGACCGACCTGCGCGTCGGCAAGGACCGCCTCCTCGGTGAGACCGAGGACCCCAAGGGTGGTGGACGCGCGAGCGCCAAGGACAACTTTGTGGCCGAGCGCGCGGGGATGGCCGCCATGGCTCTCGGCGTCATCGAAGAGTGTCTACGACTCTCTATCGACTACGCGAAGAACCGTCGCCTCTGGGAAAAGCCCATTTCCGACTACCAGTTGATTCAACAGAAGCTCGCCTATATGGAAGTCGCCCGTGTCAACGTGCAGAACATGCTCTTTAGCTACGTCGAGCGTTCCATCAACGGTGCCTCCATGAGCATGGCCGAGGCCTCAGCGATCAAGTTATATTCTGCCCAGGCCGCGTGCCAGGTGGCCGACGAAGCCATCCAAATCTTTGGTGGAAACGGTTACGTCTCGGAGTACCGGGTCGAGCAGTTGTCGCGTGACGCTCGGGTCTTTCGCATCTACGCCGGTACCGACGAAATGCAGATTGTCGCCATCGCTCGCGACCTACTCAAGGACTAACGACCGACGTAGTGGGCGTAGCCCGCGATCCAGTTAGTCCTAAAAACACTCTGCGCCGTTGACAGTGAGACCTGCCCCGCGCAGACTAAACGGTGCAGAGCATTTTCTAATTGGTCCTTTTTACCCGCGTTCCAGGTAACGCCCCAAGGTTCCGGCCACAGGTTGGCGACGGCCGTGGGATTACCACCCACCTCCAAAGGGATTAAATGATCTTCTTCGTAGTCACGGGTGTTGGTATCGCCGTGGTAGTTGTACCCGGATTTCAATTGACTTATTTTGAGAGCCGTGGTGTACGACGCGGGAGGTCGAATTTTCGTGGTGTAGCCGACAACGCAAATTGTCGAACGCACGCTCGCCGCCGTTACCGCCGCATTGACCGCACCGGGTGTCCGCTGGGCATTGGGAAGGCCGGGATCACGCGCGACCGCCAGGCCCGTGGCAGTTATCCCGATCGCCAGGGCCAGACCAACGCACGTCGCTGCGCAAATAATAGAAGCTCGGCTCATGGTCACTTCCTCACGAGTGGCAATACGAAGCAACGATCGCTCATCTCTCCATTGGCGTAGTGCTCGTAGTAGCCATCAAACATCGTGCGCGTCTTTTCACTCCACGCCAGGGCGTCTGCCGACGAAGCTCGATGGACAGTTTGCGAAATCCCCAAAGTACCGACGCGGTACTCCGCCCACGCACCCGGGAAATCCTTCACGCAGGCGACTTCTATGAGTGAAACGCCAGATCGAAAGAGACGACGGTTTCGATGCGTATGTCCCGCGGTGTAGGCCACCACATTCTCGTGTTGCACCAAAACCTCGATCAGAGCATCCGAGTCGGCGGGGTCAACCCCATCAAATCGCCGGACGTCATCGACGTCGGGTACGAAGAGGGGGTGGTGGCCCATCACCATCACGGTCGTGGACGACGTGTGGGCGGCCTCGCTCACCGCCGCTCGCTGCTCACCGGAGACCTGTCCACCGGTGAGGCCCGCACGGGCCGTGTCCAACACGACGATGCGCAGGCCATCGACGTCGCGGATTTGGACCGGCCAGTCAGCGAAATTCTCGCCGGGATACGAATCGTGATTTCCCCGCACGTGCAGCAGACGTTCGCCGAAAGCCCCCTGGTAGTACTGGAGGAAGGACTCGTATTCAGCCAGAGTGCCGAAACTAGTCAGGTCGCCCTTGGCTACCACGAGGTCCGGGCGACGTTGCTCGATGTCATGAATCACCGACGCGTTCATGGTCTCCGGATAGGGCGGCTCACCGGGCCCCACACCGAGGGACGTCTCGGTCACACCGACAATCTTTCCGCACTCGACTTCACCAAAATGGACATCATTTACGGTGGCCACCACCGCTCGAAGATCACCGATATCAGGCAAGGTCACCAGCTCGTGGCCCAGGAATTCGTACCTCGTCTGTGGGCGTAGGTCCGAAAAATTTTGAATCTGACTGTCGTTAAGAAATACCGCTTCATGGCTGGTCAATCCGACGAGTTCGCTCATATGTCAATAGTGTACGAAGCCCGTGACAATGGGAGCAGACCAGACTAGTATCTGGGCATTATGGCGATCATCCACACGTCACGTGGATCACTTATCGGCTTCACTGCGCTAGGGCTTCTCCTCGTCACCTTGATAGTCCCGGTCAACGGAATGCTCAGCGCGGCCGAGACGGCCACGACCAAACCTCTTACCTCGACCACCACGACGACGACCCTTCCGGTTACTGGTTGCCCCAGTTCTCTCCCGACTTCCCCACTAACGAGCGCCTCCTCGGCGGTGTGGATGAACCCCTCCTTTCGTGCCTCGCACACCGCCTTTCAGTTGGCCGACATCGTTCTCACCTGCGAAGAAAGCATTAGAAGGGCGCCGTCACAGAGTGGATCTACTCTCTTGGGCTACGCGAGTTATCTTCCCGCCGAGCTCTCACTCTTGGGCTTACGACGCGTTGCGGGCACTCACTGGCAGAACGTCAATATGTTGCTCAGCGACACTGCTCCCTACGGGAATCTCAGCGCCATCGCCAGCAACGACTTCTACAGATTGGGGATTCCCCCCATCACATTCGAAGATGGCCCTAGCGGGCTCATTGATCGGGCCAGCGGCCCAACGGGTCTTAACAATCCCGTACGTTTCCCTAACGAAATGGTGGTCGCCTCATCCATGGACCCCCTCGTGGCCACGGCCTATGGAGCTACCCTCGGTGCCGAAGCGAGCGTTTTCGGCTATTCCGGAGTCCAGTCGCCGGACCTCAACATCGATCGCATACCCAATTGGGGCCGTTCTATGGAAACCTTCGGCGAGAGCCCCGTCCTCGCGGGCCTCATGGGCAAGGCAGCCGTCCAAGGCCTCCTGCAAAACCTTCCCATCGCCCTCGTGAAACATCTCGGGACCTACGGCCAGGAGTCAAGTCGGCTCAGTAAAAATGACGTCGTCAGCACCAGCAGTTTGATGAACGTCTACCTACGACCCTTCGCTATCGCCATGAGCGATCCGGTTCCGGCGGGTCACGCCGTCAGCGTTATGTGCGCCTACGGCGCCGTCAACAGTGTCTACGCCTGCACCAACTCGGCTGAGCGAGCCGCGCTGTCCAAGATGCAGATGAACGGAATCATTCGAACAGACCTCGAGACCGGTGCCATCTCGATGGCCACCCACCTCGCCCAGGGTGTCGATATGATAAAAACCGCTGACCCGCTCAGCACGATTGCCACGTGGGCCCGAACTCCGCCCAGCGCTGCGGTGATCGCGAAAATCCACAACGCCAGTCGTAACGTTCTCGCGACGATGTTCCGTGCGAGTCTCGTCGGAAATGAAACCACCACCAACGCACTGCACTATAAATTGTCGAGCGAAAATCCTCTACTGCCCAGTGCTCAGCAAATATCCGACACCGCGTTGGTGAACACTATTGAGACCAGAGGGGCGGTTCTGCTCAAGACCTCGAATGGGGCGGGGTCACTCCCCTTGGCCCAATCTTCACCCCTGGCTCTGCTGACCAGTTCTGATCTCTCGGGAACCTGCGCCACCCTCGCCCTCTCACTCCAGCGCCACGGGTACAGCGCCACGTGTGTCAACTACCAAGCTGGTCTGAGCGCCGCGCCCAGCCTCCTCGCCGACGCCGCACTGTGGCCCGTGGCCGCCACCGGTCGACCCTGTCCGGGTGGCTACTCCACCTGTGTCGTAAGAAAAACAAGCTGGGTTGCACCAGCCTCCGGATCGTATTTGCTGCTGAGTCAGTCTCACGGAAATACTCAAGTGACCGTGGCCGACGTCACTAGCTCGACGGCGGTCCTCGTCGGCAATATTCTCGGCAGCTACGAGGCCACGAATAGTTCTAGCCTCATCTTTACGGCGACGGCGGGCCATCACTACGCGCTCACAACCACGTACAGCGTCGCGGCCGGTCGACCCGCCACCATTGTTGTGAAGTCACTGTCGGCGTCACTCACGAGCGCTCTGGCGGGGTCTCGGGGACGAGTCGCCATTTTTCTCGCCAACGACACCGCGGGTGAGGGCCTCGACCGCAGCTCGCTATCGCTCCCCTACGGGCAGGACGTAGCCATTGCGGCCGTCGCCGCCCTGGTCCCCACCTCTGTACTGCTCTTTTCCACCGGACCCGTGACGATGCCCTGGATTACTGCTCGCTATCTCAAGAGCGTTCTTGAATTGTGGAATCCGACCGGTACGCCCAGCCTCGATACCGTGGCGACCGCACTGGTTCCGGCGTACAGCGCACTCGTCACGGGCGCCAGCGCCCCGACCGGTCGTCTGCCCATTACCTTTCCCAAGACCGATGGTCTCAGTCCCATGGGTCTCAGTTCCACCACCACCTCAGCGACGGGACTCTTTTGGCCGGGCTCTGGCAACACCAGCAATTTAGATTTGGCCCCGCTGTCCGGGGGCGAAATTGGCTACCCCTGGTACGCCAGTGCCAAGTGGCCCGTGCTCTTTCCCTTCGGCTTCGGCCTCACCTACGGCACCGCCCCCGTGACGGAGTTTTCTACCGGGCAGCACCCCAGTTGGTGCACCCCGGTAACCAGTAACCCCTGCGTCAACGTCACCGTGAAAGCGAGATCCGGAACTAGCCGCACTGGCTCGATTGCTCTCTACGTCGGGATTGCCCAGCAGACATCACTACCCCCTATTCAGTTGGGCAGCGTCGCCTCGTACACCTGCAGCGGTACGTGCACGGTGCCGGTGGACCTGACGACTACCTCGCTCGGGGCGTGGTCGGCCACCAGCAATAGTTACCAGTACGTCGCGGGCTGTTACAGCTTCATTCTCGCTTCCGACGAAGCCGCAGCGCTAGCGCTCGCCACCGCTCCTCACGCCGCACCCTCAGCCGTGGTCAGCGCCAGCTACAGCCTCAGTCGTGGTTGGGACAGCGTTCTTCACCCGGGCGGGAGTTGCACCGATTAGCGCAACAATGAACTTTCGCTCGTGCATCCTCGATGCTGGTCAGTGTTCTTCGAAGAAAGCGTCGCGCCACCGGTCAGCCAATCCAATCCACCCCTTGTAGGAAACGGTCTCTGGCGGGGCGCTCTCGAGAATCGCCGCAACGTGAGTCGCAAAAGCGGGATCGTGTTGATGCATATTTTCTGCCGTCTCACGAAAGGTACGAATAGCAAAGACCACCGCTCCCGTTTCGGGGAGTTTGCGGAGCGTTTGGCGTTCGACGCGAAAGGTCCACTGTCGAACATCGCGCGGCCCTGCTTCTCTCAATGATGTGGGCTGAAAGAGCTCGGCCTGATTCATCAAAGTCCAATTAAGACGCCAAAAGGGCTTGTCCGGCGTGAGCCGTCGGAAAAATGCATTCGTGGGCTTAGCCAGGTGTTCGTCATAACCCGGCACCGGAGCATGAATCACGTCGAGATTCTGGCCAATTTTTTCACTTAAGCGCCAGCGAGAGGGAAAACACACCACCGCCGCGGTCAGTCGCCACTCCTCGGACTCAGTCAAAATACAAAGGTCGTCAGCCACCAGTCGGCTGCTGGCGATAAGCGGGTGTTCCGCCAAGGGGCTTAGTTCGCTTCGAGTGCGACCCAGGTAGTCGGTGCGGATCAATTCATAGAGTTCGGCGCTGGCGACCAGGCCCTCCGGCAGAAGTGCAACGACATCTGAGGTGCGCGTCGAGAGGAGTTCACTCTTGTATCGACGCTGCGCGTCACCCTCCGCGTCGACGTGAAACCAGTTCGCTAGGTCCAATGGACGCAGTCCCATGGAGTGACGAAAAATACGTCCGTCCAGTGCGGCCACCGGCATGGTCACGAGTTATCGAGGTTGCACCTGAATAATGGTGCTGCCGTAGCCCGCACCGAGGGCGTTGACGGCTCGCAAACTGAAGCGGTACATCTTGGAACGCGACAGATTACTGATCGCAAAGGTGGTCGCTCGACTCGCGGTCGCCGACCAGGTCGTTCCACCATCCAGGCTGTACTGGTACCCCGTTATTGCGTAACCCCCGTTGTCACGCGGGGCTACGAAGGTGACATTGATCACACCATTGCTCCCCCAGGCGAACAAAATCACGGGGGCGCTGGGCTTCGAGACCGGCGTGGCGTGGAGAATATTCGATGCTCCCGATACTCCAGCCGCGGTACGCGCTCGAACTTCAATGGAATAGAGGTGGCCGTTCGTCAAGCCAATAATTCTCATCGAGCGAACTATCGAGGGGCCACTGGCGGTGTAGCAACAGACGATGTTCGCCGCGGAATTCCACGTCGCACCGGCGTCCAAGGAGTACTCGTAGTAGTCAAGAGTCCGTCCACCCAGCAAGGTGGAGTCGTGGTAGGTCACGACAATGGACTTCGCGCCACCTACGGCGGTCACCAGTACTGGTGCGTTAGGGGCCGTGGCCGGAAAAACCGGATTGGTATTGGATGGGAGCGAAGGACCTTGCGCGTTCACGGCGCGAACCGTAAAAACATAATTCCTGCCGTTGGTGAGTCCAGTAATCACGCAACTCGTTGCCGGAGCCAGGGCCCCGACGGCATTCACCACACAACCCACGCCGTGTCCGGCCGATGCTTCATATCGCGTCACCGGTGCCCCACCATTTGATACGGGTGGATTCCACGCCAGGGTCGTCGTCATATTGCCAGTAGTGGCGTGGAGCCAACGTGGGGCGCTCGGAACGGTCGCCGGCGTGGCTGCGATGGTGTTGGACCACGGACCGTCACCGATGGCGTTGGACGATGACACTTGTAGCGAGCAGGGCTGCCCGTTCACGAGACCGCTCAGCACGTAACTCAGACGCCCTCCGGTCAGGGAGACCCCGTGAACAAAACTCGAACTCGACGTTCCCCCATTGCAGGTGTAGCGATACGACGTCACGGCACTTCCACCGTTCGATGCTGGAGTGAAGATAAAAGTTATGGTGCCGCTAGTCGGAACTGCCGAGACCAAAACAGGGGCCGAGGGTGCAACGGCGCCGATCGAAAAACTTTGCATCGCGGAGCTCGCGGTGTAATCCGAAGTTCCCGTCGAACTGGCAGTTACGAGGCAGGAGCCAACATCCACGACAGTGATGTCGCCCAAAGTGCTGTCGACCCTGCAGGCTGAAGAGCTCGTAGAATAGGAGACGACACCCGAAGCAGCAGTGGCCGTTACGCCATGAGTGCCAGCACTTTCACCAAACTTCACGTCGCTCGGTGCGTCGCCGAAGGTAACCGTATTCAAGGTTTTTCCCACCGTCAGAGACTCCGAGGTATTCGTGGCCGCGTAGTCGCTCGTGGCGTCCGCGGCGTAATCAATAGTGCACGTGCCGACGTGCGAGAAGCTGACCAGGCCACTATCGATCGAACACACGCTGCTCGATGCGGCGTCGATCGAAATATCTACAGTCGCCGAGGAACTAGCCGTGGCCGACGGTGTGTAGCTGCCGTTAACCACGGGGCTGGTGGGGGCCGTCGACGTAATCGTGATGCTGGCGCTGGCGACACCCACCGTCAGAGACTCCGAGGTATTCGTGGCCGCGTAGTCGCTCGTGGCGTCCGCGGCGTAATCAATAGTGCACGTGCCGACGTGCGAGAAGCTGACCAGGCCACTATCGATCGAACACACGCTGC
>CAIOSJ010000024.1 GCA_903860915.1 uncultured Actinomycetes bacterium | reverse complement strand
GCTACTGTCCAAGCCCACCAAATCAACCACTTGCTTGTCGACCGTCCTTACAGCCGTGAGGCCACCGGTGGTCTTGTCGGTTTCACGCAGCAGGACACCGCCCGGCGAAACGGTCGTGCCCTCACCGCGGGCCTTCTTGCGTTCCTGCTTGGGTTTGCGTTCAATAGTCCAGGACTGGCCCTTCACTTCAAACTCGAACGTGACGAATGTCTCAACACCCTCCTTGGCGAAGTGGCTGCGAACGTCGTCGGCCTCACGCTTGCCCGGCAGTTTGCCGTAGAGGGCGTAGACCATGGCGTCAAAGATCGTGGTTTTGCCCGAGCCCGTCGGACCGGTGATGGAGAAGACGCCGTGCTGGCCGAGTCGAACAAAGTCGATCTCAAAGAGGTCCGGGTAGGAACCAAACGCCTGTAGTGACAGCGTGAGCGGCCTCATTCGCCGTCCTCCTTGATCAAGTGATTGATGCCACTCTGGGCCAGTTCAATCTCAAATGGGTACGGGTCGCGACCTTGCAGGTCGTTAATGAAGTCCAAGATGACTTCCATCGGCGTCTGGTTATCGACAACACCGGCCCCCTCGAGTGGACCTTCGGCGCCGCTGCGGCGAACATCGGCGTAGGCCAGCGCGGCAATGTGAGGGAATCGTGTTCGCAGACGCGTCATGGGCTCTTCAATTACGCCTTCATCGGCCAACTTGGCCGAGACCCAGTAGTTCTCATACTTTGCGTACTTCGGATCGTTCAGGAGCTTGTCGAATGAGTCCGTCAACACAATGACGGGGCGACCCACTGGAATGGACAAGGTCTCGAATACCAACGTTCCATCGGGCTGCAACTCAATCAGTCGGACCGACTTGGCGTGGTCTTCACTGAAGGAATAGGGCAAGGGTGAACCCGAGTACGCCACGGCCTCATGTCCGGGAATGACCTGAGGTCGGTGGAGGTGACCGAGGGCCGTGTAGGTAAAGCCATCAAAGATTGAGGCCTCGACCAGGTCGGCGTTACCGACACTGTGCCTTTCAGATTCAGAGATCTCCGAACCCTGAACGTAGGCGTGAGCCACGCAGATAGTTGGCGCATCGCCGAAGCCCTGCATCTGCTCACGTGCTTTGAAAATCGCGTCCTCTAACACCGTCTGGTGGGTGCGGGGTCGAGACTCACCACTTTCTTTCGGCATGGGCTGCGGTGCACGTTGGGGATCCAAGAAGGGAATGGCCACAAAGCCAACCTTCTGGCCATTCTTCTCGTAGAGAAACGGGGTGGGATAGGACTCGTCCTGCGCGTAGATGTAGACGCCACTCGAACGCTGGCGCTGGGCTCCGAAATTGAGCCGGGCAGCGTTATCGTGATTTCCCGAGATCAGGAGAATCTCCGCTCCCGCCGAACGGATGGAGTCGAGGCCTCGGTCAAGCAGGGTCACGGCCTCGCCCTTGGGCATGGCTTTGTCGTAGATGTCACCAGCCACCACGACGAGATCAACGGCATGAATCTTGATTTGCTCCGTCAGCCACGAGAGAAACGAACTCTGCTCCGCTTGCAGCGATTCATTTTCGAATTCACGGCCAATATGCCAGTCGCTGGTGTGAATTATCTTCATTGGTCTCCGTTACAAGAAATGACCGGTGCGGTCGCCACTGAAAGAATAGAACCGCTCTGCGACATTGCTTCTACGATCCCTCCGACCAGCACTAGCCTCCAAGACCGAGATCTTCAAGGAATTGTGGCCCTCCGACCAGCCACAGGCGATTACTCGCCCGGGTGATGGCGACGTAGAGCGCGTTCACCTTGAAACCATCAAAACCAGAGACCACAATTACTACCGGGTATTCCAAACCCTTAGCACGGTGTGCAACTTCGCAGCTCACAACACCGAGGGCACGGTCCTCGGCAATACCGAATCCCGACTCCTGGCGCAGGCGATCCCGAAGTGCTGGACTGCTCGCCACCACCAAAATATCCTCTGAGGCAAAACCCCGGTCACGTTCATACTGCACAGCAGCGATTGCCTCGGCTACGGCCTCTTCGTCAGTTGTGATGACACGGGTGGCGATGGCGTTCGCCGATGGCATGCTCGAGGGAGCGCTCGCCCCATCTAGATACTTTCGGGCGATGATGGCAATGTCCCGGGGGTTGCGAACATTAGCCACAAGTCGAGCGTGCACCCAGCCAATGTCGATTCCCGGGGCTCGAAATCCACGGTCAATCAAGGTTTGACGTTCGTCAGCGAGTAGAAAGAACTTATTCTCACCGGCGGGATCGAGAAGCGATTCGAGCAAGCCAATCCACGCTGGGGAGAAGTCTTGAGCTTCATCCACCACGATGCGGTCAAATCTAGCGGTCACTTTCACCCAGTTGTCAATGATGTGGGCCGGCACCTTCTCGCCCCAGTACTCCGAGTCATTCGTATTTTCGAACTCTGGTGTGGGCATTCCCTCGAGTTCTAACATGATGCGAAGGAAGGGCCCCGCCGTGACGCTCCCGCGCGGTTCGATGTCGTCGAATTCGTCACGGAACTGTTGACCGAGCGGGTCGTTGTAACAGGTGAGCAGAATCCTCGAATCCTCGTGAGTGAGCCCTGACCACACCCAGCGCTTGGCGAGATAGGTCTTGCCAGTCCCGGCCCGGCCCTCTACGTAGATACGACGATTGATATCGAGTTCTCTAATAGCACCGACCTGCGCCTCGCACACGCTGGTGATGTGCTCACGCACCATTCTGTCCAGGGCATTGCTGTCGTAGGTAAAGGACATAGTCGGGCAGAGTGCTTCAATGATCCGTTCAACCTCGGTCGGGAGTAACTGAATTCGCCGAGCAAAGAGTCGGTGCAACGCGAGATCTGGTTCATCGAGATCTGGTTGCAAAATAACCTGGTTGCGCTCGACGTCCACAGGAAGTTCGCCAACGATTGCTGTTGAGTCGGGCAGGGCGATGCCCCAGCTCAAGACTTTTGGCAGGGTGGGAATGATCTCTAGGAGAATTTCGCGCAGACCGTAGGCGTTACGTCGCGCCTGATCGTCGGGGTTTTCCGGATTCCCGTTATGGACCCATTGACCATTCTTAATTCCAATTCGGCCACCCTTCACCTCTACGATGCCAATGCCGTAGTCCGCATTAAGCACCACGAGGTCAACTTCGTGGTCCACATTATTCAAACGAAAATTAAAATTCGGAATGAGCATCCACTGGGGGCTCAAACGCCGCGACAGAATGTCGACCACTTGTCGTTCGGCAAGGTTTGTGATGGAGCTGAGATTGAACCCGTAGGGGAGTAGTTGGGCCATGATGTCCTCAATTCAAACTAGAACGGAACCTTACAAGACGGGTCGTGGGGATGCCTTCGGGATCGACTTCAATCGTCCAGTTGGACTAGGCCCGCTCCCCATCGAGCGCTCCCAGAAAAGACATAACGGCTGCGAGGTAGGGGGTCAGGGCATCAGCCCACGTAACGTGGCCACCACCGAGAATCTCCGCCTCAACTGATTCCCCAATCCCTTGGAGGAGTTCACTATTGACGAGGCGGGTGGATTCATCATGTTCACCCCAGATGACCAGGGTCGGGGTCGTCATCTCACCCAAGCGATCAACCACCGACCACGTACCAAAACGTCCGTCGAAATCAAATTCGCTACTTCCCCACAGTGCGCGGTAGACCGCATCGCCAGAATCAAATTCGGGATCAATTCCCGAGTCCACCCAGTTCACGGGACCCGAAAAGAGATGGGCCGTGCTGTAGGCGCGATTAATGAGGCCGTAGGTCTCGGACGTCGTCGGGGTTCCGTTCTTCATCGCCCGGAAATCCTCACCGGCCCGCCCCGCTAGGGCCGAGCCCAATCGAATCGCCTCGCTCTTCCAGGTCGCCGCGGAAGCGAGGGCGCTGGAGAGGATCACCGCGGACAGGCCCTTCGGCTGTAATAGGGCGTGCTCCAGGGCCACCATGCCGCCCCAGGAATGGCCGAGCAGGATGTAGTCGTCAGCTACGCCGAGCCACTGGATGAGATTGTTCAATTCATCGAGGAAAAAGTCCATGGTGAGGTCCGCAATCTCAGCCTCACCGAGTTGTGAAGAAAAGCCACAGCCCACTTGGTCGTAGTGGATAACGGGGTAGCCACCTAGCGCAATCTGACGTAAGGGGGTCACGTAGTCGTGCGTCGACCCGGGTCCGCCGTGGATAACGATGATGGGCGTTAACGATGATTCCAGCGAGCCCGTCACGCTGTACCAGGTCTCGTAGGCACCGAACGGGGCGTAGCCCGTCAGGGAGGGGTCGGGATTGGCGAATTCGTCGAAGCTGAAGTTCATTATGAAGCAGTCTCCTGATTTAGATGTAACGAGGAGCTCTGCACCGCCCCTCGCCTGAGAGCAATGCCGTAGGGCAGCCCGCCGATATCACGGACGGCCAGGCCTAGGTGCGCGCCTTGCGCACGGCCCGGGTCACGCTGATCACGAGTGACGCTACGACCAGCACCGGTAAGAACACAACCACCGCACCACTGTGCTGATGGCCCACTTCACTGATCACAGCCGTGATCGCCAGAATAAAAACGGTGGAGACAAAGAGCTCGGGCGTGTCACCGACGAGAAAATCCCACCAGAACATCCCGAAGCCCCGAAGGATTCGCCAGAGGATACTTTTCGACATTACGCACGTTCCTTCACGTTCGTAGCCTTAACGGCTGCGATGGTGATCCAGGTCGCCACCGCGAAGACGCCGACGAGGCCGAGCAGCATCAGGTCGTTACCCGGCCATTTCACTCCTAAGCCCTCACCCGACCAGAAGGTGCCGTAAGAAACGAGCATCACCCCGACGGTCATCTTCATGGCGTTCTCGGGGACGCTGGAGAGTTGGCGGGCGACGATGGCACCCACCACGGCGACTAGTACGGCCGCCACGAGGGCGGTCAGGACCGCGAGCGAGAGATGACGCGCCGAAGTTCCTAGTGTGAGGACCGTGATGACGACTTCGAGGCCCTCTAAGAAGACTCCCTTGAACGCCATCATGAAGGCCACTCGCTCACGCTGCGCGAGGTCGGTGACCGATTCGATTTCCTGTACGGTCTCGGCGAAAATCAGATCCTCATCGTGTTTGGCCTTGAGGCCGGTAGAGCGCAAAATAGCTTTTCGTAGCCACTGCAGACCGAAGATCAGCAGAACTCCACCAACGATCAGCCGCAAGGTATTAATGGGGATCTGCACCAAGGCTGGCCCGAAACCCGCGACCAGGAGGCCTAGTGCGCCCAGCGCTGCGGCAACACCACGAATGGCTGGTCGCCAGCCCGACGTGTGCCCAACGGCGACGACGATGGTTAAGGCTTCGACCATTTCGACGACACAAGCAACGAAGACCGCCACCACCATGACGGAGATTCCGCTCACTGATGTTGAGGCTACGAACACGACACTCTCCTCATATCTCAGCGAGAACGGCGAACAATAAATTCTCGAATTCCAAAGCCGAAAATGACTCTACCCCACGTACTGATTTTCTCTACATTCGCCTCAATTTATTATTGTGATGGCCGCTCCATTGCGCCCACTGGGCATCTGTCACCTACATGCGGGCGTATTGCTCGATATCGGCGCTGAAAGAAATGACGTCGGCGGGACTCACGGACGCACGCGTGGCTGCTAAGGCGTGACGAAGGTCCTCTTCGGTGACGCGACTTGATTCTTCGTCAATCAAGGCGCGTTCGAAGGCGTATTGCGCGGCCACTCGCATCAAATGGTCGATGTCGGCCATGGTATAACCCTCGGTTACTTGCGCCAAACCGGCAATATTTACTGTCTCCGAGGTCACCCGCGCAACCTCTTTCGTCAGGGCCTCCATCCGTGCGTCGTAGTCTGGCGGGCCCACGGGTAACACGTAGTCGAACCGACCGGTTCGGAGAAATGCTGAGTCGAGTCGGCTGACATTATTGGTGGCACAGATCAAGAGGCGACCCGAGGAGGAAAGAAATTCTGGGATGACCTTTAGTAGTTCGTTGGTGATGGCCTGCCCCGCGCTCGCTTCACGGCGATGAGCGGCGACTTCGTCCACCTCATCAATAAAGACCACCGCGTGATCCACCGTCCTCAGCGAGTTGAAGGTGTCACGGATGCCCGAAGCAATTTCTGACGGGCTCGTGCCGAGTTGTGCTGGAAAAACTTCCACGAAGGGCCAGCCCAAACGTCCCGCGACGGCGCGCGCTAAGGAAGTTTTGCCCGTTCCCGGGGGTCCGAAGAGAATGGCCGCCCGCGGAGGTCGTAGGCCACGCTCCTCGGCGAGACGTGCGTTAGCCAGGGGTAGCACCAGAGTGCGCTCGATGAGTTTCATCGTGGACTCGCCACCACTGAGTCGAGTCCAGGCAGTCGGGGGGATCACTCGACCGCCGAGGTCAGCGAGGACTTGCGCGCTGCTGGCTTGGTATGACTGCTGACGGTCGAAATAACGCAGGGTCGCGGGACCGGTGTAGTGCTGATTCAAAAAAGCCACATCGCCCAACTCTTCATCGTGGAGCAGTGCCGTGAAGCGGGTGTGGCCGGCCGTCGTCAATGCCTGTTCGAGCCCGATTAGTAATTCGGATCCGAGTCCTTGATTACGCCACTGCGGTGCGATGGCCAAGCGGCAGATCCAGGCGCGGTGTTCGTCCACAATGCTGCACACGGTGCCCACGATTTCGCCGTCAACTTCGGCGACGAGGGCGGGGTCGCCGTGGTTGACAGCGTGAACGACGTCGGCCACCGACAATACGGGACTGTTTT
This sequence comes from uncultured Actinomycetes bacterium, assembly GCA_903860915.1. Taxonomy (GTDB): domain Bacteria; phylum Actinomycetota; class Acidimicrobiia; order Acidimicrobiales; family RAAP-2; genus RAAP-2. Next base: position 514 of record CAIOSJ010000024.1, on the reverse strand, counting down.
GGTAGACGTGGGCGTCGTTCCACACTTTGAGGGCGCCGTCGAGATCGGCATTCTTCATTTCACGAATAATCCACTTCTGCATTCGCCACTCCTTAATAGTTGATTGTGTTCATAGCTTTTCTATTTTGCCCAGAAGGTTTTCCACGGGGCACGACGGATAGTGTCGAGTTAGGATTTGATGATTACACGGTAGGGATAACACTGTCCGGACCCCATTCATTGGCCACCCCTTGTGAGAGTAGCACTGGGTTTTCTGGGTCTTCGGATATGCGCGTGGTTTTTGAGGTTCGGACGGTTGGCGTTTAAGAGTTAGGCGAAGGGCGGGGGCCCTGCAAGTCTGTTGTTTCTCTAGAACGGCAGATTGGAAAACCCAGTGATTACTGACCCTACCCTTATGAACCTCTTCTTCGTCAACCTCGAGGGAGTCCGGGTGCTCGGAGTCGACGACGAGCCTGCGATTCCCGAGGTTCACATTGAACTCGTGCGCCACTTGGTGGGCTGTTCGAGCTGCGGC
>CAIOSJ010000023.1 GCA_903860915.1 uncultured Actinomycetes bacterium | reverse complement strand
CAGCGTCCTTAGTCGCAGCAGCGATATGCCCGCGTACTACCGACGAGCCCGCGCCCTCGCTAAGAAACTTCGAGATATCGAGGGGCTCGACGTTCTCCCTCAGGACGTACGTAGTCCGCTCATGCACCTACGCTTCAGCGCTACGAGTTTCAGGTCGGTCGCGCCTCCATGGAATTCTCACTCGATGAAATGGTTTCACTCTTTGGCCAATTAGCCGGTCAGGAATAGCGACACCGGTGCTCGCTCGGTACGCTCTAAGCAACGATGACGAGCAGCACTCGCGCCGCTTCGAAAGTACCTACCAGCAGTGAGTTGATATGAGCCACCGAGAAGTCGCCTACGAATACGTGACCAGTAGCGGGCGCTTCGCCGAAATCCTCGCCACCTACGCCGACGAGCCGCGTTACGCCATCGACAGTGAGTTTCTTCAGAACAAGAGCTTCGTCGCTCGCCTCGCCTTGGTCCAAATTGCCTGGCCCAGTTTCATCATCCTGGTGGACCCCTTTTCGGTTGACCTCGGTCTGCTGACCGATCTCTTCGCCTCCGGGGCCGTCGCCATCTTGCACGCGGGGTCCAACGACTTGCCCCTCCTCCTCGAAGCCGTCGGCTCACTACCGCGATTCACCTTCGACACTGAACTCGCCGCCCAACTCTTGGGCCTTGCCTCTACCTCCCTGCAGGGGCTGGCCGCGGCCCTGCTCGACCTCGAGCTCGACAAGAGCGAACAGGTGCGTGACTGGACGATTCGCCCGATTCCCGAGCGGGCCCTCGACTACGCCGCCAATGACGTCATTCACCTCTTTGACATCACGGACGAGCTGACCCGGGACTTGATTTTTTGTGATCGCCTCGAAGCCCTCCACGAGGAGTGCGCCTGGCAGCTCGCGACGGTCGGCCACACTGACCGCGAGATGGTGTGGTGGAAGGCCAAGGTCCTGCACCGCGGCACCGCTCTCGAACAGATGCGCGCGCAGTACTTTTTCGCCGCTCGTGACGACATTGCCAGTCGCCTCAACGTGCCGCGTAACGCGGTCGTTCACCAGGACAGCGCCATCGAAATCATTCAACGACCACCGGCCACCTTGGCGGCGCTGGTCTCGCGCCTCGGCCGCACGCCGGCCCAACTGAGCAGCGAGGACCACCAACTGCTCTGGGCCGCCATCGAAAACTCAGCGTCGGCTCCGGCCGACGAGTTGCGAGTACCCGACGCTGACGTGGCCGACGGCGAACTAGGTCTCCTCCTCACGCTGGCCAAAATATATGTTCGCTACACCGCCCACCAGTGGCGCATCTCGGCCAACTTTCTCGCCAGCCACCGCGACCTCGTGAAGTTCTTTCGCCACGAACCCACCCGCCTGGATGTGCCCTGGCGCCGCAGCGCTGTCACGGATGCGCTCAGCCTGCTGCGCTCGGGCTCGGCGCGGCTGCGCGTCCTGGGACCAGAACTAGTCCTCGAAACTCACCCCTAGGGCCAAGAGCCGAGGGCGCCTCGCCTTCAGCGCTAACCTCAAGTTACATACTTTATGTAAGGCCAGTGGAGGTAGTAATCGTGCCGTATCAATTCACCGCGAAGGGCCACGAGACCCTCGAAGAAGTTCGCCACTTCATGGACGGGGTCATCTACCCCGCTGAAGAGACCTACTACCAAGAACTCGGCGAGATCGGCGTCGACGGCTACCCCCCCGTGCTCGACCGATTGAAATCAGCGGCCCTCAGCCGTGGCCTCTGGAATCTCTTTTTGCCCCACCTGCGAGCCGACAGTCCCGGAACTCCCTTATCTAATCTCGACTACGCCCCGATTAGCGAGGAGCTCGGGAAGGTCTCGTTCGCCTCCGAGGCCCTGAACTGCAACGCCCCCGACACCGGGAACATGGAAATACTCAATCTCTACGGCTCCGAGTCAGTCAAGGCGCGGTGGCTCGCACCCCTGCTGGCCGGGGAAATCCGTAGCGCCTTTTCCATGACCGAGCCCGATATCGCCTCGTCCGACGCGACCAACATTGGCCTGTCCATCGTGCGCGACGGTGACGAGTACGTGCTCAATGGTCGTAAGTGGTTTAGCTCGGGGGCCAGAGCCGAACGCTGCCAGGTGCTCATCGTTATGGGTAAGACCAACCCCGCAGCCTCGCGACACTCCCAGCAATCCATGATCGTGGTTCCACGCGACACCCCCGGGGTCTCGTTGGGCCTCGACCCCCACGTCTTTGGCTACAGCGACCGCGGCGGTCACCCGGAAGTTGTGTACCAGGACGTACGCGTACCCGTCGATAACCTCCTCGGCGAGGAGGGCAGTGGCTTCGCGATCTCTCAGGCCCGCCTCGGTCCGGGGCGTATTCACCACTGCATGAGGACCATCGGCGTCGCCGAGCGCGCCCTCGAGCTCATGGTGATCCGCTCCCTCGAACGCAGCACCTTCGGCAGCAGCCTCGCTCACAAGGGTCTCATTCAGGACTGGATTGCGGAATCACGTATTGAAATCGACATGGCCCGCCAGTACGTTCTGCACACCGCGCACCTCATGGACAGCGTGGGCAACAAGTCGGCGGCGACGCAAATTTCCGGCATCAAGGTGGCCATTCCCAACATGGCCCTCAAAGTCATTGACCGCGCCATCCAGGTTCACGGCGCCGCCGGTGTCACGCAGTTCTTCCCCTTAGCTCACATGTACGCGGGTATTCGAACGCTGCGCATCGCTGACGGCCCCGACGAAGTACACAAGATGACCATCGCTCGGCGAGAAATTATGAACCGTCAACCCGGTTTTCGCATGAACCCCCAGATCAACCGCGAGGCGACCGCCTAGCGTTGTTCGATCAGGTCCATGTAGTCGTCGCGCCAAATATCGAAATATTCCTCGGGCAACAGTACGGCGTGGGTGGGTTCCATCGCTTCGACGAAGCCGCGTTCGTGACTGACCGCAATGATGGTCCCCGACCACGAGCGCATCATGAGGCCAATGGCGTCCACGCTCGCGGGGTCCAGGTTGTTGGTGGGTTCGTCCAGCACCAGGACGTTGGCGTCCGAGGCGGCCAACATGGCCATGGCCAACTTCGCGCGCTCCCCACCCGAGAGAGTGCCGGGGAGTTGGTGCGCCGCGCCACCCTTCAGTCCAAAGGCGCCGAGCAAACTACGACGCTCGACTTCGGTAACAACGGTGGCGTTGGCCAGGTGTTCGAGGGCGGTCTTTTGCATATCCAGCTGCTCGTGCTCCTGGGCGAAGTATCCGAGCGTCACGTTGGCACCGAGGGTGACCGCACCGGACTGGGGGATTTGCGTCCCCGCCACACAGCGCAGCAGTGACGACTTGCCAGCCCCATTGCGGCCGACGATCAAGATGCGATCCCCGCGTCGCGTGATGAAATTCACGCCCTTGAGCACTTGCTGGTCGCCGTAGTGCACGCTGATGCCTTCGGCGGTGAGCGGGACGTCACCCGAGCGCGGCGGCTTCGGCAGGCGAAAGACTACCTTGCGCTCCTGCTTGGTCACCTCAATCCGCTCGCCCTGCAGACGATCCACGCGATGGTCGAGAACCTTGGCCAGGCGCGCTCGGGTGGCGGTCTGTCCACGCATGGAGTTCGCCAAGTTCTTCAGACGGTCAATGTCCGCGTCCTGGCGCGAGGCGGTCTTTTCTTCGGACAGGCGAGTTGTTTCTTCTTGTTCGAGAAACTTCGTGTAGTTACCCTTGTATTCACGTAGCTGGCCCTCGCGCAGGGACAAGACCTTGTCAATGGCCTTGTCCAAGAGGGGCAGGTCGTGACTAATCACCAACACGGTGCCCGGAAATCGCTCGAGTTCGTCAAAGAGCCAACGCTTCGCCGACTTGTCGAGGTGGTTCGTGGGTTCGTCCAGCACCATAGTGTCGGGTCGCTCGTAGAGAACGCGCATGAGGTCAATGCGTCGGCGTTGACCCCCCGAGAGGGTGTCGAGGTCCTCGAGGAGAAATTCTTCGGCGAGACCTAGACCGGCCGCCAGTCGAGCAACTTCCGATTCGGCCTCGTAGCCACCGAGGTCACGAAAACGTTCTTCGAGCTCACTGAAGGTATGGATGTTCTCTTCGCTGGGGTCTTCGGCCATGGCCTTACGCGAGCGTTGCATATCGGCGTCGATGACGTCGAGACCGCGCGCTGAGAGCACGTGGGACAAGCCGATGGGCTCCGTCCCGAGACCGCCGGGTACGGGGTCCTGCGGCAAGTGCGCCCAAGTGCCAAATCGTTGCACCTCACCGGTCACGCGCAGGTGTTCGCCAGCGGCCCCGATGAGACAGGCCAGCATGGTGGACTTGCCGGCTCCGTTACGGCCGACGATGCCAACTTTTTCGGCGTCGCCAATGGTAAAGGAGATGGGTTGGAGGATTCGGCGCGCGCCGATTTCAATTCCTAATTCACGAACAATAAGCACTTAGCGTCCTAGCTGGTCAGCTGCGATCAGGAGGTCATCGCGAAACTGGGGGTGAGCAATGCTAGCCAAGGATCGGGCCCGTTCGCGAACGGTGAGTCCGCGGAGGTCGGCCGAGCCGTATTCGGTAATCACCACCGCCGTATGGTGACGGGGGGTGGCGACCACGGAACCCGAGGGCAGTTGGGCGCTAATACGACTGTGCACAACCCCGTCAATCTCGATCGTGCTACGTAAACAAATCAGCGAAGCGTCATCAATCTCGAGTTCCGCGCCCGCCACAAAATCCTCGTGACCCCCGACTCCCGAGATTTGACGGCCCGCCACCGAGTCCGCAACCACCTGACCAAAGAGGTCAACCGCGATGGCGCCGTTCACCGACACCAGGGCGTGGTTGCGGCCTATCACCGTGGGGTCGTTCACAATGTGCACCGGGGCAAAGACCACCAGGGGGTTGTTGTGGAGCCATTGGTACATCGCGGCCGGGCCCAGGGCGAAGGTGGTCACCGACACTCCGTCGTAGAGGCCCTTGTGGGCGTTGCTCACCTTGCCGGCCAGGTGCAGTTGCCAGAGGCCCTCGGTGAACATTTCGGAGTGAATTCCGTAGGAACCGCCCGACCGGGTAGCCAATGACGCCGCCACCACCGAGGGGATGGCGCCGATGCCCGTTTGGATCGTCGCCGTGGGGCTAATGAAGGCGAGGGCGTGCGCGCCGATGAGCTCGTCCTCCGGCGTCGCCACTTCACCGGGTAGTTCGAAGGGGTGTTCGTCACCCATCACCAGGACATCAATATCCGAAACGTGGATCTGGTTCGTATATTCCGCGAGGCTGGCGGTGCGGGGAAAGTGCGGCGAGCACTCGACCATCAACAAGCGCTGGCTGTCGCGACCTGCGCGCAGCAGCTCACGGTAGGTGGCTCCGTGGTGGAGCGAGAGGTTCACGAAACCCTGCTCGTCGGGAGTGGTTGCTTGGACCATCATCACGCGCGGCGCGGACTTCTCCAAGATGGTCGCGAACTGGCGAAAACCCGCCGGAACCAGTTGCACGTCGGCACCAGTGGCCAGATGAAAACGCTCGGCCGGACCAAAGAAGCCGGACCGACTGTGGACCCCGGGGTGGGCGAATAGGTCAAAGAGGCCGAGCACGAGGGCCGAAGCCACCGTGAGGTTTTCCCAGTCATCACGACGCGACAGAGCGGCGAGCAGGCCGTGGGGATTGGCCGGACCGAGTCCGAGGCCCAGTGAATCCGTCGTCGTCAACAGTTGGACGGCCTCGTCGGCGGTCAGGGTGCGAGTGGTCACCCCCACAGTCTGCTCTATTCCCACTCGCGGTATGCGAAGATTTAGCGGTGAGCTCCCCCATGGTCATCGACATCTGGAGTGACATTGTGTGTCCCTTTTGTTACCTCGGCATGCGTCAACTCACGCGGGCCCTCGATGAGTTTGAGCACCGCGGTGACATTGTCATTCGACACCGCGCCTTCGAGCTCGATCGCCACGCCCGTGATTCTTACGACCGGCCCCTCGCCGAGTTGCTGGCCACCAAGTACTCCATGCCGGTTGAAAAGGCCCAAGCCGTACATCGGCGCATGGAGGCTGACGCCGCGCAGCTCGGTATGACGTGGAACTTAGCGGGTGCTCAGCACTCCAACACTTTCGACGGCCACCGCCTCATTGCCTTGGCTCAAGCCCAAGGCCGGGGGCCCGAGACGGTGGAGAATCTCTTCGACGCCTACTTCTGTCAAGCCCAGCGCATCAGCACGCACGAGACTCTGATTGCCGTGGCCGAAAAATCAGGCGTGGACGGAGCGGCGGCGATGCTCGCATCCCGCGACTACGAGGACGAAGTTCGTCGCGACGAAGACGAGGCCCTCGACCTCGGGATCGGCGGCGTACCCGCCCTACTCGTGGATGGGAAATTTATGCTGTCCGGGGCCCAGGGGCCCGACGCCATGCTGGCGGTCCTGCGCCGCGCCTGGGCGCGCCGCACGAGCTAACTAGTAGCCGGCTCGTCCTCGTCGTCTTCCGGCGGTACGAGGGCGGCGGTGGCGACCGTGTGACCATCGTCGAGGTTCATCACCCGAACGCCCGTAGCGTCACGACCCTGCGATGAGATTTCTTTGGCCTTCGTGCGGATCAATACTCCGCCACTCGACGCCAGGAGGATCTCGTCACGCAGCGCCGCCATAAAGGCCGACACCACGAAACCGCGCGCGGCGGAGAGCTTGATGGCCCGCACGCCCTGGCCGCCACGACCCTGCCGATTAAAGCGTTCGATTTTTACGCGCTTACCGAAACCGGAGTCGGTCACCAGTAGGAGATCCGCGTCGTCGCGAACGACGTCGAGCGAAATGGCCTTATCGTCAGCCTTGAGACGAATACCCCGTACGCCGGTCGAGTCCCGACCCACTTCTCGCACTTCCCCCTCGGCGAAGCGAATAGCCGTGCCGCGGTAGGTGACGATCATGAGGTCGTCCGAGCCCGAGGTGGCCACCACGCGCACGACTTCGTCCCCGTCGCGCAATTTGATGGCGATCCAGCCCTCACGACGCGACTTGTCGTATTCGCTAAAGGCCGTCTTTTTGACGGTTCCGTCGGCGGTGGCGAAGACCAGGAACTTATCCTTCGGGAAGTCCCGCGTCGTCACGATGGCCTGGATGCGCTCGTTGGGCTGCAGGTTGAGCAGATTCACTATGGCCGTTCCCTTAGCCGTTCGCTCCTTCATCGGGATCTCGTGTCCCCGCAGACGGAATACCCGGCCGCGGTTGGAGAACATGAGCAAGTAGGCGTGGGTGGTGGTGTAGAGAATCTGGTCGACGAAGTCTTCGTCCTTCAACTTGGCGCCCTGTACTCCACGACCGCCGCGACCCTGCGTGCGGAAAGCCGCCGTCTGGACCGATTTCACGTAACCCGCTTGGGTCATGGTGATAACGATTTCCTCGTCGTCAATCAAGTCCTCGGTTCCGAGTTCACCCGGATCATTGACAATCTGCGTGCGTCGCTCGTTGGCGTACTTGTTGCGGATGACGGTTATTTCGTCCGAGATGACTCCCCGCAGTTTCACGCTGTCGGCCAGAATCGACAGCAGCTCGCTAATAATGGCGCGCAGCTTGCTCATTTCCTCTTCGAGCTCACTGCGGCCAATGCGCGTGAGGCGACCGAGGGTCATGTCCAAAATGTGATTGGCCTGCTCTTCGGAGAATTCGAAGGGGGCCGCCATCAAGGCGGTTCGAGCCGCCGAACGATCATCGGAACCACGAATAGCGGCGATGACCAGGTCCAGCATGTCAATGGCCTTCAAGAGGCCCTCGACGATGTGGGCTCGCGCCTCGGCCTTGCGCAGACGGTACTGCGTGCGGCGCGTGATGACCTCGACCTGGTGGTCGATGTAGTGCTGGAGGGCCTTTTGCAGGGTCAGCTGACGCGGCACGCCGTCGACCAGGGCCAAGAAGTTCACCGAAAAGGTCGTCTGGAGCGTGGTCATCTTGTACAACTTGTTCAAGACCACGTTGGCGTTGGCGTCACGCTTCAGGCGAATGACGAGGCGTGACTTACGGTTGGCCGAGTCGTTTTGCACTTCGGCAATGCCGTCGAGTTCGCCGGATTTCACGAGATCGTGAATTTTCTCCTCGATGGTCTCCACTGATACTTCGTAGGGGAATTCGGTGACGACAATTCTCACGCTGTCGCGCACTTCTTCAATCTCGGCGACCGCGCGCATCTTGATCGAACCACGACCGGTGCGGTAGGCGTCGAGAATTCCCTGGCGCCCCAGAATCTGAGCTCCGGTAGGAAAGTCGGGGCCCTTCACGAAGGCCATCAAGTCGTCGTCGGTCGCCGAGGGATTCGCCAACAAGTGCAGGGTGGCATCAATGACTTCGCCCAGATTGTGGGGTGGGATCTTGGTCGCCATGCCCACGGCGATGCCCTGCGAGCCATTGACCAGGAGGTTGGGGTAGCGCGACGGCATGACCGTTGGCTGCTGGGTCGAGTTGTCGTAGTTCGGCTCGAAGTCCACCGTCTCTTCGTCAATTGAGTCCATCAGCTCGAGCGCGAGCGGGGCCAGGCGACACTCCGTGTAGCGCATCGCGGCGGCGCCTTCGTCGGCGCCGGTGCCACCAAAGTTTCCGTGACCGTCGATCAAGGGGTGCCGCATCGCAAAGTCCTGCACCATACGCACCAGCGCATCGTAGATGGCGCTGTCGCCGTGTGGGTGGTAGGTACCCATCACTTCGCCGACCACTTTCGCGCACTTGGTGTGCGGTCGATCGGGCCGTAAACCCTGGTCGAACATCGAGTACAAAATACGACGGTGAACCGGCTTCAAGCCGTCTCGTACGTCCGGTAGGGCTCGTGAAACGATGACCGACATCGAGTATTCGAGGAAGGATCGCTCCATCTCGAGGTTGATCTCAATGGGTTCGATGTAACCGAGAACGGGCTCGGTTGCGGGGGTGACTGCTTCGTCAGAATTCTTCTTGCGTGCCATAAGTTTCTCCCGCGTCCTAGATGTCTAGGAAGCGCACATCCTTTGCGTTGGTTTGAATGAAGTGACGGCGTTGCGGCACGTCGTCGCCCATCAAGATGGAACACACTTCGTCCGCGAGGGCGGCCTGCTCCACGGTAATCTGCAGGAGGGCGCGCTTGGTCGGGTCCATGGTGGTCTCTTGAAGTTCGTCGTAGTCCATTTCACCCAGACCCTTCAGGCGAGCGAAGTCGTTCTTGTGGTCGGGCTTGTTAAGAAGGAAGGCCGCCTTCGCTGCGTCGTCGCGCAGATAGACCTTCTCTTTTCCCACCAGCGTCGAGTACAGCGGTGGTTGAGCCACGTACACGTGTCCTTCGTCCACCAGGGTCTTCATTTGGCGGAAGAAGAAGGTCAAGAGCAGGGTGCGGATGTGACTGCCGTCGACGTCGGCGTCGGCCAGCAGAATGATTTTGTCGTATCGAATTTTCGACACATCAAAGTCCGACTCGACACCGGCACCAATGGCGGCCACCAGGGCCTGGATTTCGGTGTTCTTGAGGATTTTGTCGGTGCGCGCCTTTTCGACATTCAAAATCTTTCCTCGAATGGGAAGGATGGCTTGATTGCGAGGGTCGCGGGCGTCCTTGGCGGAACCGCCGGCGGAGTTACCCTCGACAATGAAGAGCTCGCACTCACGGCGATCGCGCGACGAGCAATCAACGAGCTTGCCCGGTAGACCGGCCCCGTCGAGCGAGTTCTTCCGACGGGTGAGGGCCTTGGCCTGCTGAGCGGCCATGCGGGCTCGTGAGGCCTGGATCGACTTAGCGACGATCTGACCACCCTCCTTGGGGTTTTCCTCTAACCACTCGTTGAGTTTTTCGTTGGTCACTCGCTCCACCAGAGATCGCATGGCCACGTTGCCCAACTTGGCCTTCGTCTGACCCTCGAACTGTGGTTCGGTGAGTCGCACCGAAACAATGCACGTGAGGCCTTCACGGATGTCGTCACCCGTGAGGTTCTCCTCTTTCTCTTTCAAGAGGTTGCGTTTGCGTGCGTACTTGTTCACGACGCCGGTCAGGGCCGTTCGAAAACCCACCTCGTGCATACCGCCCTCAATGGTGGAAATACCATTGGCGAAGGAGTGGATGGATTCGTGGTAGCCGGTGTTCCACTGGAACGCCACTTCCACTTCTTGGTTTTCTTCGCTGACTTCAAACACCCCGACTTTGCGGAAGAGGGATTCCTTTGACGCGTTGAGGTGGCGAACGTAGTCGGCCACGCCCCCGTTGTACTTAAAGGTTTCCTTCATTTCCCGGCCGCTTCGCTCGTCGGTGAAAACGATCTCGAGACCCTTGTTCAAGAAGGCCATGATCTGCAGACGCTCCAGGACCGTCTGCGCCCGGAATTCTGTTTCGTCAAAAATTTTTGGGTCGGGAGTAAAGGTAACGGTCGTTCCCGTGCGGTTCTTCGGGGCGTCGCCGGTGACCTTTAATTTCCCTTGAGGGCGACCGCCATCGGCAAAGACCAATTCGTGGTGCTTGCCCTCTCGGTCGATTTCTAACAGCAGGTGCGTTGAGAGGGCGTTGACCACGGAAATTCCCACGCCGTGGAGACCACCCGAGACCTTGTACCCGCCGCCGCCAAACTTTCCTCCGGCGTGCAAAACGGTGAGGACTATTTCCGCGGCTGACTTACCGGGGTAGGCCGGGTGGTTGTCGGTTGGAATACCGCGTCCGTCATCACTCACGCGACAACTACCGTCGGCCTTCAGCGTGACGCTAATGCGCGTGCAGTGCCCGGCCATGGCCTCGTCAACGGAGTTGTCAACGACCTCCCAGATCAGGTGGTGGAGGCCGGCGGGGCCGGTTGAACCGATATACATTCCCGGGCGCAGGCGTACTGGATCTAGTCCTTCAAGAACTGTGATGTCGCTGGCGCCATAGCTAGAGGACCCCTTGGTCTTTTCGGCCACGAAGCCATCCTTTCAATTGATTTTGTCGTCGTAAATTGTGGGGTGAAAAAACACCTTGACTCCCATAAATCCTACCCGACGGTAGTGACACTTTCGTGCCCCAACGGTCGAATATCTCAAGTATTTTCTTAGTTTTCTACGATCGCTCGAACCGAGCGAGGAGCGGAACTACCGAGGTCGGCGAGGTGTTCCAAAATCATCCCCTCGTCACGACTCACGCGCTGGGCAAAGGCCCCCGATGGCACGCTCACCACGAGGACGCCGTCGCGAACGGCGCTCGGCGTGCAGCGCGCCGCGAGTACGGGGCCCACTGTCTCCACCCAACGATGGCGAATGATGTCGATGGCTTCAAGATCGATCTTTCGGTAACGCCGCGCGAGTTTCTGGAGGCTGAGTCGAAGCGGTAGGGGACCGTCGGTGTACCTACTCACGTCAATTCCTTCGTCACATCCACGATGGCGGCGGCGGCGAGGCCACTAGGGAGTGGGGAGGCCGTCGTTACGAGAGTTTGACCCACCGGTAAGAGAGAGAGCAGCCGGTCACTGCGTCGGGGGTCGAGCTCGGAAAAAATGTCGTCGAGCAGCAGGAGCGGTTGGACGTTGCGGTGTTGTATCACCAGTTCGTGACCCGCGAGTCGTAGCGCGAGGGCCAGGCAACGCTGCTCGCCCTGCGACGCTTGGCGCCGGGCGTCACGACCGTTCAGGGAGATCACAATATCGTCGCGATGTGGCCCAAGGGTCGTGTAGCCACGATGAACATCATCCCCGAGCGCTCGAGTGAGAGCGGATCCGAGTTCTCCGGTCCAGGACTCCTCGTAACGAACACCCACCTGCGAACCTTCACGGGCCAGCTCTTCGTAGTAGCTCTGCACCAGGGGGGCGGCTTCTTTGACTATTCGCTGGCGTTTCGCGACCAAATTCTCACTGGCCGCCACAAAATCAGAGGTCCATACCGCCAACTCGTCGCGTTCCGCGCCCTGGGGCACGACCCCGCGCAGTGCACGTAAAAGGGCGTTACGTTGACGCAGGGTGCGTTCAAAGCGCTCCACCACTTCGCCCGACGTGAGGTCTACATCGGTGATCAAGGTGGTCAAAAAGGCGCGGCGCTGATCGGGGCCGTGGCGCACCATGTCGACACCCTCCGGCGTAAAGATGGTGATGGGCAGGGCCGCCGCCAGGTCGGCCCGGCTGCGTGGGCGCTGTCCGTTCACCAACATTTTTTTAGTCACGTTGCGAGCCCCTCGAGTAAGGGTGAGGTCTATGCCCACTCGCCGGTGATCATTCATCACCACGCCGTGGACTTCGGCGAGGGTGGCGTTGGTCGTAATCATGTCGCTAGCCGCACTGGTTCGAAAAGAGCCCGCCGTCGCGAGGGCGTACACGGCCTCGAGGATGGTTGTTTTTCCGGTGCCGTTGGACGACAGAAGAACGGTGACTGCGTCAGGGTCGGGTTGTAAAAGATAGTGACTAAAGCGCCGAACGTTCCGAAGCTCTAACTGTTGAAGACCCACCCGCGGTGATCCGGCCTACTGCACACGTACGGGCATGAGGAGGTAGCGATAGTGCTCGTCGTCGACACCGTGGATCATGGCGGGCCTAGTCGAGTCGGATGTTTCCAGCACTATTTCATCTCCCGACACTGCTTCGACGCCCTCGATAAAGAAAGTGGGGTTGAAAGCAATGGTGAGTTCTTCTCCGCTGTAGTCGCCGTCAACGCTGTCGGTAACTTCGCCCTTGTCATGGCTTTGGGTCGTGATGTCAACACCAGTTGACCTCAAGGTCAAACGCACGGAGGAGGTTTGGTCGTTAGCCAGCAATTTCGCGCGCTTTAACGACACCAGCAGGGTGTCCTTGGCCACGCGAAGCTGGTTGGGGTAACTGGCGGGAATCAGCTGGCGATAGTCCGGGTAGTTGCCGTCGATTAGGCGGGAAGATATCGCGGTGTTTCCGGCGATGAAACAAATTTCGGCATCCGAAAGAGCGACACCTATTTCGGCGTCGAGCGCCAGATTGCTCGCGGCGCGCTGTAGTTCAGCGAGAGCCTTGGCTGGGACGAGCAGATCGCGATTCGACACCACACTCACCACCCCGACCAGATCGCGAATGGCCAGTCGGTAGGAGTCGGTGGCGACCAATCGTAGGCCGCTGCCCTCTGGGGTAAACAGCACACCAGTGAGTAGGGGGCGAGCGTCATCGTTACTCGAGGCCTTCACCACCTGCGCTAAGCCCTGGACTAATTCCAAAGCGGCGAGGGTGGTCGTGGCCGCCGGGATTGGTGGGAGCTTGGGGTAATCAACGAAAGAAAACGTGCGTAGCGAGAATTTTGCTCGGTCGAGGGAAATCTCGACGGTGTCATCTTTAGCAGCCAGTGTCACAGCACCCGAGGAGAGTGAGCGAACGGCGTCGGTAATAAGACGAGCGGGTACGACCGTAGATCCGTCCTCGTAACCAATGACGTCTACGGAGGTTCGTACCGTGATGTCAAGATCAGTACCGGTGATGGTGAGGTGGTTACCGGTCAAGGTGAGGAGTATTCCCGAGGTGGCCCCGGGTGATCGAGTAGAGACGACTCGCGAAGCTCCGGTGAGTGCTTCAACAAGGAGGTCGCGTTCTGATTTGAACTTCATGAAAACCCTTTCGTTGGCTCTGAGGTTACGCCGTGTATAAGTTTGTGAATAATTCTTAAGTAGTAGTAGGGTTGTGGATTGTGTCTAACTTTTTAAAGTCCCTGATAAATCGTACTAAACCCGCCAGTGGATAATTCACAGGAGTGGGTGTAATTCCTGAAACCTTGCGGATTAAACCTTCACGTGATGTGCGTAAGTGTTCATTGGAAGACATCAAGAACACACGGCTATACCCACTTTCTCCACAGAGTTATTCAGAGTCTCCTCGCAACTGCTGGCGAAGTGCAGTGATCTGGGTGAGCATGTCACCATTACTAGTGAGCTGTTTTTGGACCTTTTCAACGGCAGAAATCACGGTGGTGTGATTGCGATTGTCGAAAATTCTGGCGATCATGGGATACGAGAAATCATTCAACAGGTTTCGCATGAGATACATGGCGACGTGACGTGCGTGGACGATAGGACGCAGCCGCTTGGGGCCCTGGATGTCCTCCGCGGAGATCCCGTAATACGCGGCCACGGCCGCCAGGATGGTGTCCGGCTTCAAGGCCACCTTTTCGTGGCCGAGGTGAACGAGATACTTCTGGGCTAGGGCCAGTGAGATGGGCTCTTGGCGAAGATTGGCGTGAGCCCGCAGCATGGTGATGGAGCCTTCGAGTTCACGAATGTTGTCGCGAACACGACTGGCAATAAATTCGATGACATCAGTCGGAAGCACCACTCCATCAGCCTCGGCCTTGGAGCGGAGAATTGCGATACGTGTTTCCAGGTCCGGCTGGTCGACTTCGGTGATGAGGCCCTGAAGGAGCCGACTGCGAAATCGGTCTTGCAGGCCGGTGAGGTTCTTTGGTGCCCGGTCCGAGGTGAGCACGATCTGCTTACCCTGTCCGTGGAGGGTGTTGTAGGTGTGGAAGATCTCCTCGTGAAAACTATCCCCCCGTGTCTCCATGAATTGAATGTCGTCAATTAACAAGACGTCGCATTCGCGGTAGCGGGCCTGCAGAGCCATCTGGGTGCGAGCCTGAATAGCGCGAATGAAGTCATTGAGGAAGGTTTCTGTAGAAACGTAGAGGACTCGCTTTTCCGGATAGTTCTCACGTATGTAGTTGCCGATGGCGTGAAGGAGGTGGGTCTTGCCCAAGCCCGAGTTGCCGTGCACCATCAGCGGGTTGTAAGCACGGCCGGGTGTTTCGGCGACGGTTTGGGCCGCAGCGAAGGCGAGGCGATTGGAGTTACCCGGTACAAAGGTGTCAAAAGTCATCCTTGGATCAAGACGGGGTTCGCGATCAGCTGTGACCGTGGCGGGTCTCGGGCTGGCTATCACGGCGGGTGCTGCTGTTGTCGCAACAGACGCCACGCTCGGAGTGGAGCTCGTCACGACTACGAAGGCGGTGCGTAGGTCGGGACCGAGGAGATCCCGGGATTTCTGCTCGATGAGGGTGGTATAGCGCTGTTGGATGCGGTTGAGTTGGACCTGATTGGGCAATCCGAAGGTTGCGATATCGCTAGAAATAGACACAAGGGTCAGGGCGTGTAGGCCAGCTTGCCACGAAGCCTCAGAAACCCCATTTCGTATGGCTTGCTGGAGGTCTATCCAGAGATCAGCGTTGTCGTCTAGTAAGTTATCCACAGGGTTCTGACCTCCTTTCCACAGGCTTTTCCACACCGTTTTTCGGTCTCCACCGTAACGTTGGGAGCGTCACCATACACGAAAAATCCATGTCGTGCCAATGGACACTCACGCGAAGCGATAGACTCGCTTCTCGTGGTATCGAGCTTCGTCCCCAGGGGACTCAGCGTCGATAGAAACCAAGTTTTGAGAAGAGGTTCTCGTGAAGCGTACATATCAACCAAATAACCGAAAGCGTGCGAAAACACACGGCTTCCGTGCCCGCATGAGGACTCGTGCTGGCCGCGCCGTGCTGAAATCGCGTCGCGACAAGGGTCGTCACTCGCTGACGGTC
The DNA here is from genome assembly GCA_903860915.1 of uncultured Actinomycetes bacterium. Taxonomy (GTDB): domain Bacteria; phylum Actinomycetota; class Acidimicrobiia; order Acidimicrobiales; family RAAP-2; genus RAAP-2. Next base: position 125,335 of record CAIOSJ010000023.1, on the reverse strand, counting down.
TGATTCGTCGTGCCGGGGCGGGTGCACTCCCACCGGCAGTTCGTCCGATTGACCTCCCCCACGGGACGAGGTCGTTCGGGCTCGATCCGCGTTCATTTTGTGGCGTCGAACGAGCTGTCAGAGGAGTTTCTCGTGGCCTTTGCTATTGGCCGGGCCGTTGGCAACGCGGTGGAACGCAACACCATTCGCCGCCGCCTGCGTAGCCTGATGGACGAAATTCAACCCCACTGCGGACAGGGATTATACCTGATCAAGTGTGGTTTTGCTACCAAGGAACTAACTTATGACCAACTTAGAGAACAACTGCGAAGCGCCCTTCGAAGCGCTGGCTGCTACCAGTAATCGCTCGCCACTGGCCACCTCACTAGATCAGTGCTTTCGTTTGTATCAATCGTTAACGTCACATCGCCCTTCGCCCTGCCGCTTCTACCCCACCTGTTCTACCTACGGTCGCGAAGCCGTGGCGGAACACGGCGCATTGCGGGGTCTTTATTTAACGGTACGTCGCCTACTGCGTTGCCATCCCCTGGGTTCACACGGCGTGGACCTCGTACCCGAGAGAAAAGGTTGATCAACCCGTGCCATTTTTCCTAACCGCAGCCCCCACAACGGGGATCGTGCACTCTGTCGGACAAGTTTTTCAGCCTATTTTTCACGGTTTTGGTTGGCTTTTGGCCTTTTTCTATGGCCTCATACCCAACTATGCGGTCGCCATTGCCCTCCTTACCTTGGTGATTATGGGCGCCCTGACTCCCCTGACGGTGAAGAGTACGAAGTCGATGATGGCCATGCAGCGTTTGCAGCCGGAGATGAAGAAACTTCAGCAGATGTACAAGGGGGCGGAGAATCGCCAAACCCTGAACGAAGAAATGATGAAGCTGTACAAGGAAGAAGGGGCCAATCCGCTGGGTGGCTGTCTTCCCGTCGTAGCCCAGGCACCATTTCTCTTCATTTTGTACTCGGTTATTAAGGGTCTTTCGAACACGGTGCCCGGTCAAGTGACCTTGGCCACCCCTCACCCACTCCCCGTTTCCCTTCCACGCTACATACCAACGACGTCACATATGTACGAAAATCTACGATCAGCACATGGTGCAATTAAGGCATTTGGGATGGACCTATCCCTCAAGCCTTTCAGTGCGCATGCCACTACATTGGCGGCAATTCCCTTCTTTATATTTGTTGCTGTAGCGGTAGGTTTGCAGTACTTCCAAATGTCGCAAATGAACTCGCGGAACAAGAAGGCGGGTCAAGTAGTACCGAAGCAACAAGAAACCATGCAGAAGATCATGCCGATTTTGTTCGCCTACTTCTACTTCGTCATTCCGGCTGCGGTGGTGCTGTACATGGTTGTTTCAACGGCTGTTCGTATCGCTACCCAAGACGTTTTGTTTCGCACCGGGGTAAGTAACCCCGAATCAGCCAAGTCCGGAGCTAAGGCCGGCGCGGCCCCGAAGAAGGTAGATCAAAACCCTCAACCTTCAAGTCTCAATAAGAAAGAGCACCCCCGCTCTAAAACCAAGCGTCAGCGAAAGGATCGATAGATCATGGATTGGGTAGAAACCACAGGAAAAAATATAGAAGAGGCTACGCAGAGGGCACTACTGCACCTCGGTGTCGGCTCGTCGGATGCCGAAGTAGAAATCTTGGACGAGCCGAAGGCGGGCTTGTTCGGTCGCGTACGTGGCGAAGCCCGCGTACGAGCGCGCATTCGCCCCACCACCCCACGTCCCAAGCGTACGAGTCGCCCCCAGGGCAAGTCCGAGCGACGCTCGGGCGAAGGTCGACGTGAAGGATCCTCGGATGCCCGTAAGGGGTCCTCCAAGTCTTCGGAGGGACAGGGTGATGAGCGCCCTAACCGCCGTCGTCAAAATGGAACATCTTCCGATGCTCCCAAAGAAAGAACACCCCGCCCACAAAAGGAGAAGGACATGGCAGAAGGAATTAGTTTGGCCGAGCAGGCCAAGATCGGTAAGGAGTTCCTCGAAGGTCTTCTGGCCGCGATGAATCTCACGGCGGAAGTCACGGTTCGTGAGATTGACGCTGAGACGGTTGAGTTGGCGGTTAACGCCAATCCACCGACCGAGCTGGGCGTTCTCGTCGGGCCCCGCGGGACCACCCTGCAGGCGGTACAAGAAGTCACTCGTACCGTGGTGCAGTCCAAGAGCCCTGCCCGCACCGACCGGATTCTGGTTGACGTCGCTCAGTACCGCGAGCGCCGCGTGGCAGCTCTGGGACGCTTCGCCGCCCAAATCGCCCAAGAGGTGATTGACAGCGGAGAAGAGCGTGCCCTGGAGCCAATGTCATCTGCGGACCGCAAGGCCGTACACGATGCCCTGACCGACAACGCCTCTGTTGCTACCCGATCGGAAGGCGAAGACCCTCGCCGATTCGTGGTGGTCGCACCAGCGTAAGTACGTAAAGTGAATTCAGATTGGTTGATCCGCGCCCTCGAGGAATCGAGGGCGCGGGGCTTTTTAGGGCCGAATGCCTATGAGCCACACATTACCCACGCCCTCGGCTTCGCCGAATCGTGGTCGGCGGTTAGAGACTCGCCCCCAGAATCTTTTGTGGATTTGGGGAGCGGCGGAGGCTTGCCGGGATTAGTACTTCTGGAGCACTGGGGCGTTCGAGGTCTGCTACTCGACGCCATGACCAAGAGGACTGCCCTACTCAGCGAGGTCCTCCTCTGGGAGGGTGCTCCTAGCACTGGTGAGGTTTTTACGGGCCGTGCCGAAGAAGTGGCTCGGCTCCCCCAATTTTCCGAGACCTTCGAACTAGTGACTGCTCGTTCCTTTGGCCCCCCGGGAATGACCGCCGAGTGCGCTGTACGTTTTTTAAAGGTGGGCGGCATCCTCTTGGTGTCGGAACCCCCTGATGCGGACTCCCTACAGCGCTGGCCCGACGCTGGTTTAGGGACCCTAGGTCTCCGGGCAATTGCCCAGCGCTGGGATGGGGCGGGTTACCAAATCATTGAGAAGTTTAAAGAAACCGCCTCGATCTATCCGCGTAAAAATGGGGTTCCGGGCAAGACGCCGATATTTTAACGAGCATGTTCCACGTGGAACATATGGTCCACGTATCTCAGTCTCGTCGCCCGGGGCGTGTTGACCACGTCCACCACCAGCCCCCTGTTGGACCCACCATTCTTTGATTTCGAGCTGAGTTAATTCAAGCCTTCGCCCTGACCGCTTCCTCGGATCCCCGACAGCCCTAGTAACAAACAGATGGGGACGGGAGCCACGAAGGGGCCGATTGTCAAGATTCCCAGGAAGCTAAAGAAGCACAGCGACGCAACCAGTGTCCACGTGAATTTACTGACCCCTGATCGTGATCGCTGCAGTCTCACCAGAATGCTCCAGATAGTAAGAAGTGACGTTGCCAGTGGAATGGCCGCTATCACGGCCAACTTGTAACCGTTGGCCTGGACCAAGGTTTGAGAAGAGCTGCCATCGTAGACCGGCAGGGTCACGGCGGCCACGAGGAGGCAGCTAGCCCACAGCGCAGATGCTGCCAGCCACCGGCGAGTCTTCTTGTCCAATTCCACCCAAGCAGTACCCATGGCCTTACGCTACCCATCAGACCGTGCACGTATGGAGACAAGAAACCCTAGGCCCATCGGGTCACGGTGGCTCCGTGGCCACGGTAAGGCGAGCCAGGACGGTGAGTGGGGGCTCACTCTCGTCACGTGGTGATGCTGACACCCCTGGTGATCTCGACCCTGGCGTACTCGGCTGCCGGTTCCGGTCGCATATCCGTCAAAATCTGTTGGGCCCCCTGGGACTCGCTGGACGATAGCCAGCGTTACTGGAATGGCTACGGAAGGTAGGTCAGGGCATTCTCCAGAGGGCCAAGCAAGTGGTGGCGGTTGTCAGGCAGCTACGTCCTTGTCGAGTGAGGTGGATTCTGATCGGCGGTAGTCTCGACATGACGGAGCTCCGACTCCCAGAAGTCGGTTTTAGGGACTGTGTATCTGATGAGGTGAAATCATCGCCGAGGTCGCACTTTTTACCACTAGCACCACAAGATGTTTCACGTGGAACATCCCTATCGCCCCGAGACCAAGCAAAATTCCGCAAGCTGTAGTGGAGAGATGGCGTAGGGGAATTCATGAAGCTGAGGATGCTCCATGTACTCCATCTAGTGTAGAGAGAAGGTAGTTCCGCCTCGCTCTACGTCTGATGAACCTTGCGTCCCGATCCCTTGGAGTGCGTCCCCGGCTACCCTTCAGCTAAACCCGGAAATGTTGTGGCTCACCATTATGGTGATTTGTGGACTCGTGGTGCTTCGGAGACCCATAGCCGAGTCTGCGCAAAACGCGACCCACTGGCGTGGCCACAGGCCTCGCACGAGCCAGGAGCTCGGGATGGAAGGAGAGAATGACAGGTATTCCTTATCAACGAGACGGTGAGCCAGTACTCAGGACCCCGTCGGTGACGGCAACTCGGTGCGTCGAAAGTGGACACTCGTTGTTGGAAATTAGGTTCAATGGTCGAAGGGCTTTTGTCGGTCTCCCTTCATCCTGTGACAGCAGGGGGAGTATCTGGAAGAAATTTTCGATCTCACCTACGGCGATCTTCGGCGCTCGCATCGCTGGGACGATACGGCTATGACCCGAGCGCTCGCTTCTAGTGGTATGTGGGAGCCCACGCTCTACCTTTAGCAAGGCATCTATAGGGACGGCCAGGCGATGATGTAGTAGGGGATTTCGGACTACAAACACGACAGCCAGCTAAACGCTCACGCGCCACAGGGAGAAAGAATTCGCCCGTCAGTACCCACTGCTACGGATAGGCCGAAATCTCGGCTATTGCCAGAATGAGTATTCAAAGTGTTTCACGTGGAACATTTTCATCACATCATAAAAGGTGAAGGCGGCTCCTGGGCCCGGAAGCAGCGTGGCTACTATCTCGAAATTTCAGCCCACAGTTCACTATCGAGCAGTGAGAAAATTTGATGGAGGGGGAGTGCTGCAACAGGAGCTGGGCTCTGACAATTTCAGGAAAGGGCACCACGGCATTCGCGACTGACTCGTGAAATTGCAGTTATCCAAAAGGGGCTATTGGCCCATTGCCGGTGTGGGGCTGTACTCAAACAAGCCACCCACCACACACTTCTAGCGTAGTCCCTACGCTCGGGGGCTTCTCCGAGTCGCTCGTAGCCACTATCTCCATAGTGGTGTTCCCAATATGATTTTGATAGGGCTTTCCAGGCCCTAATCGAAAGCGACACGTACCTTCCTCACTATTTCAGAAGTTCTTCCGGCCCTTCAAAATCTGATCACGTATGCCAACAGGATGAATTCGCAGGGATTATCAGACGTAGCTACTATTCAAAAAGAACCATAAGGAAGGGGGATCCGTAGGAATAAGTTCCACGTGGAACATCGAGTGCGTTGTGATGCCCGAGCCTTCGGGCAGTCTTCGAGTGCTCCCGCTGCAAGAAATACTTGACGGGCGGTTAAAAGCTGGGTTAGATTGGCCCAATCCCCTTGCGCAGAGTGGCGCTGAATGATTTCTCGGAATGAGGATAATGACCGATCTAAAGGTAACGCGAATTTTCGCAGTTGCGAACCAGAAGGGTGGCGTTGGTAAGACCACGACCACTATTAATCTCAGTGCGGCCTTGGCTAACTTAGGGTATCGAGTACTGATCGTCGACCTTGACCCCCAGGGGAATGCCACTACGGGTGTGGGTGTAGATGCTCGCCAGTTTGATGGCTCCATGTATGACGTTTTACTCACCGATACTCCCCTAGTCGATGTTGTCGAGCCCACTGGTTTTGCGAATCTCTTTGTTGCCCCGGCGACCTTGGACCTCGCCGCCGTTGAGCAGGAATTAACCGCCGTGATATCTCGAGAGCTACGACTGAAGAGGGCACTAGCTTCAGTTGATGGTGACTTCGACTACGTCTTCATCGACTGCCCGCCGTCGCTGGGCCTGATCACCATTAACGCCTTCGCCGCGGCCACCGACATTTTGGTGCCGGTGCAGTGTGAGTTCTACGCCCTGGAGGGCTTGACCCAACTGCAACGCATTGTAGATCTGGTACGTCGTAACCTAAACGAAACCTTACGTATTTCTAAGGTTGTGCTGACGATGCATGACCCCCGTAATACTTTGACCAAGGATGTATCGGAAGAAGTGGCACGGGTCTTTCCGAACGAGCTCTGCGCCACCGTCATCCCCCGCACCGTTCGATTGGCGGAAGCGCCATCATTCGGACAACCCATTACGTCGTTTGACCCATCGTCGAAGGGCGCAATCGCCTACGTCGCACTCGCAAAGGAGATTAGCAATGGCTAGAAAAACTGGATTAGGTAAAGGGCTGAGTGCCCTCATCCCCGAGGGTGAAGAAACCACGCCGGTCGCGAGTGATTCTTCGGGTCCTCTACGGGAGATCGAGATTACTTCGATTACTCCCAATCGTTTTCAACCACGCGCAGTTTTTGACGCGGTCTCACTTTCCTCACTCGCGGAGTCGATCAAAGAGATGGGCGTTCTCATGCCCCTTATTGTGCGACCCAGTGATAGTGAAGATTTTGATTATGAGCTCATTGCGGGGGAGCGCCGCTTGCGGGCTGCGGCTCTGGCCGGCTTGACGACCATTCCCGTCTTGGTCCAGGAATCAACCGATGACCGCCTGAGCCTAGAACAGGCCATTGTGGAAAACCTCCACCGCGTTGACCTCCACGCTTTGGAAGAGGCCTCCGCCTACCAACAGCTCATCGATGACTTTGATCTCACCCACGACCAGGTGGCTCTGAGAGTGGGAAAGAGTCGGGCCACGGTAACCAATACTCTGCGCCTCCTCCAGTTGGGTGATCCGGCGCAAGCCGCTCTGGCGAAGGGGACAATCAGTGCTGGGCACGCCCGCGCCCTACTGGGTCTGGTGCAACCGGCGGCCCAAGATGAGCTGCTCGCCAAGTTGATTTCTGGAGATCTCTCGGTTCGTGCGACCGAAGAGTTGGTACGCCAGAGCTTGGTCCCCAAGGTGACTGACAATGGTGGTGTAGAGGGGAAGAAGCCGTCAACGACCTCACCCACGCTTCGCCCCGTTCCTGACGCCAGCGTGACCGAGCTGGAGTCACTGCTCGAGGATTACCTCGATACCCGTGTTCATGTGGAGATTAAGGGTCGAACTGGTAAAATCGTGATCGACTTTGCGGATCTGGATGATTTGGAAAGAATCTACACTTCCATCTCGACGAATCGATAAGTCTCAAGTTCAACGCTAACCCTCAAGTAGAGGTTTTCCCCAACCTGTGGATGAACCTGTGGGTTAGGGACACTAAGTTCCCTTTATAATCTATAAAGGGAATCTGAACTAGCCGTATTTTACGCGCTTTTCAGTAATTATAAGACAAATAAATTCTGAATCGAGAGAGCGGCACCTCGGGCGATATCGAGCAGCTCGGCACTGGTCAGGGATCCGACGTGTAAATCAACGGCGGTCATCAAGGTCTCGCGAAGAATTGGTAGCGACATTCCCTGTACGGTCACTTTGCGCCCGGGCGCCAAATTGGGCAGCGCAGAAATGAAGTCGAGGGCTAATTGCTTACCGACGACGGAATGTGAGCGGTAGGACTCGAAGTAGTGGACTTCTAGCGTGGGCTCTGCGGACTCGCGGATGTTGATGAGTACGGACGCTGTACATTCATTGGCCATCGCGGCGGCGCCCTCGTCGCTGGTTAGTCGACGAACGTCCAGCTGGGGCGAAAGTTCGTGAGCCAAGAGCGCACTTAGCGGACTCGTCCCGACAACGACAACGACGGCTTTGTCGCTGGGTAGAGATATTCCCGCCGTGTCGCGGGCCTCGGTGACCGGGCGACGTTCACCACGTTGCCGACCCAGTCGATCGAGTTCTAAAAGGGTGGCGAGAGTGAGTGTTCCGTCAACAACCAGGGCCGTATTTTTCTGGAATTCACGAAGTGATTCCTCGGTCATGGGACCGAAAATACCGTCGATTCGACCCGGGTTGAAACCCAGGAGGGCGAGGGACTCTTGGAGGTCAGCGACGTCGTCACCCCGTTGGTAGGGCGAGGTAAGAAAGAGCAGGCGCGAACCCAAAGACCAACCGGCTTCCACCAAACGCTGCCAGGTGTCATCATCGAGTTCGCCCGTGACGAGTAGTCCGCGTTCACGCTGAAACGCTTCGATTGCTACGCGAGTCGCGGGCCCGAGGTGACCGGGGTCGTCGCCCACCGGGCGGTGACCCAATTGGGATAATCGCTCGTGGAGTTCTGTAATCTGCGCTGTCGTCATATTCGGGGACATACCGGCTCCAGTTTCATTAGGCCCGTACTGGAATATCTCGTTACTGCCTCTGAAACACGGTGACCCATTCAGCCACCGCACTCACTCTCTAGAGGTGGGAAACGATTTCCTGAAGCAGTGCGCCCTTGGGCTTGGCTCCGATGAGACGCGCAATTACTTCACCATTCTTAAACAGCAAGAGGGTGGGGATGCTCATCACGTTGTACTGCGTGGCGGTGGCCACGTTGACGTCAACGTCCAACTTGCCAATGACAAATTTGTCACCCTGCTCGTCGGCGAACTCGTCGAGAATGGGGGCAATCTGCTTGCAGGGACCGCACCATTCGGCCCAGAAGTCCACGAGAATGGGTGTGTCTGATCCGCCTACTTCCTCGTGAAAAGTGGCGTCCGTTAGGGTCTTAATTTTACTGTTCATGAAAACCTCCGTCACTCCTCACGCTACCAACTCACGAGGGCGGCGAAGCGTTAGTGACCCTGGGTCTCTAGCCACCGCTCGGCGTCGATGGCCGCGACGCAGCCGGAGGCTGCTGAGGTAATGGCCTGTCGGTATTCGTGATCTTGTACGTCACCGGCGGCGAAGACCCCTTCGATGTTGGTGTGAGAACCCGGGCCGGTGATGGCGTAACCGTTGTCTTGTAGATCTAACTGACCCGTCAACAGTGAGGTATTGGGAACGTGCCCAATGGCCACAAACACACCAGTGACGTCGAGAATGCGTGATTCACCGGTGACGGTGTCGCGTAGCGCCAGTCCCGAGACCTTCTCTTCGCCCAGCACTTCGGTGACCTGAGAATTCCAAGCGAACTTAATTTTTTCGTTGGCGAGCGCCCGGTCCTGCATGATCTTGGAGGCGCGCAAGCTGTCGCGTCGGTGAACGAGGGTGACGCTAGAAGCGAAGCGAGTGAGAAAAATCGCCTCTTCGAGCGCGGAATCTCCACCACCGACGACGGCAATGTCGTGACCTCGGAAAAAGAAGCCGTCGCAGGTGGCGCAGGTCGAAAGACCGTGGCTGAGGAGGCGATCCTCCCCTGGCACGCCGAGCATGAGGGACTTGGCACCCGTCGCCACGATGACGGTGTCGGCGGTGATGCTGGGTTCTACGTCGTCAGTGAGCCACGCGCGGAAGGGGCGCTGGGTGAGGTCGAGACGCTGGACACGTGAAAGGATCATCTGCGAACCGAAACGCAGGGCCTGGGCGCGCATATTGGCCATGAGCTCGGGACCCATGATGCCGTCGGGAAAGCCGGGGAAGTTCTCGACCTCGGTCGTGACCATCAGCTGACCACCGGGCTGATCAGTGGTGGAGGAGGGCTCTCCCTCGATCACGATGGGGGCTAGCTGGGCGCGTCCGGCGTAGATGGCGGCGGTGAGACCGGCGGGGCCAGAGCCGATAATGAGGACGTGGGTGTGTCGAGACATGACTTACTTTCGGGTTCGGCGGCGCCACAGGAGCAGGCCGCTACTAAAGAAAATGGCACCCAACACAAGGTCAGTTAGCCATTCGTGATGTGAAAAGAGGTACACGTCAAGGAGTCGAATGACCAGTATGAGAAGCACCGCCGTCGCGGTGATGGCGAGAACGGCGATCACCGCCGAGAAGGCCAGCGTGCGGGCCACAAGGGTGATGGGGCGAATGACGCGGTCGTGAACTTCATTGATCACACGGTCGAAACCGCTAAAGGCACGATCAACGATGTCGGGTTCGGAAGGTGCCGTTTCGTTCACCCTACAAACTTACTCCCCGTTAAAACGACCTACGCACTGATCCAGCAGACCGCCACAATTCCCGGTCCCCCGTGAGTACCGACGACACTGCCAATTTCGGTATTGATGAGGGGGCCGGCGCAGGGGATGGTGCGTAGTTCTTCGATTAAACCGTCAATATCATCGGCCGAACCGTGAGCAATCGCCATGCGCTGCAGGGGAGCCGCGGCGCGAGCAGCGGCGGCGCACTGGGCCAGCGCCTTGGTGCGGGTCCGGGCACGACCGGCCTCGGAGACGAGACCATCTTTCAGCGCGAGGAGGGGCTTGATGGCCAGAGCTGATCCGAGCAAGGCCTTCGCACCCTTGAGGCGACCCCCCTTGATGAGGTGCTCGAGGGTATTGATGGTGCCAATAACTCCGACTCGCGAACTGAGGTTCTCGCAGAGGGTGACCAGGTCCTCGAGTGAGGCACCCGTCGCGGCGGCTTCGGCGACTTCAATGGCGATGAGGCCCTGGGCCATGCTGACCGCTCGGGTGTCGACGACGCGAACGTCAATGACGCCATCAACGGCCTGTGCCCCGAGGGTGGCCGCCTGGTGAGTAGCGGAAAGAACCTCGGAGAGCGCGACCACAATGACGCCGTCGTAGCCGGCAGCAGCAGCGCGCTCGAAGGCCTGCTGGAAGGCTCCGGGAGCTGGGGCGGCGGTTTCGGGGAGGTGCTTGGAGGACTTGCACTTAGCCCAAAACTGGGCGGGGGTGAGGTCCCTACGATCAACAAATTCCTCTTCGCCAAAGCGAATAGAGAGGGGAATGACGTCAATATTGAGTTGCGCGGCCAGGTCGTCTGGTAGATCGCTGGCGCTATCGGTAACAACACGGACCTTTGACATACTGCCTCCTCGAGACGATTAGTTAGAGAGCCTTACACTTTTTGCGCCGCAGGGGTGGCACGCTGCTTTCGCCAGTAGGTGAGGGCAAAAAAGCTACCCGCCCCGAAGAGAACGCTGAAACCCGTCCGCAAGAGTAAGCCAAAACCCGAGACGGACGTAAAGAGGCTGTACGCCAGGGCGCTCGCGAAGGCGGCCCCTAGTGATGACGCCACGGTGCGGCCCACGGCCCAGGAAAAAACATCTTCCCAGAGTGTCACCCCCTGTTCGTGCAGAACTAGTAGGGCGCCTCCCGCCGCCAGACTGTACGCCAGGGCAATGGAAGCGACGAGGCCACCCAAACTGTGACGACCGATGAGGAGGATTCCCGCCACCGTGAGGATGTTTTGTCCGAGGTAGAGCCAAAAGACGTCACGGGCCCGCTGCAGAGTTTGTAATCCCCGAACGCACACTTGAAAGATAGTGAAGCCCGGAAGTCCGGCCACGAGAATCGCGAGAACCGTGCCGGCGGCCAGGCGGTGGCTGGCGTCACCGTGGTGCAAGAAGAGGGCCACGACGGGTTGAGCGAGCACCACGAGGAGAAACGAGAGGGGAATGATGATGGCCAGCGACTCGCGCACACCCGCCCCCAAGCGTTCGCGGAATTCCAAGTGTTCGCCGCGTGCCGCGTGCTCGGCCAAACGGGGGGTGAGGACGTTGAGGACGGAGACCACCACCACGGCGTACGGCATCTGCATGAAACTCCAGCCGTAGGTGTAGGCGCTGATGGGGCCCTGACCGCCAATGGTGAAAGCGCAGGCCAGAACGACGAACAGAGAAATCTGATTGGCGAGGATGACCAAAACTGTCCACGAGCCCAATCGAGCAATGGTCGCTAGCGCCGGATCGCGCAGGTTCCAGCGAAAGCGGAGGCGGTGCAGCGAGCTGCGCGAGAGGGAAGGAATCAGCACTGTGGCCTGGATGGCCACGCCCAGCGTGGTGCCCACCCCGAGCCAGGCCAGGTGCCCGTCACCGTGGAGTGAAGCCAGCGTGGGGCTGGGGGCGACTAAGTGAAACCAGAACAGGACGAGGCAACACACGATGTTGTTGGTGATGGGTGCCCACGCCACCGCGCCGAATTTCTGTCGAATATTGAGCAGGGTCCCCATAAGGCCGATGACGCCGTAGAAGAAAATCTGAGGTATAAACCAGCGCAGGAACGATACCGCCACGTCCCGTTGGGCGAGGACTTGGGCCCCCCCGGCCCCGCTGGCGTGAGTCCAGACGGTAAAGGAGCCGATGATGAAGGGCGCGAGCAGCCAGGCGAGGGCGGAGGCGAGGAGGAGAACGACGAGTGAAAAAGAGAGCACGCTGGAGATACTGCGCCAAGCCCGACGTTCGCCGTCCAGAGCCAGGCGCTCAATAAAGACGGGAATGAATGTGGCACTGGCGACGCCACCTAAGACGAGATCGAACAACATGTTGGGCACGGTATTGGCCAGATTGAAGGCGTCGGCGAGTGGGGTAAAACCCAAAACGTAGGCGAGTACGAGGACGCGTAGGAGGCCCGAAGCACGGGAAATTAAGGTTCCCGAAGCCACCGAGAGTAGTGGTAGCCGCGATAAGGACGTCACGAGGCCGAGGCGCCCTTCTTGGGTCGACGTACGGTTCGCCACCACCAGAGGGCGAGGACGAAGAGTGATCCGAAACTCAAGATGAAGCCCACGACCGAGGTCGGCGAGGTGCGAATCTGGATGCTGCTGTGGGTAATGGTGAGTTGACCGTCTGGGGTGGTGAAGGTCATATCCAAAGTGGCGTTACCGGCTCCGGCCACGCTGAGCTGAAGCGGAATGGCCGTGGTGGCTCCGTCGAGAACGACGGGCAGAGTCGTGGCCCCGTGAAAATCAACGTGCGCGGCGTGAAAGGTGACCAGGCCAGTGATGGAGTAATCGGCCTTAGACACCATGGTGATGGGGACTGATCCGCGTTGCTCGGCGAGGGTAATGGGACTCTGGTCGAATTGGAATTGGGCGAGGTCGCTCTGGAGGGTGCCGGCAGCTCGAGCGAGCAGCTGACTGCGCCGTGTGCCGTCGACGCGCGTCTCACTGGCTAGTACGAGATCGCTGAGGTGTTGGGCGGCGCCTAGCGAGGAAATGGCGGTGGCGAACGAGGCGGCGTCACGGGCGAGTGAGGCCAGCTGCAGACTGTCCGCGACGTTCCAGGCTGGGGCCACGGGGGACAATAAATCACGACTAATTGGATTTCGATTACCCCCGACGTCGAGGGTGCGAAAGTCACTGCCGAGCGAACTGTAGGTAGTGAATGGGTCGTGGGCGAGATTGCTCAACAGAGCCTGGACGAAGGCAACACCGATCTGGGCAGCTGCTGTGGTGACGACTACTGAGCGCGTGACGGGTGAATACGGAGCTTCGAGGTAGAGGAGATCGAGAGTTCCAGCCACCAAATTGGCGCGGCGGACGGGATCAATGGCGCTGTTGTGCACGAGGCCGTTCAGGCCCGAATCGGAGGTGACGGCGAGCGATTGGGGGGCGCCCGGAATGCGAAACGGGGTACCCCAGTGCAAGGTGTTGGAGGGTTGAACGCCGAGGTTGGCCTCGGGGAGGACCAGGTTGGCGATTCCCGCCGCGTGAAGGGCCAGAACGTCGTTGACTCCGACCACGTCGCGCAGGACGAGCGGTCCGCCAGCGCTGTGCGATGTGAAGGTGGCGAGATCAGTATCAACTTGACTCAGTTGCGCGAGCATTTGGTGGGCGAGGTTGTTGTGCACCAAGCCAGCCCAATCAATGTTGGGTGGTGGAGTGATGAGCAGTCGATGGTTGCTAGCCCTAGCGAAAGCGTCCAGGGCATCTCGGTAGTGCGCCGCGGCATCTGAAGTAGCGAAGCTCTGCTGCGTGAGACCCGGATGACCCAGGGCGAGTGACAGAGTTTGAGAACTGGCGGCCAATGCGGAGGTCACCGCGGCGTCGTGCTCGGCAGCCGCGTCGTTGCCCGGATCGCTGGTGACGATCCACGTGAAATGCAGGGGATTGGCAATGGGCTGACTCGTAATGCTGAGTAGGGTCCATAGCCGGTGAACCCCCGACCATCCGCTAGCCACGATTTCCAGGGGGTAAATACCGGTGCACGATGCGGGGCCGCAATTAGTCGAGAGCTTCGGTGCATTTTGACCACAGTGACCAGCGCCCGGAGTGCTCGGCGACGAAGTGATGGCGACGACCATGGCGTTACCACCACTTTGGCTACACGGCAGAGAAATCATCGTGCTCGACAGGGGTTGTCCACCGACGCCAGTGTTGGCAATGACTCCGGCGAGGCCAGATCGGGTGCTGACCCGAGGAAAGAGCGACAGCGTGAGCGACAGCGCGTCCGTGTCGAGCGCAAGTGAGAGGTTGGCGGTACCGCTGGGGCTCATGAGGATGTGCGAGTTCTGAGCGAGCAGAGTGAGGTGACCCCTCCCTGCTGCCGACGCAGCCGTGGGCAGCGCCATTGCTAACAATGTCAGGGCCACCACAGTCAGCGTCCGCCACCGGAAGAAGGAGGGCATCTGCATGTTGTACCAAGTTACTAGCGGCGGCAATCAAGGGGGGCGAGTGCCTACTACCCTCACAGGAGAATGAATGTACGTGACACCCTCCAACAACTACGTCTCGACGCCGCGCCACTGGCCGACGCTTTTGCCGCTCGGGGCTTCTCGCTCTACGCGGTGGGCGGTTCGATTCGCGACGCTTTTCTCCAGATTCCTCGACGGGAGGACTACGAAATCGATTTCACGACTGATGCGCGGCCCGACGACATTGTGAACCTCCTTCGACCCCTCTGCACCTCCTTGTGGGAGCAGGGTAAGGCCTTTGGCACCATTGGTGGGTACCTACGACAGGGTGGATTCAAGATCGAAGTCACTACCTTTCGCTCAGAGGCCTACGTCGACCACTCCCGTAAGCCGTCGGTGGAATTTGGCGATTCCCTCGACATTGACCTTGGTCGTCGGGACTTCACGATGAACGCGATCGCCTTTGACGTCACCGATGGTCTCTTGCATGATCCCTTCGACGGCGTCAGTGACGTGATGGCGCGGCACCTCCGCACGCCCAGTGATGCGCGCGTCTTGTTCCGCGACGATCCGCTGCGCATGTTGCGCGCCGCCCGATTCGCGGCCCGATTCAGCTTGCGTATTGACCAAGAAATTGAAGACGCCGCGAGAGAACTGGCCGAACGCCTCTCCATCGTGTCGGCCGAACGCGTGCGCGCTGAACTGGATCACCTCATGGTGACCGAGGTGCCGTCAGTGGGTCTGGACTTTATTGTGCGCACTGGCCTCGCAGAATTTTTTGTACCGGAACTACCAGGACTCTCGCTCGAGCAAGATCCCATACACCAGCACAAAGACGTGCTGGCTCACACCTTGGCGGTGGTAGATAAGGCCTCACCGGAGCTGGTCTTACGCCTCGCTGCGCTCTTTCACGACATTGGCAAGCCGAAGACACGGGCCATTACAAAAAATGGCGTGTCCTTTCACCACCACGAGGTCGTGGGTGCGCGCATGACGCGCAAGCGCATGGAGGCACTGAAGTACTCCCAGCAAATGATTGATGATGTGGTGACTCTGGTGGATCTGCACCTGAGGTTCCACACCTACAAAATGGGCTGGAGCGACAGCGCGGTTCGTCGCTACGTCCGCGACGCCGGTCACCTGCTGGGTGAACTCAACGAACTCACGCGCTGCGACTGCACGACGCGTAACGCGAAAAAGGCGGCGACCCTGGCTAAGCGCATGGATGATCTCGAAGAGAGGATTGAGCACCTGCGCGCAGCCGAAGACCTAAAGAGCATTCGCCCCGCCCTCGACGGGGTGGCAATTATGCAGATACTGGGACTCTCACCGAGCCGAACAGTGGGTGAAGCCCTGGCTTTTCTCCTCGAAATTCGTCTCGACGAGGGCGAGATCGGCGAAGACGCTGAAACCCAGCGCCTACTGGCGTGGTGGCGGGAGCGTTCCGCCAAGCAGTAATCCCCCTGGGTGCAGGTGTAGTCGGGCCGAGCACCTCGCTCATTTCTAGCTTCGTAATCGGCGGAGGCGGGAACTTGCCATCGTCGATGCTTCGCTGTAGCCCAGCCCAGATAACTCACAGGCCGAGCGCATTGATCGCCCCGCCCTCGGCGGTTGTGCAGGATACGTTGCCGCCGTCCAGCAGCCCTCTCTCGTTGGGTCGGCAAAATCCCCGGCGTAGGGCAGAGTTATCCGGACAGTTGCTGAGGCCTCTTGGATTGTGGCCGTACGTTAGTGAGGGCCCGGCTCCAGTTCGCTCGGGTGGGCCAGATTGGGAGTCGGTTTGGCGCACGGAGATAATGAAGCATTGAGCGTTACGAAACTCGACCGTCTCGGCTGCTCCCTTCGCGATTTCGCGACCTTGCTAGTGCGTGTCGAGCGTCAGGCCGAGCGCAAACGCTGCCTGATATTGCCCCACTCAGCTAATCAGCGAGCAGGGCCTGGCGCTGAGAGCCTAAAAGTAGTCTCCCGGTTAGCCGTGAACTGTGCCGTTGGGGAGAGTGGCTCCGGTTAGGTCGACACCGCTCAGGTCGACACCGCTCAGGTTCGCACCGCTCAGATTGGCACCGCTCAGGTCGGCTCCGGTTAGGTCGGCTTCGCTCAGGTCGGCTTCGCTCAGGTTGTGACCGCTCAGGTCGACACCGCTCAGGTCAACACCGCTCAGGTTCGCACCATTCAAGTTGGCACCCCACAGAGCGGCTCTGGTCAGGTCGGCACCGCTCAGGTTGGCACCGCTCAGGTTGGCATCGCTCAGGTTGGCACTATAGAGACTCGCATCGCTCAGGTCGGCACCGAACAGGTTCGCACCAATCAAGTTGGCACCGCTCAGTCGGGCACCGGGCTCTACTTGGTAGCCGTTAACTTTCATGGATTAATTCTTACACCCTTTAACTGCCGGCCGCGCAACTGCGCTGAGCACGTGGATTAGAACGACCTAGTGGCTTCGCCCGAACCGTGCCTCTGTCCGCTGGGACAAGCGGCACCGCTCGGGTCGGCTTCGGTCGTGATCAGATAACCGTTACCCAAAAGACACCGCTAGGAAGGTTTACGCCCGTGTCACTCTTTGCGCCCTGCGTACCGGTCCAACTCCACAAAATTAGGCTTCCGGTCTTGGGTGTTACCAGTGGTATTGCGTGCGACGGGTAACAATTGCCAGCCCATAAGTTCGTGATGCACGCGGCGCTCTGCCGGAGAGTGAGGGACGTAACGAATCCGACGTCCACGAACTTCCCGACTTGCTCGCTCGTCACCGGCGAGGACTACTAGTGGCAGAAAGGTTCTAGGGCCAGACGGGGTTGTCGGCACCACGGTCGGCGAAGTCTTCGACCATGTTGTGTGCGACGTCGTCGTGGTACTGCACCGGAGGCGACTTCATGAAGTAAGCCGAGGGGCCCATGATGGGTCCACCGACGCCACGGTCCATGGCCACCTTGGCGCAGCGAACAGCGTCAATGATGACGCCCGCCGAGTTGGGTGAGTCCCACACTTCGAGCTTTAGCTCCAAGTTGAGAGGAACGTCACCAAAGTTGCGGCCCTCCATGCGGATATAGCACCACTTGCGGTCCTTCAACCACGGCACGTGGTCGCTCGGGCCGATGTGGATGTCGTCGGCCGACATGTTGGAGATCTCCAATTGGGAGGTCACGGCCTGGGTTTTGGAAATCTTCTTGGACTCGAGTCGGTCGCGGTCGAGCATGTTCTTAAAGTCCATGTTGCCACCCACGTTGAGCTGGTAGGTGTGGTCCAGGGCGAGGCCGCGGTCTTCGAAGAGACGGGCCAGGACGCGGTGGACAATAGTGGCGCCCACCTGACTCTTGATGTCGTCGCCGATAATTGGCACGCCGGCGTCACGGAACTTGGTGGCCCAGGTTGGGTCCGAAGCGATGAAGACGGGAATGGCGTTCACGAAGGCGACGCCCGCGTCAATGGCGCACTGGGCGTAGTAACGCTGCGCGTCCTCTGATCCGACGGGCAGGTAGGAGACGAGCACGTCGGCCCGAGCGTCACGCAGGGCCTGCGCCACGTCGACGGCCTCGACCGGAGATTCTTCAATGGCGGCACGGTAGTACTTGTTGAGGCCGTCCATCGTGGGGCCTCGCTGGACCACGACACCGAGGGCACCGACGTCGGCGAACTTGATGGTGTTGTTCTGACCACCTTCGATGGCCTTGCCCAGGTCGTTGCCCACCTTGGAGGCGTCGACGTCAAAGGCGGCCACGAATTCGAGGTCACGAACGTGGTATCCACCCAGCTCCACGTGCATCAGTCCGGGGACGTGGTCGCCGGGCGTTGCGTTGTGGTAGTACGTAACACCTTGAATGAGTGAACTGGCACAGTTGCCCACACCCGCTATGGCTACACGGATTTTTTCCATGGAGCTCCTTTCCTAGTTCGCTTCTGGAGCGAGGTTGATTTGGTTACTACGTTCCGTGGCCAACAAAGTGTCGATCCACGCGATATCCAGTTCGACGCCCTGCACGGCGTGTTCCATCACACTCCGGGCGTAGGTGTCGAGCTCGTCGTTCGAGGCGTACTGGCGAGCTTCACCGAGTCGAGCGCACAGGCTGCTACGTCGCTGCTCGAGTAAACCAACGCGGGCGTTCGGGGCTAGGTACTTAGCCAGAGCCATACGCATCGAAAAATTCTTCCCGTCGTTCAAGGTGGCGGGGTCGGCGAGCAGATGGGCGAACTCCTCGCGGCCCCGCGGGGTGATTTGGTAGACCTTGCGACTCTTGCGATTGAGTCCCGGGGTGACGCGAAGCGACCGTAGCGATGCACGCTCGCCCGACAGCGATCCGGTGGACAGGGTGCTGACCTTCGTCGCGGAGGTGACGGCAACTTCGACCAAACCCTCGCGCTCGAGGCGGGCCAAGGCTGGGTAAATAGAGCCGAAGGAGATGTTCGCACCCAGACCCAAACGGTCGCGCAGGTGGGCGCGGACTTCGTAACCGTGGTGATCACGGTCCATGAGCAGTCCCAGGATGGCAAGTTCAAGCATACTCAACTATCATATCAGTTCGATATATCGAAATGTGCATCTACGCCACCACCCTTGATTTGCTGCGTCGCGGGTAGTCTCAAAGCCAATGGAACGTCAGATGCGCACGACCACGGCCGACGGAGCCGTCGTTGAATTTGGCTTAGTCCGTCACGCCCTAGTGAGTGCCCTCGAACGTGGATCGCTGACGCGGGACGAAGTCTGTGACGCCCACCCCGAATTGCTCCGCGCGGCCCGGAATCTGGGCCGCAAGACCGGCGAACTCTGCCCGGTCTGTCACGATGCGGAACTAAAAATTGTCACCTACGTCTTCGGGGCGAAGTTGCCCCCCGGGGGTACGTGTCCCTCGACCCGAGCCGAACTACTGAAACTGGAGCGCCGTGAAGCGCCGGTTCAGTGCTACGCCGTTGAGGTGTGTATCGTCTGTGCTTTCCACCACCTCGCCCGCAAGTGGGTGGCTGGTGGTCGTAAGCCTCGTGTGCAAAGGCAGGTAACGCAGTGAGCTCAGTCCCGCAGATTCGCCGGCGCAAGCGTCGAACGGGCTCCGAGCCCTTGGTCATGGTGACCGCCTACGACGAGCCGGGAGCTCGCTACGTTGACGCCGGCGGTGTGGACATGCTGTTGGTGGGTGACTCGGTGGGCAATGTGGTTCTCGGTCACAGCGATACTTTGCACGTCACGGTTGCCGACATCGCGCATCACGTGGCGGCGGTGGCGGCAGCTCGCCCGAAGGCGCTGATCGTGGCCGACTTGCCCTGGCTGAGTTATCACGTGTCGCGTGAGGACACCATCAAAAACGCCGCCACGTTGATTCGAGCGGGTGCTCAGTGCGTGAAGCTCGAGGGTGGAAGTAATCGAGTGGACATGATCACGGCCCTGCTCGACGCCGAGATTCCAGTAATGGGCCACATTGGCCTGACCCCACAGAGCGTGCTGGCTATGGGCGGTTTTAAAGTCCAGGGTAAGACCCGTGAAGCGGCCGAGCAGTTGCTACTCGACGCCCTGGCCCTCGAAGCAGCGGGCGTTTTTGCCATTGTGATTGAGGGGGTGCCCTCGGTCGTGGGCACCCGCGTCACCGAAGCTCTGGCAATTCCCACTATTGGCATCGGCGCCGGGCCCGATACCGATGGCCAAGTCCTGGTCTTTCACGATCTTCTGGGCCTGTCGGGCCGTCCGGTGGCGAAGTTCGTTCGCCAGTACGCCGACGTGGGCGGGCTTATTACTGAGGCCGTGGGTCACTTCGTGGCCGACGTGCGCTCCGGAGCCTTTCCTAGCGAGGTCGAAACCTACGCGAATCCCACCGAACTCCTCGATTAGACCACGGGCCGTCGCTGGAGTAGGATTGTTCTCCCACAACCGTGGGAACTCAACATAACCCTGCTCTGATCCGCAGAGCCCGACTTTTAGTCGGCCCATAGGGAAAGGAATACGGCCATGAGGCCTTATGAAACCATGATTGTCTTCGACGCCACAGTCGATGCACAGTCCATCCAGATCAGCCTTGATAAGGCACTCGACACGATTCGATCCCACGGTGGAAACCCCGGAGCTATCGACCGTTGGGGCAAGCGACCCTTGGCCTACGAGATCAAGAAGCGCAAAGAGGGCTACTACGTGGTCGTCGAGTTTGGCGGAACGCCGGCCACTGTGGCCGAGCTTGACCGTATCCTCGGCCTCGCGGACGAAGTTCTGCGCTTCAAGATCCAACGCCTCTCGGCTAAGCACGCTCCCAAGCGTGTTGCAGCCAAGGCGTAGGTTGTCGGCGCTACCAACCCGAGGAGAATAAAATGGCAGACAACACCATTACCGTTATTGGCAACGTCACCCGCGAGCCGGAGTTGAAGTTTTTGAACTCGGGTCAGGCGAGCGTGCGCCTCTCCTTGGCGGTCAACCGCCGTTGGCAGAACCGCGCAACCCAGGAGTGGGAAGAGCGAGTCTCCTACTTTGAGGTCTCGGCCTACGCGCAACTTGCGGAAAACATCGCCAACTCCATTACCAAGGGAACCCGCGTCATCGTCACCGGTCGCCTCGAGCAGCGCTCGTGGGAGACTCCCGAGGGCGACAAGCGTTCCATCGTCGAAATTAACGCCGACGAAGTAGCCCCGTCGTTGCGTTACGCAACGACCACTGTCACCAAGAACCCGAAGGCCGAGGGTGCCAGTTATCCATCTAACAATTCCGGCCGTGCTGCGGCACCGGTCGCCAACCAACCATCCAGTTATGCCTTTGATGAGGAGCCCTTCTAATGCCACGTAGGAATATGCCAACCCCGCCCAAGCGGGCACCCAAGATTGATAGTCGTCGCGACAAGAAGCGCAAGCCCTGCGTGTTCTGTGCCCAGCACGTCGTCCACGTGGACTACAAGGACCTCGCGTCCTTGCGCAAGTACATTTCGGACCGTGGAAAGATACGTGGCCGTCGCGTCTCGGGTAACTGCCAGCAGCACCAGCGGGACATCACCGACGCCATCAAGACCGCTCGTGAATTGGCCTTGCTGCCCTACACGCAACGCACCGTGACCGAGAAGCGTGGTGGCCGTGGTGGTCGCGACGACCGCGGTCCCCGCGGTCCCCGTCAGGACCGTGACGAGGAAGCCACCTTGGCCGACGTTACTGACGCGCCCGATGTGGTCTCGGATTACGAGATTCTCGAGCAGGTCGTGATTGAAAGCGAAGAGGCGGAATAATGAAGATTCTTCTCCGTAAGGACGTTAAGGGCGTTGGTCGTCGTGGCGATATCGCTGAAGTCAAGAGTGGGTTCTTTCGTAACTACCTCCTGCCGAACGGTGTGGCCCTGGCCGCGACGGACTCCATGGCCGACCAGTCAGCTTCGATGCGCAAGGGTCGGGATTTACGCGATGCCGCAACGCGTCAGGCCGCCGAAGTGCAGCGTGACGAGATTGCGAAAGCAACTTTGAGTATCGCCGCTCGCGCGGGTGGCAACGGTCGTCTCTTTGGATCGGTCACCGAGGCCGACATTGTGAACGCCATTCGCACCGCGACCAACGTTTCGCTCGACCGACACCAGGTGACCATGGCCGAACACATCAAGATGATCGGCACCTCCCAGGTGGAGATTTCGCTCTTCGAAGGTGTGACCGCCGTCGTCACTGTGGAAGTCACCGCGAAAGCCTAAGTACACGTTTTCATTGCTAAGAGGCGGAGCTACGGCCCCGCCTCTCGCTGTGTAGCAGCAGCCTGCCAGTATGAGGCTAGGTAATGCACAGGATTTTCCCCATCTTGTTCCCCTTGCGATGCACAGTCCCTTTCGAGAAGAGTGAAGACCTATGGTCCAGTACGACGACGAATACATCCCCGAGGACATCCCCTCACCCCGACCCACGACGCGAATTCCACCGAATGACATCGACGCCGAGGAGTCGCTCCTCGGGGCCATGTTGCTCTCGCGAGAAGCGATCTTGATCGGGGCTGAACGTTGCGCCGCGGAGGACTTTTACCGCCCCCTGCACGCCCAGATTTTTGCGGCCATTGTCGAACTCACCAATAAGGGGAGCGAGGTCGATTTCGTCACGGTGAAGTCCATGCTGGAGTCGCGAGGGATTCACACCCTGGACGCGACGCTCCTGGCGAAGATTCAACTCAATACGCCGTCGGCGGCTAACGCGGCGGACTACGCGGGCATCGTGCGCGACCGAGCTCGTCAGCGCCGCCTAATCGAAGTGACCTCGCGCATCAGTGACGAAGCCTTCCAACCAGCCAATGACGTGGACGCCCTCATGGATCGGGCGGAGTCGGCGATTCTGGAAATTAGTGACCGCGACGCGCGCGACACCATTTCTGAATTGGTGCCGCTGCTCATTGATGAGATGAACACGCTGGAAGAGCGAGCCCAGAACGCCGGAGCCATTACGGGAATCGAGACGGGCTATCGCTCGTTGGACGCCCTCCTGCGCGGAATTCAGCCCACCAGTTTGACCATTATTGGTGCTCGACCATCGGTGGGTAAGACCGCTTTCGCCCTGGGAATTTTGATGCACGTGGGCGCGGTCATGCAGCGCCCCGCCCTCTTCTTTTCGTTGGAAATGGGTAAAAATGAATTGGCCGAACGCATTCTCGCCACCACCGCCCGCATTGACTCCAGCCGTCTGAAGACGGGTGAGCTCAACGAGATGGAGTGGAAGCGAACCGAAGAGGCCCTGGGCACTCTGCAGCACGCGCCCATTTTCATCGACGACAACCCGAATTTGACGGTGATGGAAGTGCGCGGGCGCGCTCGACGACTGAAGCAACAACAGGGCGATTTGGGCGTAGTCATTATTGACTACGTCCAGCTGATGAGTACGCGCGGCCGGTCAGAAAATCGCCAGGTGGAAGTCTCCGAGATGAGTCGAGGACTGAAAATCCTGGCTCGCGAACTCGGTTGTCCGGTTATCGCGCTCTCACAGTTATCGCGAGCGATGGAGTCACGTAGTGATAAGACCCCGCAGATGAGCGACTTGCGTGAATCTGGGTCGCTGGAGCAAGACGCCGACATCGTCATCTTGTTACACCGTCCCGAAATGCACAGCAACGAGGTTCCCCTCGACCGACAGGGCATCGTCGAAGTGATTTTGTCCAAGCACCGCAACGGACCCATCGGACGAGCCAACGTCACCTTCGTGCAGCAGTACGCGCGTTTTGAAAATATGGGTGAGGACTTTGCTCCTACGCGTTAAGCACCGCTGGGTCCACATCGTCGTAACAGCAAAAGAGCCCGTGACCTCTGGTGACGGGCTCTTTTGCGATGAGGCTGGTTATTTTGGCTGCATCCGGATGCCGGCGTCGAGACGAATCGACTCGGCGTTCATGTAGCTGTTCGCCAAGAGTTCCACCGCGAGGGTGGCGAACTCGTCCTGACCACCAAGACGCTTGGGGAAGAGGACGCCAGCGCCGAGACGGGCCTTGAATTCGTCGGACGCGGGGCCCGTGCCGTAAATCGGAGTGTCGATGAGACCCGGAAGAATGGTGTTCACGCGAACACCGATCACCGAGAGGTCACGAGCGAGGGGCAGGGTGAGCCCGACCACGCCACCCTTCGATGACGAGTAGGCGACCTGTCCGATCTGACCGTCTTCGGCCGCAACCGAAGCGGTGTTCACGATGGCGCCGCGAGCGTTGTCGGCGTCGGGGGTGTTGTGACTCATGGCGGTAGCTGCGAGACGACAGACGTTGAAGGTGCCAACCAGGTTGATTTCGATCACCTTGCGGTAGAGGTCGAGGTCGTGGGCGGAGCCGTACTCGCCGTCCTTGCCGACGGTGCGAGTAGCCCAGCCAATGCCGGCGCAGTTCACGACGCTCCATAGTGGGGCGAGGGCCTTGGCGGCCTCGATGGCGGCGATGACTTGTTCCGTGCTGGTGACGTCACAGTGAATGTAGGCTCCACCAATTTCGGCGGCCAGGGCTTCACCACGGGCGTCGTTGAGGTCGGCGACAACCACTTTGACGCCGCGAGCGGCGAGGGCGCGCGACGTGGCTTCGCCGAGTCCAGAAGCCCCACCAGTAACGAGTGCGGAAGTGTTCTTCAATTCCATTATTGATTTCCCCTTGTGTAGGTCTCTGCCTGACCTGAGGTGGTCAGAACAGTGTCAGGTACAAACTAGAGGAGATTTGCCTAGCCCTGTCCTCTAGCGTGGGAGGATGCCCTCGGCCTACGAACTCACTCGCGACGAACTCAATGTTCTCTTGGCGAAAGAAGCCAGCTACCGCGTCGAACAGGTGTGGCGGGGACTCTGGACCGACAATCAGGCCATCGGAGAAATAACCACTATTCCCAAGGCCCTACGACAGGAACTGGCCGCCCAACTGCCCAGTGGTCTCGAGGTCGTGAACGACGTGGAGAGCGACCGCGGCGCGACGCGCAAGTGGGTATTTCGTTTGGCCGACGGCTCCACCATCGAAACAGTGCTCATGGCCTACGACGATCGGGTCACGGTGTGCGTCTCCTCCCAGGCGGGTTGCGCCATGGGTTGCACTTTTTGCGCCACCGGTCAAGCCGGCTTTACGCGCCACCTCACCGTCGGTGAAGTGGTGGAACAGGTGGCCTTCGCTGCGCGCGCGGCCGCACCCCGACGACTTTCGAACGTGGTCTTCATGGGCATGGGCGAACCCCTGGCTAATTTCAACGTCACCGTGGAAGCCGTGCGGCGTCTCCACGAGTACCGCGGCATGTCGGCTCGTCACTTAACGGTCTCGACGGTCGGCGTAGCCCCGGCAATAGAACGTCTGGCCGCTCAGGGTCTCCCCCTGACGCTGGCGGTATCGCTCCACGCGGCGAATAACGAGACGCGCAATGAGCTAGTCCCCCTCAACAAGCGTTACCCCCTGGAGCGCCTCCGCGAGGCCTGCGAGCTGTGGCTGGCGTCCACGTCACGCCGCCTCAGTTTTGAGTGGGCCCTGATAGATGGCGTGAACGACACCACCACGGCGGCTCACGAATTGGCGGACTACGCCAGGTCGCTGCGCGCGCACGTGAATCTGATTCCCCTGAACCCGACGCCGGGTTACTTGGTCATGGGCTCGTCGGCGCAACGGGTGAGGGACTTTCGTTCACTCTTAGAGGACCTCGGCGTCAACGTCACGGTTCGACAGACGCGCGGACGTTCTATTGATGCGGCCTGCGGTCAGCTGGCCAGCGTCACGAACGGACGTCGCCGGCCGATTGCGCTACGAACTCGTTAGCGCCTCGCGCCAGAAGGCTGGCCGCCAGCGCACAATGGCGACGGCACCGAGGACACAGAGAATGCCCCCCGAAACAATGGAGATCTCGGTAGAGGTGGCACTGGCCACCGCGCCGGATTCGAGGTCGCCGAGACGAGGGCCACCGGTCACGACGGCCATTTGAATGGACGAAATGCGGCTGCGGAATTCATCACTGATTGAACTCTGCAAGATGGTGTTGCGGAGCACCGCGGAGATGACGTCGGCCCAACCGGCCACCGCCAACATCACGAGCCCCAACCACGTCCACGGGCTCAGTCCGAACAAGGCGATGGCGACCCCCCAGAGCACCACCGCGAGCACGACGGCTCGACCGCGACGCGAGACCCGTTCCACC
The DNA here is from genome assembly GCA_903860915.1 of uncultured Actinomycetes bacterium. GTDB lineage: Bacteria > Actinomycetota > Acidimicrobiia > Acidimicrobiales > RAAP-2 > RAAP-2. Next base: position 99,369 of record CAIOSJ010000023.1, on the reverse strand, counting down.
CACCCGGTGGTTACGGCCCCGAGCAGTGCGCCGACGCCCGGGGCGGCGAAGAGGAGCCCGACGGTGACGGGTCCGCCGTGGTACATCGTGGCCGCGACGGCGGGAAAGAGGGCGCGCGGCATGCCAAAAACCATGGCCGAGAGATCAACCAGGTAGACACACTGGGCCGCTACGTGGCTGCGGACGTAGGAAAAGCCGTCCCGCACGGCCCGCAGGGTTGAAACTCGTACCGCTGAGGCGAGGGGCACAATGGGCGATAGGGCGAGACTGGTGCCAATAACGACGAGGAAACTCGTCGCATCAATCCAGTAACACCACGAGAGCCCTACGGTGGCGAGCAGAACACCGGAGAGGGCGGGTCCGACCACGGTGGCTATTTGAATGCCTACTTGATTAAGGGAATAGGCCCCGACCAACTGGGTGGCTGGTACGAGACGAGGAATGGCGGCGTTACGGGCCGGGTTGGAAAAACCCGCGAAGCCCGCAGCGAGAGCGGCCAGGGCAATTAGGAGTACGAGATTCGGCCGGCTCGTTGCGGCGTTGAGTGCCAGTCCGGCGCTGAGCAGGCTGAGCACGATGGCGCAGGCGACCATAACCTTGCGCCGATCTACCCGGTCGCCCACTGCTCCGCCCCACAGGGATCCAGAAATGAGTAAGGGCAATTGAATCAGACTGACCAGGCCCACGGTGAGGCTGGAGTGGGTTTGGGTATACACCTGGTAGGGAATCGCGACCACGGTGAGCTGATTGCCCATCATCGACACCAATTGTCCGCCGAAGAGGAAGCGGAAATCGCGGCTCTCACGCAGGGGGCTGAGGTCTACGAATAGTCGAGCCACCCGCCAAGCCTAGAACGATGTACGGTGAGGAGAGGTAATCGAACTCAAAGGGGAGTCGATGCTAGAAGAGCAGTTAGTGCAGTTGCTGTCGCCCGAAGGTGAGCGCGTCACCCACGCGCAGTACCCCACAACCTTAAATACAGATGAGATCATCGCGCTCTATCGCGACATGGTGATTGTGCGACGACTCTGCAACGAGTCCACGTCGCTACAGCGACAAGGTCAACTCGCGTTGTGGGCGCCGCTCCAGGGTCAAGAGGCCGCCCAAATTGGAGCCGGCCGAGCGCTGCGAACGAGGGACTTTTCCTTCCCCTCCTACCGAGAACACGGCGTGGCCTGGTGCCGAGGGATTAGTCCCGCCGAAATTCTTCGACTCTTTCGCCAAGTCAGTCACGGCGGATGGGATCCCCAGAAGTATCGGCACTCGGTGCCAACCATCGTTATTGGTAACCAGGCTCTGAACGCGGTGGGTTACGCCATGGGTGTGCAGCGCGACGGGGCCGACGAGGCGACGATGGTGTTCTTCGGCGACGGTGCGACGAGTCAGGGAGACGTTAATGAGGCCTTCGTCTGGGCCGCGGCCTTTAACGCGCCCGTGGTGTTCTTCGTACAAAACAACCAGTGGGCCATTTCCGAGCCCACGGTGCGCCAGAGTCGCATCCCGCTCTATCGACGGGCCGAGGGTTTTGGTTTTCCCGGTATCCGGGTGGATGGCAATGACGTGCTCGCGGTCTACGAAGTTGCTTCGGCCGCCCTACAGCTGGCTCGAGAAGGTGGGGGCCCCACCTTGATCGAGGCCTACACCTACCGCATGGGGGCGCACACCACCTCTGACGACCCCACGCGCTATCGCTTCGACGCTGACGTGGAGGCCTGGAAGCACCGTGACCCCATTGAACGCGTGAAGGCCTACCTCGTCCGTACGCAGCACATCACCGCGGCGGCCCTGACTGCTATTAACGAGGAAGCCGACGTCCTCGCCATGGAACTGCGTGAAGCAGTTCTGGCCATGGACGGACCCGACCCTTTAAGTATTTTTGATCACGTCTACGCCGATCAGCATCCGCTCATCGACGCGGGCCGTCAAGAGATGATTGATCTTGGCCTCGGAGGAGTGCGATGACGGCGATGACGATGGCGAAAGCCCTCAATGAGGGGCTACGTCACGCCCTCGACGCCGACCCCAAGGTTCTCTTGCTCGGCGAGGACATTGGAAAACTTGGGGGGGTGTTCCGCATTACCGACGGCCTACAGAAGGACTTCGGCGAGGATCGGGTGATTGACGCACCCCTAGGTGAGTCTGGCATTGTGGGTACCGCGGTGGGTTTGGCGATGCGCGGCTACCGACCCGTCTGTGAGATTCAGTTCGATGGTTTCGTCTACCCCGCCTTCGACCAAATTGTGTCGCAAGTGGCCAAATTGCGCGCCCGCAGTAGTGGTTCTTTCACCATGGGCCTGGTGATTCGTATTCCCTTCGGGGGAGGCATTGGGGCAATTGAGCACCACTCCGAAAGCCCCGAGGCCTACTTCGCTCACACCTCAGGTTTGCGGGTGGTCTCGCCTTCGACTCCCGACGACGCCTACTGGATGATCCAAGAAGCAATTCGCCACGACGACCCGATTATTTTTTGCGAACCGAAGTGTCGATACTGGGAAAAAGGTGAGGTCGACGTCACCGCCTCCACCCACGGCCTCTTTGATGCGGTGGTCCGCCGACTCGGTGAGGACGTGACCATTGTCACCTACGGGCCCAGCGTGCACACCGCACTACGCGCCGCGCAAGCCGCGGCGGGTGAGGGCATTTCACTCGAAGTGATCGACGCTCGCAGTCTGGCCCCGTTGGACTTTCCGGTGATGATGCGCTCGCTAGAAAAAACGGGGCGCTTGATTGTGGTTCACGAAGCGGGCCACAACGTGTCGATCAGTTCAGAAATCGTCGCGCAGCTCACCGAGTCCTGCTTCTATTCCCTGCGCGCCCCGGCGCTACGGGTGACGGGATTTAATACGCCCTATCCCCCCTCGAGAGTTGAAAAAGAATATCTACCGAGTGTGGACCGCATCCTCGACGCGGTGGACCGAGTGATGGGATTCGAGAGTTGAGTGATCTTTCTTTTCTTCTGCCCGACGTGGGTGAGGGCCTGACCGAAGCCGAAATAGTGGTGTGGAAGGTGGCGGTCGGTGACGTCGTCACATTGAACCAAGCCCTGGTTGATATCGAGACGGCGAAGGCCACCGTCGAACTACCCAGTCCCTACGCCGGGGAGATCCTCACCCTGCACGGTGAGCCCGGAGACATTGTCGAGGTCGGTCAACCCCTGGTCACCGTCCGGGTGGCCGGAGACAGCGCCCCCGCGAGCGAAGTTCCGGCTCGCACCGCCGTACTGGTTGGTTACGGCGTCGAAACCGAAGCCGGCCCCGCGCGCCGACAACACCGACGTTCCGGCGCGCCAGCGCCCCTACCACTGCCTACTCCACCCACTTCTCCGCCCCGCCACAGTCCCCGTTCAACTCCGCCGATTCGCTTGGCGGCCAAACAAAATGGAGTCAGTCTTGACGCCATGACCGGGACGGGTCCGAACGGGCTGATCACGCGGCACGACCTCGAGGCCTTCCTCGCGGGACCACGACTCACGACCCCTGCCGCCATCGCGACGCCAGTTACGGACTTGCCCTTCGCCGGTCAGCAGCTCGCGTCATGGCACGAAGGACCCCGAGAAGAAAGAATCCCCGTGCGCGGGGTCACACGCTCGATGGTGGAAGCCATGGTGACCAGCGCTTTCACCGCCCCGCACGCCGCGGCCTGGCTGCGCGTGGATGTGACCAAGATGGTCGAACTCATCGCCGCCCTGCGCTCGCGCCCCGCGCTGGGCTCACTACGGGTAACTGCCCTCACGGTCGCCGCGCTCGCGGTCTGTGACGCGGCGCGGCACTACCCCGGTCTCAATTCGTCCTTCGACGAGGCCAGTAACGAGATCATCGTGCGGCGAAGCGTGGCGCTCGGGATTGCGGCCGCCACGCCCCGGGGTCTGGTGGTACCGAGCGTCAAGCGAGCGGACGAACTGGACCTGATCTCTATGGCTCGCGCCCTCACTGAACTTATTGACGTGACACGGGAGGGCCGGGCGACGGTCGCGGACCTCACCGGTACCACGATCACTATTACCAACGTTGGCCCCTTCGGCGTTGACGGGGCCATGCCCATACTGCCCCCGGGGACCACGGCCATTTTTGCCATGGGCCAGATTGTGAAATCACCGTGGGTGGACGGGGACCAGGTTGTGGTTCGAGACGTGATGGAACTGACCCTGTCGTTTGACCATCGGGTGATTGATGGGGCCCTGGCGTCGCGCGCCGTGGCCCACGTGGGGGCGTTTTTGCACGACCCCGCACCCGCTCTGCTCGTGGGCTGAGGAGTAACCTTCTCTGGGTGGACCCCCTGGACCTCGTTGACCTCGAACGCTTTCCCCTCCGCGAGCCCAACAGCGCACGCTGGCTGCAGGTCGTGGCTCAGGCCCGCCTCGACATCACCGCCATCGGGGCCGCCGAAATTTCTGATTTTCTGACGCCGGACGGCGTTGCGGCTATGGTCGCTGACGCGGAAGCGCTAGCTCCTCGTGGACACCGATCGGGTGGTCGCGGCGGGGTGTATTTAGAACAGCCCGGAGCGCAGTGGCCGGAGGGCCACCCCCGATTACACCGCATGGATTATGGGGTATCGGCGGTTGGCTACGACGTGATTCCCTCCGCCTCACCGCTGCGCGCGCTCTACGAGAGCGAAGAGCTCACCCGTTTCATCGAGGCCATTATTGATCGTGGCCCCCTCTACCACTACGCCGATCCTTGCGGTGCGCTCAACCTCGCGGTGATGACCGAGGGCGACGAGCTGCAGTGGCACTTTGACCAAACAGACTTCGTCGTCTCGTTGGCCATTCAAAGCGCGGAGCGGGGTGGCGATTTTGAAGTCGTGCCGCGTATTCGATCCCGAGCCGACGAATCCTACGACGCCGTCTCGCGGGTCCTTCGTGGTGAGCACCAGGACGTGGTGACCCTCGCGATGACGCCGGGCACGCTGCTCATTTTCGAGGGGCGTAACTCACTGCACCGGGTGAGCCCCATTCACGGAGTACGCCGCCGTCACGTGGGACTCTTGGCCTACGACACCACGGCCACCACCGTCTCTTCCGAAGAACTTCGCCGCACTCGTTACGGCCGTAGCGAAGCCTTCGCGACCCCACCGGTATCGTGGCCAGTTTCCTAAGTCAGGTTGGCGAGGCCTACGTCGGAACGGGGCTAGAAGCGGCCCACCTCAATACGGTGCTCGGCGTGAAGGGCGGACCGGTGGAGACGGCCTGGGCCACGGCCCTAGCCACTCCTCGTGAGGGTCACGTCGGCTTTGTGGTCATCGCCCGACCTAATTTTCCCGTCCAGCCGATGACCTTGTTCGTCAATAAGGCGACCATTGCGTCGCCCGCCCACGGCAATATCACCTGGGGAGCCGCGCAGTTGGGCGTGGCGAGCGGTGTACTCGACGCCGTGGCGGGCGGTGACGTCGACGCGGAACGCCTACACGAGCTCCTCCTCATTGCCGCTGTGTGGGTGGACCCGGGCGCCCTCGACGCGGATGCGGTGTACGAGAACAATCGGGCGGCCACGGCCCAAGCCCTCCGCAATGGCGCGACGTATCCGAACGCAGCGGCGATAGAAGAACTCCTGGCGCTACGTGACGTACCCACGAATGGGTACTACACGCCTCGCAGTCTTCCCTAGGCGCGCAGGGCCGCCAGTGCGCGGTCGGCGTGGACGTTCATGTCCATTTCGCTGGAAATTTTGTCACGAATTATTCCGTCGCTACCGATGACGAAGGTCGTGCGACGCACTTTCAAGAATCCCACTGGACGCTTCACGCCGTAGGTTTTCGCGACGACTCCTCCGAGATCGGCGAGGAGCGGGTAGTCCAAGGAGTGCTGTGAACCAAAAGCCAACTGTTTTTCGACCGTGTCCATAGAGATACCAATGCGCTGGGCCCCGACGGCGGCGAATTCACCGGCTAGATCTCGGAAGTGGCAGGACTCCTTGGTGCACCCGGCGGTCATGGCCGCGGGATAGAAGAAGAGCACGACGGGCCCCGCAGTGAGTAGTTCGCTCAAAGTACGGGTGTGGCCGTTTTGATCGGGGAGGGAAAAGTTGGGAGCGAGGTCGCCGATGTTCATACCCGAAGACTAGCCACAACTAGAGATCAAATCGGAAGCCCACGCCACGAATGGTGATGAGGTGACGAGGGTCCGCGGAGTCCGTCTCTATTTTTTGACGAAGGCGTTTTATGTGGGTGTCAAGGGTACGGGTGTCGGTGAGTTCCTGCCCCCACCACAGGGCGTCAATGCAGGCATCGCGAGTGACGACCTGGCCGAGCGAACTCGTGAGCAGAGCGAGAAGATCGAACTCCTTACGACTGAGTTCAATCTCGGCTCCGTGACGCGTCACACTTCGCCGCTGGGAGTCGATGACCAGATCACCCACCGTAAGAACGTCCTCGTGGGGTGCTGCCGCCTGTCGGCGCAGGACGGCCCGTATGCGGGCCACGAGTTCGCGGATGCGATAGGGCTTGGTGAGGTAGTCGGAAGCACCAAACTCCAAGCCGAGGATGACGTCAACTTCACTGGACTTCGCCGAGGTGATGATGACCGGTACTCGGGAGTTCGCGTGCAGTTCGCGACAAAAATCGAGGCCCGAGCCGTCGGGCAACATGACATCGAGGAGAATGAGATCGAAGCGAACCCGGGCGAGGGCGTCGCGAGCGTCGGCGAGTGACTGTACGGCGACGATCTGGAAACCTTCGTGGGCGAGACCAATTTCTAGAGCTTCGACGTAGCTCACTTCGTCCTCGACCAGCAGAACGACGACGCGACCCTCGTCGTCAACCATGGCGAAGGTGGGGGGTCGCGATCACGCTTCAACCCTAGGGAGCCGAGGTTATCTAGGGGTGAAGCGGGGAATATCCCCAGTTTGCAACGAGGTGAATCCTTAGTGTTTCGACGACGATGGGGGCAGGGTTGTCGGTGACGAAAGTTGACCCAGGAGTATGGTCGCGTATTGCTTGAGGACACTCCATTGCTGAGAGACCCGACTCATTTTTGCCTTCGTGCCTCGAAAAAAGGCCTGCTGGTCACTGAGAGAGTTGTCGTTGGCGAGAGCCGTAAAGAGAGTGTCCATTCCCTGGAGGGACTGCACCACTGCACCGATGTAATAGTCGTCAGCGGTAGACACTCGCAAGGCCTGCAGGGCAGTAACAAATTTCTTGAGGTGAGTACTTACGCGAACGGCCTGCACCTGATTACAAGCGGCTGTAGTGCACTTGTGTTCCGCATTGGCGTAGTTCTGAAGGACCACGCCGGTGAATTCAACGGAACGCTGAACGGTCGTGAGGACCTGGGCGGTGGGGGTGAGTGGGGGGGGCGACTTGGTGACTTGGATTGCTCCGAAGGTCACACCCCCGGCGCAGAGGACGACCGCGAGGGCGACGAGAATTCGGCTCCTAGCACTGCTGTGCGTGGTGCTCAGGCCACCAGCTTGTTGCGAGGTAGCACCACTGAGATAGGCCCAGTAGCGGGTGCCGTAACGAACGACGTCAGCGGTGGCGTCGTGGAGCGACTGGGGCACTCGACCGGTGACGACGGCGAGCAGCCAGCCAACGAGGGCGAGGATGATGGTCGCACCCGTCGCGAGAATGAAGAGGACGGTGGCGGGCAGAACGAGTACGAGACGTAGTAGTACGGCGAAGCGGTTGAGGTCGGTGTGAGTCACGTCGAGGTTGACCTCGCCCTGCTCGTTGCTGTCGATGGTGAATCGAGGGTAGGTGCTGGTCAGTCCACAGGCGTAGGCGATGACGTTGAGTCGGTACCGTTGAACACCGACCAATATTTCCTGGTTGGATTCTGAGACTCGACTCGTAAAGATCGCGACAAGGCCGGAGATGAGTCCTATCAAGATGCCCATGACGGCGAGCCCCGCGAGCGCCACGAGGTGTGGCAGAACGAGGACGACGCGCAGTAACGCGGAGAGTCGGCTCTGCGCGGGTGGGGTCGACGGGAGGGTGATGGCGACCCCCGGCGAACTGAGGAGGTCATCGGTACTTTCACTCTGGTCGAATGTGCTCACGCGAGATCCTTTTTTGAAGTTGCAAGTTTTCGTAGTCTCTCACAAGCCATGACCTTCTTGAGGGCACGAGTGACAACGCCCCTTTCGCACAGGGAGGGTGGCGAAAGGGGCGTTGACGGAACTACTCAGTGACGAGTCTGACACTGGCTTCGAGTTCAGGGGCGTTGTCACACGAAGAAAAGTGTGGATTTTCTATAGAATTTCTCAGGAATTTTCGGTGCTCTATGAGTCAAAACCGAGTCCGAGGGCATCGGTGAGCCGCAGCCACAGGTTCCGTCGGCCCTGGTGTGCGTCGGCTCGAACGAGCGACCAGTGCGTGAGGGTGAAAATTATCCAACGGAAGGGTTCGGGAGGAAAGGGCAATGGTCGCCGACGCACCATTTTGAGCTGGGTTCGCTCCGTGGTATGTCCGTCGAGGAGATCGAGCATCGTGAGGGCGCCGAATCGGGTCGCCGCGACGCCGAGACCAGTGAAGCCCAGAACGTAGGCAACTTTCTTGCGGTGGGCCATGCCCCAAAAGGCGGAGAAGCGGGTGCAGGTATCAATCACCCCAGCCCAGGAGTGAGTGAACTTCACATCGCTGAGTTGGGGGAAGGTTTGGTTGAAGTGCTCGGCTAATCGGGCGTAGACCTCGGGGTTGGCTTCGTACTCCTGACGCACTTTGCCGCGGAAATTGTAAATCGCGTCGAAACCGCCCCACAGGATGGCGCCGTCGGTCGTGAGGCGGTAGTAGTGGAACTGATTACCTGAGTCCGACAGTCCTTCGCGACCGGCCCAGTTGATTGCGGTCCGCTGCTCGGGGGTGAGTGGTTCGGTGGCGAGTTGGTAGTCGTAGACCGGCAGCACGTATTTGCGCGCGCGGCGCACCAGCGAGGGAAAGACGTTGGTGGCTAGCGCCACACGCTTCGCAACAATCCGACCGTAGGCCGTGTGCACGTGCATGACGTCACCCGCGTCAACGAGTGACTCGACGCGCGAATGCTCGAAGATTTCGACCCCCAGCGAACGGCAGGCCCGTTCGAGACCCCACACCAAGCGAGCGGGATCAATGAGGGCCGTGCCGTCGGGATCGAAGAGCCCCCCCACATAGGTCGGAGAGTTCACGCGCTCGCGCACCTGCTCGGCCGAGAGTATTTCTACCTCGTCGCCCATCTGGTTACGTAGCTCGGCTTCTTCGAGTAACTCGCGCATCTGCCACTCTTCGGTGGCGACACGTAGTTCACCACTGCGCTCCCAATCACACTCGATGTTGTATTTCGTAATGGTTGCTTCGATGGCGTCGAGGTTTTCACGCCCCATGCGCTCGAGGGCGGCTATCTCGGTTGGGAATCGACGCCGCCCATTTCTAAATCCGTGGGTCAACGAGGCGCTGCAGAAACCCCCATTACGCCCCGAGGCCCCGGCACCGGTTTCGAGCTGTTCGACGATGACCACTCGGCGTTGGGGGTGACGTTCCTTAGCCAGTAGCGCGGTCCACAGACCGGTGTAACCACCACCCACGACACAGAGATCTGCGGTGACCTCACCGACGAGGGCTGGGAAGGGGTCTGTTTCGAGGGGATCGGAGTCGAGCCACCACACCTCGGGTTGGGCGTGGGCAAGTTGTCGCAGGAACGTGGCGTCCGCGGGGTTCATGGGGGCTCCTTGGCTGAGTGTCTATCTTGCCCCTTCGTGACAACAACTGCGGTGACCCCCGATGGGTGAGTGACTAGGGTCACTGGAGAACAACAGTCACACAGTGGAGGAGTCTCATGAAGGCAGCGGTGTATTACACAAATGGCGGTCCCGAGGTCTTTCGCTACGAGGACGTGGCCGACCCGTCAGTGGGCGATTTTGAGGTTCTCCTTCGGGTGCAGGCCATCAGTATTGAGGGCGGTGACACCCTGAACCGACTGGGTGGTGAACTGCTGGCGAGTCCCCACGTCGTGGGATACCAGTGCGCCGGTGTCGTTGAAGCCATTGGTGCCGGCGTGACGCGAGTTGCCGTGGGCGATCGAGTGGTGACCACGGGGACCAACGGATCACACGCGGAACTGCGCGTCGCGGGGGAAGCCTTTTGCTGGGTCATTCCCGAGGGGCTCGCCACCGACCTGGCGGCCTGCGTGCCCATTGCCTTCGGCACCGCTCACGATTGCCTCTTTGAATTTGGTCGCCTCCAAGCCGGTGAGACCGTTTTGGTCCACGCGGGTGCGAGTGGCGTGGGGGTGGCGGCCGTGCAACTGGCGGCCCAGGCTGGCGCCACGGTCATCGCGACGGCGTCGAGCGACGAACGTCTGGACCGCTTGCGGCAGTACGGCATGTCGCACGGGATTAACTACGTACGCGACGACTTCGTCACTGAGGTGCGAGGAATCACGGGGGGTCTCGGGGCTAACGTCATTGTCGACTCCGTCGGTGGAACCAACCTGCAAAAGAGCCTCCACGCCTTGGCCTATCGGGGCCGCTGCATCACTTTTGGTGACGCCGGGCGTAGTGGGGGTGGCCAGCTCGATGTGTCGTCCATGCGGGGCAATAACCAATCACTGACGGGCTACTTTTTGGGAGCTGAATTATTCCTCGGTACGCGAGCGCACGCCATGATTGCTGGGCTCTTGACGGATGTGGCGAGTGGAAGGCTCGAGGTCGTTATTGATCAGACTTTCCCTCTGTCGGCGGCGGGAGACGCTCACGCGTACATCGAAAGTCGCCGCGCCTTCGGACGAGTTCTTCTCATTCCCTAATCGAGCGCCGAGGGCTCGCGAACTAAGCGGTCACACGCTGACGAATACCCAATATGAGGGTGTCGATGAGGTAGTCGAAGGATCCGTCCATGGGATTCGTGTCCCCACTCGTCCACCGGAGTGCGAAGGCGTGATTGGTGAGTTGGTCGTTGAACCGGACTAAGTTCGGATATTCCTTAACGTCGAGACCGACGATGACCGCTTCAATCTCGTGCGAGGTTTCGTCATCATTCTCGAGAAGTTGAGAAAGCTCAACGTCAATAAATCCCACGACCGCACCGGTGAGCGCGTTGTAGGCCGCAATGACTTCCTCAACGGCTAGACCCGCTTTTAGCATTTGACCGATGACGGCTTCGGGAAGGCGAAGGCTCTGCCCGCTTCTGAAGATTTCGTGACTCAAAAGCCTCGCCACGTTGGGCTGACTCAGTGCGGCATTGCGGTAGCGACTGGCGAGAGATCGAACGAAGCCCTCCCAGTCACTAGAGGAATCGTTCGGAACGACGTCACGTAGCCACACGTCGGCGACCAGACCCAGTAGCCCCGATCTGCTGCCCACGTGCCAGTAGAGCGCCGAGGGATAGACCCCGAGAGACGTGGCCAAGGAGCGCATGGAGAAGGTGTCGGGACCACCCTCGGCAATGAGTGCGAAGGCCGCCGTGACAATTTCATCTTGAGTGAGAGGTATTTCTCTCTTGGCCCCTTGGCGCCGCGTCGTGTGACGATTCGCGGGTTTTTTGGTGACGACCATGTGAACTAGCATACCCTTTGAAGTCTGTCTTTAACGGCGTACAAGGGAGGAGGAAAATGCGGCTGCACCCATCTAAAACACACCATTTCACTGGGAAAAATGTTCCGTGGCTCCTCGCCAACCAGGCCGAGATTCGACCCGACCACGTCTTCATCCGTTGGGAGCCTTTCGAGGGCACGGCCGCAACGTGGACCTACCGCGAGTTCGCCGATGAAGTAGCGCGCGTCGCCGGGGGCCTCTCCGACCGAGGAATTTCGACGGGCGACCACGTCGTTATTCACTTGGGCAATTGCCCAGAGTTTCTCGTCACGTGGTTTGCCTGCTCTCACCTCGGCGCCGTGGCGGTGACGACGAACACTCGCTCAACCACTGATGAACTGGAATATTTCCTGACCCACTGTGAAGCCGTGGCTGTCGTTACCCAGCCCGCACTGCTGGAGCTCGTCCAAGGTACCGGAGTCTCATTACGATTCGTGGCGGTCACCTCGTCCGATCAGGGCGCCGCCCCCAGCCTTATTCCGGGGGGCGAATGCGTCTCTTTCGAAGAATTGCGTCACGCCTCCCCAGTCCCGGCCGTTGACTCCGACGCCCTCGCAGCCAACTCGGTGCAGTACACATCGGGTACGACGGCTCGGCCCAAAGGTGTTCTGTGGACTCACGCGAATGCCTTGTGGGGGGCTAAGACTGGGGCCAGTGTTCTGGGCCTCGGTCCCAATGACGTGACGCTCGCCTTCCTCCCGCTCTTTCACACCAACGCTCTCAGCTACACGATGCTGTCAACACTCTGGTCGGGCGGCACGGTGGTGGTGCAGCCTCGTTTTTCTGCGTCGCGGTATTGGCCGACGGTCATTGCCACCGGCTGCACCTGGACCTCCTCAATCCCCTTCATGTTGACCGCACTCATGAGTCAACCCAGGCCCGGTGCGCACCAATTGCGCTTCCTTGGCCTCGGGGCCTCCGACGTCCCCATTGTGCAGGAAATCTTTGGTCTCCCGACGATCGGGTGGTTTGGCATGACTGAAACCATCACCGTGGTCTTGGTGTCCAGCCAAATCTTCCCCAATCATCGGGGGGCCATGGGCTCACCCGTTTCCGGCTACGAAGTGGCCGTCGTTGATGACGCGAATCAACCGGTGGCCTTTGGTCAAAGTGGTTGGCTCAAGATTCGTGGCGTGGTCGGGGTCGCCCTGTTCGCTGGATATTTACACAACGACGAAGCGACCGAGTCGGCCTTTGATGAGGATGGCTGGTTTACTACCGGTGACCTCGTTACGCCCTTCGCCGATGGAGATATTCGCTTCGACAATCGTGGCGGTGACATGTTGCGCGTGGGGGCCGAAAACGTTTCCGCCGCCGAAGTCGAACGCGTGATTGCGACGGTTCCCGGAGTTCGTGAATCGGCGGTAGTGGCGGCCCCCGACCCCATGTTGGATGAAGTACCGGTGGCCTTCGTCATCGCCTGGCAGAGTGATGAGGCCCTACCCGACGCGGTCATTACGGCCTGTGGGGAACAGTTGGCTGCTTTCAAAGTCCCGCGTGAAGTAATCGTGGTCAGCGAACTCCCTCGAGTTACCTTGGGAAAAATCGATAAAAAATCGCTACGCGCGTGGCTGGCCGGACCACGCAGTGAACTTCCACCCACCCTTGATGAACGGAGCAACCCATGACCTACCCGAACAACGATTCTCGTTCGGCTCAACTCTTTGCTCGTGGACAGATGGTGATGCCAGGTGGCAATAGTCGAACCGGCGTGATGTTCGAGCCGTACCCGATTTACGCGGCCCGCGCTGAGGGCTGCCGAGTCACGGATGTCGATGGTGAGACGCGGATTGATTGCATTAACAACTGGTCGTCGCTCATCCACGGGCACGGCAACCCCGCAGTTCTCGGCGCTTTGGCCAAGCAATCTCACGAGCTCCTCGCGGTGGGAATGCCGACGGAAGTCGAAATTGATTTAGCCAGTCTCTTGGTCGACCGCCTACCGGGCGTGGAGAAAATTCGTTTCTCTAATTCTGGTTCGGAGGCGGTTCTCATGGCTCTGCGAGCGGCTCGCGCCTTCACGGGACGCGACGTCATTGCCAAATGCGAGGGCGCCTATCACGGCAGTGCAGACTCGGTGGAAATTTCAGTGGCTCCATCGCCCAAGACCTGGGGGCCAGAGGAGGCGCCGACGTCCGTGCCAGCGACACAGGGCATCCCCCTTAGTGTGCAGCGCGACACGCTGGTGCTGCCCTTCAACGACGTCATCGCTACTCGTAATCTGATTGAACAACACGCCACAAGCTTGGCCGCCGTGATTGTTGATCCCGTGGTGTCGCGTATTGGCTTCGTTGAGGCCACTCCGGAGTACCTAATCATGCTGCGTGAGATCACGACCGCGTACGGCATTGTTCTCATCTTCGACGAAGTGTTCTCCTATCGAATTGGTTTCCACGGAGCACAGGGTCGGGTCGGTGTGACCCCGGATATCACCGCGCTCGGCAAAGTTATTGGCGGCGGTTTGCCGGTGGGGGCCACCGGTGGGCTGGCGGAAATCATGGAAGTGTTTAATCAGACGGCCAAACCATTGAGGGTGGAGCATGGCGGCACCTATAACGCCAACCCCATGACGATGGCCGCCGGCCTGGCGTGCATGGAGCAAATGACTCCCGCCGCGTACGCCCACCTCGAAGAACTCGGCGAGAGGTTACGAACTGGCTTACGTGGTGAATTAGCCCGAGCTGGCTATCGCGGTCAAGTGGGGGGCGTGGCGTCACTCGTGGCGATGATTTTCAATGATGCCCCGTTTTTGAATTACCGAGAGATGCCGTTGCGTCATCGTGAGGGCGCCATGATTTACACCCTGCATCGCTACTTGTTGAATCACGGTGTACAAATAATTCCTCACGGACTTATGGTGCTCTCCACGGCAATGTCGACGAGCGATATCGATGAGATTCTCCACGCAGTACGCGGTGGACTAGCGGCTTTGGCGAAGGATTTCCCTCCCGATGCGGTCTAGTTTCTAATGGCTAATGACGACCTCGGCTGGGGTGTCGTCCACACGGAGCTGAAGATGGAGTTCAGCAGTTCCGTGGTTCTCGTCACGACGAAGTTGTCGGTGCAGTGGCGCAATGTGGGGCCGGTGACGGCCCCACTCATTCTTGATGGAGTTGAACTCACCATCTCGCGTCTCTTGATTGACGGCATCGAAGCGAAAGAGGGTGAGGCCATTATTGAGGAGCGAGTGCTTCGGCTACATCTCGGGGAGCGGCCTCAGGCGATCATTGAAGTCACCACCCAGCCGAGGCTTCGCCAACCCCACGAACTCGGTGTGGTCGTTCAGCCGGGACTTATCAATACTCACCTTGAGCCCACCGGTATGCGACGAGTGACGTACTGTCTCGATCGCCCCAGTGAGCGCTCCACCTACGACGTCACCTTGGTGGCTGATGCCGAGTTTCCAACCCTCCTGGCCGGTGGTGCCCTCGTCGACGCGGGCCAACTGCCCGACGGACGCGCCTGGCGTCGCTTCGTCGACCCGGTGGCCAAACCCACCTATCTCTTCAGTGCGCTGGCCGCGAATATGGGTGCGTGCACTCGGGTCATATCCACCACTTCGACCTCGACCGAAATCACGGTGGTGGCCCCGGGGGATCCCACGGTGAGTGGGGCCTACGCGCTCGACGTCCTCGAATCGGCCATGAAGTTCGACGACGCGACTGGTGGCCTGCCCTACGACTTAGCTCAGCTCACCATGGCGTCGGTGCAGGGCTACCCCGACGCCACCGAATACCACGGGCTGATGTTCTTCGAACCCTCAACCTTGTTGCTCGACGACGCGGGCTGGACTGACGATGATCTCCTTCCCATTCTGGCCAATGTCTCTCACGAGTATTTTCACCACACCCGTGGCAATCGGATCACGGTCTCGGCCTGGGATCAATTGGCCCTGAAGGAGGGCCTCACGGTTCTGGCCCAAAATGATTTTCGCGAACTTCTCGACGGTCCGAGCGCTCGCGCCGCCGCGGTGGCGTTTCTGCGTCGGGTGCAATACCCCGAGGAGGCCCTACTCGCCGTTCCGGTAGTCCGCGGTGATCAGCCCGCCGCCAGCGAGGTCTATAACCGAACTACGTATTTAAAGGGCGCAGAAATCTTTCGAATGCTCCGTGCTCTCGTCGGCCCCACCGCGTGGCGTAGTGCTACCGATGCCTTTCACCAGGACTTTGACCTGTCGTACGCTTCGGTGAGCGATTTCGTAGCGGCACTGCAACGATCCTGTCCTGAATTGTCGGAGTCGATCAGCTCCATAGCCCGTTGGTTTTTCCTGGTGGGTCGGCCGAAGGTCTCGGTCACCGTGGACGAGGCCGACGGTCAGCGAGTACTGCGTCTGAGTCGCAGTGACGCATTGTTGGAGGAAACACCGGTCGGAATTCCCATCGAATACACCACACTCGCTCCCGAGGGAACCGGGCCGCAGGGCGTTCAGGTCGCGTTTATGTCGGGACGCACACTCGATGTTGTACTCCCCAAAGAATCACGCGGTGTGGTTTCGCTCCTACGTGGTCTCTCGGCCCCCATCGACCTCACGGCAAACTACACGGATGAGGAATTGGGCCTCATCGTCAGTGACGAGACCGACGTCTATGCACGGGTGGCCGCGGTGGAGAAGTTGTCCGCCGTCATTGTGGATGCGACTCGCTCGGGCGACTTCACCCGCCGCGATACAGCGGCCACACAGCTAGTGGCCGCCCTCGGTGTCGTCATGGAGAGGGAATCTGATCACGCGACATTGGCGACCTTGCTGCAGTTGCCCAGTGAAATTATTTTGGGGGACCGCGACTACGAAATTGACGTGGACGGTATCCACACCGGCGTGGTGCACCTCGCTCGCGTCCTCGGTGGTGGTCTCGGCGAACGACTGGACGCGGTTCTGAACTCGGCCACCTATGGGCCCCGCAGTACGACCCCGAGCGACCGAGCAACGAGACAACTGATTGATGCGTGCCTCACCTTGCTGCTGCATCGGGGGAAGCCGGAGGATTTTGCTCGAGCCACGGCATTGATCCATGGGGATGACTGGACTTTGGCCACGCGCGCCTTGGCGCAGTCGGTGGCGATAAACCATCCCGACGTGGAGGCGATGTTAGATGAGACCTCCCGTCGCTGGAGCAATTCCCCCAAATTGTTCGATCGATGGATTCGTGCTCAATCGGCGGCGCCGCGACCAGAGACAATTTCGCGCGTCGCAGCTCTGGTGCGATCGAATCATTACCTACGCAGCGATCGGTCACGCGTGATGGCCGTCTGGTTCCCTTTTTGCACGATGAACCGGGTGGCCTTTCACGACCCCTCGGGGGCTGGCTACAAGCTGTTCATCGACGAAGTGGAAACTCTCTCGACCGTTAGTCCACAGTTGGTTCTGCGCCTAGTGCCGGAACTGCTGCAATTCCAGCGTTTCGATACGGGACGCCGAGAACTTCTCCGCACTCAGCTCGAACGAGTTCGTGATTTTCACGGCTTGGGCGAATTCGCCCTGGGCATCGTCGACTCCCTACTGGCGTCAGCATGAAAGTGGCGGTCACGGGCTACGCCCACGAAAGCAACGCCCGGGCTACGACGCAGTATCGACGTGATGCTCACGAGGTTCACCGCAGTCCGGGTGGACTCGCCGCTAGTTGGGAAGCGCGCGCCCTGATCGAGACCTTGACTGCGGCCGGAGTAATCGTGTGTGAATTACCCACACTGGAATTTCCAGCCGGTGGCCCAGTTGATGATCGTGATCTGGTGAGTTTTACCGAAGAAGTCATCGCCGCCCTGAGCACCGCGGGTCGGGTCGATGGGGTAGCGGTGCTCGGTCACGGAGCGGGTATGACGGTCCAGGGTGAGGATGCGGACGGCTACTTTCTCCAATCACTCCGCGCGGCGATCGGCCGAGACGCCCCCCTGGTGGCAGTTTTAGATTTTCACGCCAACCTTTCGCCCGCGATGGTGGAAGCTGCAACGGCGCTCGTCGGCTACCGAACCAATCCCCATGTCGACATTGAAGAGCGTTGTCGAGAAGCGGGATCACTACTCCTGGCGGCCTTAGGGGGTGAGAGCTTCACTATGTATTCCCACTCACTACCACTGGTGGTCTCCCAAATTGGACAACGAACTGATTCCGATCAGCCCATGGGCCACATCATGGAAGTCGTGGAGTCGTTCCTCGAGCCCCCGATCCGCTCCGTATCCCTCTTCGGTGGGTTCTCTCTCGCGGATAGTCCGCACGCGGGTCTGGCGATTCTGGTCGTGACCACTTCTGGCTCCGAGGGAGACCTGGCCGCTCATCAGGTGCTGGAAACGGCGAGTGATCTGGCCTGGTCCCGTCGTCACCAGTTCCAAACCGCCGCCACTTCACTCGCTGACGCCATGGAGTTACTACGGACAAATTCGAAGCGGTGGCTTCTCGCCGACGTGTCCGATAATCCTGGGGGCGGGGCCCCCGCGACGTCAACGGAACTCTTGCGCGAGGTCGTGGCGAGTAATCGTCAGAACGTACAGATGGGCCTGCAGTGCGATGCATCGGTCGTGGACGCGGCGTGGCGAGCCGGTGACGGAGCTGAGATTGTGGTCACCTTCAACGAAGGTTCGCTCGATGCGTTGGCGCAACCCCTCACGCTCCGAGCTCGCGTCCTGACCTTGAGCAGTGGGGTGTGTGTACCCAGCCTGGGGGTCTACCGCGGCGCGTCACTATTCCCAGGCCGTAGTTGCGTTCTTCGAGTTGGCGGGGTGGACGTTGGCGTGAGTAGTCGCGCGGTGCAGGTGGCGGACCCGGACCTTCTACGTCACGTTGGACTACGCCCCGAAATGGCTGAGGTCGTCATCGTGAAATCTCGAGGTCATTTTCGGGCCGGCTTCGCTGAGCTCTTTGATGATGAGCAGATTGTCGAGGTCAGCGCTCCGGGCGTGGCGCCGGTTGACCTGTCGATGGTGACACCCGTGCGACTACGTCGTCCCGTTCTTCCGTGGGACAGTTTTCTGGACGATTTGACGATCGCGGAATTGGCCCCGTATACGGTCATCGCCCGAGGGGGGTCCTAAAATGTTGCCAGGAAACATTCACGTCGTCGCTACCGGCGGAACGATCTCGTCGCACTACGACGGCGAGCAATGGACCGGTCTGAGCGGCCACGAACTCCTGGGTGAATTAGGGCTCAGCGATCAGAACATTTCCGTCGAGGACGTCGCGACTGGTGATTCCGCCAGTCTCTCGCCCGAGGACATGTTGGGAATTACTCGTCACGTCGAAGCGGCGATATCGGCGGGTGCTGCGGGAGTGGTGGTTACCCACGGCACCGATTCGCTGGAATTGACGGCGTACCTGATGGATCTCTTTCTCGGGCCCACCTTGTCGGTGCCCGTGGTCATTACTGGTTCCATGCGACCACATTCGCACCCCGAACCCGACGGCCCCGAGAACTTGCGGCACGCTCTGCAACTGGTCCGAGATCCCGCCTGCGCGGAACGGGGGGTCGTGGTCTTGCTCGATGACGTGATCTATTCGGCGGCTCAGGTCGTGAAGCGTGACGCGAGTCGTCGTGAGGCCTTCACGGCGGTGCCCGGTCCCGCCCTCGGCAGCTGGGGCGAGGCGGGTGCGACGTGGAATTCGCCGCCGCCGCGCAGTTGGCAAACACCGAATGGACTCGTTGACGCGGTGCCCCTGGTGACAATCTTCAGCGGGATGGCGCCGGAACTTCTCCGCGGCATCGCCACCTCAGCCCAGGGTCTGGTCCTCGAAGTATTCGGTGATCTCAATCTGCCGCTTCCCCTGTGGGACGTCGTCTATGAGTTGAGCCACCTCGGCCTACCCATTGTTTTTGCGGGTCGCCCCTACGCTCCTGGATTTCGCAATGAAGGTTTGGACTTCCTGGGCGTGGTGGGTTCGTGCGGCCGAACGGCGCCCAAGGCTCGTCTCGCCCTGATGGCGGCCCTGGGCTCGCTCGCAGCGGGCGAGGACCTCTACCCCCGACTGGAGTCGTACTTGGGCGGTGGCGCGTGACGTCGTTGTCGAACTCACTGAATGCGGTAGTAACCCAGCAGTTGAGTGACGAAGTTGTCAATTGCCTCGTTCGGGTGGAGTGGCTTGACGGTCGAGACTCGGCGAGTGGGGCGGCGGGTCGTAGCGCTGCGGATTCACCCCGAGCCTTATCTGCGGACGACTCATTTCGTATCGCCAGCGTGACGAAAACCTTCACAGCCACCCTCATCATGCAGTTGGTGGAAGAAGGGCATCTGCGCCTCGACGATGCGGCCATTGAGTTTCTCGATGTGCAAGCCCGCAGTTGCTTACGCGCGCTGCAGAATTTCGGTGGGGAGCCGCACGGAGGCGAGGTCACCATTCGTCAGCTGCTCACTCACGCCGCGGGACTATTTGACTACGCCTCGGCTCCAGAATTCTTCGCCGAGTTGGCGGAGGAACCCGGTAGGCGCTGGTCACCATTGGAGCTGCTCGAGGGGGCCATCGCCTGGGGGGCACCACACTTCGAGCCGGGCGGCGGCTACGGATATTCGTACAGTGATACCGGTTACGTACTTTTAGGCTTGGTGATAGAAAATATTCTGAGGCAAGAACTGCACGTGGCTTATCGGGAACGTATTTTGAATCCGGTCGGCCTGCACGAGACCTATCTTGAAGGTTACGAGGAACACCGTGGCCCCGTCCTCAGCCACGCCTATCAGGGTGCGTTCGACGTCATGGCTATTAGTGGCACCGCCGACTGGGCCGGGGGCGGTCTGGTCTCGACAGCGAGGGACCTGGCGAGCTTTGCTCGTGCGCTCTTCGTGGGAGATCTCCTGTCGCCGGAAGCTTTGTTATCGATGCTGCGTTGGGATTTTCGTGCACTCGACCCGCTGCGACACACGCCGGGCTACCTGGGTTACGGCCTTGGTGTGGAGGCGCGGAAGTACGGTTCGCATCTGTGGCGGGGC
This sequence comes from uncultured Actinomycetes bacterium, assembly GCA_903860915.1. Taxonomy (GTDB): domain Bacteria; phylum Actinomycetota; class Acidimicrobiia; order Acidimicrobiales; family RAAP-2; genus RAAP-2. The sequence continues at coordinate 78,958 of CAIOSJ010000023.1, read as the reverse complement.
CACCGAGGTCACTGGGGAGTCTTGTTTCACGTGGAGCCAGTTTCGGGGTTGATTCTGACGGGCACGATAAATCAGGCCTCCGTGCACCCAGATGCTTTCTTCCACGCGACGTTGGATTCTCTCGGATATGGTCCGTTAGTTGGAGAGGTGGGATCGTGAAAGATTCTCGACAAAGTGCAGTAGAAACGGGGCTGCGTGATGCAGTCACCTTCGCGGGAGTGACTCCTACGACCTACGACATCCACGAGCGCATGGCGCGGTACGGGGTTCCGGGCTGCGCGGTTGCGGTTATTGAAGGTGGCGAGGTCGCGTGGGTCGCCGGCTACGGCCTCACCGAGGTGGGTGGCGCGGCCGTTACCGCCGACACCATGTTTCAGGCGGCGTCCATTTCAAAAGTCGTTAACGCCCTCACTGTCCTGGCCACGGTGGAGCAGGGGCTGATACAGCTGGACCGCGACATCAATGAGCAGCTACGTAGTTGGCAGTTGCCACGCGAGGACGCGTGGGCGTCACGCGCCGTGACACCGCGACAGTTACTGTCGCACACCGCGGGAACGTCGACGCCGGGTTTTGTGGGCTATGTGCCCGGCGAAGCAATCCCGACGACCTGGGATATTTTGAATGGTACGTCGCCGGCCAATAGTGAAGCCGTGACGGTAATTACCGAGCCGACCGCCGAGTTTCACTATTCCGGCGGCGGCACCACCATTCTCCAACTACTACTGGAGGACGTTCACGGCGAGCCCTACCCTGAGATTATTCGGCGCTTAGTCTTCGAACCTCTGCAGATGACCAGCAGTCACTACCAGCACCCGATCGACCGCAGTGAGTTCCCCCAGGCGGCGTGCGGTCACTTCATTTCTGGCGAACGCCTGCCCGGTGGTGGCAACGTGAAGCCGACCTACGCGGCCGGTGGCATGTGGTCGACCGCGTGCGACTTGGCCACTTTGACTCGCGCCGTGGGGGCACTGCGCTTCTCGGATTCGCGAGGTCTCATTTCTGCATCAATGGCCAGCACCATGCTCACGGCCGTAGCCCCGGGCCCACACGGACTGGGACCGGAAATTATTGGTGAGGGTCCCGCACTGCGTTTTCGCCACAACGGGACTAACCGCGGCTTTTGCTGTCAGATGGAGGGCCTCATGAATCGGCCATCCGGCGTGGTCGTCATGACCAACGGTGACGGAGGGAACAGTTTGCTCGGAGAAATCATCCGGGGTGTGGCCTCGGTCTACGAGTGGGAAGGTTTCAATAATCCGCCCATCGAGACCGTCGTGGTGCCGGAGGAATTCTTAGCTCGTATGGAGGGCCACTACGTGGGTCCAGTCGGGATGGAACTGGACCTCGAAGTCGACGGTGGCGAAGTCTTCACGCCCTCCCCCTACGGACGACGCGTACTGATTCCCACCGGGGCCAAAGAATTTCTGGACACCGAGACCGGGGCGGTGGTCATTGTTGATGACGCCGACGATGCCGTCGTGGCGCGAGTCTTGGTTGATGGCGAAGAAATTCTTCGCTACACGAAGGCGGACTGAGTCGTGGACCATGTCGCAACTGAACTCGTCGCGGCGGCGAATGCGGAATCAATGAAGGCGCAGGACACTGCTGGTGTGCTGGTGGGGAAGGTGTCAGATTCTGACGCGCTGCCCGTAGTGCAAGAACTCATGGACGCAATTTGGGGACCGGCAGTTGTGCTCCCCCGTAATGTTCTGCGGGCGCTCGCCAGTGCGGGTTCGTGCGTCATGGTCGCCGAACGAAGGGGTGTGCCGGTGGGCTTCGCCCTGGGATTCTTGGGATGGGATGGTGGTCTCCACCTGCATTCACACCAAGTCGGGGTGATCACTAGCGAACGTGGTACCGGCGTGGGCCTTGCTCTCAAATTCGCGCAGCGAGCGCTCTGCTTGACCAATGGTGTGAAGGAAATCCGATGGACCTTTGACCCCATCCTGCGGGCTAACGCGACGTTTAATCTCACGCGCCTGGGTGCTCGCGTCATTGGTTTTTATCCGAATCACTACGGCTCACGAGTGGACGCCTTTAATACCGGCGACGTGACGGACCGCGTTATGGTGTCCTGGAATTTACGAGGAGCTCTTGATGTTTCCCCCAGTGCTCTTGGCGCGAGTGGTGAAGCTCTCATTGCGCTAGGGGAGGAGGGACCTCACCGATCCACTGCGCTGCCGGTTGAGGGGTCGTTGATACCACTGCCCCTGCGCTATCACGACCTGCGCAGTAATTCTCCAGCCCTCGCTGACGCCTGGCGGGTGGCGGTGGGCCGGGCGGTGGGTGACACCTTGGACGCGGGACTAACTCTGGCGGCTATCGGTGCTGAGGGCTACGTCGTGGGCGCGGGATTGCCGTGAAGCTCGAAGCGGTAGAAACTGTGCGAGTACCCATGCCCCTGGTGCGACCATTCCGCACCTCCTTCGGACTTCAAGTCGCTCGTGATGTCCTGCTCGTTCACGTTCGAACTGACGTCGGGGAGGGCTGGGGGGAAGCCGCTGCTCACGCCGAGCCCTACTACAACGAAGAGTTTGTCGACGCGTCACAGCTCGTCATCGAACGTTTTCTCGTGCCGGCAATTGTGGCGCGGGGCGATTTTCATTCCAGCGATCTAAGCGAAATCTTCCGGCGGGTGAAGGGCTACCCCGCGGCCAAGGCGGGACTTGAAATGGCGCTGCTCGACGCGGAGCTGCGTGCAGCGGACGAACGATTGGTCGACGCTCTGGGTGGGGTCCGCTCGGCGGTAGCGGTCGGGGTGTCCGTTGGAATTACCTCCTCAATAGATGAACTAGTGGCGACGGTGGATGGCTACGTCGGTGATGGCTACCAACGCGTGAAATTAAAAATCGAACCCGGTTTTGATATCGAGGTGCTGACCGCGGTCCGCGCTGCCTTCCCGGACCTGGCCCTCCAGGTCGACGCGAACGCGGCCTACACGTCGTCGGACCTCGAGCTCTTACGTCGCTGCGACCACTTCAATCTATTGATGATCGAACAGCCCTTCGCCGTCGACGACCTCGAGACGCACGCCATACTGGCGGCCTCGATGGCGACCCCGATCTGTCTGGATGAGTCCATTGTCTCGCTCGCCGCTACGCGGCGGGCCTTGGACGCCGCGGCGTGTTCAATCGTCAATCTCAAGGTGGGGCGCTTGGGTGGCGTGCTCAGCGCGAAGGCGGTACACGACTTCTGTTTCGAACGCGGCGTAGCGACGTGGTGCGGGGGGATGCTGGAGTCGGGCATTGGACGAGCCACCAACGTGGCGCTGGCTGCCCTACCCGGCTGCGTCTACCCCGGAGATATCTCGGCCAGCGAACGTTATTTCTCCCAGGATGTGACCGAGCCATTCATTCTGGAAAACTCCACTCTCGCAGTGCCCAGGGGTCCGGGCTTGGGGGTCACCGTCGACCTCGAAGCTATTCGGACCCTTGGTGGGATCTCACGAAAGGTTTTCTGATGACATTTAATTCTTCGACGATGGTGGCGGATCTTCGAACCCTGGTGCTGTGCGAATCGCCCACCAGCGACCCCGAGCGTCTCGAGGCCTGCGCCGACTTGCTGGTCTCTCAGGCGCAGGGCTTGGGTTTGTTGGTAGAGCGAACGTCGCGTGAGGGTTTTCCGGTTCTGTTTGTGGGCGAGCGAGACGCGCCGGTGCTCATCCTCGGCCACCTCGATACCGTGCACCCCCTCGGCACCCTCACACGTAATCCGTGGAGCGAAGTTGATGGTCGGGTGACGGGACCAGGAGTGCTCGACATGAAGTCGGGGCTCGTCATTGCTCTGCACGTCCTCGCGCAGACCAGCGGAGCCTCGTTGCTCATCACTTCGGACGAGGAAATCGGAAGTGGCGTGAGTCGTCCGCTCATCGAGGAAGTGGCTAGTCGAGCTCGAGCTGTTTTTGTTCTTGAATCCGCCGTGGGTCGCGACATCAAAATTGCTCGCAAGGGTGTGGGGCGTTTCCGTCTGACCTGTCGAGGCCGTGCCGCGCACGCTGGCGTGGAACCCCATCGTGGAGCCAATGCTCTGGTGGGTCTCGCCGAGCTCGTGAGTCGGGGCGCAGCGCTCGGAGACAGTGCCCTCGAGACGACGGTGACGCCCACCGTGGCCTCAGCCGGCTCGTCAGTCAACACCGTGCCCGACCTCGCCTCTGTGGTCTTTGATGTTCGGGCCTGGACCAGCGCGGAATTCGAACGCATCGAGTCCGCACTCAGCCGGGAGCTCCGCAGCGTCGCCGACGTCACCGTGCTCGTGGAGCGCCTGTCGTACCGTCCGCCCTTCGAAAAAGAGTCGTCAGTTGAACTCCTACGGGCAGCAAAAGTAGTCGCCGACCTCCTCGAGATTCCACCCTTCGAGGGTGTGGCCTCGGGCGGGGGTTCGGACGGTAATTTTACCGCCGCCCTAGGTGTTCCGACCTTGGATGGGCTGGGCGCGGTGGGTGCTGGTGCCCACACCGATGTCGAGTGGGTGTCAGTGGATTCGCTAGAAGAACGAGCCAGGTTATTGAAGGGCCTCATTGAGTACGTGACCTCACAGGAGAACTCGTGAGTATTTCGAGAGATCTCATCGGTCGACAGGCCGGTCCGCGCAGCAGCGTCGCCGAGACGCGGTGGCTCTTGTCGTTCGCCGCAGGCTTGGGTGACACGAAGCCGGTGCATCTGGACACGACGGTCTCGGGTGGTCTGAAGGCGCACCCCCTCTTCCCCGTCTGCCTCGAGTGGCCGGTCATCCTCGACCTGGGCCGCGACCTCGCCGCCGAGGATCTGGGGAGCGGAGTAGCGATTATTCACGCGTCACACGACACGGTATTGCTGCAGCCCATTGGTCGCGATGAACTCCTGACGACGACGCTCACGGTGGTTGGGCTCGAGGCTAAAAAGCCTGGTGTCCTCGTCACGCTCCTGCTGGAGTCGCGGAACGCGCAGGGGGACTTAGTATCTTCCACCCAGCAAGGAAATTTTTATCTGGGGGAAACCCTCGATGGTCCCGACGCAGCCCCACCAGCGCGCGACGAGATTGATACCCGTCCACCCAGCACGTGGAGCGGCAGCGCTGAGATGGTGTTCACTGCGGGCGAAGCCCACCTCTATACCGAGGCGGCGAGAATTTACAACCCTATTCACACGGACCGAGCGGTAGCTCTCGCTGCGGGATTACCGGGCCTACTCCTGCACGGCACCTCGACAATGGGTCACGCCGTTACCGCCGTGGTGGACCAGTGCGCCGATGGCGATCCCACGCGCGTACAGCGCATTATGGGTCGCTTCTCTGGCATGGTGAGCCTCCCCTCACGAGCGATGGTCCACTGGGGGGAACCCGAAACGTGGGGCGACGGTCTCGTAGTGCGTTACGTCGTCGAGTCCTCCAGCGGCCAGCGCGTCATTGATCGCGGCGTCGTTGTTCTGAGCTGCGACTCGGGCCCTTAGAGCAATTCTCCCAAAGTCGCGAGAGTCGTTTCAACCTCCGACAGGGTATTGGTGTGAGTGATTCCCATTCGGATGACGCCGCCTTCGAGAGTGAGACCTAGGCGGTCAATCACGTCGGGAGCGTAGACGTCACCGTTCCAACAGTAGATACCCCGATTGGAGAGGGCGATGGCGAGGGCTTCGCGGTCGAGGCCCGATTGGGAAAACGACACAGTGGGCACGCGGTCGTGCAGGAGAGCGAGGTCGGTAATTCCGTGTACCACTACTCCGGGCAGGGCGTGGAGACCCTGGATGAGTCGAGTGACTAAGGGCTGCTCGTAGTCGGTCATGGCGGCGAAGGCCTCGTAGAGAGTCACGGTGCGGGGGCGAAGCCCCGGCAGAGCGGCGGGGCTCGTCACGCCGAACTCGGCGCCCACCCATTCGAGGTATTCAACGGCGCCCATGGTGCCGGCAATACCTTCGAGGGATTTCGTGCCCGTTTCGAAACGATCAGGAATGTCGTCGGATGCGGCGCGAAGTTTGTGGGGCCGAAGATCCTGGAGGACTTCCGCGCGACCAAACAGGACGCCAATATGTGGTCCAAAAATCTTGTACATGGAAGCCACTAAGAAGTCGCAATCCAGCGCCTGGACGTTCACGGGTCCGTGAGGGGCGTACTGGACGGCGTCGACGTAGGTGAGGGCGCCCGCGTTCCGGGCGAGTCGGCAAATTTCCTGCACGTCATTAATGGTGCCGAGAACATTGCTGGAGTAGTTGATAGCCACCATCGCCGTCTTCGAAGAGATGGCGCTACTCAACTCGTCACGGTTGAGTTGGTACGTCGTCGGATCGAATTCAACCCGCCGAACGGTCATACCCCGTTCCGCGGCCATCATGAGCCAGGGGGTGGTGTTGCCATCGTGCTGCATGCCGGTGAGCAAAAGTTCGTCGCCCGGAGAGAAACGTGGTCCGAGGGTCCGGGTCATCTGGAAAGTGAGGGAGGTCATATTCGCGCCGAAAATTATTTCGCGCTCGCTACGAGCATTGACGAGATCAGCCACGGCGTGGCGTGATTCTTCAACAATCTTGGTGGCCCGAAGAGAGCTAGCAAAATTTCCGTGCACGTTGGCTCGGTAGGTGGTCAAGGCTTCGACCATGCGCGCAATCACCTGGTCCGGCACTTGCGTGCCCGCCGGTCCGTCTAAATAAATAGGCGAACCGGCGGACCGCAGAGCGGGAAACTGCTGTCGAATTTCCTCGATGGAGTAGTTACGACGTGATGTCATTTCTTGCCGTGCTACTGAATTGGTTTTAGTGTGCAGCGTTGTACGCGGCGATCGCCGCGTTGGCCGCTGATTCGGCCGCTTTTAGCTGCGTCGCGGGGTTGGAGTTCGGATCAGTGAAGATCGTCGCCAAGGCATTGGCTACGGCGTCATTGACCTGAAGGTAGGGTCCGACGAGCGGGCCGACGGTGGCGTTAGTGGTGGTGCCAGCAATGATTTCGTTGTAGGCCACCTTGTAGTACGGCTTCGACGCCCATAGCTTGGTGATGATGGGGTCGGCAGCAGCGGATGCACGCACTGGGTTGTAACCCGTTCCGGCATCCCAGGTAGCCATTGTCTTGGCGCTCACCATGTACTGCATGAAGACCCACGCAGCCGCGACCTTCGCAGCGCTGGTGTTCTTCGGGATGTAGAGCGTCTGGCCACCAGGCTGCACACCGTTGGTGGCGGCGCTGGTCAAGGTCGGTAGGGGAGCCACACCGAGGGTGACGTTCTTGAACAAGGGCAGGTAGCCACCGATGGTTCCTAACGCTGATGACGTGTCGAAGGTGATACCCGAGTTGTCATTCGCGATGTCGAAGAGGTTGTTAAACGCTGCCAGACCAACACCAGTTCCGGGGAAGGACTTCGCGGTTCCGGCCTTCACCATGTTGTGGATATCGGTAACCAGAGCCAGGCTGGTGGCGTTATTGAAGGCGGCGGCCGTAGCGCGGCCGGTGCGACCATTCTGCTGATTGACGTAGTACTGGTCCGACATTCCGTTCCAGATCTGGAGCCACCAGGGGTCATTCTTCACGGAGATGCCGTCCTTGTAGCCGGCGGCCTTGAGCTTGGCGGCGTCAATAGCGAGCTCGGCAAAGGTCTTCGGCGGGGCAGCAATCTTTGCCTTCTTAAAGGCCTGGAGGTTGTAGTACATCACCGGGGCCGACATAGCGAAGGGCATGCCCATGAGCTGACCTTTGATGGTCTGCTGGCCGATGGCCTTCTTCAAGAAGTCGGCGGTGGAGTACTTGGAAGCAGCGATGCACGCGGATACCGGAATGAAGGTCGTGGAGTCCGATGCCTGCTGGTTTTGGTAGTTGTCGAAGTACAAAATGTCGGGCTGAGTGCCATTAGCGAGGGACTGTACGTAGGGAGTCCAGGTGCCGTCGGTAGAGCTCTGCTGACTCACGTCGTTGACGTGAATCTTGGTCTGCGAAGCGTTGAAGGCGTTCACCAATTTCACCATGACCGATTCGGGGGTGGTGGCGTCAGAAGCGGTGCCCGAAGCGGACTCCCAGAAGTTGATGTTGATCTTTCCGGAGGTATTGGCGAGCGCTGGATTACAGACCGAAGTCGTCGTCGCGGTGGCCGTAGTGGAAAAGACCCCAGTGGCAATCACGGAGCTCAACAGCATGCTGACTCCCGCAAGTGCTCGAAGCGTTTGACGTTTTTTCATTGTTGCTCTCCTAGGGATAGTTGTGCTTCTCTTGTTTAGCGTACAAGAAGAGAAGCATCTTCGCACGTCGAGCGGAAAACTATTTGAGCGCTCCTCCAGTGAGGCTGCGGACGAGCTGCTTATTAAAGAAGATCATGATGAGAATCATGGGCACGGCGGCGATGACCGATCCAGCTAAAACAACGTTAAAACCCTGAATTGTTCCGGCATTGAGGGCCTTGAGACCGATTTGGATGGTGCGGTTAGTGGTGCTGTTGGTCGTCAGTAGCAAGGGCCAGAGATAGGAATTCCAGGCGCCGAGGGCCGAAATCACCATAAAAGCAGCGAGCTGGGGCCGCACGAGAGGCAGGGCCACCCGCCAGAGAAACCCCATTGACCCCTGTCCGTCGAGAGTGGCGGCTTCGCGCATTTCGCGAGGAATCCCCAAAAATGCCTGGCGCAGAAGAAAAATGCCAAAGGCCGACACCATAAAGGGAACGGAGAGGGCCCACATGGTGCCGTAGAGGTGCAGTGAGTTGACCGTCTGGAAATTGGTGATGATCGTGACTTCAAAGGGGATGAGCAGAGTCGAAAGGACAATGGTCCAGAGAATCCTCTTGAAGGGAAAACTGTAGGTAGCAAAGGCCCAAGCAGCCAGAACCGTCGTGATACTGGCGCCCATCACAATCTCCACCGTCTGCTGGAGAGAGTTGAAGAGGTAATGCCACATGTGGCCGGAAAAGAAGGCGTTGCTATACGCACTCCATTGGGGGGTGGGGGGGAAGAAGTCTGGGGGTGTGTCACCGAACTGCTTGGCGGTAAGGAGTGAACTCACGATGGTCATATAGAGCGGGAACAAGACGGCGAGCGCCCCCAGCGTGAGAATGGCGTAACTGCTCACGATGCGTAGATTGCTCCCAAGCCGTGGCGAAAACCTGCGCTGGGACACCTTATTCTCCGACATAGTGAACCCGTCGCTCGAGAAAGCGGAACTGGAGAAAAGTAATGAGTGAGGTAATACCAAAGAGGGCGATCGAGATGCAAGCAGCCACCCCAGCGTTGGGTTGGACTGTGACTGACTGGTAAATCAGGTAGGCCAAGGTATCGGTATTGGTATAGGTAGTGGAGCCAGTGCCGATGAGTACGTCCATCTGCCCAAAGGTGTACATGGCGGCGATTGTGCCGACGGCTACGGCGTAAAAAATGGTGGGGCTCAACATCGGTATGGTCACGCGAAAGAAGCGTCGCACCGGTGAAGCGCCGTCAACAAGGGCGGCCTCCATGACCTCTTCCGGCAGGGATTGCAAGCCGGCACTGAAGAGAAGGAACGACAGTCCCATGAATTCCCAGATTCCGATGATCGCCATCGCCGGTAGGGCCCACGTGGTGTTTTGCAGGAAGGGTGGATTGACGTTGATGCCGAACCAGGGCAGTAAGCCATTGACCGGGTTGAGCAAAGTGCCAAAAATTGTGGCGGCCACGGCGACCGAACTCACCGCCGTCGTGGAGAAAATCACCCGGTAGATCGCCATTCCTCGAAGTTTCTGGTGTGCGGTCACGGCGAGAACGAGCCCAGCGAAGACACCGAGTGGTACCACCATGGCCGTATAGAGGAGCGTCGCCTGTAGCGAATTGAGAAAAACGTCGGAGGTCACGGTGGTGGTGAATTGGTGAATACCTAGCCACTTGGAGGGTAGGCCTGGGAACGGCGGTATGGCGTAGAGCGCCAACTTGAAGTTGCGTAAGAAGGGATAGATGATGAAAACGCTGATCAGAGTGAGAGCTGGTGCAATGAGGGCGTACGCGCCGACGCTCTGGCGAATCCTGACGCTGCGTCGGGTCATGCCCGGAGTCGCTCAAGCGTGAGTGCGTCAAAAAAGAGCGGGTTCTCAGTGGTAACGATGAATGACACTGTTTCACCTAAACGAGGGCGAGCGACATTGGCTGCCTGGCGGATAACGACAGTCTGTCCACCTGGGGCGTCGACGTGGACGTGAACTTCCGAACCCAAGACTTCGAGCGCGGAGCAGACGCCCGGTACGCCACTGTTCGACAGCTGGAGATCTTCTGAGCGAACTCCCATGACTATCGATTCGTCGGCGCCGAGAACGTTCACGGTGGCGGTGTCGCCGACGTAGATAACTCCGCTACGCCTCTGTGCGCGTAGGAGATTCATCCCGGGATTACCCACAAAGCTGGCGACAAAAGTGTTGATGGGGTCCTCGTAGAGTTCGGCCGGGCTGCCTATTTGTTGGAGGTGGCCGTTGTTCATTACGGCAATTCGGTCACCCATCGTCATGGCTTCCACTTGATCGTGGGTGACGTAGATGGTGGTAGTGCCGAGTCGTTGTTGCAATTGAACAATTTCACCACGGGTCTGCGTGCGCAAGGTGGCGTCCAGGTTGGAGAGCGGTTCGTCCATTAAGAAGACTCGTGGGCTCCTGACGATGGCTCGAGCGAGGGCTACGCGCTGGCGCTGACCTCCTGAGAGCTCCTTGGGCTTACGAGACAAGAGTTCCCCAAGACCGAGTAATTCAGCGGCTTCACGAACTTTCTTCTGGTTCTCATCCTTAGATCCATCCTGGCTCAGGAGAGGAAAGCCAATGTTCTTGGCGACGCTGAGGTGGGGGTAGAGGGCGTAACTCTGAAAGACCATGGCGACGTCGCGGTGCTGGGGCGCAACCCCCTCCACGGACTTACCACCAATCAATATGGAGCCAGTAGTGGGCTCCTCGAGGCCAGCCACCATTCGTAGTGCGGTCGTCTTACCGCAGCCGGAGGGTCCGAGGAGCACCAAAAATTCTCCGTCGTCAACGGTGAGGTCAAACCCGGTGAGTACCTGCTGAGTTCCGAACTGCTTGCCCACTTGCTCGAAACGAACTTCTGCCATTTCTGGTCTCCTGGCTGGTTTACGTTGCGCCGTTATCTTGTACGGTGAACAATACCGGATAGTTGAGACGGTAGTGGCTGGCTGGGCCGTTTCACAGCATGGGTTTTCGAACAGCACCTGCGTCGCAATGCTGCGGCTGACTGGTCAGTGTCACAGGCCACTCGTAGCGTTTGGCTATGGAAAAAACGTACACACAACTTGATCAGATAGCTGTCGCAATTAACAACGGAGAGATTGGTCTCGCCAAAGCCTGGGGCGGCGCGGGAGTAGGCATCGTCAGCCACGCACCCGAACTCCAGCCCGGCGGGTTTTATCCCGACCCCCAGTATGTGGTTACACCCCACGTGGGGCAACTCAGTTGGCTCTTCGAGACTCTGGTCGACGTGGCGAAGCACCACGAGGGCTTTGGCATGTGGAAGGAGGACTTTTTCATCCGACTCGCGACGCGCGCTCAGGCGGTCCCCGTGGATGCGGAGCCGCGTGATCTCCTGCTCGCGAGCTTGATTGGCGCCTACGAATTCTTCGGTGAAATCGAGTCCGGTGAACTTCAGGTCGAAGTCGTCGTGGTCCACCCGAGGACGCCCGCCGCTGGCGCTGCCTACGACGGCACGACGGTTCGTTCCTTTTTCGCAAGTCGCGGACTGTTCACGTAAGTAGGCCTAGCCGGCCGACTCCTCAATGTGAGGAGTTGGCGGCGGCTGCACTGCAGTGGAGCGGGTGACGGGAATCGGACCCGCGTATACAGATTGGGAACCTGTCGCTCTACCATTGAGCTACACCCGCGAAGAACCTAATTATAGCCACGGCACCCGGGTGGGCAAAGTTGTGACGCCCGGAGAACTCCAGCCGTATGGACTGACAAACTACGTAGTCTCAATAGTTCAGCGAGTATCCTTACAGCCACAATGGTTCTTTCTGATCGCTCCATAACCCAAGCCCTCGCTGAGGGGCGCATCCTGATCGACCCCCTGGGCGAGGGTTGCATTCAGCCCTCCTCGGTGGACCTGCACGTTGACCAACTCTTTCGGGTATTTCGCAATCACTCTCGTAGGGTGATTGACGTCAAAGAGGACCTTGAGGACCTGACCGAGCTCATCGATGTTGGCCCCACAGATCCGCTCATTCTGCACCCCGGTGAGTTTCTTTTGGGCTCAACTGTGGAAACGGTGGGTCTCCCTGATGACCTCGTTGGGCGCTTGGAAGGCAAGAGTTCGCTGGGTCGTCTGGGCCTTTTAATTCACTCGACCGCCGGTTTTATTGACGCGGGCTTTCGGGGTCACATCACTCTGGAGCTATCGAACGTGGCGAACCTGCCCATCACGCTCTACCCCGGTATGAAAATTGGCCAAATTAGTTTCTTCGAAATGACTACCCCCGCCGACCGCCCCTATGGCTCGGCCGGACTAGGTTCGAAGTACCACGGCCAGCGCGGGCCGACGCCAAGTCGCTACAACGAAAATTTTCGGAACAACTAGAGTCATTTTGCTCACCGTAACACCGCTGCCAACCCCTCAGGAGAACTAATGCTGGCTCGTATTGTCATCGGACTCGCAGTTTCGCTGATCTGCTTCGCCATCGCCGGCCGGCGCTTTTTCTGGCTGTCGCAGCTCGTACGCAGCGGCAAGCCCGCCAACCGCACCTGGCAAGGCATGCGACGGACTAAGGAAGTCGTCAGCGCCGAAGTCGTCGAAGTCGCCGGCCAGCGCAAGCTGCTGAAGTGGACCGTTCCTGGTCTGGCTCACTTCTTCACGATGTGGGGCTTTACCGTTCTGCTGACCACGATTCTCGAGGCCTACGGCGCGCTCTTTAACCGTGACTTTCATATCCCCTTCATTGGCCAGAGCAACTGGCTCGCCTTCGTCGAAGATTTCTTCGCCACCGCCGTCCTGCTCTCGTTGGTGGTGTTCTCCATCATTCGCGTGAAAAATGCTCCCTCGCGTAAAGATCGCAACAGCCGTTTTTACGGGAGTCACCTCGGTGCCGCCTGGTTAGTACTGGGCATGATTGCCCTCGTCATCATCACACTCTTGGTCTACCGCGCCGCCCAGATCAACACGGGCTACTTCCCCTTTGCGGAGTCGCCCTGGGCGTTTTCCAGCCAGTTGCTGGCTGGCTGGCTGGCCCCCTTGGGTGCGGGCGTCAACTCGGTTATTGAAGTGGTCTTCCTCCTGGCCAATATCGGCGTTATTGCCGGCTTCTTGGTCTTCGTGTCCTACTCCAAGCATTTGCACATTTTTCTAGCTCCCCTCAACGTCTCCTTCTCACGTCGGCCCCGGGCCCTCGGTGGTCTCGACAAGACCCCCGACATGGACATGGAGAACGTCACGGAAGACACGGTCTTTGGTGTCGGTCACATTGAGGACTTCACCTGGAAGCAGATGCTGGACTTCTCGACCTGCACGGAGTGCGGTCGTTGCCAGTCGCAGTGCCCAGCCTGGAACACCGGCAAGCCCCTCAGTCCGAAGTTGCTGATTATGGGACTGCGCGACAACATGTTCGCCTCGGCGGACCGGCTCCTCACCGGTGAGGCCAGTCCCGACAGCCTCGTCCCGTCGGTCATCGATCCCGACATTCTCTGGTCGTGCACGACCTGCGGAGCCTGCGTGGAAGAGTGCCCGGTTGACATTGAGCACGTTGACGCCATTATCGACATGCGTCGTTATGAAGTCTTGATGGAGTCACGCTTTCCGAGTGAGGCCAGCCTGCTGCTGCGCAACATGGAGAACCAGGGCGACCCCTGGGGTCTGGGTCAGGCCAAGCGTGCCGACTGGATCGCCGCTATGGACTTCGAAATTCCCGTCATTGAGGACGTCATCCCCGAGGACATTGAGTACCTGTACTGGGTGGGCTGTGCGGGATCGCTCGACGAGCGTGGTCGTAAGCAGGTCGAATCAACGGCCCGCATGCTGCACCGAGCGGGCGTTAAGTTCGGCGTCCTGGGCCCCCGCGAGTCCTGCACCGGAGACCCGGCCCGTCGCATGGGTAATGAGTACTTGTTCCAGGAAATGGCTAAGGCCAACATTGAAACTCTGAACAGCGTGGGCGCCAAGAAGATTGTGGCCTCCTGCCCCCATTGTTTTAACACGATGAAAAATGAGTACCCCGCGCTCGGTGGAGACTACGAAGTTATTCACCACGCCGAACTGCTTGGTCACCTCGTGGCGACTGGTCGTCTGACTCCGGGTCTGGGCTACAAGGGAGTCGTTACCTATCACGACCCCTGCTACCTCGGTCGCCACAACCGCGTCTTCGACGAACCCCGCAGCGTGCTGGACGCGATTCCGGGAGTGACGCAAGTAGAAATGGGTCGCTGCCGCGAGAAGGGATTCTGCTGTGGAGCCGGTGGTGCGCGGATGTGGATGGAAGAAAACATCGGCACCCGCGTCAACATGAACCGTACCAATGAAGCACTGGAGACCGGCGCTGACATTGTGTCCACGGCCTGCCCTTTCTGCATGATCATGTTGGACGACGCGGTTAAGGCCAACGGCAAGGGTGACGAAGTATCCGTGATGGACATCAGCCAGGTCTTCGAGAAGTCACTCCTAGCGGCCGCAGCCCCGACCGAGCAGTAGTCGCGTCCACCCTGTTGAGGGAAGTTAACGAAGTAGAAACACTGCGCTAACTGACTGGAAATAATTGGCTGATTGACTACTAAGGTCAACCGAGGCCAGCGTCGCCCTCTCCATGCATCACGGAAAGGAACAGACGTGTTTTTTGCGGCTTCCAACATCCCCTACCCCGCCTGGTTGAATCCCGGCGACAACACGTGGCAGCTCGTAGCCGCCACGCTGGTGGGCTTAATGAGTATTCCAGCGCTCGCCGTTCTTTACGGTGGCCTCGTCCAAAAGAAGTGGATCGTCAACACCATGCTGATGATCTTCTCGGGCTTCTCGCTGACCTTGGTGGTATGGGTTCTGTGGGGCTACAACATGGCCTTCGGACCGCAGGCTCACCTCGGAGCCACGGGTTCTTTCTGGAGTGGATTCGTGGGCAAGCCCCACCCCATTCTGAGCCACTTGAGTGAACAGGGACAAGCGGTATCGGGCACCAATACCCTGGTGCCCTTCCACTTCCCGACGTCGAGCTTGGCCTACTTCCAATTCGCCTTCGCCGCCATTACACCCCTGCTGTTTTTGGGTGGTCTCATTGGGCGTTTGAAGTTCAAGGCCTGGCTGTTGATCGTGCCACTCTGGATCACCTTCGTGTACTGCATTGACGCCGCCTTGATGTGGGGCGGAGGCTTCTTTGCTCAAAAGGGGGCCGTGGACTACGCCGGTGGATTCGTGATTCACCTCTCGGCCGGCGTCGCCTCGCTGGTGGCCGCCGCCATTGTCGGACCTCGTCTGAAGCGCGACCGCACCACGGTGCCGAGCAACCTCATGATGGTGGCCATTGGGGCCGGACTTTTGTGGCTGGGCTGGAACGGCTTTAACGGCGGCGCCTCGTACTACGCCGGGGCCGACGCTGCGGCGGCGGTTCTGAACACGAATGTTGCCACCGCCGTCGGTGTTCTGACCTGGATGGCGATGGACATGGTGTTCTCACGTCAAAAGAAGCCCACCTTCCTCGGCGCCATCAACGGCATGATCTGTGGCCTGGTCGCGATTACACCTTCAGCGGGTTTCGTCAATGGCCTCGGCGCCATTGTGGTGGGCCTCACGGCCTCGACGCTGGTCTGGGTGTCGTGGAACTACCTGTCGCGAGTACGACCCTTCAGCCGCGTCGATGACGCACTGGGTGTGGTCTACACGCACGGAATCGCCGGACTCCTCGGTGGTCTGTTGGTCGGTCTCGTCTCGGACCCCGGCATGATCGTCTACCCGGCTGGTGAGGGCCCCGCCTTCTCGGTCGGTGGCTGGTTCTACACGGGATCGTTCCACCAACTCTGGGAGCAGTTTCTCGCCGCCACCTGGGTCATTATCTTTACCGCCGTCGGTACCGCGATTATTTTCTTCCTCGTGAAGAAGCTCGTGGGTCTTCGAGAGACCGACGCCGTTTTGGAAGTCGGCGACCTCGCCATCCACGACGAAGAAGCCTTCCCCACCGAAACCTTTGCCGAGCGAGTCAACTCGCTCGGTCGATAACGAAAACCCCTAAGGAGAAAAATGAAACTCGTCGTAGCTATTTTGAAGCCGTTCAAGTTGGATGATGTGAAAGAGCACCTCAAGGATCTCGGAATTAACGGAATGACGATCACCGAGGCCCAGGGCTTCGGTCGTCAGCGGGGACACACGGAGGTCTACCGCGGGGCCGAGTACGAAATCGACTTCGTACCGAAGCTGCGTATGGAAGTCCTGGTCAATGACGGCCAGGTTGACGACGTGGTCAACGGCATTGTGACCGCGGCCAGCACCGGCAAGATCGGTGACGGCAAGGTCTGGGTGGTGCCGGTAGAGACCGTCGTGCGAGTGCGGACCAATGAGCGTGGTGATGACGCCCTCTAGGGGTCACTCGCGCGGCGCCGGCACTACATCAACTCGGGCAGTCCAGGGAGTAGGGTAACTTTCGTGACCTGGTTGAGTGACAATCTGTAATGGGTGAGAGCCCCGCACCGGTCAATGTACGTTTAGTTAACGTAACGAAACAATTCGCCGAAGTACGGGCGGTGGACAATCTCAGTTTGGATATCCGAGCTGGTGAGTTCCTCAGTCTCTTGGGCCCCTCGGGATGCGGCAAGACCACCACCTTGCGCATGCTGGGGGGCTTCGAGGAACCGAGCACGGGATCGATCTTCTTCGGCGAGAAAGACGTAACGGGCCTACCGCCCTACCGCCGTGACGTCAACACGGTGTTCCAGTCCTACGCCCTCTTCCCCCATCTTTCGGTGGGCGACAATATCGCCTTTGGACTTCGTCGTCAGGGCGTCAGCAAGGCCGACGCCGCTCAACGGGTGGGTGAGATGCTGGAGCTCGTCGATCTAGCCGGATTGTCCGCTCGCCGACCGGCGGCCCTCTCGGGAGGCCAACAGCAGCGAGTCGCCCTGGCCCGGGCCCTCGTGAATCGCCCCACACTGCTCCTGCTCGACGAGCCCATGTCGGCTCTGGACGCCAAGTTGCGTAAGCACATGCAGATTGAACTCAAGCGCATTCAGTCACAGGTGGGCATCACATTTTTATACGTCACGCACGATCAAGAAGAAGCGCTCACGATGTCGGACCGTATCGTCGTGATGAATCAGGGCCGTATCGAGGGCCTGGGAACTCCTCGCGAAGTGTACGAACGGCCACAAACAGATTTCGTGGCCTCGTTTCTTGGTGCGTCGAATCTGCTGCCCGGAATTCTGGGCAGCGCGACGCAGGGTTACTACGACGTGGAGGTGACGGGCGGGCATCGACTCCGCGTCGCGGCAGCGAACGTCGCCGAGGGTCTCACGGCAAGCAGTGCGGTGCAGGTGGGGGTGCGTCCCGAGAAAATTCATCTCGTACCCTCGGCTAGGGCCGAGGAAGCTGGTACGAACTGTCTGCGCGGAGTGGTGCGTGTGGCGACCTTTTCCGGCGTCGGAAATCAGTACTTGATTCTCAGCCCCGACGGTAGAGATTTCACGGTGTACGCTCAAAATATAGGTGATGCTCTCGCTCCTCGGACGGGTGATGAAGTCGAAATGCGGTGGCCGGTTGAGCACACATTCGTAGTACGTCCAAGTGGGACGATGACTAATGAGGGGGAATAATCCAATGACCAAAGAACCTAACTCTATGGATTCGGCTCTGTGGCGCGGAATGACGCAGCCACGCGTGTCGCGTCGTGACGCCCTGCGCATCGGTGGGCTCGGCCTCGGCGCTGCGGGTCTCGGCCTCGGCGCGGTGTCCAACGCCGCGGGAGCGGCCCTGCCCAACGCGAACGTGGGATCGGCAACGTGGTGGAAGGCCCAAAAGACCAATAAGCAACTTCGTTTCGCCAACTGGCCGTACTACGTCGACACGACTGGTGGCCACCACCTCTCACTGGACCACCTGGCCGCGGTAACGGGCATCCACACGACCTACAACGAAGTGATCGAAGACAACGGATCGTTCTACCAGCGAATTTTGCCCTCCCTGTCCGCCCACAGTGACACGGGCTACGACCTGATCGTGCTCACCAACAACTCCGTCGAACTGGGCTACCTGATCAAGGGCGGATGGCTCGTGCCGCTGGACCCGACCAGCATGGTGAACTTCAACAAGTACGCGGGACCGCTCGTTAAAAAGCCCAGTTGGGACCCGACGAATAAGTACACCATGGCGTGGCAGTCCGGTTGGTGCACCCTGGCCTATAACAAGGCCCACGTCACGACCCCGGGTAGTTCTTTGAGTTTGATGTTCAACAGCAAGTACAAGGGCAAAGTTGGCATGCTCGCTGACCCGGTGGAACTCGGCACGTTGGGTCTCTTGGCGCTGGGCATCAACCCCGTGACCTCTAAGCCCAGTGACTGGCAAAAGGCGGCCACGAAACTTCGTTGGCAGCGTGACAGCGGGATCGTGGCGGGATACTACGACAACAGCTACATCCAGCACCTGAAGAACGGTGACTTGTGGATCGCGCACTGCTACTCGGGCGACATTTTCCAGGCCACCGTGAACGGCAATAAGAACTTGGCTTTCATGGTGCCGACGGAAGGAATGCCCTTTTGGACTGACAACATGTGCATCCCGCTCAACGCCCGTAATCCCCGCGACGCCATGACCGCCATGGATTACTACTTCAGCCCGCAGACGCAGTCGGTGGTCGAGTACTACGTGGACTACATCTGCCCCGTCCCGAACGCCAAGAACGAACTCTTAGCCCCGACGGGCTGGAACAAGGCGACGCTGGCCTCGATGAGGTCCGAGATTGGTCTGGCCCCGTCGGTCACGGCGAACTCGCCCGACATCTTTCCCACCGCGGCCATGACGAAGGCCTCGCGCAACTACTACCAGTTCAAGAGTCAGACCGAGATTGACACGTGGCACGGACTCTTCCTGCCCATTGTCCAAGGCGCGTGAGCGGCAGCGGCACTAGTGGCGTGACGCGACTGCGCCGTCGGGCGGTGCCGTACCTCTTAGCCCTCCCCGCGGCCGTCTGGCTCGTGGGGCTCTTTCTCGTACCCCTGTTGGTGATGCTGGTTAAGTCTCTCGAGACCTGCAGTCCCATGACGGGGGCCTGCACGATGAGTTGGCACTGGGGAGAATTCGGCTCGCAGTTGTCCATGTTCCATAAGCAGATGCTGACGTCACTCAAGTTCGCCGGCATTGCGACGGCCATCGACCTACTGCTGGCTTTTCCCATTGCCTACTGGATTGCTTTTTACGGGGGTCGTCGGAAGAACTTCTTTCTCCTCATGCTCCTGGTGCCCTTCTTCGTCTCGTTCGTGATTCGTACGGTGATCTGGGAATTTCTCCTCTCGAACGACGGGATTGTTCTAACGACTCTGCGTAACGTGCACGTGGTCTCTACTGACTTTCACATCTTGGGCACCAGCACCGCGGTCATTGCAGGTCTGGCCTACAACTTCCTCCCCTTTACCGCCCTGCCCATTTACGTGGCGCTTGAGCGCATTGACCGACGCCTCCTCGACGCCTCCCAGGACCTCTACGCCAGTCGGATAACGACCTTTACGCGTGTCATTCTGCCCCTCTGTATTCCCGGCATCTTTGCGGCCTTTCTCCTCACCTTCATTCCGGCCTTCGGGGACTACGTAAACCAGCAGGTCCTCGGCGGTATCGGCAACACCATGATCGGCACGGTGATTCAAAACACCTTCCTCATTAACTTGGACTACGCCGGTGGCTCCGCTCTTTCGGCCATCTTGATGGTGATATCGCTGGTGGGCATTCTGCTCTACGGCCGGCTCATCGGCTCGGCCACAATTGGGGAATTCTTATGACCGACCAGATCGCCACGACGCCCCTGCGGGTAGCGCGGCCCCGACGGCGCTTCTGGCTGCCGCTCTACTCGTGGCTCCTCATTGGCTACCTGGTCTTACCCATTGGCGCCATGGTCCTCTTCTCGTTCAATCGGGTCCTGACGGGTTTGCCGCAGGTGAGTTTTCAGTGGAACGGATTCACCACGCAGTGGTACCAACAGTGGAGCCAAGTTCCGGGTCTCACCGCGGCCTTCTGGCTGTCGCTGCGTCTCGCTCTGGTAGCGGCGTTGATCTCCACCGTCCTCGGGACGATGCTGGCCCTGTCACTCGTTCGATATAGCCCTCGCGAATTTCGCGGGAAGAGCTTCGTCAACCAAACCCTCTTTATGAATATTGCCGCCCCCGAAATCGTGATGGGAGCTTCACTACTCGGCCTCTTCGCGACCCTCAACGTGGCCCGCGGTTTTACGACCCTGCTACTCACCCACGTGGCCTTCAGCATTGCCTACGTGGCCGTTACGGTGCGCGCCCGGCTCTCGGGCTTTGATCGAACTCTCGAAGAAGCAGCGGGCGACCTGGGCTCCAGCCCCTTCACCACTTTTCGACTCGTCACGCTGCCGCTCATTATGCCGGGAGTCTTGGCGGGTGGCCTGATGGCCTTTGCGCTCTCGCTCGACGACTTCGTGGCGTCCAACTTTGTGAGTGGCTCGACCCTACCCTTCCCGGTCTGGGTGTACGGGGCGACGCGGGTCGGTATTCCGCCACAAGTCTTCGTGCTGGGCACCGTGATTTTTAGTCTGGGTCTGGCCTGCGCGGCCCTCAGCGTGCTGCTCTCGCGCCGCTCGGCGAACTAACCCGCTTGCGCAGCGACAGCGCGGGCCGCCGCCGCTGCGGCTTCGGGGTCACCCAAGTACCCAGCGCTCGTGACCCGCAGATCATCATTGAGCCGCAAGCGATAGGGGATGCCGGTAGGAATTTCTAATTCGGCAATGTTCTGGGTGGAAATATTCTCGAGCATCATGCGGAGGGCGCGCAGCGAATTGCCGTGGGCCACGACCAGCACCGCGCCCCCGCGCTCACCTTCGGCCCGTAGATCGGGGGCCAGAATCTCTTCGAAGTAGGGCTCGACGCGCGCGACGACGTCCTTCAGGCACTCGGTGGCGGGAATGAGACCCGGGGGAACGTCGCGGTAACGCGGGTCCGTGTCGTTACGACGCTCGTCGCCCTCCGGCAGGGGTGGGGGTGGAACGTCGTAGGAGCGCCGCCACAATTTGAGCTGCTCCATGCCGAACTCTTCGGCGGTTTGCTTCTTGTCCTTTCCCGTGAGGTCGCCGTAGTGGCGTTCGTTGAGGCGCCAACTCCTTGTCACCGGCAACCAGGGTCGGCCGGCTGATTCCAAGGCCAGGGTTGAGGTGCGAATGGCGCGGGTGAGTAGCGAGGTGTGCAGGATGCGCAAGTCGAGGTCGGCGTCGTTTGCGAGGAGGCGACCGGCGGCGCGGGCCTCGTCCTCGCCCTGGGCGACCAGATCGACGTCGTGCCAACCGGTAAAGAGATTGAGCTCGTTCCAGAGGGAACGACCGTGGCGTAGGAGTATCAGGTCGGGCATGTTTCTATCGTATCCACGTGGCGAGGGAGGTGAACACCGCCTCAAACCACAGTAATTTAGGGAAAATCTAAAGTCTTATACTTCTCCTTAGCGATAACTTGACAAGTAGGGACTTAGGTTCTACAATTCTTATATCGCGTTCAGCTCATCGGATGGTCCGAGGAGTGGGAACTGAATATAAGGAGTTCACATGGCTAAGGCAGTCGGTATCGACCTCGGGACCACCAACTCGGTGGTCAGTGTTTTGGAAGCGGGAGAGCCCGTCGTTATCCCCAACTCGGAAGGTGGCCGTACAACGCCATCGGTTGTGGCCTTCTCGAAGACCGGCGAAGTTCTGGTCGGTGAAGTCGCCAAGCGTCAGGCCATCACCAACCCCGATCGCACCATTCGTTCGGTCAAGCGTCACATGGGCACCAACTGGAGCATCAATATCGACGGGACGAAGTACACCCCCCAGGAGATTTCCGCGCGCATATTGCAGAAGCTCAAGCGCGACGCCGAGGCCTACCTCGGTGACACCGTGACCCAGGCCGTTATTACCGTGCCGGCCTACTTCGACGACGCTCAACGTACGGCCACGAAAGAGGCCGGGGCGATTGCGGGACTCGAAGTTCTGCGCATCGTCAACGAGCCCACCGCGGCGGCCCTGGCCTACGGCCTCGACAAGGGACCGGCCGAGCAGACCATTCTCGTCTTCGACCTCGGCGGTGGCACCTTTGACGTCTCAGTGCTCGAGATTGCCGACGGCGTCTTCGAAGTGAAGTCGACCGCTGGCGACACCCACCTCGGTGGTGACGACTGGGACGACGCCGTGATGAACTGGCTCGTTAAGACCTTCAAGGATCAGGAGGGTGTTGACCTCGCGGCCGACAAGATGGCCGTGCAACGTCTGAAGGAAGCAGCCGAAAAGGCGAAGATTGAACTCTCGGCGACTCAGGAAACCCAGGTCAACCTGCCCTTTATTACCGCCACGGCCGATGGACCGAAACACCTTGACCTCAAGCTGACCCGCGCCAAGTTCAATGAGCTGACTGCAGACCTCGTCGAGCGCTGCCGCAAGCCCTTCGACCAGGCCATCAAGGACGCCGGCTTGACCTTGGACAAGATCAACCACGTCATCATGGTGGGCGGATCGACTCGTATCCCGGCCATCCAGGACCTGGTCGCTCGCGTGACCGGCAAGGAGCCGAACAAGACGGTGAACCCCGATGAAGTCGTGGCTATTGGTGCCGCGGTGCAGGCCGGTGTGCTCAAGGGTGAAGTCAAGGACATCTTGTTGCTCGACGTCACCCCCCTGTCGCTCGGTATTGAGACCAAGGGCGGCGTCATGACCAAGTTGATCGAGCGCAACACGACGATCCCCACCAAGAAGGCGCAGACCTTCACGACGGCGGACGACAACCAGCCCTCCGTGGAGATTCACGTGCTGCAAGGTGAGCGTGAGATGGCGGCCTACAACAAGACCCTCGGCAAGTTCCAGCTGATCGACCTGCCCCCCGCCCCCCGTGGCGTACCGCAGATCGAAGTGGCCTTTGACATCGACGCCAACGGCATCGTGCAGGTCTCGGCGAAGGACATGGCCACCGGCAAGAGTCAGTCGATCACCATCACCGGTGGTTCGTCGCTCTCCAAGGAGGACATCGATCGCATGGTCCGTGACGCGGAAGCCCACTCGGCCGAAGACGCCCAGCGTCGCGAGGAAGCGGAAATCCGCAACACCGCCGATGGACTGGTCTACTCGACTGAGAAGTTGCTGAAGGATCAGGCCGAGTCCTTCCAGGGCACCGAAAAGGACGATGTCGAAGCCGCTCTGGCGGCCGTGAAGGATGCCCTGAACGGAACGGACCTCGAGAACATCAAGAACGTCACTGAGAAATTAGTGACCGTGAGTCAGGCCTTCGGCCAGCGGCTCTACGAGCAGGCTGCGGCTGCGAACGAGGGTGGCGGTACCGCGGGAGCTACGAACGACGACGACATTGTCGACGCCGAGATCGTCGACGAGCAGTGAGCGACGAACTCCAGCCCGAAGAAAATCAGGACGAGTTACTCACCGTTGCAGATGTCCTCGACGGTGAGTTTCTCTCCGACGCCGAACGCGAGCGTGACGAATTCAAAGACGCCCTGCAGCGACTGCAGGCTGACTTTGAGAACTACCGCAAGCGGGTCGCCCGAACCGCCGAGGACGTGACCGTGCGCGCGAGCGCCGAGGTCGTTAACAAGTTGCTGCCGGTCATTGACGTGCTCGATCTAGCTCAGGCCCACTACGCCACCGCGAACAGCGCCGAAATTGACTCGCCCGAAACCAAGGCTCTGGTGCAGGCACGAAGCTTGCTCCTCGAGACCCTGGTGAAGGAAGGGCTAGTGCGTATCGATGAAGTGGGGGCGGCCTTTGATCCCCATCTGCACGACGCCGTGGCGCACGTCGAGGGCGAGGGCGAGCAGGTCATTGACGACGTCATGCGCGCCGGGTACCAGTGGAAGGGCACCGTCTTACGACCCGCCATGGTGAGAGTGAAGGGCTAAATGGCCGAGCGCGAGTGGTTCGATAAGGACTACTACAAGGTGTTGGGCGTGAGCCCGACGGCAACCGATAAGGAGATCACGCGCGCCTACCGCAAGCTGGCCAAGGCCAATCATCCCGATACCGACACCGGTTCCGAAGCACGCTTCAAGGAGATCACTGCGGCCAATGACGTGCTCGGTGACGCCGCGAAGCGTAAGGAGTATGACGAGGTTCGCCGGCTTGGTCCAGCGGCGGCGGGTTTTGGCGGTACGCCGAGCAGCCCACGCCAGGGTAGCCCGGCGGACTTTGGGGACCTCAGCGATATTTTTGGTGGCATGTTCGGCGGCGGAGCCCGTCGCCAACGCGCCCAACGCGGGGCCGATATCGAAACGGCCCTCCACCTAGGCTTTCGTGACGCCATCTTCGGCCTCACCACTTCGGTGAGCATCCCGACGGACGAAACCTGCCACAGCTGTCGCGGCAATGGTGCCGCTCCGGGTTCGGGCTTCGTCTCCTGCGAGCGTTGTCGCGGCAGCGGATTTGTTGGCGAAGATCAAGGCCCCTTCTCCCTCTCCTCGGTCTGTCCGAGCTGCAGCGGTAAGGGTGGTCGCGTCGTGACCCCCTGCGCGGACTGCCACGGTACGGGGCGAGAAATGTCCTCGCGCAAAGTCAACGTCCGGATCCCGCCGGGCGTCGAAGACGGTCAGCGCATCCGCTTGAAGGCGAAGGGGACCCCGGGCCGTAGCGGCGGACCCGCGGGGGACCTCTTCGTCGACATCCACGTCGATCGCGATCCGCGTTTCGCGCGTCGTGGGCGCCACATCACCACCACGGTCGAGGTGTCGGTGACCCAGGCGATGTTGGGGACGACCGCCTCGGTGCCGACGCTGGACGAGTCGGTCACCTTGAAGGTGCCGGCGGGAACGCAGCCCGGGACGACGATGCGCGTACGGGGGCGAGGCGTGCCACCCTCCGGCAAGCACGCTCAGGGTGACTTACTCGTGACCATCAATCTGTTGGTGCCGAAGAAGCTCACCAAAGAGCAACGCACGCTGGTCGAGAAATTGGCGACCACCCTGAAGGAAGAAGTGTCGGATGAATAGGCCGTCGCTACGAGCGGTCTACGTCATCTCGGTGGCGGCCGAGTTGGCGGGGATGCACCCGCAGACCCTCAGGAACTACGAACGAACGGGCCTGCTGGACCCCTCGCGCACCGCCGGGGGATCACGGCGCTACAGCGAAGTGGACCTCGAGCGTCTACGCCACATTCAAGAACTCACCAACGCCGGTATCAACCTCGAGGGAGTCAAGCGTATTTTGACCCTGGAGGCCGAGTTAGTCCAGATGCGCGCTAACGCCGAGGCGCTCGCGGCCACACTGCACGCCACCATCGAAGAGACCCATCGCCACTACCGCCGAGACCTGGTGCCGGTGCAAAACGCCGTGGCCATATTTGTGGAGACCCCGCGCCCCCGTGGGTGATTCTCCGACCGTTGCGGCGTCAGCCGAGCAGAAGCAAAGCGGTAGGATGGTGTTTCACGAGCCCGACTCGAAGGAGCCCAGTGCCCGCAACCGTGGTAGTAGGAACCCAGTGGGGGGATGAGGGCAAGGGCAAATTAACTGACCTGCTCGCCGGAGAGATGGACATGGTGGTGCGCTACCAGGGTGGCCACAACGCCGGCCACCGCATCGTCGTCGACGGCGAAGCCTTCGCCCTTCAACTCGTACCGTCCGGGGTGCTCTACCCCCACATCACCGCCGTGATTGGCAACGGCGTAGTCGTCGATCCTGCGGTGCTGCTCAAGGAGCTCGACACTCTGGCCGCTAAGGGCGTTGACGTGTCACGCGTGGTGGTCTCGGGTAACGCGCACCTCATCATGCCCTACCACCAAGAACTCGACCGTGTCACCGAGCGCTACCTTGGGAAGAACGCCCTCGGTACCACCAGGCGCGGCATCGGCCCGGCCTACGCCGACAAGGCCACCCGAGTGGGCATTCGGGTGCAGGACCTGCTGGACGAAAAGATTTTCCGCGAGAAGCTCGACGTGGCGCTGATGGAAAAAAATGCGCTGCTCTCGAAGGTCTACAACCGACTGCCGATCAACGCGAACGAACTCGCCGATCGCTACTTGGGCGAATTGGCTCCTCGCATTGCTCCCATGATTGCCGACACGGTAACGCTGGTCCACGACGCGCTGGCCGCTGGGAAGCGGATTCTCTTAGAGGGCGCTCAGGCCACCTTCTTGGATCTTGATCACGGCACCTACCCCTTCGTCACCTCATCGAATCCCGTCGCCAGCGGCGCCTGTACCGGTTCGGGGCTCGGACCCCGGGACCTCGACCGCATCGTCGGTATTGCCAAGGCCTACATCACGCGGGTGGGCGCTGGCCCCTTCCCGACTGAACTCGACGGTGAACTGGCGGAACTGCTGGTGGACCGCGGCCACGAGTACGGTACCAATACGGGACGGCGCCGACGCGTGGGCTGGTTCGACGCCGTCATGGCTCGCCAGGCCGCTCGCTTGAACTCACTGACGGAAATTGCCCTTACCAAACTGGACGTGCTCGACACCTTCCCGGTCATCAAGGTCTGCGTGGGCTACGAAGCGGGTGGTGTTCGCTACGACTACCCGCCCTACCACCAGTCGGTACTGCACGACGTCACGCCCATCTACGAAGAACTTCCGGGCTGGCTCTGCGACATCACGCACTGCACTTCCTACGACCAACTGCCCCAGGCGGCGCAGGACTACGTGGCCTACCTCGCCCAGGTCACCGGCGTCACCATTTCGGTGGTGGGCGTGGGCCCGGGCCGTGAGCAATTCGTTCGCCCCGCGTGAGTCGCGTAGTTGTCGTCGGCGCGGGAGCGCGCGAGCACGCCCTCGCGTGGAGTCTGGCCAAAACCTCTGACGTCATCGTTACCCCCGGCAACGCGGGGATGGCCGCCGCCGGTTTGAGGTGCGTCAGTACGTCACCGGCCGATCTCTCCGCCGACCTCTTCGTCATTGGACCGGAACTGCCACTGGTGGCGGGACTAGCCGACACTCTGCGAGCTCAGGACAAGGTGGTCTTTGGCCCGGGCGCCGCTGGTGCTCGTCTCGAGGGATCGAAGGCATACTTAAAGGAGTTCCTGGCCGCCGCTAACGTTCCCACGGCGGCCTTTGGCTCCTTCAGTGAGCTCGATCTAGCGCTGGAGTACTTGCGTTCCATGACCGGTCCCTACGTGATTAAGACTGACGGGCTGGCCGCGGGCAAGGGAGTTCTCGTGACTCCCTCTTTAGCGGACGCCGAGTCGGATGTTCGAGAAAAATTATCCGGGGTGGCCTTCGGCCCGGCCGGGCGTACGATTGTCATCGAAGAAGCTCTGGTCGGTGAGGAGTGTTCACTGCTCGTGCTCTGTGATGGGGTGCGCGGCATTCCCCTGATGCCGGCGCAGGACTTCAAGCGCGTGGGTGACGGGGACCGTGGCCCGAACACTGGGGGCATGGGCGCCTTCGCCCCCCTACCGAGTGTGACACCCGAGATAGTCGAACGGGTCATGAGCACCATCATTAACCCCACCTTGCGCGAACTTCGCCGTCGGGACATTGACTTTCGTGGGGTCCTGTACGCCGGGCTCATGCTCACCGACAAAGGGCCCTACCTGCTCGAATACAACGTGCGCTTTGGCGACCCCGAAACTCAGGCCATCGTGGCGCTCATGGGTAATAATCTTTTCCGCGCGCTGCACGACGCGGCGACGGGCAATCTGCACGGACTCGCTCTTTCGCCAGAGGGGGCCGCGGTCTCGGTGGTGCTCGCCGCCGAGGGCTACCCCAGTGCTCCCGTCTTTGGCGCAGTTATCTCGGGGCTCGATAGCCGTGGTCAGTTGGCCCAGGAGCGTGAGGGCGTTACGGTGTTTCACGCCGGCACGACCCGAAATGCTGACGGCGACTTCGTGACCTCGGGGGGTCGAGTTCTCACGGTGACCGCCCAGGGCCCCAGCGTGGCGGCGGCGCGTCAGGCGGCCTACGCGGCGGCCGCCACCCTCTCTTTTGAGGGCATGGTCCAACGTAGCGACATCGCTCAGAACTACAGCAAGGAGTCAGCATGATTTCGAGGTACGCCCCTAAAGACGTCGCGGCATTATTCCGTGACGAGAAGCGTTTCGACTCGATGCTCGACGTGGAGATTCTGGCCGCCGAAGCACTCGCCGAGCTTGGTGTGGTTCCCGATGCCGACGCGCGCGCCCTTCGGGAGCGACGTCCAGTCATCGACGCTGCTTTCGTGAGAGAAGTTGACGAACGCGAACTCATCACCAACCACGACACCGCCGCCTTCGTGGACATTGTCCAGGAGAAGATTGGCATGCCCGAGGGCGCGTGGATTCACTACGGACTCACTTCGTCCGACGTTGTCGATACGGCGCTCTGCAGCGTCTTGACCCAGGCGATGGACATCGTGCTGGGTGAAGTCCGGGCGCTGCGAACGGCGCTAACGGCTCGCGCCGTGGAGACGATTGATTGGCCCATTACCGGGCGCACGCACGGCATGCACGCAGAGCCAACCACCTACGGGGCGAAGTTCTCCCTCTTCGCCCTCCAGACGGACCGCGACCTCGCTCGAGCCGCCCGGGCGCGCGAGGCGATCGCCGTGGGCAAGCTGTCGGGTGCGGTGGGCACCTATTCCAACATCGACCCATCCGTCGAAGAGTACGTCTGTCGCCACCTGGGCCTTCGACCGGTACCGGCGACCCAGGTAATCGCCCGTGACCGTCACGCCGAAATGCTCTACGCGCTCGCGGCCATCGGAACCACCATCGAACAGATCGCCCTCGAAGTCCGTCACCTCGCACGTAGCGAAGTGGGAGAGGCTGAGGAGCCCTTCACTCCGGGGCAAAAAGGCTCCTCGGCGATGCCGCACAAGCGCAACCCCGTGCTCTCGGAGCGTCTCTGTGGACTGGCGCGAGTGCTGCGTGGTTACCTCGTAACGGGACTCGAAGACGTGGCCCTCTGGCACGAGCGCGACATTTCGCACTCCAGCGTTGAACGAGTAATCCTGCCCGACGCCCTGCAATTAACCGTCTACATGTTGCGCAAAGCCACCGGTCTGGTCGAGGGTCTCGTCCTGCACCCGCAGCGGGCTAAGGAAAATCTGGAAGTCAACTCTCTCGGTCTGGTCTACAGCCAGTCCGTACTTTTGGCCCTTATTGAAGGTGGACTCTCGCGCGACGACGCCTACCGCATCGTCCAAGCCGCCGCGCGTCGTGCCGTCGAGGAGAGAATTAATTTCCGTCTGATTATCGAGGAGGACGAAGCGGTGCCCCTGAGCGCCGAGGTCCTGGACCACGCCTTTTCGAGCGAGCGCGTTCTGACCCACCGGCGGCGCTTCCTCGACGCGCTCACCTGGCGATGACCGTGAGCGACCTGCAACTCACTCATCTCTACCGAGGCAAGGTCCGCGACCTGTACGACGTCAACGACACGCACATGCTGATGGTCGCTTCCGATCGTCTCAGTGCCTTTGACGTTGTCATGAACGAGCCCATCCCCGAGAAGGGTCGGGTTCTGACGGCGCTGACCAATTACTGGCTCACGTCCATGGGGAGCGATATCCCGTCAGCACTCGTCACGTGCGACCCCGCAGTGATTGAAAACTTCGTACCGGGTTTCAACCAGGCCACACCGTGGCACGGTCGGTCCATGTTGGTGCGCAAGGCCACCATGATTCCGCTCGAGTGCATCGTGCGTGCGCGCCTCGCGGGTCAGGCCTACGACGAGTACGTGGTGACCGGGACCGTGCACAATATGCCGGCCCCGGTAGGTCTACGGCTCACCGACGCCTTCGCCGCCCCACTCTTTACGCCCTCGACCAAGGCTGAAGAGGGCCACGACCTCAACATTGATCTCGCTACGGCCGCGGAGATTGTGGGCCTCGACACCTTGAAGGAAGTGTCCTCGCTCTGTCTGGAACTCTTTCGTCGGGCCGCGAGCCGGCTGGCCGAGGCGGGTTTGATTCTCGCCGACACCAAGTTCGAGGTGGGCTACGTGGACGGTCAACTGGTTATTTGTGACGAAGTGCTGACTCCCGATTCGTCCCGACTCTGGCCGGCTGAGAGTGTCGTCGCGGGCGAGGTGCCGCCTTCTTTCGACAAGCAACCCTTCCGCGATTGGCTGGCCGCCCAGCCCTGGGACCGCACCCCACCACCACCGAGCATTCCGAACGAGGTGATTACGACGACCTCACAAAGATATGTCGCCGCGTACGAAAATGTGACCGGATTGAGCCTCTCCGACTGGTACGGTCGAGGCTAATGAAATTCTCTGTTCTCGTCGAAGTCTCGCTCCGCCCCGGCATCGCCGATCCGGAAGGAGCCACCATTGAGCGGGCCCTCCCGGCCCTCGGATTTGAGGGGATAACTGCCATGCGAGCCGGGAAGGCCTTCCGTTTTGAGGTGGAGGCCGCTAGTGCGGCTGACGCCGAGGCGCAGGCCCAGTCCCTAGCCGAACGGCTCTTGTCCAACCCCGTTATTGAGCAATCACACGCGCGGATTGTCGAGGCCTCATGAGTCACGTGGCGATTGTCGTGTTTCCGGGTTCGAACTGTGAATACGACGCGGCCAACGCGGTGGAGTCCCTAGGTGCCACCTTTGAGTTTGTGTGGCACACCTCCGCCGACCTGTCAAAATTTGACGCCGTCATTCTGCCCGGGGGATTCGCCCACGGGGACTACTTACGTCCCGGCGCCATTGCTCGTTTCTCGCCCGTCATGTCAGCGGTACAGGAGTACGCCGCCAGCGGACGACCGGTGCTCGGCATTTGCAATGGCTTTCAAGTACTCACCGAAGCTGGGCTGCTCCCCGGGGCGTTGCAGAAAAACAGGGGCCTCACCTTTCTCTGCCAGCCCTCGACGGTGCGCGTGGTCTCGAACCGCTCCGTCCTGACGCGCACCACTGCGGTGGGTGAGGAACTCTCGATTCCGATAAATCACTTTTCCGGTTCCTATACGTGCGATGACGATACCCTCAGTGCGCTCGTGGCCAACGACCAAATTGTGTTGCGCTACACGGCAAATCCCAACGGTTCTCGCGACGACATTGCCGGCGTGTGTAACTCGGCGGGCAATGTCGTTGGTCTCATGCCTCACCCGGAGCGAGCCACGTCGGCGCTGCTCGGGAGCGAGGACGGCCGGGCCCTACTGGCTAGCTTTATTGGGCTGTCGCTTCCGCAAGCGGCCTAGGCGCGACTACGGGAAATTCCAGCCTTCTTCAGTACGTCGGCCGGTACTCCTAGGGTGCGAAACGCACTGTAGGAAATTCCCGTTCGATCGGCGTAGGACTTCGCAATCTTTACGAAATCTTTTTCAACCCCGCGCAGATCAACTCGTACGCTCAAGCGCTCGAGTTCAATGACGAGGTCGAGGCGACGTTGGGTTAATTCGAGTTTGACAATGGCCGACGCGTCGGGTAGTTCGCGGTCGATTTTCGAGATTTGCATTGAGACTGAATCGGGCGTGCGCTTACGTCCGCGCTTACCCTTTCCGGCATTAATGGCTTCGAGGTAGCGGCTAACGACCCGTGATTCGTTACGCCCCTGTGCCAATTTGGCCTTGTGATCATCGGTCATCGGCCGTTTTTTAACTACTTTGGCCGGCTTCTTAGCAGTTGAATTCTTGGCGGTGATGGCCATTTCACTTACTCCCTTGGTACTTCAATTGTGGACTTCTTACAGTAATAGATTTCCTACAACTTGGTGTCAGAGATGTAGAAAATGTTCTGGTTCATTGTGAGTCGTGAGCTGTCTACCGTGGCTGAGGTGTCCACTTGGTCGCAACCCACGGTGACCGAAAGATAAGGATTTCGACTTCCCAAGATGGGGGATGCCGAGAGGAGAAGTTTCTAGGGAAGCACTCCCAGCACGAATTTCGAAGGCTCTATCCGTCTTAGGAAAGTATTGTGAGTTTCGCGGCCTGTTTGGACGGTTAGTTTGGACGTGTGATTACTCCCGCTGAGCCTTTGCACCGTGCCCTTGGACTGACCGACAGCGAATTGGAAGAAATTCGCCTCGTCCTGTCGCGGGAGCCCAACCCCTTGGAGCTCGCCCTCTACGGCGTGATGTGGAGCGAGCATTGTTCCTACAAGTCCTCGCGTATTCACCTCAAGCGCCTCCCCACGGAGGGTGAAGGGGTTTTAGTCGGCCCCGGAGAAAATGCCGGGGTCATCGACGCCGGCGACGGGATCGCCATTGCTATTCGCATTGAGAGTCACAACCATCCCTCAGCGATCGAGCCCTACCAGGGCGCCGCGACCGGCGTTGGCGGGATTTTACGTGACGTGTTCACGATGGGCGCTCGTCCGCTGGTGGTCATGGACCCACTCTTTTTCGGGGAACTCTCCGACGCCCGCCAACGCTGGCTCGTAGAGGGCGTGGTGTCGGGGATCTCCGGCTACGGCAATTCGGTCGGTGTGCCCACGGTGGGTGGTGAACTGACTTTCGACAATTGCTACGCATCCAACCCGCTGGTGAATGTTCTCTGCGCGGGGGCCCTCCCCATTCCCCGCCTGGTGCTCGGCGTCGCGTCGGGTGTGGGCAACCTGGCCGTTCTCTTGGGCTCCACGACGGGCCGCGACGGCATCGGTGGCGTCTCGGTTCTCGCCTCCGCCGGTTTTTCTGGGGAGGACGGTGCCGCGTCACTCGATGACGCCAAGCGACCCAGCGTGCAGGTGGGCGATCCCTACGAGGAAAAGCGCCTGATAGAAGCCTGTCTGGAACTGCTGGACCGAGGTCTGGTCGTAGGTATTCAAGATTTGGGTGGCGCGGGCCTAGTCTGCGCCTCGAGTGAGACCGCCGCCCGAGGTGGTGTTGGCATGGACTTTGACGTCACCGCCGTGCCCCTGCGGGAAGCGGGCATGCAGCCCTTTGAAATTATGACCTCGGAGAGTCAAGAGCGAATGCTCGCCATCGTGACCCCCGAGGGCTGGCCCCTCGTCGCGGAGGTGTGCGCCAAGTGGGAAATTCGTGCTTCGGTCGTCGGCAAAGTCGTCGAGCCCACCACCCTCCCCGACGGTTCCTCCGTTGGTTACCTGCGTGTACGTTCTGGTTTTGATGGCGAGATTCTGGCCGAGGTACCCGCTACGTCGCTGGCCGACGACGCCCCCCTCTACGACCGCCCCCGTCAGCGACCAGCCAATCTCGACGAAATCTGGATGGACGACCCGACCTCCGATGAGCCGATTGGCTCGCCCACCGAGGACCTCCTCGACTTATTGATCGACCCAGCGTGGGTCTATCGCCAGTACGACTCGCAGCTGTTTTTGAACACGGTCGTTGGACCCGGGCGAGACGCAGCACTCTTGCGCCTCGCCGGTCCGGGTCTGCCACCTTCGCAGCGAGGCTTCGCTATTTCCACCGATTCCAATCCCCGCTGGTGTGCGCTCGACCCGCACCTCGGCACGGCGCATACGGTGGCCGAGGGTGTGGCGAACCTGGCCTGCGTTGGCGCCACCCCAGCCGCGGTGGTCAACTGCCTTAATTTCGGAAACCCCGAACACCCCGAAGTGATGTGGCAGTTGTCGAACTCTATTGACGGACTGGGTGAAGCCTGCCGTGCTCTTGATCTAGCGGTCATTGGCGGCAACGTCAGCCTCTACAACGAAAGTGGTGGTCGCGACATCGACCCGACCCCGGTAATTGGCCTGCTGGGTGTGGTCGCGTCACTGGTATCTCCACCCCCGGGTTGGGACTGGAACGAGGGCGACAGTGTTCTTTTGGTCGGCACTCGCGCCGCGACCGGGGCGCACGAATTTCCCCTCGGTGGTTCTCGTTGGGCCACTCGCCGTGGTCGCCGTGGTGGTCGTATCGCTGAATTTAACGGCGCAGATTTTGCTCGTACGGCCAGTTTTGTCACTAGTGAAGTAGCCGCCATCTGCGCGGGCCGAGAGAGTGACGTGACGGCCGTGCACGACGTGGGCGGCGGCGGTATCGCCGGCGCCCTCGGAGAAATGGTGGCGGTGAGTGGCCGAGGTCTACGGGCCTCGGGTATCACCGCACACGGTGAACTCTTTAGCGAAGTTCCTGGACGTTTTATTGTCGCGACCAAGGATCCCGCGGCTTTTCTCGCGCGGGCTCAGTCGGCCGGTGTGGACGTTACGAGTCTGGGCGTGATTGCCGGTGACCGACTGGTCATCGACGAGTGGATTGACTGCTCAGTTGGTGATATCGCCACTCGTCGCACCAATGCACTGACCGACGCCTTGACGAACGCCGTTTAGGCGACGGCAGCTTTCATTTCCTCGAGCACGCTCTCGGGAACTCGCAGATCTCCACTGCGCCCCGAACCGAGTTGCACGTCGGTCTTAAACGAACCGTGGTAATCAGAACCGCCCGTCGGAATCATCCCCGCGTCACGGGTTAGCTTGATCATGAGCGCGCGAGTTTCGGCGCTGGTGCCACCGTAGTGGGCTTCGATGCCACGAAAACCTCGCTCGCGCAGGGACGCCGCGATAGCCGGCATCAACTGGTCTACTTCGTTATCGGTCCGGTAGGGCAGGTAGTTCACCAGCGGGTGGGCGATTGAAAAAAAGGTCGAAGTACCGGCCCCGGCCGCTACGAATTGCTCAATGGTCATGTCGCTCTTGGGGATGTAGGCCCGGCCATCATTCCCGAGCCAGTCGACAAAAAGACGTCCCCAGTTCTCATCGTTACGCACCCCGACGATTTCGGGGTGCTGTTCGAACATCACGGTCGCAAAATGTGGACGACCAACGGAATAGAGGCTGCCGGCGTGGCTGACTACGTCGTCGAGCGTGAGCCGGTCAAAGCCCTGATCCTGAAGGAGGGTGACCAATTTGCGGTTACGGATTTCCCGTTCGTCCCGTAGTTGCTTGAGCAGGAGCTGAATAGGGCTCTCGGCTTCGAGGGGAAGAAAGTAGGCCAGGACGTGCACTCCAGTCGGCGTCGACTGGCCGTTCGGACCCGTCCGCATGTGCTCGGTGTCGCGCAGGGAAATCTCGACTCCCCGCACTAGCTCGATGCCGTACTGCGCACAGGCCGCCGCCATCTCGTTGTGCGAGGCCGTGGTGTCGTGGTCGGTGAGAGCGATCGCCGTGATGCCCAGACTGGCCGCCTTGCGGGCCAACTCCTCGGGCGTGTCGGAGCCGTCGGAAAAACTGGAGTGCGTATGCAGGTCAATCACCCTTGCATCGTACCCACCGACTGTGACGGTGGGTGGTGTCATGTGCGAGACTAGGAGGGTGCGAGCGCTCAGAACGGCCCCGACGGTGACGGGCAGATGAAGGAAGCCTGCGGTGTAGTCGGGATTGTTGCACCGAATCGTCCAGTAGCCCACTGGTGCTTTGACGCGCTCTTCGCCCTGCAACATCGTGGTCAAGAATCCGCCGGCATGGCAACCTACGACGGGGAATCCATCACCGTCGTAAAGGACAATGGTCTCGTTTTTTCGGTCTTCGATGAGCGCACCCTGATGACTCTGCGCGGCGCCTTCGCCATTGGCCATACGCGCTACTCCACCTCGGGCTCGGCCAACTGGACGGCGGCGCAGCCGGTCTACCGCGAAGCGGGCTCGCCCGGTTTTGCGCTCGGTCACAACGGGAACTTGACCAACACCGATGTGCTCGCGGCCGAAGCGGGAATTCTGCCGGGCATGATGCTCTCGGACTCGGATCTCGTGGCGGAACTCCTCTCGATGAAGGTTGACGCCGGTGCGACCTTGACCGATGCGCTCACCCGAGTCCTGCCGACACTAGAGGGGGCCTATTCACTGGTCGTTCTCGAGGCCAACGCCATCCACGGGATTCGCGACCCCTTCGGTTTTCGCCCACTCTGCCTGGGCCGTCTCGGCACGGAGGACGCTCCTGAGGGCTGGGTTATTGCGTCAGAAACTCCGGCCCTCGACGTCATGGGGGCCTCCTTCGTTCGTGAAGTACTCCCCGGAGAAATGGTGACCCTGACCGAGACTGGTGTCACCTCGATGCAGTTACTACCACCGGCCGCGCCGGTTGAGAAACTGTGCATCTTCGAGTTCGTCTACTTCGCTCGACCGGACTCGTATTTGATGGGCCACCAGGTCCACACCGCCCGTCGCCGCATGGGCGAGCGTCTCGCGAGTCAGTCCCGGGTCGAAGCGGACCTGGTCATGGGCGTACCCGACTCGGGCATCCCCGCAGCCGAGGGCTACGCCGCAGCGTCGGGTATTGAGTTCGGTTTTGGCTTGGTCAAGAATCGTTACATCGGTCGTACCTTCATTGCCCCCGATCAGGCGGCGCGGGCTACGGCGGTGCGACGCAAGCTCAATCCCTTGCGCGAGAATATCCAGGGTAAGCGGCTCATCGTCGTGGACGACTCCATCGTGCGCGGCACGACCACGCGAGCGCTGGTCGCCATGCTGCGCGACGCCGGAGCGGCTGAAGTGCATCTGCGCATCTCCTCGCCACCTTTCATGTGGCCCTGCTACTACGGCATCGATACGCCGAACCGTAACGAGCTCCTGGCCGCGACGCGCACCCTCGATGAGGTGCGCGACTACATCGGCTGTGATTCCTTGGAGTACATCACTATTGAGAACTTGCGTGCGGCCATCGAGATTGACGACGAGTGCTGCGATGCTTGTTTAACCGGCAACTACCCGACCTCGACGCCAGTCACCATTGCGGCCCGTGGCGGTGGCCAGTGAGTCGTCTCCTCGACCTCGCCCCCGGTGGCGCGACCTACGCCCAGTCCGGCGTCTCCATCGAGGCCGGTGACGAGGCCGTCGAACGAATCAAGGAGTCAGTCGCGTCTACCAACCGCCCCGAAGTACTCGGCGGCATCGGCGGCTTCGGTGGGCTCTTCGCCCTCGACACCCACCGCTACCCCAACCCAGTTCTGGTGTCATCGGCTGACGGTGTCGGCACCAAACTTGAAATCGCCCGTCTCGCCAATCGCTACGACACGGTTGGCATTGACCTGGTGGCGATGTTGGTCGACGACCTCGCCTGCGTCGGAGCCGAACCACTCTTTTTGCTTGACTACGTGGCCGTGGGTCACTTGGATCCCGCGCGCCTCGAAGAACTCGTGTCCGGTATCGCTGCCGGGGCGCGACGCTGTGGTGCGGCGCTCATCGGTGGGGAGACCGCCGAACACGGTGGAGTGATGCGACCCGATGACCTCGACGTCGCCGGCTTTGCGGTCGGCGTCCTCGAGCGTGACAGCGAACTCGGGGCGCACCGCGTACGCGAGGGTGACGTGCTGGTGGGCTTGGCTTCGCCGGGTCTACGTTCGAACGGCTACTCACTGGCTCGACGGGTCCTCCTGGAGGGTCGAGACGACGCTCTTGGCTCTCCGGCCTATCCCGGTGCTAGCCACACCCTGGCCGACGAATTACTCCTGCCCTCGGTGATCTACGTGCCCATCATCACGGCACTACGCGACGAACTCCACGACGAACTTCACGCGGTGGCCCACATCACCGGTGGGGGAATCATCGGTAACGTACCGCGCGCTCTGCCGGACCACCTGGACGCAGTGATTGATATGACGTCATTCGCCACGCCCGAAATTTTCTTTGAAATTCAACGCCGTGGTCAGGTCGGCGCCGAAGAAATGGTGCGGGTCTTCAACTGCGGCCTCGGCATGGTGGTGACCGTGTCGGCGCGTGTCGCCGACCGCGTCATCGCAGCCGCCAAGCTCTGGGACGTTACGGCCAGCGTGGTCGGTGAAGTGGTGACGGGTTCGAGAAGCGTGATTCTGCGATGAGCGAACGCCGCGAACGCCTTCGCGAGCACCTGCTCGAGCACTCGGTGCGTCGGGGCTCTTTCGTTTTGAAGTCGGGCCGTACGTCCTCGTGGTTCATTGACTCGAAGAAAACTATTTGTGCGCCCGAAGTTATGGTGGATCTGGCTGAAGAAATTCTCGCGCTCGTACCCGTTTCGACGACGGCCATCGGTGGACTCACCATGGGTGCCGACGGAGTCTCGTTTATAACGGCGGGTGTCGCAGCGACGCGCGGCCGATCGCTACGAGCCTTTAGTGTCCGCAAGGAAACGAAGGATCACGGAGCTGGGGGTCGCATTGCCGGCGTGCTCGAGGCCGGTGACTACGTGGTCATAACCGAAGACACGGTGACGCGGGGGACGTCACTCCTCGAAGCGGCGCGCGTCGTGAGAGATCTCGGAGCCCACGTTGTTTTGCTCTGCGCCGTCGTGGACCGGGGAGGCACGGCGGCTGCGATGGCCGCCGAAGAAGGTTTTCCCTTCGCCGCGGTCTTTACCGCACCCGACCTGGGCTTTGACTACGAGGGCGCCTGAGGAGTCGGTCGTCAGATTGAGCGAGAACGCGCCAGCGTCTCGAGGACCCGGTGGCGCCAGGCGCGTAGTTCGGGATAGTTCTGCCAATCAGTTCGACCCAAGCGCACGATGATGCTGTCGAGGGCCGGTGAGATTGCGATCATCTGCCCCTGGTAGCCATTGGCCCAGTAGGTGCCAAATTCGTCACCGTTGAGCCACCACTGCCAGGCGTAGAAGATATTTTCGTCGTCGTCGGAACTGACCGGGGTCTGAGCGGTCTCGGTCCACGCGCGCGACACGAGCTGCTGACCGTCCCACTCCCCGCCGCGCAGGTAGAGGAGACCGAACTTGGCGAAGTCCTGGGCGGTGGCGTGCACGTAGCTGGAAGCGATGAAAACGCCGCTGTCGTCAAAGGTGGGCACGGCGGAACTCATGCCGAGGGGTCCGAAGAGGCGTTCATTCAGAAAGCGGCGGTAGGCCTCGCCGTAACCAACCTCGTCGGCCACGATGCGCGAGATGATATTAGTGGTGCCACTGGAGTAGTTAAAGACGGTGCCGGGCTCGTGGGCTAGGGGCAAGTCCGCCACGTAGGCGGCCACGCTCGGCTGGGGTGTCGGAAAGAGCATTTCGAGCACGTGACTGGGCGAATCGAAGTCGTACTCCTCGAGGAAGTTCAACCCGTCACGCATGGCCAGAAGATCAGCCAAGGTGATGGCGTGTCGCGGGTCCGCGGGGTCGCTCCATTCGGGTACGGGCGCGGGTTGAAACACTGTGAGGCGACCCTCGTCGACGAGGGTTCCAACGAGAAAGTGCAGCATGGACTTCGCCATGGACCAGGAAATGAGAGCGGAGTCTGCCCTGGTGGCTTCGGCTGGACGATCAAAGAATCTCTGTTCACCGGAGTAACGCTCGAAGAGAATCTGACCATTGCGGATGACGATCACGGCGTAGGTCTCCGAGAGGTCTTCGCGGGAGAAGGCTTCGTTGGCGACCGCTTCGAGCTCGCTCTGATTGACAACGGTAGCTCGGGGCCATTCGTGGGTGGGCCAGTGGACCCCGGCGGGCTGCGGGTTGGCCGAGGGAATAATGGTGGGTAACGGCTGCATGGGCGTCCTCGTGAGAAGTAGTCACACAGTTTCTACTCGCCGCCGGTACCGCCACGCCACTAGGACGTGGAAGCCACCGGGTGGGGGCGGCGCCTGGCTTGCGCCAGGGCTTATGCCCCACTTCTGGTGGTCGAGACCGGCGTCGATCCGGTGACCTCACGCTTTTCAGGCGCGCGCTCTACCAACTGAGCTACTCGACCTCCTCAGCGCCCAAGGGCACCGAGCGGACCTGACGGGATTTGAACCCGCGACCTCCGCCTTGACAGGGCGGCGTGCACTCCAGGCTGCACCACAGGTCCATACACCACACTGGGAGGTGGTGCCCCACAGTGTGATGAGTAATCCTAACACCCCACCGCCACCCCTCCAAAAGGCTCGGTCGGTTGCTAGCAATGGGCGGGCTCGGGGAACTCATTCCATCACTGCGACGAGGTCGCACGTCTATTAGAAAGGTCCTATGCACCAGTCTCGTGTGTCAGTCATTTGTCTCGATATCCCGAGTGAGAAAAGAGAGGCCAGTGAGTCCTTTTGGGGTGGGCTCCTCAATGCCAGCCCGCGCGCTGGTACCGAATACCCCGAGTACAGTGTGCTTGGCGCGCACCAGAACTACCTGTTTTTATTACAGGCCATTGAAGGCGAGGCGCGTATCCACCTCGATGTCCACACCGACAATCTCGAGGCCGAAGTAGATCGCCTGGTCGCCCTCGGGGCGGTGGTCCAGTACGCCCACGGGGACTGGGTGACGCTACGAGATCCGGCGGGATTGCTCTTTTGCGTGGTTCCCGTTAGTTCTGATGATCCCAGCCTGCTGGGGGCTACGACGTGGACGTACTAGCGGGTTAGTAGCGGTGATGACGAAGCTCGGGGAAAAGAACCCACCAAGGACTTCGCCACCTACGGAGCGCTTATCGGACCGCTGGGCGTCGGACGATAGAAGATGATTGAATTTGATTGATCGCTGGCCACACAATTTGTCACCGAACTGCACGACACGGTGCTGAGACTCAGGGAAGCTGATCTGCCACTCAGGAGAACCGTGCTCTTAGAAGCTGTCCACGTGGCTCCGGCGTTGACGCTGACCCAGACTCCGCCCTTGCCGGCTTTCATGTCCCCCACGGCCACACACTGCGTCGTGGTCGAGCAGGTGAGTGCGAAAGCAGCAGTTGCGCCGCCGGTAGCGGCCTTACTGAGCACGCTCCAGGCCACTCCGTTGTTGATTGTGGTGGATAGCAAAGTATTGAAATTACCGTCAACGCCAAGAGCGGCGCAACGCCCTGGGGCGGTGCAGGAAACTGACATGAGGGCACCGGCGACCTTGCCCGGCGGTAACTGAGTCCACTTAGCCCCGTCATTTGTTGCAATTGAGAACGGGTACACGCCGCCCTGGGCGTTCTGCTGATACCCCGCCGCGAGACACGAATTACGACTCACGCAACTCACTCCCCTCAGGTAGTACTTCGCGGGCAGGGTGAGGCCGCTTAGTGCGGTGAAGCTAGCGCCTCCATCAGTACTGATCTGAAGACCCGGGTTAAAGTTTCCCACGGCCACGCAGTAGGTCGTTGTCGGGCACGAGACGCCCATGACGCTCGTCGAACTGTGTGGGGTAGTTGAATTCCGCCAGGTTGCTCCCGAGTCACTGGAATACGAGATTGCTTCGTTCGAATTATCGTCGACGCCCGAAGCGATACAGAGGCTGCCCCCCGTGCAAACCACCCGATTGTAGGAGTAGTTACTCGCCCCGCCAGTTGGCGTCGTCCAGTGATAGCCACCGTCGTGGGTGACGGCCAGTGAACCGTTGTCGCCGACCACAACGCAGTTGCTCGTCGTGGCACAGGCGGCGTCATTGATGCTCGCCATCCCGCCCGGAAGACGTGCGTTCGACCACGTCGCCCCACCGTCAGTGCTGACATTTACGCCCACCGAGGTGGTGAAATTCGTGGCATCGGTGAGCGTTGTGAGGGCACAGGTCGCGATCGCGGGGCAACTGAGCTGGTACGAACTCGATGAGTTCAATATGTCGGTCGTGGTCCACGTCACCCCAGC
Organism: uncultured Actinomycetes bacterium; assembly: GCA_903860915.1. Taxonomy (GTDB): domain Bacteria; phylum Actinomycetota; class Acidimicrobiia; order Acidimicrobiales; family RAAP-2; genus RAAP-2. The sequence goes on along the minus strand of CAIOSJ010000023.1, from coordinate 37,618 downwards.
ATCCGATGAACTCTGAACGGCCATTACGTGGCCCGAACCGCTCACCTGGGACACCAGCATGTGGCACTCGGTGGCCGTTGGGCAGGAGATATTTTGGGTGGAGAGCCAGGTGGAGGGAACCTTCGGTTTAGTCCAGGTAGCGCCTCCGTCCGTCGAGGTCATAAAGAGCGCCTGCGATGAGGCGAGGATCGAAGAGGCGGTCGATCCAAGGATGTAGCAGCGAGTCTGGACACATCCGTATTGGAAGCTTCGAAGATTTGTGAAATTCAAGGAGGTCTTCGTCGCCGTGAAACGAAGTCCGGCGTTCGTGGAATATCCCAATGTTATGGACGTCTTGCCCTTAATTGCGCCGAAACAGGCCGTCTCACTCACGCAGGCGATCGGGACCATAAAGGAGCTGGCTGGAGCCGGACCAGCCAGCTTGGTGGGGGTACCGTAGGCCGAACCGGTCCAGCTGGTGGTGTACGTGGTGAGAGTCGTCGACGTGGTTTGAACAACACCGAGGCATTTAGCCAGACTCGGGGTGCAGGCAACCCAGTCGATTTGGTTCGTTCCGGCGATCCTTCCGAGACTGACGGGAGTTGATGTGGCATCGGTCCAATAGTTGTTGTCTTGAACGCACCTTGAGGTCGTGCAGAAGATTTGCCCAACCTCGGAATATCCTGGCGCACTGGTCGTCCAACTAGCCATGCTGAGGTCGGACTTTACGAGGCCAATGTCGGTTCCCATATAGCAATTGCTCGAGGTACAAGCTATGAGGGAACCCTCGGTGGGCTCCATGGCCGGGTTGGTCGCCGCGTTCCACGTCGCTGCGGGCGCGGGTGTGGCGCCGGTAGCGATCACCGACGGCAGGAGAGAGCCGAAGAGGGCAGCGAACGATAGTCCCAGTGTCGTCCAAAGTCGAGAAACGCGCATGATAGTTCTCCTTAATTAGACCAGGGTGAATGACACTTTTAGCCCATCACGAAAAGAATGTTTAGCAGAAATACTATGCCTATGCCTATGCCTATGCGTGACGTCATCAGCGATGTACACGAACTCAGATCGGCTTTTTGAGGTGAATACCGATTTCCAAATCCCGACGTTTTTACTACTGCGGAGTGGCTCAGTGAGTGCCGTAATGGCGTTGGAGCTGGGCCAAGGTGGCGTGAAATTCTCGCATAGTGGTCTTGAGGATGTCGGCCACAGATTCAACTGACTCGATGCGACCCATGACCTGACCACCGAGCGCTATCGAGGCTTCGAGATCGCCACCGAAGTACAGATCGGTGACTCGGCCAAACTCGCCGAGCGAGACGTTGTCGTCGTGCTCGAGTCGGGTGGTTCGCTCGGTACGAAGGGCTCGCAGAGCGGGTCGTGAGAAGCGATTAAGAAACACCGTGTCGGTCTCCGCGGCTCCGATGATGGCGTTCTTCCAGTTTTCGTGCACCGGAGACTCGGAGGCGGCCACCATGCGAGTACCCATCTGGACGCCCTCGGCTCCAAGAGCAAAGGCGGCGGCCATGGTGGCACCATCAGTAATGCCACCGGCGGCGATCACGGGCACGTCAACCTTGGAGCAGACCAGGGGGAGAAGCACCATAGTCGCGACGTCACGGGGATTCTTAAATCCTCCCCCCTCGCCCCCTTCGACGACTAGTCCGTCCACGCCGGCGTCTACCGCTTTGAGGGCGGCGGCGAGGGTGGGGACGACGTGAAAGACGGTAAGTCCCGCGGCCTTCAAGGCGCCGGTGTACTTCGTGGGGTCGCCGGCCGAGGTGGTGACGAACTTGACACCCTGGTCGACGACGAACTCGACGATGTTGGGGTCGCGTACAAAGGCCTGGGCAATATTGACGCCGAAGGCGTTGGTGGTGAGTTCGCGCATTTTGACGATCTCGGCCTTGACGGCGTCGAGCTCGCCGGAGGAAGTTTCGATGATGCCCAGACCACCGGCGTTCGACACGGCACTGGCGAGGGCACTGCGCGCAATCCAGCCCATGGGAGCCTGGACGATGGGGTAGTCAATTCCGAGTAGGTCCGTTATGCGGTTGGTGATTTTCATGGTGGCCCTTCGAACTTGGAAGTACTCGTAGCGAATGACGTTACCTCGCCCGTGGGAGTAGTGACAAGGAACCGCTGACGTGCCCGAGCGGGGCGCCACGAACGAGTTAACTCGGGGTGTGTAGCGTCTCGTTTACTCGGTATTGCGTGCGCGAGTCGTGTGACAGGTGCCAGACGGACTGGCGACCACGCACCACCCAGTCACCAGGTCCACCGACCAGGGCGGTGTCCTCGTCAATACCGACAACAAAGGAGTGCTCTTCGTCTTTCGGTAGTAAAAAGCGGGCCGCGAGATCGCTGATCCGTGCGCCAAAGACGTCGAAATGCGGTATTACGCGGAGTTGGGGTAGGAGGCCGAGGCCGACGGCGCCGCCACGAATGGGGTGGCGTAGTGAGGGCACCCAGGAGGTGAGGGCCATGGCTCCGGCACTACATCCGGCCAACGCGCTACCGGCGCGCCACGCGTTTTCTATTTCCCGCCAGACGAGGGTGTCGCGCAGGGTGTCGGCCAGGAACTTGGGGTGGCCACCGGAGAGGTATATCAATCCGGCGTCGCGGACTTGGTGCGCAATAGCGGGGTTGTCCGCGTCCTCGCGAGTTTCGATAGGGAGAATTACAGCCTCGACTCCGATGCGTTCGGCCTGCTCGCGACCAAGACGGTGCCACTTGGTCACCACCGCGGGACCGTCGGGCACGGCGGCGGTAGCGATCTGTACGTAGCGATTTGAACGTCCAGCGATGAGCTCGGCCTCGAGCTCGGCCATGTGTTCGAGGTATTCCCCCGAGCCCACGAGGGCGATGGGACCGTAGGTGGAGATCACGTGAGCGACCTTACGGCGTGCTGAGAGGCGTGAGCCGCGCTACAGGGGCTGGGGGCCGTGGCGCAGTCGGCGCAGAGCAGAATCAATTTCCGACAGGCTCCGTTCGAGCAGTTGTGGTATTTGCTGGTTGGCGCGTCGCAGCGTTCGCAGGAACTGATGACCAGGCTGTGGTCACTAAATTCCTGATTCATGCGCCCGTCGAAGAGATAGAGCGAGCCCTCCCAGAGGCCGTCGTCGCCGAAAGCTTCGCCGTAACGTACGACGCCACCTTCGATTTGGTAGACCTCAGAAAAACCGCGGCGCTTCATGATGGACGAGAGCACTTCACAACGCACTCCGCCGGTGCAATAGGTGACGATGGCTTTGTTTTTGAGGTGGTCGTAGGCGCCGCTGTCGATTTCTCGAACGAAGTCGCGAGTGGTCGCGACGTCGGGTACCACCGCATTCTTGAAGCGACCAATAGCGGCTTCGAAACTGTTGCGCCCATCGAAAAAAACAACCTCCTCGCCCCGAGCGGCGACGAGCTCGTGCACCGCCTCGGGCGTTAGGTGCTGACCCCCACCGACGACGCCGGATTCGTCGACCTCCAGCTCACCCGTTGCGCCGAAGGACACAATCTCGTCGCGAATCTTGATTTCGAGGCGGGGGAATTCGCGGCCAGTTCCCTCGGACCACTTGAAGTCGATGTGCTTAAAGGGAAGAAAGGCCTTAGTGCCCTTTAAGTATTTCTTGATGGCGAGCAAGTCACCGCCGACGGTACCGTTAATGCCGTGGCGCGAGATGATGATGCGACCGCGTAGACCGAGGCTCTCGCAGAGCACCCGCTGCCAGAGGTGGATGGCCTCGGGATCGGCCAGTGGAGTGAAGCAGTAATAGAGAAGGACTTTCGCTTCGCGCACCACCGAAATGTACTAGTGATGAGGCGCAAGACCCAATCTGACTAGGGCGGAGTCTCTAGAATTACGAGGTGCACCCCATTGAACTTTCCAGCAAAATCATTGACTCGGGCGTCATCAGCGAACCCATTAATCGCGTGACGAACGAGGTCACCGAATTGGCCACTGACCTCGCCATCGTCGAAAGCTTTAGCCACACCGTGGCCTTCGATACTGGTGAGGGCCTGATGTGCTTTGACGCCTCGGGGGCGGGTAGCGGTGAAGCCGTGGTGTCGTCACTACGCAGCTGGCGTAGCGCCCCCGTCTCCACCCTCGTCTACACCCACGGACACGGCGATCACATTGGGGGAAGTTTCGCTTTCGCTCGCGACGCCGAGAACCAGGGCTACGCGCGACCCCACGTGATCGGGCACGAGAACGTCAGCGCGAGAATTGATCGCTACAACGAGACCAACGAGTGGAACTTGCTCATTAACCAACGGCAATTCGGTGGCACGGTGAGCGAGATGGGTCTCAGCATTGGTGAGAATTGGCACAGTTTTCTGCCGAAGGGAACGCTTCGTCCCGACCAGACCTTTCGAGACGTGCTGCGCCTTGACGCCGGCGGCACGGCAGTAGAACTCCATCACGCTCGGGGCGAGACGGACGATCACCTGTGGGCCTGGTTGCCGGAAAAGAAGTGGCTCTTTTCGGGCGATTTCGTAATTTGGTACTACCCCAATGCGGGGAACCCGCAGAAGGTGCAGCGCTACGCCCTCGAATGGGCCCAGGCGCTACGCACGATGATCGCCCAGGGTCCCGAACTACTGGTGCCCGCGCACGGCCTACCCATCGAGGGTCGCGAACGTATCGCCTCGGTGCTCGACGACATCGCAAGCTCCCTCGAGTCCCTAGTGCGTCAAGTCATTGAGATGATGAACGCCGGAGAGACCCTGGACGCCATTATCCACACGGTGAAGGTTCCCCAGAGCGTGCTCGACAAGCCCTACATGCGCCCGGCCTACGATGAGCCGGAATTTGTCGTGCGCAACATTTGGCGTCTCTACGGTGGATGGTGGGACGGCGCGCCTTCTCGCCTGAAGCCCTCGACCGACGCCGAGTTGGCGGGCGAGTTGGCCGCGCTAGTTGGCGGACCGGAGATTTTGATTGACCGCGCCGTGGCCCTCACGGCAACGGATCTTCGACTGGCCTGTCACCTCGCAGACCTAGCGGGCTGGGCCGCGCCGGACAACCCCGAGGTGCACGCCAAACGCGCCGAGGTCTATATCGCACGGCGCAAAGACGAGGTCTCGCTCATGAGCAAGGGCATCTACCGCTCCGCCTCACGTGAGTCCGAAGAAATCGTTCAGCGCTCACGGCGGGATTAGTTCAACTGTTCCTTTAGGATGGGGGACATGTCCTGGCGATTTCAACGGCGAGGACCACGATTACTCCTCGCCGTGAGCCTCCTCGGGACTCTGGCCCTCACGAGTCCGGCTCGGGCCGTAGCCCCAACGCCAACGACCAGCCCGGTGCTCTCTGCTGGCGTCATCGCGGAAAATCAATTGCCCGGTACGACGGCGTGGCAGATTTCACCCACGGCCAAGGTCAGCGGGATTGCGGGTTTTCTCTCCCGTGACGCGGCTGTGGTGGGCGACAGCGTCTCGGCCTACGTCACGACCTCCGCTGCGACTTATACCGTGACGGCGTTTCGCATGGGGTACTACCGAGGCCTCGGTGCTCGCAGTATCTGGCAGTCACCGGTGGTGGTCGGGCACTATCAACCCGGTTGCGGTTTTACCGCGGGAGTCAACCTGGTGTCCTGTGCTAACTGGTCGCGCTCCTTGGTGGTGCCAATTACCGCTGAGTTTGTCCCCGGCATGTACCTGTTCAAACTGGTCGGTTCCGGGGGACAGCAGGCCTACATGCCACTCACCATCTGGGATCCGACGAGCACCTCGGCCCTGCTCGCGGTGGGTCGCAGCATGACTGAACAAGGTTGGAATCTCTTCGGCGGCTACGACTTCTACCAAGGTCGGGGTGCCTGCGCTGCGGGTGCCGCTACCTATCCGCCCTGCAATCGGGCTCGGATGGTGAGCTTGGACCGCCCCAACTCCATGGGCAACGGGGCATCTGATTTTCTCTGGAATGAGTGGCCGCTACTGTCCTTGGCCGAAGAACACGGACTCGATATTTCCTACGTGACGGATATCACCCTGTCCGAGCATCCCGCGTTAATGCTGCACCACCGCGCAATCTTGTCCCTGGGGCACGACGAGACCTGGACGGAGTCACAGCGCGCGGGCGCTCTGACGGCCATGCGGCACGGGGTCAACCTGGTCTTTTTCGGATCGGCCGCGGTGCTGCGTCACGCCCGTCTCGCTGCGTCGCCACTCGGCGTCGATCGGGTCATTGTGAACTACCGCGATTCCTACGAGGATCCCTTAAACGGTCACGGCAATCCCCTCGAGGTCACGGGGAACACTTTCGCCATGGCTCCGACGGGACAATCACCCATGGAACTCACCGGGGAACTTTATTCGGGCTACACCTGGCCTTCGGTCACCGAGCCGCTCGTCGTGCACGACGCCAGCTCGTGGCTCTACGGCGGCACGGGGCTCAAAAACGGCTCGGCAATTGTGGGCGTAATTCGTAATGACTTCGATCACCTAGCCCTCACGAAATATCTACCCCCCACGCTGCACGTTCTGGCGCACTCGCCCATTCCGGCGGGTGAAGTGACGACGAGTCAGGGTGTCTGGTCGGGCCGCACCTACGCCGATACCAGCTACTGGACGAGTCCGGTCACGCGTGCGGGAGTTTTCAACGCGGGCACCGTGAATTGGATTCCGGCCCTGCGCGAGTGCAGCCCGACGCTCTGTCCGGCCACGGCGATACGGGTGATGACGATGAACGTCCTGACGATCTTTGGGGTTGGACCAGTGGGGCTGAGCTATCCGGCAATCCCGAATTGGCGCGAGGTCACGCCACTCGGCTCGTAACGGCCAACTACAAGATGTGGTGGCGGTCCCACACGCCGCGCAGTGAAGCTCCGACGAGTAATTCACTCAGCACGATGCCTTCCGCGGTGGCTCGACTCCGCGCTCGCTGGAGTACTTCGTCAGCAATTTCGTGGGGAACGACCACGACGCCGTCATCGTCGGCACTAATGAGGTCACCAGGGTTCACCGTGACGCCGGCAATGGTGACGGCCCGACCCTGGGCGCTGACCCGCATGCGCCCGTGGAAATCGATGGGTCGGTGTCCGCGGGAAAAAGCGGGAAAACCCAGTCCGGCGATTTTGGTGGTGTCGCGGATTGTGCCGTCAGTTACCATGCCGACGGCACCGCGTCCAATGGCGGCGGCGCTGAAGAGCTCACCCCAGTAGGCGGTCGAGAGATTCCCATCAGTGGCGACGACGGCCACGTCACCCAGGGTCAGTGAGTCGATGAAGGAAATGGCGTCGTCGTAGGGATTCTCGCTGAGTTGGTCCGAGGGCGTGAAGGCCACCGTGGCGGCGCGACCGAGATAACGCGAGCCCGCGACCAGGGGAACCACGTCACTAGTGAGTACCTGTGAACGGCTACCCACGGCGTCCAGGGAGTCGGAGATCATGGCCGAGGTGATGAGTGTGTCAGTGGGCAGTAGCTGGAAGGACTTAGCGGATGACATGACCACCGTTTCGCTGGAAGGGAAAGGCTCGCTCGATCTCGGGGGTGACCGCCACGCCGAGACCCGGTGCCCGTGGCGCGAGGAGTTCTCCGTCGCGCAGGCCAATGACCTCGGTGAGGAGGAGCTCGCGAAGGGGGTTGACGAGAGTGCAGAACTCAAAGAGCTGTACGTGATCGTGGGCGAAGGCGGCGTGCAGGTTGGCGGCAAAGGTAACGCCACTGCCCCAGACGTGGGGCACGCAGGCCACGTCGTGGGCCCGAGCCATATCGGCGACGCGGGCGAAGGTGGCAAAACCCCCGACGAAGGTGACGTCGGGTTGGGCTAGTCCGATGGCGTCGGCGAGGAGCAGCGCCGCGAACTCGTCCACCGTGCCGTTGGACTCGACACCCGAGATTCTCACGCCGAGCTCGGCGCGCATCTTCGCGTACCCGGCGACATCGGTGGCGAAACAGGGCTCTTCGTACCAGCGTGCGCCGAGTTGCTGGGCCACGCGGCCAACGCGAAGAGCATCATCGTGCGACCAGGCCTGCGAGGCGCAGGCCTGCACTACGTCGAGGATGAAGCCGGTGCCCGTCGGGAGTTGGGGCACGACGTACTCCATGAGTTCAATGGTGGTGTCGGCGTCGCGCATTCCGCGAAACTTGATGGTCGAAAAACCCGCCGCGATTTGCTCTCGTCCCCAGGTGGCGACGTCGTCGAAGGTGGAACCGAGACCCCCACTGGCGTAGGCCTCGATGCGGTCACGACGAAGCCCGCCTAACAGTTCGTAGGCCGCTAGCCCCTCGCGCTTACCCACGGCGTCAACGGCGGCGATTTCAATGGCTCCGGCGACCCCACTGGCGATGCCGCCACGTGACCAGAAGGCGGTATGGGCGCGCAGCCAATCTCCAACGTGGAGGGGATGATCAAAGGAAACATTCACGCAGTAGGGCTGGTAGGCCTCGAGGAGACCCGCCACGGCCACAGCCGCCATGATGCCGGCCCCGACCTCGCCCACCCCGACGCTGCCGTCGGCCAAGGTGACTTCGACCAGCGCCGCGTCCCAGGAGTGGATGGTGCCGCCGACCCAGGTCATTTCCTGACCGGCCGGATAGACGTAGGACAGGAGAATCGCCCGTACGGCGGTGATCTGTAGTTGAGTCTTCACGTTCCCCCGTTGTCTCCCTGACGAGGTTACCGAGGGCGCGGGGAAGGACGCGACCACCTCGGCTCCCGGGGTGGCAACGATACGCTGAGACCATGTCGCTCAAGCTTCGACCACTAGCGCTGGAGGACGAGACCGCCGCCCGCTCGGCCCACGCTGAAGGCGGCCATCAGGAGTTTCTTTTGAATTTTTCAGACGAGCTGTCGTGGGCGGCCTACCTCGAACAACTCGAGAATGAACGTCGGGGACGCGAGTTGGCAGAAGGTCGAGTACCGGCCGCTTTTCTCGCGGCGGTGGTCGACGACGAGCTCGTGGGTCGGGTGTCAATTCGCTACGCCCTCAACGACTACCTAGCCTACGCCGGTGGTCACATTGGCTACCAGGTACGCACCGAGCATCGCCGACGCGGTTACGGCACAGCCATCTTGCGGCTCGCCCTCGAGCACGCCACCGATCAGGGCGTCGAGCGGGTGCTACTCACCTGCGATGACGCCAACCTCGGATCGCAGAAGATTATTGAAAGCTGCGGCGGAGTTTTAGAGTCCGTAGTTGTCGGAAACGAGACGGGTGGCGAGGCCTTCCGCCGCTACTGGATAGAACCGAGCGCTACCAAGAAATTTTAAGAACGTCACGAATGGCGTTTTGAAAGTCCGTGGTGTTGAGCGCCGCGCGCGTCGTGGCGATGAGCTCGGCGTCGGTTCCCACCGGCAGGCGTAGGGGCGGGTTCTCCTGCTCCGCGGCGTCACAGAGCGCGACGGCGACACTGTCGGGTCCCGGTGAGGCCTGGCCGCCGCGCAGGGTGACCATGGCGCCGGCCCACTGTTCAGCCAAGGGGGTGTAGGGACCAGGTCGGTCGCGAAAGTCCACCATGTTGTTACCAAATTCGGTGGCGACACCACCGGGTTCGACGATCATCACCTTGACGCCGAAGTGACCGACTTCAATGGAGAGTGACTCGGACAGAGCCTCGAGGGCGAACTTGGTGGCCGCGTAGTAGCCAGCTAGGGGTGGCGCCGCGATGCCAGCGATGGAGGTGACGTTAATGATGAGACCAGTGCTGCGCTCGCGCATACTGGGCAGCACGCCCTGAATCATGCGCGCGGCGCCGAAGAAGTTTGTTTCGAAGGCCCGGCGCACGTCGTCGAGGGGTACCTCTTCGACCGAACCCTCGATACCAAAGCCCGCGTTGTTCACCAGTACATCGAGTGGACCAAGCGCCGCGATGGCGGCGGCCACGGAAGCATCGCTGTCAACATCGAGGGCGAGGTGGTGGGCCACGTCGAGCCCCTCGAGGGAACTGAGGCGTCGGGCGCTCGCGGTGACCTCGTAGCCCCGGCGCGTGAATTCGAGGGCGACGGAGCGTCCGATACCGCTGGAACACCCCGTAACGAGAACTGTTTTCTTCGTCATTATTTGGTTCCTCTCACAAAACTTTCAGCGTAGCCCTCGTTCTCGAGCAGAGTCGTGAACGAAGTCGCTCGCCCCTGCCACTCCTGGTCGTGGACGGGACCACGGGCGGACGCGATGGTGGCGAGGTGGCGAAGCTGGGTGACCAGTGTGCTGGCCGCCGCCTGGCAGATTTCTCGGAGCGCAGTGTCGGCGTGCTCGGTCACGACGTCGCGCAGTGAGATCAGTAGTCGGGGCCCCAGCACCATGGAGATGGCGTAGAGCGCGAGGAGACCACCGGGGTCGTAGGCGAGGGCCTCGTCGAGCACCTGAGTGATGACCGGCAGGGGAAATACTCCTTCACGACCGTCACTGAGATCATCGAGCTCGTGCACCACCGCGCCGCAGCGGCGGGAAAATTCGTGGAGAAAAACGACGATGGCGTCGTCGCTACACGTGAGTGCTCCTCGACCACAGGCCTCGTAGAGACCATCAAAGCATCGAGCGAGAAAGGCGGCGTCCCGGTTGCTCACGTGGTCTCCCGGAAGCCGTTGGTAATGGGCAGTCGGCGATCCTTGCCGAAGGCCTTGCGCGTGATGCGCACCCCCGGGGGCATTTGACGTCGTTTGTACTCACTGCGATCAACGAGCTGCACGATGCGACGAACCAGGTCGGCGTCGTGACCACGCGCGATGAGTTCGTTGGCGGTGGCGTCTCCTTCGACGTAGGCCTCGAGTAGGGGGTCGAGTTCGTCGTAGGGGGGGAGGGACTGGTCGTCACGTTGGTCGGGTCGTAGTTCGGCGGATGGTGCCTTGTCGAGAATATTTCGGGGGATGGGGGGTGTTTCGCCACGAAGGGCGGCCAACTGGTTGCGCCACTCACATAGTTGGTAGACGAGGGTCTTCGGGACGTCCTTGATAACCGCAAAGCCACCGGCCGAGTCGCCGTAGAGGGTGGAGTATCCAGTGGCCATTTCAGACTTGTTCCCGGTGGTGAGAACAATGGCCCCCGTGGCGTTGGAAAGAGCCATGAGTAGGACACCTCGAATGCGCGACTGCAGATTTTCGTCGGTGAGTCCGACCGGCTCGGTCGTGAGCACCGGGGTCAAAGTAGCCGCGAGGGCACTGTGGGTGGCTTCGATGGGCAGCGTCGTGAGTTGAATGCCCAGACTCGCGGCGAGCAGTTCGGCGTCCGATAGCGAGTGGTCGCTCGAATAACGACTGGGCATGGCGAAGGCGCTCACCCGATCCGCGCCTATGGCGTCAGTAGCGATGGTGGCCACGATGGCCGAGTCCACCCCCCCGGAGAGACCGAGAATGGCGGAACTAAATCCGTTCTTCGCCAAGTAGTCACGGGTACCGGTTACCAGCGCTTCGTAGACCTCGGCGGCGGGCTCTAGAAGGTCGGCGACTACTCCGGTGACGACGAGGGAAGCACCGTCTTCGCCGGTGCTCTCAATGTCCACAATGAGCAGCTCTTCACCAAAGGCGCAGGCGCGAGCCACGACGCCCTGGGCCCCAGGGACGATGACGACACTCTGACCGTCAAAGACCAGTTCGTCCTGACCACCAACCAGGTTGACGTAGACGAGAACACAGCCGGTCTCTCGTGCCCGGCGCACCAGGAGCGCTTCGCGCTCGGCCCTACGCCCGCGCGCGTAGGGGGAGGCGTTGGCGACCACGATGACCTGCGCCCCGGCGGCGGCCACGTCACGGGCGGGTCCCTCGTCCACCCAGATGTCCTCGCAGACCAGAAAACCAATTTTTACGCCCTGTATGGTGGTGAGCGAGACGGCACCGACGCCCGGCTGAAAGTAACGCCGCTCGTCAAAGACGTCGTAGTTGGGAAGGTGTCGCTTGGTGGTGACACCCAGCAGTTCTCCACCAGAGGCCACCACGATGGCGTTGGCGAGCCCGGCGGGACTGCGTCGAGTGTCGGTCCGGGGGGCGAGTTCGACCCCGGGAAAATCGTTGTGCACGACGGTGCCGACCGCGAGGGCGGTGGGACTGGTTTCGGCAATGAGGGCGTCAAGTCTCTGGCCCGCGGCGCGTAAGAAGCCCTCCTTCAATAAGAGGTCCTCTGGCGGATATCCGGTCAGGGCGAGTTCGGGGGTAATCAGGAGATGAGCGCCCGCGTCCGCCGCCCGCGTGCGCCACAAGGAGACAGCAGCAGCGTTGACCTCGAGGGCACCCACCGTGGCGTTCATCTGGGCGAGAGCAAGTCGCAGGGTAGGCACGCGCCGAGCCTACCGGCGCGTCGACACGAGGGAGATGGTGTCGATATTCATACGCCGTTAACGCAATTGAGGGCACGGGGGGTCGTTCATACGGCAAACTATGGGGGCGTCGCAAGATGACGCACCTACCAAAACGAAGGAGTACACGTGGCGTACCAGGCCGAATACATCTGGATTGACGGAAACGAACCCACGCGCAAGCTACGTTCGAAGACGCGCATTGTCAAGGACGGCAAGAAGCCGGAAATCTGGGGCTTCGACGGTTCCAGCACTAATCAGGCCAGCGGGAACTTCTCCGATTGCGTGCTGATCCCGGTGTTCACCTGCCCTGACCCGCTCCGTGGTCCGAACGACATCCTCGTGATGTGCGAAGTTCTCAACGCCGACATGACCCCCCACGTGACCAACACCCGTCACGCGGCCGCGAAGGTGGCCAAGCAGTACGCCAGCTTTGAGCCAATGTTTGGTATCGAGCAGGAGTACACCTTCTTTCAGGACGGCCGACCCTACGGCTGGCCCGACGTGGGCTACCCCGCCCCGCAGGGCCCCTACTACTGCGGTGTCGGCGGCGCGAAGATGCCCGGCCGTGACATTGTCGAAGCCCACACGCTGGCCTGCCTACGCGCCGGACTCGGCATCGAGGGCACTAACGCCGAAGTGATGATGGGTCAATGGGAGTTCCAGATTGGCGTCCTCGGCACCGTCGAAGTGGCCGACCAGATCTGGATCGCTCGATGGCTGCTCGAGCGTATCGCCGAAGACTTTGAAGTTGACGTGAGCTTCGACGCCAAGCCCATTCACGGTGACTGGAATGGTGCGGGTGCACACACCAACTTCTCGACCAAGCAGATGCGTGCGGTCGGTGGCTGGTCAGCCATCATCGCCGGCTGTGAGGCCCTCGGTACGCGAGTGCTCGAGCACGTGGAGAACTACGGTGACGGCATCAAGGACCGCCTGACCGGCGCTCACGAGACCGCCCCCTGGCACACCTATTCCTTCGGCGTTTCGGACCGTGGCTCGTCGGTACGCATCCCCGGTGGTGTGGCACGTGATCAGCGTGGTTACCTCGAGGACCGTCGTCCCAACGCCAACGTGGACCCCTACACCGTCACCCGTCTGATGGTCGAGACCATCTGTGGCGCCGCTAGTGCCGCGACTAAGGCTCCGGCCAAGAAGGCAGCCGCGAAGAAGGTTGCTGCGAAGAAAGCACCAGCCAAGAAGGTTGCTGCGAAGAAAGCACCAGCCAAGAAGGCGACTGCTCGCAAGTAATTTCAGTTCGAAGCGAATGGTCCCGTTGCCTTCGTGGTGACGGGACCATTCGTTTTTTTTTTGTCCCCCACGCGAGGTGCGAGAATATGAATATGCAAAATCAAGCCCAGTACGTTCTGCGAACGGTGGAAGAGCGCGGCATTCGCATGGTGCAACTCTGGTTCACCGACGTGCTGGGTCGACACAAGGCCTTTCACGTCACCCCGGCTGAACTCGCGGACGCCCTAGACGAGGGTATGACCTTTGACGGTAGCGCCATCGACGGATTTTCACGAGGTCAAGAGTCCGACGTCCTCGCCCGTCCCGACCTCACCACCTTCCAGCTCCTGCCATGGCACGCCGAGGGCTCGGGCGTGGCCAGCGTTTTTTGTGACATCGTCAAGATCGACGGGACGCCCTTTGAGGGTTGTCCCCGCCAGCAGCTACGTCGCGTCCTAAACGAGGCCCGCACGCGGGGTTACACCTTTTTTGTCGCCCCCGAGATGGAGTACTTCTACTTCAATTCTCTCGAGACCTCCGCGCCGCCGGTCCCGGTGGACCGCGGTAGCTACTTTGATCTTCTACCGGACGACACCGCGAGTCAGCTGCGCCGTCGCACCGTGCTCACCCTCGAGGAGATGGGTATCGGAGTCGAGCACGCCCAACACGAAGACGCCCCCGGTCAGCACGAAATCGATCTGCGCTACACCGATGCACTCACCATGGCCGACACCGTGATGACCGTTCGACACGTGATCAAAGAACTCGCGCGTCAGAGCAATATCGCCGCCAGCTTTATGCCCAAGCCACTCTCGCACGAGCAGGGCTCGGGCATGCACACTCACGTGTCGCTCTGGCGTGAAGACACCAATGCCTTCATCGGTGACGGTCCCTACGGCCTGTCGGTGGTGGCCCAACAATTCATCGCCGGACTGGTGCACCACGCACCGGAAATTACGGCAATTACCAACCAGTGGGTGAATTCCTATAAGCGTCTGGTGCCCGGCCACGAAGCACCGGTGAGTGCGGCCTGGGCCCGCTTCGAACCCTCCGCCCTGGTGCGCGTTCCCACGGTGAAGACGGGTCGCTTCGACTCCACCCGCGTGGAATACCGCGCTCCCGATCCGGCCGCCAATCCCTACTTGGCTTTCGCCGTGATTTTGGCGGCGGGTCTGCGGGGCATTGAGGGCGGCTACGAACTCCCGGCCGAGGGCCAGGCCACCACCTACCTGCCGCGTTCCCTGGCGGAAGCCACGGAGTTGATGGAGCGTTCGCAATTGCTGCACGAAACCTTAGGTGAGCACCTCGTCGAGTGGTTCTTGCGTAACAAGCGAGCGGAGTGGGCTTCGTACCGCTCAGAAGTAACCCCCTTCGAACTCGAGCGCTACCTCCCCCTGCTGTGAATCTCGACACCCTGCTCTGCGTACCGACCTGTGACGGCCCCCTGCTCAAGGCCTTCACGCTGGTCGGAATACGTTGCGTCGTCAGTGCGACGGGTCGCTTAGATGATATTGCGCGCGCAGAACCCTCCGAGGGATTTTCGGGGGCGGTGGTCGACGCCTCGACCATGTCGATGACCGACGCCATGGGGCTCTGTCGTCAACTACGCGCTCGCGAAAAGTCGCTCAGTCCCATTATGGTCATTCTCGATCCTCACCAAGTCGACGAACTCACCTTTCGTGAAGATCTCTTCGACGACTTTATTCTCACTCCCCTGGACGTCAACGAAATGGCCGCGCGCCTGCGGCACCGCTTGCGTCGAGCGGGCCACGAGGGCGGCACCGCCCTCGTCGACCTCGGTGGACTACTGATCAATCTGGAGACTTATCAGGCCTCCATTGCGGGACGCACCTTAGACCTGACCTACATGGAGTACGAACTTTTACGTTTTCTCGCGACCAACCCGCACCGGGTGTTTACCCGGGAGACCCTGCTGAATCGCGTCTGGGGTTACGAGTACTACGGCGGGGCGCGCACCGTGGACGTGCACGTGCGTCGACTGCGCGCGAAGCTCGGTGAAGAGCACGCCCACTTGATTGCGACCATCCGCTCGGTGGGTTACAAATTCTCCTTGACCAGCAACTGGTCCGACGACGAGGACTAGTTCGTCGGGGTGTAGGCCCAGAGTTCGGCCTCGGCGCGACCACCCATGGGCAGGGCCGCTACTTGAATCGTCGAGCGGGTCGGTCGCGGGGCGTCGAAGAACTCCACCCAGACGTCGTTACAGGTCGTAAAGTCCGCGAGGTCCACGAGGAAGAGGGTGGCCTTCACCACGTCGTTGAGGGTGGCTCCCGCTTCGGCGAGCAGGGCCTTCGCGTTGAGGAGGGCTTGGCGGAGTTGATCGGCGGCGTCACCGGGGACGAATTCTGGGCCATTGTCACCGGGGACGAGACCGAGTTGTCCCGAGAGGATGACGAAGTCACCGGCGCGACGCCAGGGGGAATAGGGACCAACGGGAGCGCTCATGAGGGCTTCTTTCTCTCAGTAGTGAACTACCCCTCCACGTTAGCCACGCGGTCGAGGAAGCCGTCACGAGGACCCCAGGGGCGAAGGAGAAAGTAACTGTCAGGCGAGGGATCTAGAAATTAAGTTCTGACGGTTCCCAGTCGGGAATTTCTTCGAAGAAGTGGTGACACAGGGCCTCGAGGCCGACACCGAATATGGTCCAGGATTCCTTGCGACCATTCTTCCCGGTGGGCAGTTTGATGCCCCGCACCTGTGACTCCTGAAGAGCGTCGCGAAGGCCGCAGCCCTCGGCTAGAGCAGAAATAGCCGTAGCGAGGTGCGCGGTGGTGAGGGGTGCCTTCACGCGCAGGCCGAGCAAACTGATCACCCAATCGAAGGCGAATTCATAATTAGCGGTGAGACCCTGGTAACTCTTAGCCAACGCAGTACGCACGAGGTCGTTATCGGGGGTGTTGCGGTTCGACGAGGAGACGGCCCAGATTCCTAACCAGATCGGCCACGTGGGTGACTCAACGAGGTCGTTCAAACTGGCTTCGCCGACGTACAGACAGAAGCGATTGATTGCTCGCCAGCGACCCTCGATAGTGCTGCGGTCGCTCTTGCGAAGAATGTTGAGAAAACCCGCGATGGTGGCTTCGGATTCCGAAGCGCTGCCGTCGATAGAGGCAACGGCTACGGCGACGTCACGTTGGAACTCCTGCTGGCTGTTCCAAACCCGACCCAGTACGGAGGCGTAGTACAGACGAATCCCGCGCTCCTTCTCGAGGTGCTCAAAGGCCCCCCGTAGCGTGATGCGCTCAGCGCCTGAACCAAGACCACCCTCTATGAGCATCTGCACGCCAGTCGCTACCATGAGGCGGCGGATTTCTTCGGGGGAGCGTCGCGAACCGCGGACGCGTGAGGATGGCTCTACCACGGGAGTAGTCGTTTCACTGACGAGTTTTTATTCACGGCTTCACACATCTGGCCTGAACTTAGTGCAGCGTCCACGGGACGCTGGAAATCAGCTGAAGGAGTTGCCACAACCGCAGGTGCGCGTGGCGTTGGGGTTGGTGATGTGAAATCCGGCACCCTGGAGTCCGTCCTGGAAGTCCAGGGTCGAACCATTCAGGAGTTCGGCGCTGGCGGCATCGGTAACGACCTTGACCGTGCCGAACTCCTTGACAATGTCGTCGGCGGCGAATTCGGAGTCAAAGAACATGTCGTAGTTGAAACCTGAGCAGCCACCGGGCTTGACGGCGACGCGCAACGCCAGAATTTCTTCGGCGGCCTCGGTGGCGATCAACTCAGCGACCTTAATAATGGCGTTGTCAGTCAAGACGATGGGGGTGTCGGCCTTTTTGCTGAGGCTAACGGAAGTAGTTGAAGTGGTCACGGCTCTCCTTAGGTGAGAAGTATGGTCCTTATGCTAGCGAAGAAGTACGCATTTGGACACGAAAACTTTGGGGGCGGTAGCGTCCAAGCTATGAGCACTTCCGTCGCCAGCGCCCTACGGGACCGACTGCGGGGCGTTGTGGACCCCGAATTGGGTGCATCTATTGTCGATTTGGGCATGGTGGGCGCGATTGAGGTCGACGACGCGGGGGCGGCGATTGTTGAAATCGCCCTGACTACCGTTGGTTGTCCCCTGCGAGCGCAGATCGAGCGGGACGTGGCCGAAGCGGCTCGCGTCGTTGACGGCGTGTCCTCGGTCAAAGTAGTGATGGGAACCATGGACGCCGCGGCCAAGGCCACCCTCATGCAGACCGCTCGCACCCTGGCCCAGCGGTCCGCTCCGACGACCTCCATCCCACCGGGCACACCGGTGATCGCGATTACTAGTGGCAAGGGTGGCGTGGGCAAGTCCTCGGTCACCGCGAACCTGGCCGTGGCCCTCGCCCGAACCGGCCGACGGGTGGGAGTTCTCGACGCCGACATCTGGGGTTTCTCCCTCCCGCGCCTGCTCGGAGTGTCGGGCCCGGTGGACGCGCGTGGCGGCAAAATGCAGCCGGTGGTGCTCGCCTGTGGCGAGGGGTCGCTGCACGTGCTCTCCATGGGTTTTTTGGCGGAAGAAGAACAAGCCCTCCTCTGGCGCGGCCTGATTGTGCAAAAAGCCGTGGCCCAATTCGTAGAGGATGCCGACTGGGGCGCCATTGACTATCTGATAATCGATACGCCCCCCGGCACGGGCGATATCGCAATGACCCTGGCGCGTATTTTGCCTCAGACCTTGCACATCGTGGTGACAACCCCAGCCCTGGCCGCCCAGCGGGTGGCGGCCCGAGCAGCGGACTTTGCTCGACGTAGCAACGTCCGCGTTGTTGGGGTCATTGAAAACATGAGTGGCTTTGACTGCGAGTGCGGTCAGCGCCACGAGATGTTCGGCGTCGGTGGTGGTCGTTCCCTGGCCGACGAACTCGTCGTTCCCCTGCTCGCCGAAATCCCGCTACGTAGTGGTGTGGCCCTTGGGGGTGACCTTGGAGTACCAGCCGTTATGAGCGATGGGCTCGTTGGGGCAATCTTTGACGGCATCGTGGAGCGCCTCGTGAGTGAGATCGCGCCGCCGGTTGGGGCGCAGGGCTGCTCAGCGCGGCTCCTGAAGGCCGTGGAGGCCGCGGTCGCCGAGGCTTAATCCTCGAAACCCGCGTCGCCGGGCATCAAGATGTCAACCCGACCGTCACGGTTAACAATGCGCGGCTCGATCCGAGGAATACTCGTCTGGGCCCGCGCGAAGTCGAGAACCTCGTCGGCGGTCGCACAGTGGGCGATGGCCTCGAGGTTGCGGATGGTCGGGAAAATCATTTCGAGCTCGCCACGTTGCTGCTGGGCCAGGGCCACTTTTGGTTGGATCCAGGTATCGGCAATGGTTTCGCCGTCGTCGTGACCCGCTAACTGAGCGTCGGGAGCGACGGCCACAAAAAAGCGTGTGTCGTAACGACGCGGGGGTCCCTCCGGCGTGACCCAGTGCGCGATGTATTCGAGCGCCCCCAGATCTAAGCGGAGCTTCTCTTCGGTGACGACGTCGAGAAACGAGGCAGTTCCATCGTTCACGCGGCGTCGATGCGCACCGAAACGCGCCGCCACGGCCGCGTCGGCGAAGTGCACCGGTCGTTCGTCGGAGCCCCGCGCGATAAGAAGACCCGCTTCTTCGAAGAGTTCTCTTAGGCAGGCCACGTAGTAGGCGAGTCCCCCCGTGGCGAGGCCGAGCCGGGTCGACGCGGCGTGGTCGTCGAGTCCAGCAACCAGTTGCTCAGTGGTGGTGGTGGCGTCGCTGGCGTCCACGCCGCCGCCGGGGAAGACGTAGGCGCCACCCACGAAATCACTCTTGAGGTTGCGACGTAGCATCAGAACTTCAACCCCCGAGTCGGCGTCGCGGACCATCATGACCGTGGCGGCGGGGCGGGGGATTAGCAGTTCACTCACCTCGACAAACTACCCACTCCCGTTGAGTGGGTGGGTGCAAGGCCGACCTGGGGTGAATTTTTAGGAAAGTGTGGGCTCGGCGGGACTATTGTTGACGACGTACCCATTACGAGGAGCACCATGGCCAAGAAACCAGCGCCCAAAAATTCGCAGAAGAAGCCTCAGCCGCCCGTCGCGGGACGTCCCGCCGGTCTCTTCACCTGGATTGTGGTGGGGACCCTGGTTGCCGTCATAGCCGTGCTCGTCGTGGTGAAGGTGAGCACGGGGACGTCATCAACTAGCCCCACCGGCTTTCAAGCGGCGTCTCCGGCCGTCGTCGCCGAACTGACGGGGGTGCCCGCCTCGGTATTTGACAGCGTCGGCGTGAATTCACCGGCCATCACAATTTCGAAGCCCAACCTAGCCACGGGCCAGACGATGCTCACGTCCAAGGGTGCCGACGGGGTGACTCGTCCGACCTACTTCTACCTGGGAAGTGAGTACTGCCCCTTCTGCGGCGCGCAGCGCTGGCCGACCATTGTGGCGCTGAGCCGTTTTGGCACCTGGTCGGGTCTCGGAGCATCGCACTCGGCCGAAGCTCCCGAAGCCTTTCCGAATACGCCGACTTTCACCTTCCAAAAAGCTACCTACACTTCGAGTTACATCAACTTCAAGGGCGTGGAAGAGTTCACCAATATTCGTAGCACCGACGGCAAGACGCCCTACGTTCCGCTCATGAAGTTGTCAAAGGCTGACGTCGCACTCGTTCGTAAGTACGACACCGCCACCTACATTCCCGGTATGCCGGCGCAGGACTCAGGGTCCATCCCCTTCATTTCTATCGGTAACCAGTTCCTGAGTGCTGGGTCGTCCATTACTCCCGACGCCCTGCAAGGTCTCAGCCGTTCGGATATCGCGGCCGCCCTGAGCGACCCGACGAATTTCCTGACCCAAGGGATCATCACTGCGGCCAACTACCAGACCGCGGCCATTTGTAAGGTCACTGGTCAGCAGCCGGCTGCCGTCTGCACCTCGTCGGGCGTCGTCGCGGCGAAGAAAGCCCTCGGCCTGAAGTGAGCGGCACGCTGACTCCGGTCTCTCGGTGGGCCGTCGTCACGACGGGACTTTTGAGTCTGATCGGCCTCGGCTTATCGTTGTACTTGACGATTGCGCACTTTCGTGGAACGTCCATCCTGGCTTGTTCCGAAACGGGTGCGGTTAATTGCGCACTCGTTACCACGTCGAAGTACTCCAGGTTTCTCGGTATGCCGGTGGCGGTCCTGGGTCTCGGTCACTACGCCGTGACGACGGTTCTCAACTCACCGTGGGCGTGGCGTAGTTCGCAGCGCTGGATTCACCTCGCGCGCGTCGGACTAGCCCTCGTCGGCTTCGGATTTATCCTCTGGCTGATTGCCGCCGAGTTGGTCTTTCTCAACCACATCTGTCTTTGGTGCACGGGTGTGCACGTCGTGACGCTGGCGCTCTTGTTGGTACTCAGTCGTGTGAGCCCCTCCCAGCTGGGTTGGGCTGGCGCTAACGCGTAAGTCGGCGACGTTCCTCTTCGTTGAGGCCGCCCCAGATACCGTGAATCTCTCGGTTGCTCACGGCTTGGTCTAAGCACTCGAGCCGTACCGGACAGTCTTTACAGATGCGTTTGGCTAACTCTTCTCGAGCTGATCGCTCTTCGCGGTGCTCTAAGTGAGCTGGCGGAAAAAACACTTCGCGGTGCCCGTTTCGACAGGCCGCCGCCGCGGTCCACTCCAATGATGAAATCGACATATACATCCCCCAATGCTTGTCGTAGGAGGGAAGATTACCTAGCCGTGACCCCTCGGCACAAGTGGTTTTTGTAATACTTCGCGACGGCCCTAGAAACGCTGCGCCGAGAAGTGCTTTTCGGGCCCAGACCAGTAATTACCTACCTTGTGAGCCGTCCGCTACGCTGGCTACGTGTCCAATGTCTTGATTGTGAGCGATTTAGCAAGCCTGCGCCAGGAACTTCGCGTCATGCTCGAAGGACCCGATGTTCTCATTCTCGAGGCCGATTCGGGCCCGGCGGTCTTCTCACTCCTACGTGAAGAGGACGTGGACCTCGTGATTCTCGACCTTCAGATCGGGACCATGGGCGGCATGGCCATCTGCTTGGAACTGCGTAACGAGGAATCATACGGAGCCAACGAGCACGTCCCAGTACTTATGTTGCTCGATCGCCGCCCTGACGTATTTTTGGCCCGTCGCAGCGGTGCTGAAGGCTTTGTTGTAAAGCCCCTCGACCCCCAACGGGTTCGCCGGGCCGTGCGAGCTTTGCTACGAGGCGACAGCTTCGAGGATGACGCGTGGAAGCCCAAGACGGTCCGCGTTGGCGCGCACGCTGAATGAGCGATCGCGAGCCCCCTCGGGGCTTGTTTTCTATTCTCCGCGCCTTTACAAAGCCCACTGATCCCACTCCTGGCCGCACGCCCCAAATGGAAGAGATCATTATCCGGCTCCAGGAATTGGCCGACCTCGAGTTACGCGACGTGATGACCCCGCGCGTTGACGTTATCTATTTGACCATGCCCGTTACCCCCGAGGCCGTGGCTGACGCGGTGCGCGACACCGGCCACTCGTGCTTTCCGGTGGTGAGCGATGACCTCGATGACGTCGAGGGAATTCTGCTCGTGAACGACCTCTTTCGTAGTAACGCGACGAAGCGAACGCTGGGTGTCTCTCTGCCGGGGGCCAACGAGATCGCGCGAAAGATTCGCCGCCCCCCGACCATGTTGCCCGAGACCATGGGAGTGCTCGAAGCACTCGAGGAACTCCGTGAGCAGCGCCGCACTTTTGCCCTCGTGCTCGACGAGCACGGCGGTGTCGCTGGCGTGGTCTCTACCCGTGATCTCTTAGAACCACTCGTCGGTGATCTCAACGACGAGTTCGACGAAAATGACGAACCCGAGATTGCCAAAATCCACGAAGGTCGTTGGCTGGTGGCGGGCAAGACTAAAATTGACGACGTCAGCGAAGCCCTCGGGATGGACATTCCCGAAGGGGACTACGTGACGGTGGCGGGGTTCATTATGGATATCACCGGTGTTGTTCCCGATCAAGGTTTCACCTGTGAGTACGGCCCCTGGCACTTTCACGTTGTCAGGACGGAGAAGCGTCGCATCAGTGAGGTCGTTATCCGCAAAATGGAAGACGCCCCATCCCTCACATCATTGGGCACGAACAATGTTGGTTGACGGGCTTTGTGAGGCTATCGGTCCAGCGAGTAGGATTGTCCCGCTGCGGGGAAACTCGCCGCGGGCTGTAGCGCAGCTTGGTAGCGCGCTGCGTTCGGGACGCAGAGGTCCCGGGTTCAAATCCCGGCAGCCCGACCACCACGGGGTAACCCGTGGGCGAAGTTCAGGCTCCCATCGTCTAGTGGCCTAGGA
Source organism: uncultured Actinomycetes bacterium (assembly GCA_903860915.1). GTDB lineage: Bacteria > Actinomycetota > Acidimicrobiia > Acidimicrobiales > RAAP-2 > RAAP-2. The sequence continues at coordinate 14,930 of CAIOSJ010000023.1, read as the reverse complement.
CACCGCCCTTTCACGGCGGCGACGCGGGTTCGAATCCCGCTGGGAGTGCCACTCGTGTTTTCGAGTCCTCGAAATCGAGGATTCCCCTTATCGCTGCAAGGGTTTCAGCGGTTCCAACTGTCCCATTTTCGTACCTAATGCCATCGGGTATCAAAACTCGGAGAAACTGCTGACGCTGTATGGCTTCAAGGCGGTTCCAACTACTTTTCAAGTCGGTGAAGATTCTCTGTGCTTTCGCGATGGTGGCGTCGAGATTGAAGTCACCTAGTTGCAGTGTGGCCATCGACTCTTGAAGTTCGATGCGCGCCTCCTCAATGGACCGTAGGTGGCGCTTGAGCGTGTCCTCAGAGATTCCTACGCCGTCCAAGTACGAGTCCATGAGTTTCTTCTCACGAACCTCGAGTTCGTCCAGAGAGGCGCGCACATGGGCCCGCTCTGCTTCTCGGGATGCCTGGGCTTGCTTCACAATCTCGGGAACAACCTTGGCGAGAGCCTCGAAGAAGGCCTGAGGGATTGAGACGCGGTTTAGCCACTCTTCGAAGGCCGCTTCCATGTCGGCCTTTCGCACCTTGGTGGCGCGACACTCCTTGTTACGACAGTGGTAATAGCCGTATCGAACTCCGTGACGTCCAGTGGACCACGAGGCCGTGAGTGGCCAGTCGCAGGGACCACAGCGCACGTTTCGGCGAAGAGGAAAGTCAGGGTCATCAAGCGCTCGAGGTTTGGCACGGGCTCCACCCTTGGTGATGGAGTGATTGGCCATGCGAAAGATTTCGGGATCAATGAGTGACTCAAAGTCACCGATGTGAATCGAATCAGAGCTCGAGACTTTGATCTGTCCGATGTAGATGCAGTTCGTCACGATGCGGTGAATCTGAGAGAGGGCGAGTGGTCGGCCGGTTGAAGTGATGAGCCCTTGGGAAGCGGCCCATAGGCGAATGGAGTCTTTTGGTTCGCCGGATGCCGCCCGACGGAATATCTCTCGAACGATCGGTGCTTCGACGGGATCGGGGATGAGGCTGGGCTCACTCTTAGAGCCGTTGCGATAGCCATAGGGGGCTTGCCAGACCCATCTGCCGTGTGAGAGTGCCGCCTTCATGCCATCGCGAGTTCTCTGGCTTCGCAGGTCGTTGTCGAACTGGGCGAGCACCGCCATCAGGTTTTCGGTGAGCTTGCCGGTGGGCGTCTCATCGAAACGTTCCATGACGGAAAGTAGGGTCACGTTCAGCTTTGACAGGGTCGTCTTAATGGTGTGGTGGCCGCCAACTTCGCGAGCAAGACGGTCGACTCTGTATACGACGACGTGGGTGATCTCTCGCTTCTTGGCGTTGCTCGTGAGATACCGAAGCATCTCCTGGAGCTCCGTGCGGTTTACGGTCTTGGCGGACTCGCCCTCTTCGCGGAAGATTCGATCGATGACGAGACCTTCGCGGTCGCAGAACTTCGAGCACTCGGATTCTTGTGTTTCGAGCGAGTAGTTGTCGACTTGGTCCGAGGTCGAGACTCGGACGTAGATGACGGCTCTAGGCATGACGTCTCCTTCTTTACTTTCACAACGGTCGCACGAGTAGGGGTAATCGTCAAGGACAAGGTGGCGAGATTGCGCAGGTGAATTAGGAGAAATGTCAGATCCTCATCGGTGTATCTGTGCTGCGGACCCAGAATTTCTCGAAGTTCGTCTATCGAGAGCATGAAAGGATCTCCGCTTTGCGCCAATTGGAGCCTTTTCCCTTCGTCATATTGAACGAATGGGGGATGCCACTACCATCCTCTTTATGCACAACTTGATAATTATTGAATCGACAATTGGACACCTCGGTGAGTACACGGTGCGCCTTGACACCAACGGAAGGATGTCTGCGCTTTCGTTTGTAATTCAGGATGCAAATGGGAATATATTGTCGACGGCATTGCCCAAGCGAGTTAATGGTGCTGCGAACCTTTTCCGGGAAATGACGAATGCCGTGATTGACACGCCGGAATGCACGGGTAGCAGTGGAGGGTCGCTTGCCATTACCGCAGCCTTCAGCGTTGCTTTCCGATGCAGCGGTTGTCTGACACCAATCATCGACAGGCAAATTAGGGGGACCACTTATCACTCTGGAACTTGCCCTCAAAATGTTCCGAGCCCGGGATTTAAGGAAGTCTTCCCTTGCCTCTATCAATCCTTTCCAGTGAATAGGCAAGGTGACGGAATCTGCTGGTAATTGTCTCTGTTGATAAATTCGACCCCATCCTGAAATTTCGCGGATCATTCGATACCGTTTCAAGTCAGTGGCTCGCATAACTCGACTCCTGGCCTGTGCGGCGCTGACGTGGACGCTGGTCATGGCGACCACGCCCGCCTGGTCGCTGCCGCCGGTCTCGCAGTGGCGTGCCGTGTCGGAACAGCAGATCTCTCAGCGCTACACCGTGCCGATTACCGATCCATCGACGGGAGTCACCTACCAAAGCGTGGTGCTCGTGCGTTTGGCGAATCTCGACACTCGGCGACCTGACGGCAGTGGCGTGAACGCTCCGAAATCCTCGATCTACTTGAGCTTGAAGTGGAGCAGTGCCCCACTGGCCCATGCCTACGGCACGCCGCTGTGGTACGTGTTCTACGCCAACATGACACCCCTTCCGGCGTCGTCGATTGTGTACGTGGCGAGTGATGGCACGCGATACACCTCGACTCGGGTGGATCCGATCGACCCGTCGCAGATTGGTGACGCTACGCAGAACGATGGCCTCCTGAATGCCACCTACTACTTCACGATTCCACGAAGTAAGCGGTCGGGGTCGGTCGAGATACTGCCGAGTAGAACCATCGGCGCCCTCTTTGGCCCGGCTGGAGCCAATGACAACACCGTCCTCAACGTGGGCGGCCCCACGGTGATTCCCGTGTCTTTTCCGAAGGGCTTGGAGTACATCAGCCCGAGCTACAACACCCACGGCCAGCAAGTCCCTCCAACTTGGATCGATTGGTTCAATCCCTTCGTTCAGTGGGTGATTTTGCTGACTTTGATTGGCTTTGCCGTGTTCCTCGTGCGTCGGCGCGGTCGACGGACGCGTCCAACTGATGAGGCGGCCGTCAGCGAGACTCCCGTGGCCGGCACCTACCAATTTGTGTCGCCGCAAGTGACGCCAGCGACCGTTGTGAGTGAGCCCGAACCGGAAGCAGTGGATACGCGGTCTGTCTCGACAGGTGTTCGCATCAACGTTCTCGGTCACGTGGAGTTCAATCCACCCCTCGGTCGGTGCGGCGATCCCGCTCGGGCCTTTCTCGTGTACTTGGCACTTCACACTGAACGACCCCGCAGTGTCGACGACGCCCAGACGGCGCTGTATCCCCTCGGTGCCAACGGCAAAGACGTGGCTCGCGCAACGTTTTTGAACTATGTCAGTGAAGCTCGCAAGGCCATCGGTGCGGCACACCTCCCCGAAGCCGTCGACGGTGCCTACCGCTTGGTCAACGTCACAACCGATTGGGACGAGTTCCAGAGCCTGGTTAAGCGCTTTGGGGAATCGAGTGGCGAAGAACAAATCCGCGCGGGTGTCGCAGCGATGGCTCTCGTGCGCGACCAACCCTTCACCGCTGAGCTGACGCGTCACTTTGAGTGGACGCACGAAGAACGAATCATCGCGCACATGCAGCGAGTCATTAGTGACTTCGCCTTTGCCCTTTCGTCCAAACAGATTCGAGCCAACGACATGGCCGGAGCCGAAGCCACCCTGCGCCAGGGACTGAAGGTCGCAGAAGCCTCGACCTCGCTCTGGGAGCAACTGACCGACGTCATGCTCGAGCACCACGATCAGTCTCTGATGGACGAGCACTGGCGACACGCTGAGAGCGTGTTGTCCGCGACCGTGGTGCGATCGCTGCGAGCGAGGGCTCAGGGTTAAGTCCCTCATCGCTGAAGTTCCTGAGTCACAAAGTTCCGAAGCTTGGCTTCGGCGCGCGATCGACGAAGCCTTGCTGCGTCATAGGTGATGCCCAGATTCTCGGCCGCAACTGCCAGCGAACTACCTCGCGTGCGAGTGTCGACGACGAGCCGGAAATCTTCGTGGGAGACAACGTGTTGCTGCTCAGCCACGAGGAGGAGTTCGAGGCGTGGGTCCTCCTCGACGATTTCTTCGGGAACATCAAAGTCCTCGGGCAGAGATTCAATGCGGCGCCGTGAGCGGTCTTGCTGGCGAGACTCGTGACGGGCGAATGACACGATGCGATTCGCCAAGGCAGTCCGGGAAGTGAAGTCTCCTTCCGCAAGGGCGGCGCGGGCCCCGAGGTAGAGGTCGCCAAAGCGTTCCTGGGTCAGCCACTGGCCACCGCTGCGGGTGATGGCAGCAGTGATCTCCGGTGCCAGCGCGACCACGACGAGTGACGTCAGCCGAGGGTGACCTTGGGCCAGCCGAACCAACTGAGTCAGGATCTGGTCGGTTTCTGGTCCTGGCGTCTGGAGGCAGGTCGCCAGGTCAAGGGGTCGCGACGCCCCGAGCGTTGAGTGACCGAGGTCGTCGAGCTCACGGAGAAGACGGATGCCGGCAGTGCCGTGGAACGTCGTCTCCAGATCGCGGGTGAATAGGGACAGGGATGCATGGGTTGTGTTCATGGCCCCATCAAGCCCGCATGAACTCATAGAATCTCTCGGCTCATGGTTCACGTGACCTCACTTTTCCTGTATTTGTTGGGGATTTGGCGAGCCAGGGGTTTCGGTTTGAGAAATTGATTGATCCTCTGAGGGGTTCATTTCTGAACTCACTTTTCGCTGCGCCGCCTCTTTTCGAAGCTCCACGTCCATGGCGAAGAAGAGCTCGGCGAGGGCTTGGGCTTTGGGGTGCAGGTAGCCGCGACCGTCGTAGAGGAAGGTCCCGGGGATGACGGCGAGATCGTTGTTTGGGGCCATGTAGGCGGCCCGCTCCTCTCTCATTTCCCGAAAGGTCGTGGAGTAAGAGCGGGACTTGGTAATCAGGTTGCCGGGGTAGCCAAAGGCGTGGGCGTGGCGGGTGAAGCCCAAGTCCCAGGCCGTGAGGGCCAGACGGCGCTGGTGGGGGTCTCTGAGATCATCAACTTGTTGGCGTGACGTGAAACGTCGGACCAGTTCGAGAGATCCGTCGGTGGTCTTCACGGCGTATTTGGCGAGATACCCCGCAACTCGTTTGGCGGCGAGTCCCTCGTGAACTTGCGCAATGTGGAGCTGGCGACCCCATGTCAGGATGTCGCCAGTTTCAAGGATGAGACGCTCCAGGCGGACCGAGTGGGTGATTACCTGCGTGAGTAAGTCGGCGGTTGCCCAGAGGGGCGGAGCGTTGTTGGGATCTCCTGGTCCGTCGACGCGAAGGACGACGTGAAAGTGCACGAGTCCGCGCAGTTGGAATTCTGCGACTTTGAAATAGTTGAGTGTGAAGTGATGCGGCAGTTCACGGCGTACCAGACCCTGTGAGGCGCCAAGTTCCCGACGGAGGCGGGTCACGAGCTCGTTCCACAGTCGATTGGCGTGGGCGTTCCAGCGAACTGCTCCCTCATAATCAAAACAGTGAGGGCATATGGGTGAGCCAAGTACTGCGTCACCGGGATGGTGTTGAAGGCGACAAACGAGCGAGTGTCCGTGAACGCAGTGTGCAACACGAGGGTGGGGGTGACACTGCTGACCGTGGGTGATTCGGTGAACTACCCCAAACGACGGTGCGGTCAGCGTCACGAAGAGGCGAGGGTGAAGAAGTACCGACTCATCGATTCCCTTGCCGCCGATGAGGCCAGCCGCCGCCATGATGTAGGCGTCGGCTTTATAGAGATACGAACACGCGGGACAGATGGCGCGCCGGCGATCCTTGCAGGCCACGGTCAGGCCCCGGCGAAAGACCTCTCCCGTAGTGACGTTGACCATCTCGCCGGCGATGCGTATTGGGTGGGAGCAGTTACTGGCCTGTCGAACTTCGGCCAGCGCGGCTCGACGATCATCAGCGTTCATTGAGTCCGCGGATGATGCGTGCTTGGGTCACGACTTCACGCACGTCGTGATCACTCATCGAAGGCAGCTTCATGAGAACGGGGGTATTGCCTTCGGCGAGCAAGTAGCCAACACCTCGATTTGCAGGATCAATCGAAGTCGCGGAAAAGCCCCGTTGAGCCCAGCCGCTGCCGAGAATGGTGTCCGAAGCGTCGTTCGAGGTGCAACGCATGGCCAGTCGATACGCGAAGAGGTCGCGAATCCATGTGGGAACAACTTCGTGGCTGGGCTTTTGGGTCGCGGCGATCACGATGATGCCGGCTGCTCGTCCACGGGCTACGAGGTCTCGCAGGCTTTCGGCGAAGGCCTCACGGAAGTCCTTTTTGCCTCCGCGGAGGTAGAAAGCCAACTCATCAATCACCACCACGTGCAGTCCAAAGCCCGAAGACGGTTCAATCTTTCGCTTGCCCTCAGCGAGCAGGAGGTCGTATCGCGTGTCCATCAGACCTTCGAGATACTGAAGCGCTTTGACTGCCTCGCCTTGATCGGGTCCCACAAAGAGGTCAGCCAGTGACTTCCATGCCGCGAGCTCGACCTGTTTTCCATCAAGAAGCGCGATGGTCACGCTCGGGTCCATGGAAGCGAGAGTCAGGAAGTACGAGAGCGCTACCGACTTTCCCGAACCTGGTTCTCCACCAATCAACAGATTGTGCTCAGGCAATTGAATCGATACGGCTCGTCCGTCGTCGGCGATACCGAGAGCCTGCGGCGCCCAAAGGTTGCATCGAGTTCCGACCAGTTTGGGCATAGGGAGAACTGCCGGGAGGGGGTTGCTCGAAATGAGCGTTAGCTCCACGAACTGTGCGTTGGAGCGAACGGGAGAAACGCGCACCGACCGAATACCTAGTCCCGCGGCTAGCGCACCAGCCTTGACGTCGACTGCGTCGAAATGAATTCCGACGGGAAGGCGAACGAGGTGACGAGAGCCGACAGTCAAGGTCTCGGACTTCGTCACAGTCGGGATCTGGCCGAGTCCATTAACGAGGCCGCAGTGCAGCATCGTGAAGTGCAGGCACTGAATGAGGTGATTGCGTTGGGTCGTGATTTCAAAGGTGCGTCGCAGTTGTGGCGAGCGCCACAGTGCAACTGCCATGAATGTACCGATTGCCAGTGGTCCACCTGGGCCGAAGTTGAGCGAACAGGTCATGACGAACGCCGTAGTGAGCCCGAGTTGCAGTTCGAGACGCCACCCCCAGACCACCGAAGTGGTCCAGGGGTGACGGCTCGGCGTCGATGACTTAGTCATGGCGACGCTCCTTGAAGAAGCTCCAAATTCCCCAGCTGGCAGCGCCGAGTACGACGATGAGGAAGTGGGTGAGAACCCAGACAACAAGGACGTTGAGAACTGTTGCGGCCAGCGCGAAGAACAGGAGCTTTCTCATTAGGCCTGAGCCTTTGGAACCTCGATGCGATCAGCCCGGAAGCTGACGCCGTGGTTGCTGCCAACTTCCCAAGTTGAGGCAATCAGGTTCGTGATCTTGACGATGGTGAACTCGCTGAGTCCCTTAACTTCACCGGCAACTTTGATGGTGATTGAGTCCTTGACGCCAGATCCAGCGGCAAAGACGGGGATGTTAAACAGCGGCACACCGTGTTCGTCAGTCTTGGGCTGACGCGTCTCGAAATCGAGAACGGGTTCAGCCGGACCAGCGGCGGCAAACTTCACCGTCGAGGTGTCAATGGGTAAGCGCATAATTGGGCTCCTTTGCAGAGAGCGAAGGTCACTCTCTACTTAGTAAGCCCAACTTTTTGACCATTTTCGAACAAAATTCGCTGAAAAACTTCTTGATGACGAGATTTCGAGATGAATCGATCGGCCAATGTGGCCACCAGCAGGGTGCTGCGCACCCGCAGGGGCCCAGGGGCAGAGCCCCTGACCTAGGCGAGATGTAGCAGTGGTGTCGTAACCTTTCTATTCATCAATCAAGAGACAACTAGATGACCAATACCATCTAGCCTTGAGCGATCAAGGTTGCGAACTAGAGCCAATGGAGCATGTGCATGCCGTCAACAATTGTCAAGCTTCCGCTAGTCGATCTCTTTGCGGGCTGCGGTGGACTTTCGCTTGGCCTCGAACAAGCTGGCTTCACGCCAATTTTCGTAAACGAACTCCATCCGGACGGTTTGGCAACCTACCTTGCTAACAGGCGGGACCTCGATGTTTGGCTGCCTAACAGACATTCGAACGACATTCTTGAAATTACGAGTAACGCGGACAAACTGCAGTCGGTGGCCAAGTCTTTGAGGAGAAGTTACGGAGATATTGCGCTTGTTGCCGGAGGTCCGCCTTGTCAGGGATACAGCGCACGTGGCATTAGGGCAACGTTTAGTGATATTCAAAAACTCGAAATGCCCTCGAACCACCTGTATCGAGAAATGGCAAACTTCGTTGCGGCCGTTGCCCCAAGGGCATTTCTATTTGAAAATGTCTATGGACTTATTAATGCGAAGTGGACTAAAGGTGGTAACCGCGGGGAAATCTGGCAAGAAGTACAGAAGGCATTTACTGATATTGAGGTACGCATAGGTTCAAAGAAGTTGCACTATCAAGTTGCATTCAAGGTCGTTAAGGCGAAAGATTACGGGGTGCCGCAAAATCGACCCCGAGTTCTGATGATAGGAATTCGATCCGATATACATTTAGCAGCTCACAATGGAGATTTGGCCTCCATCTTGTTCCCCTCTCCAAACCAGCCTGGACCAGATCTCGTAGATGTACTAGGCGACCTCGTTGATCCCGTCTGGTCAAATGGCGGAGAAACGACGAAATACCCAGGGGCCATCCAAAACGAAATTCAAAAATATTTTAGGACTGACCGTTTCGGGCAAACTGCCCGTCGTGGTTCTATCTTGCATGAACAAGAATACAGCAGCCATAGTCCTAAGGTCCTCGAGCGCTATCAAGCAATGCTCAACAGCGGTGGCCTAATTCCAGAAGAGCTCAAGACGCTGAAATTCGGACAGAAGCTCCTACCTCCACGTTGGGGAGGTGGGGGCCCGACAATTACAGCTACCTCATCGCCTGATGATTATGTCCACTTCCTTCAACCAAGAATTCTGACGGTTCGTGAATGGGCGCGACTCCAGATGTTTCCTGATTCGTACACATTTTGTGGGAAGCGAACTACTGGAGGACGCCGACGAGCTGGCGACCCATCTATTGGCTTATGGGAGAGAGAATTGCCAAAATATACCCAAATTGGTAACGCCGTACCTGTCCCACTAGCCAGACTCGTTGGCCAGCATCTTGTTCCACTAATTTCAAACTAAAACCATCAGGAGTTTTCATGAAAAGTTTCTTCCGAGTCGAAGAATTCACAATCAAGCAGCTAGAAGATTTTCGCTCCAAAGGGCGTCTTAATGTTGAGGCGAACTACCAGCGTAATGAAGTCTGGAATGATCATAAAAAACAGCTCTTGATAGACACAATGGTAAGAGGCTTACCCTGCGGCATTGTGACTTTGTTCATGTACCACGATCCTGAAAAGGGAAAGGATATCTACGAGGTCATTGATGGGAAGCAGAGGTTGACGACGATTTTTGGTTATTTGCGCGGTTCTTTTGTCCTGCCAGAGTCAATCATCAATCAAGTGCCCAAAGTTTTGGATGCTACTGATCATGAAATCGTCGATGAAATGGAAGACGATGAAGACGAAGCACTCTCGGTTGGCGTGGGACAGGGGTCCAGATCGAAATACGTGAATAAAACTTGGAAGGATTTATCAGAGGGTGTTCAAGATGATTTTTTCGAAATTAAAGTACCTGCATTTGTAGTCAGGTCAAAGCAGCGTGATTTGGCAGTTGATGTTTTTGTCCGAATGAATCAAAACACAGTTGGACTGTCACCTCAGGAAATTCGCAATGCCGTTTTCCATGATTCAGAGCTATTACAACTCGCTGTTCGACTAGCGGAAGCCCAGACGCCTGGTCTTCAAAAGAACCAACCCGTCGACACAATTTGGTGGGTTTCTTCGGGATTAATTTCGAAAGCTTCATATCCGCGCATGACAGATATTGAATTTATGCTTGAGGTTTTGTCCATGGCTTTACATGATAACTCTCCTCAGCATCGCCGAGACTGCCTCGATGCAGATTGTGAAGACTATGCAAAACCAGCAGGTAACCGTAAGGCAATTTTCACGCAAGCCGAAAAGACGGTAACGGAATCGTTCAGGAAGCTCATGGCTATTTTCCCTCATGGATTCGTTGGTGCTAGCAGCGTCTTTAAGGGAGCGCGACTCCCAAACGATGTGTACGCGCTTCTAGCAGCGTTGATGAAATATGAGAAGTCACCTGCTTTCATCAAGTCGCATCAATCTACTTATGTTGATGCAATTATCAAGTTGAAAGAAGCTTCACTGACGTATCTGGATGTAAGGCGTTCGGTAAAAAACATAACTCAGAAGCAAGCTGATGACCGCTATCGACTTTCAATTATTGATGAAAATGACCATGTGGTTCCTGACCTATTTGCCGATCTTGCAGATCGTTACGCCTCAACCTTTGCAGGCGGTCAGATAAACGGAAAGACCCAGCGGGAAACACGGCGTGACATTTGGCTGAATCTTCTCGAAGGGATTGCACCAGTCAACAAGGGTCCGCGTAACTTCACCGCGCTGCAAAAACATTTGATTTGGGAATTTTCAGACAAGGTCTGTGGTAGATGTCAGACGCCGGTACAAGACCGAAATAACTGGGATGCTGGACACATCAAGGCGTATAGCGACGGTGGCGAAACTTCCATCGAGAACGGGCAGGTTGAACACGTAACGTGCAACCGAGCTGCGGGGAATCGGTAATGCATCAACTGGCAGGGCAACTTTTGCGACACAGCTCCATTTCTTTGCTTTCGGAAGGTCGTTTTGGCCAATACCGACGTGAGCGGCGGTCCTATCTTGCAGAATTATGTGACGCACCGAATGTCCAGATGATTGGGGGAAACCTCATCGAGATGTTCACTAAAGCGCATGGAGGCTCAAATGCCGAAAAAAGTAATCAGACGGTGGCTATTGCAGGAAGCTTGTGGCAAGCACTTTGTCTCGCTTATATCAATACTTCGCTAGCCGGTACAAGCTCTGCGGCGATTTCAAATAAGAATGTCCCAGAGTCCATCAAAAGAATGTTCGTTGTGAAGAGTGGCAGCGAAGTCGTAACTCAGACATATTCGACATTCGTCATTGACCACCCAGCGCTTTCCGAGGTTCATTCAAGTTCATCTGACGTCTGGGGCGCCAGTCATACAGTTTGGCTCGATCGAGAAATTCGCGAAAATCCAGAGGCCCTAAAGGTGATACTTCTCGACTGTAGAACCAATTTCAATGACGCCATCAAGGAGCCGTTGTTATATGACTGGATCATTGGATTACTTCATCAGGGAGTGTTGCCGCAGGGCATTCGGCGGGAGGATCAGTTCCCAGAAATGCTGAACCTCTTGCCCAGGTCTGCGAAAGTGTCGCTTGCGGTGGCGACGGCAACCAAAAAAGATGTTCCGTTCGGCTCGGCTCCTGCGAGAAGGGCGTCCTGTCTCACGGGAGGAATGTACTGGGGCAAAGCGAGTAAATCAGGTGTCGCGACATCGCTCGCGGAATTCGTTACGCAAACTACCAGCAGAGGGCTTCTGAATTCCTCCAAAGGCGCCACTTCCTCGGTTGCGGCGGATGAGAGAGATCGACTCTTGGCAATTTGGACTTAGTGGCATTCTTTTAGGTCAACAAATCTGATGACACTTACTGTTGCCACCTTAAGGCGCTTCCCGCTTTTGTTGGTGCGTGCTCCAATGTTGCGGCCGCCTTTACCGAATTGACAACTCTCAAAAACCATGATGGATAGCCCAAGCCAATATTTCGGGCGCTTCGCGGGCGCCTCAAGTCGTTTCGGGCACCTTCGGGCACCTCAAATTGGAGGTTCTCGGAATCGTGCAAGTCATCACGGAAACTGTCAATCCCTTTTATTTACAAGGGAAAGTGGTTGTTGGCTTGAGAGCGGGCGACGGGAATCGAACCCGCGTTCTCAGCTTGGGAAGCCGAGCTCGATCAAGCCATGTGTAGAAATTCGTTCTTAGTACACGTCATTTCAATCTGGGAGCCACGCGACTGCACGTTTCCACAGGACCAATTGGTTCCATGAAACTTGAACTGGGGGTGCCAAATGCGCTATGCCCCGTTTAGTGGCACGGCCTCTCTGGGGCTTCGAACTATTAGAGAAACTCGCCGTTAGCTCGTCGAGGTTGTTGGCGGCCGCATGACACGGGCGCTACTCAAATATTCGAGGACTCAAATTCGGATCTTCTGGAGGCGGGCCAGGCACATCACGTATAACAGCCCACAAAGTGCAGTCAATTCAGCCAGCGAGACAACCTGCCAACTAAGGAAATCACTCGGGGCGAAATATTTGATCACCTCCTGAACATGAAACTTCCTTACACATGCGGCGAAGGTTGCGGATGTTTTGCTGACCTCTGAGCAACTCTGCGCAGAATCATTGAGGGTCAATAAATCAAAAGAGTCCGTTGTCGCCTTGCCGGCCTGCAGATAGGTCATGCTCAGGAAATAGCTACTTTGAAGATGAGGTGTATATGTAAAGAAGGCGTCCGCGTCGGACATGTCATGCACGTTGTAAAGCTTCGTGAAGTCAACATATGAATGGCGTGCCGGATACGAAGCAGTTCGAAGTGCATTGAATGAAGGTGTCAGAACGCAAATCAGAAGCAGTGACGTACCCGCCACAATCCAAGAGGGGCGGATAAGGAGCGCAATGAACACTGTCACCAAAAACGCTGCTAGTCCAGATGCCAATATCAACAGACCATAAAGTCGAAGGTCGGTAATGACGAGATGCCGTCGATCCGGACCACTCTGAATACAAAAATAGATGTTTGGGAGTTGGATGATCATGACGACACCAACTAAGAAGAGACTCAGACTGAAGTTGAAGATTGCTTTGGATCGAAGCCACTGAGACCGCGTTTGCATACCCGTCAGAGCTACGCGTAGGCGTAGCGACTCGCGTTCCGTGGCAACTGCTGATACGCCAAGAACGATTCCACTGAATAACGCAAAGAGAAAAGGTGGTAGGAGCGTCTGGAAGTGCAGAACAAACCCAATGGGATCAGCTGGGGTGTCATTCCAAAAAACAACATGTGCCGCGCTGTTACAAGTCCGCACCCAGTAATCATCTAGGCAAGCTGGGCTATTAAGAACGTTCCATGCGTGTGAGTATCGATACACGTGAATCGCGGTTACGAGTCCAAAGAGCCCCACAACAATTAGTAACAGCCGAATTGCACCACGCTGCATTCGAAAATGTGAGGTAATCATTTCAACTCACCACCTTTGATCGGGATGCCCGACTGAGGTGCGCAAGGTGAATTCAATCGGTCGTCGCAACACCTCGATCATGGAGGTGGCAATGGGAAGGCCAGCAGGATGGATGAGCGAACTGACGGGGCGAGCACCGATGAAGTCGCCAGGAGCTCCGGCTCATCGCAACGAAGTCGAAAGAGAGTTCTGGCGAGAGGTAGCCACAGGGATCACGAGCGATCGAGCGGCAGCGGCTGTCGGTGTGTCCCAAGCGGTCGGCACACGTTGGTTCCGGCATCGTGGTGGAATGCCATTGAATCTTCTTGCACCACGAACAGGTCGGTATTTGTCGTTCAGCGAGCGCGAGGAGATCGCGATCCTCAAAGCTCAGCACGTCGGGGTTCGTGAAATCGCCCGACAACTAGGTCGTTCGCCATCAACGATCTCTAGAGAGTTGCGACGCAACGCGGCAACTCGTGGTCAAAAACTCGACTACCGGGCTTCGGTGGCGCAGTGGAAGGCGGATCTCGTTGCACAGCGACCCAAGACGGCCAAGCTTGTCGCCAATCCACAACTGCACGACTATGTACAGCAACGACTCTCAGGTGAGGTGCGCCATCCGAATGGAGCGGTCGTGACTGGGCCGGCAACCCCACAATGGAAAGGACGGGGCAAACCTCACCGCAAGGACCGTCCATGGGTGATCGCTTGGAGCCCCGAACAGATCTCTCGGCGGCTCAAGATCGATTTCCCCGATGATGAGTCAATGCGAATCAGCCATGAAGCCATCTATCAGGCCCTTTACGTCCAAAGTCGTGGTGCGCTTAAGCGCGAACTGGTCGAGTGTTTGCGCACCGGACGCGCACTTCGGGTCCCACGAGCGCGGGCACGACGCCAAGCGTGGGCGCACGTGACTCCCGAGGTGATGATCAGCGAGCGTCCGGCCGAAGCCAACGACCGCGCCGTGCCTGGTCACTGGGAAGGTGATCTGCTCATCGGACTGGAGCGCTCAGCGATCGGCACTGTGGTCGAGCGCACGTCTCGGTTCACGCTTCTTGTTCATCTGCCACGCGAAGACGGTTACCACCACAAGCACACTCCCAAGAGGGGACCCGCCCTCGCCGGCTACGGCGCCGTCACGATGAAAAACGCACTCGCCAACACCATCACGACGCTGCCGGAGCAACTTCTCCGGTCCCTCACATGGGATCGCGGGAAAGAAATGTCACAGCACGCGGCATTCACCGTTGAGACAGGCTTGCCGGTCTTCTTCGCCGACCCCCAAAGTCCATGGCAACGAGGCACGAACGAGAATACCAACGGACTACTCCGCCAATACTTCCCGAAAGGCACTGACATGTCACGGTGGACTGCTGACGATCTCGAGGCGGTTGCTCATGCACTCAACACTCGGCCACGAAAAGCGCTTGGATGGAAGACACCCGCTGAAGCGCTTGATGAACATCTATTCTTGACCCAACAAGCAAGTGTTGCTTCCACCGATTGAATCCGGATTGCGACCCTGCGTCGCTGTGACACCGAAGGTCTTCGAGCCTCGCTCCGCGTTGCCACCTTGCCATTTCGAGTGCGTCGAGCACCATCTCGGTGCGCATGTGGCTCGCGACACGCCAACCAACGATGT
>CAIOSJ010000022.1 GCA_903860915.1 uncultured Actinomycetes bacterium | reverse complement strand
GTACAACTGAGAGGTCCACTGGTCCACGAGCAGGTCGCCCCACCGGGTGAGGCGGTCACCTTGTAGCCCGATATACTGGCGCCCCCGTTATCGGCGGGGGCGGTCCACGAGACCACGGAGCTGCTGGCAGCGTTGGAGCTTGCGGCGGCGTTCGTCGGTGCATTGGGGACCGTTGACGGTGTCACAGCCCCGGTTGAAGCACCAGTACTAGAACCCTTGGCGTTAGTCGCGACCACGCTGATGGTGTAGACAGTCCCATTCGTTAATCCCGACAAAGTGCAGGTGAGAGGTCCGCTGGTCCACGAACAGGTCGCCCCACCGGGTGAGGCGGTCAATGTGTAGCCAGTGATAGGTGATCCCTCGTCGAAACTTGGGGCTTGCCACGCCACGGTTACCGAGTGATTGCCCGCTACTACGGAGACAACCGAGGGCACATCCGGACTCGTCGACGGCATTACCGACTGCGATGGTAGTGAGGCCGGTCCGAAGCCGATAAAATTCCCAGCTCGAACGACCACCGTGTACGCCGTCCCGTTGAGGAGGTGGGGAATAATACAATTCGTCGAGACCGAGAAACAACTATCGGACTGTTCGACCCCATTCAGAAATACTGTCGCCCGAGATCCGCTGACTGGCTTTCCGCCATCGAAGACGGGTGCCTGCCACGAGACAATGAGCGACTTGTTCCCGCTCACCACCGACACAGCGGTAGGGGCGTCCGGTACGGTCACGGGAGTGACCGAACTCGAAGGAGCGGAATTCACACTCGTACCGTTGGCGTTCACGGCAACCGCCGTAAAGACATAGGACTGAGCATTTGTCAGACCCGACACCATGCAGGTGAGCGGTCCGCTGGTCCACGAGCAGCTTGCGCCACCGGGTGCGGCGGTAATCACATAGGACTCGATTACCTTCCCACCATTGGATGCTGGGGCGACCCACGTCACGGTCGCAGTGCCGGGACTCTCCGCTGCGACGACGTCCCTTGGCGCACCAGGCAGGCTGGCGAGCACGACCTGTTGGGAAACTGACCACGACGACAATCCTGCCGCATTCTCTGACGCGACGCTAAACGTGTACTGACCGAGTGGCTTAAGTGTGGTGACCGAAAAACTCAGACCCGACGCGGAGCCCGTCTCGACGTAACTACTGACAGCTGAACCAGATGGGGTCACTTTGATGCGGTAACCGGTGAGGGCAGAGCCACCATTCGAGATCGGTTTCGACCACGACAGCGTGGCTGAGGTTGCCGTCACAGAAATCTTGACCAACTGCGGCGTCGCGGGAGTCGTAAAGGGTATTGCCGCACCGAACGAAGAAATAGATGGAGATGACGTGAGATTGACGCTATTGGTCACCGTGGCGCTCACGACGTACGGCGTCCCATTGACAAGTTTCCCGACCGTGCAGCTCGTCGATGGAAGTGCAAAGGTACAGCTACTCTTCGCCCCGTTAGGAACAGCTACACCCGAGGATGTGGCCACCTGCGTTATGACCGTGAATATCTTTATCGGACTGCCCCCCGTTGCCGGGTCCGGGTAGCCCGGGAAAGGATTGATGGAGACTGTTAATGACCCGGACTGGGCAACGACACTTTGGATTCCTGGATTCGTTGGTGCGATGGGTGCTGGAGTCACCGTCACGGTTTTACTGACTGGGGATGAACCCGCACTATTCGCAGCAGTAACCGCAACGACGTACTTCGTTCCATTCTTTAGACCAGTGATGAGACACGTTAATGGGCCACTCGACCACTGGCAGGTTTTTGTCGCCAGCGAACTCCCGCTAGCCGACGCCGAGGCGGTGTATCCAGTGATGTTAGTTCCCCCCAAAGCCAATGGGGCCGACCAGGTAACTTTCACGGCACTATTAGTGGGGCTGACGGAAACTGCGAGAGGTGGCGAAGGCGGCAGCAGTGGCACCGCGGTCACCGTGGGCGAAGGGAGTGAGCTTCCGATCGTATTTGCCACGTACGCGGTCAGGGCGTACGCCCGACCCAGCACCAAACTTGGTGCGGTGATTGTTGTTACACCATTCGATCCTACGGATGCATTCACCGCATTCACGATGTCACCGGTTTGAACGTCAGTGACCACTACGGTGTCACTAGAGATCGGCGCACCGCCATCATCCGTTGGGGTTCCGACCGACAAGACTGCCGACGAAGCACTCGTTGATGTATTCACTCTACTGAGGGATAAGGTCGGCGGGGCCGGCGCGGTTGGCTGAGGACTCGCCGATTGCTGATCAATGTAGACAATGGATTTACCGACGATATTGATCGCTTGAATGGTCACTGCGTAGTTGCCGCCATTTACGAGACCAGTTACGGTGCACGAAGTTTCGTCAGCACCAGTTTGACTCGACGCGCAGGAATAATTCTTGACGCCATCGGTCACCACGACGTTGTAGCCAGTCGTTGGTGTACCTCCCGTATCCCCCGGTGCAGTCCACGAAAGTTTCAGCACTCGGTTACCGGCAACGACGTTGAAATTATCCGGTTCACCAGGGATTGCGAAAGTATTGCCGTAACCAGGCAACGAAGAATCCGACTGCCCCGCAGCGTTCACGGCCTGAACCCAGATAATGTATTGGGTAGCTGGGTTTAATCCGACTAACGAGCAACTATGTCCCGTTCCTGATGAGGTGCACGTCGCACCACCCGGTTGGGCGGTTGCGACGTAGCTCGTTACCGGTGTTCCGCCATTCTGCTCGTCGGGAGTCGGCGTCCACGACACCGCCAAGGTGGCGTTACCGCTCGAAACTACGACGTTCGTGGGGGCGCTAGGTGGGGTCCACGGGGTAGCCACCACGGAACTTGATTTCGGTGAATCACCAACCGCGTTGACGGTCACCACCGTAATCGTGTAGTTCGTCCCGAACACGAGTCCCTTGATCGCGCACGCAATTGAAAGTGCGGTCACCGACGTGCACGTCTCGCCACCGGGTTCAGCGATAGCAATGTATCCGGTAATCGCACTACCTCCGGTCGGGTCGCTGGCCGGAGAGCCCACTTTCGGATCCCATGCGGATCCGTCCGATGCGGGGCTCCACGACACGGTGACCTGCCCGACACCGGGGGTTACGTTCACGATGCTCGGAGCGTGGGGCACCATCAGCGAATAGCCAGTGACGCCAGGAGACTGCTGGCTGGCTCCCACTTGGTTGGTGGCCACAACTCGAATTGTGTACTGAGTACCGTCCGCCGAAAGACCATTGATTTTGCACGTAGTGGCAGGTGCAATAGCCGAACAGCTGAAGTTCCCGGGTGTTGCAATAGCGGTGTACGACGACACAGTCGAGCCATCGGATGGAATATCGCTCAACCACGAGGCCACCACTGCGTGCACACCAGCCACCACGCTGAGTCCGCTTGGCGCACTGGGTCGCTGCCAGGCGGAACCCTGTACGGCGATTGATGGTGGGCCGCCCCCTTGCGCGTTACTGGCGGCAACGCTGATTGAGTACAGACTTCCGTCACTCAAAAGTCCTGGAATTGAGCAAGTCAGGGCACCCGAAGTAGTGCAGGTGCCGCCACCTGGCTGGGCGGTCGCCACGTACTTGAGTATTGGTGTTCCGCCATTACTTGACGGGGCAGTCCAACTCACCTGAATGCTTGCTAGCCCCGCGGTCAAGTGAGTCGCTAATGGCGCCGACGGAACACCGAGCGGTTGACCCGTTACCGCCGCAGAAGCACTGGAATAGGCGACGTAGTTCTGATCGACGGCCGTCACGGAGTAGACCGTCGTGGGCGACAAATTCACGATCGTGCAGCTCAGACCGTTGTCGCTCGAACAGGTTGCGCCACCCGGTTGAGCGGTGGCGACATAGTGACTGGTGGGGTTTCCCGCAGTATTCGGTGGGCCGGGAGTCCAACTAACCGTGAGGCCGTTGAAGATCGGAGTAACGGCCAGATTCCCCGGCGGGGATGGAGCTTGAAATTCCGGTGGTGTCCCACTTTCAGAAGTACATAGGGACATGGCAGGCGTCGACGAAAGATACGCGGCGGTAGCCCATGTCCAGCGAGAATTGTTGTTGTAGGTGGCAAAGTACCAGGTGCTAGTGCCAAGTACGTTGTCACCATCATTGATTTGGCAGTAGAGAACAAGTGAGGCGTTTGCGCCCGGTCCAAAACTATTTTGGCAACCGCTGGAAACGTGGGGGCACACTCGATTCCACAATCCAACACTCGAGGTAACGGTTGTCACGGGCCACTGGTGCCCCGTCGCACTGATACCAATATCTTGTGGGGCGCTGGCGCCAGATCCTGCGCCTTCGGCTGGTCCGCCGTCCTCTGATGAACAGAATGCTACGCCGGGCAATGGGGTGTCGCCGTTAATCGGTGTATTGGTGTAGTAGTCCGGAATCCAAGTACCAAGACCTTGATAGGTCGCGTAATACCAGTGGTGACTGGCGTAACTGTCGAATCCTGCCAAGTCTCCATCGAGAACCTGACACCATAATTGCACCGAGGCGTTTTCCGCTGGTCCATACGAAAGATTGCACTGAGCCCAGTAGTGAGGGCACGAGCGGCGATTGAGCCCTTGTCCCCCAGTCCACTTAATCTGAAAAGTGGGGTGCGGGCTGGGGGTGTAGTTAATGGGCGCAGTTCCGCTTCCCGCGGGCGCTCCAACACCAATAGGTACGTAACCCGAGGGCACCGTTGGAGCACCCGATGAGGGAATGCCGGCGGGAACGCCACTGGTTGCCGAACAAGCTGGGATACCGGGCGCCCACGTGTTTCCGTTAATCGGCGTATCAGTGTAAAAGTCAGGAATCCATCCACCTACTCCGTTACCGGTGGCGTAGTACCAGTGATTACTCGCGTAGGCCCCTTGACCCATACGATCACCATTGGTGATTTGACAGTACAGGGCGATCGCCGATCCGTTAGCAAAAGAAGCGGCGGCGGAAGAAAAAGCACCCGCTTGAGCAGCAAAATATTGATGAAGACCATCCGGGACCCACGCGATGTGACAGGTGGGTGTCGCTCCGCCCCAGCCGATGCACGTACTTGGCGGGGTGTAGGTGGAAATTGCCCCCGTAGAACCTGGGCTCCAGGACACGGGACTCCAACTTCCAGATCCGGGCGATCCCGGGCTACTTCCCGTTGGCGAACCACCCGTCGGCGGTGACGGTGGTGACGTCAATTCAAAGAGGAGGGCGTCGAGGTGACCAAAAGGGGGAGTCGTATACGACCATGTTTTTTTAATAAACCACAACTTAATTCCCACATCGATACCCGCATTGAAGTGCGCTCTCGCCCAAAGTTGAACATACGGCGACGTGGTCTGCAGATCTGCCTCGAGCGTGTCGGTCAGCATCAATCTCAAGGTAATAAATTTGTCAATATTCAAAGAAGCCGTCACGGTGAGCCCCGCGCTCAGTTGCGCGCCACCAGAAAAATCACCCTTTTGACTCGAAAAATGCGCGTTGTATCCCAAGACGTTGGAACCCGTGCTGTACGACAGGGTGCCACTGGCAGAAATCCCAGCAGTGAAGGCGATGCTTCCCGATGCCTCCAAATGCGCGTGCACCCCAACGGAAGGTGTGAGCAAGACGCTTATGGGTCCTAGTCCAATAGGAACGGTTGGGCCAGTGAGCGTGCCAATGTCGAAATCTGCTGTCCAGCTAAAACTCGCCGAGATGCTCGCTTGGCCGCTGAGTGAGGCCGTGGCGTTTATCGATGCGGCGGCGGGGAATATACTGGCGCTAGCGGTGATGTTGATCGAAGCATTGAGGTCAATGGAGCCACTGATTGCACTACCCCACGACTTCGAATAGGACCAATTAGCCGACGCCAACGGCGAGACGCCGACACCCGAGGCGGGTCCAATGGCGCCTGGAGCGCTCATCGGCAAGGTCGCCGACATCGCCAGCTGGCTAAAGAGATCAATAAAAGTTCCAGAGTCGTAATGCAGTAGCAGGACATTATTCATCTTGCTGACGGAAGTGACCTTGTCAACAAAAAGTCCGTAGGTCGAGCTGTAGGTGCTGTTGGCTACGACGTCACCCGGCACGACCTTGCTCAGATTATCCGAGACGGGGAGAGAGAAAATTAAAACTGAGGACGTTGCAACAACTATTTTCTGGACATCGCTTGGGTCCAAAATTACTGAGGTGGACTTCAGAACAATCGATGGCGAAACCAAACTTGAAAGAATCGGGGCGCTATCGGAAGAGGCGGTCAAGGCCGAAATCTCCACGTGAACGCGCTCATGGCCGGCAAGTGTCGCCGCGGGGATAGTCAAAGATTTTTTAGACGATGGCACTATGGTCGTCGACAGGACTTTACGGTCCGGCGTGGTGACACGAATTCGGTAGGCCTGCGCCTTCGGTAGAAACTGGGACGTCCCTGGTGTCCACGTCGCGTTCAGGTCACCGTGGCCATTTG
Organism: uncultured Actinomycetes bacterium; assembly: GCA_903860915.1. Lineage (GTDB taxonomy): Bacteria > Actinomycetota > Acidimicrobiia > Acidimicrobiales > RAAP-2 > RAAP-2. The sequence continues at coordinate 2,244 of CAIOSJ010000022.1, read as the reverse complement.
GAAGAACGATGAACGAACGTGGTGCGGCCGGCTTGGGGTGCGCGAGGGGTGTTGATTTCGCTGACGCCAAAGTCGTTCCGACTCTATTTATGGCCCGCAGTTCAATTTTGTATTCGACTCCATTCTCTAAACCCCTCAATTTCGCTTCTCGAGCCGACGGCGCGAGTGCCAGCGACACGGTGCTGTGGTTCGGAGCCTGCGCGCTAAGGACGTACCCAGTAATCGGAGAGCCGCCATCGTAGAGCGGTTGCAGCCACGCGGCCGAAATCGAATGATCACCGCCCTGAGCTAGGTCGATCGCAAACTGGTACGGCGCAGTAACCGTGCTAGGTACAACCTCTTTTGTGAGAGGCGATATCGACGTATAGCCATCAGCCCACGTAGAGCGAATACTAATTGTGTATGGGAGATCAGGACAGAGCTTACCTATCGCAGCAAGCGACGCGGTGGCCTTGACCTCAGCAGATTGAACACGACACGATGCAATCGGCGATGATGGGGTCGCCGTCACTTCGTAGGTTGCGGGGGCCACGCTCGGTGGCTTCCACGCGACGAGGGCGCCACGCCCCAGCGGTTCTGCACTCACGAGTAGGGCGAAGGGGTGACTCTTATTTTCTCGGGATAGTGATGCGGTGCTGCTCTTCGATCCAGCTACTGATGATGCACTAGCGGGAGCGACGATACCAAACGCACTGGCGACAAGCACCAAGGACAGCACTGGAATGGACCGGCGTATGACGGCGCTGCAACTCATGTCAATTTCCCCCTAGAAATTTTGTTAGTAAAACTAATTAGAGGATTATATCACCTTTCGCTGGAATCGAGAGGACCTTCGGAGCGCGTCCAAACCCCAGTCAGTCATGGAATAATTCTTCGTCGATCCCTCCGGGCTATCAGGAAAACGCCCCTCGGGACGCCGAGTTTGGTGGACGGGTAGTGCTCTTCGAGTTACTCGCAACTACGAACTTTCAGGAGGCTTTCTCAAGTGTGCTCCGGCGTGGGGGCCACAGGGCTAGGAGACTTTCCCCACTCTTCGACGGCTTCGGGCGGTCTCCGAGGCCATCTCCAAGCAACTGTCGACCTTCCTGCGGTCCTATCCCAGCATGCGTGACGTCCAAGTCTCTCTGCCACAGCTCTCAAAAAATGGCGACACCTCTCCGGCAATGAGAGGCCCAAGATGGGACCCGTCCAACTGGAAGAAGTGCACCTGCTTTGATTTCCGTAGCCAAGGTGAAGTAGAGGTCACCACCAGGTCGTTTTTCGGAGTGCGCCTCTAGGGCCTCGAAGACGTAGCCACCAACTTCGAGAAGCCCTCCTTGGTCTCGCGGCAAGAGAGAGCGTCATTTATCCACTTTTAGTCAAGAGGGTGGGGTCTTCGAGTTCCATGCTGGACGCGGAAATAGAGAGTGGAGAGGACAACTAGTCCCAGCGCGTGGTCTACTTCCAGCCCCGATTATTTCAGCACCTCGGCGAGCGGCTCGGTCTGCTTGCAGCACCCGAAATCTCATGGCAGATAGGGCTGCCAGCCAAATACAAGACGCTCAAAGAAAGGGCGAGATGGCCAAGAATCTAGAGAAGCGGTGAGTAAAAAGTGAATAACAAACCGAAAGTAGGTGACTGCTGGGGATTGAACGGCGTGTTAGGGCCTTCCTGTAGAAAGGGGTTATGAAACTCACGCCAGTATCTTTGGAGGGAGTTTCGCTTGTGTCATTTTTTGGCGGAAGTTCCTCTCTCCCCCATGACAGTGGCTCCGTAGAAAGGGTGTGCCATGACTGGCGAAAACGCAGACGCACCTAACGATTCGTTAGGTGATTTTCGACTCTCTGGTCAATGCAAGTTTTGCATTCATCATTTCACGGGTACCTGGGGCGCGTGCAGCGCGTTTCCTAACGGTATTCCGATTGACGTGTACGTTGGACAGCGATCGCATCAGACTCCTATCGAAGGGGACAACGGAATTCAATTTCGCTTAATCAACGATCACACTGTGCAATAGCGCACAAAAAGTTCTGCGCAATAAAATAATTTTAGAAACACTTGGGAATTCGATTCACCGAAACACCCGTGAAGTTGGACCTTACGAGCACGGAGATTTCTGGCCCTGATACTTGATGAAGTAGTTGTTGAAGGAGGCGGAGCTGCCGCAATTCCGGACATTACAGTGGCAGGGAGAGAGGGTCTTACGCCGAAAAACGACATAAATGAGGTACAGCGGGGACGAAAGGAAAGACAAAAGGGAACGCC
>CAIOSJ010000021.1 GCA_903860915.1 uncultured Actinomycetes bacterium | reverse complement strand
CAACCTACGGCTCCCCGGTCTTTCAAAACGCCAGCTCGCTGCACGACACTCCACCGAGTGGGTCGGCGGTCACTCTCGTGACGCCCACCCAACTGGTCGCTTCGCCCAAGGGCCAGGGACTCTTCGTGCTCGACGCCAACGCCACGCAGTCGATGCTCTTTCAGATGGCGATTACGAGTTCGGGCCAGCTCGCGAGCGACCCGAGTCCGGCCTTCTTGGCTGGTGTCTTGCCCCCACTTTTTGGTCCACTTTGAGTGTTGCTGAAGCAACGATCCACAGTGTGGCTGGACTAACACCCTGCACGTAACCGTGCTCTCCGGCTGCTCCAGTGTTGGTGTGGCTAAGGCACTCATTTCCCCACCAACTTATAGGACTGGGCAAACTCGTGCGGAGTCATCATGTTGAGGGCTCGATGTGGCCGCTCATGGTTGTATTCGTCGTTGAAGTTGTTGACTAGTACCTGCGCTTCGGTGACGGTGTCAAACTCCTCAAGATTGAGCAAGTCACGCCTCATGGTGCCGTTGAACCGCTCAATAAATGGGTTTTGCTGTGGTGAAGCCTTTTCAATGAACACAGCTTCGACCCCTCGCTCCTTCAGCCACTCAATCAACGTAGAGGCAATGAACTCACGTCCGTTGTCAGAGCGAATTTCACGTGGCTTCCCGTGACTCTCAAACAGTTTCTCCAAGTGAGTTATGACCCCGTTCGCCCCGATGGATCGTGACACTGCCGAGCCCAGGGAGACTCGAGTGAACTCATCGAGCACATTCAATATCCGAATCTTGCCGCCACGACGAACGCGGGTCGACACAAAGTCATAGGTCCAGACGTGATTAGGGCGCAGTGCGGGGCGGTTTCTGGAGGAGTTTTCGCCCACCCCTATGGCCTTTTGACCCGATTCCTTCAAACGTCGAGGCGCGAGTCGATGGCCTTCTTGTCGCCAGAGCCGTTCGATTCGCTTCGGGTTCACCGCGAAGCCCTGGTCGCGCATCAACTTGGTAATGCTCCGATAGCCCCACCGAGGGTGCTTGGCTGCCAGGGCGTTCATGGCGGCAACAATTTCGCCTTCGGCTTCGGACGTGATGGCCCGATAGCGCTTGGTTGATCTATTGAGCTCCACGAGTTGACAGGCCCGACGCTCGGAGATTTGAAAACGACGAACCAGATAGTTCGCCGCTTCTCGCCGGCGCGCCGGGCTCACCATTTTCCCCTTTGCAGGTCCTTGAGCATTGAAATGTCGAGAGCCTGTTCGGCCACAATACGTTTTAGGCGGTTGTTTTCTTGCTCGAGAATGACGAGGCGCTTGGCCTCATCTTCCTTCAGCGCGCCATATCGGGTTCGCCAACGATAAAAGGTCTGATCGGTGATGCCGACCCTCTTGGCGGCCATTGGAATGGTCATTCCTTGACCCGTGAGCTTCTCTACTTCTCTAAGTTTCACAATGATTTGTTCAACGGTGAACTTCTTCGGTGCTGCCATTAACTACCTTCTCTCCCCTATCACTTTGATAGAACTCTGACACTCAATGTGGACCAGATTTTGGGGGGCCGGACAATTGCAATTGGTAGTCCCAGCGGGATTCGAACCGAAGGCTAAGGCCTAAGAAACCGGAAGTCCCCATAAGGCCATCCAGCGCGAGAGGTCCTTCTCCATTGGCAGATCGTCACCAATGAAAGTACGGACACGCAGCTCGAACTCGTTGTCACGCTTGTTGTGATCCCTAGGGGCGAATGGGTAAAAAGTGCCTTGCTTGAACAGGTACACCAAACGAACGTTGCCCTCTCCTGGTGGAGTTAGCGGCTGAAATCCAAAGACCGCGCACAAAAGTCGGGGCCCAAAGCCGTGCTCCGTAAGCGTGGTGTTGGCGCCGTGCAAGCGTGTGACCAGCGAGGGAATGTCGGTATCTGAAATCACTACCCACTTGAATCCCAGAGAATCGGTGGTGAGCGTAAGTCGGCCATTTGGATCATCGGCAAGGAGTAAATCGTGGATTTCGGCGTCATTGCTCAATTCGCTCGCTCCACTACCACCCTTAAAGCACAGCCCCGCCTCTCCCGTCGTGACGAGATCGAGTTCGGACTGCAAGGTGAGGGCTGCCGTGGAGAGGGCAAAAATCTGATCAAGATTGGGCGCCAGCTGCTTGGTTTTCCCACGCAGTGCGTCGAAGAGTCCCACTTATCCGTTGAGGTCGCGCTCGAGCTTGGCCAGTTGGTCAAGGCGCTTTTCTAAAGTGGGGTGCGTGGAGAGAAGAGCGGCTGCGGAACCCTTGGCAAAAGCGGGAGCAAAGAAGAAGGCGTTCATACCCTCGGTTTTGCGAAGGTCGTTATTGGGAATCTTGCCCATCTCTCCATGAATACGCACCAGGGCGCTCGCGAGGTCGCTGGGCTTACCAATCAAGATGGCTCCGCTACGGTCGGCTGATAGCTCGCGGTAGCGGGAGAGGGCCAGGGTCAAGAGATAACTAATGACGTAGATGACGATGGAAACGAGAAAAGTAATAATTTCGAGCAGGAACATGTTCTCAGACTCTTCATCTCGACCGCCACCGGTGAACATGGCTCCCCACATGGCCATACGGCTGACCAGTCCAGCCAGCATGCCGAGCGAGGATGCGATGGTCATGATGGCCACGTCGCGGTGGGCAACGTGGCTGAGTTCGTGAGCGAGAACTGCTTGGAGCTCAGCATCACTGAGACGATTCATGAGGCCTTGGGTGACGACGACAACGGAGGCCTTGGGACTTCGACCGGTAGCGAAAGCATTGGGTACGTCGGTGGTGGCGATACCGACGCGGGGCTTGGGCATACCGGCCAGTGCCACCAGGCGGTCAACCATTTCGTGTAACTGGGGTGCTTCTTCGGGGGAAACCTCTCGGGCGTTCATGGAAAACATGGCGATTTTGTCGGAGAAGTAGTACTGCCCAAAGAGCATCAGGGCACCAAAAAACAGGACCGCAGCCATGGAAATTCCGAGTCGCACCAGTATGAACATCACGATGCCGTAAAGCACCACCAAGCCGAGACCGGTAACAAACATGCGGGCCGAGAGGCCCCGATCAGTTTCTATGTGGGTGGCACTCATGCGCCGGGCTCTGTTCCCGTAGTGATCTCGCCAGTGGGGGCCGAGGAGACCTGAGCCTTCAGGGCAGCCAACTGTGCCTCAACGTTGGAACTACCACCGGCGGCGTCGAGTTGGGCCTGAATGTCATCAGTTGAGCCGGTGAGGTCGGTCAACTTTCCGGAAGCGAGTAATTCGTCGAGCGCTCCACTACGGGCCTGCATTTCGGCGACCTTGTCCTGAGCACGCTGCATGGCCGCTCCCGCGTCACCGGCGGAGGTCGAAATACCACTGATGGCTTCGGCAATGTGGGTCGTGGCTTCGGCGGCGGTGTAGGAGGCCTTGATGGTCTCTTTCTTGGTGCGGAAGGCTTCGACTTCGGTCTGGAGTTTTTGGGCGGTGGCGGTGAGCTTGTCTTCCTGCTCTTGCACCTGGGTGTGTTGAGATTCGAGGTCGCTCATTTGAGTAGCTAGTGCTTCTCGACGCGTCAGGGCCTCGCGGGCGAGGGGCTCATTACCCTGCTCGAGTGCCGTCTTGGCTTGACCGGCCAACTTGTCGGCTTGAGCTTTGAGCTGCTCACCTTGGAGTTCGAGCCGCTTGCGAGCGGTGGCGACGTCGGCCACGGCGCGACGTACCTTCGTTAAATTGTCGAGTTGTTGTTCGTAGGAGAGGTCGAGAGTTTGACGAGGATCTTCGACCTTGTTGAGTGCCGAGTTTGTCTTTGCCTTAACGATGCTTGATGCGCGCTGCCAAATACCCACGAGTGCTCCTTTGTATTGCCTAGTCCTACACACTAAAGGACACCGCTCATCAGAAAGTACCTTCCTCAGCTTGCGTGTAAATCATCCCAACTGAGCCACGCAATACCGTGGCGCTGGGCTACAACGCGGGGCTGGGCGGCTCGTAGTGCCGCGAGGGTTGCGACTCGGCGCTCGGCGTCGCTGAGAACGGCACTGAGCTCGTCACCGGCGACGGCTGGTGAAACGATTATTTCCGTGACCCCTTCGGGGAGCTGCTCGAAGAGTTCCTCCAAGGACTCGCCGCCCAGACCGGTCCAGTTAACGGTGCGCTCGGCGACAAAGTGACCGCGTTCGCGCGCTAGGCGTGCGGCATCTAGCGACGTGCCGGCGAAGGTGTAGCCGTGGCGTATGGGCAATTGGTACTCCTCGGCCAGTTCCAAAAAGACGTCAAAGAGGGCGAGATGTCGAGCGACGACGTCGTCGTGACTGGCCAGAAAGGTGGGCACAACCCCCAGGAGCTTGGCTCGTTCAATCTGCGCGCGGAACTCACGAATTACTTCTTCAGGGTCGGCATGTTCGGCCGCGTCGGCCGCCTCGACCGGGAAGCCACCGCGGCCGCCAAAGAGTGAAGGCGCATAGGTGACTGGCCGCATTTCGAACATCTCGTGTTCAGCGTTGAGCGCCAGTTGCACGCCAAGTTTGGGTCCGAGTCGACGCACCGCGTCGCGAGCGAAGGGTGCGACAACCAAGAGTGAGGCACCCGTAACGAGACCCTCGTCGCGAACCTGGCGAACGGCTTCGTTAACCCCGTAGCACAGTCCCGCGTCGGAGGCACTGACGAGAACGCCACGACGCTCGGTACGAGAAAAAGCAGCGAGGTCACTCACGCTCGAGGCAGGTCCCGGTCCTGGGTTTCAGCCTGCGTGCGAAGGCTGATCCGGTAGGTCTCGAGCTGGTCGCTGAGTTGCTCTTCACTGGTAGCCAAAATACGTAGCGCTAAGAGTGCGGCGTTCGTGGCTCCATTGATGGCCACGGTCGCCACGGGCACACCTCGGGGCATTTGAACTATGGAGAGGAGGGAGTCCATGCCGTCGAGTCGTGACAGCTGTACCGGTACCCCAATGACCGGCAGGGTGGTGACGGCGGCCAACATGCCGGGAAGGTGTGCGGCGCCACCGGCGGCGGCAATGATGACCCGCAGTCCACGACTCCGTGCCTCCTGGCCGTAACTAATCATGGCTTCGGGAGTGCGGTGGGCTGACACCACGTGCACTTCGTGCGTGACCCCAAATTGCTCGAGGACGGCTAGGGCCTCATTCATAACAGTGAAGTCTGAAGAACTTCCCATGACGACGCCGACCTGAACCTGACTCATAGTGACCTCGCTGCCCCCGTGCCGAGGAATTCGGCACCCTTCCATGCTCTCACGCGCACCGACTCGTCGTCGCCAATGACGCAGACGTGTCCGAGTTTGCGACCAACGGCCCAACTTTTACCGTAGTCGTGAAGGTGCAGACCGGGAATCGCGAGCGCCCCGGCAAGGTCGGTGGGGGAGTCGCTGCCGACGAGGTTCACCATGCTGGCTCGTGCGGCCAGAGCGTCGGTAGATCCGAGGGGCAGACCTGATACCGCACGCAAGTGATTTTCGAACTGACTCGTGACCGAACCCTCGATAGTCCAGTGCCCTGAATTATGCGGCCGCGCGGCAACTTCATTGAGCAAGATGCCACTCGGCGTGACGAAGAGCTCGACGGCGAGAACTCCGACGGCCCCGACAATCTCGGCTACCCGTCGGGCGACGGCGAGTGCTTCGGCGCTGCGAGCGGGGGACAGGGCGCTAGGAAAATTCACCTCGACGCACATGCCCGATTCTTGACGGGTGTCAACGACGGGGTAGGTGACCTGATTGCCGTGGCGATCGGTGACGACAATAACGGCGACTTCACTCTCGAGCTCGACGGCTTCTTCGAGGAGGACGGTGGTGCTCGCCGAGAGGGCCCGGGCGAAGTCGCGCGCTTCGTCGAGCGAGGAGCTAACGAGTACGCCGCGGCCGTCGTAGCCGCCGTGGTCGGCCTTGACGACCGGGACGTGACCGAGAAGGTCGGCGAAGGCGTCAAAGTCGTCGTCGCTGTAGGGGGCGAGGATGCAGTGACGAGGGACCGGAATGTTGGCGGCGACCATGGCGGAGCGTTGATAGACCTTGTGTACGGCAAAACGCAGAGCCGCGGCGGAGGGGTAAATGTGGTGCCCGTCCGTGCTGAGGGACGAAACGGCGTCCAGATCGACGAGTTCGTGGTCAAAGGTCATGACGTCGACGCCACCCGCGAAAAGAGTGAGGTCGCGACCATCCTGCGGGGATCCGATGGCGAACTCCGCCGCCACTTCGACCGCAGCGTCGTCACCGCGCTGGGCCAGCACGCTGAGACGTAGTCCGAGGGCGCTGGCTGATTCGCCCAGCATGCGAGCGAGTTGACCACCGCCCACGACACCGATACGCAATCGCCCCTGCTGTTGGCTAACCTTCATCACGACCGAAACGCTACCGGTCTTTGACCCTAGGAGCACCATCGTGCGCATTGCCACCTCCCTTGACAACGACGGCACCATCGACCAGATTGTTACCCGGGCGAAGAATCTCCGAGACGTGGGATTCACGGACCTTTGGTCGTCACAGATTTTCGGTCCGGACACCCTCACCGCGCTGGCCATCGTGGGCCGAGAACTGCCGACGCTTAACCTCGGGACTTCCGTCGTACCCATCCAGCCGCGCCACCCCAGCATGCTGGCGGCCCAGGCCCGGACCGTCCAGTCAGCCATTGGCGGCCACCTCTCGCTGGGCATTGGCCTGAGTCACCAGATGATCGTCGAAAATATGTGGGGACTCTCCTTCGAGCGACCGGCGACCTACATGCGTGAGTACGTCGAGGCTCTAGCTCCGATGTTGCGTGGCGAGGCGGTCCTGGTGAAAGGTGAGCGTGTGAGTACTTTCACCACCGACGCCGTGGGTGTAAGGGATGTCGTTGCTCCAAGCCTGCTGATTGCGGCCCTCGGTCCGGTGATGCTGGAATTGGCTGGAAGCCAGACCGACGGTACTGTGCTGTGGATGACCGGACGCAAGACCGTTGCTACTCACATCGCCCCGACGATCAATGCCGCCGCCGCCAGGGCTGGTCGACCCAGCCCACGAATTGTCTGCGGTCTACCCATTGTGGTCACCAAGGACGTCGCCGCAGCGCGAGAGAGCATCGATACGAAGTTGGCCTTCTACCCTTCGCTTCCGAGTTACGCCGCCATGATGGAACGCGAGGGCGCCACGATGGCCTCAGAACTAGCACTGATTGGTTCGCGTGAACAGGTGACTGACCAGCTGGGCCAGTTGGCCGAAGCGGGAGTGACCGAATTTCAGGCGGCCGTGGCCGCCAGTGGTCAAGAACGCGACGACACCCTTGAGTTACTAGCTTCGTTGGTCTAGGGATGACGAACGAAGCCACGGGTACGCCACGCAACGTGGTGGTGATACTGCTGGACTCTCTAAATCGACACCTGCTCGAAAGCTACGGCGGTACCGAATTCGCGACGCCCAACCTGAAGCGTTTCGCGGCTCGGGCGCAACGTTTTACCAACCACCACACTGGTTCATTGCCCTGCATGCCGGCGCGACACGACGTTCTCTGTGGTGCCCTCGATTTTCTGTGGCGCCCCTGGGGCTCGGTGGAGATTTGGGAGGACGCCATCACCTTCGATCTTCGCAAGAAGGGCGTCGTGACCCAACTCGTGACCGATCACCCCCACTTGTTCGAAGCGGGTGGGGAGAATTACCACACAGATTTCTCAGCCTGGGCCTACGTGCGCGGCCACGAGGACGACCCCTGGAAAACTCGACTGGACCCCAGTTGGTTCGGTTCTCCCGCCCTGCCCGCGATGGCTTCACCCATGGAGCGCTACTACGAGACTTCGCGCACTTATTTCAAGAGTGTCGAAGATTTTCCGGGCCCCCAAACCATGACGGCCGCTGCAGACTGGCTGCGGGACAACGCGACACAGCACGAACGTTTTTTCCTCTTCATTGATGAGTTCGATCCCCACGAACCCTTCGACACGCCCGAGCCCTGGGCGTCGATGTACGACCCCACGTGGGAGGGACCTAAGGTCATTTGGCCGCCCTACACACCAGCCGGTGGACCAAGCGTTCCGGATGTGCGCACCGGTCAGCAAATCCGGGCGAACTACGGTTCCAAATTGACGATGATCGATCACTACTTCGGTCGCGTCCTAGACGCCCTCGACGCGAACAATCTCTGGGACAACACCGCAGTGGTCGTTATGACTGATCACGGGCACTACCTCGGTGAACGAGGTGGTATTTGGGGTAAGCCCGGGGTGCCGATTTACTCTGAGATGGGCCACATTCCCTTGATGATCGCCTGGCCCGGTGCGAAAGCTGGAGATCAGGACGGCCTGACGACGACGGTTGACGTTCACGCCACTCTCTGTGACATTTTCGACGTAACACCGTCGCACCGCACCCACGGCTACTCGCTAGTCCCCGTGCTCTCGGGCGTGGCGCAGTCTGGTCGTCATCACGTGCTGACTGGAATTTGGGGTCGAGAAGTGGTGTACATCGACGACCAACGTAAATACGTACGAGCGCCAGTGGAAGGTAACCGACCCTTGGAGATGTATTCGAACCGCTGGTCGACGATGCCCATTCACGCCTACCCCGGTCTACGGCTCCCACGGCCCGACCGTCGAGCCTCGCTCGCCTACATGCCGGGTTCGGACATTCCGGTTATCCGACAGCCCTTCGCCGCGGGGGACAACGTGCCCTTTTGGGCCAACATGTCGAACTTCCACGGCGACCATTACTTCAATCGAGTCGACGATCCCCTCGAAGAAAATAATCGTGCCTCGAACGACGAACGCGAAACTGGCCGTGCGGCCTTGCGTGAAGCACTGCGCGAGATTGACGCCCCGCTCGCACAATTGGAACGACTGGATCTGCTCTAGTTCGGTAGGCGGGTGTGTTTGAACTCGTTGAGGGCAGGACGAGTCGTCATGAGTGCCACTAGCGACTCGATGAGGTCCCTCGACGATTCATCGGAGGTGGGGGCGTCCATGTAGCGAACGAAGGTGGCGTCACCGTTGATGACAAAAGTGGGCACGCCGAAGGCCTCTAATGTTTCGAAGTGGCGAAAAGTGTCTCGCAACACGCCGAGCGGCCGGCCGGTGGCCATGTCCTTCGCGACGAGGTCGACATCAACCCCCACTTCTTCGAGGATTTGGGCAACTTCTACCCAAGTGGCGAGTCGAATAAAACGTTCGTGGCGAGCGCGAAAAAGTGCTTCGTGCACCGTGGCGAAGTGTGCGGGTTGGGTGTCGCGGACGGAGGCGCTGGCCGCGAGCGCGCACAGCTCGTTCATCTTGGACGGATCGTCCCAGACGTCGAGTAGGGGGTTATCTCGATGGCCCTGGGACATGGTCCAGGGGGAAAACACAATATTGAGGTCGAGTCCGGCCCGTTGAGCTCCGAGGACGTGCATGTGCATTATCTTCGCGAAGGGGCAACGGTAGTCGTAGGAAATGAGCACAGTAGTCACGGCTTCAACCTATCCCAGCGGTCGACGACGCTGTCCGATCTGTCGAAAGCTGTACTACTCGGGAACAGCGATGTTGTTGTTCTTGCAGAGTTGCTGGTACGCACAGAATCGGCACGCGCTCTTCGACGGGGTGGCCGGAAATTCTCCGGCTTCGTAGAACTTGTTGATTTTGTTCCAGGCCACGGCCGCCGCAGTGGTACGAGCTTTCACCACCTGCGAGGTGACGGTGCGTTCGATGACTTCACCAAAGGCGACGTAATAGAGACGAATCCGGGCCGGCAGCTCGTTGACGTCATCAGATTCTTCGCACATGGCGGCGTAGAGATCGGTGTTGGCGAAAGTCTGAGAGTCGTAGTTGCGATTGGGTAGTCCGCCGGTTTTGTAGTCGACAATCGTCAGTGACCCATCGGCCTCGCGGTCGAGGCGATCGAGGATGCCGACCATGGGAACGCCCTCGGCGGTGACCTTCAGCCGAATTTCGACACCGGTACTGTTGATCCTCGTCGGGTCCTCCATCGCGAAGTACTGCGTCAGAATGGCCTCGGTCTCCCGCAGGAGCTTCTCTTCCATCTCGTCATCCATCTTGATGTCGCTACGATCCTGCTCGGTCAAAATCGCGAGGGAGGCTGCGGGGATGAAGGAGCGAGCACGTTCTATCGTTCGCGACTCCGAGTCCAGGGCGAAGAGGTCCTCGAGAATTTTGTGCACGAAACGCCCCTTGACTGTTGCGTAGGTGGCCGGCTGGGGAATGCGATCAACCGACGCATGTTGGAAGCGTCGTGGGCAAGTCTGGAAGTCAGCGAGCCGAGAGGGGGAGAGCGTGGCTGGTAGGGCGTTGGTAAATGTCATATTCGTACGGTAGAACGTCACTGTGACACGAACGCACTCTGACACAGACCGACTAGAACTATCTCGTGGCGCGTAAGAAGGCAACCGTTTCGGTGCAGGGGAATCTAGTCCGCAACTTGCAGTGGGCCGGACTCAGTCCCGGGGACCAGGTGGTAATCAATCTCGAGGTCGAACGACGACGTCAATTCGTGTTCGTGGCCCACGTTCGCAACACGCTCTCGGGGGACGAATGGGTTGAGGTTCGCGGCGGTCGCTCGGGGGAGGCCAAAGATAGGTCGTTTCGCTGCGAGGTGGTCTTTCCCGCCGAGGCCCGGCGCGGCGCTCGAGTGCGGGGCCCCAGTCTGCACGATGCACCGCGTCTTCCGCTGTAACTTGCACTACTGTCGTCAGTACTTTGAATAATGGGGGAATTTTGATGAAGAAGGTACTTCTCGGTGCGCTTGGTGTGGTTTCCCTGCTGGGATCGTTGTCGTCAGTGGCGTCGGCCACGGCCACCGCGACGAAGAACGGTGACACCTACGTCAAGATAAGCCCTACGGTCCACACTTTTCAGTCCGACGGACCCTACGCCGTTGGTGTCTACACCACGACTATTCACGTCACGGACTCGAACGCTGTGAGTTACGCGACGCCGGTTGACGTCTGGTACCCGGCGCTGCGACCGACAGCCAAAACTCGGATTGTGGCGACTTATAACGTTGGTGACTGGCTGCCCTCCTTATTTAAGGGACTCCTCACCAAAGACGACGCATCGCGGGCCCTGGCCGCTCGCGCAACCTACATCGAAGACGCCTTCTCCGCCGCGAGCTCGGTCACCAAGGCTGGCCACACTACGAACGCGGCCCCGACTTTGGCGTCGGGTAAGTTCCCGCTGGTCCTCTTCAGCCACGGCTTCGCTGGCTTTCGTGATCAGTCCTCATTCCTCACCACCCGACTCGCCAGTTGGGGTTTTGTGGTTGCGGCACCCGATCACCCGGGTCGCGACCTGACCGAAGTCGTAGGAACTTTGGCCGGTGCGTCGTCACCTACTAGTGACGGTAACGCCGACGTGAAGGACCTCGTCGCCACGATCAATCTCTTTGCATCCGGCAAGGGTGGCGTGGCACAAAAAATCACCGACGCCACCCACGTCCTGGCCTTCGGCCACTCAGCCGGTGGTTCTGCAGTGGAGCGACTCGCTAGTTACGAAAGCTCGATTCATAGCACCACCTTTAAGGGATTCATCGGCCTCGCCGGAGCCTCGCTGGGTGCTTGGTCGGTGCCAACCGCACCGTACAACTCCGTCCCCGCGGTGCCCGGCGTTCTGATTGCCGGTGGCCGCGACAACATCGTCAGTGCTACGTCGCTACGCAGCGCGTACGGTCAACTAACGAGTTCACGGCGCTACGTGGAGATTACGGGAGCGGGACACCAGGCCTTTAGCGATCTCTGCCAAATCGATCCTGGCAATGGTGGCATCACGGCTCTGGCGAACGCCTTGGGCATCAAGTTGAGTTCGCTCGGCAACCTGGCGACCCTCGCTACCGATGGCTGCTTTGCGCCAGCTACTCCAGTGACTCAGGACTGGCCCATCATCGCTCAAGTGCTGGTCGCTAGTGCCCGCAGCATCCTCGGATTTGATACGTCGTCGAAGGCCCTCAGTGGTCTTCAGGCGGCCTATCCCGCCCAGGTGACCTACAACACCACGACCGCGCTGCCCTAAGTCGTGGCCATCCTCGAACGCGGAGAACTTGAACTGTATTACGAAGTTCGCGGTACGGGACCGCGCCTGCTTTTTTTCAATGGTTCGGGATCCACCATCGAAACTTCGGGACTGCTGATTGACATTCTTGCCCGTGACTTCACCGTGGCGGTGGCCGATCAACGGGGTCTGGGTCGGACGGGTCTGGCGCGTAACGTCACGCCGAACATGGCAGATTACGCCGCTGACGGCCTCGCGATGCTCGATGCCTTGGGGTGGCCACGGGCGCTGGTGGTCGGACTCTCCTTCGGGGGAATGGTGGCCCAAGAGTTCGCCGTGACCTACTCCGAGCGCGTGGAAAAGCTGGTCCTGCTCTGTACGTCGGCGGGAGGCGACGGGGGAAGTTCATACCCACTGCACACCTTGAACGACATGTCTTCCGACGAGCGCGCGAAGGTACGACTAACAATTCTCGATACCCGCTTCACGCCCGAGTGGTTAGCGGAGCACCCCGAGAATCAATTCCTCGCCGACATGGCTGCAGCGAGTGGGGCGACCACGAAGTCGCTTGAAGTTATGACCGGCGAGGCCTACCAGCTCGAGGCCCGTCGTCAGCACGACGTGTGGGACCGACTTGAAAATATCTCCGCCCCGACCTTTATCGCCGCTGGTGAGTTTGACGGAACTGCACCCATGGCAAACTCCGAGGCCCTGGCATCGCGCATCGTGGCGAGTACGCTCCACAGATACCTCGGCGGCCACGCGTTCTTAGCTCAGGACGGGCGAGCTCTACCCGAAATACTCACGTTTTTGAAAGGTGAGTAGTACTCTCACCGCATGACCTATTCCGACACCATCACCGTTAATTGCACTCCCGAAGCGGCCTTCGCCCTGATCTGCGACCTCCCGGGCATGGGGCGCTTCTCACCGGAAAATACGGGTGGCAAGTGGCAACGTGGAGCCACCGGACCAGCCGTGGGGGCCCTCTTTAAGGGTACTAATACCGCTGGTGCGAAGAACTGGACTACGACTGCTCGTGTGCTCGAATGCGACGCGCCCCACTCTTTTCAGTTCGCGGTCTCGGCCTTCACTATGCAGGTGGCCCTGTGGACCTACCGCGTGGAGTCGACCCCCGAAGGTTGTCGAATCACCGAATCGTGGACCGATCGTCGTCGCGGACTGATGAAAATTATGGGCGACAGAATGACCCCCGACCGTGAGGGTTTTACGAAAAAATCCATCGCCACCACGCTCGGTACCATGAAGGTAATTCTCGAGGGTAATTAAGCCCCTCCACGACTACTTCTGCGGGGTCATTTGAAGAGTGACGAATGGGAAGAACTGCGCCACGACGCACCTGGGTTGAGTGGAAATTCCTTGGAGCGGGTGGCGGGAATCGAACCCGCGCTATCAGATTGGAAATCTGAAGTTCTACCACTGAACTACACCCGCGCTGTGTGTGTAACCAAGAACATCTTAGAACACTCTCGCCGCCCCTAGCGTAAGGGTGTGGAAGAACAGTCCCTCTACGGCCGAGTGGGTGGCCAAGCCTTCTTTGATGATCTCGTGGAGCGCTTTTACGAGGGCGTGGTGTGCGATGAACTACTGCGGCCCATGTACCCCGACGATCTCGAGGAATCTCGCCGCCATCTGGCGCTCTTTTTCGCCCAATACTGGGGCGGTCCGCGCAGTTACGAAGAAGTGCGCGGTCACCCTCGGCTGCGTATGCGTCACGCTGCTTTTCGGATCACGAAGCGTGCGCGTGACGCCTGGCTACTGCACATGACTGCGGCCGTGAACGCCGTGTCGGATCGTCTGAGCCCAGAGGACTACGAGGAGATGGTGGCCTACTTCGAGATGGCCGCCCACCAACTACGTAACGTCTAGTCCAGCGAGACGGGACGTCGGCGTCGGGCCAGGGTCATCAAACTGAGCCCGAGGGCAGTCAAGAGAGTGGCGGCCAACGGCAGTGCGGACGACAATCCGGTCAGGGCGAGCACTTCGGGAACGGCGAGTTGGAGATCGGCCGCACGGCTCGAGTGAGTGAGAATCCCGGTGCAGTGCAGGCCGGGATCAAGAACGTAGTCCGCGGGCGCCTCGAGCTCGCGGACACACCAGGAGTGACCCGCCGGAATCGTAAAGTTCAAGTGACCTCCCACGTCACTTTTCGCAATGGCCCACATCGTCATTCCTTCGGGAACAAGTACGTTGCTCGGATTCGGAGGTGCTGCGAATCCCGACGGAAAGGGGTCGCGCACGAAGAGGGCGTAATAGGCGTTGGGAACACCCTGATTCGCAGCGACGGCGTTGAATTTGTGAATACGTAGTTGAACTAGCGAGGGAATCTCCGGAAGCGCCAGCGCGCTGCGAGCAGTCGTGGTGAGGATTCCGGTGCAGTGCAGCGCCGGGTCGATGATGTAGGCCGGGGGAGCGGACACTTCGTGAAGACACCAGGCGTAGCCGGCTCGTAGCGAGAAGGAGAGATGACCCTGGGCATCGGTTGTCCCACGCTCCATGAAGCGCAGTCCGGCGTAACTTTCAGCGTCCACGGGTGGCGTGACGGCGGGGTCGGGCGGAAAGGGGGTCGCGGCGTAGAGATCGTAGGTGGCGTTCGCAATCGCCGTCCCGGCAATCAGCGCGTTGAACTTGCGCGCTGACAGGGTGACGTAGAGGGGGGAGTTGGTGTACTGAGCCTGGTAGGTGACGCCTCCTTCGACGTAGATCCAGGCACGGAGTCCGCTCGGGGCGTAGTTGGCCGGTGGGGACGCCTCAGTAACTTCGTACCAGCCGGGGAGCAAGTCGTTCCACTGACAGTGGCCGAGAGAGTTGGTGACGCACTGACCCACATCGACGTCGGCGACACCGCTGTGGGTCGAGTCGTACGTGAGGTGAAAACTCGCTCCAGCTAAGAACTGTTGCGTGGGAGCATCGCGTTTGAGGATGCTGAGGCCACCCCGCAGCGCGCGGTCGCCTTGCGCGGGACCCACGTCCACGGTACTGAGCGCGTTGGCTGCGACGTGGACGTTGATGTCGGGAGAACTGGCGTAACCAATGGGGGCTACGTGCTCGCGAAGTAGGTAGTCGCCCACGGGAAGGGGTAGGGAAATATTGGAAAGTCCGTTGCCGTCGGTAGTGAGGGTGTCGACGAGAACCTGATTGTTGTCGTAGAGATTAAAAACGCCGTCACTGAGAGGTAAATAAGTTGGGTCGTCACCTGTTTTATGGACCTGAACGGTTCCCGTGGCGAGGCCCGTGGTCGACAGAAATAAGGTTCGCGTCTGACTAATCGGCGCGCGTGGGGTGGCCAGGATTTGCGCGTTCAAAATTATGGCGGTGGGTCCGTAAAACAGCAGACCTGGTTCGGCCTGTTGGGTTTGCGCCGTGATCGATATCGAAGAGGCGGTGAGTGAGGTGGCGTTAAATGCCGCGGTCGCGACTCCGGCGCCGTTGGTGATCAGGGTGAGCGTGCTGAGGCCGGAGGCGCTGAAGGTCGCCCCCTTCGCGCTGAGGGTGATGGAGTGCAAAGCCAAGGGGAGAAGCGAGCCGGGGGCGCTCAGCGCGAGGGTCACCACGCCGGCGGTCGCGACGCTGTTTCCGCCACCGTCCAGCGAGAGGCTGAGCGAGGGGGTGCCGCTGATCGCCCCGACGCTAGTGACTAAATTCTGAAGAGTCGTGAGGGCTGCTCGCGTTCCGGTGTCCAGCACGGGAATTGCCGTACCCCACACCACGTTGTCGTAGAGGAGTTTCGCGCCCGCGCCCACCTGGTTGGCCGTCGCCACTCCGGGAACACCTGCTTGCCAGTAGCCCAGACGTTGAGCTTCGCTGAAGGCCCAGCCCAGGGCGTTCGACCGCGTCAGGTTTGCACCCGCGGGTGCACTCCCAGCAGCGTACTTATAGCCGGGGGCTGGGTAGCTTCCACCGGAAGCTGGACGTACCGCGCAGAGGCCGAAACCTAGGGGGGTGGGAAAACCTAAGCCGTGAAGACCAAAGTACGTGTTATTTCCGTTGTAGGTCGCACAGGTGCCGTGCCACGCGAAGGGCGCGGGGCCCGCCGTGCAGGTGGTGATGCCGTCGGCGCGAGGCGCGAGCGCGAGGGCCGGTGCCGAGAGGGTCATTGTGGTGCTGGTGATCAGTAGGGCGAGGACAGCAAATCGGCGCACGTGTGCACATTAGTTACACCTCGCGGTGCGGGAGTGTTTACTCTGGGATTGTGAAAGTGCAGCGCGCCTTACGGACAGATGAATTCGTGGTCATCATGGTCCGACCCCTCCCTCGTGGCTTCGTCGGACCACTTTCGCTCGTGGCCGTCGTGGCTGGCTTGCTGTACCTAGCGGCTTCGTCCTGGCACTGGTTTCGCGTCGCGTCCCCGTTGATTGCTGTGGTCGCACTGGGTCCCCCGCTCCTGGTTGTGCTCGTTCGAACCTGGCGTTGGTGGGTACGCCAGATTTACGTGACGAATCAGCGCATCGTGTTCGGTAACGGACTGCGCCGCCGGCAGCGCAGCAGCATCGAACTCGCCCACGTGATATCCACTCACGTCGCACGCTCCTGGTCGGACCGACTCGGCCGCCGCGGAGCGGTAGTTCTGACCACGCGCGAGCAGGAGTGGTCCCTCGACCGCCTGCGGCGCCCCGAGGTGCTGCGTCGCATTATTGAACATCAGCGCTCGGCCGGCACCTGGCACGACCTCGCTCGGCTGGAGCGGGCCGACGAGTTGGCGGCGGCTCGAGAATCGGGACGCATTTCTGAGGCTGAGTACGATGAACGCTGGCGTCGCCTCTTTGGATCTCGGCCCGGTAACTCGCTCTGAGACCCCAGCGATTTAGTCGGACCACGTAGCCATTATCTTGGCTGCTATGCCGATTCGTTACCGTTGCACCGCCTGTGGCAATCTAACGCGCTTCGACATCGTTGAGACGACGACCGTTCGCGCCTTTCATCACTTCACGGTGGGCGGTGACCTCTCCGTTGAGGAGCCCGAAGTTTTGGCGCGCAGCGTGGACTCGGTGGTGTGCCGATGGTGCGGTCACGGCCGGGCCGTAGAAGAAATCACCGGGGTCGCCTAATTAGCCCCCTGCGCAGTGTGGACACGCCGCGGGAGCGTCCGGCCCCCGAGCGATGGAACTGGGTGGGACGCGAGGGGCGTGAAGAGTACGTCCTGACTTCTCAGATTTTGTTGATTGTGGTGAAGGAAAATTGTGACGGCTGTCGAGAATTTCTCCGCGACCCACCCGTCGAACTAGCGCAGTACGACGTCAAGGTCGTAGCCCACGAGGGGGACTTTGGGGAGAGTCCCGTGTACCTCGCACCGGAACTCTTGGCCGAACTGGATATTCGTTGGCCCCCGTTTTACGTACTCGTAGAAAACTCGCCGGCCCGCGTGGTCGACGAAGGAATTGTTTTTAGCGCCGCGCACGTAGCGCAGGAACTCACTTCGCGACGTTAGGTCGTAGGACTGCGAATACTTTCTTGTCGTCGATCCACCAAGCGGAGAGCGCACCCATAAAGGCGAAGAGGGCGCACCATAAAAATGGTCCGCGATAGGCCGAGTAGAGCGCTGCTCGCAGAGTGGTGGCACAATGAGTGCCCAGTGGACCACACGCTATGTGAGCACGAGCGTGCGCTGGCTGAGTTACCAGCATCGAGATGAGGATGCCGACGCCGAGCGAGCTGGCGACCTGGCGTTGAGCGGAGTAGAGGGCCGACGCCCTGCCGGTATCGAGGGGGCCCACTTCACAGAAGGCGGCCGCCTGGAGGGGGATGAAGACGAAGGCCCAGCACAGTCCGCGAGCAAAAAGCATGCTGCGATAGGCCCACGGACTGGTCGTAACAGAAGTGAACTCGAGACTGAGCATCACCAGCCCCGCCATGGTGAGTCCGCCCATCACGAGTCGCCGTGGTCCAATTTTTGGGTATAACTTGCGCACGACTTGACTCATCAGCATCACGCCCAGGGCTTGGGGAAAGGTGGTGAGGCCCGACTGCCACGCCGAGTCACCGCGAACGGTCTGGAGCATGAGGGGCATGAGGAGTACTAGTCCGAAGAAACTCGCGGTCATGAACACGCTGGTGATGTTTGACGCTCGAAAAATATGACTACGAAAGAGCCGTAGCGCCAGGAGGGGTTCGGCGACGTGGTTCTCGACGATGACCAAGATGACTCCCAACGTCAGCCCAGAGATGCCGAAGCCCATCACGGTGCGCGAGGTCCAGCCGTCGAGCGGTGCCTGGTTGAGGGCGTAGAGGATGCAGGCGAGGGCGCTGGCGCTGAGGAAAAAGCCCGCGGGGTCGAACTTTCCAGCTGACTCGTGGGCGTACTCGGTTAGTCGCCAGGTGCCGAAGGCCAGCATGGCGAGACCAAAGGGGGCGTTGACGAAGAAGATCCAGCGCCACCCCACGCCGTCAGTGAGAAATCCTCCGAGCACGGGTCCGAGGGCGGGCGCCAGGAGGGTGGGAATCACCAAGATGGCACCAATTTTGGCCCGCTCGGCGGCGGGATAGGCCCGGTAGAGCATGGCGAGGCCCACCGGAGTCATCATGCCGCCACCAATTCCCTGAATAAATCGGTACGCGCTGAGTTCACCGAGGGAGTGGGAAAAGCCGCAGAGCATGGAGGCGGCGGTAAAGACGAAGAGGGCGAAGAGAAAGACTTTCTTCGTTCCGAAGCGGTCACCCAGCCATCCGGAGGCGGGAATCCATATGGCCAAGGAGAGCAGGTAGCCCAGGACCACCCAAGCGAGGGAGGAAGGACTGGCCGTGCCGAAGTCCTTGCCAATGGCGGGCAGAGCGGTGTTGACGATGGTGCCGTCCATGATGTCCATAAACATGGCGACGGTGTAGACCAGTGCCACGACGCGTTGATCGCTCAGTCCAGAGAGGAAGCCCAGCGGACCACGACGAGTGGGGGCAACGTTGCGCGACACGACCCACTCCTTCCCTCGGGTGGCCCGTGCCACCCGAGTAATGTTACAGCCCCGTGTAAATCTCGGTTCATAAGTTACAGAAGCGAGAAACCTATGTCCCACGAAATTGAGATGTCGATTAGCTGTCACGATTGTGTCCGTCACGGCACGCCGGACTGCGGCGACTGCCTGGTGTCCTTCGTCCTCGGCGAAGAGCCCGACACCTTGGCGGTTTCGGCGCACGACGCTGAGGTGATTTCGCTGTTCACCAGCGAGGGGCTCTTGCCGCGCCTCAAATTCGTGGCCATCTCGCGAACTCGTCCCTAGCTCTCGCGGTGGCTAGCGTGTGAGTCCATGGCGAACCACCTCCTGGTGACCAACGACTACCTGCCGAAGACCGGGGGAATCCAGGTCTACCTGCACGAACTCTGGCGCCGACTCGAACCCGGTCGAGGGGTGGTGCTGACCGCGAGCTCCGATGAGGACGCCGCTAGTTTTGATGCCAGCACCAATGTGGCGATTGAGAGGGTTCCCCAGAGCACCCTCTTCGCCCCCTTGCCCCGCGCCATAGCGGCGGTGGAAGCGGCTATTGCCCGCCATGATCCTCAGATTGTGTTGTTGGACCCCGCGTGGCCGCTCGGGCTCATCGGGCCACGTCTTTCCCGGCCCTACGGCGTGATCTTGCATGGCGCGGAAGTAACAATTCCGGGGCGACTACCGCTGGCCGCACGTTCCCTGCGTTACGTCCTGAAGCACGCCGCCGTCGCGGTCTGCGCCGGGACCTACCCAGAGGCTGAAGCGCGGCGTAACGCCGGTGACGCAATGCCGCCCGTTATCCAAATTCCGCCGGGGGTGGACACGGAACGTTTTCAACCGACTAGTGACGAATCTCACGGCGCTGTTCGTGAGTCCATGGGTCTCCCGCGTGAGGGCCGGCTACTCTCGACCTATTCTCGGCTCGTTCCGCGCAAGGGCATGGACACGGTTATTAAGGCCGCCAGCCTCCTGCACGGCGAGTTCCCCGATCTAACGGTGGCCCTCGGTGGGTCGGGGCGCGACCGAGGGCGACTCGAACGTCTGGCGCGTTCGACGAAAGCGCCCGTGGTGTTTTTGGGCCGTGTGGCCGACGACATTCTCCCGGCGTGGCTGGCCGCGAGCGATCTCATGGTGATGGACTGCCGTAGTCGTTGGATGGGCTTAGAGCAGGAGGGTTTCGGGATTGTGTTCGTCGAAGCCGCCGCCGCCGGTGTCGCTCAGGTGGCGGGACGTTCGGGTGGGAGTCATGAAGCAGTTATCCACGGCGATACGGGCCTGGTCGTGGACAACCCGCGCAGCCCCGAAGTGCTAGCGGAAGCGCTGGCCTCGCTCCTTCGAGACCCCGATCGGCGTATCGCGCTGGGGGCTGCGGCCCGACGGAGTGCAGTGGAGCGCTTTTCTTGGGATTTGCTCGCGGACCGACTCGGCCGGGAACTGGCCCCCTTTGACGGGTATGGCACATCGGCCGAGCGGCTGACCTAATCTGATGGACGAGAGGTAGGTGGCTCGTGAGCCAAAAGGCGACGGAATCAATAGTGGTGAACGCGAGTCCTGAGGCGCTCTACGCCGTGGCGATTGACTTTTCGAGCTACCCGAGTTGGGTGGCTGACCTGAAGAACGTGACCATTCTTTCTTCTGACGACCAGGGCCGCGCCCTCGAAGTTGAGTTTCGCGCGGCCGCCTTCGGTCGCTCGTCGACCTACACCCTGCGCTACGACTACAGCCAAGGGCCCGACGTACTCTCGTGGACGCAAGTCCGCGGCGACCTAACTACTCAGCTCGACGGCTCATACCGCTTCGTCCCTGAGGGTGGAACCACCAAAGTTACTTACGAACTTATTGTCGAACTGCTAGTTCCCATTCCTAGTTTCGTGAAGTCACGGGCCGCCTCACGTATCCAGGCGCAGGCGTTGCGTGAGTTGAAGGCTCAGGCCGAGCGACTCGGGTGAGCGAAGTAGCCATTGGCGTCGACGTCGGTGGCACGAAGGTCCTTGCCGTGCTTCTCGACCGCAGGGGAGTAGTGCTCGATAGCGAGCGAGTGCTCACCCCACACGTGGCTGAGCGTCCCGCCGGCGACGCCGCGGCGGAAGTGGTACACGACCTTGTAAAAAGCGTCGCGTCGCGAAACAATCTTTCCAGCGCCGACGTGGTCGTTGGTGTTGGGCTTCCGGGCATGATGTCGCGCGACGGCGTCTTAGTTTTTGCGCCCAACCTGCCCAGTGCGTCGGGCGCGAACCTCGCGGCGTCGCTACGGGCTCTCGACCCGAACGTGCGAGTGCTGTGCGAGAACGACGCGGATTGCGCGGCGGTTGCCGAATACCAACTGGGTGCCGGCCGTGGGTGCGACGACATGGTCATGGTGACCCTCGGCACCGGTATCGGTGGGGGGATCATTTCCCACGGCGAACTTCTGCGGGGTCGACACGGCTTCGCCGGCGAGATTGGCCATATGGTGGTGGACGCTCGTGGACCGCGCTGCCCCTGTGGCTCTCGAGGCTGCTGGGAGCGCTTCGCATCGGGGGCCGGGGTGGCTCGTTTGGCCCGCGAAGCGGCGACGGCTGGCCGCCTGCCGGTCTTGGTTTCCCAGTGTGGAGGGAGCGAACTGGTGCGCAGTGAAGACATCACCCTCGCCGCCGCCGCGGGACTCGGCGAAGCCCTCGACGTCATCGATGAAGTTGGCTGGTGGCTGGCCCTGGGGCTGGCAAATTTGGCTGCAATCTTAGATTGTTCCCATTTCGTAATTGGTGGGGGACTGAGTGAAGCATCGACCCTGCTTCTACCGGCGGCTCAGCGCCACATTGCGTCACTCGTCGAAGGCGGCCCACTACGCCCGCCGATCACCGTAGTGGCCTCGCATTTCAACGAGCGCAGTGGTGCTATTGGCGCGGCTCTCCTGGCCTTTGAGCGGTTGGCGCCGTGAAAGTGGGGGTTTTGCTACCGACTTTTCGTGATCAGGCCAGCGACGCGCAGCGTGTAGCGGCTGTGGCGGTTGACGCTGGCCTCGATGGTCTCTTTGCCTATGACCACATCTGGCCCATTGGTTCCCCGGAACGGCCGGCCGTGGCCCCCTTTCCACTCCTAGCCCGCTTGGCCTGCGAATACGGGGACGTCATCTCACTCGGACCCCTCGTGGCACGGGTCGGGCTCGTTGGAGCTGAGGTTCTGATCGGGCAATGTCGGGCCCTTCACCATCTCGCCCCCGGGCGCGTGATCTCTGGTCTCGGTACGGGTGACCGTCAGAGCGAGCCGGAGAACGAGGCCTACGGAATCGTCACCCAGACGGTGGATGAGCGCCGTAGTCAACTGCGCAAGGTGGCGAGCGAGTTGCTGGCCGACACGGAGGTGTGGATTGGGGCCGGGTCACCGAAGACGAACGCTATCGCTCGAGAGTTGGGCGCGACGCTGAACGTGTGGAACGTCGCGGCTAGCGAGGTCTCGACCTCGGCCCTTGAGGGTCCGACGAACTGGGCGGGTAACGCTCGAGATGATGTGGAGGTTCAGCTGGATGAACTCACCGCCGTGGGGGCCACGTGGGCCATCTTCGCACCCGGAGTTGACGTGCGGCGTCTCGCTACGTGGCGCCGACGCCACGTTGAGAAGGGCTAGCGTTTAGGTATGGAATTTCGACGCATCAATGGCCTACCACCCTACGTCTTTGCCGCCATCAATGGTCGAAAGGCCGCGGCGCGCGCTGCCGGCCGTGACGTGGTGGATTTCGGTTTCGGGAACCCCGATCTGCCGAGTCCCGCCATTGCCGTGGAGAAGCTGGCCGAAGCTGCGCACAACCCAAAAAATCATCGCTACAGCGCGAGTCGGGGAATTCCCAATCTCCGAATCGCAATTGCCGATCGCTACAAGACTCTCTTTAACGTCGATCTCGACCCGGAGACTGAGGTGGTCACCACCATCGGGGCCAAGGAGGGTTTGACGCACTTGATGTGGGTACTGCTCGGACCCGGGGATACGGCCATCGTGCCCAGTCCTAGCTATCCCATCCATCTAGCGGGTCCCGGTTTCGCGGGAGCCACCGTCATCCCGGTGCCGATGCACGATCCGGCCGCCAGTGGTGAAGATCCGGGCGACGCCTTCTTCGCGGGACTCGTCGAGGCGTGGAATAAGGCCACCGTAAAGCCCCGAGTAATCATCTGCTCCTTCCCACACAACCCCACTAGTGCCTGCGTGGATTTGGCCTTCATGGAGAGACTCGTTACTTTCGCTCTGGAACACGACGTAATTGTGTGTCACGATTTTGCCTACGCGGACCTCGGTTTTGATGGTTACCGCCCGCCATCAATTTTGGAAGTACCTCGTGCCAAGGAGTGCTGTGTCGAGCTCTACACCCTGACCAAGTCCTTTTCCATGGCCGGCTGGCGGGTTGGCTTCATGGTGGGCAACGTCGAGGTGGTGGCGGCGCTGACGAAGTTAAAGAGTTACCTCGACTACGGCACTTTTCAGCCAGTGCAGATTGCCGCCATCGTGGCCATGAACGAAGCGGCGGACTATCCGAACGAGCTACGAGCGATTTATCAGTCGCGTCGCGACACACTGATCGAGGGACTCAACCGCATAGGTTGGGAAGTGGCTGCACCCAAGGGTTCAATGTTTATTTGGGCGCCCATTCCAGACCCCTATAGCCACATGAAATCATTGGAATTCTCGACCTACCTCATTGATGAAGCAGACGTCGCCACATCACCGGGCGTTGGCTTTGGTGAGGGTGGTGACGGCCACGTACGCTTCGCGTTGATTGAAAATGAACTACGCACGCATCAAGCCATTCGTCAGCTCAAGCACGTCCTCGGCAAATTGAACTAGACCTCGGTGCCCTAGGGTCGTCCGGCGCGAGGTGACGCGACGGTAACGATTTCTACTTTGCCGTCACGTGTCTCGGCAACGTCGAAGCGACTATTGGCCGCGGCGGTGAGAATGTAGAGGCTGTCACCCGCAGGTCCGCCCAGCATGCAGGCGTAACTATTTTGGCTCGTCGTGACGCGGCCGATAATCTGGCCGCCTTCGCGAACGTGGAGACACTCGGGCGCAAAGGCATTGGCTACCCAGATGTCACCGTTGCCGTCCAGGCACATGCCGTCGGTGCCAACAAAATCAAGTTGCGCCCACACCCGGCGATTCGAGAGTGTTCCGTCAGTAGCAATGTCAAAGGCGCTGAGACGGAAGGCCATGGTCTCGCCGATGATGAGGGTCTGGCCGTCGGGACTGATCACGCTGCCGTTGGGAAAGGACATGTCCGGTACGACTTGGATGACGTGACCGTCGGGGCTGATGACGACGAGGTTGGTGGTGAGACTCGGTAACTTCATAAGGCCCGCGGGTCCATCAAACCTCATGGCGGTGTCAACGTCGACGCCAAAGTTGCCCACGTAGGCGGTGCCGTCGCTGCTCACGACCATATCGTTGGCCCAAAAGCCGCAGTGGGGCGAAATGTCCGCGTGCACGCTGACTGTCCCGTCGGTGTACCGCAGAACTTTCTGATCGGTCATCGACACCACCAGTAATGACCCATCGGGCAGCCAGCCGAGACCACTGGGCTGAGTCCGAACGTCCAGCTCGACGCGTTCGTCAGAGCCATCGGCTGCGATGGAGTAGACCGCGTGGCGGTAAAAGTCGGAGAACCAGAGGCGACCTTCGTGCCAGCGTGGACCCTCGCCGAAGGAAAGCCCCGAGTGAATGGTGCGAGCTACGTAATCGGTCATGAGGTTCCCTTCGCGGTGGTCGTGGTGAACTTACACCCTGGGCTGCGTGCGTTCGACGCTACGACGCCAGGCAGCGTAGGTGGCGTCGAGGAGCGTGGGGTCGCTGGGCTCGCAACTGAGGGTCGACGACCACGTGGAAGCAATTTCGTCGAGTCCGCTCCACACGCCTGCTTCGAGGCCAGCCAGCGTGGCCGCCCCACGGGCGGTCGCTTCGAGAGACGCGCTACGCCGGACCGGGAGGCGTGAAATAGTGGACTGCATCCGCATTAAGAGATCCATAGCCGCGGCTCCGCCATCGGCGCGCAGTTCACGTAGCTCTATGCCGGCTGTCGCGAAAGCTTCGGTCATGGCGGCTACCTGAAAGGCCAGTGCTTCGACGACGGCTCGCGCTACCTGGGCCCGACCGCTGCCGCGGGTGAGGCCCGTGAGCACGCCTCGGGCTTCGGGTTCCCAGAAGGGTGAACCCAGACCGGTGAAGGCTGGGACGAAACTAACGCCCCCGCTGTCGACAACGGACTCGGCCAGGGGGCCGAGGTCGCTCGCCGCAGCAATTAGCCCCAGTTCGTCACGTAACCACTGAATGGCGGCTCCGGCGACGAAGGCGGAACCCTCGTAGGCGTAGCTGACGGGCCCGAAGGCACCGAGGTCCCAGGCCACGGTACCGATAACGCCGTCGCGGGGCTGCGGGGGAGTAGATCCGGCGTTGGCCAAGAGGAAGGATCCCGTGCCGTAGGTGGCTTTGACCATGCCGGGGGCAAAGCAGGCCTGACCGAAGAGGGCCGCCTGTTGATCGCCGAGAATTCCGGTAATCGGCACTCCCTCGAGTTCGGGTACGAGGTCGCCACTGACCAGGCCGAAGCGTGACGCTGAGGGTCGCACCTGGGCGAGAAGCTCCAGGGGCACTCCGAGGAGCGAGCCGAGACGTGGTGACCAGTCGAGAGTCGTAAGGTCGAGCAGCATCGTGCGTGATGCATTGGAGGCCTCGGTGATAAAGGTTCCACCATCGCTCGCTCCGGTGAGCATCCACACGAGGTAGGAGTCCACGGTTCCGAGGGCTGGGACTTCGGCTGTATCCAGTGCGCCGTGGTCGAGGAGCCAGCGCATCTTGGTGCCCGAGAAGTAGGGGTCTAGTACGAGACCAGTGCTCCGACGCACGAACTCGAGGTGCCCGTCATTGACTAACTGTTCGCATTGAGGTGTCGTTCGCCGGTCCTGCCAGACCAGGGCGTGGTGTGCGCTTCGACCCGAAGCCCGATCGAAGGCGATAGTGGTCTCACGCTGATTCGTGATGCCCAGCGCCACGACCTCGTGACCGTTCGCCCGAACGCGCTGGGCCACTTCACTGAGCGTTTCGAGAGCTAGGCGGCCTATCTCGAGGGGGTCGTGTTCGACGAGACCGGGGGCCGGGAAGTACTGGTGTAACTCGCGGTAAGCGGTGTCGATAGGGTCTGTCGAGGACCCGTACGCCACCGTTCTAACGCCCGTCGTACCGGCGTCGAGGGCGAGAACGATGTCCATGGCTGTGAACTTTACTGAGCATTCCTTGGCAAGGTAAGGAAAACAAAAGTTTACAAAGGAAACAGTTGACAAGTTGTAATTACAGTGCTGTAATAACACAGCATCTTGCGACGTGCCGTGGCCTCCACCACAACATGTTGTGGTGGAGAGGGTCCGGGCGAGTAACCTGCTTCTCCAACGGTTTTTCGAGAGATGTCGGTTTTTCGTGTCGGATTGTGTACTTAAAAAGGAAAGAAGAGTGAAATGGCTATCGCACCTCAGCGCTTAGGAATTGGACTACGACGATTTTTCACCACGGTGGATCGACACCCCTACGACGACGTCATTTGGGATCGTCGTGACTCACGTATTACGAACTTTCGCGACGGCTCGGTGGCCTTCGAACAACTCAACGTTGAAGTGCCCGAGTCGTGGTCGTCGAACGCGACCAACATCCTCGCGCAGAAGTACTTCCGTGGCACCCTCGGCACTGACGAGCGCGAGACCAGCCTGAAGCAGGTCGTCGACCGTATCGTGGACACGGTTACGACGTGGGGACTCAAGGACAACTACTTCGTCGACGAGACCGAAGCAGAAATTTTCCGTGCGGAACTCAAGCACCTCCTGATTACCCAGAAGGCGGCCTTCAACTCGCCGGTCTGGTTCAACATTGGCGTCGCCGATGTGCCCCAGCAGGGCAGTGCCTGCTTCATTCTGGCCGTGAAAGACTCAATGCGGTCCATCCTCAATTGGTACACCGAAGAGGGAATCATCTTCAAGGGCGGATCGGGTGCGGGGGTCAACCTGTCGAAGATTCGCTCGAGTCGCGAGCTCCTCGAAGGTGGGGGGACCGCGAGTGGTCCGGTCTCGTTCATGCGTGGGGCTGACGCGTCAGCTGGCACCATTAAGTCGGGTGGCAAGACCCGCCGCGCCGCCAAGATGGTCATCTTGGACGTCGACCACCCGGACGTCGAAGAATTCATCTGGTGCAAGGCCAAGGAGGAGAAGAAGGCTCGCGTACTGCGGGACAACGGCTTTGACATGGACCTCGATGGAGCGGACATCCACTCCATTCAGTACCAGAACGCCAACAACTCGGTTCGCATCTCCGACGAGTTCATGGATGCCGTTATCGCGGGCGCCGACTGGCCCCTGCGCGGCCGTACCGACGGCAGCCCCGTCGCCTGGTTGCCAGCGAAGGACCTCTGGCGTCAGATTGCTACGGCGGCGTGGGAGTGCGCGGACCCCGGTCTGCAGTTCGACACCACAATCAACGCTTGGCACACCTCGTCGAACACTGACCGTATTAATGGATCAAACCCCTGCAGTGAGTACATGCACATTGACAACTCGGCCTGCAACTTGGCCAGTATCAACCTCATGAAGTTCCTGCGTCCCGACGATTCGGTGGACGTCGAGGCCTACAAAGCCGCGATTGAAGTTCTCTTCACCGCGCAGGAAATCATCGTTGGCAATGCGGACTACCCGACCGAAATGATCGGTGTGAACTCGCGCAAGTTCCGTCAACTGGGCATTGGCTACGCCAACATCGGCGCTCTGCTTATGGCCCAGGGTCTGCCCTACGACTCCGATGCGGGTCGTGCCGTGGCCGCCGCACTGACGGGTATTTTGACTGGTCACGCCTACGCCACGAGCGCCCGAATTGCCGGACGCATGGGGCCCCACGAGGGTTTCGCGGAGAATCGCGAACCTATGCTCAACGTGCTGCGCAAGCACCGCGCGGCGGCCTACGAGATTGCCAACGTGGAGGAGCGCTTCTACGAAGTCCTCTACGCCGCGCAGAACGCTTGGGACGAAGCGGTCACCCTGGGCGAGAAGTACGGCACCCGGAATGCTCAGGCCTCGGTGCTCGCACCGACTGGCACCATTGGACTGCTCATGGACTGCGATACGACCGGTATCGAGCCCGACCTCGGCCTCGTGAAGTTTAAGAAGCTGGTTGGTGGAGGCAACATGGCCATCGCGAACCAGACCGTGCCTCGAGCCCTCGCCAAGCTGGGCTACAGCGTGAGCGAAGTGGCCGCCATCGTCGAGTACATCGATACCAACAAGACCATCGTGGGGGCGCCCGAACTCCGTGTCGAGCACCTGCCGGTCTTCGCCTGCTCGATGGGCGATAACACCATTCACTACATGGGTCACCTCAAGATGATGGGTGCGGTCCAGCCCTTCATCTCGGGAGCAATTTCCAAGACCGTGAACATGCCCGAAGACGCCAGTATTGAAGACGTTGAAGAGCTGCACATGGAGGCGTGGCGTTTGGGCATCAAGGCCGTCGCGATCTACCGTGACAACTGCAAGGTGGCTCAGCCACTATCGACGATGAAGAAGGATGGCGAGAAGGGCGGCGCCACCATTGAAACGGTAGTGGCCGACGAGATCACCGACGCTTCGCCGCTGGCGGCCCGCATCGCTGACCTCGAAGCGCAGTTGCTGGTAGCTCAGAACGCCCAGGTGCTCGTGGGCGCCGTGCGCGAGCGTCTACCACGCCGCCGCGTCTCGTCCACTTTCGCTTTCCGCGTTGCGGACTGTGAGGGTTACGTCACGGTGGGCGAGTACGAAGACGGACGCCCCGGTGAAGTGTTCATCAAGGTGTCCAAGCAGGGGTCGACACTGGCGGGCATCATGGATGCCTTCTCCATCTCGATCAGCCTCGGTCTGCAACACGGCGTTCCGCTGTCGACCTACGTGCGCAAGTACGTCAATATGAAGTTCGAGCCCTCCGGAATGACCGACGACCCCGATCTGCGTATTGCAACCTCGCTAGTGGACTACATCTTCCGTCGCTTGGCCCTGGACTATTTGGCCCCGACGGAGCGTGAGGACCTGGGTATTTTGTCAACCGGCGAACGGATTCAGCCGACCTTGCCGGAGATCGCCGAGCAGGCCACCCCGACGGTGGGCATCGAAACCGTGCAGCCCACCTTGATTGATGTGACCCCAAAGCCGCCGACCTCAGCACCGCTACTGGCGCGCAGCGAGCCCCGGGACGCACCGATGTGCTACTCCTGTGGCGACTCGATGCAGCGTGCCGGCTCGTGCTACGTCTGCAGCAGTTGTGGAGCCACTAGCGGCTGTAGTTGAGCCAAGGAGAGCTTCGACGTCAGCGAAAGTTGCGTTGCTTCGCCAGTCGAGATGAGGACGGCCACGGTGCCGTCCTCATCTTCGACGGTGATTGTGGTTTTTGCACGACAGCGGCGGGCTGGGCGACTCGTGGTTTCCGACGGGGGGAGCGTGCTGTAGCGGGGCAAGTTCTCGAAGGGGCTTTTCTCGCCCACCATCGCCTCAGTCTCGAGGATCTGGGACGCTACGTGTGGTGGGTTGATGAGAGTGGCGTTCGCGAATCTGGTCACCGCGCCATTGGACGGGCGCTTCGTGCCGCGGGTGGACTACGAATGATTCTTGGCTACTTGTCGACGATACCGCCGACGAGCTGGCTGGCGGCCATCGTTTACCGGCTGGTGGCTCGATGGCGATATCGGCTTCCGGGCGGGACGCCCGCCTGCAAGAGGTAAGTAGGTCCGTAGGGTATCGGGCACTCTTTGACGAGCGTTACATTGGCGGAGTGACATCCTCTTTCATTTACGTCCTCTCCTTGCGTTGCGCCGATGCTCCCGGCATTGTGAAGGCTACGGCCGAGGGCATAGGACGAGTAGAGGGAAACATTCTGGAGAGTGATCAGTTCTCTGATCCGATCACCGGCACTTTCTGTTTACGAACGCGTTTTTCTTCACCCCGCTCGGCGACTGACGAGATCCTCAAGAGCATTGCGGACGAGGTGCATTCCTTCGACCCCGAGATCGAGCTGCGGCCCGAGGTCGAGCTGCGACGCGTGGTGATTATGGTCTCGACCGCGGACCATTGCCTCGTGGACCTGTTGTCTCGAAAAAAGCAGAGTGACCTAGCGGTCGAGGTGGTGGCGGTAGTGAGTAATCACGAGACCTGCCGAGAAGTGACCGAAAGTTTTGGTATTAATTTTCACCACGTCGCAGTCACCGACGGAAATACCAGTGATATTGAAACTCGCCTCTTGGAAATCGTAGAAACTCACGACGTCGACTTTGTCGTACTCGCGCGCTATATGCAGATACTCTCGAGCGCGACCTGCTCGACTTTGGCGGGACGAGTGATCAACATTCACCACTCCTTCCTCCCGAGTTTCAAGGGAGCTCGTCCCTACCACCAGGCCTACGAACGGGGTGTCAAGATTATCGGAGCGAGTGCCCACTTCGTTACGACGGAGCTCGACGAAGGACCCATCATCGACCAGGACGTCACCCGGGTTTCGCACGCGCGCCGTCCTGAGGACTTGGTTTCCCTCGGCCGTAACCTAGAGCGAACCGTGCTGTCGCACGCCGTTGCTCTGG
Source organism: uncultured Actinomycetes bacterium (assembly GCA_903860915.1). Taxonomy (GTDB): domain Bacteria; phylum Actinomycetota; class Acidimicrobiia; order Acidimicrobiales; family RAAP-2; genus RAAP-2. The sequence continues at coordinate 244,278 of CAIOSJ010000021.1, read as the reverse complement.
TGGCTGAAGATCGTGTCGTCATGATCGGTCGACGGACGGTGGTCTTTGACCAATAGGGCTTAGCGTCCGTTGTTGGCAGCCACGTAATCGCGACAGGGCTGCCCGCGGTTGGTGCCGCAGACCGGAGCGGCGTCAGTGGCGACGACGGAGCTAACAATCGGTAGGCGAAGCGTGGCTGACTTGACGCTTCCCCCTACGGTCAGCGTGTTCGTGACTCCCGCGTCGGGCAGGGCACTGAAGGCCCACGCGGGTCGGTCCCCACCTGGCGCCGAGAGCGTGATGCGAATCTGTGACCCCTTGCGGAAGGTGAAGGCCATGGGGTCGAGGGGAATTGCCACCGCGGCGGGGACGTTGGGCGTCAAGTTCACGACCTTCGTCGGCTGGTAATTGAAGATGGCGCCGTAGAGCGGAGACTTCGCCATCGCGGCCGTATCGAAGGTGTTACGGAACGACGCCCGCAGCCACCCCGACGTCACGTAGAGCTCCTTTTGGGTGGCGGAACCCACCTTCGGGAGAATCTCTGAGATCGTGAGCTGGAGGTCGGTGTTCGTGGCGGTGGAGGCCAGCATGGCGTAGAGGGTTCCGGGTCCCACCACGGTGACGTTACTGGTCAGCGGATTGGTCGCAAAGGCCACTCCGTTGGCGGAGGGGACGGGCTGCCAGGTGTAGGCGGGCTGGGCGGCCCAGGCGTCGCCACCATTGTTCATGCTGGTACGGAATCGTGCGCCGGCATTGGGCTGGAATGAGACCCTCGAGGCGGTGGGCACCACGGTGTTACTGAGGGTGCCGTTCGGCCCGAGGTAGAAGTTAGTCAATTTAGCGGTGGTCGGCGGATAGGCCGTGAAGGCTCCTTCGTAGTTGCCGCCCATGCCGCCGGGGCCGGCCACGCTGTTATTGCCGTTGTCGAAGATCACGCGAACTCGTGGATCTTTGGAAAAGTCAGCTTGCGCCTTCTGGTAGCTGCCATCCGTGGCGAATCGTGTCGCGGGTAGAGCGATTTGATGAGCGGAGCACATAGCGGAGAGGACAGCGGTCACGAGGAAGGAGGGCGTTGTCGGCACCTTTTGAGCAACAAAAATTGAAAGGAACTCCGCCATTCGAGAAAAGACATCGGGGTTCAGCGAGTCAATGTGCATGCCGTTTTGCATGGTGACCCAGACATTCTTGTTGCCACTGAGAGCGGCTATCAGAGCGGGCCACTGAGGGCCGGTTTGTTCGTCGTGTAGCGCTCCAACGAGAAAGACAGGGACGTTGATGTTGGCGGCTCGCTTCACGGGGGAGCGGACGTCGTAGAGGGCGGACGTGCGGGCGGGGTTGGCCGCCTCGACCGCTGAAACGTCCTGGACCTGGGAGTGGAACAGCTGGTTGTCGCTGCAGGTGGTGACTGGCGGAGTCATGGCCGCCTCGGCTTTTATTTCGGCGTTGGCCCACGGCTGTCCATTGGGAGCGGGTTGGGCATCGTGCATACGCTCGTTGGACCACCCAGCGGCGAAGCCGTTGTTGGGAATGCCGCCCGGGAAACCGGTGGAGTAGAGGTCGTCGGTGGGGCTGAGGGGCGCAATGGCGGCCAAGTGTGGTGGGCGCTGACCAGCGATAAAGAATTGGCTGATACCCGAATACGAGATACCCACCAGTCCGACCTTGTTGTGCAACACCCAGGACTGCTGTCCAATTTCTTCCACGGCGTCGTAGCCGTCGGTGGAAGTGGTGGCCCCGAAGAGGTCAAAAGCCCCACCAGAACAGGCCGAGCCACGCATTTGAATTGAAACTACGGCGTAGCCGAGCATCGGCCCGAGGAGGGCACCCAGCACGGTGGAAGTGCTGGGCAGTAAGGGATCATTCATCTTGGCGCCGTTAAGTCCGAGCTCGGCGTCAATAAGTGAATGGGGAGCGGCGGTGTTGTAGCCGGAGTACTCAATGAGGGTGGGGAAAGGACCTTGCGAGAGTGAGGTTTTGCCGAAGGGTAGGCGCACTGTGGCAGCGATGGAAATACCGTCACGCATCGTCAGGTAATTGAGTCCCGCGTGCAGCGTCGCAGACTTGTAGAGCGCCGGATTAATGCTGGCTTCGGACAAAATGCTAAAGCTGCTCGGAGCGCCATTGGTGGTGGGGTAGTGGATCGCAGCCCCACCGGGGGCGGTGACGGTCAGGTAGTAGCCCGAACCCGCCGGGAGGTCGCGTAGTACCAGTGCGCCGTATGCGTCGGTGGTGCCCGTAGCAACATTGACGTTCTTGGCGTTGTAGAGCGCCGCAGTATCGCCCGCTGGGGCGGCGACGTAGACCTGATTCACCGAAGCGTGGATCGTGACCGCGCTCACAGTCCGTGGATGAACCGCGGCATCAGCACGCAGTGTAGGTAGTTGCGCGATGCCGGCAATGATGAGGGCGAAGACCCACAGGAATCGACTGCGTAAGAAAACTCGACCGGACATGGTGACCCCCATCACTTGCTGTGGCCTCGACCTTAGTCACTCGACTAGGTCGCAGTGCGGTTGGTGCGTTGACATAAAAATGTAGATAAATACAGTCGGTCTCGAGCTGGCGACGGGTAGGGTACCAACAAGGACAGGAGATCAACTATGAGTATCGACGCAATAGACGAAGCACCGGCATCGTCCGGCGGCGCGGGCTCACTGAAGCCGGTCCTCGACGTAATCCCCGCGCGGGCCTACGAGAACCCCACGTGGAAGGGAATGTCCTATTTCGGTCGCGACGTCGCGTGTTACGGCGGTCTCGTGACGGCGCTCATTTTCCTCTCGAACCCGGTCTACGTAATTCCCATTGAAATCATTATGGCCTTGGTGGTCGTGAGCCTTTTCGTCGTGGGTCACGATGCTGCCCACGGCGCCCTTTTTAAGACGAAGAGACTAAATCAGGTAGTGGGTCGCTTAGCCATGATGCCAAGTTGGCACGTCTATGAGGCGTGGGTGCTCGGGCATAACCGCATCCACCACCCTTTTACGGTGCGACAGGGATACGACTTCGTCTGGCACCCCGTCAGTGCTCAGGAGTATGCCGATATGTCGCGAACTCGAAAGTTTCAGCACCGTATTCATTGGGCCTGGTACGGCGCGGGACTTTATTACGGCATGGAAATCTGGTGGAACAAAATGATTAACTTCACCCCGCCCACCCGCTGGGTAAAGGCCATCAGGAGAGATCGTGTCTACACCTACTCCTTCGTCCTGGGGGCCGCGGGCTTCTTGAGCTTCTTGGGGGCTATCCGCACCCACTCGGTCCTAGGGACACTGTGGATGGTCTGTCGCATAGAAGTAATCCCGTTCGCTCTATTCTGCGGCCTCATCGGCACCGTGGTCCACGTGCACCACGTCCAGCCAGGAATCCGCTGGTGGAAGAAGGCGGAGTGGACGAAGTTCAAGGGTCAAATGGAGGGAACGACAGTCCTTCGCGTGCCCAAGGGTATGAACTTTTTTCTCCACTGGATTATGATTCATACCCCTCACCACGTGGACATGCGTATCCCGATGTACAACTTGGACCTGGCCGCGACGGCGATAAAGAAGCACTTCCCGGACATCGTCCAGGACGCCCCACTGCGCTTCAAGGACTTCCGTAAAAATACGCGGATCTGCAAGTTGTACGACTTCGAAATTGGCCAATGGATGACGTATGCGGAAGGTCGCCGGCGTATTGCCTCTGCGCTCTAAGCCTGTTCCCTAATCCCGTCTTCAAGCGGCGTCAGGGAACGACGGAGCGTCAGCGCGAGGGCACCACCACCGAGAGCTCCCACGCCAATCACAAAGGGCCAGGCTCCGGAATGCTGCGAGCCCAGAATGAGGCCGGCAATGAGGGGTGAGACCGATCCAGCCAAGGACCACGTCAATCCCGACGCCGAGTTGTAGCGACCACGGAGATGTTCGGGGGCGAGGTCGTTGACGAGCGCAGGCGCCACTGGTGACCAGAGGGTTTCGCCCAGTGCAAACACCACGTTGGCGCCACACAGCAGGAGTAACGCAAGCGAGTGGGGTACTACGGCCGAGAAGCCAATCACGAGCCACGAGGCCCCCCAGAGCGCGCCGACGAGGAATAAGACTCGGGTGCGGCTCTTACCGTCAATGAAACGCAGAATGAAGAGCTGGGCGGCGACAATGGTGGCGGTATTACAGAAGAAGACAATGCCAATGCTGCTCGCCGGTAGGTGAACATTTTGAACGACGAAGAGAGAAAATCCGGCTTCTACGGAGCCGTAGCCGCAGAGGGTCAGAAGCAGCGAGGCCAGTACGTAATGAACGAGACGTCGATCCTTGAGGACCACCCGCCAACCCTCGCTCGAAATCTCGTCATCGTCTTCGATGGTGAGGGCCTGACCGTGTCGCCATAGGGAACCCAGCACAACTCCGTAGAGGCCCGCGAGGAGAGCGTTTCCTAGGTATAGATGAGTAAATGTACTGGCGTTGTGGAGGTCGACCAGCGAAGCTGAAACCAGTCCACCAGCCCCAATGCCCAGATTAACAAGCATGAAATTGACGCCGAAGGCTCGTTGACGCTGCTCACCTTCGGCCATACGCGCCAAGATGACCGAACTGGGCCCCCACATGCCCGTGCCGGAAAGCGTCAGTAGGGCGGCGCTGATGACTATCCACGAAGCGGAGTGAGCAAAGGCCCAGGAGACGTCGCCCACCACGGCGACGCTAACGCTCACCGCGAGAATACGAGATGGTCCGTAACGATCGACCAAGGTGCCGATGAGTGGCGACACTCCCATGACACAGATCGACATCATGGTGAGAAGAATGGTGGCAAAAGCAATGGAGAAGTGTCGAATATTGTGGATATAGACAACGCTCAGGGACAGGGTGAGGCCAGTTCCGAGTGCCCAGAGCAAGGTGGCCAGGAAATAGCGGCGAAGGGGACCGCTGACGAGGTCACGAAAATCTTGGGGTAGCAACTTGGACACGACCGACGAGGATAGCGCCCTCGAAATACCGGAAGTACCGCCGTAGGATGCGTACATGGAATTCGCTCGCGTGGCAGCAGAAGTAAACGAGGAGTTCGACGCGTGGTTCGGCGTCCTGCAGCGCTCGGAGCGAGAGCGAGAAGGCGGCGACGGCAACGGTTGGCACCCCGACGAGTGGCGAGCGAGAGCGGTAACGACGGCTGGCCCCACTCATCACCGGCTCTATTCCTACGGTCCCGGTCCGTGCAATCCCGTGGCGGTGGCCGCACTCGAGGTGACCACTAGTGAAAATCTTGCCTGGGCGCGCGGCGACCTCTTCGTCGATCCCGCACAACGTCGTCAAGGGCACGGGACTCAGATCCTGGCGCACGTAGAGAACGCTGCTCGTCGACTCCAGCGCTCGGCTCTCGTCATCTTTGTCATGGAGGGTGCCCATGAAGTGGGGCTGGCCCCCAATCGAAGTTTCGCGCCCGCACGGGGCTACCAGCACGCGGAGGAGAACGTTCGCCGTGATATCGCCTGGCCCCAGTCAGCAGCTTTTCGTCAAGCGCTCCTCGATGAATGGAGCCCCCTCGCCACCGACTACGACATCGTGAGTTGGGTCGGACGAACGCCCAGTGAACTACTCATTGAGCGAGCTCACCTATCAGCCATTATGCCGTCCGAGACGCCACACCTCGGCATTGATTACGAGGTGGAGGTGTGGGACGGTGGCCGTGTTCGTTTCCACGAAGCAACGACCCACGAGATGGGGCGAGATTTGCTCGTGAGCGCTGCGCGTCACCGCGAAAGCGGGGCGCTGGTTGGCTACAGCGAACTCACCGTTTCGCGAGAACAGCCCGAGACGGCCTATCAGTGGGACACGTTGGTGACCACTGCGCATCGCGGCCATCGCCTCGGGGGTTTGATGAAACTACGGAACCTGGAGAATCTGGCCCTTGGGGGCTACGCCACCACCAAGGTTTCGACCTTTAATGCGGTTCTCAATCAGCCCATGATAAATGTGAACGAAGCGCTGGGCGGTCGCACCTCGGGCTCAATGGTCGCTTGGCGCCGCGAGCTGTAGGAACCGGACCACTCGTACTGGGAAGTGGTGTCGATGGCGCTGGAACTGCGAATCGAGAACGGTTGAATGGACGTCACCTGGCCCCTCGACGGTGAAGAGCTTTCGCGACGAGGGTGACCACCAACGAGGACCCCAGCAATGATTTCGATGACGGCCTGAGTGGCCGGGCCATCCACGTTTCGAACTGGAACTCTGACGAGTAGCACTGACTCGCACGAGCTACCAACTGCATCCCGAGAAATTCCGGGCGCCGGAGATCAAAGGGCAAAATCCCAACTGAGGCCCTTTTCGTAGTGGGCCAGGACGTTCTTGGCGACCAGGATGCGGTGTACTTCGTCCGGTCCATCAGCGAGACGAAGGGTGCGAGCACCTAGATACATGGCGGCGAGCGGTAGGTCGTTTGACACTCCCGCAGCCCCCCAGACTTGAATTGCGCGATCCACGACGCGGTGAAAGGCGGCGGGTACGTAGACCTTCAACGCGGAGATTTCGGTACGGGCCTGCGGGTCGCCTCGGTCAATCAATTCCGCTGCTCGAATAGTGAGCAGGCGAGAGGTCTGCAGGTCGATATAGGAATCGGCAATGAAGCCCTGAATGAATTGCTTGTCCTTCAGTAGCCCCCCGTGTACTTGACGCGTGAGGGCGCGTTCGACCATTAGGTCGAAGGCTCGCCACATCTGTCCGACGGAGTTCATGCAGTGGAACACTCGACCAGCGCCGAGGCGCTCCTGGGCGGCCTCGTGACCCTGCCCGACTCGACCCAACACGTTCTCCGCGGGAACGCGAACGTTGGTGTAGCGCACTTCGCAGTGGTCCGACGAACTGCCACCCCATATTCCGATTCCTCGGACAATCTCAACCCCGGGCGTATCGGTGGGCACGATTATTTGTGACATCGATCCGGACCGTCCGCCCTGACCAGTGGAGTCTTCGACGCGGCACATGACGATGAAAAAGTCCGAAGCAAAGCCGTTACTCGTAAACCATTTGAGGCCGTTGATGACGTAGTCATCACCTTCGCGAACAGCCGTAGTGGTGAGTGAACGGGGGTCGGAACCCGCGTTGTCGGGCTCAGTCATGGAATAGCCGGACTCCATCTTTCCGTCAATGAGGGGTAGGAGCCACTTACGCTTCTGATCTTCGGTCCCGTACTTCACCAGAATTTTGGCGTTACCAGAGTTCGGGGCGGCCACGCCAAAGAGTGATGACGCGCCGAGGGCGTAGGCCATAATTTCGTTCATGTAGGCGTGGGCCATAAAGTCCAAACCCATGCCGCCGTACTCCTGGGGAAGGTGGGGTGCCCAGAGGCCCGCCGCCTTCACCTTGCGCTTCACCTCTTCGCGCAAGTTGCGCGAATCTTCTCGGTCCTGCTCGGTGACGACTGTGCCTCGACGGGAAGCGAAGAGTTTGTCTTCAACGGGGAGAATCTCGCTGTTGATGAAGCTCGCCGTGCGAAGTCGCACGTCATTGACGTGGTCGGCAAGTCCTGGGATGGGGCTGATGTTGATGGGCATGGTCATATGTATAGCAAGTTGTAGGTCTGGTAGCCGACAAATGTCTATGATTTGACGGAACCATAAGGAGGCTTCGTGGCACTGGATTTCAACGCGGCGATATCGGCTATTTCTGGGCCGGGCTCGGTCTTTGAACTGAACGAAACGGAGGTTGACGGTGTTAACTTTCGAACTTTCGCTAACGCGCCCGCGACGGTCCGCGATTTATTCACCAGTGCCCGCGACCTCGACGACGTTTTCTTGGTCTACGAAGATGAAGAGTGGACCTACGCTCGGGTAATGGCCGAGGTCGATGCCTTGGGGTACGCCCTCGTCCACCAGTACGGCATCAAAAAAGGCGACCGCGTCGGCATCGCGATGCGCAACCTGCCCGAATGGATTGTGTCCTTTGCGGCGATTATCTCCGTAGGAGGCATTTCGGTGTCGCTCAATGCCTGGTGGACCGAGGACGAAAACGAGTACGCCATCAACGACGCGGGCCTCAGTTTGTTGATTGCCGATACCGAGCGCATCAGTCGCGCGCACGGCCCCTGCGAACGCTCGGGCACACCGATCCTGGGTGTGCGTCTCGACGCCCTGCAGCCCCTGCCACCTCACGTCCGTCAATGGAATGACGTCATCGTTCGTGGCGTTCCTCTGCCGGAGGTGGAATTAAGCGCCGATGACGACGCCACGATTCTCTACACCTCGGGCACCACGGGCTTTCCCAAGGGCGCAGTTTCGAGTCACCGAGCCATCGTGAACGCCATTATGGCTTTCGCCTCGAACGCCGCCGTGACGGCCCTTCGACGCAGTAGCGCTGAGGAAGGTGGCGGCAACGCTCCCTGCTTCATTTTGATTGTGCCCCTCTTCCACGTGACCGGGTGCATCCCCGTCATGATGTCGGCATTCACGTGGCACTTCAAGCTCGTGATGATGTATCGCTGGGAGCCGGAACGGGCGCTACAGCTCATTGAACGACACAAGGTCACAACTTTTGTGGGCGTTCCCACTCAGTCGTGGGACCTGCTGGAGAACGCTAATTTCTCCAAGTACGACACCAGTTCTCTGACTTCCATCGGCGGTGGTGGGGCACCGGCTCCGCCCAAGCTGGTGGCGCGTGTCGAGAGCTCCTTCTCGAAGGGCCGCCCGAGCATTGGTTACGGCATGACCGAAACCAATGCCTACGGGCCCGGTAACTTCGGCGACGATTACGTGAGTCATCCCACCTCAACGGGACGCACCCCGACGATCCTGATGGACTTTGAGATTCGTGATGACGAGGGCCACGTTCTTGGGGTCAACGAGCGGGGTGAAATCTGGATGAAGTGCGCCACGTTGATTCGCGGATATTGGAATAAGCCAGAAGCCACTGCCGAGACCCTGCAAAAGGGATGGCTGCGAAGTGGCGACCTCGGGCGAATTGACGAAGATGGTTTTTTGTACATTGAAGACCGCGCCAAGGACATGATTCTGCGGGCCGGTGAAAACGTCTACTCGGCTGAAGTCGAGGCGGCGATTTACGAGCACCCCGCGGTCTACGAGGCTGCAGTCTTCGGGGTGCCCCACGAGCGTCTCGGTGAAGAAGTCGCCTGCGTCATCATGCTGCGCGAGGGTGGCTCCATCACCGAGGACGAACTACGCAATCACGTAGCCGAACGCATCGCCTCGTTTAAGGTGCCCACGCGGGTGGCCTTCACGTCAGAACCTCTACCCCGGAACCCCGCCGGCAAGTTTCTTAAGCGCGACTTGCGTACCAAGTACTTCGTTTAAGCCAACACGCTCTCAATGCTCACTCGAGCGTAGGGGGCGAGGGCGTAGTTGTGAAGTTCACGCAAGTCCACCCATTGGGCGAAGTCGGTCGTCCCGTCAACTTCGTGGCTGAGCTCGAAAGTGAGGGCCGTGACGCGGTAGATAATCCGTATGGTGTGGATCCGATCTCCGTTATCTCGAAAGCGGGTGTCACTGGTGACGTCAAGAAGGTGGGGGAAACCCACTTCGATACCAGTTTCTTCGAGGAACTCTCGGACTACGGCTTCCGTGGCCGACTCGCCAAAGTCAATGCCACCCCCGGGGAGCCACCATAGGGCCTGACCCTCATGGGGCTTGGCTGCTCGAACGAGCAGCACCCGGTCGTCGTAGATGCAGACCCCGTAGGCCCGGGCGGAGGATCGCTGCTCAGCCACGAGGTGGTTTGGGTTGCAGGCTGACGGGCTGTGATGGCGGCTGAACTTTTCCCGTGAGAAATGTCTCGCGACAGCTTCGTGAGCAGAAATAGGTGGTGAGGGATTTTCCGTCAGAGCTACTGATCACGTCGGGGTGACGTGAATTAACGCGCATGCCACAGATGGGATCAAGGGCGTCACCATCCGTATCCTCTCGCATCACGTCACTTGGGTTCGCCGCGAACTTTTCGGCGCAACGTGGAGCGCAAAAGTAGTAGCGCTGCCCCTGGTACTCTGCGGTGGCTGCAGGGGCAGCGGTGTCGACTTGCATGCCACAAATGGGGTCAATGGCCACCGAACTATCACTCGAAGACCCGCGCGACATCACGAGCAGAATCAGGAGAATCAGCGAGGCGGCGATGTTGAGGTACAGAGTGCTGGCCGTATCGAAACTCTGGAGGGAGCGCGTGAAACCGGCAGGTTTGGGCACCAAGTGCGCAGCCCGGAACAACAGTTCAGTGAGTAGGCCTCCGAGGCTCATGACCCCCCAGAGGAAGAGTGCCAGCCGCCACGCGGTGGCTGTGCCGTAGAAGCGCCGATAAATGAGCAGTAAGGGCAGAGTGATCAGGTCTGCGAAAATGAAGGAGATCACGCCACCAAAACTGACACCGTTGAGCCACAGGGCTGCGGCCAGGGGGATATTGCCCACTGAGCAGACGAAGGCTATAACGGCGACCAGGGGAGCAATAAGGACATTTTCAAGCATGGTGAGCCAGCCGTGACCGTTGAGGAAGAGGTGGTGCCACCAACTCGCGGGGAGATTCGCACTGAGAAAACCCGCGACGAGAAAACCGAGAGCCAGCTCACGCCACACCATGGTGAGGTCCCCCCGAGTGAAGCGAGAACCTCGAAGCCAGGCCTCGCGCGAGATGACGATCTGGCAGAACGATTTTTCCTCGAGCGCATTCTCGGCCGGAGCTGATTGACTCACCTTCTGGGCGAGCGATACCTGAACGTCGCGAGGGAAGGCGACTGAAACCCCGAGCGTCACGAGGCTAATCATGACGGCACCTCCAAGGACTTGCGCAAGAACGAATGACCCACCGAGTAGGAAGTACAGAACTATTCCCAATTCGAGGACGAGGTTGGTGGAGGCGATCATGAAAATCAGCGAATTACGCCACGTCGCCCCTCGGGAGAAGAGCGCCCGAGCCATCGCACTGGCCGCGTAGCTACACGAGGATGAGATGATGCCGAGGCCACTCGCTCGTAGTGCCGCAGCTAGTGAATCACGACCCAGCGAACGTCGCAGTCCCCGTCGGGGCACCATACTCTGCACGAGTCCCGACAGCGTGAAGCCGAGAACGAGCGGCCACCAGGTCATCCAGATCATGGCGGCCGTTTCCCGCAGACCTCCGCCGAAGAAGTTGTTCACGTTACTCGGAAACCCGCATTAGTTATTTCTTGGAAATCCGAGATCGATTTGTGAGTCGGAGGCTTGTGGCCAGCGCGTAGTGACAACCTTGCCGCGGGTGTAGAAGTTGAGTCCTTCGGGTCCGTAGATGTGAGCGTCACCGAAGAGGGAGTCTTTCCATCCACCGAAGGAGTAGGCCGCCACCGGGACCGGAATTGGCACATTGATGCCAATCATTCCGACCGTCACGTCGCGCGTAAAGTGCCGAGCCACATTGCCATCGCGCGTAAAGATGGCCACCCCGTTGCCGTAGGGGTTGTTGTTGATGAGAGAGACCGCGGACGCGTAGTCCGCTACGCGGACAACGCCCAGTACCGGACCAAAGATTTCCTCGTCGTAGCTCGCCAGACCCGGCCGTACGCCGTCGAGCAGACAGGGCCCGATGAAAAAACCAGGACGCGTCACGAGGTCACTACCATCGCGCACGATCCGGACGCCATCAGCGGCCGCGTTGACGACGTGCTGTGCGATACGGTCACGACTTTCTCGAGTGATCACCGGCCCAAAGTCGACTCCCGCCTCGTGGCCCGGTCCGACCGTCAGGCGGTCCATGCGAGCGCTGATGGCGTCGATGAGAGCATCGGCAATGCCGCCCACCGCGACGACAATGCTGACGGCCATGCAACGCTCGCCGGCCGATCCGAAGGCGGCGTTTATGGCGGCATCGGCCGCGACGTCCAGGTCCGCATCGGGTAGCACCACCATGTGATTCTTGGCTCCACCGAGGGCTTGCACACGCTTTCCGGCCTGCGTTCCAGTCTCGTAAATAGAACGAGCGACTGGAGTCGATCCCACGAAACTAATGGCGTCTACCTCGGGGTGGGTGATGAGTTGTCGCACAACGTCCGCGTTTCCCTGCACGACGCTGAAAACACCGTCCGGTAGTCCCGCAGCCGTGAGGAGCTCGCCGAGGCGCACGCTCGGAGAGGGGTCTCTTTCGGAGGGCTTAACGATGACGGCGTTACCGGCAGCCAGGGCGTTGGCCAGCATCCAGAGTGGCACCATCACTGGAAAATTGAAGGGAGTGATGGCCACTACGACGCCCACCGGCTCGCGAAGGGAGTGGACGTCGACGCCGTCAGCCACCTGAGATGAGAAGCTTCCCTTCAGAAGTTCACTTAGTCCACAGGCGTACTCGACTGATTCGAGACCTCGCGCCAACTCACCATGAGCGTCCGGAGTGGTCTTGCCGTGCTCAAGGGTAATGAGGGCTGCGAGTTCGTCGGCGTGGTCCAACAAGAGTTGACGAAAGCGAAAGAGAACGCCACTCCTCTGCGCCATGGTGGCGTTGCGCCAGCGCGTGGCTCCCGCGCGTGCTGAAGCGACCACGGTTTCGACCGTATCGCTAGAGGCGAATTGGACTTCGCCGCTTACTTCACCCGTGGCCGGGTTGTAGACGGGACTTTTGACCCCGGGGATGTGCGTCGCGACGCCATCGATGAAGTGGGAAATTTGACGCATGGCACTCCTTTGCGGTTGTCTCTCCAATCTAGTGACCACGGCGCGTGGCTTGTAGGGTGGGGTTCATGTCCGACACCGCATTGGTCACGATTCTCCGTGACGCCGCCGCCGTAGAACTTCGCTCGGACGGCCGCTACGACGTCAATTTGTCACAGGCCTATACGGTAGTTGGTCGACCCAATGGTGGTTATCTTCAATGCGTCATGGCGAACGCCGCGATCGCGGCGGCGGCGGCGGCGGGTGGACCCCACCTGCACGCCACGGCGGTGACGACGAATTACATAGGTGCTCCGAATGTCGGTGCAGCGCAGCTCGAGGTCGACGTGCGTCGCATCGGCCGTGGGGCGTCTTTTATTCACGTCGCGCTGTACCAAAATGACGTCATAACGACGGAGTCGCTCGTCACGCTGGGTTCCCTATCTGAGGACTCCCACTTGCGTTACCACGACGCTCAACCCCCACGGGTACCCGCCCTCGACGACTGCGTGAGAAGTCAACAACCAGCCAATGGGGACGTCAACATCATGTCGGTGACAGATCTACGTCTCGATCCCGCTTGTGTGTTGTGGACTCAGGGGCAGGTTAGCGATCGCGCCGAAGTCCAGGGATGGATTCGCCTAGACGACGGAGCATCAATCTGGGACGCGTGGAGCGTGCTCTTTGCCAGTGACGCCTTGCCACCGGCCACCTTCCCAGTGGGATCCTCGGGCTGGGTGCCGACCTTGCAATTGTCATCCTACGTACGCTCGATTCCAGCCAGCGAATGGTTGCGCGTTCGCCAGTGGTGTGTCGTCATCGAGGACGGCCTCGTCGATGAGCGCTGTGAACTCTTTGATGATCGTGATCGACTGGTGGCCTCGTCGAGTCAACTCGCAATGGTGCGTTTCCCCGCTGGGCTCTAGTAGCTCACTATGAAGGCCTAGTTTGGCTGTATGGCTAGCCCCGAGGTGCTCGACGATGGCTCCGTGCGCGTGCGCGGAGGTCTCCTCGTTCCATCTAGTGAAATAGTCATTCGCCGGACGACGTCGGGTGGTCCCGGTGGACAACACGCCAATCGCACTGAGAGTCGGGTGATTGCCACGTGGTCAATTGCACTTTCTAATAGCCTCAGCCCCCGGCAGCGCTCGCTGCTGGAGAAAAATCTTGGCCGCTCGGTGTCGTCGAGCTCCTCGACCCATCGCTCTCAGGCCGCCAATCGTCAAGCGGCGCTCGGGCGCCTGGCCCTACGCATTGATGGTGCGCTCTACGTCACTCCACCGCGACGGGTCACTAAACCCACTAAGGGTTCTCAAAAGCGGCGCGTGGACGAAAAGAAGCGTCGTTCGGTGACCAAGGTCACCCGACGTCGTCCCGTTGGCGAGGACTAGCGCCGCGCGGCTAGGTGGGATTCGATGACGGCCAGGGCATCACGAACGAGTTCGTCCATGCCGAGGTCATTGTCTTCGTGAGGTCCACGCAGCGGGGTCAACGAAGCAAAGCCCGCGGTAACGAGTGCTCCGTCGTCCTCGGGCTCTTCGTCGCTCACGTCCCCAATCGCCGGGGTCGCGGCTCCGAGACGCAAGGGGAGTCGACCCTTCTCGCCTAGTGGTTCGCCACCGGCTCGAAGCCCAGCGGCTTTGACGATGCCGGCGGTAGAAATTCGTCCGCGACGCACACCCTTCAGCTCCGCGGCCGTGAGATTTGGCACGTTGAGGTTGAAGAGAGTGCGGCTGGGAGCATTCTCGAATTGAGAAAGAACTTCAACGGCAATATCGGCGGCTGTATCCCAATGAATCTCGTCACCCCAATTCACCGAGACGGCGAGACCACTAACCCCGAGTTGGGCTCCGGTGAGAATCGCCCCGACTGTTCCCGAATGCAAAACGGATCGGCCGACATTGGCGCCGGCGTTGATGCCCGAGACGATAACGGTGGGTCGCATACCAAGATCCCCAAGACAGCCGATAATTGCGCACAGCGCGGGAGCGGCGTCCAGGGCGTAGGCCGGAATATTTTCGGCTCCGGCGATGGTGATGCGTTCGTAGTCGACGTGGGGATCGTCGAAGATGTCGCCCACGGCGGAACTCATTCCCGAAAAATTACGATTCGGGGCGGCCACGATGGCCTCGCGCTCCTCGCCCTCGGGGGCTGCAGCCACCCAGCGGGAAATAGCTCGGGTGATGGCCTGGATGCCTGGGGCGTGAATACCGTCGTCGTTCGTTATGAGGATGCGCATCCGTCAGATTCTAGGGGACTTAGGTAAAACTAGGGTGAACGTTCGGAGAACAGCATGACACTTCCCACGGGAGAACAGATTGCCATTGCCCACGGCGACCAGCGAGCCGTGATCGGCGAAGTGGGAGCGACTCTGCGCACCTACGTGCAGGGTGGTGTGGCAGTTCTTGAAGGTTTCGTGGCTGATGAGCGGTCAACCGGTGGTCGGGGTCAAGTTCTTTTTCCTTGGCCCAACCGTATGAGTGGGGATATTTGGGAGTTCTCGGAGCGCCGCGCTCGGCCCGCGCTGGATGAACCGGCGACCATGACGGCTAATCACGGCGTGGTGCGCTGGCGAGCCTTTCACGTGGACGCGTTCAACCAGAATCGCTGCGTCTTATCCCTGCTACTCCACCCGTCTCCGGCGTACCCCTTTCTGATTTCTATAGAGGTGGCCTACCACCTCGGGGCACTCGGACTCACGACGACCACCACGGTGACCAATCGGGACGAAGTGCCGATTCCTTTCGGACTCGGATTTCACCCCTATCTTGCGGTGACGACCCCCAGTATTGAAGGCGCCACCCTTGAAGTGCCCGCCGGAGCCTTTGTGGAAACCAACGAGCGGCTGCTGCCCACGGGGGCCATATTGCCGGTCGCGGGAATGCTGCATGACTTTCGAGTGGCTAAGTCGATAAATGGCCACGAAATTAACACCACCTACACCGAGCTCGTTCGCGACAACTCGGGAATGGCCACTGCCGTGGTCACGGACGCGAATGGGCAGACGGTCGAATTGAGCGTCGACAGAAACTTTCCCTACCTTCAGGTCTATACCGGAGATCAGTTGGAAAAGGGTCGTCGTCGGACCTCCGTGGCGATTGAGCCGATGACCTGCCCTCCCGAAGCCTTGCGGAGTGGAAAGGACGTCATCGTGCTTGAACCCGGCCAGCGTTGGGCGGCCTCGTGGCGGGTGCGGCGCGTATGAGTGAGGATTGGTCGGGCAGAGTTGTTTTGGTCACCGGTTCTACTTCGGGCATCGGTGAGGCGACGGCCCGACTTTTTTCTCGTCGCGGCGCTACCGTCGTTCTCAATTCTGCTCGCAGCGTGGCAGCGGGGGATCGGCTGACCAAGGAGCTTCCTCATTCGATTTATCTGCAAAGCAGCGTTGGCGGTGAAGGCGAGGCTGATCGGCTGATCGGCGAAGTCCTGAAACATTGCGGCCGGCTCGATTGTCTCGTCAACAACGCCGGAACAACGAAAGTGATTCCCCACCACGATCTCGAGGCCGCCACACTGGCAGTGTGGCGAGAGATATTCGAAGTCAATCTTTTTGGCACTTTCGCCCTCTCGGTGGCGGCGATGCCGGCCCTACGAGAGCGGGCCGGCTCCATTGTGAATGTTTCGTCGATAGCGGGATTACGCCCGACGGGCTCGTCCATTCCCTACGCGGCGTCGAAGGCAGCTCTTAATCACCTCACCGTTCTCATGGCCAAAATTGCTGGTCCGGTGCGAGTCAACGCCGTGGCACCGGGCTTAATTGACACGCCGTGGACCGAGGACTGGGACTCAATTCGTGGTTTCGTGCAATCCGCCGCACCGCTGAAGCGCAGCGGCCAGCCCGCTGATGTGGCGTCGGTGATTTTGTCCCTTGCTGAAAGTAGCTACGTGACGGGCCAGGTCGTCGCCGTAGACGGTGGCCTAACGCTGGCGACGTGAGCGACTGACGGCTGGCGGCACCACGAAACGCAGTCCAGCCGCGACCGTGGCCGCAACAGGGCGTACGACGACGACGTTCGCTAGTGGAAGAACGGGAATTTCTAGTTGACGCTGTGCCCAGGTTGGCAGGATTCCCACCGCAGCGGCCACCAGACTCGTGTAAGCGGCTCGCTCCAGCGGGCGTTGGCTAACTCCTCGTAGAACGAAGTTACGAGCGTCTCGACCCGCGGGGATAAGTGAGAGTTCGCAACGAAAGTCCTCGAGTTGCTGACGGAGCTCACCCTCGTTGATCGGGGGGTCGGGCAGCCCAAGGCCGATGGCTATGACACTCATCTCGGCGACGTAGGCGTCGGCCAACTCGCTACTAATGGGCTGTGGTCCGAAGGCTCGGACGCCGGCAAGAAACATGGAAACCTCGACGACGTGCACCCAGCGCAGGAGGTGCGGGTCGCTCGCTCGATAGGAAGTGCCGTCGGGGAGAAAACCTCGGACGCCACCGTGGACGGCGGCGACTCGTTGGATGAGGGCTTCAGCGTCACTGCGAGAGCCGTAGGTTGTGGTCCCGACGAAGGTTGCGGTCTGAGCCAAGCGACCGAGTGGATCATCGCGGTAGCGGGAGTGCTCGGCCACCCCCGTCATGGCAGCGGGGTGCAGCATCTGCAAGAGCAGGGAGGCGAGTCCGCCAATGAGCATCGAGGCTAAGTCGGCGTGGATAACGCGAGCCGCGCCGTCGACGGGTAGGTAGGCCTCGTTAGGGTCGAGGCAGGGGTCCGGAGGAACACCCGTGAGACCCATTGATTGCCGCACTCGGTCCATGGCACCTTCGCGAGCGTCACCCAGTACTTTGGTAATTTCTCGTTGGCCGAGATCTCGCGCAGTGCTTAAGAGTTTCACTAATTCAACAGTAGGGGTTTCGACAGTTGTGTGAAACTCTGAGAGAATCGGAACCATGCCGCAACTGCAGCCACTCGTTCGACCGAGCACTGATAATCAGACATCCTCCAGCGATGCTGCGGCCACCGCGAAAGCCTGGAACGTGGTCGTGTGGGACGACCCGGTGACGCCCATGCCGGTCGTTGTCGTAATACTGCGAAAGATTTTCGCCTTCCCCAACGCCAAGGCCACGCGGCTCATGATGACCGTCCACCACGAGGGTCGGGCGATTGTCTGGTCCGGACAGCGGGATCGAGCGGAGGCGTACTGCGTGCAGTTGCATGTGGCCGGCCTGCAGGCCACCATCGAGCAGGATTCCTGATGGCCCCGCGACATCTCTTTATTCGCCGTCGAGACGGACGTATCGAAGTGCGCGTGGCCGAGAGTGGGCGAGAATTCATCGTGAAACAAATGGCCCGAGTCGCGGCGGCGGAGTCGGATTCGGCGCACGAATGGCACAGCTACCTGCACGCCCCGATGAATCCTTCGGCGGATGCCGATGATCCACTGAGGGTTTTCGAACGTCAAAAGGCAACGGCGACGAATGCCGAACTGGCACTTCTCAGCGCTCACGAGGAGTTCATAAATGACGTAGAAGCGTGGGCGTGGCTGACGACGCTGCAGATTGCGCTGCGTAGCGAGATGATGGCTCAGGGCGTCTTTGATAGTGCCAGCCTCGATGTGAAGAGTGAATCCGAGGTGGCCGATATTCGGTCGCTGCAGTACGTGCTCTTCGAGCTCGCCAGAGTTGTGAGTTAGCCGCGCGGGCAATCGCTCCGTAGACTTTCCCCCATGACTGGCCCCTTACCCGCCTACGTTGACGTTCTTATCGTGGGAGCGGGACTCTCGGGAGTCGGTACCGCCGTGCACCTCCAACGCCAGCAGCCCTCGACCACGTTCCTGCTCGTCGAGGCGCGGGCGGTGAGCGGGGGCACGTGGGACCTCTTTCGCTACCCGGCGGTCAGGTCGGATAGCGACATGTACACCTTGGGGTACTCCTTTGCGCCGTGGCTCGAGAGCAAGTCACTGGCCGACGGGCCGTCTATCCTGCGCTACATCCGCGAGACCGCCACCACATTCGGTATCGACAAGAAGATGTACTTTGAACGTCGCGTGCTATCGGCCCAGTGGTCGAGCGCGACCGCCGAATGGACCGTAGAGATTTTGGACACCTCGGATAACACGACCCATTACGTTCGCTGTAATTTCCTGTGGGGGAACACGGGCTACTACCGCTACGACGTCGGGCATCGACCAGAGTTTGTCGGGCAGGAACGATTCACGGGAACTGTGGTTCACCCCCAGCACTGGCCGGGCGACCTCGACGTCACGGGTAAGCGTGTCGTCGTCATTGGCTCCGGCGCGACGGCGGTCACCCTGGTGCCCACCCTGGCCCAATCGGCGAGTCAGGTTGTGATGTTGCAACGTTCACCGACGTGGATCGTGGCGCGACCCGATGTTGACGCGAGTGCCATGTGGCTGCAAGGCAAACTCTCGGTGTCACGGGCCTACGCCGTCGTTCGAGCAAAAAACATTCTGCTCGGACTACTCAGTTATCAAATCAGTCGTCGGCGCCCCGCTCTCGTCAAGCGGGCGATCACCAAGGGCATCATTGCCGCCCTGCCAAAGGACTACGACGTCGCCACTCATTTCACGCCTAGTTACAATCCCTGGGATCAGCGGTTGTGCCTCGTGCCCAATGGCGACCTCTTTGCTGCTATCAGCGACGGGCGGGCCGAGGTTGTCACCGACACCATTGAATCGTGGACGGAAAATGGGATACGGGTTTCCTCGGGCCGTGAGATAGCGGCTGACATCATCGTGACGGCGACGGGGCTCACCATGCAGTTTCTTGGGGGGATAACTCTCAATATTGACGGAGCGCCCTTCGATATGTCTGAGGGGATTGTTTATAAGGGCATCATGCTCTGCGGCGTTCCTAATTTCGCCATGACCTTTGGATACACCAACGCCAGTTGGACTCTGAAGGCGGACCTCACCAGCCTCTATATCTGTCGACTGCTGGCCAGGATGTCACAACGCGGTTACCGACAGTGCACGCCAGTGGCCCCCACGGGGAAAATCGAGGTCAGAAGGTTTATGGATCTGAATGCCGGTTACGTTCTACGAGCGGCGAGCTCGCTGCCGCAACAGACGACGCGACGCCCATGGACTCTGCACAACAATTACCTCCGCGACACCCTCATGCTCAAGCGAGGGCGCCTAACGAACCAGATGACCTTGAACAATCGGGTGGTCGCCAAAAATTAGTTAGCGGGCAAGAGCACGTGGAGCACCGCCGCTGTAATGACCTCGGCTAGGTAGTGGCTATACACGAAGGTCACGTGGTTGTTATCCGCATAGACCATCCGTGAGTCCACGATGACCGGACATACGGCGCCGGAGCAGAACCAGGGTGCAGAAGCTAGGAGCACTGCGTTAGCCGCCGTGGCATTCGCGGTGTCGCGAGCCCGCAGCAGGCTGTAGTCACTGTTCTGCGTTATGGTCAGGCCACACATCTGGGGATTGTGGTGACGCGAGAGGCAAATCGGTGCGGAGTCGGGGAGATTGGGACTCGTACCAATTAAAATCCTCTTGGTCTGAGGTCCCGAAGTACCAGTGGCCCGAAAGAGTTGGCCGTAGCCCGCGGACCACTGCGCGGCGCTGACATCGGCTGGGATTTTCCATGGTCCGGTGGCGACGATGAGGGCTGCCGGATGCAGGGCGGCAATCAGCGGGGCGACCGCATTGTGCCACTTCGTACAGGTGCGCCAACCGCTGTAGCTGTAGGTCAAAAAGGGTGAGGGGCAACCAGAGTAGGTGTAGACCACGAGCCGATAGTTACTCGTGGTCAATCCGGCGTTCAATGCCTCAGCCCAATTCCCTGTATTGGAGTCTCCGATGAGGACAATGTTGCGAGTCCCACGAGGATTGCCCAAGTAGCACGCCACTGGCGTCGACACCAAGGCGGGTGTCTCATTGGTCTGACAGTGATTGACGAAGATTGTTCCGCCAAAGACAGTTTTCTTAGGGTCGTTCACCGTGAAGGCGGCGAGCGGCGGCGTCAGGTTTGCGGGAATGCTTGTGTTGAGCACAGCGGCGGCCAGGGCGGCGTTGAGCGCGAGCAACGGAGAACGGGGGGTTGTGCGGACATTGAGACCTGGATCTGAGGGCTGCGCTAACAGTGGCGATGCCGGAATGAGCGCCAGGAGTGCCGCACTCGCGAGGAGGCCGAGACGAAGGCGCAGCGCTGAAAACATTGTTCCAACTTAGAGCACAGTAGGGTCAATGCGCTCGAGAGCGAAAAGACCCCAGCGATCACATCGCCGGGGTCTTTTCTTGGTGCGCCGGCCGGGACTTGAACCCGGAACCTGTTGATTAAGAGTCAAATGCTCTGCCAATTGAGCTACCGGCGCAGATGTAGTCTACACCGTCGAGAAATACCGACCGAGACATTCCCAGCGCCGCTGCGAGACACCGACGCGCTGGCACAGCAAAAAACCCCCTTGGACCGTTGGTCCAAGGGGGTTTTGCTCAGTGACTTAGTTGTGCTGGATGGCCTTCACTTCGAGGAACTCCTCGAAACCGTACTGGCCAAGCTCGCGGCCGATGCCGGACTGCTTGTAGCCGCCAAAGGGAGCCAGGATGTTGAAGTTACCACCGTTGATTTCGACCTGTCCGGTGCGGATCTTGCGAGCCACCTCGAAAGCCTTCTCGTCAGTTCCCGCCCACACGCCACCGGCTAGGCCGTAGAGCGAATCGTTGGCAATGGCAATGGCCTCTTCTTCGGTGTCGTAGGGAATGATGGAAAGTACTGGTCCGAAGATTTCCTCCTGAGCGATGGTCATATCGTTGGTGACGTCACTGAAGATGGTCGGTTGAACGTAGTACCCCTGTTCCTTGCCTTCGGGCATCTCAACACCACCGAGAATCAAGCGAGCACCTTCGTTGATGCCCTTGTTGATGTAGTCGCGTACGCGCTGCTGCTGGGCGGCAGAAATCAGTGGCCCGAGCATGCTCGAACCGCTAATCGGGTCGTCCGGCATCAGCATGGAAGCCGTCTGGACCGCGAGGTCCTCAACTTCCGACAAGCGCGAGCGGGGGACCACCATGCGGGTGAGGGCCGAACAGGTCTGACCGGAGTTCAGGTAGCACTTGAATACGCCATCACCGACGGCCTTGGCGATGTCGGCGTCGTCAAGAATGATGTTGGCTGACTTGCCACCAAGCTCGAGACTGACGCGCTTGACCATCTGAGCGGCAATTTCCATGACTCGCTTTCCGGCGCGGGTGGAGCCCGTGAAGCTCACCATGTCCGTCTTGGGGTGGGCCACCATGGCTTCGCCAACGACAGGACCGAGGCCAGTCACCATGTTGAATACGCCTTTAGGCAAGCCAACTTCGTGAATGATGTCCGCGAGGATGAAGGCGTTGATCGGTGCTACCTCACTGGGCTTCAAAACGACAGTGCAACCGGCAGCCAGGGATGCGGCAACCTTGTTGGCAATTTGGTGCAGCGGATAGTTCCACGGGGTGATGGCAGCAACGACACCGACGGGTTCGCGAACCAACGTGGAAGTACCTAGTTCCTCTTCCC
The DNA here is from genome assembly GCA_903860915.1 of uncultured Actinomycetes bacterium. Lineage (GTDB taxonomy): Bacteria > Actinomycetota > Acidimicrobiia > Acidimicrobiales > RAAP-2 > RAAP-2. Next base: position 222,259 of record CAIOSJ010000021.1, on the reverse strand, counting down.
ACACGAATTCGGCCGCACGTGCGGCGTTGTCGGCGAAGGTCATAGTTGGAAGACCGGCTTGAATACCCTTGGCCAGCATGAGGGGCATGCCCACTTCGTTAGCGATGGTGAGGGCGATTTCGTCTCCACGCTCACCGAGCTTCTCGGAGATACGGGTGAGGAACTCACCACGCTCTTTAGGACTGGTGTTCGACCAGGAGGTGAAGGCCGCTGCCGCTGCCTCAACGGCGGCGTTGGCCTCCTCGACGGTTCCAGCCGGAATGGTGGCGTAGAGCTCGCCGGTTCCCGAACTGGTGACTTCGAGAGTTTCCGAGGACGTGGCCTTGACCCACTCTCCATTGATATAGAACGAATCGCGAACAATAGCCACGAGCTCCCCTTTGACGACTCAACATCGTCGCGTCCCTTGACGCGACAAGCGAAAATCTAACGCATTTTTAGCCTCGACGGAACAAACAAGACTCCCCGAGTCGTTTATGGCGACTCGGGGAGTAGGTGGGGTGAGCAACGGGGTTCGAACCCGCGACCTCCAGGACCACAACCTGGCGCTCTAACCAGCTGAGCTATGCCCACCAAGAACTATCAGTATTACACAGGTTGCGGTCTTTTCCCAAGAAGTTAAAGTGTCCGAGCCAGGGCTAGGTACGATATCGGTACGCCTCCGTAGCTCAATTGGATAGAGCAGACGGTTTCTACCCGTCAGGTTGCAGGTTCGACTCCTGCCGGGGGCACTAAATGAACGAGCGAAAAACTTTCAGGCCCTGTGAAAGTTTGAAGCGTCAGCGGACAGGTACTAGGTAATGAAACGAGAGCAAGAAAACAAACTCCGTCGCCTCGCCACGGAGAACGTTGGGGCGCTTTCCTCGTACCTCCAGCGACGTATGCACCCGCTCAGTACTAGTGATCTTGACGACATCGTCGAAGAGACCTTGATTGTTATTTGGCGTCGAATTGATGACGTGCCGGTGGACGCCGAACGAGCGTGGATGATCGGTGTGGCTCGCAATGTTTTGCGTAACGCAAAGCGCTCGTGGTATCGCCGCCGCGCAATGGAAAAAACTCTCTCACCGTCCGCTTTGTCACCCTCGGCCGAGGACATCGTCCTCGCCGACGAAGCCGTGACTATCGCGCTGGCGTCACTGAGCGCAGTCGATCGTGAAGTGCTCTTGCTCAAGGTTTGGGATGGTTGTAGCAACGCCGAGATAGCGGCCATTGTGATGATGCCCGAAACATCGGTGGCGGTGAGGGTCTCGCGCGCCCAGGCACATTTTCGCGAAGCTTTTCAACCTTTGGATCCCGTAGTGAAATTTGAAGAGCGCAGCGGACAGAAATAGTTAGGAGGGACGAAGATGATAGTTAACCCACATGACCGACTAACGGCTGCGGATCCAGCGAGTGACTACTCGCACCATCCCCGAGATTTCGACGGCATAATCGAACGTGTTCTCAAACAGCCGCGCCTGCGCAGTAACCGAGTCCCGGCGGGTTACAAAGTTCGATGGTTGTCCGGCGTAGGGATTTCGGGTGCGCTGATGACGGGCCTTATCTCCCTCATGACGATTGCGGCGCCCTCGATGCCACTGTTGTCCCTGAGTGCGATTGGGGCGAGGTCCCAGATCGCACCATCTCACGGCTCAGTGGCCGTGTGGGCGCAGTATGAATTCATTACTACGGGCGACCTGCAGTCACCGGCCAGCCAATCTTCGGCCTACGAATTAAGTTCTCCGCAGGATCCTCGAGTTGAGGCACAAACCGTGGCTGATGCCTTCGGCATCACTGCAGCACCCATCGACAACGCCACCAATGCAAACGCGAACACGTCGACGGACTCGGAAGCCAGTTGGATCGCCACGGACGCGACGGGGCGATCGGTCACGTACAACCAAAGTGCAGCCAACGGTGGATACTGGTCCTTCACGTCAACGGCACCGGCGAGTCCCCCCTTGATTATGCCGGGGGAGCCAACGGGGGCAATCGCTGGAATCGGTAATGCGGTGGCGCCGGTGGCGCGGCCGCCAGCCACCATTGGTGAACCCACCGCGAACGCCCAGAGGGTGTCACCGCACGTGGAAGATTTGGTGACGAGTGCCGCCACAGGCATCGTGAGGCGTCTGGCCATGACGGTTACGCTCACGCAGCCCGAGATTGGCGTCATGACTATGACTGACGGGTCGACACCGACCGTTCAATATACGGGTCAGTTCACTCTGGCCGTTGACGGCATAAGTACAGATCAGAATCTTTTCCTCACCGTTGATGCCAATGGTTCGCTGCTGAATGCCAGTGGACCATTGCTCATGACGGGGTCGGCCGTCACCTACCCCCTTCGGTCACCGGCCGATGCCATTACCGCAATGAACGTGCAAGAAAAGAGCAGGTTTGACACTACGAAGGTGATGTCACCACCACGCCACCAGTCGTCGACAATCACGACGTCAGGGGGAACTGTGCCCGTGCCGTCAACGAGCGGTGGCCTGGTTCCACCACCTCCCCTTGCGCCCAGTGCCACTGGTCCACCACCGGTAAATATTCCGGACCCCTCGGGCTCTGTAGGGGGCTCTGCGCCCAGTGCTCCCGCTCTACCACCGAACTCCGGCCCCACGAGCTCGGTGTTGCCAGGTCCTCCCATTGTTTCGGTCACCCTGACGGGGGTCTCAATTGTTCTGGGGACCTATCAGGCGAGTAGTGGAATTCGTTGGCTGATTCCCGTTTTTCGCTTTACGTCTGATGATGGCCGCGCCTGGAACATCGAGGCGATTTCTTCGTCCTTGATACAGATTTCCCCCAGCTTCTGTCGTGGATGCGGCTAATTCGCCAGAAAGCACAATGAGTCTTGGTGGAAGAACACGGCCCCATAGGTCGCCCTCATTTGAAGGTTCACTGGGGATGAACACCACTAGCCGACATCAATGAAATCTGTGTCGCAGCCCGCCTCTATGGTCGTTGACAACGAGGAGAGCTATGGCACTGAGCAAGGAGGGTTCCGAGGCGATCGGAATCCATGACATCGCGGCCGCCGTGTCGGCGACACCCGGCATCACTGGGCGAGAGATTGCCCGCATACTGGGTTGTGACAAGAAGATAGTGAACTCACTTCTCTACGCGAATACACAGGTGTTCATCAGCGCGGCGGGCGAGGGGTCCGCCCCCTTGTGGTACCCAGCAGATTGGTCCCTTGACGTGAAGCCGTACGTGGCAATCACACGCGTCAAGGACGAAACAAAAGCTTCCGACGAGTCAGCCCCCACCATTCGTCCACCTGATGAGTTCGATCGCATTTTCGACGTCTCGGAATTTGACCCCGAGCTGTTGGCGAAGTTCGAAAAGCAGTCGACGCAACCACGGGTATCCCAAGACCCTCCGGCCGTCACAACTGAAAACCCCTTCGGGCTCTACCGTTGGCAGATCGAGGCGCTAGCTGCGTGGAAAGCGAATCGATCCGAGGGCATCATTGACGCCGTCACGGGAGCGGGAAAGACTCGCCTAGCGGTGGCAGCGATAGCCGAGCACTTGGACAATTCTGGAAAGGTTCTGGTCCTCGTTCCGACCGTGGTGCTGCTGGATCAGTGGGTCGGGATTCTCCGCGAGCAGTTTCCCCGTTTTCGTATTGGTCGAGTAGGTAACGGAGCTGACGACGATCTTGACTACTTCGATGTCGTTGTAGCGGTGCTGGCCTCAGCTCGAACCCGATCTTTTCCTCTCCATGGTGCAGCGGGCCTCTTGGTCGCCGACGAGTGCCACCGGGCGGGCGCGAAAATGAGTCAATTAGCTCTTGATCCCGCCTTCGCTTCTCGACTGGGTCTTTCGGCGACGCACGAGCGTTTGGATGACGCTCACGAAACCATTCTCTTGCCCTACTTCAACAAGGTGGTTTTTCGGCTGGGCTACCAGCGGGCGATTGATGATGGCGTGATCACGAACGTTCGCGTGGCCTTTGTCGGGGTGGAGTTTTCTGAGGAGGAGAAACAGAAGTACATCGTGTTGCAGCGACAACTGTCCAAACTTCGTCGAAAGTTGATCACGGTCTACGGCTGTCGGCCTCAGCCCTTCTCGGCTTTTCTCGATGACGTCATTCGTCTCACAACACGCGGAAAGCGCGAGGAGGGAATGGTGGCTCAGCGCTGGTTGAAAGCGTGGGGCGACAAGAAGGAGCTTTTGGCGGAAACACCAGCCAAGACGCTGGCGTTGGAGTGCCTGGTCCCGGTACTGGGAGACGCTGACCGCACCCTCATCTTCACTCAGTCCATCACGTCAGCCGAGGCTATTGCGACCAGCCTGCTGGCGCAGAATATTGCGGTTGCGGCGCACCACAGTGGTATTGACACCCAGGAGCGCGACGTAATGATGAGGAAGTTTGCCTCGGGGGGGTTGCGAGTTCTGGCCTCGGTGCAAACCTTGGAAGAAGGAGTGGACGTACCTGACGCGGACCTGGCAATAATCGTGGCCTCGTCCAAACAACGTCGACAAATGATTCAACGCATGGGTCGCGTGATGCGTCGAAAGAGCGACGGCCGCGATGCGAGATTTGTGATTCTTTTTGCGAACGGCACCGACGAAGATCCGCGACTCGGCGCGCACGAATCCTTCGTGGACGAACTAGTGGAGGTTGCGAGGACTTCGATGATTACGACGACGGCCAATCTGAGCGAACTGCGCGCGGCCCTCGACGCGCAATCTGACTGAAAGTAAGGCCAAAGTCGCTAGCCCCAGGATTCAGCGCACGTGGTCGGGAAGGCGGGATTCGAACCCGCGGCCTCCTGCTCCCAAAGCAGGCGCGCTAACCAAGCTGCGCTACTTCCCGTCCCTCTATCGTGACACATTCACGTCGCCCTAAGTACTTCTTGCTAAGAATGTCTCCATAATGGAGCCTCAATGAGTACGTACGAGTGGATCACCGAGGGCCTCGCTGGCGTGTGGTCAAGCACCGAAGCCCTTCTGGAATTTTGCTCTGAGGCCGATCTTGACCGGCCCAGCCCCTGCCCTGGTTGGAGTGTTCGAGATGTTTATAGTCACCTGATTGGTTTCGAGTTATTTGGCCAAGGCCAGGGCACTCCGCGCTTCACCGACACCTTTCCCCCACACGTAAAAAATTCTGTCGGAGAAATGAATGAAGCCTTCGTCGCAGCACGTCGGAGTTACTCCGTCGCCGATCTGCGTAGTGAGTTTCTCGACGTCACCGGTGAATCCCTGCGGCGATTACGTGCGCTGAGCGAGGAAAAGTGGATGGAGGTCGGATGGAGCCCGGAAGGGGAGGTTCCCTACCATCGTTACCAAGAAACGAGGCTCTTCGACTCTTGGATTCACCTACAAGATATTCGTGACGCATTGCTTATGCCCGCCGATGATCACGGGACTGGTGAAGAGGTCGTTATCAATCGCTGCGAAAGTGCGATTCCCTACATTTTTGGCAAATTAGTTCGTGCTCCGGAAGCAGCAACGCTTCGCATCTACCTTTCCGGGCGACTAGCGCGCGAAATTTGCGTTCGCATCGAGAATGGGCGGGCTGCAGCTCAAACGAGCCTCGGCGATACTCCGAGTCTTGAAGTCACAACGCCAGCCGCTCTGTTCTGGCGTCGAGTGGCTGGGCGCATCTCGGCGGAAGCCTTCTTGGCTTCCACTGCGGTCCACGTAGAGGGCAGCGCCGAACTGGCCCGAAAATTTGCGGAAAACATGGCGGTAATCATCTAAACAACACGAGGCCGCGATAACGGTAGGCTATTTCTCCTTATGCGTGCCACAGCCACAGTCCTCGACAACAACAAAATCAAACTCACGGTGGAGGTTGACGAACCCGATCTCGCAGAGGTCATTGACCGCACCGCGAAGGAGCTCGCCCAACAAATTGACGTCAAGGGCTTCCGCAAGGGTAAGGCTCCGAAGAACATGATTGAAGCGCGGTTGGGGGGACCCGTGGCCTTGCGCGGCGAAGCCATTCGAAACGGCATGCCCGACTTCTACGCCCACGCCGTAGCCGACACGCTGATCGACCCCATCGGTCAGCCCGAAATCAACATCGTCGAGGGCGAGGAGACGGGCACTCTTAAATTCGAGGCTGAAGTTGAAGTGCGTCCCGAGGTTCAGATTTCGAATTACAAATCCATCAAGGTGGAAATCCCCTCGCCCAATGTTGCCGATAGTGAAATCGAAGAGCAGATCAACCGATTACGCGAAACTGACGCTCACCTCGAAGACGTTGATCGCCCAATTCTCACTGGCGATGTTGTCACGCTGAACGTCACGGCCGTCGACCCCCAGGGTGAGGTCGAGCCCATTGAGGTCCAGGATTTCGCGTACACCATCGGTTCGAATCAGATCACCGACGGCCTAGATGAACTCAGCCTCGGCCTGAAGGCGGGGGAGACCCTGGACCTCACGGGTCGTGGTCCGCAGGCCATGGCTATGAATTGGCACTTTGAAATTGTCAACGTCAAGGAGAAAATACTTCCCGATCTGACCGACGAGTGGATGGCGGAAAATAGCGATTTCGAAACAGTGGACGCGTTCCGCGACGACCTCGTTACCCAGCTACGTCGCCGTAAAGTCATCGAAGCGCAGATGTCGCGACGCGACAACGCCCTAGCGGCTTTGGCCGAACTGGTGGCCCCGGAGTTCGCCCCTGATGTTTTGGTCGAGCAGGAGACTGATCAACGTCTCCACGATCTCGGACACCGCCTCGAACAGCAGCGTCTGTCAGTGGAGATGTTCTTGCAGGTCACCAATCAGACGCCCGAGCAGTTGGTCGAAACTTTGCGCCAGGATGCCGTCAAGGGTGTTCAGTTGGACCTCGCTTTGCGGGCGCTGGTAAAGGCCGAGAACCTGGACCCCACGCCGGACGAAGTCGAGCAAGAACTTATTGAAACGGCTATTTCCATGAATGTGACGGCGGAGGAATTGAGCAAGAACCTGCGCGACTCCGGCCGAGTAGTGGCCTTTCACGCTGAAGTGGCCAAGATGAAGGCATCGCGCTGGTTGATGAGTAACGCGACCTACGTTGATGAAACGGGTGCCGAGATTGACCGCACTCTCCTAGAATCCGACCAGAGTGCGACCGATACCCTCTAGGGTGGAATTATGAATGAGTACATGAATCCGCGAAATTATCTCGTGCCAACGGTGGTCGAGTCGTCGAGTCGCGGCGAGCGAGCCTACGATCTCTACAGTCGTCTCCTGAAGGAGCGCATCGTTTTCCTGGGGACGCCGATTGATGACACTGTCGCAAATCTGATTTGTGCTCAAATGCTCTTTTTGGAGTCCGAGGATTCGGACCGCGATATTCACCTCTACATCAACTCACCGGGTGGCGACATCACGGGTCTGCTCGCGATCTACGACACCATGAAGTACATCAAGCCCGACGTGTCGACATTCTGCTTTGGTCAAGCCGCGTCCGCTGCCGCCGTGCTGCTCGGCGCCGGTACGAAAGGCAAGCGATACGCCCTGCCGCACGCTCGCGTTCTCATGCACCAGCCCTGGGGTGGCGTTGGTGGCCAGGCCTCCGACATCGAGATCCAAGCTCGAGAGATTTTGCGCATGCGTGATTTGTTGAACGAGATGTTGTCTCACGACACTGGTCAAACTGTCGAGCGCATCGCCAAGGACACTGATCGCGACTTCGTTATTACCGCCGAAGAGGCCGTGCAATACGGTCTCATCGATGAAGTAATCACCTCACGTAACTAGCAACCCATTTTTTCGCTAGCCACCTTCTAGGATGGTGAAGGATAAAGACCGTGTCGGAGGGTGCATATCGTGGCAAAGTTTGGTGAAGGCAGCGAACTCATTAAGTGCAGTTTCTGCTCAAAGGGTCAAAAGGCTGTTCGTAAACTCATTGCTGGTGCCGGGGTCTACATTTGTGACGAGTGCATCACGCTCTGCAACGAAATCATCGCTGATGAATTCGGTGATCGTCCTGAAGCCGATCTCACGGAATTGCCCAAACCTCGAGAAATTTCGGCCTTCTTGGACCAGTACGTCATCGGCCAAAGCGACGCCAAGAAGATTCTCTCGGTGGCGGTCTACAACCACTACAAGCGAATCCAGTCGGGACCGCGTTCGACGGACGAAATTGAAGTAGCAAAGTCCAATGTTCTGATGTTGGGACCGACTGGTTGCGGGAAAACCTTCCTTGCTCAAACCCTGGCCCGTCTCTTGAACGTCCCTTTTGCGATCGCCGATGCGACGGCTCTCACCGAAGCGGGGTACGTGGGCGAGGACGTTGAAAATATTCTGCTCAAACTGCTGACGGCGGCCGATTACGACGTGAAGCGTGCGGAGCGGGGCATTATCTACATCGACGAAATCGACAAGGTGGCTCGAAAGAGCGAGAACCCTTCAATTACTCGCGACGTGTCGGGTGAGGGCGTGCAGCAGGCTCTCTTGAAAATTCTCGAAGGCACGACGGCTAGCGTTCCGCCACAGGGTGGTCGCAAGCACCCCCACCAGGAATTCATCACCATCGATACGACCAACATTTTGTTTATTTGCGGTGGTGCCTTCGCCGGTCTGGAGGACGTGATTGAACGTCGTCTCGGAAAGAAGTCAATCGGTTTTGGGCAACCCGTTGAAGCCAAGCGCAAAGGTGGCGCTGAACTTTTCCGTCAAGTTCTCCCCGAAGATCTCATTAAGTTCGGGCTGATTCCTGAGTTTATTGGTCGACTCCCCATCGTGGGTGCGGTCCAGCAGCTTGATCGCGACATGCTGATTTCCGTGTTGAGCGAACCGAAGAATTCCCTGGTCAAGCAGTTCCAGGCGGTGCTGGCGATGGACGGCGTGGATTTGGTGATTGAGCCCGAAGCACTGATTGTCATCGCCGACCTCGCACTCGAACGTCAAACGGGTGCTCGCGGCCTCCGGTCGATTTTAGAAGATGTGCTTCTTGACGTGATGTTTGATGTTCCCGGTCGCAGCGACGTCGTGCGCTGCACCATTACTGCGGACGCCGTTCGCAAGACATCTACGCCGACGTACGAATTGCGCAAACCTCCGCGCTCGCGTCGCGCTAGTTAACGGTGGGTTTTACCTCGCTGGATGAAGCGCTCGAGTGGCTGGAGTCGCACGTAGATTTCGAGCGTGTGGCCCCCAATCGACAATCGTTCCCCACTCTCGATCCAATTCTCGACACCCTTAGTGCGTTAGGTGATCCGCACCTGGACTACCCGGTTATCCACGTGACGGGGACGAACGGCAAGGGAACCACCACCACACTCATTTCGGCTCTGCTGGACGGGGTGGGGCTACGGGTTGGTACTTTCACCAGTCCCGATTTACACGCCGTCAATGAGCGCATCGCCGTCGCGGGGGCAGCTATTGACGATGGCGAGTTGACCTCATTGCTCGGACGACTCTTTGATGTTGAAAAAGTAACGGGTATTAGTTTGACCCGTTTCGAAATCCTCACCGTGGGAGGTTTTCTGCACTTTTCCGATGAAGGGGTTGACGTGGCTGTAATTGAGGTGGGTCTGGGTGGTACGTGGGATTCCACCAATGTGATCAACGGATCCGTTGCGGTGATCACAAATGTAGATATTGATCATGCGGCCATACTGGGCACAACGATTGCGGCTATTGCGAGTGACAAAGTAGGCATCATCAAAGAGGGGTCGGCTGCCGTGATCGGTACTACCCACGAAGACGTTGTGGCGGCGGCTTCGTCACGTAGCGCCGACGTCGGTGCGGAGATGTTCGTGGTCGGAACGGCATTTTCGCTGCTGAGCAACGAAACTGCGGTTGGTGGGCGTCTGATCAGCGTGACCACACCGTTTGCCACCTACGATGACGTCAGTCTCAGCCTGCACGGAATCCATCAAGGCGCTAACGCCGCCACCGCTTTGGCGGCGACAGAACTTTTTCTCGACCGCGCGCTCGGCGAAGAAGTCGTACGGACCACCTTCGCTCACGCCGCCATGCCGGGTCGCCTCGAGTTGGTGGCCCGACGCCCGACAATTGTCGTTGACGGCGCTCATAATCCCGCGGGGGTATCGGCATTGGCGCGGGCGCTGGACGGCGCTTTTCATGTCGAGGGTACGAGGCGCTGCGTGATTGGCATGTTGAATGGCCGTGACGTTACTGACATGATTACGCCGCTGATTGAAATTGGGATAAAGGAATTTCACGTCTGCGAGCCACAGTCACCGCGCGCCATGCCGACCGCTGAGGTTGCCGCGGCGCTCCGCGCCCATTCGGTGAGCGTGGTCGAGCACCGCAGCGTGGCATCAGCACTCGCACATGCACGAGAACATTCGAATGATGAGGACTTGATTGTGGCGGCCGGAAGCCTCTATCTCGTAGCAGCGGTACGGGCCATAGTTTTGCGTCTCGATTCGCAGCACGCCTGAGTTCTGATAACTTCAGCGACATGGAACGCACCTTTGTCATCGTGAAGCCCGACGGCGTAGAGCGTCGCCTGATTGGCGAGATCATTAGTCGCTTGGAGAAAAAGTCATTGAGTGTTGTGGCCGCCGAGCTACGGACAATCGACCGTGCCACGGCCGAGCAGCACTACGGTGAGCACGCCGGTAAGGCCTTTTTTGACAGTCTCGTAGCCTTCATCACTCGTAGTCCCGCGCTTCTGTTGGTTATCGAAGGGCCGAGTGACACCTGGAAAATAGTTCGCACCCTGATGGGAGTCACTAATCCAGCCGAAGCGGCACCGGGCACAATTCGTGGTGACCTGGCCGTCGCCATGACGGAAAACCTCATTCACGGTTCTGATTCGGCTGAATCTGCGGCTAGAGAAATCGCCCTCTTTTTTCCTCAGTTGGCCTAATTGCTCCACGGGGGCTACTTGCCCTAGCCTTGATGAATATCCGACTATCCCAGTTCGGACTTCGAGAAGGTTTCTATGGCAGACAATCGCTTTGCGATCCTCGGCCGCGATATGGCCGTGGACCTAGGTACGGCCAATACGCTGGTCTACGTGCGAGGACGAGGAATTATCCTCAACGAGCCCAGTGTGGTGGCCATTGATATCAAGGACGGACGGCCTTTAGCCGTCGGCGCCGAAGCGAAGCGAATGATTGGGCGTACTCCGAGCAACATTCAAGCCATTCGACCGCTCAAAGATGGTGTTATTGCGGACTTTGAAATTTGCGAAAAAATGCTGCGGTACTTCATCCACCGTGTTCACCAACGGCGCTTCGCAAAGCCGCGCATGGTGATCTGTGTTCCGTCGGGCATCACTGGAGTCGAGCAGCGAGCGGTAATGGAGGCTGCGGAATTTGCTGGTGCTCGCAAGGCGTACATCATTGAAGAGCCAATGGCCGCAGCTATCGGAGCGGGCATGCCTATTCACGAACCCACGGGCAACATGGTTGTTGACATCGGTGGAGGAACGACGGAAGTCGCCGTCATCTCCCTCGGTGGCATCGTGACGAGTCAGTCCATTCGCGTCGGTGGCGATGAACTCGACGAAGCCATCGTGGCCTACGTAAAAAAGGAATTCCAGTTGGCGCTCGGTGAGCGTACGGCTGAAGAGATCAAGATTCAGCTCGGCTCGGCCTACCCGCTGGAGCAGGAGCTCCGCGCTGAAATTCGAGGTCGTGACCTCGTGACCGGTTTGCCTAAGGTCGTCGTTATCTCGACGCAGCAGATTCGTGAAGCTATCGAAGAGCCAGTCCAAGCGATTATTGACGCGGTGAAGGTCACCCTTGATCGAACACCCCCCGAGCTCTCCGCGGACATTATGGAGCAGGGTATCGTTCTCACCGGTGGTGGGGCGCTGCTGGCGGGCTTGGCCGCTCGCCTCGAATACGAAACGAATATGCCCATCATTGTGGCCAGGGATCCCCTGAATTGTGTCGCCATCGGTAGTGGACAGTGCTTGGAAGAGTTGGAAACCTTCCAGCGCATGTTGAAGACGTCGCCTTCGCGCTAATCGTGGCCAGCCCGCGCTTCCGCCGCAGAGCTAGTCTTTCGGTGCTTCTGACCGGAATTGCTGTGGTCATCCTCGTCGTGAGTGGGGGCGTCGTGAGCGGTATTCGCACGGCGGCAGGCCTCGTGGTGGAGCCCTTTAGTTGGTCGATTAACGCGGTCGCTCGACCTATCGGCCACGTCCTGGCTGGGGCCATCAACTACAGCGACGTGGTCCACCAAAATCAGGAGTTGCGCGCCGAACTCGGCCGAGCCCGTCTACAGAGTGAGCAGACTGAAGCCTTGCGTCGTCAGGTCGGTGAGCTGACGAGTATCACGAACGTACCCTTTGTTGGCACCCTGCCCATGGTGACCGCCCCCATTTCCAACGCCTCGCCAACCAACTTTGTCTCCACCATCGATATTGCCAGGGGTCGTAGTGATGGTGTCCTTCCCGGCATGCCGGTGGTCGCCAACGGCGGTCTGATTGGTCGTGTGGTTTCTTCCACCCTGCACGGAGCCACAGTGGCGCTCATCACTGATCCAGTGAGCCTGATCGGCTGCACTTTTGGTGACGGGAGCAGTAATGTCGTGATTACTGGACAAGGTGTTGACGCCCCGCTACACGCGACTCAAGTGTCGCTCACGGCGGCCTTGAGCCCCGGCACGATATTTAGTACTGATGGTCTCAACGGGGGCCTCTATCCCGCTGGAATACCTGTGGCCCGTACCGTCTCGACCAGCATCACACCCGGCTCGACGACCTACGAGGTCAGTTTGACACCGACAGCTGATTTACGCCACATCTACTACGTGGATGTGCTGATCTGGGAACCCGGTACGTGAATCGAAGTGTGATTTCCCTCGGCCTTACGTCTATTATTTTCGTGGCCTTGCAACTAGATATCGTGTCGCCCCTAAGGGTGGGTGGCGTCGTCATCATGGTCATTTGGTTATGGCCCGTCGCGGTTGGCTTAACCGCGACTCGACTCGAGGCTCTCTTCTCTGGAGCCTTCACGGGTCTGCTCTTTGACGCCCACGCTGCAACACCGCTAGGTCTTACGGGTGCAATTGGCGTCATTCTCGGACTAATCGCATCACGTCTTGGGCAAGAGGGTATCGGGGACCTGGACTCGGCGGCGTGGTGGGTCATGCCCTCGCTGGCCGCCGGAGCCGGATTTTCCGCCCCACTCTTTTTTGCTCTCGGCGGGACACTCTACGGAAATCTGCATTTTTGGCGCGCGAACCTTGGCGTGATGATGGTCGTCAATGCCGTGGCGTTCTTTGTACTCGTTCGACCACTTGCGCGTCTCGCTCGACGAGTTTCTTCTAACGCCCTGAGTTCATTGCGATGAAGAATCGTTCGTGGCGCGAGCGTTCAGTTGGTGGCTCGATGCGCCGTTGGCGGCCCTGGTCCTCATTCGTGCCGCGTCGCCGGCAAGGGGGTCGTATCAACGAGCGCCGTCGCGTGGGTATCCGAGATCTGGTTGCTGCTCCGAGTGAGGTCTCGCATCAGCCAGAAAAGCGGTGGCGGGTTATTGGCGGTTTCTTTCTCATTCTCCTGGCCGTGCTCTACTTCAGGCTCTACATGTTGCAAGTTCCTGGGCACGCCCACTCGGTGGCCATGGTCGAATCGAATTCGATGCGGGTGAGCACGATTCCCGCGTCGCGTGGCGAGATTCTGGATCGCAATGGGCGCGTCATGGTGGGCAATATTTCCACGACGGAGGTTCGACTGTCACGAGCCGAAGCCGCGCAGAATCCAGAAATAATTGGTGCTCTTTCGTCGCTGTGCAACATTTCCGTAGCCTCCATCAAAAGTGCCCTCGCCGACCTGCGTTACGACCCCTATCAACCAGCTCCGGTTTTATTGTCGACGCCGCCGAATTTGGTCGAGTATCTGACTTTGCACTCCGCCGAATTTCCCGGAGTCACCCTGCTGAATGTTTCCAAGCGGGTCTATCCACTCGGGGGCGGTGTCGCTCCTCACGTACTTGGCTACGTTGGGCCCATTAACGGCACTGAACTAGCTAGTCGCCCAAATCAGGGTTACCAGATGGATTCCGCCATTGGAAAGTCGGGCGTCGAGCGGTTTTACGAACAATTCCTAAGGGGACACGACGGACAACGCACCCTGCGCGTGTCCAACACCGGTCGGATATTGGGTGAAGCGCTCACCCGTCACGCCGTGGTTGGGGACTCGCTGGTTCTCAATATTGACGCCGGTCTACAAAACGCCCTAGACGGTTTCTTGTCCAGTGGTATTAACCGTGTACGACACAGTGTCGATCCGCGCAGCGGAAAAATTCCTCCTGCGCCTAATGGTGCGGCCATCGTGATGGACGTCACCAACGGCCACGTGCTGGCTTTATCTAGCTACCCCAGCTACGACTTGAATCAATTCGTCGGTGGGCTCTCGGTCTCGCAATTTCACGGATTGCTTCAGACGGGGGCTTTTAACAATTTTGCCATTCAGGGTCTCTACACCCCAGGCAGTACGTTCAAAATGATTACGTCGACGGCTCAACTGAAATCTGGGATTTTGGCGGCGGGCAGTTACGTCAACGACACGGGTGTGTTTGCGGTGCCCGGATGCCAACAGGGCTATCACGGCTGCCTGTTTCACGATGACGAAACTTCTGGTGCGGGCATGATCAACTTGCCTCTAGCTCTGACAAAATCGTCGGACTACTATTTCTACAATCTTGGCTACTTGTTCTGGTCGCAGACGAAACGCTACGGTCTGACACCAATTCAAGACGTGGCCACAAAGTTTGGTCTCGACCAGTACAGCCAAATTGATTTGCCAAACGAAACGTCCGGCCGAGTTGATTCCCCCATTGTTCGTCAGCGCTTGCACAATGAGGCCCCAAAAGCGTTTCCCAATGCGGCGTGGTACACGGGAGACAATTTGCAGATGGCCTTCGGCCAGGGTTCTACCGTTGTTACCCCCATTGCAATGCTTGACGCCTACGCGACCTTGGCCAACGGTGGCACGCGATACGCCCTCGAGGTGGTGAATTCTGTCGTCAGTCCCACTGGTCGGGTGATTCAGAGCTACGGCCCCAAGGTTCTCGACACAATTTCGCTTCCTCCAAGCGTGCGTAATCCCATCGTGCAGGGTTTGACCGGAGTGGTGGCTTCCCCCGAGGGAACTGCGTACTGGCCATTTCACACCTACGCCCATTTCGATTTGAACGCCTTTCCCGTTGCCGGAAAGACCGGCACTGCGTCCAATGCGCCCGGGCTTGAGCCCAACGCGTGGTTCGTGGGATTTGGCCCAACGAACTCGCCACGATACGCAATTCTTTGCGTGATCGGGCAGGGTGGCTACGGCGCCTCGGCCTCGGCCCCGGTCGTAGCGCAGGCCTTTGACTATTTGGTTCACAATCCGCTGCCGCCGGTAGCAAAGTCCATCAATCCTTCGCTGGCCCCACTTGTTCCCGCGAAGAAGTAAGCAAAGATAGGTTTCTGCTCGCTGGGAGAGTAGCCTGTACCAATGGTCGGAAACGAAAGTTTTCGACCTGAGAGCCGCAGAACGTAGCAGCACGCGCGAGTGCCGTTGCTACCTAAACCGCAAGGAATGAATCGTGATCGACGAATGTTGGTCTGACCCCACGACGACATTCCCTCACGTCGTTTTTCGTTTCGGTGTTCCAGCACCGCAAACGTTGTTTTCCCCGCTGGAGCGGGCTCGTCGAGTCTTCGCCAGCGTTACCCAACTATTCGACCGACCAAGGTCACCGATTGAGCCCGTCGTGGCGCAGCGGTGTACTCACCACCTGCGCGCAGTTCGCGCTCAGGGGCCGGTTGCCAACTCAAGGAGCCACCATCGTGAGCGACGAAACCACCACCCCCGGCACGCCGGATAGCCCCACCCCCCGCATCGGCGGCACCCGCCCGGCACCCCGCATTGGGGATACCCGGCCAGCGCCACCAATCGAATCAACGCCGGCGGGCTCAACTGCCAATAACGGCCAAGCGCGCACCAGTAACAACCGCAATCGCCGTCGCGGTGGTCGCGGTGGCCAGGCGAAGAGTGCCGCGGTATCGAGCCCTCGTCCCAAGGATGCCCCAGTAGAGGCTTCCGCCCCTGACGGCACGGCCAGCGAGGCTGGACGTGGATCCAAGAATCGCCGTCGCCGAGGTGGTGAACGGGCCGCTCGAGCTCAGGGTCGCTACCTGATGTGTGTGCACACCACCAAAGACGCCACCCACATTGCCACGCTCGAGGGTCGCAGCCTCGTGGAATACACGGTGGCCAAGGCTTCGGACGAGACGAATCAAATTGACGGCAACATCTACGTAGGCCGTATACAAAATGTCCTACCCGGCATGGAACTGGCTTTCGTCGACATTGGTATCCCGAAGAACGCAGTGCTCTACAAGGGTGATGTCAGCTACGACGCCGACGACGTGGAAGCTGCTTCGGGGGATAAGCGCATTGAGCAAATGCTGAAGTCGGGTCAAACAGTTCTCTGCCAGGTCACGAAGAACGCTATCGGCGCCAAGGGTGCCCGCCTGACTCAGGAAGTATCAATCCCCGGTCGCTTCGCAGTCCTCGTTCCCAACTCCACGACAATTGGCATCTCCAAGCGCCTCGCTGATGGTGAACGTCGCCGCCTTCGTAAAATAATTGACGAAGTCAAGCCCGAGCGACACGGAATCATTATTCGAACAGCCGCCGAGGGTGTGAGTGCCGAGGATCTGACTCGTGACGTAATCTCGCTCGTCGAGAAGTGGACGGCGATCGAAGCTGAGGTCGCAAAGTCGACGCAGCCGCGTCTCGTCTACCGCGACCTCGACCTCGCGGTGCGCGTCCTTCGCGAAGAACTCAATGATGACTATCGCGGGGTCATCATTGACAATCGGGAGCTCTTCGACAAGGTCTGCGAATACGTTATGGCCGTCAACCCCGAGTTGGCGGACCGCATTGAGTTCTACGACAAGGGCACCGAGGAGCTACCGCTCTTCGAGCGCTACTTCGTCCACGAGCAATTGCACCGAGCCCTAGACCGTAAAGTCTTTTTACCATCAGGTGGTTCGCTCATCATTGAGCGCACCGAGGCCCTGACCGTGGTCGATGTCAATACTGGGAAAAATGTTGGCTCCACCAATCTGGAAGAAACGGTGTTTCGAAATAACTTGGAAGCGGCCGAGGAAGTCGCTCGACAATTACGGCTTCGCGACATTGGCGGGATTATCGTGATCGACTTCATCGATATGGAAGCTAAGGGCAATCGGGAGGCCGTTGCGTCGGCCCTTCGCCAAGCCCTGTCCCGCGATAAGACCAGGACTCAGGTTTTTGACATTTCCGAGCTAGGTCTGGTTGAAATGACCAGGAAGCGCGTAAATGAGGGCTTACTGGAGTCTGTCTCCTCGCTCTGCCTGGTCTGCGACGGACGTGGATTCGTACTCGAGACGGGTTTGGGCTGATGCGTCAGAACTGTCTTCAACTTTCGACTAAGGTAGTACTTCTATGTATGCCGTGATTCGTATTGGAACATCCCAGGAACGGGTGAGCGAGGGACAGGTGGTCCGCGTTGACCTGCGCCCCGAAACTAAGGACACCGTGGTGACCTACGAGCCTGTTTTGCTGGTTGACGGTGACACCGTCCTAGCTGGACCCGCCTTGAAGGGTGCCCTGGTTACCGCTACGGTCATCGGCGAGGAAAAGGGCCCGAAGATTCGTGGTTTGACGTACAAATCGAAGGCTAACCAACGTAAGCGTTGGGGCCACCGTCAGCACTACTCGACGGTTCAGATCAACTCAATTTCGAAGCCGTAAGGAGGACATATGTCAAAGACTAAAGGTGGCGGTTCTACCCGTAACGGTCGCGATTCCAACGCCCAGCGCTTGGGCGTTAAGACCTTCGACGGAACCGCGGTAAAGACAGGAATGATTCTGGTCCGTCAGCGTGGCACTAAATTTCACCCAGGTCGCCACGTTGGTATCGGCAAGGATGACACCCTCTTCGCCCTCGCCGAAGGAAAAGTTAAGTTCGGCTTTCGTGGTGGACGCAAGCTCGTTGACATTCTCGTCGATTAGGTTTCTCTCCTGAGAAAGTAAGAACCCCCGGGGCCTGTCCCCGGGGGTTCGTGCTTCTACTCTGCTAAACATCATGTCATGATTGAACTTCTGGGACTGCGAACCGTCATCTACCCGACGGAAGATTTGCTGGCATCAAAACAGTGGTGGCAAGAATTTCTGGGACTGGCGCCGTACTTCGATGAGGAGTTCTACGTGGGTTTTAGCATCGACGGCTACGAGCTCGGATTACTGCCGAATGGTGAAGTCGGAGATGGGGCCTACACCTACTGGGGGGTCACTGACGTCATGGCAGCGGTTGACGCAGCCATTGAGCAGGGTTGCGCCATTCACGCGGACGTCGCCGACGTGGGGGCGGGGATCATTACCGCTTTGGTGATGCTGCCCGACGAGTCGATTGTCGGTTTCATCTACAACCCGCACTTTGACGGCAACGACGACCAGTCCACCCTGAACTAGGTCGGGCTGAGGCGAGGAACTTCGCCCAATGGCTGTGGGGTAACCACGGCCGTGATTACCTTGGGCGAAGGTGGCCCATCGAATTTCGCTTCAAATGAAAAAAGACCCCCGGGGCCGAAGCCCCGGGGGTCTTTTTTACAACAAAAACTGCTTAACCCTTGACGGCGTTCTTGAAAGCGGTGCCGACCTTGACCTTGACGGCCTTGGAAGCCTTGACGGCAATTGCTTCGCCGGTCTGTGGGTTGCGGGCGGTGCGAGCCTTACGGTCGACGCGCTCGAAGGTGAGGAAGCCCGTGATTACGACCTTCTCGCCCTTCTTGACGTTCGTCGTGACGACGTCTTCGAGGGTCGCGAGGAACTCGCCGACGCCGGCCTTGCTTGCGCCCGTCTTTGCAACAATTGCTTCTACCAACTCGGTCTTGTTCACCGGCTGACTCCTAACTTGTCGTTGATGTCGGCTGGGTCTTCCCAGCCGCCACAGACATCTTTATCTTCATACGAGCCGAAAACGCGGATTATTAGGGGATTTTTTCCATTTTCTTGGAGTGCCAGTCCGAAACCCCTGATAATTAGGGTAATTCACTGGAGAACTCCTCCCACGAGGTCTCGGCCCGTCCTACGCTGGAGAGCATGAAACCCATTAATCGCAGTCATTTACGAGAGTTACTCGAAATCGAAGAGGCCCAGTACGTGACGAGAAATCCCGAGTCGGCTCGTCTTTATCAGGAGGCCCACAATCTCTTTGCTCGGGTGCCCATGACCTGGATGAACAAGTGGGCGGGCGGCTTTCCTCTGTCCTTCGCTGCGGCTCATGGCGCCGTCATCATCGACGTCGATGGTCATGAACTCATTGACTTTGCGCTCGGTGACACCGGGGCTATGGCGGGGCACTCACCCGAAGCTCTCGGTGCCGCGTTGGCCCAACGGGTGGTGGCTGATGGTGGCGTCACGACAATGATGCCGACGCCCGACGCACAATGGGTCGCTGCTGAGCTGACGCGCCGTTTCGGTCTCGAGAAGTGGAGCTTCACCCTGTCGGCGACTGACGCGAATCGCTGGCTCCTGCGCCTGGTGCGCCTCGTAACCGGACGCAGCAAAATACTGGTCTTTAACTACTCGTACCACGGTTCCGTCGACGAGAGTTTTGTCGTCATGGCACCAAACGGAGACGCGACGAGCCGGCCGGGCAATGTGGCACCAGCTTTTGACCCCGCGACCAGCACTCGTGTAGTGGAGTTCAATGATCTCGACGCTGTACGAGCGGCTCTTGCTCACGGCGACGTGGCTGCGGTGCTGACCGAGCCGGCGCTTACCAACATCGGCATTGTTCTACCGGAGCCCGGTTTTCTCGAGGGCCTGCGCCAGGCCTGTGACGAGGCCGGGAGTCTTCTCATCATTGATGAAACCCACACCTTCTCAGCGGGGCCCGGCGGAGCAACTCGTTCCATGGGCCTTCGGCCTGACGCCATCACCATTGGCAAATCCCTGGGCGGTGGCGTTCCCTGTGGGGCGTACGGACTGACGAGCGAGCTCGCAGACCGCGTACTCGAGGCGGTGGGTTCTGACGCCGACATCGTTGACGTGGGTGGGGTGGGGGGAACTTTGGCGGGTAACGCCCTTTCATGCGCGGCCATGCGGGCGGTGCTGGGTCAGGTCTTGACGGACACGGCCTTCGAAGGTATGGAACTTTTATCCACGCGCTTTGCCGAAGAGACTCGCGCGGCTATCGCCGAGTTCGATCTCCCGTGGAGCGTGAGTCAACTCGGTGCTCGTTGCGAATACCGTTTTGCTTCTCCGGCTCCGGTAAACGGTGGCCAGAGTGCAGCGAGCGGTGATGCCGACCTGGAGAATTTTCTCCACCTCTACTGTCTTAATCGTGGGGTTATCTTGACGCCTTTTCACAACATGGCTCTGATGTGCCCAGAAACCACACCCGAGCAGGTTGCCCGTCACGGGGAAGTCTTTCGGGCCGCTCTCTCAGCGCTGCGCCAGGGAGGCTAAGGACTCGTCGAGCAGGTCTCGTAGGATGTGATCATGTCATCATTTGTCGATTCGGCCCAACTGCACGCCAAAGCGGGTGATGGCGGTGCCGGCTGCGTGAGTTTTCGCCGCGAGGCGCACGTTGCTAAAGGCGGGCCCGACGGTGGTGACGGCGGTCGTGGCGGCGACGTGTGGGTCGTCGCAGACCCCAACGTGGCCTCGTTGCTGGGTTTTCGGGACCACCCCTTTCGACGTGGCACCGACGGCGAACACGGCACCTCCAAACGCCAACACGGCTCTCGGGGTAAGGACATCACGGTCTACGTACCGGTCGGCACCCAAATATTCTCTGCCGAGGGTGAGCTCCTGGTCGATCTCACCGGGCCTGGCGACAAGTGGCTCGCTGCCGAGGGTGGTCTAGGCGGCCAGGGTAATAACCGCTTTTTGTCGAACCGACGTCGGGCCCCAGCCTTCGCCGAACAGGGGGAGTCCGGGGCCGAATTCTGGTTGAACCTCGAACTTAAATTGCAAGCTGACGTGGCGCTAATCGGTTTCCCTAATGTCGGCAAGTCCACCCTGATCGCCCGCGTCTCAGCAGCTCGACCCAAGATTGCTGACTACCCTTTCACGACCCTCGTTCCGAATCTCGGAGTAGTTCGCGTCGGCACACGACGTGGGCGACCGGGAGACGCGACGGAGTTCGTGATGGCGGACATCCCAGGGCTCATTGAAGGAGCCGCCGAGGGTCGAGGTCTCGGTCACGACTTCTTGCGTCACGTGGAACGCGCTCGAGTGCTCTGCGTGTTGCTCGACACCGCGCCCACGGCGATGCTCACCCCCGCTGAACAAGAAACTATCTTGTTACGCGAGCTCGGCGACTACCAAGCCGACCTCCTAGAACGACCACGCATCGTGGTCGGTGCCCGCAGCGATATCGCCGAATCTCTCGAGGGCATCGACTTTCCCTTGTCGTCGATCACGGGCGAAGGCGTGGATCGGCTCGTGAGTGAGCTCGCCAGCTTGGTGACGGATGCTCGCGCCACCGAGGCTGCGAATCTCATTTACGAAATCGTGGTCCATAAGCCGATTCCCGACGAAATTCACGTAGAGAAAGACGTATACGGGGTGTGGCAAGTTTTGGGCCGACCCGCTCTTCGGGCGGTGCGCTTTCAGGACCTCACTGATGATCAGGCCCTGTCGGAAGTCACGAGCCGACTTAAGGCTTTGGGCGTCGACCGTCTGTTGTCGCGCGCCGGAGTACGAGACGGTGACGTCGTAACCGTCGGACCCTTGACCCTCGAGTGGTGGCGGGACCAGGCGGGCTTCGGCCTGGATCGTGGAGAGCACCACCGAACGACGCGCCGCGAGCGTTTAGCACGTAGTGGACGTCTGGGCGGCGAGGTTGACGATAACGATGAGGACGAGGGCAGTGACGACTAAGACCGTCGTTGTAAAAGTTGGCACGTCGTCGGTGACCACTGCCGATGGCGCGATTGACAGCGCGGCTCTGGCCGCAGTTGCGACGGGCGTGGCAGATTTACACACTCGTGGCTGGCGCGTCGTCCTGGTTACCTCGGGGGCGATTACGGCTGGTTGGAGCGCCGCTGGTGGTGGCTTGAGCCGACCGAGCGATCTTCGTACCTTGCAGGCCGTAGCCGCCGTGGGTCAGCCTCTTTTGATGGCTGCCTGGGCCGAGGCCTTTTCCGCTAGCGCTACGACGGTTGGTCAGGTCTTGCTGGCCCCCCTGGACTTTGCGCACCGGGGTCAGTACCTGCGTGCACGTGGCACGGTCGAGGCCCTGTTTGAACTCGGGGTGGTTCCCATCGTGAATGAGAACGACGCCGTCGCGAATGAAGAAATTCGTTTTGGTGACAATGACCGTATCGCGGCCCTGGTGGCGAACCTAGTGGGGGCGGAACGGTTGGTTTTACTCACCGACACGCTGGGGCTTTTAACGGCCGACCCGCATCTCGATTCGTCGGCAACGCTGATCGAAGAGGTTCGGGCGATTGACACCGAGCTGGAATCCCTCGCCGGTTCGTCATCTTCCGTGGTCGGTAGTGGGGGAATGGCGTCGAAATTGGCTGCTGCTCGCATCGCAACCTGGGCTGGGGTGTCGGTAGTAATCGCCCCCTCACGGGCTGATAATGCCGTCGTGCGGTCGGTGGAACGTAGCGAGCGAACTTTTGGAACTCTCTTTCACGAGCGGTCGGAAAAAATGGGTGCGCGAAAAGCGTGGATCGCGTTTGCACTGCCCACGAGAGGACAACTGCGCATTAACGCCGGCGCCGCTAGGGCACTGATCAACGAAGGCCGTAGCCTTCTGCGCGTCGGCGTGGATCACGTTGATGGCACTTTCGACAGTGGCGACGCAGTTGAGGTGGTCGACGGACACGCTCGACTGGTCGCGAAGGGTCTCGTGAGAACTGCGGCCGCGAATTGGTTGGATGGCGAAGAGGTCGTTATTCACCGTGACGACCTCGTGGTCCTGCTCCGGTCCTAGCTGGCGACCGCTACTCTTTTTCCATGTCCGGCTACAACGTTGCGTCGCAGGGTCGAGCCGTTGCCGCGGCTAGTCGTCTATTGGCCACGGCGTCACACGAGGTCCGTAACGCTGTCCTGCTCTACGTGGCCGACGCCCTGAGCGTCGCAGAATCCGAGATACTGAGTGCGAACCAACTCGACGTCGAGGCCTTCGACGACGATGGTCCAGGACGTGACCGTCTGCTGCTCACGGCTGCGCGCATTGCCTCTATGGCCGAGGCCCTGCGGACAGTGGCGGCCCTGCCCGATCCCTTGGGCGAGGAGGTGGAACACTCGGTTCGCCCCAACGGGCTCGAAGTCTCGAAGCGACGCGTACCCCTGGGCGTCGTTGGGGTCATCTACGAGAACCGACCCAACGTCACCTGTGACGTGGCGGGTCTTTGCATAAAGAGTGGTAACGCCGCCTTCCTGAGAGGATCGTCCAGTGCGCTGCGCACTAATCAGGTTCTCGTGAGTCTCTGGCATCGGGCCCTGCGTTCGGTTGGTCTCCCGCCAGACTCGGTTGCTCTGGTGACCGATACATCCCACGAGGTGGCCGAGGCCTTCATGCGGCTTGATGAAAGTATTGACTGCCTGATCCCTCGTGGCGGTCCCAGCTTGATCGCGGCGATGAAGCGAACTGCCACCGTGCCCTACGTGATTGACGGGGACGGCAATTGTCACGTCTACGTCGACGCCAGCGCCGATCTCGAAATGGCGCTAGCCATCGTGGAGAACGCCAAGGTGTCGCGTCCAGGAGTTTGTAACGCTGCCGAGACCTTGCTCGTCCACGCCGCCGTGGCCGACGAATTTCTTCCCGCTCTGGCCGCGCTGCTCGGCACAGTGGAATTGAGGGTCGACGAACGAGCGGGTCGGATTTTGACCAGCGCGCGAAGAGCTGAGACGGCGGATTTTGAAAATGAATTCCTCGACCTCGTGCTGGCCGTGGCGGTGGTCGAATCGCTCGATGAGGCCATTGAGCACGTCGCGCGCTACGGCAGTGGACACTCGGAAGCCATCGTGACGAGCGATGCGCTTGCCGCGGACGCCTGGGTGCGCCGCGTTGATGCAGCTGCCGTGGTGGTGAACGCTTCGACGCGCTTCGTCGACGGTGGCGAGTTAGGTCTGGGCGGTGAGGTCGGAATTTCCACACAAAAACTCCACGCGCGAGGGCCGATGGGAGTACGTGAGCTGACCTGTCTAAAGTGGGTCGTTCGAGGAAAGGGACATATTCGATGAGTGCGATTGATCCACGCAAGGAATTAGCTGACCGACTGGGCTTGGCTGAGACGCCGCCCATTCGTTTTGAGTCCACCGAGGACGTCATGTCCCGCCTGGCTCAGTACGACTATTTGAGTGACGAGGCCATCGCCTCGGTCGTCTTTTTGGCCGACCGGCTGGCCAAGCCAGTCCTCGTTGAGGGTCCGGCGGGAACGGGCAAGACCGCCCTCGCAAAGGCCGTGGCCGACGCCACAAACTCTCGGATGATTCGACTGCAGTGCTACGAAGGTCTCGACGAGTCGAAGGCCCTCTACGAATGGAATTACCGCAAGCAGTTACTGCGCATCCAGGCCGGACGCGGTGAAGGTCAGTCGGCCGAGGACTGGAACGCCCTCGAAGACGATATCTTCGCCGAAGAGTTTCTCCTTGAGCGCCCGTTGCTTGAAGCAATTCGGGCCACCGATCCGGTCGTTCTCCTGATTGACGAAATTGACCGAGTTGAACTCGAGACGGAAGCCCTGCTGCTGGAAATCTTGTCGGAGTACCAAGTCTCTATTCCCGAGCTCGGCACCATGCGAGCCTCGCAGATTCCCATGGTCTTTTTGACGTCAAACAACACCCGCGAGCTGTCGGAAGCTTTGAAGCGGCGCTGCCTCTACCTCTACGTCGGTTACCCCGACGTCGAGCGTGAGCGCGACATCATTCTGTCTCGTGTGCCCGGCATTTCGGTCGCACTGGCGGAGCAGATTGCCCAGGTCGTGCGTTCGTTGCGTCAATTGGACCTGAAGAAGGCGCCATCGGTATCGGAGACCCTCGACTGGGCGCGCACCCTAGTGGTGCTTGGCCGTGAGGAGATCGGCGACGATGACGCAGCTGCCACGCTGCACATCTTGCTGAAGTATCAGTCCGACATTGAACGAGCGACGAAGGAACTACTCGGTCGAAAGAAGCCCGTTGCTTAACGTTCTGGGAGATTTTGTCGGCGAACTTCGCGCCGCGGGCATACCAGTGTCCATGAGCGAACACGTGGACGCGGCGCGGGCAATTACGGCGATTGATATATCAAATCGCCCGATGTTGCGCGCGTCGTTGGCCGCCACCATGGTTAAAAATGGTGATCACCTGCCGCTCTTTTATACGGCCTTCGACATCTTTTTTGCGACGAGAAGTATGACCCCCGAGGAGTTGCTGGAACTCAGTGCTGACGAAGAGTCCGAGGAGGGAAAGAAGGATTCTCCGGAGGGCTCGGGGCTGCGTGGTGCCGGACAGTCCAAGGGTATGGGTGGTGGAGGTTCGACCACAATGTCGGCCGACGAACTTGCTCAACTCCTGTTTCGAGCGCTGCGCGACGGTGACGCTTCGGGGATTCGCGAGGGGGGCTTCGGAGGCGGTAACCCGCTACGCCGGCATGGAGCCCGGTCGCCCCGTGGGTGGCACCTACTACCTCTATCGAACGCTACGAAATCTCGAACTGGATAAATTGACCGAGCAACTCATTGACGCGCGAAATCCTGGACAGGACGCCGGCGACGTTCTCGAGCGACAACTAGCCCGAGCGGAAGTTCTGGCGCGCATCGACATGCTGAAGGCCGCCATCGAAAAAGAGATTCGCGAACGTTTAGTGGAAGATCGTGGCGCGGAAGCACTGGCGAAATCAGTTCGCAAACCCCTGCCTGAAGACCTCGATGTTATGCACGCCAATCGTGATGAAATGTTGCAATTGGAACGAGCCCTGCGCCCGCTCAGCCGTAAATTGGCCGTTCGCCTCGCCCGAAAACGGCGCATGAAGCGCCGGGGTCCGGTGGACCTGCGTCATACGGTGCGACGGAGCTTGTCCACCGGGGGAGTGCCGATTGATTTGCGCTTTAAGCCACCGCGACCAGCCAAACCAGAGATCGTTGTTATCGCTGATATCTCTGGGTCGGTAGCGTCCTTCGCTCGATTCACCCTGCTCTTGGTGCATGCGCTGAGTTCCCAGTTCTCAAAAGTTCGTAGTTTTGTATTTGTTGACGGCCTCGACGAGGTCACCCGCCTCTTTGAGGGAACCGACGATCCCAAAGAGGCCGTGGCGCGCATCAACGCCGAAGCGGACGTCATTGCCTTCGATGGCCACAGTGACTACGGTCGAGCTTTTTTGAGTTTTCACGAGCGTTTCGCTCGAGACATCAACAAGCGGACCGCAGTATTGATTTTGGGCGACGCTCGTAATAATTATCACCAGGCCAATGCCGAGCTGATTGCCGATATTGGTCTGCGAGCGAAGGCCGTGTACTGGTTGAATCCCGAGCCACAGAGCTACTGGAATTCGGGAGACTCGATTATTGGTCAGTACGAGCCCTACTGTGACGAGGTGCTCGAGTGTCGCACTTTGCGTCAATTAGAAGCTTTCGTCGGACGATTGATGTGAGCGACGACGGTCTGCTGCCTCCCGAGGGTTTCCGTCAACGGGGTCCGGCCGTCTCGGGAACTCGCCTCCTACTCATTCGTCATGGCGAGTCCTACGCCAACGCGCGAGGAGTGGCTGGAGGACCAAGGGGTGACGGGGGGCTCACCGATCTCGGGCGGCGTCAAGCGAACGCCTTGGCCGAACGACTCGCGATGAGCGGCGAACTCGACGAGGCGACGGCCCTGTATACCTCGACCCTGCCGCGTGCCCAACAAACGAGTGAAATTCTGCGCAGCAGCCTCCCGTCGCACCTTTCGCTCGTCGTGGAGCACGATCTTTGCGAACTCAGCGTCGGTGAAGGTGACGGGCTCACGTGGGCGGAGTTCGCAGCGCGGTTCCCAGCCGTAAATTGGGATGACAACCCGACGCAGCGGTGCGCACCTGGGGGGGAATCACTTATTGAATTCTACGAGCGCTGTCGAGTGATAATCGCTGAATTGTGCGACCGACACCCCAACTCCCTAATTGTGGCGGTGGCCCACGGTGGCGTTATTGAGCAGGCTCTCAAAATGGCTCAGGGCTTATCAGCCGCAACACGTTTAGGCCCTCGAATTGAGCATTGCTCGATGACCGAAATTGAGTTCCGTTCGAAGAAGCATCGCGTCCTGCGATACAACGACCTATCTCCACTGCCCAAGCGAGGCTAGCTCTGCAGAAATTCGGCGACGCGAAAAGCGAGGTCGAGACTTTGCGAGGCATTGAGTCGCGGGTCGCACATTGACGTGTAGTTCAGCTCCAAGTCGCCTTCGGCAAGACCGAGACCACCACCCAAGCATTCAGTCACATTGTCGCCGGTAAGTTCGATGTGCAGACCTCCCGGCCACGTGCCGAGAGCGCGGTGAATTTCGAAAAATGAGCGAACTTCGGCCAGAATGTCGTCAAAACGACGAGTCTTTCGCCCGCTGTCGGTACCGAAGGTGTTGCCGTGCATGGGATCGCAGGCCCACACCACCTGGTGGCCGGCATCGCGCACGGCCTTGACGAGGGGCGGGAGGTGTTTTTCAATACCATCACGCCCCATTCGTGAAATGAGGGTAAGTCGACCAGGGGTGTTGGCGGGGTTGAGGACTTCGATAATTTCGAGTAGTTCGTCGGCCATCATGCTTGGCCCCACCTTGAGGCCGAGGGGATTGCCGACCCCACGTAGGAATTCAATGTGAGCGCCGTCACGCTGGCGCGTTCGGTCACCTATCCACAGCATGTGAGCCGAGCAGTCGAACCAGGTGTTGGTGAGTGAGTCGCTTCGGGTGAACGCTTGCTCGTAGGGCAAAATAAGCGCTTCGTGGCTGGTGTAGAAATCCACGGTGTGCAATGAGTCCTCGCGCGACAGATCAATCCCGCAGGCCCGCATGAAGGCCAGAGCCCGTTCGATGTCATCAGCAATAGCGGAGTAGCGCTGCCCCTCGCTGGACGAGGCGACAAACTCCTGATTCCACGCGTGAACGCGACTCATGTCGGCGAAGCCGCCCTTGGTGAAGGCGCGCAGGAGGTTGAGTGTCGCCGCGCTCTGGTGGTAGGCGGTGATCATTCGGGTCGGGTCGGGTCGTCGTGCATCCGCGGTGAAGGCTTCGTCGTTGACGATGTGACCGCGGAAGGCTTCGAGGGTGACGTTGTCGCGAGTTTCAGTGGCCGAACTGCGCGGTTTGGCAAACTGACCGGCAATCCGCCCAACCTTGAGAACAGGAACTCCCGAGGCGTAGGTGAGGGCGACGGCCATCTGCAAAATGACCTTGAGCTTGTCGCGAATGGCGTCGGCTGATCCGGCGTGAAAACTTTCAGCGCAGTCGCCTGCCTGAAGGAGAAAAGCCTCGCCGCGAGCGACTTTTCCGAGCTGCGTGGTTAAGGTGCGCGCCTCGCCAGCAAAAACCAGAGGGGGCTGGGCTGCGAGAAGCACCTCGACCGCAGCGAGAGCTTCTAGATCGGGCCAGACGGGACTTTGGGCCACGTTGTGACTACGCCAAGATGCGGGGCTCCAGGTGCTGGCGGTCGTAGTCATTTCTTAAGCGTAGAAGGTGGAGTCCACGAGTAGGAAATCGGCACCGTAGGCTGACGGGGTGACGCAGGAGAAGATTGGCCTCTTTGGGGGAACTTTTGACCCGCCCCACCGTGGTCACGTGGCCGTGGTACGCGCGGCGTGGGCGACGGGTTGGTTCGACCGCATCGTGGTCGTGGTTGCGGGTGACCCCTACCGCAAGAGTGGACAGCGACTTGTTGCACCCGGTGTCGAGCGATTGGCTCAGACGCGTGACATCTTCGCCCACGAAAGCTTCGTTGAAGTTAGCGACCGCGAAATTCGCCGTAGCGGACCCTCCTACAGCTTCGACACCGTTAACGAATTACTTGAGGAAGGTTGTGCCGTTTCGCTCATTGTCGGCGCAGACGTCGCGAGCAGCCTGGCTTCGTGGTGGCGTGCTAGTGAACTGGCCGCACTATGTGATGTGGTGGTGGTTCCACGGGATAGCACCAAGGTGCCCGCCCTCGATGGCTGGCGCGTGCGGTCCATTCCTATGAACCTCGTAAATATTTCGAGTTCGCTGCTGCGAGGCGACGAAAGTCCTGAACAGCGGGATGATCTGTTCTTTGGGCGTGACTAATCCTTGTCGTCGAGTGGGCAGAGGAGTAGGCTCGTAGTGCATGGCAGTTCGAGTCTTCGACCTGACAGAACCGCAGGCCCACGGGCTGACGGTAGTAGAGGCGGCGCCCCGGCGACGTCAAGATGTACGACGCCTGAAGCGTCGCTGGGCCATCTACGGCCTTCTCAGCCTCGTCGCCCCCTTTCTCGTGGCCGTAGCGGCTATTGGAGTGGTGCGCTGACGTCCGACGCATCTGAGCCCATGCTGCTCCCGGCCTGGTGCGATCAGACCCTCGGGGATTTCCTGCGAGCAGTACTTTTGGGGGCCGACGAGAAATTAGGCAGCGATTCGGTGGTGCTGAATGTCGCCCCCTACATGGACGCTTTTGAGTGTCTCGTACTGGTGAGCGGTCGTAATGACAGACATGTACGCACCCTTGCTGAAGAAATAGAGCGCTACGTGATGGAACGACTCGACGTAAAGCCAATGCGAGTAGAGGGTTGGGACAGTGGACAGTGGATTGCACTGGACTACGGATTCTCAATCGTTCATGTCTTCGATGTGGAAACTCGAGACTTCTACGATCTCGAGCACCTGTGGAGTGCGGCCGATACCTTTAGGCCGCCTCAGCGGGTAACAATCGCCTGAAAATCTGACGCGAGGGAAACGTAGGTCGCCGCGTGGCGTGGGTTGGGAATTAGGAAATTGACTCCGTTCAGCACAATACGAACGCTGGTCGCCGCTGAGGCTCCGAGTGCGGTGAGGACGATTTGCCCACAGGCCTTCTGCAGCACGGCACCACCTTTAGATAACGCTCCCGACAGAGCAAGAGTGATGGAGTGGCCGTGGCGTTCAATGTGATCGACGTGGAGAGTGGGCGAGACGGCCGTGGCGTAACCGCTCAGCGTTTCAATATCCGTGGGTCCGGCGATGAGCGCCTTTTCCACCGACAGCACTTCCGGGAGGCTCCCAGTGAATCGTGAGGCCCGAGCCAGTTGACCGGCTGCGTCAATGAGCCAAATCACGCTACTCGTGTGCTGCACGCTCGACGAGGCGACCGTGGTGGGCGGAGCGAGCAGTGAAAAAGGAACTTGATCGGGCGCAATAACGCGAGGGGCAGGGTCGGTGGGTACGAGTGAACAGGAACTGAGCGTCACGGCCGCGCTCAGTACGGCGAAGCTCCTGAGAAAGCGAGTCACAACAGCGCCTCCTCATCCAACACGGGCAGGACGATGCGCACGCGGCATCCCCCCTCGGGGCTTTGCAGAATCTCGACGTGACCGCCAAAATGCTGCACGTGTTCGGCGACTAGCGAGAGTCCGAGGCCGGTGCCGCGCACGGCGCCCCGCTGGTGCGCGGCGTGTCCCCGATAGAAACGTTCGAAGACCCGTTGCCGTTCTTCTGCGCCAATGCCCGCCCCGGCGTCGTCGACGTCAATAGTGACGTCGTTATGTGAGGAGCGGACCCGAATAGCGACTGCACCGCCGCCGTAGCGGCGCGCGTTATCCAGCAAATTGGTTATCACTCTTTCGAAACGGCGTCGGTCGACCGACACAAGGATGGAGCTGACATTGGTCTCGTGGATGATCGGAATGGTCGCCAAATGGAGTCGTGCTGTCGCCGAACGCAGGCACTGGTTGAGCAGCATTTCCAGTTGCACATCTTCTTTGAAGTATCCCTGCGCTTCGTTGCCAGCCATTTCGAGTAGATCCTCTACCAGAATTTGAAAAGTAGCAACGTCGGCGCTCAGCAGGTCGAGAGCTTCGCGTGAACTAACGGACAAAGCCTCCCGGTCCTTTTGCATGATGGCGATGGTGGTGGCCAGGGTGGTGAGGGGGCTGCGTAGTTCGTGACTGACGTCGCTGGAAAATCTCGCGTCTCGTTCAATGCGTTCAACCAGGTGGTCGACCATTTGATTGAACGAGTCAGCCAGGGTTTTTACTTCGAGATTGTTAATCCCGGTGGTTATTCGTTGAGTGAAATCACCCTCGGCGATATCACGAGCTGTTTTGGCGGTGCGCGCGAATGGCGTGGTGATACGTCTGCTAATCACCAGACCCCCGAGCAGACCAATCAGGATGGTGGCTCCGACTGCCGCGGAGAGAACGAGAAGGGTGAGGTTCAGACTTCGGTTGAGGTCGCTCACGTGGTCGAGCTGGAAGTAGATGGCGTTGATTGCCGGAATGGGAATGCCAATGGCCAGCACCGGCTCCCCATTGGAGATAAAAATTCGTCGGGCAACGTGCCCCTGAGTCGCCGAAATCTGCACATCCACCGGTACTTTGTCGTGGTTGCTGGATAGTTTGGAAACAATCCAGGCGCGGTGCGCGTAGATCATGTTGCTCGCATTGGTGCCGCTATCCAGTGAGTCCAGCACCGTTTCGAGAGCGGGCGACCCGGAGAGAATTGCATTTCGAATCAGCGTGGCGTTGACATAAGCCTGGCGTAGGGTGCTGGTTTCCCGTTGGGTTACTTCCACGTGGCGTACGCCAAAATAGGTAAAAACGGTAAAGAGCAGACTCAAGACGGTGACGGCGAGCGCGAGGCTGATGGACAGACGACGCCGAAGTGAAGCGAGCGCCACTAGGAAACCAACTTGTAACCAGCGCCTCGGACCGTTTGTAGGAAGGTGGGGTTGGCGGGATCCGGTTCAATCTTGGTGCGCAGGCGCCGAATGTGGACATCCACGAGCCGGCCATCACCGAAGTAGTCGTAACCCCACACTCGCTCTAAGACGTCCTCGCGCGTCAGAATTTTGCCACCGGCGATAGCGAGCTCCGTAAGAAGGCGAAACTCCGTGGCTGTTAGGTGAACAGCACTTCCGTCGCCGCGATGTACCGTACCTTCGTCGGGCACGATAACCAGATCGCCGAGCGTGAAGCGGGCCATCTGCCGCGATGGATTGCGCCGAATGTGAGCGCGGATTCGGGCAACCATCTCTGCGGGGACAAAGGGTTTGGTGACGTAGTCATCAGCTCCCGCGTCGAGGCCCGCCACGATGTCGGAGGTATCGTCACGTGCTGAGACAATAATTATCGGCACTTTGCTGGTCGATCGGAGGTTGCGACAGGCTTCGAGACCGCTAATTCCTGGCAACATCAGGTCGACCAGAACAACGTGAGCAGGTGTCTTGGCGAAAATCTCAAGTCCGCGCTCGGCGGTTTCCGCCTCATCGACGTCAAAGCCTTCGCCTTCGCACATTAAACGTAGCGATGCGCGAATGCGGTCGTCGTCTTCGATGATCAAAATGCGGGCCATGCCACCCTTCCCTGTTGCTGTCAGCCTACCTACGTGAACGCCCGTGGCATTGCTACGTGGCTAACCTTCAACTTGTGGGCGTCGAACTTTCGCACTGGCTGCTCGACGATTACGTAACGTCACTTCGTGCCGTGGACCGCTCGCCAGCCACTGTTAAGGCCTATCAGAGTGATATTTCCGCCTTTGTGGCGTGGTCCAGCGGCCGGGGCGTGGAACTCCCTCGGGACGTCACTAAGTCAGAAATTCGAAATTATTTGGCTTTCCTTACGATGCGCGGTGATGCGCGTAATAGCGTAATTCGAAGAATCTCCTCACTTAAGGGGTTTTTCGCGTGGTCCCTAGAGCGGGGAAACATTGAAGAAAACCCCTGCGTGCGCATCAGCGCCCCGCCAGCGAAAAATCAATTACCGGACCTCGTGGTTCGTGATCAGCTGGAAGCTCTGCTGGACGCGGACTGGGGCAATAGCCTCTGGGCGCTTCGCGATCGAGCAATTTGCGAAGTCTTATACGGCTCGGGTGTGCGCGTCAGCGAATTATGCGACATGAATCTCGAATCACTCGATTGGGCTCAGGGCGTGGTCCGTGTGGTGGGGAAGGGTCGCAAAGAAAGGCTGCTGCCGCTGCACCCTAAGGGAATGGCGGCGGTGCGCCGATGGCGCGACGAAGGCCGACCACAGGCGCTGAACGCCACGAGCCCCACGGGGGTACTTTTTGTCAATCGGCGCGGGAATCGACTTAATCCCCGCGACGTAAGGCGAATACTGGCTAGTCGCCTACCTGGCGCTTACGTCCACCCCCACGCTCTGCGGCACACCTTCGCCACCCACCTGCTTGAAGGCGGCGCCGACCTTCGGGTGGTCCAGGAGCTCCTGGGTCACGAAAGTCTGACGACGACCCAGATTTACACGCACGTATCCAAATCACGCTTGCAGAAAATACATCGCGAGACCCACCCGCGGGGTTAGGTATACAAAACGGCTAACATTGAACAGCCCGCTCACCGTGAGAGGGAGTATGTCATCGCATCGGGATATTCGTACGGTCGCCCTCGGGCGCACTCCCGATTCGTGGTAACCGAACGAAAGGATAACTGTGGCACTCGTCACTTTGAAAGAACTATTGGACTCCGGTGTGCATTTTGGCCACCAGACTCGTCGATGGAATCCGAAGATGCGCCGTTTTATTCTCGGCGAACGCAACGGTATCTACATCATTGACCTTCGCAAGACTCTCGCCGGTATCGAAGAGAGCTATGCCTACGTCCGTGACATGGTCGCCGCTGGCGGCACAATTTTGTTCGTCGGCACCAAGAAGCAAACGCAGGGTCCCATTCAGGAGTACGCGGATGCCTGTGGAATGCCCTACGTCAACCAACGTTGGTTGGGTGGCATGTTGACGAACTTCCAGACCGTCTCTGGTCGTGTGAAGCGCATGGTCGAGCTGCAAATTATGCAGCGTGCTGGTGACTTCGAAGGTATGCCCAAGCGCGAGGCTCTGCGCCACTCGCGAGAGCTCATCAAACTGGAGCGCAACCTCAGCGGTATCCGCAACCTCGAACGTCAGCCCGAAGCAGTCTTCGTTATTGACACGAAAAAAGAGCACATCGCAGTTACCGAGGCTCGTAAGTTGGGTCTGCCCGTGGTCGCGGTCGTTGACACCAACTGTGATCCCGACGTGATTGACTACGTCATTCCAGGTAATGACGACGCCATTCGCGCTGGAGCGTTGCTCTGTCGCGTTATTGCTGACGCTGTCATGGAAGGCCGCTTTATTCGCGCCAACCGTCCCGTTCTCGCCCGACCGTCGGCTATTCCCACTGCGCCGGTTGAGGCGTAGTTAAATCTCACTGCTAGAAAAGGAGAGCACTGGTGTCATTCAGCGCTAAGGATGTACAAAACCTTCGACAGTCCACGGGTGTGGGCATGTTGGACGCCAAAAAGGCCCTTGAAGCCAATGATGGTGATATGGATGCGGCCACGCAGTGGTTGCGCGTTCAGGGACTCGCTTCGGCCGCCAAGCGCGCCGACCGTGAAGCTTCACAGGGTGCCGTCGCAGTGCTGCGTGTTGGCTCAGTGGCCGCCCTCGTTGAGATGCGCTGTGAGACTGACTTCGTGGCCAAGTCCACGGAATTCTTGTCAATCCTTGACGACATTACCGCTCGCGTGGCAGCCGATGGGGAGTCTGCGGCTGATTCGTTCGCGGACGCCATTGACACGCTGCGCACGACGCTGAAGGAGAACATTTCCCTGGGCAAGGTGTTTCGACTCGAAGCCGGTTCCGACGAAATCGTTGATACCTATCTGCACCTCCAGTCCGGTCGTGGGGTTAACGCCGTGGCCGTCGTGGTGAAGGGGACATCGGAAGAAGTTGCACACGAGATTGCGGTGCACATTGCCTTCTCGAAGCCGCTCTATCTAACTCGAGACGATGTCCCGGCCTCCGAGGTCGATGCAGAGCGCGCTACCGTCGAGGAAATCTCGCGTAATGAAGGTAAGCCTGAGGCTGCGTTGCCCAAGATCATTGAGGGCCGACTGAACGGATGGTTCAAGGACCGCGTGTTGGTTGAGCAGGGCTACGTAAAAGACGAGAAGCAATCAATCGCCCAGTTCCTCGGTAGTGGCTCGATCACTCGATACGCTCAAGTCGTTATCGGGGGATAGTTCAAATGCGCCGGGTTGTCTTAAAGCTTTCCGGCGAGGCGCTGGCTTCCTCGTCAAGCGTGGAAACAATCGATGCATCTGTAGTTGACTTCCTAGCTCGAGCTATTTCCAACTCAATGGCCGTGGGCGGTTTAGAACTAGCCGTGGTCGTTGGTGGTGGAAATATTTGGCGGGGGGCCACGGGAGCGATGGCGGGAATGAACCGCGCGAACTCGGATCTCATGGGCATGTTAGGGACGGTGATTAATGCCCTCGCACTGCAAGACGCAATTGAGTCGCACGGTCGGCCGACCCGAGTCATGTCAGCGATCAATATGGATCAGGTGGCTGAACCCTACATACGTCGGCGCGCCGTTCGACACCTCGAGAAGGGTCGCGTGGTTATCTTCGCCGCGGGTATGGGCAACCCTTATTTCACGACTGACACCCCCGCAGCTCAACGAGCCGCCGAGATCGAGGCGGAAGTGGTGCTGAAGGGTACGCACGGAGGCGTCGATGGGGTGTACAGCGAGGACCCGAAGAAGAATCCCGATGCCACAAAGTACGACGTGATTACTTTTGATGAAGTTCTCGCGAAGGACCTTCGAGTTATGGATCTAACGGCCATTACCTTTTGTAAGGATAATGAGCTCCCGATCCGAGTCTTTGACCTGATGGCACCCGATAATTTGCGTCGCGCACTCGCGGGTGAAGCGGTAGGTACGCTGGTTAAGTGATGGAACAAGAACTAATAGAACTGGTCTTAGAAGAGACGCGAGAGAAGTTCCAGAAGGCCTTGGATCACGTTCGCTCAGAATTTGGCTCGGTACGCACCGGACGAGCATCTTCAGCCCTGGTTGAGGGATTGGCGGTCGATTACTACGGCACCATGGTCCCGCTGAAGCAGATAGCCGGCTTCTCGGTGCCCGAACCACGGATGCTCGTGATTTCGCCCTTCGACAAGAGCTCGATGGGGGCGATTGAAAAAGCCATTCAAAACTCCGACCTTGGTCTCAATCCCTCGAACGATGGCATCATTATTCGACTCGCCTTCCCCGCCCTCACCGAAGATCGCCGTAAATCATTGGTGAAAATTGTCCGTGGCAAAGCCGAAGAAGGAAAGGTCGCCCTCCGAGGCGTGCGACGTTCGGCCCGCCAGGATCTAGAGTCCCTCGAAAAAGAACACGGCCTCTCTAAAGACGACATTGAGCGAGTTGAAAAGACTCTTGATAAATTGACTCAAGACGAGGTTGCTCTCGTGGATACTCTCCTCCAACAGAAGGAACGTGAGCTCCTTGAAGTATGACGATCACATTTCCGAGGAACCAACCGGTGAAATTCCGGTGGTTACGACACCCGATGAACGGATAACGATCCAGGGAGCGGATGTTGCAGCCGAGGTGGTAGCGAGTGAAACGACCCTGCCACATTGGACCGAATCGCCAACTGGACAGGTGCCCACAGTCATAAAGAGTGAGTCTGCTGTTGACCCCGATGACCCCTGGGCGGCGATCCCCGCGCCCGCATGGCGTGAAGCCGAAGCGGACTGGGTGGCGCACGATGAACAGTTCGACGCTTCAGTGCTGTCCTCTGAATCCGTAGTTGAAGACATTCGTCCCTGGGATTTTGTCGCCGAAGTTGAGCCCGAGGTTGAACTTGAGGACGCTGACGTTATACGTCCCGAGTCCACGAGGCCACCGCGTACACGTCGTCAAGCCAACGCTAACCCTCTAGCGGGGCGCGCCGCGCGGGCTACGGCGCAGCGAAATATTTCCTTGGCGACCGTAACGGGCATGGCGGTACTTTTTGTGGCGATTCTGATCTTTCTCCAGGGTTCCATTCCCGTAGCGGTTCTCGTGGCATTAGTGGTGACGGGTGCGGTGGCCGAGGCCTACGCCGCCTTTCGTGCAGTGGGTGCTCATCCAGCCACTCTGCTCGGCATCGTGGCCACCGCAACCTTGGTCGTTGCTAGTTACAACGAGGGAACGGCGGCGACGGGGCTAGTTTCAGTGGTGTTTGCCTTCGCCTGTTTTCTCTGGTACCTCAGTGCCGAGAAGACAATCGACGTCCTCGACGGCATTGGAGCGACGTTCTTCGTGTACGTGTGGATCGGCATTACCGGAAGTTACGCCGCACTATTGATCGCTCCTACTACTTTCGCCAACAAGCACGGTCTGGCTTTTCTCTTTGGAGCAATTTTCTGTACGGTCGCTAATGATACGGGTGCTTTGTTCGTCGGTCGAAGTTTCGGCAAGCGACCGCTCGCTCGCGCTATTTCGCCCGGTAAGACCATCGAAGGAGCCGTTGGCGGAGGTCTCATTACCATCCTTGTGTCGCTAGTGGTGCTGCCAATGATTCACCCGTGGTCACTCAAGCTTGCGGTGGTGGAGGCCATAGTGGTGTCGGTAATCGCGCCCCTCGGTGATTTATGTGAGTCCATGGTCAAACGTACCTTAGGTATAAAGGACATGGGTAGTTTGATGCCGGGCCACGGAGGCATTGTGGACCGTATAGATGGTCTGCTCTTTGTGCTTCCCACTACGTACTACCTGCTTCACGTTCTTCACATCAGTTAATCCATGACCGAGACTCGGCGCAGCGTCGCACTCCTCGGAGCGACTGGTTCCATCGGCCGACAAACCTTGGAAGTTCTCCGACGCGAGCGGGATGAATTCGATCTCGTTTCCGTTGCGGGCGGTTCACGGCTCGATGAGTTGATTACCGTCGCCAGAGAATTCGCAGTGGGCAAAGTTGGTGTTCAATCGACGATCGATGCGACCTACGTACGCGACAAACTGCCTGGTGTCGAGGTGGTGATCGATGCACTGGAAATGCTGGCCGGTGAAGCCGACGTAGTTGTTAATGCAGTGGTCGGTTTTGCGGGAGTACCCGCGACCCTAGGAGCGCTTCGACACGGTCGTCGCTTGGCATTGGCTAACAAAGAATCCCTGGTCGTTGCGGCCCCACTCGTCGAACAGATCCGCGGTGACTCGCTTAGCGAGATAGTCCCTATTGATTCGGAGCACTGCGCCCTGCACCAGTGCTTAGTGTCGTCACGCCACCCCGGCCACCCCGACGTCCGTCGTCTCTTGCTGACGGCTTCGGGCGGCCCCTTTCGTGGCCGCAGCCGCCTTGATCTGCTCTCGGTGACTAAGGCGGAGGCGCTCCAGCACCCCACCTGGTCGATGGGGCCGAAGATAACCATCGACTCGTCGACTTTGATGAACAAGGGTCTCGAAGTTCTTGAAGCTTCTGCATTGTTTGGGGTCGAAGTGGGACGTATTGACGTGGTCGTGCACCCTCAGTCCTTGGTCCATTCGATGGTCGAATACGTGGATGGTTCGACGCTGGCCCAATTGTCGTGGCCCGACATGCGTCTTCCCATCGCGTACGCCCTGGGTCAACCCGTGCGATTGGCGCATGGCTGGGGACGGCTCGCCTTCGACGAAGCCTTAACTTTGACTTTTGAGCCACCGGATCGAGACGCCTTTCCCGCATTGGGCTTGGCGTACGCCGCGGGGGAGCGTGGAGGGGCTGCACCAGCCTGGTTGAGCGCTGCCAACGAAGTCGCGGTTGAAGCCTTCTTGAACGACCGGATCGCGTGGCACGAGATCATTCCCCTCGTGGCTCGAACGATGGACCACTACATCGACGACCCACTCACGAGCGTGGAAGGGCTCTATGAAAATGATGCGGAGTCCCGTCGGCGCACCCTGGCCTTCGTGCAAGAGCTGTCGTGATGACCGAAACGCGCTCACGCCCCTGGTGGGAATTGGTGGTGGGCGCAGTTATTGTGATAGCCCTTCTCGCGGGCGTAGGTGGCTGGGCTCTTCCGCTCGTGCTGGCAGCGGTCGTGGCGATGGTGGCTCTGCACGAGCTAGGTCACTTCGTTACCGCGAAGAAATCGGGCATGCGAGTGAACTCCTACTTCATTGGTTTCGGACCCACCCTGTGGTCGACCACCCGAGGCGAAACTACGTACGGTGTGAAAGCCTTCCTCCTCGGTGGCTTCGTGAAGATAGTAGGGATGACCTCAATCGAAGAAGTCGACGAGGCTGACGAGCCCCGAAGTTTTCGAGCCTCGACTTTCCCGCGACGAGTGATGGTCGCGTCAGCCGGAAGTGCTGTCCATTTCATTCTGGCCCTCACGTTGGCGTGGTCGTCTCTCTTTTTCATTGGCTCAACTGACCCCACGCACGTTGGCATTGGAAGTTTTGTTCATTGGGATGGTGTGACTGCCAACGCCGCTCAGCAGGCCGGTCTTCGAATTGGTGACCGCGTGCTCAGCGTCAACGGACGCGATATTTCCGACCCCGCGGCGTTGGCAAATATTATTCACGCCGCAGCAGGCAAGGAATTGTTAATTCGAGTTGCCCGAGGTTCCTCGGTTCTCGCGCTACGAGCGCGACCCGTCGACGGCCGACATATCGTGGTGAAAGGTCAGCACCTCGAGTCGCCGACACTTCCCACCGGACACGGCTACCTCGGCATTGGAATCTCCGAACAAATGGTGGGAAAATCGGCCTGGTCGGCCACTACCGGATCCCTTCGCCTCGTGGGGTCAACCTTCTCTCAGTCCATTACTTCGCTAGGACAGACGTTTTCGTTGACGGGTTTTTCGAATCTTTGGCGCCAGGTGGCCTCACCCGAGCAGACCACCGCGAAGGAACAGGCGAGTCGACCCCAGTCGCTCGTCGGTGTGGTGCGTGTTGCCGTCCAGAGTGCTGACGCTGGAATTTACAATCTCCTCTACATATTGATGGCCTTGAATATTTTTGTGGGCGTCATCAACCTGCTGCCAATGCTGCCACTCGACGGTGGGCACATCGCTATCGCAATCTACGAGCGAATCCGTTCGCGCCGAGGTCGGGAGCGCTATCGCGCTGACATAACAAAGATGATGCCGGTGGTCTACGTCTTCATGGCGGCGCTGATGTTTCTTTTTTTGACCTCGCTCTACCTCGACATTGCCCATCCAATGGGGAATCCTTTCAAGTAACGCCCCGCCGAGCCAAAAACACGGCAGAATAGGGGAATGGAAGTTACTTCAAATCTGCTGACCCCCCGCCGTGCGACACGCCAGATTTCGGTGGGGTCGGTGAAAGTCGGTGGTGACGCCGTTGTTTCAGTGCAGTCCATGACGACCACAAAGACGTCTGACGTCGAAGGAACCTTGCAACAGATTTACGCCCTGGCCTCGGCGGGCGCCGACATTGTCCGCTGTACTTGTAACGAGACGGCCGCGGCCGAGGGCCTCGCACAAATTGTCGCTCGGTCACCCGTACCGATTGTGGCGGATATTCACTTCCAC
The DNA here is from genome assembly GCA_903860915.1 of uncultured Actinomycetes bacterium. Taxonomy (GTDB): domain Bacteria; phylum Actinomycetota; class Acidimicrobiia; order Acidimicrobiales; family RAAP-2; genus RAAP-2. Next base: position 181,953 of record CAIOSJ010000021.1, on the reverse strand, counting down.
GTTGAAATGGCCTTGGCGGCCCTGGACGCTGGCGTCGATGGCTTGCGTCTCAATCCTGGCAATCTGCGTAAGCCATCGGAAATTAAGTTGGTGGCGAGTGAGGCTAAAGATCGTGGTGTTCCCATTCGTATCGGTGTGAATGCGGGCTCGCTGCACCCCGATATTTACGAACGTTTCGGCGGAGCTACCCCCGAAGCTCTGGTCGAATCGGCGAGGATTGAATTGGCCTACTTTCAAGAAGTGGGCTTCGATGATGTGAAAATTTCGGTGAAGGCCTCCTCGGTGGCCACCATGATTGCCGCCTATCGATTGGCGTCGGCCACCTTTGACTACCCCCTCCACCTCGGGGTCACCGAGGCCGGTCCGCCGCCCGGAGGTCTCGTCAAGGGAACTGCCGGTATCGCCACCTTGCTCGCCGAGGGTATCGGGGACACCATTCGCTATTCGCTGACGGCTGATCCCGTCGAAGAGGCCAGAGCCGGTCGTCAACTCTTGGAGTCACTGGGCCTGCGTGAGCGTTCGAGTCTGGATCTCATCGCCTGTCCTAGTTGTGGACGAGCGGAAGTGGACGTCATCAAAGTTGCCACCGAAGCGCAAGAGGCGCTCTCCTCACTCAACCTACCGATTCAGGTGGCCGTGATGGGTTGCGTGGTGAACGGACCAGGAGAAGCCCGTCACGCGGACCTCGGGATTGCCGCTGGCAAGAAGCGCGGACACCTCTTTATTCGTGGTCAGATCATTCGTGTCGTACCAGAGGATGAGATGGTGGCGGCTCTCGTGGAAGAAGCGAAGAAGCTGGTCGCCGAAGGCGTAGAAGCTCGACTCGCCGCTCGCGACCTTTCCGCCGAGGCCGAAGCTGCAGCCGATAGGGCCGCACTTCTCGACTTCCAGGGCGCCGACGCGAATCACGCCACGGAACGTATCGAAAAAATTCGTCGGCGCGGCAGTGGCGAAAGTAGTACGAAGTAGTCTCTCTCTATGCGCATGTCACAACTCTTGGTCCGGACCTTGCGCGAGATTCCCTCAGACGCTGAATCCGTTGGTCACACTCTCCTCGTTCGGGCCGGTTTCGTACGTCGTTTGGCGTCGGGTATTTACACCCTGTTGCCGCTCGGCACTCGCGTGCTCGCGAAGGTTGAAGCCATAATTCGTGAAGAGCAGGACGCGGCGGGAATGCAAGAAATTGTCATGCCCGTGCTGAGCCCCTATGAACTTTGGGAAGAGTCTGGTCGCGCTGCAATGTTTGGGCAAGATGCTCTACCCGCGATGACGACTGAGGGTCGCGGCGGAGTTTTTGTCCTAGGACCCACACACGAAGAAGTGGCCACCACCACGATTGCCGCAGAAATCGATTCCTACCGACAGTTGCCCGTGACGGTGTATCAGATTCAATCCAAGTTCCGTGACGAAGCTCGTCCTAGGTCCGGTCTGTTACGACTCCGCGAATTCACCATGAGCGACGCCTATTCCTTTGACGCGAACAAGGAAGCCATGGTGGCGAGTTACGATACGGCCGTTGCTGCGTATCGGCGTATTTTTGAACGACTTGAGATTGACGTCGTGCCCGTGGAGGCAACCTCCGGAGCAATTGGCGGTGACGTGAACCACGAGTTCATGGTTCCGACCACCATCGGCGAAGACTTTTTCGCCTCCTGCTCCTCGTGTGGGCTGGCTGCCAACATTGAGGCTGCGGTTCGCCGCGTCAACAGTCCGCTCGCGGACGCCACCACAATCAACGCCCCAAGCTGTAGTCGCATTTCCACACCTGGAACCGGCTCCATTGAAGCAGTGGCCGCACTTCTCAGCTCTCGTGGCGTGACGACGACTTCTATTTTGAAGTCGATAGCCACCTTGGATGCCGACGGTACGCCCACCATCATTGTGGTGCCGGGGGACCGGGAGGCGCGACTTCCTCACGGTTGGCGACTCTTCGAGGAGACGGATTTCGCCTCACATCCGGCAATCATTCGTGGTTTTGTTGGCCCCGTTGGACTTTCCGGGGTACGGGTGGTTGCCGATGAATCCATTCGACACGCTCCACACTCTTTCGTAGTGGGTGCCAATGAAGCTGACTATCACCTCATTGACGTCGTCGTCGGGCGGGATTTTGATCCCGACGAGTACGGTTCGTTCGTGGTGGTGGATGATGGCGACTCCTGCCCGAACTGTGGCGCAGTCATGCACCTACAGCGTTCCGTCGAGGCCGCCCACACCTTCCAGTTGGGTCTCCACTACAGTTCGAAAATTCGTAACGCTTCCTTCGTGGCCGAAGATGGCAGCGAACAATTGTTCTGGATGGGCTGTTATGGAATTGGGGTCTCGCGACTTTTGGCAGTCCTCGCCGAGGAAAAACACGACGATCAAGGGCTCATTTGGCCCGCCAGCGTTGCCCCCTACCACGCAGTTCTTGTCGCCATTGGCGCAGGACGTAATCCCTTGGTTGTCGAAACAGCTGACTCGGCCTACGTCGCACTGCGGGCTGCGGGCGTGGATGTTTTGTACGACGATCGTGATGTCTCTCCGGGTGTGAAGTTTGCCGACGCCGATCTCATTGGGGTTCCGACGCGAATTACCGTTGGTGGCAAGGGTCTAGATCGGGGAATTTGCGAGGTTCGAAGTCGAGCCACCGGCGAAATGGTCGAAATTCCCATTGAAGCCCTCTTGGCGGGACGATTGAGTATTTAGGCCATTTCTGCTACACTCTTGGAAAGTCCATTAGGACGTTTGGACGCGGCAGCGCGGGCCTTGTGCCCGCGCTTTCTCATTGTTGAACGGCCATGGCGCGAGTTGAAAGGAGTGGAAAATGGACCTCGAAGCACCTTTTCGCACCCTCTTATCAACTTTAGGACTCGAACTTTACGACGTGGAATTCACTTCAGGGACTCTGAACGTCACCGTAACCAAGCCCGGTGGCATCGACCTCGACGAGCTGACGGCCGCGAGTCGGTCGTTGTCGGCTTGGCTGGACGAGAAGGATCCCATGCCGGGTCGGTACACGCTAGATGTGGCCAGTCCGGGTCTGGAACGACGGCTGCGCACCCCCGAGCACTTCCGATTTGCGATTGGTGACCTGGTCACTTTGCGTGAGCGTCGAGGCTCCGAGGCGACTCGTCGCCTCGAAGGAATTCTCCAGATGGTCGAGGGCCGAAAGGTCACACTCGACGACAAGGAAATCGGCGAGGTAACGGTCGATCTTGACAATGTCGAGCGCGCCCGAACTGTCTTTGTTTGGGGTTCTGGCCCCAAGCCTTCACCTTCTAAGGCCACCCCCACATCATCCACTGCGAGCAGGAGAAAATAACCATGTCAAACTTTGAATTCTTAGATGCGCTGTCCCAGATCGCTCGAGACCAGAACATTGACGAGGGCGAGTTATTGCAGGCCCTGGCCAACGCGCTACTGGCGGCCTACAAGCGACGTGACGACTCGGCCGAAGAAGCCGAAGTAGAAATCAACCCCGAAACCGGTGAAATCAAAGTGTGGGGCCTAGAACTCGACGCCGATGGAAATGTCACCCGAGAGTGGGATGCGACGCCGAAGGACTTCGGACGTATCGCAGCCCAGACGGCCAAGCAGGTCCTCATGCAGCTCATTCGTGATATCCAGCGTCGCAAGATGTACGAAGAGTTTGCCAACCGCGAAGGTGACATCGTCAGCGGTACGGTGCAACAGAATGACAATCGCTACACGCTGCTTGACATTGGTCGCGTTGAAGCGCTACTGCCACAGGCTGAGCAGATTGCTTTTGAACGTTACGACCACGGCGCCCGCGTCAAGGTCTACATCGTGGAAGTCCGTAAGACCAATAAGGGTCCTCAAATCGTAGTGAGCCGTACTCACCCGGCTCTCGTCGCAAAATTGTTTGAGATTGAGGTTCCCGAAATTGCCTCGGGCATCGTCGAAATCAAGGCCCTCGCCCGCGAGCCCGGACACCGTTCGAAGATTGCGGTCGCCTCGAACGACCCAATGGTCGATCCAGTCGGTGCCTGCGTTGGCGCTCGCGGTTCACGCGTTCGTAATATCACTAACGAACTACGTAGTGAGCGAATCGACGTAGTGCCCTACAGCGATGACCCCATTGAGTTCATTCAGGCCGCCCTCCAGCCCGCCCGCGTTCGCGAGGTACGCCTCGACGAGGTCGAGGGTGTAGCCACCGTGATCGTCCACGACCAGCAGCTCTCGCTGGCCATTGGCAAGGAGGGGCAGAATGCCCGCCTGGCCGCCCGCCTCACGGGGTGGCGTATCGACATTCGCTCGGAAACGCAGGATTCAGATGAGGCGGAGACGGACGTTGCGGCGTTTGTCGCGGAACCTGATGCGATCGTGGAAGAAGTTGCTGTCGACGTCGATAGCTCCGAAGCTGCGGCTGCGCCGACCGAGGGAGACGAGGCATAGCACCCGTTCGCACCTGCGTGGCTTGCCGACGGCGTGCCGATTCTCGCGAAATGGTCCGCATCGGCCGTCACGAGGGGGGCTTGCAACTCGGCCGGGGAAGTGGCCGGGGAGCGTGGTGCTGTGAAGTTGTTTCCTGTCGTGAGGGCTTGACAATAAGTAAGTTGTCACGTGCCTTGCGAAGTGCAGTTACTAGTGAAGAAGTGATCAGTGTGAGTGCGGCGTTACGGACAGAGTCCCAAGCGCTCTCTTAGACTGTGAGAGACTTAAAAATATGTGCGCGTAACAATTTGTTAGGTGCAGAAGTAAAGGAACGTCTTGGCGACAAAGAAGATTCGAGTTCATGAGCTAGCCCGCGAGCTCGGGATGACCAACAAGGAAGTTCTCGACGTCTCCACGGGTCTGGGCATCGGTGTTTCTAGCGCGTCATCGGCGATGGAGGACCCTCAGGCGGACCGCGTTCGTCGCAAGGCCGACGCCGAAGGACTCCGTCGTGAGGTCCAACCCGAAGAGCCGGGCAGGGGCGCAAGGGCGCCCAAGGCCGTTAGCGGAGAAGCTGTTGCAACTACCGATAGCGCACCCGAGAGTGCTCCAGCCGTCACCGACACGCGCGGCGATGTCAGCACGTCGACACCAGTCGTCTCGGATACTCCCGCCCCTACTCCCGAGGCGGCTCCTCGCGTCATTCGTACGCGTACCGCTCCGCCGAAACCCGCACCTGTTCGTACGGCCTCACCGGACGGTCCGACGACCATCCGACCCACACAACGACCCGCCGCTGGAGAGGGTGGCGAGAGCCGACCGACCCCGCCCATGTCCGCATCGGGACGTCCCATACCGCCACCTCCGCAGCGCCCCCCGATGTCGGCATCTGGCCGTCCCATTCCTCCGCCCCCGGGCGCACGACGCATGACCCCAGGAGCAACTGGTCGCCCCGGTGGTCCCAGCGGACCTCGCACCGGTGGCTTCAGCGGCCCTCGTACCGGTGGACCCGGTGGTCCCAGCGGACCTCGCACCGGTGGACCCAGCGGCCCCGGTGGCGCTGGTGGTGGATTTGGTGGACCCCGTACGGGTGGTGCACCCGGTGGTGCTCCCGGCGGCCCAGGCCGCGGTGCTCCAGCGCGTGGCGGCGGTGGACCGCGTGGATCCCAGCGCAAGCAGACTCGACGTCGCCGTCGTAACACGGAGGAGCTCGAGCCCACTTTAATGACGAGCTATCAGCCCAGCAATGCGCCGGTGCCGACTGGCGAAATTATTGTGGAGCGAGGCTCAACGGCAAAGGACCTTGGTCCGAAGGTAAATCGCTCCGCAGCTGACATTGTTCGCTTCCTGTTCATGCAGGGTGAGATCGTCACGGCAGTGCAGAGCCTCACTGACGACATGATTGACCTCTACGCTGCTGAAATTGGGGCGGAGATTCGTTTGGTCGACCCGGGCGAAAAAGAAGAAGCCGCACTGCTGGCCAAATTCTTTGAAGACGACGAAGACGACGCAATCATTGCTGCCGAAAATCGTGCACCGGTGGTGACCGTTATGGGCCACGTTGACCACGGTAAGACTTTGACACTGGACCGCATTCGCTCGACCAATGTGGTTGCCGGTGAAGCCGGAGGCATCACTCAACACATCGGTGCTTATTCTGTCAACTGGAAGGGTCAGTCCATTGCCTTCATCGACACCCCGGGTCACGAGGCCTTCACGGCCATGCGCGCCCGCGGTGCCAAGGTCACTGACATCGTAATTTTGGTGGTTGCCGCCGACGACGGTGTGATGCCTCAGACGATTGAAGCGATCAACCACGCCAAGGCGGCGGGGGTGCCCATCATTGTGGCCGTCAATAAAATCGATAAGGCCGATGCCAACCCCGATCGCGTTCTGCAGCAAATCTCGGATTACGGTCTAGTCCCGGAAAAGTGGGGTGGTGACACGATTTGTGTCGAGATTTCCGCCCTGCAGAGCCTAGGTATTGATGACTTGCTCGAACAAGTTCTGCTCGTGTCCGAAATCGCCGAACTAACCGCTCGACCCACTGGGCGGGCCGTTGGCGTGGTTCTCGAAGCGAACCTTGAAGCCGGCCGCGGACCCGTGGCCACCGTGATGATCCAAAAGGGACTCTTGCGCGTGGGTGACCCCGTGGTTGCCGGAGCCGGATGGGGCAAAGTAAAGGCGCTCATCAACGATCAGGGCAAGCAGATTAAATTTGCTGGCCCCTCGACGCCAGTCCAGGTACTCGGTTTTTCTGAGCCCCCCTTTGCTGGAGACGAGATGCGCGTTGCCAAGGACTTGGCCAACGCCCGTACTTTGGCCGAGGCGCGTTCGCAGCGTCAGCGCCTCACCGGGCACCAGCCCGTTGTCGCTGGTGGCGGTGCACGGCTCGAAGACCTCTTTGAGCAAATTCAGCGTGGTGAAACTGCCACTTTAAATATTGTTCTGAAGGCTGACGTGCAGGGCTCCCTAGAAGCTTGCACCGAGTCACTCAGGAAGCTGGAACGAGAAGATGTCAAATTGGCGATTGTGCATCGCGGCGTTGGCGGAATCACCGAAAACGACGTACAACTCGCACGTGCTTCGAACGCCACCATCATTGGCTTCAACGTACGACCCGACCGTCGTAGTCGCGAGATGGCGGGCGTTGAAGGCGTGGAAGTCCGTACCTACGAAATCATCTACAAACTGATTGAAGAGATTCAGTCGGCCATGCTTGGCTTGCTGGCTCCCGAGTTCGAAGAAGTCGTTACTGGCGAAGCGGAAGTTCGAGAAGTCTTCCGTGTGCCCAAGATTGGCGCTATCGCCGGTTGCTTCGTGCGCGAAGGCGTTATCACTCGTGGCAGCAAAGTCCGATTCCTTCGTGAGGGCACCATAATCTGGAAGGGTTCGGTTACTTCCCTGCGTCGATTTAAAGACGATGCCAAGGAAGTGCAGTCGGGCTTCGAATGTGGCGTGGGTCTTTCGGACTACCAAGACCTCAAGTCCGGAGACATCATCGAAACATTTGAGGAACGAGAGATTCCTCGGACCTCGTAGTCCCATGGCACAGACAAAAGGTGAAAAACCGTATCCGCGGACTGCTCGGGTTAATCAAATACTGCGAGAAGTCATCTCCGAGGCAGTGGTTCGTATCGGAGATTTTGATGATCGAGTCGGAATGTTGACCGTGACAGAGGTTGAAGTGACGGAGGACTTGCGTCAGGCAATAGTTTTCATGGACTCTTTGAGCGAGGAGGCGAGTGCCGCGCTTGAGGAGCACCGTGCTCAAATTCAAGGAATTGTGAATGCTAAGACACGTCTGAAGAGGACTCCCAAGCTGACCTTTCGTATTGATCCTTCGGTGCGAACGGGCGAAGCCGTTGAAGACATTATTAGGCGATTGCGTGATGATCGCGCGTAGTGGACTACTGCTGGTAGACAAGCCCCAGGGTCCAACTAGTCACGACGTAGTGGCGCGCTCGCGACGTATCTTTCATGAGAAAAAGATTGGACACGCGGGAACTCTCGACCCTATGGCGACGGGACTTCTGGCGCTCGCCGTAGGTTCTGCCACCAGGCTCCTACGATTCGTACAATCGGAAACCAAGATTTATTCCGGTACCGTGCGCTTGGGCGTCGCTACCGATTCGCTCGACGCTGATGGGGCCGTGATCGCTACGGCAGAGGTACCAGAATTGAACGAGGCTTTGGTGGCCGCGGCAGCACTACGCCTGACGGGTCCGCAAATGCAGGTTCCGCCCATGGTGTCGGCCATCAAGGTGGGTGGGCGACGGCTCTACGAGATCGCTCGTGAAGGTGGAGAGGTAGTTCGCGAGGCCCGCTCCATCACTATTGATTCTTTCGATCTTGCGCCAACGGCCGAGCGTGACGTGTGGACCTTTCGAACCACCTGCTCCACGGGAACCTACGTTCGGGTGTTGCTGAGCGATCTCGCAGAGTCGCTCGGCACCCTGGGACACTTGACCGCACTGCGCCGCGAGTCCAGCGGTAGTCACTCGGTATCAAACGCGTGGGCCCTTGAGAATTTAGAGCGGGCTGTTATCGAGGGTCAGAACGTGCTACTCCCACCTCTTGAGATGGTCGCTCACCTGCCCCGCGCCGTAGCGCGGGGCGAGACTCTGGTCTCGTTGCGTTTCGGCAAGCAAGTTGACCTCGACGAACTACAGGGTGCCGACGAAGGAGCCGTAGTCGACGCCAGTGGTTCACTGGTGGCCATTGTGCACCGACGCGATGACCGCTATCAGCCTGACGTGGTCCTCGCCTAGTGCGCCGGTCTGGGATCAAAGGTTCGTGAAGTCAATGAAGGTGATTCGAGATGGGCAGGGTGACTCTGCGACGACACCTTCGGTAGTTGCCATTGGCGTCTTCGATGGCGTTCATCGAGGCCACCAAGCGATTATCACGCGAGCCAAAATTGCCGCTGCTGATCGCGGGGTTCCGAGTGTGGTGATCACCTTTGATCCACACCCAGCTTCGGTTCTTGCCCCGGCAAACGCACCATTGGCAATCGAGAGCCTCGAACGGCGTTTGGAGCGATTTCACGAGTTGGGTGTCGACATTGTTCGTCTGGTCACCTTCGATGAAGCGGCGTCTTCAGAGTCGGCCGAGTCTTTTGTACGACGACTGATACACGACGAACTGGGTGCCGTCCACGTGGTCGTGGGCGAAGATTTCCGTTTCGGCCGAGATCGCTATGGTGACGCGCGTCGATTAAGCGAGTGGGGCGAGCAACTGGGCTTTAGCGTTGAAGCTTGCGGGCTCATTGGCACGGGGGAGCGGTTCTCCTCGACATCGGTTCGTCGAGCAGTACTCGAGGGTCGTCTCGACACGGCCATGGAGATTTTGGGCCACCCCTTCGGCATTATCGGCGAGGTCATTCACGGTGACGCGCGAGGTGGCTCGGAACTGGGCTTTCCCACCGCAAATATCCAAACCTCCGTGGGACAGCTGCTCCCGACGATTGGGATTTATGCCGGTGCTGCATTGGCACACGGGAAATGGTACCCAGCAGCGATTTCCCTCGGCCGACGTCCCCAGTTCTACGAAAATGGCGACACTCTGCTCGAGGCGCACCTACCAGGTTTTTCGGGAGATATATACGGTGAGCAGCTCCAGCTGGTCTTTTTCGCCTGGTTACGAGGGGAAGAGTCCTACGACTCACTAGAGGCTCTCATAGAACAGATTTCGGTCGACGTAGCTCGTACTCGTGAGCTTTTCCAGAAAATCTCGCAGGATGGCGAAACCCTGCTAACATAGTTTTTCGGTCAGCGACGCTGATCGTGCGGGTCGTCATGTCGGCGGTTCGCAACGGGACCCCGATTATTTAAGGCGTTTACTTCATGGCCGAGAAGCAGCAGATCATCAAGGACTATCAGCAGCACGAAACGGACACCGGTTCATCCGAAGTCCAGATCGCGATTTTGACTGACCGGATCTCACATCTCACTGAGCACCTCAAGGTTCACAAGGGTGATCACCACACTCGTCGTGGACTGATGAAACTCATCGGTCAGCGTCGTCGCTTGCTCGATTACGTGCAGCGTGGCGATGTTGAGCAGTATCGCCAACTAATTGGTCGCCTCGGCATTCGTCGCTAGACCATTTGTACTCCGGCGCCGTCGGAGTACTGGCCCGCATTCATAGGCTCGAAGGCCAGTGGAGGGTTGCCGCCCGAGGGCGGAGACTATCCACTGGGATTCGAGAGAGTGCGTGCCGAAACTACATAAGGAGCACCAATGACTAACGCCATCCGCGTGAGTTCACCCATTACGGGTACCGACAAAACCCTGTCTTTCGAGGCAGGTAAGTTGGCCCAACTAGCCGACGGAGCCGTCCAGGCCCAGATCGGTGACACGGTCCTGCTGGCAACAGCTGTCGCCGCCCGCACGGTACGTGACGGCATCGACTTTTTCCCACTCACCGTGGACATCGAAGAGCGTGCCTACGCCGCGGGGAAAATTCCTGGAGCGTTCTTTCGCCGTGAGGGCAAGCCGTCCGATGCTGCAGTGTTGATCTGTCGATTGATCGACCGACCACTTCGTCCATCTTTTCCGAAGGGCTTCCGCAATGAAGTCCAAATCGTGGGAACTGTCTTCTCGGCCGACCAGCAGAATCCCCATGACATTCTGGCCATCAATGCGGCTTCAGCTGCGCTGATGCTCTCGGGTATCCCCTTCGACGGTCCTATTGGGGCCGTACGTCTGGCGTACACCACTGATGGTGAGTGGGCACCCCACCCAACTTTTGCGGAAGGTGACGCAGCCGTTTTCGAGCTCGTAGTGGCCGGACGTGCCCTCAGCGACTCCGTTGAGGCCGACATCGCCATCATGATGGTCGAAGCCGGCGGAACCGAAGGCTCGTTTGAGAAGTACGCCGATGGCGCGCCGAAAGTAACCGAAGAAGTTCTGGCATTGGGTCTCGAGGCCTCAAAGCTGTGGATTCGTGAATCGATCAACCTGCAGCGTGAGCTCGTCCGCGCCTACGTCGCTGAGCGTGGACCCATCGTGACGATTCCCTACAAGACCTTCTCGGACTACCAGCCCGACGTCTTGGAGCGCGTGAGCGCTGTCGGCTCCGAAGCAATCGCAGCAGCCAATCTTCACACCACCAAGCAAGTCCGAAACGATGCACTAGACGCAGCAACGGCGGATATCTTGTCTCAACTCGAAGGTGAATTCGAAGGACGCACCTCCGAAGTCAAAGCGGCTGTTAAGTCGGTGACCAAGAAGATCGTTCGCCAGCGCATTGTGACCGAGGGTGCTCGTATTGACGGTCGAGGCACCGCGGATATCCGACCGCTGTCGGCTGAAATTGACCTCTTTCCCATGACGCATGGTTCCGCCTTGTTCCAACGTGGCGAGACGCAAGTCGTCAACGTCACAACGCTGGGAATGCCTCGCATGAAGCAGCAGGTCGACACCATCACCCCCGACGAGTGGCGCCGCTACATGCACCACTACAACTTCCCTCCCTACTCAGTTGGTGAGTCTGGTCGCGTAGGTATGCCAAAGCGTCGCGAAGTCGGACACGGCATGCTCGCAGAGCGCGCGCTTATTCCCGTACTGCCGAGCGAAGCAGACTTCCCCTACACCGTTCGTGTTGTATCCGACGTTTTGCAGTCGAACGGCTCCACCTCAATGGGCTCCGTGTGTGGTTCGACGCTGTCACTCATGGCGGCCGGTGTGCCGATTAAGGCGCCAGTCGCCGGAATCGCCATGGGCCTGGTCTACGACGGCGGAACCTACGTCACCTTGACCGACATCCTCGGGGCCGAAGACGCATTCGGCGACATGGACTTCAAGGTTGCGGGAACCAAGGATGCCGTTACGGCTCTGCAGCTCGACACGAAGATAGACGGACTGCCCGCTGACGTTTTGGCGAAGGCGCTGATGCAGGCCAAAGATGCGCGTCTCGCCATCTTGGAAGTTCTCGTCAACGCGATTGCCGAGCCTCGCACCAACGTGGCCGAAGTGGCTCCGAAGATTGTGAACATCGAGATTCCTATCGACAAAATCGGTGAGGTCATTGGGCCCAAGGGTAAGGTCATCAACACCCTGCAGCAGGAGACCGGTGCCGACATCGCCGTGGATGACGATGGAGTCGTGGGGACGGTTACCATCGGTGCGAAGGATGGTCGGGCAGTTGCCGAAGCCGTTCGCCGCATCGAGATGATTCTGGACCCCCCAACGGCCGACGTTGGCGCCACCTACATGGGCAAGGTCGTGAACACGACCAAGTTTGGTGCTTTCGTTAGCATCTTGCCGGGTCGCGATGGACTACTGCACATCTCCAAGATGTCGCCGCTTAATGGTGGCAAGAGGATCGGAGCCGTTGAGGACGTTTTGGTCCTGGGTCAAGCCATCGAAGTCAAGGTGGATGACATCGACCCGCAGGGTAAGGTTTCTCTTTCGCTCGGTGGCGAGTACGCCAACATGGTGATTGAAGATTCCTCAGAGCCCCGCGAACGTCGCGAGCCCCGCGAACGTCGCGACGACCGCGAATCACGTCCGGCCCGTGAGGAGCGCGCCCCGCGTGCCGATCGTCCGGCTCGCGCGTCGAGCTTCGAAGACTCCTTCGAAGCCGAGTTGGCAAATGACTTGGGCGACTTGGGTCCTGGTGGCCCCGCGCTCAACGACGGCGACCGCCGTCCGCCGCGCCCTCGTCGACGCTAGAAACGACACCCAGAAAGCCCGCGCAAGCATTCTACGGAATGTTTGCGCGGGCCTTCTGCGTTACCGTAACCTCTCAGTACTGTGATCAATTCACCCGCACTCCCTGGTTCGGGTTGGTGGCGCAATCGCTCTCGGTCGGACGTATGGGCATTGGTCGTCTTGGCGTTGATACCCACACTGTGTTTTGCCGTCCCGGCTCTTTTCAACCACCCGGCGCTGAATAGCGATAATTTGATCCAAAATTTTCCGCTTCGTGTGATGTCGGGTCGTCAAATGGCTTCAGGTCACCTGCCGCTTATCGATCCGTTGGCGTATTCCGGAACTCCCTTGCTGGGCGGAATGAACGCTGGCTCGTTTTATCCTCTGACTTTTCTCTTCGTCTTTCTCCCACCCATCGCAGCATGGGTGATCAATCTGGTGGTTATTTACGTCACCGCCGCATTTGGCATGTACGCGTTACTACGATGGTTGGGCATTGGCCCCAGCGGTTCTTTCGTAGCTGCTATTTCTTTCAGTTACGCGGGCGCCATGGTTGGTCACTTGGTCCATATTGCGGTGATTCAGGGATATGCGCTCATTCCCTGGATGACACTCGTTCAGTTGAGTCTTGGTCGTCGTCTTCTCGAGTCGGATGCTCGCCAGAGTTTCTCCAAACATCTGCGCGCGTGCGGGCCTTCGATCATCGCTCTCGCGGTCATGTGGGGACTGGCCTGTTTGAGCGGGGAGCCAAGGTCTATTGCTGAGTTAGAACTGCTCACTGTCGTAATAGTCACAGTGGCGGTACTCGTGTACGCACGGCGTGAAGTCAAACAGTGGCGCAATGTGTTTGCCTACGTCTCTGTTCAGATGTTCGCAGCGACGTGGGGCTTCGCAATTGCCATGGTGCAATTGGTCGTTGGATGGGCCTTCATCTCTCAATCCCAGCGTTCCGCCATTAGTTACTCTTTCTTTGGAATGGGGTCATTTCCCCCTCGGCAACTCGCAATGCTTTTCGTTCCTCAAATTTTTGGAGGCAATGGATCGTTCGGTCAGCCGAGCTTTTCCATGAACTACCCGCAGTTGCCAGAACTTATGAGCTACGTCGGCCTCGTAGCCCTCCTCGGCCTCAGTACATTCTTCGCCCATGTCACGCGGCGAGGTTGGCCGAGTGACATGAAGCGTTTTTCAATTTTCGCTGTCCTTGCCGTGGTGGGACTTATAACGGCTCTCGGTACCTACACGCCCTTCGGCTTCCTGCTGCATGCCATCCCTCTGATTGGCAAGACGCGGCTCCAGAGCCGAAATATTGTCTTATTTGATTTTGGGGCGGCCGCCCTGGCGGGTTGGTTCGTGCAGTCCCTCATTGATCGCCACCGAGTTCCCACGTCACTCAACATCTGGCGACGGTACCTCTCCCTTTCCCCAGGGCTGTTGGTAGTCGCATTGCTATCAGTTGCTCTATGTATACCGACGGGCCTGCTGGATTGGATGGTGGGTACTAGAGGGGGAAATGTTGCATCTCATTTGCGTGGGGCTTACGCGCTGCAATTACTGGTCGCAGTGGTAGTACTCATCGTTGTTCGCCGGCGAGCCTCGTTCGGAGTTGGTAAGTGGTTGATCGCCGTCTGCTCGCTCGACTTGGTCGTTAGCTTGCTCCTCACGGCTGTGAGCTGGTCGACAGTGGGAGTCAATCCGATGCCGTCCGCTCGGGTCGCTACATCAATTCTTGGCTCGGCCGGTAGGTTCGCCATCATTAACCCCACCTTGAACGATCAGACGGTGATAGAGAATTTGGGAGTTCCGAACATCAATGTGTTCACGGGACGTCCCAGTATTCAGGGCTACGGGAGTTTGATTCAGGCACAGTACGGATTGGCAACCGAGGCGAATCAGTTTGGATGGCTCAATCCTTGTCAATTGCAATCGGGGAAGTACGAACAGCTTCGCCTAGCCACCGTCATCATCTCTTCAACGGACCTGCTGAGCACGGCAATGAAGAAGAAATCACCGCAGCTACGTTGTGCCATACCTTTGCGCGAACCTAGTCATACCGCACTGCTGGGAGTCAACGACTCGTTGTCGAAGGTGCAGATAGCGGGTTGGCTGGGTGAGAGTATTTCGACGACTCCCGTAACCGTGGATGTATTATCCAGCCGCGGTCGGGTGCTCAGCACTCTGCGCTCAGCACCCGGGGCCACGATGCGGTGGAACCTATTCATTGCGCACGGAGTGAGCGCCCTTCGATTTCACTCCTCGGCTGGTGTACGCATCGGCACTATTCAGATTGTGAACTCGCTCGGTGCGGTGCAAAGTCTGACTACGCCTTTTGAACAGGCCCTGGGCAGTTCAAAATGGGTTTTTTATCGCCAAATTGGACCTCTGACGATTCTGCACGCGACTTCGATCCGCCCGTCACTCCAGGTGGTACATCCATCTCCCACGACGAAAGTGAGCTCGTACCGAATTGATTCGTGGGGTGATGAGTGGATTAAAGTCAGCTCACCTCGAGCCTTTTCGATGACACGTAGCGTCGCGTGGCTGGCTGGCTGGCGAGCCACGCTGACCGATGAGCGAACTAATGTCAGCTCGACTCTCGATGTGCGACCCGACGGGCTCATCCAACGCATTACAGTTCCGGCTGGGGCGTGGCGTATTCATTTTCACTATCACGCGCCTCACATTGAAGCCGGACTGATCGTGAGCACCGTGGCCTGCGGACTTCTCATTGTCGCCGTGGTGGTCGCGCTACTACGCCGCCGACGAACGATGAGCGGTAGGGTTTAGTGGTGATCAAGATCGCTGTCGTCGGAGCTGCTGGACGCATGGGCCAAATTATGGTGCAGGGCCTCTCCGAGTACGACGACCTGTCGATTGTTACCGTGGTTGACGTCCTAGAAGTCCCAGGAGCTACAAATTGGGTGACGTCCGTCACCGACCTATCGGCGAATGACGTTGACGTGGTCGTGGACTTTTCGAGCGCCGCAGGTGCTACGGCTACATTGAGGTGGTGCGCGGTAAATGGCGTAGCGGCAGTGATTGGTGCCACGGGCTTATCACCTGAACAGGTGCGTTCGGCGGTGGACGAGAACGCCAACGTTGTACTCGCCGCCAATTTTTCTATAGGGGCGATCCTGGCTGAGCGTTTTGCTGCTCAAGCAGCCCCCTATTTCGAGCGTGTTGAAATCATTGAAATGCACCATGATCAAAAACGCGATGCTCCGTCGGGAACGTCACTGGCCACCGCGAGCGCAATGGCGGTGGCTCGAAGGGCTGCTCAGGTATCAACGAATCCTGACCCCACTGTCTCGCTAGTACTCGAGGGTGCTCGAGGTGCATTGGGGGAAGGGGATATACCCATTCACTCGGTGCGTCTGCCTGGCTTGGTGGCGCATCAGGAAGTAATTTTTGGTCGACCCGGGGAGGGTTTGACTATTCGCCATGACTCTTACGACCGCTCGAGTTTTGTGTCCGGTGTGGCCCTGGCCGTACGGAGCGTGCGGAATCGCCCGGGTCTCACCGTGGGTCTCGACGAATTGATCTAAGTCGTGGAGGACTCGGTCGTTGAACGTGCACTCGTTTCGGCGGGCCGTAGCGTCGCGCACCGAGGCATCGCGGTCACCACGATGGCGGTAGTGGCACGTGAGGCGGGACTATCGCGGTCAACCATGTATCGCCATTTTCCTCTTGGCCGCCAACAACTCTTTGACCAATTGATTCATTGGGAAGTGAGGAAATTTTTCCTCGGTCTTCAAGCTGAAGTTGATGGTCTCAGCGAACTCCAGGAAGTTTTGGAGCGTGGCCTTAGATACGCTCATCACGCCGTTAAGAGCCATTTCCTGCTCCAACGAATTCTCCTCGAAGATCCGACCATATTGGAACCAGCCCTGTCGGAGTCCATGCAGTCCATTCGCTCAGCAATTGTGGCCGTCATCGAGCCCTTCGTGGCGAAATCAGCCCATTCTCGTCAGCACGCTGACTACGTCGCTCGCTTGTTCCTCGACTACATCTCCACCCCCGGTCGATGGGATCTCGACAGTCCGCAGGACCTGCACTGGTTGGTTCGTGATGAACTGCTGGCGGGTTTTGACGAGCCGAACGTTACGGTGGGAGCGTCGAAGGTGAGACCATTACGGGATGCGTCCGATCCCTCCATACGGACCCAGATCATTAACGCTGCGGTCACCCACTTGTCTTTCAATTCGCGTGACCAGGTCTCCCTGGACGCGATCGGTGAAGCTGCTGGCTACTCACGAGCTTCCCTGTATCGAACTTTCCCAGGGGGGCGAGACCGACTGTTAAGTGCGGTGGCGCAACGCGAGGGCTCAAGGATTTTCTCAGCGGTCGCCGACGCCATTTCGTCCCACGATGACCTCCACGACGCTATTGCAGCTGGTCTCACCACGCTCTGGTTTCATATTGAAAATCACCCCGTGCTTACTCACCTACGTCTGTACGAGCCCAGGTTCACAAACTCCTCCCTGCGTTTTGATGGTGCCACTCGGACTTATTTTGTGGCGTCCTCCTTCGCCCAGCCCCTCCTGGCGCGCTGGATGGATCTCGACTCGGCTGGTCGATTGGCCGAATGGCTGTGTCGGGTAGTCGTGGGCTACTGGAGTGACCCCGCTGCGTACGTGGCCATAGGGGAACCCGCCAGCGTGGCTCTGTTTTACGGTCGTCATATGGCAACGGGAGTAAGTCAACTTGTAAATCGCTATTAAGAAGGCTGTGCTAGACAATGTTTACGGTCACAAAGGGGTAGTTATGGCGATAATCAATGACGACGAGCGAGACATGCTGAGCAATCGCGAACTCATTGGACGAGACGAGATCAATGACTACGAAGCAATCTTCGACTTAGTCGGAGTAGATGATGGTTCGTCGTCACACTCCGTGCCGGACAAGTGCGACGCCGTGTTCACGTGGGATTACAACAAGGGCGCACGACCGAAGTTGGACAAGCTCTACGAGAAGGCCAAGCGCTCCCAGTGGAACGGGGCAACTGACCTCCCCTGGGAAACGGTCGTAGATCAAGAAGCAATGGCGGTGAAGGCATACCGTGAAGCGGGTCAGCGTCCACTCGGTGAGGCTTTGATTGCGGGGACGCAATTTGAAAAGTGGGGCGAAAAGGAGTGGGTCGCCTTCGACATGGAGTATCAGAATTGGACGTTGAGTCAGTTCATGCACGGTGAACAAGGAGCGTTGCTGTGTACCGCGAAAATTGTTGAGACGGTTCCGTGGATTGACGCGAAGTACTACGCCGCGACCCAGGTAATGGACGAAGCCCGTCACGTTGAAGTGTTCTCTCGATACCTCGACACCAAACTCTCTGGTCATTACCAAATGAATGGACATTTAGGTCTCCTGCTCGACGACATTGTGGCTGACTCCCGTTGGGATATGACCTATCTAGGAATGCAGATCATGGTGGAGGGCTTAGCCCTAGCCGCGTTCGGCTTTATGCACTCAATGAGCCAAGAGCCACTGCTGCGTCAACTGCTACGCTACGTAATGGCCGATGAGGCGCGACACGTCGCCTTTGGGGTGTTGTCGCTGCAGGAGATCTATACCGATATGTCAGCGCCAGAGATCCGTGAGCGACAGGAATTCGCCTTCGAAGCAGCCCTACGGATGCGCGACCGTATGCAGGGACAAGAGGTGTGGGAGCGTCTGGGAATTTCGAAGGCTGACGCTGCTCAGGTAACGCTAATGGACCCCGACCGCCCGGTCTTTCAAGCAGCTTTGTTTTCAAAAATAGTTCCGAACTGCAAAAAGCTCGGCCTACTTGACGCCGCGGATGGCTGGCTACGAACGAAGTTCACCGAAATGGGCGTCATCGCATTTGAAGACTACGAAGATACAACCCTGGACCTCGACGCGAACGCTGAGGGCACCCCCATGGAGCGAGCAATTGTCTAACACCGCTTGGCTGGACGAGGGCTGGTAACTTCGAAGCGTGAGTACCCCTCGTTTCGGTCGATTGATTACGGCCATGGTGACGCCCTTCGATCACGAGGGCAACGTTGATTACGACCTTGCCGCGAGCGTGGCTCGATACTTGGTCGAAAACGGTAGCGATGGACTCGTGGTCGCCGGTTCTACGGGCGAGGGTGGAAGTTTGTCCGACGAGGAGAAGCTCTCGCTCTTTCGTTGCGTTGCCGAAGCTGTCACTGTGCCAGTTTTAGCGGGATCTACGTCAGGGGATACTGCTCGATCAGTGGTCTTGAGCCGAGAGGCCGCCTCGAGCGGTGTCTCGGGAATTCTCGTGACCACGCCGGCCTATTCGCGGCCGAGTCAAAGAGGAATCGAAGCTCACTTCACAGCAATCGCCGCGGCTAGTCACCTGCCGGTGATGCTCTACGACATTCCGGCCCGAACGGGTCGCAAGGTGTCTGCGGCGACGACTATTGCGGTAGCCAGGAACTGCCCGAACGTCCTGGCGTTAAAGGACGCTTCGGGCGATCTACCCTCGGCTGCTCAGGTGAAGCAGACACTGGGGGATGGTTTTGATCTCTACGCTGGTGACGATGCTCTGGTACTGCCCTTCTTTTCCATTGGCGCTACTGGTTTAGTCTCGGTGGCGTCGCACTGGGCCGGTCCGCAGTACGCCGCGTTGATATCGGCCGTTGATCGCAATGACTGGTCGCTCGCCCGCGTGATTAATGATTCACTCGCCCCAAGTTGTCAGTTCGAAGGAAACGAAATGTACCCCAATCCCCAGCCAGCGAAGGCCGCATTGCGGCTCCTAGGAATGGCGGTCGGGCAGTGTCGTGCGCCGCTTGGTTCGAGTGATGCCGCCTTGGATAACCAGGCCGCGGAAGTACTCACCGGACTGCACGTAGCTCGTGGCTAAATCTGCGGTCCGGATTGCCTTCTTAGGCGGTCTGGGAGAAATCGGCCGAAACTGCATGGCCATTGAACAAAATGAACGCATCATCGTGGTGGACGCTGGATTGATGTTTCCCGAACCGAATATGTACGGCATCGATATCATCCTGCCTGATTTTCGGTGGTTGCGCGAGCGTCGCGATCGTATCGATGGCATCGTGTTGACCCACGGACACGAGGATCACACCGGTGCTTTGCGCTATCTGGTTCGTGACGTGAATGTGCCGATTTACGGATCAGCCCTCACTGTTGGGTTCGCCAAGCACCGGTTGACCGAAGCGAAACTGGCGGCCGGCTTGACTTTCATTGAGGTAGCTGACGGTGATCGACGTCGTATTGGCGCCTTCGATGTGGAGTTCATTCCGGTAACCCACTCGGTCCCGAGCGCCCACGCATTAGCTATCCACACGTCGGTGGGAATCATTGTGCACTCGGGAGACTTCAAGCTCGATCTGACACCCATCGATGGTCGCCGCACCGATGTTGCACGACTGGCGGCTCTCGGCGACGAAGGCGTGGCACTTCTTTTGGGCGATTCCACTAATGCCGAAGAGCCTGGTTTCACCGCATCGGAGGCCACTGTTGGCGGGGCGCTTCGACGTCTTTTCCTCGAACGGCCCAACCGAAGAATAGTAGTGGGCTGTTTTGCCAGCCATATTCACCGCGTACAACAAATTATTGACGTCGCTATCGAACAAAAACGCCGCGTTGTGCTCCTGGGCCGCTCGATGGAGTCCAATGTAAAATTGGCAAGAAAACTAAATTTGCTGCACGTTGATGCATCGGTTTTTGAAGACCCTGCCAACATTGATCGTTACGCACCGGGTGAAATTTGCGTCATTTGCACCGGTTCGCAGGGCGAACCCTTAGCCGCATTGTCAAAGTTGGCCCGTGGCGATGGGCGTTTTCTGCAGGTGGGTGCCGACGACACGGTGATACTTTCGTCGCATCCGATTCCCGGGAACGAGTGGTCTGTGGGCCGGGTGATTGACGACCTCCATCGTTTGCACGTCGAGGTGATTCATTCTGGTCACGAACCAGTTCACGCGTCGGGCCACGCCCGACAGGGAGAGCTGCGGACGCTGCTACAACTGGTGCGACCCCGATCCTTTATTCCAATTCACGGCGAATATCGACACTTGGTCCATCACGCGGATTTAGCAGTTGAGATGGGCGTTGGCTCAGACCACGTGTGGATATGCGAAGACGGTGACGTCGTTGAAATAACCGAAGCGGGTGTCCGGCGTGATGGAACCATCCCCGCGGGTTTTCATTACATCGATGGCACGGCCGGAGACTTGGATGAGGCCCCCCTGGAAGACCGACGGATGTTGGCCGAACACGGGGTCGTCCTCGTGACGGCGGGGATTGACAAAAGTACGGGAACCCTCGTCGAGCGGGCTCGGGTCACGGCAAGAGGATGGTTTGAAGGTGAACGTGAGACTTCAGTGTTGGAGGCCACCGCTCAGGCGGTCAATAGCGCACTCGAAGATGCACTCGCTGCGGGCGAACGCAGCAGTGAGGCTCTCAACAAGATTGCCCAGCGCACAGCTGGGCGATTAGTTGGCGGGAAGTTCCGTCGCCAGCCAGTTATTTTGCCGGCTATTACGGTAATTTAAGCGACGGTCTTGTCTGGCTCGCCGTGCTCGGCGTTGGCTTTTCCGACCCGCCAGTAAGCCTTTACGGAAATTTGCTCGTCCGTGAGACCGCGGTCGATCAGCGCGGAGCGTAGAGCCGTGTTGATCGAAAACTCGCCGAAGAGGTAGGCGTGACCGAGGTCTGGCGGTAGCGCCAGTGTGGCCAGACCTCGCAGCAAACCGGTGGCGTCATTGCCGCCACGACCCGCTCGGTCGACGAAGATTCCGGTTACGCCGAGGCCGACTGGCAGCTCGGCCGTCACTGCGTCGGCGGGATCGTCTATTTCGATGATGAAAACGAGTTGGCCAGGCACTTCGACGGAATCAGCGAGTCGGTAGAAGGCGGCCAATGAACTGGTGTCACCCATCATGAGATGCCAATCGGCGAGAGGGTCGAGAAGAATTTTCCCCCGTGGCCCCACGACGTCGACGACGTCGCCGATTTTCACTTTTCGCGCCCAGCGCGAACCGGCTCCATCGTGGCGGGTGGCCACCCAGAGCGTCAAAGTTTCGTTGGTGGCGCTGCGGACGGAGTAGCGCCGGCGCACACTGCGTTCGCCATCGGCCCCGACGCGAACCATAACGTCATTCCCGGGCTCACCAGCCATGAACTGTGCCCGTGGGTGACTGAGGGTTATGGCCCGAAGGGACGGAGAGATTGTTTCTACGTGGCTTACCAACGCAACGGCGGCGTCAATACTGAGTCGCTCGGCCAATTGACGGGACGTGGGATGTGGTTCGAGGTCACTCATGATCGCCAGCCTAGGACTATGGCGCTCAGATGTAGCCCCCATTCGGTAAGTTTGATGCTTGTGGCTACCCCAGCGAAGAAAAAGGCTCCCGCGCGGCGAAGTGTTGCCGCGAGTAAAAAAAAGAGCACCGCCGAATCGCTGTGGGTTCGTCACCAGCGGGATTTCATCATTATCCTCACGATCATCGCTGGGCTCTTCATTGGTCTAGCGGAACTCGCTGCCCTGGGGCCGACGGGGAGCATTCTGTCCAGAGCTCTTTCAAACTTGCTCGGCATGTCGCGTTGGCTATTACCACCGACTCTGCTGTTACTCGGTGGAGGGATGCTCTGGGGGAAGATCGACATCGACCGCACACGACTGAGTGTGGGCCTACCCCTCTTCTTGTTGACGGCGGCGGGACTGGCGCACCTCGGTGGCGGACGTCCTGGTGTGCATTCTTCGGTGTCCGCATTGGGGGCTGGCGGCGGTTGGCTGGGCGTCGTTGTGGGTGGAAGTCTCAACGGGGCCATCGGTTCTATTGGCGCGACGATACTTTTAGTGGGGTTATTGATTGTCGCCGTGATTGTGGCGACGGGAGTGACTCTGCGTGTAGTTGTGGCGGCCTCGGCAGCAATCGTTAAATTACTCGTACGGCGGGTCTCTCAGTGGTGGACGTCGCGACCGGAGCCCTCGGCTCCGTCTGAGGGCGAAGAAGCCCCCGCTGAGCAAGTTCCACCAACCGCTAAGCGGTCTCGAGCCAAGAAGACTGCGTCACAAGAGAAAGAGGCGACGGACGAGTTGGTTGCCAACGAGAGCGATGGGCGGTTCGAAGAAGCAGAGGTCGAGCCGGAGGTAGTTCCTCCTCCGGCTCGACTAGCTACGTCCAAGAAACCCAGTGAGCCCACGGGTCAGTGGGTCTTGCCACCAATCTCATTACTGCAACGAGTCAAGCAGCAAAAGATGGATCGTTCGGCGACCGACGCCGCCGGGGTGGAACTCGTCGCAGCGTTGGCGGCGCATGGAGTTGAAACAACTCTGGTCGGCTCGACGGTGGGACCCACGGTGACTCGTTTTGAGATTGAACTGGGCGCCGGCGTCAAGGTCGCGAGAGTAACCAGTCTGCACCGTGATATTGCGTACGCGATGGCCTCGCCGGACGTACGCATCCTGGCACCCATCCCCGGTCGGTCGGCAATCGGGGTCGAGGTGCCGAATCGGGTGAGAACCCTCGTGGCTCTCGGTGATCTTCTCGTTTCCGAAGAGGCGGTGAGCGCCAATCACCCCCTCGACGTTCCGCTTGGTAGAGATATTTCAGGCGCAACGGTTATCGTAAATCTGGCTGAAATGCCCCACGTTCTTATCTCCGGCGCCACTGGTGCGGGGAAGAGTTCATGTATTAATGGGCTGATTACTTCACTCGTCATGCGGGCCACGCCCGATATATTGAAGTTGATTCTCATCGATCCCAAGCGTGTGGAGTTGGGCCAATACAACGATTTACCTCACCTGTTGACGCCTGTGGTCGTGGATCCCAAGAAGGCGGCCGGTGCGCTGGCCTGGGCGGTAAAGGAGATGGAGCGCCGTTACGATATTTTGTCGGAGTACGGTGTGCGCGATATCACGAGTTACCAAGCGCTCATGGCTCGTGGCGCGGGTACTAAGAACCCCTCGGTACGCGAAGTGGTAGCCGAGGCGGTGGAGAGAGCCACGGGTCTTGAGACGGTAATAGACGAATTCGTTCCCGAGACTCTGCCCTACATAGTGATTGTTGTCGACGAGCTGAACGATCTCATGATGGTCGCTGCGCGAGACGTGGAAGATTCAGTTGTGCGAATTGCGCAGATGGCTCGTGCAGTTGGCATTCACCTCGTCCTCGCGACGCAGAGGCCGAGCGTTGACGTAATAACTGGGGTGATTAAAGCCAACATCCCGAGTCGAATGGCTTTTGCGGTTTCGTCGCTGGCGGATAGTCGAGTGATATTGGACCAACAAGGTGCGGAGCGCCTGATCGGTAAGGGAGACATGTTGCTCCTCACGGCGTCGAGCAACGTTGCTCGACGCCTACAGTGTCCCTGGATTTCCGAAGAGGAGGTTCGCCGAGTTGTAGAGAATTGGCGTGGTCAAGGTGGAACCACCGAAAAAGTTATTGCGCTTACCCCCGTGGGCGCTTCGAGTTCCACTGCAACAAGCGGGGGAAGCGGTGAGGACGACGACGAACTGCTCCGGCAAGCTCGTGACATCGTCATCCGAACTCAGTCGGGCTCGACCTCGATGCTGCAGAGAAAACTACGCGTAGGTTTTGCTCGTGCTGGCCGTCTGATGGACCTGCTGGAGCAGGAAGGGGTAGTGGCGCCAGGCGACGGCTCGAAGTCTCGTCGGGTCCTCGTTGGTCTAGAGACGCTCGACGTCAGCGGAAGTAATGAAGCAACGGACCTTGATTCTGATTTGCAGTCCTAGGCATGAGGCACGGTCGCCATCACGGATATGGCATCGGGCGTCGCTTTCTTGGGGTGAGTTGTGGCCTTATTCTTGGAGTGAGCCTGATCGTGAGTTTGCAGTTACCGTTTTCTGGACAAAAGTTCTCGGTGCATATCGACGCTCAAGTGATTGAAACTCGCACCTGGACGCCGAGTCCACTGGTCTGGCCCGCAGCGGGCAGTGCGGCGGTTGGGGTGCCCGAAGCAGGTGTCGTAGTCCTGTCAGTAGACCAACCGATTGTGCCGATCGCTAGCCTCACGAAAATGATGACGGCGTGGGTGGCGCTCCATCTAAATCCCTTGACGGGTCAGGATTCGGGGCCCTGCATCACGGTCACTGCGCTGGACGTGGCGGAACTCGTGCACGAGCTATCTACCAACCAGTCGCACGTGAAAATTTACGAAGGGGAAGAGATCTGCGAGCGAGATCTACTACGGGGACTACTGGTGCACTCGGCGAATAACTACGCGCATCTCTTGGAGCGCTTGACTAAGCGGAGTGACTATCAGTTCGTGCGTGAAATGAACCAATGGTCAGTTGTCCTAGGTTTGACGTCAACGCATTACGTAGACGCATCCGGCGTTCAACCTCAAAATGTGTCCACCGCTGGCGATCAGTTGCGTTTAGCTGAGCGCTTGATGGCCTATAGCGAGTTTGTCCGAGCCACGGTGGCTCTACCGAGCGTCAGCCTGCCCTTCGCGGGGATTGCTCATTCCTACACGCCCCTCGTCGGAACTAACGGCGTAGTGGGTGTCAAGTCCGGACGTACCGGAGAAGCTGGTGGTTGCGACGTGATGGCGCGTCGGGTGCGGATCGGCTCTAACTCGGTTTTGGTGTACGGAGTCGTACTCAGTCAGCACGTTGGCGATGTATTGGCGAACGCGGGTCGGGCGGCACTTCAACTCACCAATTCGGTCGCGGCGAACGTGCACGTGACGGAACTTCATCGTGGTAGTCGAGTTGGAACGGTGGGCTGGTCGAAGGACTCCTCGCCCTTGGTTGCTAATCGCTCGGTGCGCATAGTTCAGTGGGGCGACGCATCACTTTCCGTTCATTTCGTTCAGCGCCGTCGAGGGGCTGAACGCTCGTCACTGACCACAGCGTCGTTGGTCGGCGACCTTTATCTAGTCGGGGACGTGACGCGTCCAGTGGTGAGTGTGGTGCCAGAACGTAGCGTGTCACGACCCACTCTCTGGCAACGCCTACGCTAGAAAGATGCGAGTTCGCGTCCCAGCTAGTACCGCAAACCTTGGACCAGGCTTCGACTCGTTGGCCTTGGCCCTGTCGCCAGTCATAGAGGTGAGCGTTGAGATCGCCGAGTCTTTTTCAATCAGCACTGAGGGCTACGGTGCCGGTCTCTTTGATGATGAAAATCACCTAGCGGCTCGGATCGTTCGCGAGGTGTTGGGCCACTCTCGATTCGCCGTGTCGGTCAAGTCGGAAATCCCCCTGGCGCGTGGCTTGGGGTCGTCGGCATCCCTAGCGTTGGCCGCCGCAGCCGCCGCGGGGTCACTAAATCCGCTCGCGGTGGCGGTGGCCGTAGACGGACACGCTGAGAACGCGGCTGCCTCGCTCATGGGTGGCCTGGTAGCGGTAGCCGTGGATGCTGGAGAGCCGGTTGTGTCGCAGTTCCCCCTCGACGAGAAGTATCGATTTGTCGTTGTTGTCCCCGAGGAACCACTCGCCACAGCCACGGCACGCTCGGTTTTGCCTGAGCAGGTTACTTTGGGCGACGCGATCTTTAACCTCTCCCGCATCGGACCGCTACTCGCGGGTCTTGGTGACCACACGCGCATGCGACCTGGATTGCTACACGACCGCCTACACCAGTCGTATCGATCATCGCTGCTGACCTTTTCGGATCCGATCTTGTCAGCCATGGTCGAATCCGGAGCGCTCGGGGCTTGCTGGTCGGGTGCAGGCTCGTCCATGCTGGGGCTGGCCACGATTGACTCGGCTGATGAAATCCGTCGAACCGCCCAGAGAATTCTCGATGAGTATTCAGTTGAGGGAAGCGTCTGGGTGCTGGAGGCTGATCGAACCGGCCTCGTGACTCAATGAGAATTCGGGGTCTGACCGAACCACCTCGCACGGCCGGCGGGGGAGCGGGGCTGGTGCTCCTCGGGGCGTTCATGATTCAGTGGTCGGCGGCCATTGTGATGCCGATTATCTCTCGATTCGGTGGGTCGGCGGCGAGTGGTTGGCGCTTTCTTCTCGGGGCGGGCGTCCTTTTAATCGTGGTACGGCCAAAAGTGCGTTCGTGGGATCGAGACCGATGTATTGGGGTTGTGGTTTTCGGACTCTCATCTGCGGTGATGAACCAATGTTTCTTCCAAGCCATTCACCGAATCCATCTCGGCACCGCTGTTGCGATTGAGTATCTCGGCCCCTTTCTGGTCGCTGCCCTGGGGAAGCGGTCGTGGCGACATTTCTGTTTTGTGCTCTTGGCGATGGGCGGAGTACTAGCGCTAGCCCGACCAGGTGGGCACCTGTCTGTAGCGGGCATCCTGTTTGCGGCTGGGGCTGGTGTTGGTTGGGCGGCCTACGCGTTCGCCAGTCACCGCGTCGGCGGCGATGGTGACGGCTACAGCGGCTTGGCGGTCTCAATGTCTATTGGCGCGCTGCTTACTCTTCCCACAATCTTTTCATCAGCTCACACCATGATCTCGACGCCACACCTCTGGATTCGAATGTTGCTCGTGGCGATAATGGCCACGGTAATTGGCTTCGGGGCTGAAATGCAGGCCCTACGCCGTCTGAAGCCGTCGATTGTTAGCGTGCTCATGGCCCTAGATCCAGCGGTAGCTTTTCTGGTGGGTCTGGTTATTTTGCACCAAAGCGTTCAGACGTGGGATTTGGTCGGAATGCTCTGTGTAGTGGTGGCTGGCGTCGGCGTAACGGTGGACGAATCCAGAGGGGCTGTTGAGATAGTTCGGTAGGCTAGTGGGGTGAGTGGTCCAAAATCCTTCGTAATTCGAACGTTCGGCTGTCAAATGAACGCTCACGATACCGAGCGACTGGCTGGCCTGTTAGTCGCAGACGGAATGGTTCCCGCAACGAGCGAGGACACGGCGGACGTGATCGTGCTGAATACGTGCACGATTCGTGAAAATGCCGATAACAAGTTGTACGGAACACTGGGACAACTCAAGAGCCTAAAAGACCTGCGTCCCCATTTGCAGATTGCCGTCGGAGGCTGCATGGCGCAAAAAGATCGTGAGGAGATTATCCGCCGAGCTGGATGGGTGGACGTTGTCTTTGGCACCCACAACATCGCCTCGGCACCGAGTCTTTTGCGTCGGTCGGAAACCGAGGGCCCGCTCGTTGAGGTGCTCGACGCCCCCGACCCGTCGGTGGTTGCAGATATGGCACCAGCTCTGAACGCTGTTCGCGAGCTGCCGTGGGCTGCATGGATGACAATTCAGACGGGATGCAATAACTCCTGCGCCTTTTGCATAGTTCCGGCTGTTCGGGGAGAAGAGATATCTCGACCCTTTGATGACCTCATCACTGAAGCCACAATGTTGGCCGCTCAGGGCGTCACAGAAATAACCGTCCTGGGACAGAACGTTAATTCCTACGGTCGGGACTTAACCAAGCGTCGACCACTTTTTGCTGAGTTGTTACGTGCCGTGGGCGCGGTTGAGGGTATTGAGCGAGTTCGCTTCACTAGCCCACATCCCAAAGATCTACGGCCCGAAACCATCGCTGCGATGGCCGAAACGCCAGCCGTCTGTAATCAACTGCATTTACCGATGCAGTCGGGCTCCAACGAAATTCTGACCGCCATGCGCCGCGGATACACGGCGGAACGGTATTTGGAGAAATTAGCCGCAGCTCGAGCTTCGATTGATGACTTGGCCGTTACTTCGGACATCATCGTTGGCTTTCCGGGCGAAACCGAGTCGCAATTCGAAGAAACCTTGGCGGTGGTGGCGGAAGCCCAATTCGATAGCGTATACACATTCATTTTCTCTCCCAGGCCCGGCACACGGGCCGCGTCCATGGAAGATCAGTTCCTGACCCCCGAAGTCATTAGTGATCGCTTCAAGCGACTATGCGCGGTGGTTGACCGCGCGGGACTCCTGAAGCACGAAGCACGAGTCGGTTGTGTGGAAGAAGTTTTGGTGGAGGGACCATCACGGCGTGCCCCAGAAGTCATTTCGGGTCGCACTCGTCAAGGCAAGCTTGTGCACTTTCAAACGCCGCCAGGTGGACTACGAGCTGGATCCCTGGCGATGGCCACGGTCACCCATGGAGCTCCACACCACCTCTTGGCGGACTATGTCTCAACGGTTCGTGGTCCAAAGCACAAGGTGCGAATTCCGCTACTGACCTCGTGAGCCCGTTGGCTATTGCCGTAGTGGGGCCCACGGGATCTGGGAAAAGTGCCCTCGCCCACGATGTCGCCAAAGTTCGAGACGATGTTGAAATAATCTGCGTAGATTCGATGACGGTGTATCGCGGTATGGATATTGGCACGTCAAAACCTTCGCTGGCTGATCAGCACGAGGTGCGCTACCACCTTGTGGACCTCGTCGATGCTGGAGAGGAGTTCTCGGTCGCGGAGTTTCAACGTGCGGCGCGTGCGTCGCGTGAGACCATCGCTCAACGAGGGCACCACACCATCTTCGTAGGTGGCACGGGTCTCTACGGGAGAGCGGTGTTGGATAATTTGGAAATACCGGCCCAATATCCCGAAATTAGGCGTCAGCTCGAAGTTGAAGCGGTGAGCAATCTGGCCGACCTGTACGAGGAACTGCAACTCAATGACCCGGTAGCTGCGCAGCGTATGGAATCCACCAATGCGCGACGAATCATTCGGGCACTCGAGGTGTTGCGCGGGAGTGGGCGAAGTTTTTCCTCCTATGGTCCAGGTCTCAGTACGTACCCTCCTTCGGCAGTGATTCAAATTGGGCTCGAAGTAGAACTCGAAGTACTTGATCGGCGAATTGACGAGCGTTTTCTGGTGTGGATGGAAGAGGGGCTGCTGGAGGAAGTTCGTCGTCTCGACCAAGCCCAGCCCGCAGTTTCTCGTACTGCGCGGCAGGCCGTGGGTTACCGGGAGCTGTTTGGCTATCTCCGAGGTGAATCGACCCTGGACCAGGCGGTGGCTGCGGCCCAGTTAGCGACGCGGCGACTGGCTCGTCGGCAATTGTCGTGGTTCCGTCGGGATCCACGTATTGAGTGGTTTGCCGATACCGTTGGCGCTCAAGCTCGCGTCGAGAACCTCCTTCATTCGAACTCACATTCGTGGGAAACTGGACAGCAGTGACGAAAAGAATTCTTCAAAAGTGGCACGGGGCCGGAAATGATTTTCTGATCGACGTCATCGGGGCGCACGCAGCCTCGCCCTGGGGCTCGACCTCCGCCCAAGCCGTCTGCGACCGCGTGACTGGTATCGGTGCCGACGGTCTCCTAGTGGCGATTGATTCTGGAACGCTGGTGGAAATGACCCTGTTCAATGCGGATGGTTCGATTGCTGAAATGAGTGGGAACGGAATTCGATGCCTCGCAGCAGCAGTACTTCGCGTGCGCGACAGAGAGCAGGTATCTCTTGAAGTAATGACGGGTGCTGGCAACCGTGTGGTGGAAATATCACTGCAAGGAGATGCTGGCTATGGGACGGTAGGCATGGGCGAAGTCATTGCTTGTAACAATGACCTCGAAGGAATACTCGCCATGGTGAATGTGGGTAATCCTCACGTGGTGGTCCGAGATGACTCCTCGTGGACCGACGAGGTGCGCGAAGTTTTGGCTGCGAGATGGGCTGAGCAGGCGGGGGGTGCCAACGTGGAGTTTCTCTCGGGAGGCGCCTCGGATATCTCGATTCGTGTCATTGAACGTGGAGTGGGTTGGACGCTGGCCTGTGGGACGGGTTCGGTAGCGGCGGCTTTCGTTTCACGCTCGCTCGGGGAGTCGACGAATGACGTAATTGTTCACAATCCAGGTGGCGATCTCCGAGTGTCGTTCACTGCTGATTTCGCTACGCTCGGAGGTCCCGTCGCCTTTGTCTCGAATTATGAATGGTCGATCGCGTGACGTACATCCCGACCACGCTGATTGATCGGTCGTTTCGAGAAAGAATTGTAATTGTCGGTGTGCAGTTTCCTGACACGACAAGTGAAGAGTTGGAGCGCGAGCTAGACGAACTGACTCTTCTCGTTGATACTGCCGGCGCGGATGTGGTTGCACGAATTGTTCAGCGACGGGAATCGCCGGACCCAGCCACTTTCCTCGGGTCGGGAAAGGTGGAGGAATTGAGAGAAATTTGCCTCGCCGTGGACTCAGATACCGTGGTCTTTAATCGCACCCTCAGCCCCGCGCAGCACCGTAATCTCGAGAAGATTTTGGGTCGAACCGCCATCGACCGCACCGCCGTGATTCTCGATATTTTCGCGCAGAACGCACGCTCACCGGAAGGCAAAGCTCAGGTTGAGCTCGCCCTACTGAAATACCGACTTCCTCGGCTCCGTAGGAGTAGCGGGTCACTCTCCCAGCAGGCCGGAGGAATTGGTACCCGGGGGCCCGGCGAAACTCAATTGGAAGTTGACCGTCGGCGACTTGTACACCGCATGCACAAGCTTCAAAATGATCTCAAGGATGTCGAGAGAACTCGAGCGGTGCAACGACAGAGTCGAGCGCGTGGCCGCCACCGCGAAGTCACCCTGGTGGGCTATACGAATGCCGGAAAGTCTTCGCTACTTAACTTGCTCACTCACGCCGATGTGGTCGCCGAGAATCGATTGTTCGTCACCCTAGACCCACGCACGCGGCAATTGGCGCTGCCGGGCGGTGAAACAGTTCTCGTTACCGACACGGTGGGTTTTATTTCGAATCTGCCTCACGAGCTAGTGGACGCCTTCAAGAGCACCTTGGACTCTGTTCGTCTGGCCGATTTACTCATCCACGTGGTTGATGGTTCCAGTAGCAAAGTTGAGGAGGAGATTGCAGCGGTGCGTGCAGTGTTAAAGGATATTGGTGCCGACGAAGTGCCCGAGTTGATGGTCTTTAATAAGTCTGACGTCGAATGCTCGAGGTCGATGGAACTGGCTCAAGAGCAAGCCGGCTCGGTGTACGTTTCCGCACTACTAGGTGACAACAGTGAGACCCTGATTGAGGTCATTGGAGCTCGATTGCGTTCGAGTGATCGAATTTTCACCCTGCGTTTGCCATTGGATCGCGGTGACCTCCTGGCCGCGGCCCACCGTGAAGGTGACGTTGTGTCACAGGAAAATCTGGAGAATTGCGTGGAAATCAGGGTGGTGCTTGATCCTGTCGGTGCTGCACGGTTCGTTGATTGGAACGTCGCGTCATGAGTTTTGTTCCGCCACCATACCCCTATGAGCGTCTCGATGAGATTCGAGAAGTAGCAGCCCTGCATGACGGTGGGGTAATTGATTGCTCGATCGGCACGCCGGTAGATGCACCCCCATCGAATGTGGTGGCAGAATTGGCGAAGGCTACTGGTGCTCGTGGCTATCCGACGTCGGCCGGCTCAGCCCCGCTTCGCGGCTCCATCGCTGGATGGTTGCAGCGTACCTTCGGCGTCGCGATCTCACCCGACGACATCGGCGTATGCGTCGGCACAAAAGAATTTGTCGCTTCTCTATCGTCGTATTTACACCTACGAACTCCAGAACGTGACACCGTGCTGTATCCGGAGATCAGCTATCCCACCTACGCGATGGGGGCGGCCCTCGCTGGTTTGAGAGCTGTTGCCGTAGGTGTGGGTGAGCGCGGGATGGACGTCTCCACAATTTCGAAGTCTGACGCCGAGCGAGCTCTCGTGCTGTGGAGCAACTCACCGTCGAATCCCTCGGGGGCCCTCGATGATTTCGCCGCAATTGCAGCGTGGGGACGAAAAAATGACGTCATGGTCGCCAGCGACGAGTGCTACGCCGAGTTTGTGTGGAACGGTAAGCCGCAGTCGATTTTGCAGCACGGCACTGGAGGTGTCCTCGCAGTCCACTCAGTCTCCAAACGCTCAAATTTGGCTGGCTTGCGAGCGGGCTTCTACGCGGGAGACCCCGAAATCGTGGCCTACCTCAAGAGTGTGCGACAGCACGCAGGACTTATGGTGGCCGCTCCGGTCCAGAGTGCCGTTGCCGTGGCCTACGAGGATGACAATCACGTTCTCGAGCAACGAGAGCGCTACCGAGCGAGACTAGAGATTCTCGTTACTGCCCTGCGTGCGGTGGGCTACGAAGTTTCAATGCCCGACGGAACCTTTTACCTCTGGATTACTAAAGCGGGTCTCGATGGATGGGGCATTGCGCGAGAACTGGCTCAGGCGAGTGGTCTACTCGTGTCACCGGGCGATATTTACGGCGAGGCTGGGAGTGACCATGCTCGGATAGCGGTGGTGCAGCCGGATGACCTTATCCGGATCGCAGCTTCTCGTATTGTCCAAAATGTGAACCCGTCCTCCCTTTAGGATGACTACGTGAGCACTCTTGAACAGCGGATAAATAATTGGTTTGACGACATCGCGAGCCTGACCCCGGACAACGTCGAAGCCCGTCGTGACGTCGAACTAGTTATTGCGCAGTTAGATGACGGTCTCGTCAGGGTGGCGGAGATCGAAGATTCGGGTGCCGTTGTGGTGTACGAGTGGGTGAAACGTGCGATTCTGATGCTCTTTCGCCTACGCGGTCTCGAGAAATTCGAAGTCGGTCCCTTCGAGTACGTCGATAAATTGGATTTGAAAACTGACTTTCAGCGACGTGGAGTTCGGGTGGTGCCAGGCGCATCGGCACGCCGTGGCTCATTTCTTAGCCCTGGCGTCATTCTCATGCCAAGCTACGTCAACATTGGTGCGTGGGTGGGAGCCAACACCATGGTTGACACTTGGGCGACCGTTGGAAGTTGCGCCCAAATAGGCGCAAATGTCCACTTGTCGGGTGGCGTGGGTATCGGAGGTGTTCTCGAACCTCCGAACGCGGTTCCTGTGGTAATCGAAGATGATGCGTTCATCGGCAGCCGTTCGATGATCGTCGATGGGGCGCGAGTCGGTCGTGGGGCGGTGCTGGGTGCTGGAACAATTCTCAATCCGTCCATACCTGTTATTGATGCCGAGACGGGTGAGGAAATTTCGCGTGGTTACGTCCCCGACTATTGCGTGGCGGTGAACGCGAGCCGACGACGCGAGTACCCGGGTGGAGAGTTTTTTCTCCCCTGTGTGCTTGTGGTTCGTCGAATGGAAGAAGGCGAGCGCCACAATAAAACGGCGCTGAATTCCCTACTACGCGATCACGGAATTGCTACGTGACCCTGCTCGAAGCTGCCCATGACCTGGTCGTGATTAATTCGGTTAGTCGCAATGAGAAAGAGATTGCAGATTTCGTCGAGCAGCGACTTCGCCTAGCCGGACACCTCTCAGTTACTCGAATCGGTGACAATGTTGTTGCTTCTAGCACCGGTTCGAGAATGAAAAGGGTTCTGATTGCGGGTCATCTCGATACCGTCCCTGGTAATCCTGAACGCGTCGAATTGACGAGCGAAAGGCTTATCGGCTTAGGGGCCTGCGACATGAAGGGTTCTTTGGCTGTGATGCTGGCTCAGGCTCAAGAAAGTGATCAACGAAGAGTAGAGACGTCATGGATTTTTTACGCGCGAGAGGAGATTTCTCGTGCGGAGTCTGGGCTACTCGAGATTGCTGCAGCGCGACCCGACCTGCTCCGCGGTGATGTTGCCATCGTTGCTGAGCCGACCGGAGGCACCATCGAAGCAGGTTGCCAAGGCTCCATGCGAGTCAAGATTGAAGTATCGGGTGCTCGAGCACATACCGCCCGACCGTGGACGGGCGTCAATGCTATTCATCGCCTCGGGCAAATCCTGGAAGTAGTTTCCCGCTACGAACCGCTCTCGGTAATGGTTGATGGACTCGAATTTCAAGAGCAATTGCAGGCGGTACTGGTGGAAGGTGGTGTGGCGAGCAATGTCGTGCCTGATTACTCGTCAGTTACCTTGAATTATCGGGTGGCGCCGGGACGAGATGAGGACGAAGCGACGAACCACCTAACAGAGATGCTGCAGTCAGTTCTTCACGAAGGCGATGTCGTCACAGTTCTCGATTGGGCTCCACCAGCCCAACCTCACCTTGCGAACGAGGAGATATCTCGCCTGCTTCCCCTCGTGGCGTTACCGGCTCGGGCAAAAGTTGGCTGGACTGACGTAGCCACCTTTGCCCAACTAGGAATTCCCGCTGTGAACTTTGGAGCCGGTGATCCCTTGCTGGCGCACCGTAGTGACGAATACGTGACCGAAAGTGAGTTGGCTGACTTCGACCGAACGCTTCGGGATTATTTAAATTGATTTTCTTTTAAGCGCTGGGCGTGAGCAGTGAGTGGTTGTAAAAAGATCTCAGTAACTCCGAAGTACAGATATGACCTTACCGATTATGGAGACTTCATCAGCATCAAACTCCATTGGCTCCATGGAGTCATTTTCGGGTTTGAGGATGACTCGACGCCCTTGAGGGAAGTATCGCTTCACGGTCGCCTCTCCGTCGTGAATCCCGGCCACAATGATCTCGCCCTGGAGAGCAGTCTCTTGTCGCTGCACCACAACGAAGTCTCCGGGGAGTATTCCCGCGTTAATCATGGAGTCGCCACGTACTTGAAGCATGAAGCTCTCTCCTCGTCCGGCAAATTGCTCGGGAAGAGAGATGAGTTCGTACGCAGACTCTTCGGCCAGTGTTCCAACCCCTGCTGCTACGTCGCCGACGAAGGGAATTTCTCGCGACGACCCAATTGAAGTAATTTCCCCAGTTGCGGGAGCGGCGTCGTAGTGGACGGTCAAAGTACGAGGTTGTTGGGGGTTCTTTTCTATGTAACCAGCCGCGACGAGAACTTGGATGTGCGTGTGAACTGTGGCCGGTGCGAGGTTGACGTGATTGCCTATCTCTCGGACTGTAGGTGGGTAGTTTCGCTCCCTCTGACACGCAACGATGAAGTCGAGAATTTCTCGTCGGGTGGGGGTGAGTACTTCAGCCATATAAACCTCGCTTGTATCGAACAGTTGTTCGTAATCTATCAAGTCCTCAGCCATGAAGCAAACACCTGTTCGTTTTACTTTTCACACTTCGCGCGACCGTTGCGTTGCCCCTGAACGAAAGGCGTACGATGTCCGACTATTTCTCAATTGCACCGTGTTGGCAGGATTTTGCAGACGTACTGACCTCCGGGCTCGATCGGATCATTCTTTACGGTCCACCAGGTACGGGCAAAACCTTTGCCGCATTGCGTAGCGGGCTCTCTGCTCACTCAGTGGCGGAACGCTTGATATGCACTGAGGATTTGACGACCGCAGACATAACGGGCTCGTGGATGCCGAGGGGAGAGGGTCGTTGGGAGTGGCTCGAAGGACCCGCAATTCGAGCGTGGCGCGGAGATGGCGCCCGCGGGGGCCGCTTGGTTGTTGACGAAGTTGATAGAGCCGCTGGCGACGTCCTCAGCCTTCTTCTTGCCATGACTGATACCGACGGTTCGGCGCAGTGGCGAAATCCCGAAACTGGCGATGTGGTGCAGCCGGCCAAGGGTTTCGTTGCCGTTATGACGACCAATAGCGAAACTCTCGAAGAAATCCCTCGGGCCTTGCGTGATCGTTTTCCGGTCGCCATACGGATTGACCGACCCCATCCATCAAGCGTCGAAAGATTGAGCGTTGACCTACGTGCACCGGCGATGTCGAGTTCCTTGGCGGAGATGGATCGGCGAATATCACTTCGAACTTTCTACGCCTTCGATGTTTTACGCCGTGAGCACGGTGCCGAGCGGGCCGCTCAACTTTTGCTGGGTTCGCAACGATCGACATCCTTTCTCGACGCTTTGCGAATTGGTCGCTTGGAGGAGTCGTGAGGCGCTCTGCCATCTACCCAGAACTAGTCACTGGTCGCAATGACCAGTTCGTAATGTCGACCTGGTCGGTGGATATTGGTTCGGCTACTCGTGGGCGTGCATCGTGTGATTTTTTGAATCGACGAATTGAGGTTCCACTTGGTACGTCCGAGCTCGATCGCGTAGTCAGGGCTCACGAGTTGGTGCATCTACGGGTGTCGCCGCACGACGTGGCAATTCGAAGTACCGATCCAGATATTTCACAGCGAGCCGCTGAATGCGCTGAAGAATTTCGGATTAATCAGTTGCTGTCGCGAATGGGATTCAACACAGATCTCTTAACAGATGGCTCGGAGCGTACGGCGGGGGAGAAGGTTGCTCACGGCGAATCGTGGGGTGAGGCCGTATGTTTTCTCATAGCCATCCTGGAAACCGGTGGAGAAAAACCGTTTCTACGAGGTGTGCGAAAAGTAAGACCCGAGTGGATTCGACCCTTGAATGCAATTCGACGTCGAGCTTTGGCTATGGCTGCCGCCACTCCAACTTCACTTCTCGGATCAACCGATCGTCTTGAGGACGACGTCGAGCAGCTCCCTATGGGCTGTGCCAAGTTCACACTTCCGCTCGCGCGACTAATTAGTTCGGCATCGCATTCGCTTGTTCCTACTTCAGTTGACGAGCTTGGCAAGTTCCGACGCTCACTCGAGCCAGGTGGCCGCCGAGCACCGTCCGGGGTATTCGCAAGTTTGATCTTCGCTGAAGATGTGCCGTCCCTTCCAAGTCTGGCGCCGCGTGTGAATGTTCGACCCCGCGCTGAAACCTCCGGGACGGCGTTGCGGTATCCGAGCCGTCTCCTCACGGATCCGCAACAGCGGGCGTTCATTCGAAATCGTCGGTCGCCAAGTGGAATTGTTGTTATTGATCAGTCTGGTTCGATGGATATTCCGGAGACTGATCTGACTCGGCTGCTCTCCGAAATACCGGGAGCTTGTGTCCTTGGATATAGTCATCGGCCTGGCTCTGTCGATGGCACCGCAAACGCTTGGATCATTGCTGAGAATGGTTTTCGCGTCGCCAAAGTACCATCGGGCAACGTAGGAAATGGGGTCGATGGCCCGGTACTCCGTTGGGCCCTAACTCGTCGAAGGAACAACGAGCCCATAGTCTGGGTGACGGATGGTCAGGTAACGGATTCTCACGATCATCCTTCACTCGCCTTGAGTCAACAATGCGCCTCAATGGTTCTTCGTCATCGCATTCGTTTGGTGCGTACGATAGGCGAGGCCACCCTTGAATTGCGTCAAAGCCGGCCAACAAGGTCAGATCTAGCCAGTTTTGGCCGGGTTGGTCGCATCCTTAGCTCGAGCGAATAGGTCTATTTGCCACTGTCCACATATTTTCTTGACACGAACAAGTGTTCGGTCTATTCTTACGAACAAGTGTTCGAATAAAGGAGCCGAGTGATGGCAATCGCAGAAATTGAAGCAAGCGAATGGGAAATGATGTACACACGAGCGAGTCACCTCAGACTCTTGGATGCACCGGTTGAAGCCCCTCGGTACCGCACTGGCTTGTCAATATCAGAAAGGCGCCAACGAAGGGAGCGTAAGCAAGCTCTGCTTCGTCGAACGATGTTGATCGTGGGTTCCGTCTCTATTCTTGCTCTGCTCGTATGGCCCAGTGTGGCCTTTGGCGGCACGTCAGTTACGGGCCTTTCGGGCGACAGCGCGGCTACCGGAAACCTTTCATCTGGAGTTTCCTACACGGTTCAAAGTGGTGACACTATGGCTTCGATTGCACGTCTAATTAATCCGAATGACCCCGCAGGTGTCCAGAGGGTCTTAGAACAAGAGGTTGGCTCTGACGTAGTTCTTCCCGGTGAGCACATCATTGTCCCGTAATTTTGGAGGTCGTGGGCTAGCGTTGCTATGTGAAGTGTCCTTTTTGTTCAGCCGATGACGATCGAGTTGTAGATTCTCGTCTGGCGGAAGACGGCGTAGCAATCCGACGGCGGCGAGAGTGCGCTGTATGCAATCAGCGCTATACAACTTTTGAGAGAATCGAAGAAGTTGGCTTGTTTGTGCTGAAGCGATCAGGTGAGCGTGAATCTTTTGATCGAACGAAAATAGTTCGCGGTATTCGATCCGCCTGCAAGAACCGTCCGGTAGATGATGAATCAATTGATGCCCTCGCCCTGGCGGTGGAGGAAGAAATGCGGCTGCTCAATCGAGATGCCACGAGTGAAGAAGTCGGCTTAAGCACTCTCGAGGTTTTGCGACAAGTAGATGCCGTGGCCTACGTGCGGTTTGCGTCCGTGTACAAAGGTTTTGAAGGTGCGGATGATTTTGCTCGAGAAGTTCGAATGTTGGAAAAGACGACTGCGCCAAAATCTAAGCCCCAGTGATGAAGAAGCTAGATCTGCACCCGCGAATAGTTCTGGCGGTGTACGCACACCCCGATGACGCCGATGTTGCCGCGGGAGGAGCACTGGCTGCTTTCGCCGCCGATGGAGCCTTGGTGCACATTGTGACGGCCTGCGATGGGGCGAAAGGCTCTGGCGATCCCAAGGTCAATATTGCCGAGTTACGAGCCCTACGAGCTCGCGAGCTAGGCCTCGCTGCCGAATTACTGGGTGCGGCGAGTGTCGAATCGTTGGGCTACGCCGACGGAGATGTGTCGAATGACAGTCACTTACGAGAACGTTTGGTCGCAATTATTCGGCGACTGCGCCCCGAGGTAGTGCTGGGCCCCGACCCCACCGCCACCTTTTTTGACGGGGTGTACGTGAATCATCGTGATCACCGAGAACTGGGATGGGCATTGGTCGACGCGGTCGCTCCAGCGGCGGCTATGCCGCTGTATTTTCCCGATTCTGGTGACATGCATCACGTTGACACGCTTTTGCTCTCCGGAACTCACGAGCCAGACGTCATTGTTGATATTTCGGTGGGCATCGAGAAAAAGATCTTGGCGGTTTTGGCTCACGAGTCGCAATTGAGCGAAGACCCCGAGTGGGTCAGAAATGCGGTGCGGGCGCGGGCGCAGCAGGCCGGTCGCGAGGTGGGCATCGCCTGCGGAGAGTCGTTTCGCCACCTTGATTTCTCCCGCTAGCAATCCGACACTCCGCGAGGCCCCGGTACTTCACGTCGATCTGGACGCATTTTTCGCTTCGGTCGAGATTCTTGATGATCCAAAGTTGAGGGGTAAAGCCGTAGCCGTCGGGGGAGGCGGAGACCGAGGCGTTATCGCCAGTGCTAGTTACGAAGCTCGCCGGCACGGCATCACGAGCGCTATGCCGAGTTTGGTGGCGCGTCGCTTGTGCCCGGACTTGATCATCCTGCCGGGTCGATTCGATCGCTACGAGTTCTATTCGCAGAAATTCCATTCGATTATCAGCGACATCACCCCCGCCTACGAACCTCTGGGTCTTGACGAAGTATTTTGTGATCTCTCATCATTGCGACGCCTCGATGCTGAGCCCATGACGGTTGCTCGTGTGATCCACTCGCGTTTGCGCGATGAACAAGGTCTCAACTGTGGCATTGGTGTCGCAAAGAACAAACTCTTCGCGAAATTTGGAAGCAAGCGGGCGAAGCCGAAGGTGGAAAATGGCGTTCTGGTTCCAGGGCCGGAAGTTCTATGGGTTGATTCAAGATTGGAGCGTCACCTGCTCGACACACTGCCAGTTCGAGCACTCTGGGGAGTAGGACCGGCTACCTCTAAGAAACTCGAGGGTCTCGGTTTGCGCTACGTTCGAGACCTCGTCGCAGTCGATCCAACGTACTTGGCTGCGCACCTCGGCCGTTCCGCCGCCACTACTTTGATTGGCTTTTCGAAGGGGGATGATCCCCGACCAGTCTCGGTTGATCGCGTGACGAAGTCCGTAGGGCACGAAGAAACTTTTGCCGTTTCAGTGGTTGAGCCGGACGAACTTCGTCGGCATTGTCGACGGCACAGTGCCGTTGTGGCCCGAACGCTACGTTCTAATTCGACCGTGGCTCGAACGATTTCGGTGGTTATTAAGTTTGACGATATGACTTCAATGCGTCGCTCGCAAACTGTCAATTTTGGATTGGATGACGAAGAAGCCATCGAGGCCATTGCCCTGGCCCTCATGGATTCGGTGTCTCTTCGAGGAGCGGTTCGACTCTTTGGCGTGACCGCCTCGAACCTCTCGGAGCGGGGTGGTGCCAGCGTGCAAATGAGTTTCAATGTGGACACTGAAGCGAGTGTGGCGGACTTCTCTCGAGTCATCCAGGCCGATCGATCGGCGTTGCGTGATGCAATTGATGAAATTCGTGCTCGATATGGTCGCTCGGCGGTGGGTCGTGGTTTGGATATCGACAAGGGCGAAATTCGGGTGGAGCGACAGCGTGGAAGTCACGCCTTCGGGCCTCAGGCAGAGGGCGTGAACGATAGCCAGTGACCGTGAGGGTGACACCATCCCCAGGCGGAAGGCACGCCGCCGGGCTCGCACACCAGAATTGAACTGGCCCCCTTCTTCGGTGATGGGTGGGCTGGGTTGTTGAGTTGGTGAAACGCGACATCGAAAGAGCTCTCGATAGAAATCCATGCTGCACCAGCACTCCGGCATAGTTCGGTGACCAGTTCGTAGTAGGCGAGTTGTTCAGCGGGGGAAAAGTATGCCAGCACCCATGAATTCACGATGACGGGGGTCACACCATCGGGTATCTCAAGCAAAACTGCGGAGAGTTGCTCCGTGGCGTCACCGACGAAAATATGTGGCTCTGGCCACGAGGGAAGTGTGTCCACCAGTTGTTCAAGTCGAAGGAGTCGAGTCTGGTCCTCCGGCCAAACGCAGGCGGCGAGCCACTGCCGGTCGTCCTCACGGC
The DNA here is from genome assembly GCA_903860915.1 of uncultured Actinomycetes bacterium. Taxonomy (GTDB): domain Bacteria; phylum Actinomycetota; class Acidimicrobiia; order Acidimicrobiales; family RAAP-2; genus RAAP-2. Next base: position 140,999 of record CAIOSJ010000021.1, on the reverse strand, counting down.
TCACGTCGAGTGGGTTCGTATCAATCCCGAAACGCAGCTCAATACGTGGAAAGGCTTTCGTACGGTCGATGTCGATCAGATCATTACAGATGAGTGAAAGGGGAGAGGCGTCGTCATTCACGGGTATGAAGTCGGGGTAGAGGTTGAGCCCGGCGGAGCAACCCACGTCAATGAGGGCAATGGAGTTGGAGCCACGAGTCGCCAATTCTTGGAGGACGGCTCCAATGACCGCCGATCGTCCGGGCTCATTCGTTTGGGTGGAACGGTGAATGTGCTGGGTTATGAGTTCGGGGGAACGCGCGACTTCTCGTAGAACTTCATCGATGACCAGACCCAGGTCCTCTCCCGGGCGAAGGCCGCGTGCGAAAAGCTGGGACATCGAGTTCGTGTCACGTCGAGCTGCGTAGTGGAGAGCGGCTAGCAGGAGCACGGGCTTTCTCTGGCGCCGGGGCGTACTGGAGAGAATGTCTAAGCAGGTCGTATCCTCAGCCATCGCCTTGACCAACTGGCCATAAAAGGGGAGTCGCGCTGCATCCTCCGGGCTCAGGGCGTGTCGGAAAAGTTGCGCTGCTTCTGCGTAATTGTTACTAGTCACTAGAAACCGGCGGGCAATTGCCAAGTGAGCGCGCCGAAGAACTCAAAGATGAGCACTCCGGTGAGAACGACCGTGATGCTAGCCACGAAGAAACCACTACGCGAGACCCCAGCCCAGCGTCGTCCGTAGGCAGCGACCATGAGAGCCAACAGGCCGTACAGAACGATGGGGAAGAATCCCCCTCTCCCACTCACATCACGAAGTGCAGCCTGAGCGTTCTGGCGAGTCGTGATGGACCCCTGCCTGATGGTGGCCTCATCGCCAAGGTCCTCGGCGACTAGACGGGCGTGAACAACCAAGCGGCTACTTGCCGAGTAGGGCGGATTGCACGTGGTGAGGGTCAGCTCATGGGACATAGAAGCGGCGAGAACAGCGGTGTCGTTTGGGGCCACGACGAGGGAATTGACGACGCGGTAGAGAAAGCGTCCGCGGGTGGTTGTCACAATGATGGCGTCATTACTGCGCAATTGATCGAGGTAGCGAAAGGGGCGGCCCCAGGTAGTGCGATGCCCGGCAATGGCGACGTTGCCTCGAGCACCGATGACGGCCGAGCTCGGATAGTGCCCAGGACCGAGCCGTAAATTATTGGTATCGACGCCTTCGACGATGGCCTGACTGACTGATATTGCGGGGATTTCCAGGAGACCAATCCAATCTCCAATTACTGACGGTGACGGAGTTGACAGGTCAGTGATGGGTCCTCGCGGCAGACGAATGATCGGTAAGTGCGCCAGGGGTGCCGGAAGTGAGGCCTCGACTACCAGTTTCATTCTTTGCTGGTTCTGTTGTTGTAGATGATTGGTGTAAAAGATTTGATACGGAATGAACAACCCAATCAGAACCCCGCAACAGACCAGGGTTACCCCCAGCGCGTAACTTCCACGTCGAACGAGGGAATCGGGGTTCGAGAGGGCTATCACCGAATGGTTACGAGTGTGCCAATGGGGGTGAAGGGCCAAACAATCTTGGCATCGGCGAATCGCATTTCAATGCAACCGAGGCTTTGCGGCCAGCCGTAGGTGTAGCGCTTAAAGCCGTGCAACGCTTCACCACCGTGGAAATACGACACCCAAGGAATGCCGGGATCACGATACACAGATCCGTCAGGATTCGTGCCCGACATGGTCTGAGAGCTGTAGCGCAGGTAGACCGGGTCGGTTCTCAACGACGTTGGAGCAGCGCTGATGCCGGCGTTCACGGCGGTGGAGAAAGTCAGCGCGCCATTGACAAAGAGACGCAAAGTTTGGGGTCGAGTCGTGGTGACGTCCACGTAGTTGTAAGTAGTTGGGTTGAGTTCATTTTTCGCTATCGCTTTCAGCAACATGCTCCACGTAGCCGTATCAGCCACACCCGAAGTGCGTAAATGGTGAACGTCTTGGAAGCGCATGATGGCCCCTTTTTCAATGACGTTCGCTGAGCCGTCACGCCATAGGGCTCGAAGGGTGACGGGCAAGGAATTGAATCGCCAGTGAAAAGTACCGCGAGCCATGCCGTTGGCTACTGATCCGGTTAGGGGTGTGAAGTGAACGGGTAGGTAGTCAAGCGTGGCGAGAAGTTCCTGCAGCCATCGAACGCTACCGGTGATGGTGAAGATATGACCGTGTACCGAGGTGGTTGTACACGTGGTGTCGCAGTGAATTCCCGTTGGATACATCAGTGAGTAGCTGGTCGCGGGAGCGAGCGGGCCGTTGACCACAAGTTGCACCGTAGCGGCACCAATTTGCTGCCACGAAGTGTTGAGACTGGGGACGAGTACGGGGGCCGGGAGTAACGCGGCTGAAATTGGTGAACTGAAAGTTAGTCGTGCGAGAGGGACTGACTGCGATGCGGTGGCTGGGAAATCAGCTTTCACGAGCACGTTCACGGACGTGGCGCCCAAGACGGCGGTTGGCTGCATCAGGGCAAAACTCAATAGAGAACCAATACCAATACAGCGAATGTATCGGTTCAGAGTCACTCCTCTAGCGTAATCGCCGGGCGTGAAAAAATCTACAAATCGGCGTCAATCAGCTGGGCGAGTTCGGCGCAGAGGCCCCTGAGTGCGTCTGCGCCCAATGTCTGCCCGTCGGCAGTGCGGAGGTAGAAGGTGTCGATGGCGATATCACCCACGGTGCTTAATCGGGCCGCCACGACGTCGAGGCTCAAATTAGCGATGCATTGAGCAACGCGGGACAAGAGTCCGTGTTCATCGAGAGCCCGGATTTCTATGACGGTTGAGGTGTCGCTGGCTTGGGGTAAGACATGCACTCCCGCTCCGACCGGGTGGGCGGATTGCCGCTTGGTCGCGTAGGTGCGAGCTCGTTCGTTCAGGCGCTCAAACAGTTTTTCCGGCTGATTGAAACTTCGTTCAATCTCCTCAGAAATTTCAATTTCGCTGGGCCACCCACGCGGACCGGGTGTGCAGCAGAATCGGTCGAGGGCGACGGGACCCTCGGAGTGGACGTCGGCACTCTTGATGTCAACCCCGAGTAGCGCTAGGGTACCTGCGAGTGTGGCGAGCAATCGTGGCCGGTCTAAGGACGCGACCACTATCCAATCCCCGTCTCTACGAACAGCGAGTCCTGTTTCCTGAGCGGCTAACACAATGTCACCTAGCGCTCGAGGTGAGCGAGCGACAACGTCACCGCCGAGCAGAGCACGGGTTTTACTGGCGAGATCATCGACAAGTCCTGACTTCCAGGCGCCCCAGGCGGAAGGCCCGGTTGCCAGGCCATCGGCTCGCGAGAGGGCAACGAGGAGATTGAGTGTTTCTTCGTTGCCAACACACGCCGCGACGTGGCGAATGGTTGCTTCGTCATCGAGGTCTCGACGCGTGGCGCTATCTGCCAGCAGCAGGTGGTGACGTACCAACTGGGCGAGAACTTCGATGTCAGCCTGCGGCAAGCCAATGCGCGTACCTATCCTGTGCACCAACTCGATGCCCACTGCGGTGTGGTCCCCAGGGTGCCCCTTGCCAATGTCGTGGAAAAGTGCTCCCATGAGCAGTAGATCGGGGCGACCGACGGTGTCGAGGGAATCATTGGCGTTTCTGACGGCCTCGAGAAGATGGCGGTCCACCGTAAATCGATGATAAGCGTTTCGCTGGTGGTAATTGCGAACAAAATGCCATTCGGGAAGAAGGTTGGTGAAGAGTTTTTCTACTTCCAGGGCCTCGATGGCGCTCACCAGACCTCGACGTGCACTCAAGAGCCGCTTGAAAGCGGCGAGAACTTCGTCGGACCACGGCTGAGCAACTGGAGCCCCCTCGCGGGCGAGGCGCGTCACCGCGGACATCGCGATGGGCACGTCGCGCTCGGCTGAGACGGCGGCCAGGCGTAAGACCAGGTCGGGACTGAGAACGCTGTCGTCAATGTCGATTTCGCCATCGTGATAGATAATGCCGGGCTCGATCGCGATGTCGGGCTGGCTTGTGATTTTGCCTGACTCGCGCCAGTGAGAACGCCGCCGCCACACGACGTCACTAGTTCGAGCCACAACGCGAGCCGCTGCGGAAAGCCTCTGCATCAGCACATCGGCACTGCTGTCTCCAGTGCGTCGAGCCACCTGATCTTGTTCTTGGAGAAGTAGCCGGTTCTGTTCGCGGCCGGTCTGAGCGTGTAGTCCGACCCGGGCCTCGAGTAGAACGTCACGCGCCTGAGCAACGGCGTCAAAGTCGAGGAGTTCGGATATGTGAGGGAAGGCTAAACGAATACCGTGAAGGACATTGATATCGCGCAGTCCGCCGTGAGCTTCTTTTAGGTCGGGCTCCAGGAGGTCGGCGAGGTCACCGTACTGCTCGTGGCGCTGAGCCATCTGGTGTTCGAGTTCGGGCAGCCATCGGTCACCGAGATCGCCTGCCCAACGGTGGCGTACGGTGTCAATAAGGGGTCCGGCTACGGTGGCGTCACCCCAGACCAGGCGAGCGTCGAGCAGGCCCAGCGCCACGCGTAGGTCCTTCTCGGCGGCGAGAAGGACTTCTTTAGGTTTACGGACAGAATGGTCGAGACCAACCCCCTCGTCCCAGACCGGGTACCAGAGCTGGTCGGCGAGCAAATCAATGCGTCGCCAACCGTCGTGGACGAGTACCAGGTCGAGGTCGCTCGACGGACAGAGTTCGCCTCGGCCGTAACCCCCGACGGCCAGGAGGGCTACCTTGCGCGGCATGGCACCGCCGGCTTCGCTGGCGATGTCGAACAACCACTCGTCGGCGACGCGGGAGTAGGCGTGACAGAATTCAATCCCTCCGAGGTCGTTATTCTCAAGCAAGAGGCTTCGGCGAACTCGCAAAGATGCTTTTTCCACTGAATGCACCGTAGCATTACTCCTAAGAAACCGATCGCGAGGCCGCCGTGTTGAAACACCCGAAAGCGTTGCTAACTGTGCTAATCGCGCTGAGTACCATTTGGCTGATGACTAGCGTCGTTGGTACCTTGGCCGGAATCGCGTGGGTTGCGACTAAATTTCTGCTGGTTGTCGCAGCCGTCCTGATTCTCTGGACCTTCATGAGACGAAAGACGAAGTGAGCGTGACGAGTAAGGTGGGTACTTCTGGCGGCGTGGCCGAGCGGTTAGGCAGGGGCCTGCAAAGCCCCGTAGTCCGGTTCGACTCCGGACGCCGCCTCCAGATGACTCTTCGGAGTGGGCCGGCATTGCCCACCCTGAGACCCTTTCGCGGACTCAGGGTGGGCACGCTCCCCATCGTGGCCCTCCTCGCCCTAGGGGTGATTGGGGAAACCCAATTGAGCGCGTTCGCTGTCGGTAGTCCCGTACGACATTCTCCAGTTGCGTCGCTGGCAATTGCCCCCAAATCGGTGGCGCCCGTAGTGCCACAGCCTGACTCCAGCCTGGCGGCTCTCACGAAGCGACTTACTCCCTTGTGGAGCGCGGTGTCGACCGGCCACCTCGCTGTGGCTAACGGTCTGTTTTACCCCGAGACGGCGTACGTGGCACTCAAGGTGGGTCGAATCAGCCAGCCTCAAACAGATTGGTTGCACCGACTCTGGGCTTACTATGAACTCGACCTCAGTGCGTATCAACATTTTGTTGGCGCGGGGTCGAGTTTTAAGTTACTGCGAGTTGCCCCAGGGGCTGTGTCCTATATCGCACGAGGAGTTTGTGAGAACAACTCTGGCTACTGGCACTTGGCGAACCTGCGCCTCGTCTTTTCGGGAAAGAATGGACTGCGTTCATTCGCCGTTGCGTCCTTAATTTCATGGAATGGAGAGTGGTTCATTGTCCACCTTGGTCCTAACCCTCGAAGCGCCCACGGTGGCCAAGTGGCCTTGCCCGGCACGGGAACCACTCCGGCGGGTCCCGTTGGAGGATGCTAGGACTTTGCGGGAGGCGTGATGATCCCCGACGGTGAAAATTGTGCCGCATTGGCGCCAAAGTCCTCGGTTGAGAGATTCTTGACCAATCGAAGAGCCGCGCCACTGGGGTCAGGTATTCCTTGACCAGACCGAGTGAGGGTGACCGAAACGAAGCTCGCCGAGTGAACGGTGCCGTTGGTGTTGAGCGCGACGTGCAGGATTCCCGAAAGACTAAGAACTCCACCCGTACCAAAATTTTGATAGTTAACGAAGTTACCCAAGGAATAAGCAATGAGGTGGTGATGGTAGAACTCCATACCCCGAAGGACGTGAGGCCCGCTGGCCACCACAAGGTCAGCTCCCGCGTCAACAGCATTGTGGGCAAAGAGCAATGGATTACCTCGATTCTCGCCCACATAAAATTCGCTAGAACCGGTGACGTGGACGGCGCTTGAACCCTCCGCTCCAGTGTGCATATAGACGACAACGAAATCGGCATGGGTCCGAGCGAAGGTGATGAGTTGTCGCGCCGCAACAGAATTCAGCAGGTTATTGGTAGAGGAGTAGGGGGCGAAACCAATAATGGCGATTTTTCGACCTTCGATTGTGCGATACGCAATTTGACCGGGGAGTCCCGTTTGGGAAATTCCCGCTGCGATCAGAGCATTACTGGTGTCCGCGGCCCCCACACTGCCGAAATCATGCGAATGATTGTTGGCGGAATTAAGAACGTTGAAGCCCATCGACGCGTAGGCGCTCGCCGTGGCGGTGGGCACGCGAAAGGCGTAGCAAAAGCTGTGACCGACGCCGCACTTGGAATATCCCCGAGCCGTCATCGTGCCTTCGAGATTTGCGAACTCGATAGGCGCATGGAGAGCGCTACGCAGTGGTAGGAGATAGGCGGCCGGATTACTCGGCACGATTGGTGAGGATCCAAGTTCAGTGTCGCCAGCAAAACTCATGTCGAAGGGGACTGCTGGTACCGAGGTGCTCGTCGTAGTCGTATCTGCCATCATTCGGGGGCTCGGCGTCGAGCGCAACGTCATCCAGGTGCCCGCAGCCCCCAGCGCCAGCAGTGCGATCAAGGTCAACTGCGCTCGACGGGATCGACGCCGACGGTGTTGGCCTCGTGTCACCATGGTACTTGCACCGTGGTGGCGCTACGCAGGTACACGGCGTAGAAGTCTTTGGTGCTGGAGTAGAGAAATCGACGCGCTGTCTGATTGGGATTGCTCACTCGCAGTACGGGCAGTAGGCCACCTCTCGCGCCGTAGGTCACGAAGATCGGCCAGACGGGATTGATATCCATCTCCATGGCTCGTACCGCGCCGAGTCGTACAAAGATGGCTGCGAGGGAGGCAGCACTTTGGTCGGGGGCTGCCACGTATAAAAGATTGCCGTGGTCATCAACGCCGACGCCCGAACGCCACACCTTTGGAAGTCCGTGAAGTGTCGATCCCCACATGTAGGGAGTTGCGATGGTTGCCGAGGTTGCGTGGTGGTTTTCCACCAGAAGATTGAGGTTCTGTCGGGCAGTTCCGATGGTGGCGGGTATGACCTGACCGCTCGTCCACGTGAGGACGTCCACCCGACCGTCGGTATAGGTCACCAGTGTCGCTCGACCGTTGACCATCGGGTAAAAAGTCGTGTGATGGCTATAGAAACCAGCGGCAGTATCTTCTTCGTAAAAACCAGAGTTAAAGGTGGCCAGCAGGTACGGACGCGCCACGACGGGAACCATCATGGGTCCACGATTGATCCTCAGTGGGCCAGGTCCCTTGTACCCGGGGTATAAGCCTATGGAGGTACTAGTGGATCGAATCCACGCTGCGTAGCCCTGAAGAGTGGGAGAAATCGGGAAACTCGTGGTGAGAATTGACGGTGTTGATCCACTCCAAGGTTCGGGATTTATCCAACTACTCGTTCCCGCTCCACCCGGCAAGGTCGCTGGCACGGGCGGTGGGACGTAGGGGAGCGTTGTTGTCGTGGTTGAGGTGGTAGTTGTTGTCGTGGTTGACGTCAAGATTCCAGAAAAGATGGTGGCGGGGATGGCGACCATCGCTAGCAGGGGTGAGAAAAGGAGTGTCTTTCGCCACCGTCGTGCACGTCGAACTTGTTTGCGAGACATAACTCAAATTCTAAGTGACGTGGTGCTTTGTTCGATGTCACTCGTTCGTGACAGTATCTTGTGATGCATTTGTACGAATCGATTCCTGAGCTGGTCGTGGGCTTTGACACCGAGACCACCGGTCTTGATACTTCCTTAGATGAAGCCATTTCCTATGGCCTCGCGGTCTACCAAAATGGTGCGCTCGTGGATCAGCATCATTGGTTCGTTCTTCCCGAACGACCTATCCATGAAGGAGCCCAGAAGGTTCATGGTGTTTCTCGAGAATTGTTGGAGAACCCGGCCGACGATATGGAAGTTCTCTCCGTGGTGGCGGGCGCAACGCGAGCCATTCAGTATCTCCGTGGGTATCACGCGAGGGGTGCCTGCTTCGTGGGGTCAAACCCAATGTTCGACTTGTCAATGTTGGAGTCAACGATGTCTCGTCATGGCCTGCATTCTTTGAAAGTGAATCAGTTCGATGTCGACAACATTCATCTAGTTAATATTGTCGACCACGACGTGGCAATTGAGCCACGCGAGGGCTCCAATCGCCCCCGTCGAGGACTGTCATTCCTCTGTGAGCACTACCAGGTCAGATCTGGCGGACACCACGCATTCGAAGATGCTCGCGCTTCTGTAGAAGTGTTCTTCGCACAAATTCGACACAACCAAGACGTGCAAAAACAGCAAGAAGTTCTCGGGCGCGATGAGGATGTTGAGAAGCAGCGCGGCCCGTCAGAACAGTTGCATGCGGGACTCGAGCACAAGAATGAGAAGGCGTAAGTCGCTCTTCGGCAATGTAGAGTTCTCGGCCGAAGATTCTTATTTACTCCACCCTCGTGGCGCGAATCACTCTATTACGGAGCCGCTCGCGACCGGAACAAGGAATGACGACCCATTTTTTGGTGGTAGTCTTTAGCCGTCGGACCGTTGGCGCAGCCTGGTAGCGCGCTTCCTTGACATGGAAGAGGTCACAGGTTCAAGTCCTGTACGGTCCACCACAGAACTGCAGCGCAGTTCAGCAAGTCAATCACTATTGGCTGGCGCTTTCGTCGCTCAAGGATGTGTATTCGGCTATGAGATCGGCGCCATTTTTACGTTCAGCGCACCAGAAGGTGACTTCATCCAAGGCGGCGCGTTGAGATTGCGCGTGACGGGCACCAATGCTGTTGGCCAACATTGGGTCCCACATCATTTTGAGCATGTCGGTTCCCTTAAATTTCTTTCCACTCCCAGTTATCCAGGTGCGGTCGCGCATTTCCGTAAGTGCGGTAGCAAGGTACTGAATATGGGGTGTTTCGTCGGCTCGGATGTAGGAAACTAAACGAGCCGCCTCTCCGTCTCCGGCGACCAGTTGTTTGTCACTGAGCCAAGACTCGGACCATTGAAAGGTGTGAAAGGCGGAAATCTCGATGAAGAGAACTCGAATCATGACTGAAATCATGGTCTCGAGGGCCGGGTCGATCTCCTCGGGTAATAAACGGGCTGGGGCAAGCTTGCTGGCCGCTCCGAAACCCATACGTGTCAACATCCCTTCCATTTCCAGCGAGAGCCGGGGCGTTTCAAAAGCGACATCGCGAGCCGCAAACCACATGTCCTTGTGTCCTGCCTCTTCTTCCCATCCAGCTTCGTCGCGACCGTGCGCTTCAAAGAGCCCCGAAGCCAGGTGATCGAGTGCCGTGCCGCGTACATCTTCTTCGAAGTAACGCTGCATATTGGACGGACGGAAATTCCGGATGTTGGCGCCGAAGCCTTCGACCGTGCCAATCCGAGTGAGGGTGGCAATCAGGGGCTCCGGGACGCCAGCCGCCAGCAGAAAGCGAGCTTGGGCAAGATTGGGAACGTGGGCCGGCCATGTGTCGAGCGATACGTCGAGAATTTCGGTGCCAAAGACTTCACGGTGATTTTCCTGCCAGGCCGAGATGGCGGGAGTTCGAAATTGTGTGCGGGGGGAAACGTAGGACCCGTCCGCCACGAATCCTCCGTGACATCTAACGCCGCCAGCGAAGAGGGGCTCGGCGACCGAGCTCGTTGTCAGAAGCTCGGCTTCGGTGAAAATCAATTGCGATGTCGTCACACAGCCTCCCAGAAAACCATGAGCAACGTGCACCTCACTACGCTCCGGCTGAGCTCATGATAGCCCTCGGGTGGCCATCTCCACCGATGCTCGTACCCGAGTGACGCCGGTTCTTGCAGTAGGCATCAAGGCCATAGCGCTGAGGTTATTGTGGTTTTATGAAGTCTCAGCGGTCCAGTGATCCATGCGGATGGTACGGGCGCTAGCTGTGGCCCACACGACGAAATCAATGCACAACTTCCGGCAACGTGCAATTCCACCGTGGTGGAGTGACGCGAAATTTGGAATTTTTGTTCATTGGACGTTGGCCTCAGTGCCCGCTTTTGCCCCAGTGGGAACGGCCTTTAAAGATTTGCTCCAGTCCGGCGACCCGTCGGCGTATAGCTCGACGCCATACGTTGAGTGGTATCAAAACTCGTTGCGATTTCCGAATAGTCCGGTGAGCGCGTTCCACCGAGAAAAATACGGTGAGCTGCCCTACGAGTCCTTTCAGAAAGACTTCGAAGCGGCAATTGAAAAATGGGATGCCCGGGAATGGGTGCAGTCTTTTGTCCAAAGCGGAGCAGAATACGTCGTGCTGGTAGCTAAGCACGCAGATGGCTACTGTCTGTGGCCCTCGTCGGTGACGAATCCCCGTCGACCCGCCTGGTTCTCTAAGCGAGACGTGGTGGGCGAACTCGCATCGGCGGTCCGTCAGGCTGGCCTCAAGTTTGGGATCTACTACTGCGGTGGCATGGACTGGACCTTTAATGATCAGCCGGTCGGTCAGATGAGTGACGTCTTCGCTGCGATACCCCAAGACGATTACCCGCAGTATGCCGACGACCAAATTCGTGAACTGATTAATCTCTATCGGCCCGACATTTTGTGGAACGATGTCGCGTGGCCGGGCCGAGCTAGCTCGCTTCAGAAACTGTTTGAGTACTACTACGCCCAAGTTCCCAATGGCGTCGTAAACGATCGTTGGCTTCCGTGGTCGCCCGTTCTCGGCGCCTGTAGATGCAAAGTGGTCGCTTGGCTCGTCAACACGATCGCTCGAAGTTCGATGAAACGTGCTGGTGGTTTAATCCCGCCGCGACCTCCGCACTACGACTACCGCACTCCGGAATACGTCGTTTTTCCCACTGTGCAAAAAGAGCCATGGGAATGCGTGCGTGGCATGGATGAGAGTTTTGCTTTTAACGCCTATTCCAGAGAAGAAAACTTCATTGAACCCGAAGCTCTTTCGTGGCTAGTGACCGACGTCTGCGCCAAGGGTGGAAACGTGATGTTGAACGTTGGGCCCCGTGGCGTGGACGGATCTATTCCAGAAGTGCAACAAGAGCGACTCAAATGGCTAGGGGAGTGGTTGGTGCCCCTGGCGCCGGCCCTGAAGGGAACTCGACCGTGGCTTTCCCAGGGAACTAAAATTGCCGAGGGAGATCGAGTCCGCTACACGTGTAACGCTCTAGGAGTGGTGTACGCCTTTGTAAGAGGAGGTGGGCCGCAGGTGAAGCTCTCAGCGCTGGCTACGACCGGGACTTCGGTGAGCGTTCTTCACGGCGCTACGCTGCCGTGGCGTGAAATGGACACTGGCATTGAAGTTGACTTGCCGAGTGAACGTGGCCCAACAACGGTCCTAGTGCTGACCAACGTCGAGGCGTTCTCAAATTGAATAGTTAATCGCTGCGCAGGGATTTCGACGGCAAGGTGCCACCAAACAATTCACTTTCGTTGCCATAAGAGCGGATTGAGCTTCGATGTAATGGGCTCGTTGATAATGGAGTCGGGCAGCCACTTCACCTGGTCCCCTCGCTGCCCTTCGGTGACTGGTTCAACGAGGCAAGCTCCGTCAGCGAAGTAGATGATGGTAAAAACTGGCCGGTCTAAATCGGTGTTGTTTGGATGTGCACCATGAAAAGTCCAACCAAAGTGATAGGAAACGTCACCCAGCGCGAAGGGCTGCTCATCGATTAATTCCGAGTTCCACTGCGGGTGGGCAAAAATTTCCGCCTCGGCGGCGTCACTGATGTCGAGATGGCGCCCAAAGTCCGTACGCTGACTCTGGGGCATAAATGACAGTGGTCCACGTTCGAAGGGAACGTCAACAAGCGGAATCCATACGGTTACCATTCGATCAGTGGAAAGTGGCCAGTAGTACTGGTCGCAGTGCCACGGAGTCTTGCCACCGCGCTTCTCCTTGGTAAGAGCTTGGTCGTGGTAGAGACGTACCCCATCAACTCTGAGCAATTCGGCTGCCATGCGAGCTAGTTTTTTCGAAAAAACGAGAGGCAAAATATCTTCGTAGCGTCGCCACAGGTTCATCTCTTGAATAAAGGCTTGGTCGTAGGCGGACCTTTCTTCCATAGGGACGAAGGTCTGCAAAGACTTGTCCGTAGCCTCTCGAATGAGCGGAGAGAAGTGCTCAAGGGTCTCGGGTTGAAATACCTTGCGAAAAATTCCGTAACCGTCGCGCTCAAAATTGTTCACAACTACTTCGTCGAGGCCAAAATGGTCGTTGAGGTCCTGTTCGTAGTTCATCGGGGTCCTAGAGAACTGCCGGAAGGGTGAGGTGGTGACTCTGGGAGTCACGCGCCCAACGTCCAATTTCTACGTCGAGCGAGTCGGAAATTGATTCCAATCGTTGGGTTTCCGGGTTGAAGCGACGAAGTGCCCAGCGATCAACCAACATCGTCACGGCGAGAATTTCCTGGGGTTGGATTACCATACGAACAAAACACGCTAATTTCCGCGGCCCGGATGAACCACTGGCGCGAGCGTGGGCGAAGATAATGCTATTCGTGGTGAGGTCACCGTTGTTTTTCAAGGTGACGGTGATGGCGTCCCCCTGGCTTTCCGTCTGAATTATTTCCAAGGGGCCCCAGCCAAGTCCGTATCCGAAGGGGAAAGCGGCGGTGTGACCTTCATGGTCAAGGTGCCACTGACCGTGCAAGGGCCCATATTTGGCGTAATCAGTTTCTCTGTTGAACTCCACGAGGTCACTTGCTCGTCCAGGAAGGGCGAAGGGCAAGCGACCAGCCGGTTCCGAATCACCGAGTAGAACGTCAGCTAGCGCTCGACCGCCCTCGACACCTGGATAGAAGACGAGAAGAATCCCCGCTACAGAACGTGTCAGTTCGTGGACGAGCGAAGCGGTAGCTCCCATAACGACAACGACCGTCCGTGAATTCGCAGCGGCGACTGCTTCTATGAGCGCGAGGTCACTCTCTTTTAACTCCAAGGTGCTTCGGTCGCCACCCGTGCCGAAGGTTTCGGATGTGCCCCGTCCGTACCCTGGGGTGAGCGGCCAATCCTTCTCGTGGATGAACTTTTCGAAGTTCTCTACTAGAGCATCGTCGTCGGGTCCCGGCATGAGACGAGCCAACTCTGGATTATTACCTTCCGAAATGTACTCACCTTCGTCATCTTTCGTGGAACCAACCACCACCACCGCGACGTCGTGGGCTCCGGCAATTTCCGCAACAGAATTGATGTCGTGACCGTCGTTGACGCTGAGGCGTGAAAAACGCTCGCGCAGTCCATCGGCGAAAGTAACTGGATCAGGGGTGTAGACGTCCGACGATCCGGCGTCGCCGAGATTGATTCGTGACGCGAGGCTCCCAAAGAGGGCCACGCTGGTTGCGGCGCCACTGGCGAAGGGCAGGAGGGGTGCTCCCGCGTGATCGTTGTGCAAGAGAACGAAGCTCGCGGAGGCTACCTCTCGAGCGAGCGAGCGATGGGCCGGAGTTGCGAGATTCTGCGGTTGAGTGTGGGGTTCCGGGACGTTGAATCTGAGCAGGGTTGAAAGGATGTTCTCACAGGCTCGATCCACCAACTCGGTACTAAGGGTTCCGTTCGCGATTGCTTCGTCGATGGGTGTGCGGCGAATCATCCGGTAGGGCATCTCAACGTCGAGACCGGCCCGCAGAGACTTCACCCCATCACGTAAGCCGAGTATCCAGTCAGAAATTACGTAGCCATCAAAATTCCAGGAACCACGAAGTATTTTTTCAATGAGTAGATGGCTCTCTCCACACCACTCACCATTCACTGAGTTGTAGGCCGTCATCACGCAGGCCGCTCCGGCGTCAATGGCTGCTTCAAAGTGCGGAAGGTAGACCTCATGAAGGGTCGCGAGATCGACATCCACGTCGACTGAGAAACGTGAGTTCTCCATTGAGTTCAGTGCGAAGTGCTTGACGGTGGCCATGAGGTGACGCTGAGTGCCCCGGACCGCTGCGACACCCATGCGCGAGAGTAGGTACGGATCTTCGCCGTAGGTTTCTTGTGCCCGGCCCCACGAGAGATGGCGAAGTAAATTGATGCACACGCCACCGAAAAGGGTGGCCCCCGAGGCGAGGACTTCGGCACCGATGGCGTCACCTACCCGCTCTTCTAAATCAGGGTTGAAGGTAGCACCCCGCGCCATGGGTACGGGAAAAGCGGTAGCGGGTCCGATGACCGCACCCCGAGGTCCATCGGCGAACCACAAGCCGGGAATACCGAGCCGAGAAAGTACCGCGGCGGGGAAGGGGCGTTTGTGAATCGAACCCGTGACGATGTCGCCGAGACCACGCCAGAATGGGAGACCACCATCGAGCATGTCGAGGCGCTCAGTGGTGGTCATTAACTCAATAATTCCCCGCGCTTCTTCACGAGCGTCGGCCCCAGCCAGCACGCGACCCTGGGCCTCGCGCCACGACGAACTGCTCCCGTGCAATTCGTTCACGCGTTGCTCACTAGTTCATTAAGGCGTACCAATCGACCGGGTCGCTCTCCAGTGGGCACCCCGTTTTCGAATGTGACCCGACCGTGTTGAATGGTGATCAGATACCCGGAAGCGCGCTGAACAATGCGACGGCCGCCGCCGGGTAGGTCGAAAATCATCTCTGGTGCGTGCAGGGTGAGATTCTCTAAGTCGATGAGGTTGAGATCAGCCCGCTTGCCCACTTCGATAGTTCCGCGGTCGTGCAGGCCGTAGGACTCCGCAGTCTGTCCCGACTGCATATGGATAGCTCGTTCGAGAGAAATTCGTTCTCCACGTTGGCGGTCGCGCACCCAGTGTGTGAGTAGGTAGGTAGGAAAACTGACATCACAAATAAGACCACAGTGCGCTCCACCGTCAGAAAGTCCTAGCAAGGAACGGGGGTGCTCGAGCATGTCCAAGATGGCGTCGTGGTCCTGAGCTACGTAATTGGCTAGAGGAGCGAACAGGAAGCTCCTCCCGTCGTCCTCTAAGAGTAGGTCCAAGGCGATGTCGTAGGGGTCGCGACCAGTGGCGGCGGCGACCGCTCCGATGCTGGTCGCCGAGGTTGGTTCGTAGTCGGGCTCGTCGCCCAGAGGGAAAATCTCGTTCCACCTGCTAATGAGGAAGCGATTGAGAAAGTTCGTGGTGGAAGGCTCCTCGCTGAGCAGGGCCGCTCGAACGTCGGGTCGGCGCAACTGGGCCACTCGATCCGCGAGTGGCAGGGAAGCAATTTCCATCATGGTGGGGTGGCTCATGAACGGGTGGAGGGTGGACTGTAGACCAAAGAGCATGCCGGTAGGCCGACAGGCAATTTGCGGGCGCAAGTCGTGACCTTCAGCGACTTGGTCGTCGGCGAATTGCAGGGCCTCACGCCAGGCTTCGGGCGCGAAGGGAGACTGCGCCACGGTGTAGGTGACTACTCCGCCACTGCGTTCTGCCAATTCGGCGAGGACCTCACAGTCATCGCCAGATCCTTGGGCGTCGGAAATAAGTTGATAGACGCGTCCGCCCACTCGACCAACGGCGTCGGCAATTGCGTAGAGTTCGTCAATTGGCGCCGTGGTACCGGGGATGAGACCGTGTTTGGAGCGATGCAATACGGTGCGTGAACTTGTAAATCCAGCCGCACCTGCTCTGAGAGCTTCCTCGACTAGCCGAGCCATCTCCTCAACTTCTTCGGGGCGTGCATCTTCGTGAGCGCGATTGCCGAGAACATAGGCGCGAAGCGCTGCGTGAGGCACCTGGGCGAGGATGTCAATAGTGCGCGGGGTGGTCTCAAGGACGTCGAGATACTCAGGGAAACTTTCCCAGCCCCAGGTAATTCCTTCGTGGAGGGCGGTTTCCGGAATATCTTCGACGCTCTCCATGAGTTCAATAAGGAAGTCGTGGCCGTCACGGCGTGCGGGAGCGAAACCTACCCCACAGTTGCCCATGACGACAGTGGTAACCCCGTGCCAGCTAGAAGGTGACAAATCGGCATCCCAGGTCGCCTGGCCGTCGTAGTGGGTGTGGACATCAACAAAGCCAGGGGCCAAAACCAGTCCGGATCCATCGACTTCACGACGCCCCCCATCCAGGACGCCACCTACGGCCACGATGATGCCATCAGTGACGGCGACATCTCCAAAGAATGATGGCTCTCCCGTGCCGTCAACAATTCGAGCATTTCGAATAACGATGTCAAACATGCTTTCTCCAGTTTATATCAATGAAGGCTGTGGTAACTGACGCCGGTGAGTACGACAACGACGGGTGTGTTCGAATCGGGCGCTTCCAACAGGGTGACCGCGAGACCATTCTCTTCGACTCGCCACCGCAAAGCTGTTCCGTCGATGGTGGTAACGGTGGTACTTGGGCTGGTAGCCACTTCTTCTAAAATTAGCTCACGAGCGGGATTACGAACGATGGCGTAGACCGTGTGGTCCTTAACGTTGTAGCGAACATTGCTCGTAGCTGGGATGATGACACTGCGATCAAGCCAGGGGCGAGTGTTCTTCAGGGCCGCTTCGTGTCGAGGAAGCCACTCAGCGAGCCACCGCAAACGTTCGGCCTGGAGCTCCGGTATGGAACCGTCGACGCCGCGCGGTCCGACGTTGAGGAGAAGATTGCCTCCCTTGGCTGCGATGTCGGTTACCAGCCACAGCAGATCGTCGTGAGATATGAAGTGTTCTGGCAGTGAAGCCTCATTGTGCCCGAAACTATCGTCCATGCCCCGAACGCACTCCCACGGAGTCTCCTTCACGCTCGGAAAGACGACGTACTCCGGAGTGCGTACGTCAAAGTGAGGGGGCGGAGGAGGGACTAAACCCCCATTGCGTTTCATGGAACGGCGGATGCCGGCGTCGATGAGGGCAGCCACCGGTCGTGACTTGACGGCACTCATTAACGGTGACCAGGCCTGCCAGCGGTCATTGACAACACCGTCTGGAACCTGAGAGTAGTAATACGCAAACAGGTCATACAGTTTGTCGGCTCGATCGGGCCACGCAATGTCGTTCCAAAGAACGCTCGGTTGGTAGCGATCGATTAATTCGCGTACTTGGGCTTCGGCGTAAGCAGGGTAGTCACCACGGGGGATAGATGCGAGCACGTCGCTCATCTGACCCATGGGTCGCTGGTAGAAGGTCCAGTCCAAGCCACCGCTGTAATAGATACCAAATTTAAGTCCAGCCTCACGTACGGCCTTCGCGAGCTCGCCGACCACGTCGCGACGAGAGTTCCAGCCTGGACGGTGTGGATTTTCTACTTCGCTGGGCCACAGGCAATACCCATCGTGGTGTTTCGACACTAAAACGACATACTCGGCACCCGCGTCTACGAATTGCTGAACCCACTCTGAGGGATTCCAGGCTTCAATGCCGGCCTCGAAATCTGCGCGAAAGTTGTGATACGGCGCGTCACCGTAGTTCGCAGCGTGGAATTTCGACACTGGACTCGAAGGAAACAGCATCGAATTCTGATACCACTCAACATATGGCGTGTAGCCGTACGCGTCCTTGCTCTTCGATTGCAAAATATTTGCGAACTCCGTGCCGACGGGGGCGAACCCGGGCACGGCGGCCATCGTCCAGTGAATGAAGATTCCGAACTTAGCGTTACTCCACCAGTCGGGGATGTTACGTTGCTGCAGTCGACTGAGAACTGGGCTCTTGCGTGCCACGGTCAATCAGCTTGCGGCTCGCAAATCTTCAATGAGGCCGGCCGGGTAGGGCCGTTCGTAGGCGGTGACACCGAGTTTCAGGCGAATGTTCTCGAGTGTCTGATCCCAGATTTTTTCCCATGGCACTGCCATGAGTGGCGGTGTTTCGCGACCGTGCACGTAGGACGACAGGACGGTGTCGAGCAGAAAACCAGTGGCCTCGACAGGTGCGATGAAGGCCACCTGAGCCAAAACTACTCCGAGAAACATGGAGGAGTAGTGGTGCCCAAACTGGCCCATCTGGAAGCCTGAAATCGCTACCTCGTGCAGGCTGGTTGTCTCGTAGCCGCCGACGAAGTGCCAGATATCGTGACACTGAAGAATTCGAACGTTGAGATAGGGCAGTGGGACGGGCAGCGAGTCGAGGCCGATGGCGTCGCGATCGAGCACTTCGAGGTCGAAACCTTTGTCGACAACGAGTCCGTGCAAGAGGCCCCCCAGCGAATCTTTGGGACAGCGGGCCAAGTCCTCTAGCTGGAACTTAGGTGGTGTTCCTTGTGATGCTGCGACGTCAACATCGGGGTAGAGGTGCGACATCGCGGCCACTCGCGTGTGGAAACTGTGTTCGAGCAAACTTGTGAGGGCGGTGGTTCGAACAGTTATGAGCGAAGGGTCGTCGCCAGCGTGGGGATCAAGAACGATGGCCCACAGCTCCCTCCACGCTTCCGCGGGAACGGTTGCCGGTTCGGCTGGCGCACTAATACGTGGTGCCTGTGGTTCCCGACCTAGCCAACCTTCGCATAGGCCGTCGTAGATATCGGCCAGGGCCTCTGGCGCCACGGTAGCGACGTAGAGACAGAGACTGGCAATTTTAAAACGAGCCTGTTCGTCACCATTACGGAGTTCGAGTGCGGCCGCGACGCCAGCCTCACGATTTCCCCCGAGTTCGACCAGTCGCTGGAAATCCAACGCCTCCATTATTTCTGCAGCCATTTGTAAAATCCCCCTAAAAAGTACTAACCCTATAAGACTAACCCAGCATCGCACGGCTAGCCTCCTACAGTCTTGGCGATACCAAAGTTGTGACGATGTTGATTGATTCAGTTGAGGAATCAACCCATCGCAAAATTGAAACCGACGACTGTTTTCGGTTCTATGATGCCCAGAGACACCTAAGGGGGCGCCATGACCATTACCCGTGAAGACGAACTACTGGACGAGAAGATGTTGGATGTTCAAATAGACGCCTTGCTCGCAGACTTCCCACCGGCGACAACCGACCCAGTGGTTTTTCTTGGAGAGCAATTTGACCGAGGCCTCGCATGGATTCATTTCCCGGAGGATTGCGGTGGTCAGAATGCGAGCCCGGCACGGCACATGCAAGTGCTTCGTCGTCTGGGTGCCGCGGGTGCTCCATCATCGGCGATGCGCAATGTGATTGGCTACGGTATGTGTGCGCCGACCATCGTGATTCACGGTACCGACGAGCAGAAGCAGCGGTACCTACGCCCCCTGTTCACCGGAGAAGAAATCTGGTGTCAGCTTTTTTCGGAACCCGGAGCTGGTTCCGACGTCGCCACTCTCGCCACTCGGGCGCTGCGTGATGGCGACGAGTGGAATCTCACTGGTCAAAAGGTGTGGACCACTCTCGCGCACGTGGCTTCATACGGTTTGATCATCGCACGAACCAATCCTGATGTCCCTAAGCACAAGGGAATAACCGCGTTTATCGTCGACATGAACGCCCCGGGCGTGGACGTTCGTCCCCTGTACCAAATCACTGGTGAGGCGGAGTTCAATGAGTGTTTCTTTACTGACGTTCAGGTACTGGACTCCCAGCGCCTCGGTGGCGTGGGTGAGGGCTGGGGTGTCTCCATCACGACTCTGATGAACGAGCGCGTGTCCATTGGCGGCACGGTGCCTCCGCGGGGTTCGGGTCTCATCGGCGAAGCGGTCAAGATTTGGAACGAGCGTTGGCGTGGTCGTACCGACGGCTACGCAATGTCTCTACGTGACGAACTTATGCGGGCATGGGTGCGCAACGAGGCGGCTCGCCTTACGAATAAGCGAGCGGGTGACCTTCGAAAGTCCGGAACCCCTGGGCCCGAAGGTTCCGTCGCAAAATTAGGTTTTGCGGAAGAGAATCAGAAGGTTACGGAACTGTGCGTCAATTTGATGGGTGCTGACGGCATGCTCTATTCGAGCGGCTACCCCATGGTCCGTCCGCAATACGCCATGGGCGGGGTCGACGTTGGCAAGGCTTTCCTGCGAATGCGGGCGAACTCCATCGAGGGCGGCACGAGCGAGGTCATGCGCAACATTATCGGCGAGCGAGTTCTGGGACTACCTGGAGAGCCTCGAAACGACAAGGACGTTGCTTGGAAGGATGTCCCGCGAGGCTAGTGAGAACCGCTCTTGACGCCCTCGCGGTCATACACGAGGAATTGTGGGACGAAGCATGTTCCCTGGTACGTCTAGCCCCAGGGGTTACACCCGGAGTTGATCTGAGTGACCTTGACCTGCACTCGGTTAGGGAGAGTGCGCTGGGTGCTTATTTTGATTTTTCGCGAGGTCACACGCAACGAGCTACTGCTGCGTTGCGGGCGGTATTAGCGACCCAGTGGCGACAGCCTGACGCTGCGTGGTCGGGAAGCTTTCCAGTCGTGCGCGAGCAGGCGCTACCGGCGCTGGTGGGAGCGCGGGAGTGGGTTGACTACGACCCGAATTGGCGCCAGTTCCTCGGTGTTATTTTGGCAATCCTGAGAGCTAAGTTTTCGGAACTATTGGACTTTGATCTCAGTGATGAAGTAGACGAAGCAATCTCCTGGTGTGTTGCAGGTGAGCCGGACGCTCGAATCGCTGACACGTATACAAATCCCAACTTACTCTCTGCTTGGTTGAGTGCTCACGAGGGAGTGCGAGGCGGACGAAGCACATGGGTGGAATCTGGCCTCAATCGAGCTCAGCGAATAATGGAAAGACTTCGGCATTTCGGCGATGTGGATGAGTACAACTCTCCGACCTATGACGGGATTGACCTCCTGGCGGTGGCCCTATGGATTGCTTATCCGCCGACGCAGGAATTCTTCGAATGGGGTCACGAACTGAGGACAATTCTGCGCGACCGTATTTCCAACTTGTTTCACCCGGAACTCGCGGTTACGGCCGGACCCTACGCCCGGGCTTACGGAGTGACGTTTGCTTCTTACGTGTCGTTGCTCGGAATATGGATAGCCGTCAGTGGTGGCGAAAGTACCTTGCCGAGCGTGCTGACCCGCGACACCGAGCATGTTCACGATTTATATTTTGGCCCAGTTATTGTTGATTTGGCTCGAGAGTCGCAGTGGACATTTGTGAGCCAACCAGTGCGCTTAGCGCGGAGTCACACGCAGCGCTTTGGAGCAGCTCGGTCGACGAGTCGACTCAGCCCAAACGCCGCAATTGGGGTGGACGAAAAAAACCGTGGAACGTTCGCGCGTGACCAGTACGTGCCCGTCATGGTCACGAGTCGAGGGGAGGATTCGTCTGTGGGAAGCCTCGGTATCTACCTCGGTGGCGAGTCGTACATTGATGGGTACGTGGTAGTTGACGGGCTCATTGAAGTTGTTCTGCGAGGGAACGAGAACGGCACCGCGATGCGAGTTCGCGCTGAGCCATTGTCGATTGATGGTGACGTGGTGACGTCAGGGCCAATTTCCTTCGAGCTACCGGAAGGGGACGTGGAGCACGTTTCGGGCGGCTTCACGTGGCGCGGTGGCTTAAGTGAGACCCGTTTTTACCTTAGGTATCGACCCTAGCGGCGGCTGAGGTGCTGGGCGAAAAAGTCCAAGGTCTCTCTCGCCGCTGCGGTAGCGACCGCCTTGTTGTACACCGGATGACGGTCATCACTGTGAAACCCGTGATCGGCTTCTGGGTAGTAGTGCAGGATGGTGGCGTGCGAGCTGTGAGAGAGAGCGCTAGAGAGAGCCTCGACCTGCTCGTGTGGAATACCCTTATCCAATTGTCCGTACAATCCAATCCATGGCGCCGTTAGGTCACGAACCATATCGATCATCGAGGGCAAGCCAAATCGACCCGCGCTAACACCGCCGCCATAAAAGGAAGCACTGGCCCCCACGAGTCCGAGCGTATTGGCAAACGTGGCAACAGTTCCACCCATGCAGTAACCGACAATCGCGGTATTGCTGGGCGCAAATCCCAGTGACTGAAGATAGTTCGAGGTATCGCTTAGGTCGCTGCCCAGATCGTCGCGTGAGAGAGCTCCGAGAGCAGAGAGTGCCGAAGGAAAATCGTCGTAGGCAACTTCGGGGGAGTTTTCTCGATGGAAGAGTTCGGGGGCCACTGCGAAATAACCCTCGGTGGCGAATCGGTCAGTCACGTCACGGATGTGGTCATTTACGCCGAAAGCTTCCTGCAACACAATGATGGCGAGCGGGGAGTCCTTGTTGCCTGCCTCATTGACGGGGAGCCCAGTGGAGAGGATGTGACGAGTGGTCACGCGAACGAGGGTCCTTCGGTTCGCGAGCGCTTGAGTTCGTAGAAACCGGGAGTTCCGGCCACGAGAACGACACCGTCGAAGAGCTTTCCAGCCGCCTCGCCCCGGGGGATTGGCGTTACGACCGGGCCAAAAAATGCGATATCGCCTACGTGAATAACTGGGGTTCCAACGTCCGAGCCAACGGGGTCCATGCCCTGGTGGTGGCTCGATCGCACGGCGTCGTCATATGATGAGTCCCACGCAACTTCGGCGAGAGATGAGGGCAAGCCCGCAACCTCCAGCCCCGTTCGAATCATGGAGTCGACGTCCTTATTCTGGTTTCCGTGGTACTCGTTGCCCATGGCCTCGTAAAGATGAGCCACGGCCTCTTCTCCAAAGCCCTGTTCGGCCGCGATCAGTACGCGGACGGGCGCCCAGGCTTTTTTCATGAGTTCGACGTACTGCTCGGAGAGCTCTCGACCGTCATTGAGAACGGCCAAGCTCATTACGTGGGTGACAACTCGTACGTCGCGCACCTTCGCAACTTCTTGTAACCACCGAGAGGTGATCCATGCCCAGGGGCACGCGGGGTCCACCCATATGTCAATTGACGTTGTCATTACGACCTCTCTTGGTGGTTTGCGTGAGCTTGAAGGATAGTGGCGACTGCATTGGTGATGCTCACCACGGTCGGTAAATCGAGCATTTCGTCAATGCCGTGAGCATTGGAATGTGGACCGAGGACTCCGGTCGCCACGAACTGGACTTTGGGATATTGAACCGCCAGCGAACCGAGAAAAGGAATTGAACCCCCCTCGCCGGTAAATCCCACCCTATTGCCGAACGCGTCAAGGGAGGCCTCTTCGAGAGCCGCCGATAGCCACGGGGCGGTCTCGGGCGCCGCCCAGCCATTGGCGCCGTGTGCGCTCACGGTTACGTGAGCGTTGTGGGGGATATTCGAAGTGAGAGCCGTTACGAGAGCCGACAAGGCGAGTTCATAGTTAAGAGTCGGTGGTAGGCGGCAACTGATGACACAGGTGGTGGAGGGACGAAGTACATTCCCGGCGATTTCGGGTTGCGGAATCCCACCCATTCCAATGACCGACAGGGTGGGCCGCCACGTTCGCCCCAAGATCCGATCGGCGGCTGAGATGCCCATCAGGTTGAGGCCCTCGACAGTGGGCAAGCCGCTGGCTGCGACGTCACCGAACTCAGCGGCGACCGATTCGGCAGCGGCCACGGCGGAGCTGGGAATAGGTGCGTGAAATTCTGGCAGAAGAATCTCACCGGTTACGGGGTCCTCAATACGATCGAGAAGCTGCCGGAGAATTCGAAAAGAGGATGGCGCAACACCGCTGGCGCTCCCGCTGTGTTGCGCTTGGGTAAGTACCGAGACGGTAATTTCGGCATTCAGCACGCCGCGAAGTGACGTGGTCACCCACAGTCGGTCGTAAGTG
The DNA here is from genome assembly GCA_903860915.1 of uncultured Actinomycetes bacterium. Taxonomy (GTDB): domain Bacteria; phylum Actinomycetota; class Acidimicrobiia; order Acidimicrobiales; family RAAP-2; genus RAAP-2. The sequence goes on along the minus strand of CAIOSJ010000021.1, from coordinate 117,131 downwards.
ATGGCTCCTGAATCGAGACAAATGAGCAACTCGACGTCACCAAGGTGATCGCTGAGGGCGGCCAAGTGCGCCTCAAGATCTGTGCTGCCGCTTTCTTCACTGGCCTCAATGAGTACAACGCAGCGCCCATGAGCAATGTGATTCGCCTCCAGGGCTTCGAGTGCTAAGAGAGCAGAAAAAGCGGAGTAACCATCGTCAGCTATCCCGCGGGCGAAAATCTGGTCACCGCGACGAACGGGCTCAAAAGGGTCGAGACCCTCGGACCACTCCCCAAGAGGCGGCTGTTTGTCGAGATGTCCATACAAAATCACGGTACCAGTGACATCCGCGGGCGCCGTCGAGGGCACGGTAATCAGGACGACTGGCGTGCGACCTTCGAGACGGTGCACCTCGATCGTTACGTCAGCTAATTCACGGGTGGCCGCCCAAGCAGTTATGAGATCGACGGCCGCTTCGATATGACCAGTGTCAGCCCATTTCTCTTCAAAGAGAGGTGAAAGCGAGGGAATTCTCGCAAAGTCCATGAGCGTTGCGAGGGCCTCTCGTTCGAAATCTTCGAGGGATAAATGAGTCATAACCTGAGGCTAGCGCTCACCACGTTGAATGTTTACGGCCTGCCAACAATACCAAGCCACGCTGCTGCGTACGCCGGGGAAGTTCTCGCCCTCGGCTAAAAGACGAGCTGGCGAAATCAGCTCCTTGTCGCCGTGAATGAGGGTCCAACCGTGGCGAACCCCCAGGTCTCCGATCGGCCAAATATCGGGGCGCGCCAAGGTGGACATGAGGTAAATCTGCGCCGTCCACGGGCCCACGCCGCGTACATCGACAAGTTCGCTTGCTACGTCCGCGTCGCTCATTCTGCCGTGCCGTTCGAAGCGGAGGCGTCCTTCCAGGGTCCGTTCGGCCAGGTTGGTGATTGTGAGGGCCTTATTCCAGGACAGTCCAACTGACCGGAGGGTTTCGGGACCGGCGGTTACGACGCTGGTTGGCGTGATGAGGCCCTCGCAGGCTGTAATGACACGGGCGTGGATGGTGGCCGCCGCCTTAGTTGAGAGAAGTTGACTAGTAACTGCGCTGGTCAAAGTTGCGAATCGTAGGGAAACCGGCACCCGGCGTCGACGAGGAGGAGGACCGAGGTGAGTTATGAGATTACGAAAGCTCGGATCAAGGAGCGAAATACTCAGGGCCACGTCCTCGGGTTTCAAGTGTGAGTTCCTCATCACGTCGCTAGCCCTGGGGGAGATGAATATGAACTCCCGACGGTAATTCACTCGACGTTGTTGTCAGCGTCACGAGCAGCGAGCGAATGGCTCGCACTGGTGTACTGGGGAAACCGTAACGGCGATTGACCAAGGCCACGCGACGCTGCGAGAGGTCGGAGATTGGTATGGCGACGAAGGCTCCGCGTAAGTGCCTCGAAAGGGCAGTGGCGGGCAGAATTGCGGCTCCGTGGCCGTCAAAGGCCAGAGAGGCCAGGGTGCGAATTCCGTCAATCTCGATGAGAGGGCGCAGGCGAATACTTGCGGCCGTGGCGGCATTTTCGATTTCTGCACGCAGGGCAGTTCCTTGTGAGGGCAGAAGGAGATCGAATTCAGCGATGTCGGATAGTTGCAGTGGCGTACGAAGGAGGGCGAGAGGATGATCTCTGGCGACAACGAGCACTAAATCCTCGGTAAATAAGTCCTCATCCGTGAGATCAGAGGAATCGATGGGCTGAGACAGAATGGCCAAATCCAGTTTACCATTGGCCAGTTGTGGTTCTAAAGTTGAGTTGGTGCCTTCAACGATACGAATTTGAATGTGAGGGTACTGAACGCGTTGTTCCTTGAGGAGTATGGGGATGAGCCAGCGACCGGTTGTTCCTATCATCCCGACTGCGACATGACCACGAATGTCATCCTCAAGGGAGATCACATCGGTGGCGATGGCCCGAACGTCGTCAATGATGCGTCGCGCACGCGCCACCGCCAAGATCCCAGCTTCAGTAAGTTCTCCACTTCCGCGATGGACGAGTACCGCCCCGAGCTCCGCCTCTAAACGGGCTATTCGTGTCGAAATATTGGACTGTACGGTCTCGAGGGCTTCTGCCGTGGTGGAGAAGCTGCGGTTATCCGCAATTCCAACTAGGGCTTCGAGTTGGCGAATTTCCATATATCAATATTATAGATGAGATCTATTTTTACAATTCGCTTGCATGATGAGCTTAAAGAGAGCATAATTCTCTTATTCCGTTCGTTTGGATCCCCCCTCCAAACGAGCGGCTGTTCTCAGAAGGACCAACCTCCCCCCAGGTTGGTCCTTCTGCCTTTTCTGGGGTTGTTAGCGTTCATACGTGCCGATACTTTATTTGAGCCCTCGCGACCGCGTCGCTCTAGTCATGATGAAGACGGTGAACGCATTGAGTCGAACTCTCGGTCGCGGTGCTGGAACTGTCGCGGGTGGTCGGGTGGCGTTGCGTATCTCTCCAGGAATCGTGTCTCACCTGCTGACGGGTCGTGAAGTTTTCGCAGTATCGGGGACTAATGGTAAAACCACCACCACGGCGCTCCTCGTGGCTGCACTCGGTGGTTCCGCGGCGACCAATGCGACGGGTTCGAATATGTTGGCCGGGGTTCTGGCGGCTCTCGAGGATTCGACTGCGCTCAAGGTAGTTCTTGAGGTTGACGAGGCTTTTCTTGCCGCGGTGGTGGATGCATCTAGAAATGCTGCGAGCGTGACGGTGCTACTCCTCAATCTTTCGCGTGATCAGTTGGATCGAGCCTCCGAGGTTCGCCAAATGGCGGAAAGATGGCACCGGTTTTTGGGTCAAGTCAATCATTCGAACCTACGAGTTGTAGCCAATGTCGCCGATCCACTCGTGTATTTTGCGGTCCGAGATTTTCAGGGGGTCAACAATGTGTGGGTGCCCACACCCTGGCGTGAGGATTCGAATAGCTGCCCGAATTGCACGAATCACATTGTTTTTTGTGAGAACTCGTGGTCCTGCACCTGCGGCCTAGGGAGCCCTGTTTCGTCCATTGTGTTGAGCGATGTCCTGACGACGCCCGAGGGCGCTTTTCCTTTGACGCTGTTGTTGCCGGGTGACTTCAATAGGTCAAATGCAGCGATGGCACTCGCGGCTGCTCATCTGAGTGGAGTCGAGTGGAATCAGGCCCTCGGCCGAGTATCTTCAGTCACCGAGGTGGCTGGAAGATTCTCACGCCGGGTGTGGCAGGGTCGAACCTGGCGAATCCTGCTGGCAAAGAATCCCGCCGGAGTGGCAGCGCTCTTGCAGTCAGTGGTGTTGAGCGGCGCTGATGTGGTGGTTGATATTAACGACGGGTTAGCGGATGGTCTCGATCCCTCGTGGATTTACGATGCCCCGTTTGAACTCCTGCGTGGACGGATGGTGTGGTGTGAAGGTTCACGGCAATTGGATGTCGCAACGCGCCTCAGCTATGACGATGTCAAGGTGAGTATCGCTTCAGAACTGTCCCGGGAAGTACCCCCTGGCGACGTGATCGACGTCATTGCGAACTACACCGCCTTCGCAAAGTGGATAGAGCGAAGTTCGCCGTGCTGAAAATAGCGACGCTCTACCCGGAGCTACTAGGGACCTACGGGGATAGTGGTAACGCCAAGGTATTGCGTTCACGTGCGACGTCGCGGGGTATCCAAGTCGAGATGTTCGCCGTAGGGCTCGATGACGCTCTACCTCAGGCGGATATTTTTCTACTCGGTGGTGGAGAGGATGGTCCCCAGCGACTTGCGACTGAGCGACTGATCGCCGACGGCTCTCTTGCGCGCCGTGTCGACGACGGTGCGCATTTGGTGGCTGTTTGCGCCGGGCTCCAGATAATTGGCTCAAGTTTCGTCGTCGCTGGTGGCGACACCTGCGCTGGTTTGGGCTTGGTGGATATGGTGACCACTCGGGCGGCAACTCGCGCCGTGGGGAATCTCGTGACCAAAGTTGGGAGCAGTCTCATGATTGGATTTGAAAATCACGGAGGTTGCACGACAGGCTCTTTTACAGCTTTGGGAGAAGTTCTCCGAGGTGTGGGTAGCGATGGCGTTTCGGACGGTGTGCTGACGACCAACATCACCGCCACCTACGCCCACGGTCCGGTACTGGCTCTCAATCCCTGGCTCGCTGACTCCGTACTCTCGTCAGCCTTAGGTACGGAGCTTGAATCCTTGTCAACGCTTGCCGATGACCTCTATGCGCACCGACTCGGAATTCTGGGCTACTAATCCTTTGGGATTGAAGTTCCACTCAGTAATTCTCGTTCGAGTTCAGCGACAGCATCGTGAATACGAACGTTGAATCTACGCAGATTTTCCCCATCGAGCATTGTGAGTGGAGATCCAAAGACGACTGTCACGTGGTGACGCTTTCGATGTGGCGCTTGCGTGAAGATCTCAGCTTTGGCGTACTGCGTTCCTCGTAGAAGGCCGGCTTCGTGAATGTACGTCGGTACCACAGGAACACCACTTCGTTCGGCCATGAAGGACGCGCCCGCCTTGAATTCCATTAGTGAACCAGTAGTTGTTCGTCCGCCTTCAGGGTAAATCAGAAGTGACCACCCTTTGGCAAGTAGGGCGAGCGCAGAGTCAGAACTTCGCCGATTCACCTTATGACGATCAATGGGAATGGCGTTAAAGGAGAGTGCGGTGGCGACACCCTTGAAGTAGTTCATGAAAAATGTATCCATGGCTGCGGCTACCACTGTTCGACGACGGTGACGTTCTGGTAGCGCAGATAAGACCAACAGGGTGTCGAGATGACTGACGTGGTTCGCTGTAAAGATATAGCTAGCGTCACTCCGCAGGTTCTCAGCGCCTCCAACGGAAAGTGAACTGACCCTTTTGGTAACGGGCACTAAGAGAAAGTTCAACAGACAACGACGAACTAATCGAATCAGGGGGGACCTCGACCAGTCGGTCTTAAAATCTAATCCGGTGGGAAGCGGCACTTATTTCCGTCCCCGTGTTTCGCGCGGAGTGTAACGCTTAGAGGCGTTGGGCGTCTTTCGAACTGGGGGAGCGGGAGCCGCGTCTTTCGCGGTACCGGCGCGAGCGGCGCGTTTTGATGCAGCGCGTTCGCGAGCAATTTTGCTCGTTCCGGCAAACGTGGCACTGCCGTACTTTTGCAGTCGGTAGGCACGTAATACGAGCCACCCAGAGAGGAAGAGAAAGGGGTAGCCTGCCTTCAGGCCCAGTGAAAGCCCAATAAGCGCTGAGGTGAAAATGACACCAACTCTTTTCTTTCGAAAGCTGAAGTACCAGGCAACCAGGGCCAGGAGTACGAGAAGAATGAATTGTGGCCACCACGTTGATGGATGGCTCGTGTACGTGTGCTCGCAGAGTGCGCCCACCAATAGGAAAGGTTTTACGCATTGATGATGTACCGGATTTGTACTGTCGTAGAGAGTGGTGTCGTGAAGAAGGCGCGGAATGTAAAAAATGGCCAAAAGTGCCGTGAATCCGACCGCTACGTAGGAAATTATTTTCTCAACCCGGTCCATGGACATGATCTCAGATCGAGAGGTCGGTGATTGCTCGGTGGTGGAAGGTCGTCGAGAGAAGCGCACCGGTCTAGGCTACCCTCCGAATTCTCGAGGTGGGGACTTCGTCGAGGAAGTAGCATTGGACTGCGGGGCGCTTAGCTCAGTTGGTTAGAGCGCAGCCTTCACACGGCTGAGGTCGAGGGTTCGAGTCCCCCAGCGCCCACGGAAGAATTACCACTGCAGCATTAGCCACCGCCTCTACTTTCGCACTTCCTTGGCGGTGTTTCGCTGTTAGCCGTCGGTCCTTCCGGCACCGCACACCGGGTCGTAATCCAAAGTGCCCCAGTGAGCACCCATCTTCGTACTGTAGTGAATATGGTTCTACACGAACACAGAGTTCTTATGCCTAGGATTAAATCGTGCGACAAACGATATCGCCCACTGGGCAAGGAAAGGGCCACTCTGAGATGTCCACGAGGCTCTTGCTCGCAATGGTTCAAATAACTGAGACTTCGGGCCTAGATGCTCTTAATGCGAATGCTGTTGCCACGATTGCGGGGACTTCTTCACGTCCGATCCGCGACCGCTTCACTAGTCGGAGCGCCATGATGGTCACTCTCTGGGAGGAAATTGCGCTCGCGACGTTTCGAAATTTACTTCTACCGATAGCCGATAGTTTACTGACAGGAGATTTTGCCCAATTGGCAATTCTTCTCCAACGAATCGGTGAGCAAACGTCGGAGCACGCCTGTCTGCGAGAGTTGTTGTTGGTCACGCCACACGAAGGAGATGTTGCCCGCCTGGTTCGATCCGAGGTGCTGCAGTATGTGACACGTGGTGACCTAATTATGACCACACAAAGGGTGATTGCCCTGATGTTTGCCGTCGGTTTGGTTGTTGCAGCAGAACCTATTGCGAGAAGTGACCTTGAAAATGGCCCGATGGGTGACGTCCTCATGGCCATCACCCATCCGACTGAGCCGACGGAATTACCGGACTACCGGGCTGAATATATGGAGCTGCAATACTTCGCTACCGGTGATCAGACCACAGACGCTCTCCTCAATACGGCGCTTCGGGAAATTGTCGCTAACGGATATCGCGCCACCTCCATCCTGCGCATCTGCGATGCCGCAGGGGTTAGCGAAGGTGCGGCGTTTGCTCGCTACTCAACGAAGTTAGATCTCCTGATTGACATCATTGAGCGTCGTTTACGCGAAGCGATGTCAATCAATGTCAGATCGCATAACGAACTCGTCAGTCAAATTGGGGCGGAGCTCGCTGAAGCAGTTAAGTGGCGTGAGTACTTTCGCCCTGAGCATCAAGGTGCTATTCGTTTTGCAATGGAGATTGAACGCTTGTCTTTGAGGAACCGAAAGTTGGCCGATAGCGTTGCTGTGGCTCGCTCCAGTTTTTCTCGCGACTATTTGGAGTCACTCTCCGCCACCGAATCGGCGTATGCCGTTGAATCGGTCGCGTTGGGACTAGCCCTAGCCAGCGGTCTCCAAGCGCTAGCCATTGTCTATCCAGAAGGCGTCGCGTTGCCCTACGACATCTTCACGATGTACGTATCGGAACAGATGCCTGTGTCGTCAACCTAGGTCATTGCCGCTGGGCGATCGGGGTGCGGCCGTGAGAGTATTTTGTAACGCTGACAATCCTAAGTTGATTTGAGAAACTACGCCTTGTTGGAAGACTCACGAATTCTCGACGCTGGCTGATAGCGAATCCCGGCTGTTATGTTGACCCTCTCTAAGAGAAGTTCGCAGGGTGGTTCAAATTCTCGTCCGAAAGCTTCGGAGCGCTCGTATCCTAAGGTACGCCATATTTCTGCACCTAGCGCGTCGGTTTCATCTTCAATTTGCTGGCGGAGGAGTAGGCCTTGAGCGGTGACCGTGCCGGCGGAGGCGAGCCCTTTTCTTTCCAGCGACGACCACGCCGCCGCGATCGATTCTGGGCTGTTTCCCCGTGAAAGAGAGAGCCAGTTAGCGTCGTAACCGAGCCACGAGTTGTGGAGAATTGAAGCTTCTGATCCGCTGAGACCGTGACTTGCGACTATGGCCCAATGGGTGTCCCCACGCCATTCGCGAATCGCATTTACTGCGTGCCACCCATCGAGACCGCCGTCGTCAACTCGATCGTAAGAGAGATGGCTCGCAAAATTGGGTCGTCCTACTGTCGGTAATTGGGCGACAGCGTTCCATAAATCAATTCGCCACTCACTGAGTAATTCGGTTGTTCCCGGAGCGAAACTTTTTAAACCCTGAATGACGGCTTCATTGCGGGCACGCCAATACGGCAGGAAGTTTGATGCTTCGCCCAGTTGGGCGAAAACAATTCCTATTCCCATGGGGCTGATGGAACCAAAAGCAGCGTTCACGGCTTCGGCGCCCGCTCCTGAAAACGGAGCCGCTCGACTTGCGATGTACCCCAACCCGCCCGGGAGGCCAAGTTCGCCGTAACGCTTGACAGCCTCGGGGTCCCAGAAAATCCAACCAATTAATGTTTGCACGCTTCGCGAATTACGGCGCGCGATCGCCGCCCACTCGTCGAGACCGAGTTGGTCGTCAAGTTGTCCTGTCACACCCTTGTTTTACCGTATTTCCATGACACAGATACAGTTAACTGGCGAGTACGAATCAAACACCTCAACAGTAGGGTCCTTTGTGGCGAACTTGCCGGAACTCCTAGGCTCCCTTCTCGTAGACCAGCGTTGCATAGTTGCCATTGGAGAGTTTTCCGATTTTCGCTACGTGCAGTTTTGGTTAGAGTCCACGGGTTACTTGGTTGCTGAAGTGATTTCGAATCTCAATATCGGTGACGCCGTAGCACTATCTTCTGAGGATGAGGAGTCACTTCGCGCCATGGGCTGGAGCGAACCAAGTCCCGGACCGAACCCGAATTGGCGCATCGAGGGCCACGATGTGGCTGACTTAATGCGTATAGTGCGGCTGACGAAACGAGCTATTTACGAAGTCTTGGGGGAACAACCAGGGAACTCTCTCGACCTACGAACTTTTGAAGTCAGTCGCCCTTCGGTCATCTCTCGTGACGAGGCACGTGAAGAAAGTCGTGTCTATATTCACGAGCAGTGGCAATCGCTCGTTGACGGTCTTGGGGGAGATGATGAGGATGGTCCTACGACCTGAAAGTCTGTAGATTTATCGAGTGACGACTTTTGAACAGGCTTGGCAACTGGCCTCCTCTATTGAAGGTTGGCTGACCGAAAGCCAGGGCCGAGCACTTTTCGAGGCCGGCGGACAGCTAGCGCCGGGTACCGTAGCCGTGGAAATCGGAAGTCATCGCGGAAAATCAGCCGTACTCATAGGCCTCGGGCTGCCATCGAATGGTCGTCTGCTCGCAGTGGACCCCTTCGACGATCCTCGGTGGGGTGGGGGCGCGGAATCGTTGGAAATGTTTCGAACTGCGCTAGAGGTGGCTGGCGTCACTGATCGCGTTGACCTCTATCGTGGTCTTTCCGAAGAAGCTTCGGCTACCTGGAACGGCCCACTGGTCGGTTTCTTGTGGGTAGATGGTGCGCATGATCGAATCAGTACGCTCAAGGATTTTGATGGCTGGATGCCACATATGGCTATTGGCGGATTGATCTACGTTCATGACGCCTTTAGCGCTGTCGGGACGACTCGAGCGGTGCTCGAGCGTTTCCTTTTTTCTCGCCACGTGGTGTACGAGGGTTGCGAGCGGACAATGGTGAAATTCCGCGTGGGGACGGCTTCTCCGATGGTTCGTTTGTTGTCTGCATTGCGCTTACTTCGTCGATTGGGCTTTTTTTCTCGTATGGTGGCCATCAAGGTAGCTCGGCGTCGCGGCCTTCATGCTTGGGAACGTCGCTTCATGCGTGTCGAGAATGAACCCCTTATTTAACCCGTGACCTCGCTCAGAATTGCCTGCATTGTTCATCACGATCTAGAGCACGGAGCGGGGGCCGCCGGCTCGACCTTGGCGATGGCGGAGCGTCTCAGGCGTATGGGTCATGATGTCCATACGGTAGGGCTGGAACTCGTGGGTGGTGGAAACTCACTCTGGACACAGATTCGCTTCCCCTTTGCAGCCGCTCGATGGGTTCGTCGGGTACTGCGTGAGAATCGCTACGACGTCATTGAAGCGTCCACGGGTGACTTGTATCTCTTGACGGCGCGAGAAATAAGGCGCACGAAGACCGTTATTGTCACTCGTTCGCACGGACTGGAACCCCTGGCCGTTGCCGCTCGACGTCGCGCTCGTGACCGAGGTGAACTCCATTTACGTCGGCGGTTTGCTCTCTATCACGGAGCGTGGCGATTGATAGAGGTCCGCCGTTCTCTGTGTTTGTCCGATCTGGTGTTAGTGATCAATGAATCCGAGCGCGAGTACGTACAGTCGATTTTGGGCGTTTCCGATGAGAAAATTATTTTGACTGCGCCAATTGTGGGAGCTGCGTATAACGGCGGCGTCGAGCGTTCCACCCTGACAGGCGGATTGCTGGTTCTTGGTGGTTCTCAATGGCGCAAGGGTTTTGACGATCACGTGACCTTGGTGGCACGGCTCCTCGACGAGTACCCATCGGTGGCGATCACCTGGCTAGGTGTCGAGTCCGTTCTCGAATTGGGATCTTTGGCGGAGCATTCGCAGCGAGATCGAATCAAGTGCCTCCCGTCATTTCTCCCTGAGGAGGCCGCCGATTTCTATAGTCAGCACCGCGTTGTTTTGATGCGTAGTCGTTTCGAGGGTCTGCCGATGTCCCTGGTGGAGGCGATGAGTCATGGACTGCTCGTAGTGACGACGGATGTGCCGGGTCCCCGTGATCTTGTGAGCGAAGGCCGTGGTTTCATGAACAGCCTCGACGATCTCAGTGGTGCGTGGACGTCATTGTGCACAGCACTTTTCTCCCCTGAAATGCAAGCCATGTCGTGGGAGGCACAACGCTCGTCGCGACGTTACGCACCCGACCGTGTTCTACATCTCCTCGGCGCTAACTTTCTTGAGGCGACGAAAGCAAAAACCAAGCCCACTCGTTAGTGCCTACACTGAGTCGGAGGCTAGGGGCTGATTATGAGTATGGGCGGACATGGTGGCTGGGCGAATATGCGTTCAATGCAGCGCAGCCGAGATGTATTGAGTCATCGAGTTAAGCGAGGTACCGTCCCGAGGATTCTTGCTTTTGCCCGCCCCTACCGGTTTATTCTGACTATTTTTATCGTGGCCGTGCTGCTCGACGCACTGGTGAGTTCGCTCTCGCCATTGATTCTGCGTGGCATCATCGACCACGGAATTGGTGGAACAGCGTCGATTGGTCATCGTCAGACAATTATTGTGGAGCTCTCATTGTTGGCCGCCTTTTTGGCGATAGGCGAAGCCTTCATTTCACTGTTCGAACGGCGAATTTCGGCGGTTATTGGTGAGGGTCTGATTTACGATCTTCGAGCTCAGGTGTATCGCCAAATTCAATCAATGCCGATAGCATTTTTCTCGCGAACCCAAACTGGAGCCCTTATCAGTCGTTTGAATAATGACGTCGTTGGGGCACAGCAGGCGTTCACGGAGTTATTCTCAAACGCCATCGGTAACGTTGTGATGGTAGTTCTGGTGCTCGGGGCGATGATTTTGCTGAGTTGGCAAATCACCATTGTGGCGCTCATTCTGCTCCCGATGTTTCTCATTCCCGCTCGTGTCGTGGGTCGCCGCCTCGGTGGGCTCTTTCGTCGAAGTATGGAACTTAATGCTCAAATGAATATGGTGATGACGGAGCGATTCAACGTGGCCGGCGCCATGATTGTGAAGCTCTTTGGTCGTCCCAGTCAAGAAATCGCTTTCTTTGAAAATAGGGCTGGTCAGGTTCGCGACATCGGTATCGAGCAAGCGACATATTCGAGAATATTTTTCGTTGCGCTGTCGTTGACTGCGAGTTTGGCCACAGCTTTCGCCTACGGGTTTGGTGGCGTGGCCGCCCTGCACGGCAGTTTGAAGGTTGGAACGGTGGTGGCGCTGACGGCATACCTCACCCGGCTCTACGGACCATTGACGCAATTATCGAATCTCAATATCGACTACATGACAGCGCTCGTTACATTTGAGCGATTGTTTGAAGTGCTCGATCTCGAACCCATGATTAAAGAATCACCAACAGCGGTCTCGATACCTGAAGGCCCTTGTACGCTCGAATTCAAGGAAGTGGATTTCGCGTATCCGGCCGCAGCGGAAGTCTCGCTGGCCTCTCTCGAGGCGGTTGCCGTGCTCGACGATACGCCGAGAACAGAGGTTCTCCATGACGTTTCTTTTAGCGTTGCCCCAGGAACAATGACTGCGCTGGTCGGTCCGAGTGGTGCAGGTAAAACTACGATGTCACTGCTGGCGTCACGACTCTATGACGTCACCGCGGGACAGGTGCTGCTTAATGGCATTGATGTTCGCGAGGCGACAATGGTCTCCCTGTCGGACACCGTAGGAGTAGTTGCTCAAGACCCACATCTCTTTCATGACTCCCTACGTACGAATTTACTTTTTGCAAAACCCGATGCGACCGAGCTCGAAATTGAGGCGGCCCTGCGTTCGGCTCAAATATTCGACATGGTTTCCAGCCTCCCGAACGGTCTCGACACCGTGGTGGGTGAACGCGGATATCGCTTGAGCGGTGGGGAGAAGCAACGAGTTGCTCTGGCGAGACTGCTGTTGAAGTCTCCAAGAATTATCATTCTCGACGAGGCCACGGCTCACTTGGACGCCGAAAGCGAAGCTGCGGTGCAGCGAGCGATTGACAGCACAATGGCTGACCGCACTTCACTGGTGATAGCCCACCGACTCTCGACGATACGTAACGCCAATCAAATTCTGGTTATCGATCAAGGTCGCATTGTGCAACGTGGAACTCATGAAGAACTACTGGAACAAGGTGGCGTGTACCGGAACCTCTACGAGACGCAGTTTGCTTCGCAAGATCGCAAGAGCCCCTCGTGAAGATAGTTATTCTGTGCTACGCCAACACCTGTCGCAGCCCTGTTATCGAGGCCTTGCTCAGTGAGAAATTGACCCTTCAGGGCGGCTTCGAGATAGTTGCACGAGGTTTGGAGGGCCACACGGGAGAGACCCCTCTCGCGATGCAACGAGCACTCGATGATGTCGGCATTCAGTTGAAGAGTCCCTCGGGGGAGCGAGTTCAATCTCAGGATTTAATCACCGCGGACCTAATACTCTTTGCCGATCGAGAATTGTTGCGCGAGGGTGTGGTGGCTAATCACCTTATTTGGTCGCACTCGTTTACTTTTCGAGAATTTGTTCGGCGAAGTTATCTCAATCCTCCGCAGCCCGAAAGCGAGACTTTTGTCGAGTGGCTCCAAGTCCTTCACCAGGGTCGAGACCGCAGTGACTTACTCGGCGCTTCGGATATGGACGATGTGGCTGACCCTGGAATCTACGGCTCGTATGAGGATTTTTGCGAAATGATACGTGTGATTAGCCGAGAGGTCGCCGCACTGACTCCGCTTCTTCTTACTTGGCAGTCCAAACTTTCGTAACGGTTTGATTCGCGGTCCAGCGGCTGAGTGACGCTCCGTGGTAAGGGCTGTCCGAAGTGAACGAAACCGTAACTGGCGCTGGATATATCTGGCTTTGGGGCAGGAATGTGAGAGCGAATCGGCCCTGGGGATCGGCATTTTTCAGAATGGAGTTGAAGACGACTGTGCGCGTTGACTGGGGTGGAATGCGAGAGACTGCGTAGCTCAAGCTGAGCCCCTGGGCCACCACAGAACCAGGTGAAATCGAACCGGGTGGCATCCACGAATACACGCGAGCGACGTATTCACCAGCGACGTGCGTGTTGAGGTTGTCGGGTCCCAAGGCGTATGACGGTGCTGCTCCGGCTGGTGCGCTGTTGGCAATAGTGACAGTTGTGGTCATGTACGCCACGTGATTAGCCCCTAAGCGAATGTCGTAACGCAGGGAGGTGTGAAGGTACCAGTCAAGTTTCGCCTTAACCGCTGATTGAACGGCGATATGGACGACATTCTTGCCGCCTTCGGTCATGGATCCGCTGGCTCCAAATCCTGCTATCGAAGCTTCGACCTGCGGGTCGTTGGCGTAGAAGAGAAGGTGGCGACCATGCGAGACCGTTGCCAGGTTGAGAACAAAGCGAACAATGTCGGTGTTCTTACTTTGCAAATGTTGAATGGACGCTCGCGCTACTTCGGCCCCTTGGTCGTGTCGGAGGCCTTGTGACCCCGCGGGAGTCGAGATATAGAGATCGTGTAGCAGCAAGGACGCGACGTTACTGGACGATATCTGCCCATTGATTCCAGCTACGTGGACGGTCCCCGTCGATTTCAAGAGAGCTTGGAGCGTGGCGACATCAACCCCCACCACGCCATCTACGTGAACATTGCGCGCCTGCGCGAACATTGCTTCCATCCATTTCGCCGACGTGGGAAAATCAGCGATGGCGTTTACCGACGTCCACGATTGCGTGGGGTTCAGGTTATTGAAGACTTGGCGAAGTCCAGCGTCGGTGATTGTGGCCGCCGGCTTAGAGAGAGCAATGGTGGAAATCGGCTGGGCGTTAGTGATGGCAAAGTCTCCGTTGTTCACGGTCATAAGTGCCCACGACAGCACCATTCCCTGGTCGCGCATTTCCGCGTTATTCATACATGCGACGAAATAGGAGTGATGCCCACCCATGAATCCGATGGCGAATTTAATAGCGTGCGAGCCGTTGGCGAGAATATTTTTCAACTTTGTGATGTCGGCGTTGATTATGTCTCGAGCAGATTTGCTCGGTCCGAACATTCCAGAGTCGGAACGTATCAAACCAGAAAGAACTGAGCGCGAAGAGTCGAATTGCTGCGCTAGAGCAGCCAAGCTAGCGATGTCCATGTGCGTTCCGTGACTGGTCCGAGAAGCTGTTGTGATCGCCGATAAAATCAACTGGCCCTGTTGAGTCAAAACGTTGAGATCATCCACCGAAGTGGTGAGTCCGCTAATTTGACGACCGACGAACGGAATCCATTGGAGGAGTCCCAACGGTAGTGAGTTGCTGAGTTGATTTTCCGCGGACATAACGGCAGCGCGAGCGTTGGCCAGAGCGTCGGCAATTTCAACTCTTCCATTGCTATCTTCCAACTGGTGATGATTGTGCATCACTGTCGACGCAGTTTTTTTGGCCGAGTCGAGTTGACTTCGAGTTTGCAGAAGTGTCCATACGCCTCCGATGCCGGCGTACAGCGCTACTACAGTCAACGCTAATGAAACTCCGATAGAGATTTGTTTTCGAAGCTCTCTTTGACGTTGCAGTGGAGGGGCTTCACGCCAGGAACCTACATTGACCTCTCCGACGGGTGGCGATTTGACCTGCGAATGGCGGTGGCGTTCCCCCCTGCGGTGTTGGAGAAAATGATCTTTGCCGTGACGCAACAGGTGAAAAGGACGATTCCGACGGTGGCGATACCAAGCGGACATTACAGTTCAAGCTTTGTCATGGAACCCTAGATCTGTTCCGCAGTACTGCTGTCGGACATCGGTAAATTTTCTGGAGCCATCGAACTACCCGAGCTGGGCATTGGGATGTTTTCTGGAACTTCAATACCGGAAGCATTGGGCATCGGTAAGTTGTCTGCCCTACCCGAACCGGAACCTTCTCCATAGCCGTAGCCGTACCCATAGCCGTAGCCGTAGCCGTACCCATAGCCATAGCCGTTGCGGTAATAGCCATAGGTGTCGCCTGAGGGTGCTCGGTTGAGTACTACGCCGACAAGGGCTGCATCAACTTGCTGAAGTAGTTCAACGGAGCGTCTAATGGCCCTTCGTCGCGTGATCCCCGCAGCGGAAACTAGAAGTACCCCATCGGCTTTGGCAGCGAGAGCCTGTGAGTCGGAAACTGGCAGCATGGGTGCAGAGTCCATTATTACGAGGTCACAACGCTCTTTTAGTTGTTCGATGACCATCTGAACTCGACGTCCAGCTAGTAATTCCGCAGGGTTGGGAGGAATTGGCCCGGCCGGCAATATACGCAAATACGCACTTCCTGGTACTTCAACGATAGCGTCATCGAGGTCCACCTCGCCAAGTAGGACTGAAGTCAAGCCCACTTCATTACTCACGCCGTAGAACTCGTGAATACGAGGTTTCCGGAGGTCACAGCCAAGAATAATGACTTCTTGGCCTGCCGACGCCACGGTAAAAGCCAAATTTGCCGAAGTTGTGGTTTTCCCGTCCGAGGCGTCTGGGGAGGTGATAAGCAAGGTTTTTATTGGTGCATCAACGCTCATGAACTGGAGCGAAGTACGAAGCGTGCGATAAGCCTCCGCGACTGGACCTCGAGGCTGTTCAACGGCAATAAGTAATGGAGTTTTTCTGTCCTCCCATTCGCGAATGCTTGGAATCAGGCCGATAGCGGGTCTCCCTGCGGCGAGTCGCTCGAAATCTTCGCGAGTTCGTAAAACGTCGTCCTTCGCCTCTCGCGAGAGAGCGACAACTACACCGAGCACAAGTCCAACGAGTAGGGCCAAGGTCGCGTCGCTGGATGGTTTTGGTGATGTTGGGACTTTTGGACGTCCAGCGGGTTGCAGAATTGAAACGACGTTGGCTGGTTTCAACACACTCAGTTGTGCCACGGAAATCGCCTTTTGCGCTGCTGCTAACTGATTCTCTGACTGGTTGAGTTGTTTGGATAATAGGTGCGAGACCACGAAGGATTTACTGCTATTCGCCGCAATAATTTGAAGTACGAGGGCACTATTGAGGCTCTGCAGAGAACTTATTTGTTGGCTTAAAGATTGAATTGCCGCTAGCGCCGTCAAGATATTTTGCTGGCGTACGACGTTATTAAATCCGGTCGCCAGAGCATTGGCCGCACGGCCTGCAAGCGATGCGCTGTTCGACGAGCATTTAATAATTATGAGTGCTGAAGTCCCCACCTGGTTGACACTGCACCTCGGAAGCTTCGTGCCGATTAGGCGTGCCGCCTCTTTGCGAGTAGGTGGAGATCCAAGCCTGATAACCGCTACGGCTAGAGTTCCCGGTGACGGATTGCGACCGTTAAAGACAATTTGCGCCTGAGACGTGTAGCTTGGCGTTTGCACCGAGTCGTAGCCAAGCATGAGGGCAACGGTCACGATTGGTGCGACGAGTACCAGCAGCTTGTAGCGCCAAAGTATCTTTAGATACTCCTGTGGCGCACGTTGGGTCTTGGCTGTATCCACACCTGCATCCTACCCATTTGCATGGCGATATTTGGATGCACCACACAAGTGAGAGTACTCATGACAGAATAGAGTTCGTGAGCAATTGGTCGACAACGACGCCGGTGGCGGTTGTGAAACCATTGACTTTTGCACAGCGGGGAACAGTCTCGCTCGGCTATATCGCTGCGGTCGTTCTGGGATCGGTCACCCTTTCGTTGTTCTCGGGTTCGCACCTACTCTTCGTGGCGCTCGTTTTGCCGGTGGTGATAGCCATGTCGTGGCAAAATTCAGAGGCGATGGTGATGCTTCTGCCCATTTGGTTAGTGATGGTTGGCCTTTTGCGCCGGCTAACTGCGGGCGGAGGTAACGTCGCTTTTTCGGGGGATCCCGTAATTATTGTCGGTCCTCTAGCCCTCCTTATTCTTTGGTTACTGGTGGCGTCGAAGCCAAAATTTGGATTAAATTTCTCCAAGCTCGCTAGAACAGTTTTCGCGTTCAACGTGGTCTGTCTCTTAGAAGCCTTTAATCCCGCTCAGCACTCACTGATGACTGGCGTCGGAGGCCTTCTGTTCATCATGATTCCAAGTTTGGCATTTTGGTTAGGGCGATATTTTGGCGAAGAGGGATTGATTCTGCGTCTCGTATGGACTGTTGCCTACATGGGACTGTTCGCGGCAGCATACGGGCTCTATCAGCAGTTTCACGGTTTTCCTACGTGGGACCTAAATTGGATTGCCACGAAGGGTTACGGAGCGCTGAATTTAGGTAGCGGGGTCATTCGGCCGTTCTCAACATTTTCCAGCGCTCAGGAATATGCCGTATTCATGGCGGTAGCGCTGGTCGCTTGGGTCGCGCTGTTAGGAAGCAGAACTCGAATCTTTCTCCCTCTTCACGTGGCGGCGATTGTGATCATTTCTGTTGCCCTTTTTTACGAGTCTCAGCGAACGTCCCTCTTTTTAGCGGTCCTCGCGCTCGGGGTCATGGGCGCCTCCCGGCGAGGCCTTCGACCGCTCTTTGTCGGTTTGGCGGGTATTGGCGCGGTTATGGTCCTGATTGTCTTCGCCGGATCTTTCGGAGGCGGAGGAGGAGGCAATACTGCAACTAGCTCCTCGTCAGCCGGCTCGGTGGCGGCGTCGCACCAACTGAGCGGAATTACCGACCCCACGGGTGCCAACTCGTCACTACCGGGACACTTGGCAGCCACACGCAAAGGGATAGTCCAGGGGTTTACGCATCCACTGGGACACGGCTCGGGGTCAGTCAACCTAGCCTCAAGTAAATACACTTCCAACAACACGCTTCATGGCACGGAGTTCGATCCTGGAAATATGGGCATTGCTTTTGGGGTGTCGGGAATCATCATTTATCTCATGATGCTGCGAAATGTACTCTCGAGCGCCTATCGTCTGGCTCGCGAACGCAAGGACGCCCTCGGCTTGTTTGTCATAGGTCTGGTTTCGGCCACTCTGTTTCAGTGGACCAATGGAGACCTCTACTCGGTGTGTTGGCTTGTGTGGCTTTTCCTTGGTTTCACCGACAAATTGGCGGGCCAAAGTGCTGTCTCGACGGGTGAAAATACCTTGGCGCGGGCGAGCCAGTCTTTCGAGTGGCGACGTCCAGGCGAACCACGCCGCTCGTCTGCGGCATTGTGACGAAGCCACGAGTCGCGTATTTCGCTCACTCCATAGATGAAAATGGAGGAGGCATGGAACGTCAGGGCAGAATTCTTCTCGAATGTCTGAGTTCACAGGTTGATTTCTTCGTCGTGACGGGGGATGGCGCAAGCCCGGTGGACCCTTCGGTTCAAATACGGCGTGTTCGCTTGCCTGATAGGCCGGCTTTCCTTCGTATCACTCTTTTTGCTTGGCGGAGTCGTAAAATTGTCCGAGCCTGTCGGCGCGATGGGTATCTCATTCACTCCTGTGGCTTTTTGTCGTGTGCGTCAGTCGATTTGGCAACGGTACATCTCTGTCACGCCGCCGCTGGCTGGCGTGAGCGAGGTTCCATGCCGCGTTGGAGGGCAGTGAACGCACGTATCTCTCGAGTTTTGGGACTCGCCCTCGAGGGACACTTCCTGCGATCACGAGTCACTCCGCAAGTAGTCGCAGTTTCACGACAGGTACTTAACGAAATAACTGAGAACTACGCCGACGTGGTACCAGTGGTGATCGGCAATGGCGTGGACGTCAACTTCTGGATAGATAGATCCGTTCGTAGTAGTGCTGGACCACTTCGGCTTCTGATGGTTACGAGTGACTTTGCCCTCAAGGGCGTTCGTGAAGCCCTTGAAATGTTGGTGGAGACGCCTGACGTAACGCTTTCTATCGCCGGCCGCGGTGACATTGATGAATATCGGCTGTTGGCTGGTCGCTTAGGAGTTAAGAATCAAGTTGATTTTCTGGGGTTTTGCAGCGATCTGCGCCCTGTCTATAAGAATCATGATGTCATTCTGGCATTGGGGAAGTATGAGTCCTTCGGACTCTTTTTGGTCGAAGCTGCGCTTGCCGGAATGTGCGTCGTCGGCTATCGCATAGGCGTGGTGGCTGAGATCGCCGGAGGTGATGATGGCGGTCGTGTGGTCGAGCGTCAGCCCGGAGCAATGGCGGCCACGATCAACGAGTTGAGCTCGAATCGTGAACTGGTGTACCAATTGAGCCGAGTGGGGCAGGAGCGAGCGCTGTCGTGGGGGGCCGACAAGATGGCGCAGGCTTACCTCGAGCTCTATGGCGAGATGATGTCATGACTCGTAGCGAAGTCTTGTTTATTGGTCTAGAGGCGCCGCGACACCGTAGAGGCGGCCTCAATAACTATTTGGCCGCCTTGCGCCAGTTTCTCGGTGACGAAGGCACCCAGTCAAGTGTGGTGTGGATGGCCGCTGACGAGAGTGCGGGCGAAATAATCATTCCCGTCAATTCAAAATTGCACGGTCGTCTGAGGCTTGTCGCGAAGGCCATACGGCAGTCTGGGGCCAAGGTTATTGACGTCCACTTCGCGGCCTACGCCGCGTGGGCGATTCTGAAAGGAGATTGTCGAGGTCGGAAAGTCGTCGTGCACTTTCAAGGACCCTGGGCGCAAGAGAGTGCAGTTAATGGCGATGGTCGGATATCAGTATTTTTGAAATCGCGGCTAGAAGGTTTCGTACTAAGGCGTGCTGACGTGGTCGTAGTTTTGTCAAATTCTTTTCGCCGAGTGGCGATACAAAAGTACGCCGTGGCGCCATCGAGAATTGTCGTTAGGGCACCGGGCGTTCGGCCTCCAGTTGAGCGTGATCGTAGCCAACTGAGGCTCCAGTTGGGGATTGAACCGGAAGAAGTTCTGCTCGTCACAGTTCGTCGGCTCGTGGCTCGTATGGGCTTGCTCGAATTCGTCTTAAATTTCGCCCAGTGGCGTCGTGGAAATGAACGCTTGGTTATTGTCGGAGACGGGCCCCAACGACCCGAACTAGACCGCTGTATCCAAGAAAATGGTTTCTCGGGGTTTGTCTCGTTGGTCGGTTCGCTGGATGATGAATCGCGAGATAACTGGCTCACGGCGGCCGACGTTGTCGTGGTGCCATCACGTTTTCACGAGGGCTACGGTCTGGTCGTTCTTGAAAGTTTGGCCTGCGGTACGCCAGTGATTGCCGCGAAATGTGATGGTTTAGTCGACGCCGTTCGAGGTCTGGTGGGCGCAGTCTGCATTGATGTTGACGACGCAACCCAGTGGAGAAATGGCGTTGATGATTTCGTGCACAACATTGAAGCTCGAGTAGCTGCTCACAATGAGAGTGCTAAATTTTCGTGGTCATCGGTCGCGCAGTGGCATCAGTCCCTCTACGATGCTCCCCGACGTGATCCGCCACGACAGGTAGTTTTTTTAGATCACACAGCACAACTAAGTGGCGGCGAGTTGGCGCTTTCCAGGATGCTCGATAAGTTTCCGCAAGCAGATTTCTCACCGCACGTCATTGTGTTTTCGCAGGGGCCTCTACTCGAGCGTCTTGATGAATTAGGAATTTCCGCGGAAGTTTTAATTCTCGACCCCGGCGTCGCGACCGCTCGCCGTGGCAATTTAATAGCGGACGGATTTTTCACCACTTTGGTAAAGACTGGTCGACACGCCTGTCGGCTGCGCGTAGTCCTCCATCGTCGTAAAGCCGTGATTGTGCACACAAATTCTCTGAAGGCCTTGGTAGTCGGGTTGCTGGTTTCCTTCGCAAGTCCTTTTCGGGTTGTTACTCATATTCGTGACACGTGGGCACCGCCCTATCTTCGGCGACCAGTTGTCTGGGCCTTGCGAGTGCTCGTTCGCCTTCGATCCGATTTGGTGATTGCGAATTCTCGGCACACCGGTCAATTGGTGAGTCGTAACTTCGTGGTCCTTCCGAGCCCGGTGGGCCCGGAGTTCTTTGCGGTAGCTCCTCGTGAACGGGAGAGTACGAGCCACGCCGCACTTATTGGAAGGTTGGCTCCGTGGAAGGGGCAAGACTTTGCGATACGGGCACTCGCTGAACTCAATGATGAGGGAGTCGTGCTCCATATCGCTGGCGAGGCGCTCTTTGGTGAAGACGAGTACGCTTCCTCACTCATTGAACTCGCACGCAGCGAAGGTGTTGGCGATCGAGTGCTATTTCATGGTTTCGTAGAAAACGTACCTCAATTCCTTGAGGACATGGATGTTGTGTTATTGGCCTCACAGTCGCCTGAACCCTTCGGCAATGTCATCACGGAGGCTATGGCCGCTGGTCGAACGGTTATCGTTCCTCACGAGGGTGGAGTGAGCGAATTTGTGTCTGACCAAATCAATGGCTTCGTATACCCCCCGCGCGACCTTCAAGGATTGGTTGACCAGTGGCGTTTAGCGATGACTGATGTTGGTGAAATGACCCGACGGTCTGATCGGGGACGCCGTGATGCGCACGCGTTCGACGCTGAAGCGATTGCTCAACGTTTGGTTGATGAATACCTGGAAATCCTGCGATGACACAGATGGTTTCAATTGTGGTGGCCTCGAAAAATCGCCGCGAACTTCTCCTGCAACTTCTCGATGCGTTACGGCTGCAGGAAGTACCGGATGACGTCGAGGTCGAAATAATTGTGGTGGATGACGGTTCGACTCCGGCCTACGTGAGCAGTGAGTTGGCAGGTGCCCGCCTCGTCCGTTGCGAAGGTGTGGGTCCAGCGCGCGCGAGAAATAGAGGAATCGGCGTTGCGACGGGAGACGTCGTGTTTTTTACCGACGACGACGTGATTGTTGATCGTGGTTGGTTGGCTGCGGGTCTCGCTTATCTCGAGGCTCACCCGGGCGAAGCGGGTGTGACCGGAGAAACATCGTCGCCAACCTACGATCCGCTGTACGAACATTCGGTAGAAGATCACGACGGCGGTAGTTTCTTGACCTGCAATGTTGCCTATCGGCGCGTGGCCCTCTTGGCGGTTGGGGGTTTTGATCGACTGCTTCCACACGCTGCGCACGAAGATCGAGATCTGGCGTGGCGGATAATTTCTCATGAGGGACCCGTCGGTTTTTGTCGAGAAATGAAAGTGACGCATCCGGGTCGGCCGTTTCGATATCGCACGTGGGTAAAGCGAGGACGACTGGCTGTAGATGACTGGCTCTTGATGTCACGATATCCAGAACGCAGGGCTACAAAATACGGTATTCGATGGTCCCCTCTGATTGGGGGTATTCGTCGGTGGATGTCCATAGGCGTTCAGGCCAAAGCGTGGAGTAGTCCCTTGCGTACGCTGCGGTGGTTTTTTCTCGCTGGGGGCCAGTTGTCATGGATTTTGATCGTGACGATTCGTCGTTGGTCGTCAGTGCGAGAGAGGGATATTCGCGCGGTGCCGGGACTAAGGGTGGACGGACTCCGTATTGCCTACGTCGGACCTTCGCCTGATCCAACAGCCGGGGGTGCCCCTGGCGTTGCGGGCTTAATTTTGCGTGAATTGCTCGAACGAGGCCACGGAGTGGACTGCTTCGTTGTCGCTTCCGTCGAGGATGCCGAGCCAACAGCGCTAGGGGAGCACGAGGGCCTCACCTACGTCCTAGAGCAATCTGGTTTTCGTTTTATGAAGTGGTATTCGCGCAGCCGTCTCACCAAGATGGCCTCAAGTCAGGTGTTCACGGCAGTTCATCGTAGGCGGCTTGCGCGACGTCTTGCTGGTCTGCACCGAGCTTCCCCCTACGACGTGGTCTACCAGTTTTCAACCTTTGAATCTTTTGGCATTCCCCGACACCTGCCAATTCCGGTGATTTCTCAGCCCAGTGTTCACGCCCAGGGGGAGCTGCGCTGGTTGGTGGCAAAGGGCGCACGGAATTTTTCTGACGACGGAATCGTGCGTCGGCGTTTGGTTTCGCTGTGGCTAAGGGCACGCGCACGACGCCAAGCCAGAGACGCTCAACGGGTTACCGCCATTTTTGCCCTGAGTCGAGTTTTCGCTCATCACATCAGCGAGGATTATGGGGTTCCAGAAAACAAAATATTTGTGGTGCCAAATTGTATCGACGTGTCGGAATACAAAATTTCCCAAACGTTCTCAGAATCTGTGGTTTCCGTTGGCCGTATCGCGGTCCGAAAAGGACTTGAGGATGTGGTGTCGCTGGCCGAAAGATATCCCGAAGGACCACCCATTTCGGTATTCGGATCACCCAGCTTATGGAGCGATTATGGACGTCTGCTACGTGAGTGTAGATCCCCTCGTTTGCATATCGAGGGACATCGTCCCCGCAGTGAGGTGGTCGACGCGATGGCCGGAGCAACAGCAGTCCTGCAGATGTCACGCTACGAACCCTTTGGTCTCACGGTGGCCGAAGCTCTGGCGGTAGGGACCCCCGTGATAGTTACGAGAGAGGTCGGAGCGGCTGAGGGCCTTCCATCGAATGTGTGTCGCGTGGTTGCCCCGGGCGATGTGGCAGCCATAGAGGAAAACCTGGCTTCGTTTCTAAAACTATCTCTCGAGGAGCGCCAGGCTTTAGCGATTGACTGCCGTGCCGTAGCACTGCTCCATTTTTCGCCCCAGAAGATTGCTGATGACTGGGAGCGAGCCGCTCAGCTCGTTTTAGAAAGTTTCAAATTGAAGAGGTTCGGAACTAACTCGTAGCGCACGCCAAGTACCCCTCCACGCCGGAATCATCGAAGTGACGACCGATCGCTCTAGGCGAAACAGGGCAAGGAGCACTCGACTGATGCCTGGAGATTCTCGGTCCCCGACCAGAAGGACGTACAACATTCTCCTGAATTGATAACCCCGAGCTAGTGATCGTTGGAGATTGAATGCCGATATTTCAACATCACGTGGTGTCGTTGCACTGCGCATGGCCCCGGAGGTTCGCAGAGCGACGTGGTGTTCGACGGTGAAGTGGGGGTCGTACTTAAGAACGCCGCCGATGTCGGCTATTCGCGTAGCAATCGCTATTTCAAAATGTGGTTGAGCGCCCTCTCCCATGAGACCACGAGGCAGGGCGAACGTGCTCCGCCGGTAGGCCGCGTTGACGCCCTTGAGCGAGGAAACTTCGCGAATGGCACCAGCACCTCGGTGGTGATTTCCTATGATGCGACCGTAGATCGTACGACGACCTACGTCGAAGGTCAGGGATGTTTCCCGCGGGACGCCATTATCAAAAATGCAGTCTCGACCACCGAAACCGCTCAGGCGACGATCAGAGGAAAACTCCCGCTCGAGTGTCTCAGCGTGTGTTGGGCTAAGAATTGCGTCGTCGTCGGTGAATGCCACAATGTCGCCCACGCTCGTGCGTAACGCAGCGCTCATGGCCGCCAGCACTCCCGGCTCGTGAACGAGGACGATTCGAACGCCCGAAACTTTCCCTAGAGCATCCCGACTTTTCAAATCGCTATCGCGTAGAGCCACGATAATTTCATTGAAGGCTCGGCTCTGACTCTGCGCGGAGCCGAGGCAAACTAGTAGCGAATCCGGTCGCTGATATGAAGGAATGATGAGTGAGATTTTCACGAACCGGCAGTATGCGATAGAAAATTGATAACTCGAACACCAAGAAAACGGCCTACAACCGAGGGCAGCGCAGAGCGTACCCACAAGAGATCCTCTCTGGAAAAATAGTTAACTTGGCGCAGTAGCACGAGAAAAATGACTGCGTAGCATGCACCAAGGAGTCCAAATTCTGTCAACGCCTCCAAGCGAGTCTGGTGAGCGAGCGGCCAGAGGTTCATGCCGATGCGACCGACGATCGCTGAGAAAGCCGTGACCCCGATGAGAGGCCATAGCCAGACTCCGATAAGGGCATGAAACCCTGACTCCAGCAACTTAGAAAAGCGAATGAGGAGGTACGCTGTCGCGGTGATCTTGGCGACCAATGTGCCGACGAGAACTCCAGTGAGGCCGTAGGGGTGAACGAGACTAATTGTGAGGATCAAGTTCACTACGAAGGCGAGTGCTTGGGCTCGCACGCCGTAGCCGACCCTGCCCATTGCGAATATCGTCGCCGCCGTAACGGGTCGGGGCAGGCCCGCCATCAGGGCAAGGGCTACCAATACGGTAGCCATTCCTGCGTCGAAATAACGTGTCGTGCCCAACCATGATTGAAGAAGAATTGGTCCGAAAGCCAGAATAACCCCTCCGAGAAAGGCGCCCGTAAGAACCACGAATTGATTCGCGCGTCGATAGAAGCGGCGGATCTCACTTGGGGATTCGTTGGCCGCGTAGGCCGCGGAGAGCGCAGGCAGAATTGTTCCTTGAGGTATGTAGGCAAAATAAGTTATTTGACGAGCCAGGCGTTGAGAGATTGACCAAAGCCCGGTAGATCTCGGACCGACCAGAGTTCCGATGACAATGGGGTCGGTCTCGTAGGTGAGCATTTCTAGAATACTCCCGAGCTGTAGCCAGCCACTGAAATTTCGTACTTCTCGCCAGACCTGAGATTCGATGTGGCGGATCGAGGCGTAGGGCCAACCAACCCTGAGTGTGACCACAATAAAAGACGCCGTGTAGGCAAGAAAAAACTGCACTGAGGTCGCAACGACGATCGCGGATAAACGCCATCCCCGTGATAGCAAGATTATCAGTACTGTGCCGAAAACTAGACGACTGACGACATCGATAATGGTTGCAATCCACTGATCGCCAACGGCATTGAGGTGCGACGAGACATAGGAGCCCGCGGAGCCGAGAAAGACGAGCGCGTAGGACCAATAAATAAAGTGGGTCACGGGAGTTCGCAAGGCGGTGTGGAGGCCCAGATGTCCGACGAGGATTGGGGTGAGGAGTATCAGAACTGGAGAAAAAAGAGCACCAAAGCCGCACCAAACCATCGTTCCGAGGCTGCATATTCGAGCCGCTAGATACTGGTCTCCGGTGACGCGACCGCGAGCGCCGTAACGACTTATCATCCCTCCGAAGCCAGGGTCGAGGATGGTGATGTAGGAAATTGTCGTATTGGCAAAGGCCCACACGCCAAATTCGATGATACCGATTCGGTTCAGGGTGACCGGCGTGGTCACTAAGGCCACGATCAGGATGACGAGATTACCCAGGAGGACAAGAAGTGAGTTGTGTGCCGCTCGCCGGCCACGAAACTCCGCACCTCTGCTGACGTTTTCCGAACCCTTTTGTTCGCTTGGCATAGAAGACATTGTTACAGGTCACCACACTGACGACGAATATGGCACGATACCTACGTGGGAATAAATGTTCTGGTCGTGAGTCACGCTGGCGTATTACGCGCCAATCGAGATGTTTACGAGCGATTAGGAGAAGATTTCAATGTCAGTTTCTGCGTGCCGCGGCGTTGGCGCGACGCTCTGCGCGGTGAAATGTACGGAGCCGAACTGGACTCTCCGGTGCCAGTCCTGACAATGAGAGTATGTTTTGCGGGGTATCCGCAGCGTTACTTCCCCATCGCCAGCGTGAGGTCGGTACTGCGGCGAGCGAGCCCCGATGTCATTGTCGTGGAGGAAGAGCCGTTTTCGCTGGCTGGAGCGATCTGGGCCTTCGCCGCGAGGCGGCGAAAAATTCCTTACGGCATTCAGAGCGCTGAGAATCTGGAAAAAAGATTGCCAAAGGCAATCCGCCAATCACGGCGCTACGTGCTGAAGGGAGCCGCCTTCATCCTGGGTCGATCTCCACAGGCCGCGAAAAAGGCGGGGGAGTGGGGTTTTCGGGGAGTAGCTACGGTTGTGCCGCACGGGGTCCTGGAAATATCGTCAGCTGACCGCCATCTCTCCAGCGGACTAATTGGCTTTTGTGGTCGAGTGGTGAGCGAAAAAGGGACAGGCGATCTCTTGGCACTGCTCGAAGAGAATCCGAGCTTTCGACTGCGAATCGCAGGTAGTGGGATGGACGAGCAAATGTTGCGGGATAGTCCCGTTGGAGCCCGTATCGA
Source organism: uncultured Actinomycetes bacterium (assembly GCA_903860915.1). Lineage (GTDB taxonomy): Bacteria > Actinomycetota > Acidimicrobiia > Acidimicrobiales > RAAP-2 > RAAP-2. The sequence goes on along the minus strand of CAIOSJ010000021.1, from coordinate 90,139 downwards.
ATTTCTGGGTACGGTTGCGAGCGAGAAAATGTCCGATTTTTACCAATCTGTCGATGTGGTTGTTGTGCCGAGCCGTACGACGCCAGCATGGAGCGAGCAATTCGGCCGGGTGATCGTAGAAGCTCAAGCAATAGGAACCCCCGTCGTCGCATACGACAGCGGCGAGATTCCTTGGGTGGCGGCCCAGAGTGCTGCGATTCTGATCTGCGAAGGTGATGTCCGCGCCATGGGAGACGCGGTGGTCAAACTTCTGAGCGATGCACAATATTACGACGAGGTGTCTCGCGCCGGGCTTGATTCGGTGAAGAAATTCTGCAGCAACGAAGTCCTAGCTGATCAGATCTCTCTTTTAATCACGGCGTCGTTAGCAGTGAGCTGATTACCTGGTCAATTTTTTGACCATGCCGTTCTAGCGAGAAGTTCTCGGCGTGTTGCCGCAGCACGATGGGGTTCCACGTACGCGCCAAGGCTGTTGTGACGGCTGCTGCGATGGAATCCACCCCAAGAGAATTGTCGTCAACGAGGATCCCCGTCGCCGATGTAATTGTGTCGACGTAACCTCCGCTGTTGCGGGCAACCGTAGGAATTCCGGCGTATGCGGCTTCGAGTGGTGTGATGCCAAAGTCTTCGTAGCTGAGTGCGAGGTGTACGCGGGCATTGACGTATTCCTGCCAGAGAATTTCGTCGGAAACGCGTCCACAAAAAGTGACATTTGAGCTTGCATTTGCTTCTAGCGATTCTCTCAGAGGTCCGTCTCCGACGATTCTGAATGATAAGTGGGGCAAGCTCCGTGCGACCTCGCACATCAATTCAATGTTTTTATAAGCGAGTAGTCGAGCGACGATGAGGACGTCATTACGTGCGGTGACATTGGGAAGCGTGGCCGGAGGTGAAACGAATGGATGAATAACCGTGGCGTCAATGTTGTAGACAGACTTCAGCATTCGCTGCGTGAAGGTCGAATTGGCGATGTAAGCATCAGCCCGTTGGGCGGCCCGTTGGTCCCACTGACGCAGGAGGGAACCACCGAAGTAGGAGGCAGTGCCGGCTACTCGACCTAACTGGCCCCGAGCTAAGTAGCGATCACGCTGATACAGCCAACGCGCTGGCGCGTGACAGTAGACAATTAACTTCCCGTCAGTTTTAACACCATGAGCCCATCCGCTCGAACTCGCGAGAACGACGTCGGCCTCGACCCTGAAGTGACTCATGGTGGGAGCCAAGAGGGGGAAGCACCAACGATGATTACGTCGAAGGAAAGAAACGTTATTCAACCAACTAGTTTTTATTCGGGCTTGAGAAAAATTGGTAAACGTAGCGTCAGCATCGTAGAGTGCCGTATGAAGAGTTGCTTCGGGGAATAAATCAAGCCAGCCCGCCACGACACGCTCTGCCCCACCCCGTTGGGTGAGGTAGTCGTGCACCAGAGCTAGATCCGGGCTCACTGTTTAGTAGGCGCCAAGCCCACGCAACATGGCTCGTGGCGTATCGAAACAGATCTTGATGTCCCACCACAGTGACCATCCACTGACGTAGAGATAATCGAGCTGCCGCAGTTCATCGCCACTCAAATTATTTCGTCCCGAAACCTGCCAGAGACCAGTGATTCCTGGTCGTACCTCGTACCGAACTTCTGACCAAGAATCAGTTTTGACCGATTCAGACGTGATGAAGGGACGGGGACCCACGATACTCATGGTTCCCCACAGGACCATCAGCATCTGGGGGAGTTCATCCAATCCGCTTTGGCGTAGGAACTTACCTATGGGTGTATGGCGGCCACTTTCGTGGCGCTGTCGGCGTGACAGGTAGAGGGGCTGCGAGCCATCAACTTCCAATGGACGGTCTGGACGCTCAATGGTTGCTACTCCATTCATAGTTCGAAACTTGAAGATTGTGAATGGCTCTCGATGTAGGCCGAGCCGTTCCTGGCGGAAAAAAATGGGACCTGGGGAGGTGACCTTGACCGCCAGGGCAATCCCTATTGTCAAGGGAAGAGTGAGTAATAAAACAGTGGCTGCAATAAGAATATCGAGTGTTCGTTTTAAAGCCCGGTCGAAAAGGGAAACGTGTCGTGGTGCTAATTCGAGCACCGGGAGGCCACTGAGGTCTGTCAAACGGCTTCGCCACGAAATAACTTCGTGCATTCGCGGGACGAGGGCAGTATCAACTAATTCCGTCGCCCTTCGGTAACTGGCTGCGAGACCGGGGGTCAACATATTGATGCTGCCGAATATGACTCGATCAAGTTTGTGGGTGGTAACCAGTTCGTCGATGTGGGACAAGCTACCGATGGAGGCTCCGACAGAATCGTCCTCTGGCGCAATACGTCCAACTTCGACGACGCCGTGTTCGAGGTGCAGATGGGTGGCAATTCGCTCGTAGTCGGCGCCGTCATCAACAATTGCTACACGTACCGGATGATGGCTCAAAACAACGTGCCGCAACAGCCCATGGTTAATAGTAAGCAAGGAACCTGCGACGAGGGTTGCGAAGACTATTTGAGAAGTAACTTCTACGGCCCAGGGAGTGAAATGGTGCAATAACGTGCTCGCAACGAGAGTACAAAATCCGCCAAACGTTGCACTCAGGAGAGTTTCGCGGAATTCGGAAAAGACATTTTGCGTAGGACTTCGGCGGCTACGTCGGTACTGACTCGTAAGTGCCATGGCGAAAATCGTGCACAGGGGAAAACCGTAGGCGTGTTGGAGGTTTTGGAGGAAAAAATGACGCGAATTACCGGGGACGTTGCTGACAGTTGAGAGGGCCAACAAACCAACTGCAAAAGATGCCCAGGCCACTAGGTAGTCAGTCAATATCAGTGCCAAGGTGTAGCGCAAGGAGGTGATCCCCCGGTACGTTCTGGGGTTCGACAATGCGTTTGTTGACACCGAGAGCGCTCCGAACACGTTTAGTTTCTACCAGCCGTCGGAAGAACTTACAATTATTCTACGGTTTGCGGCAAATCACCCCATCGCGTGGGCGCCACCGTCGACGTAAACAATTGATCCCGTCGTGCCGCGAAGTAGAGGCGATAAGAGCGCTACCGCAGTGTCGTGAACCGCGGAAGCATCTCGGACGTCCCATCCGAGTGGAGCGCGCTCGTGCCACGTAGTTTCGAACTGAGCAAAGCCGGGAATAGATTTAGCGGCAATGGTGCGGATGGGACCAGAAGCCAACATGTTGACCCGTATGGCGTCAGGCCCCAGTTCCTTGGCCAGATATCGACCCAGGGACTCTAAACCTGCTTTAGCTACACCCATCCAGTCATACATAGGGTAGGCACGTGTACCGTCAAAATCTAGTGAAACGACTGAAGATCCTCCAAGAACCGCACTCTTGCGTAGAAGGGGTCGGAACGCGCCGGTCAGGGCAGCCAACGAGTACAGGGATATATTCAGCGCAATTGAAATATCCTCAAAACTCGCGGTGAACATACCCGAACCCAAGCAAGATTCTGGAGCAAAACCAATTGCGTGCACAATTCCATCTAGATGTCCAAAGCGACGCTCCACCTCTGTAACAGCAGCGGCAATTTCAGCGGGACTGGTGACGTCGAGGGCGACAACATCACCCACGTCTCCCAATTTCCTGGCCGTCCTTCGCGTGAGCGACATGCCGCGACCCGCTCCGGTGACGATGATCTCGGCACCTTCTTCGAGAGCACGTTTCGCGATGCCAAAAGCTATTGATTCATCGGTCAAGATACCGGTGATTAGTATCCGGTGTCCGCTCAATATTTGCATGAGTGTAAGCGTACCCCCGTGATTGCGCATATCGTAGTTACATGAAAATTTCTATTGGCATTCTTGGTGGTACCGGTCCGGCGGGCCGAGGACTCGCGGTTCGTCTGGCTTCGGCAGGTTATGAAGTCGTTCTAGGTTCCCGCGATGCCGATCGCGCACAACTAGTAGCGAGTGGGCTGGTCTTCGATGGAGCCGGATCAGTCTCGGGGGGTAGTAACGAAGAAGCTGCGGCTGCAGGGGTAATTATCATTGCAACACCATGGGACTCGGCGGTTCAGACCGTGAAAACTGTGAAATCGCTACTGACGGGAAAAGTCGTCATTTCAATGGTCAACGCCCTTCAAAAGGATGGCCGCGAGCTCATCCCGTTGTACCCACCACGTGGTTCAATGGCAGCTCAAATAGCCGCAGCCTTGCCTGAAAGCTCAATCGCGGGTGCCTTTCACCACCTACCTGCTTCAGAAATGGAAAATTTGAATTCTGGAATTGAGGCTGATGTCATCATCTTCGGCGATTCACCGCAAGCGAGAAGCACGACTTTGGAAATTACGAATGATATGAACGGGCTCCGAGGGGTTGAGGCTGGTTCGATGTCGCTCGCGAGTGCTGTCGAAGCCTTCACCGCAGTATGCATCTCGATCAATATCCGGCACAAGGCGCATACCTACGTTCGATTGGCAGGGCTGGACGCCTGATGAAGCTGTTCGATTCAGCTCGAGGTGAAGTGCATGATTTAGACGCTGGACCTATGATCACGATGTACAGCTGCGGTATTACCCCCTATGACGCTGCTCATCTCGGTCATGCTTTTGTCTATCTAACATTCGACATCTTGCAGCGCCGGCTCAGGGATGCTGGTTCGGAGACACGCTGCGTTCGTAATGTCACGGACGTAGACGACGACCTACTTCGCAAGGCCCGCGAACTCGGAATCCACTACCTGGATTTGGCAGCTCAAGAGATGGCGAAATTCGACTATGACATGGCACTATTGAACCTACTCCCCGTCTATTCTGAGCCACGAGCCACGGGCGCTATTGCAGAAATCCTGACGCTAATTGGAGCAACCTTCGATAAGGGTTTGGCGTACGAGGTTGAGGGCTACGTATATTTTGAGGTTGCAAAATTTCCTCGCTTTGGGCAAGTTTCTCATGAGAGTCGTTCGCGCATGTTGGAACTCGCCGCGCAGCATGGCGGTCGACCTGAAGATCCGCGGAAGCGTGATCCCTTGGATTTCGTTTTATGGCAACCCTCGCTGGAAGACGAGCCCGCGTGGGAGTCTCGCTGGGGGGCAGGGCGTCCGGGTTGGCACATTGAGTGCTCGGCTCTAGCACTCCGTGATTTGGGTGAAACGCTTGATGTGCACGGTGGGGGGAGAGACTTGGTATTTCCTCATCATGAGTGCGAGGCAGCTCAGAGCGAATCGGTGACTGGTGTTCCCTTCGTGCGAACCTGGCTGCACGTGGGCCTTGTAGGCCTCGACGGAATCAAAATGTCCAAGTCTCTCGGGAATCTCGTGTTTGTCAGCGACTTGGCTAAAAAGTCGGAGCCGGCTGCGGTCCGGCTGGCGCTATTGGCGCACCACTATCGCTTTGATTGGCAGTGGCGCGACGAGGACTTGACGACGGCGCAGTCTCGGTTGTCGACCTGGCGTTCAACTCAGGGCTCAACTAGGACTGACGATATTCTCGATCAGGTACGCGTCGCACTTGACAATGATCTGGACACCCCGAGTGCTTTGGCGGCTATTGATGTAGCAGCCCAGTGTGGTTTCAACGTAAGCCACGCCGCCGCGCTACTCGGAGTTACGCTGTAAGCGACGAAAGGCCTGCTGTGTCAGACACACTGGAAATTTTACTACCGGACGGTAGTTCACGGTCTTTGCCCACAGGTGCGACAGCTCTGAACCTAGCGGAGTCCATTGGTAGTCGTTTGGCGAAAGTCGCTCTCGCTGCAATCGTGGATGACGTTGTGGTTGACCTTTCGACGCGCTTGACGAACGGATCGCGTGTGGAAATTGTTGTACCCACTTCAGTTGCGGGTCTTGATGTTTTGCGCCACTCAACAGCGCACGTTATGGCTCAGGCTGTCGTGCGCCTGTGGCCGGGAACTCATTTTGCCATTGGACCCACTATTGACAATGGTTTTTACTATGATTTCGAACTTCCAGATGACCAACGTTTTAGCGAACTAGACCTCACGAGAATTGAGGACGAGATGCGCGTCATCATTAGCGAATCTCAGCCATTTGTTCGACGTGAGCACAGTATGGCGGAGGGCCTTGAGCTCTTTGGAGACCAGCCATTTAAATTGGAAATAATTCGCGCCGTGCAAGCGGGAGGGACGTCCGAAGACACTTCTGAGGCCGGCGACGGAACCATCATTTCTACTTATCAGAACACTGATACTTTCACTGACCTCTGTCGTGGTCCTCACGTTCCCACCACCGCTCGTTTGGGAATTTTCAAATTGATGAGAGTTGCGGGTGCCTACTGGCGCGGCGACGAAAAACGTCCCCAACTGCAAAGAATTTATGGAACGGCGTGGGGTACTAAGGACGCTTTGGATCAACATCTCTTCCAGCTGGAAGAAGCAGAACGTCGCGACCACCGAACCCTTGGTGCGCAATTGGATTTGTTCTCGTTTCCTCCGGAGCTGGGTCCCGGGCTGGCGGTGTTTCACCCTCGAGGTGGTGTTATTCGGCGCGTGATGGAGGACTATTCACGTAAGCGCCACGTCGAAGCTGGCTATGAGTTCGTGTACTCCCCACATATCACGAAGGGTGACCTTTTTGAGACGTCGGGACATCTGCAGTGGTTTTCCGATGGCATGTATCCGCCGATGGAACTCGACGAAGGGCAGCGGTACTACTTGAAGCCAATGAACTGCCCATTCCACCTACTGATATTCAAGTCGCGACAACGTAGCTATCGAGAGCTTCCTCTTCGTATGTTCGAATTCGGTTCGGTCTACCGTTACGAAAAATCGGGCGTAGTGCACGGCTTGACTCGGGTGCGTGGAATGACGCAAGACGACGCACATATTCTCTGCACGCGAGACCAGATGCAAGGAGAGCTGACGAGTTTGCTGAGTTTTGTGCTCGAAATGCTCCGAGAATTTGGACTAGATGACTTCTACCTTGAGTTGTCGACACGGCCCCCCGAGAAGGCCGTGGGAACGGACGAAGAGTGGTCAGAGGCCGAGTCAACCCTTGAAGCAGTGGCACGAGCGGAAGGTCTCGAATTGGTGCTCGACGAGGGTGGTGGCGCTTTCTACGGTCCCAAGATTTCGGTACAGGCTCGTGACGCAATTGGGCGAACACACCAAATGTCGACCATTCAGTTGGACTTCCAGCTGCCGCAGCGTTTTGACGCGACGTACGTAGCTTCCGATAATCAAAGAACCCGCCCGATCATGATTCACCGGGCACTGTTTGGCTCGGTCGAGCGTTTTATGGCGATCCTAATTGAGCACTACGCGGGCGCCCTTCCCACCTGGTTGAGTCCAGAGCAAGTTGTGATTGTGCCAGTCGCCTCGGCTCACGCCGACTTCGCCTACAAATTTTCTGACGACCTTCGCCGTGAAGGTGTTCGCGTGAGTGTCGCCGACGCTACCGAACCACTCGGCGCTCGAATTCGTAACGCAAAAATGCAGAAGGTGCCTTACATCTTGGTTGTAGGAAATGATGATGTCTCGAACGGAACGGTGGGGGTAAACGCGCGCGGGAGTAATGATCCTGAACGGGACGTGATGACGCTCGCCTTCACTGAACGGCTGTTGGCGGAAATAGCATCGCATGGTCGCCCCGAGGTGGTCTAGTGGGGCTTGAACGCTTCGCCGCGGAGTGGCGAGAGTCGTACGTCGAGGGCGCGAGTAAGGATGGAGCCAATCATGCGAATGAGTGTGTGTTTTGTCGTCTCGGTTCGCTGGCAGTAGACGAGTCCACGGGCGTCATCGCGAGGGGAGAGCAGGCCTTCGTGGTCCTGAACGCCTACCCGTATGGATCTGGCCATTTACTAGTAGTTCCGTATCGTCATGTGAGTTCACTCAGTGCCTTGAGCGACGACGAATCTGAAGAACTCTTCTCACTCATTCGTACCGCGAGTCGAGCGATTGACCAGGCGTACGAACCGGAAGGCCAAAACATAGGATTTAATTTGGGTCGTGCCGCAGGTGCCGGAGTTCCCAATCATCTGCATGGCCACCTGCTGCCAAGGTGGAACGGCGATACCAATTTCATGACTTCGCTCGGGGAAACGAGAGTTCTCCCCGAGTCCCTCGGACGTACTTGGCAGAAGATAACGGCAGTCTGGTGAGGCAGCCGATTTGGGGTAATTCGGTGGATAGACTTCACCAAGAGCACCAAGATACCCTTCGGAGGTCACATGTTTGACGGTAATTTCCGTAAGTCGGTAGATGCTCGCACCGCACCGGTGGGGCAACAGCTGGTCAAAGTAGGAGTCTCGGCGGATGTTCTGACCAGTTTGGGCCTCCTTTTTGCTACGGCAACGGCTCTGGCTATTGGCTCTGGTCATCACTGGTGGGCCATTGTCCTGCTCACCCTCACCGGTGCTTCGGACTTGCTTGACGGACCAGTGGCGAAGGCGTCGCAGACCGCATCGGTTCGTGGGAGCTTCTTTGATTCTGTCGTTGATCGTATTTCCGATGGAGTTCTTCTTGGTGGTGTTGCGTACTTTTTGATTTCTCACCATCGGGGGGTGTGGATACTTCTACCCTTCGCGTTGATGACCGTAACTTTTATGATCTCCTATGAGCGTTCTAAGGCTGAGAGTCTGGGCCTTGATGCTAAGGGTGGGCTAATGGAGCGAGCGGAAAGAATGATCGCCTTGGGTCTCGCTCTCATCTCTCAAACCACCTTCTTACCCGCTCTGACCGTCTTGTTTTTCCTCACTCTAGGTACCGCGGTTGGTCGCTTTTTACGGGTGTGGCGTCAGGCGACAGCCTTGACCTCGGGAACCGAGCCCCGGCGTCGTTCTTCGCGCCCTAGTCGCCGCTAGGAATGTCGATTTTTTCCCCACGCGTTGCGCTCTTCAAGTCGATCAGCACTTTGCTAGAGGTGATGCCTGAGCGCTTCGACACCTGGTCCGCGGTTCAGATCGCAGAAGCCATGGGAAGAATTCTGCCCAACGCGCGGCATCACCTCAGTACGAACGTGCAACACGCACTCGGTTTTTCCAACTCCGTAGATTCGGAATTAGTTGAGCGTTTCGTTAATCGAGCTTTTGCGAGTTACGGGACCTATTGGGCCGAGAGTGCCAAATTGCCGGCAATTTCCGCAAAGGTAATCAGAGATCGTTTCGTTGTTTCGGAAGGGTTTGAGTATTTTTCGGCGGCCGCCCGATCAGGTTCCGGGCTTGTCGTGGCTCTGCCACATATTGGCAACTGGGAGTGGGGGGGTGCGTACCTGTCTCAAATTGGCTATCCCATGACGGCCGTCGCGGAGGCCCTCGAACCACCCGAACTTTTTGAGTGGTTTCGAGCTAAGCGAGAAGCGATGGGAATAGCGATCGAGCCACTCGATGAACACGCCGGAACAAGTCTGCTGTCGGTCCTTCGCTCCGGGGGCATTGTTGGCCTTCTCTGCGATCGGGATATCCAAAATAATGGCATCGAGGTCGAGTTTTTCGGTGAGAGGGTTACCATGCCCGCAGGACCGGCGACGCTGGCATTGCGTACGGGAGCGACTCTCATCGCGGCGGCGTGTTACAGCGGCCCAGGTCTAGGGCACCACGCCGTTATGACTCGGCCCATTGACTGCACTAGGACCAAGAGACTCCGTGACGACGTCACACGCGTTACTCAAGCGGTGGCGTTTGAACTTGAGGGGCTGATTAGGCGGGCCCCGGAGCAGTGGCACGTTCTACAACCGCGGTTCGAGGTCGACGTTTAATGATTGCCAAGGTAGCTCTGCTGTCACCATACGCGTTCAACGTCAAAGGGGGCGTGCAAGAGCAGGTTGTGGCGATGAGCCGAGAACTCGGGCGACGCAATGTCGAGGTGCGAGTCTTTGCACCTAATGCAAACGATCATTCCGTCGTCGAAACCTCAGCAACTGTGGTGCGGGAGGGCCGCCTGTTCTCGCTCCCCGCAAATGGTTCGACGGCGCCGTTGACCCTATCGTGGGCAGCGTCGCGCAAGGTGTTTCGAGATCTCACCTCGTTCCAACCGGATGTCGTTCACATTCACGAACCATTCGCGCCGGTACTGGCTTACAGCAGCTTGCGACACCACTCGTTCCCTACCGTGGGAACGTTTCATCGTTCGGGTGGTGGTCCGGCCTACTCCCTGACGAGTCCCTTGCTTCGATGGTTGGGCCGGGGTCTCGATGCAGCAGTTTCGGTAAGTGCTGAAGCCGCCCAAACGCTTGAGCAGGGCTGTGGGCTGCGATCGAGGGAATTATTCAACGGATTTGAAGTCGAACGATTCTCGGAATTTGAACGTAGTCGCACGAAACCTCCGCGTGTACTGTTTCTCGGTCGGCTCGACCGGCGTAAGGGAATTCTCGATCTTCTCGAAGCCGAGCGGATGAACGGCTCACAGCAGAATTGGACACTCACCGTGGCCGGAGACGGGGTTCTGCGAGGCGAAGTTGAACGACGGGTTGCAGATCGCCACAACGTGGAGGTGCTCGGCGTGGTGAACGACGAGCACAAGCGACGCTTGCTGCGTTCGAGTGATGTTTTAGTGGCTCCGTCAACGCACGGTGAGAGTTTTGGTTTAGTTCTGTTGGAGGGCTTAGCGAGCGGCACGATGGTGGTGGCCGCTGATATTCCTGGCTATCGCCTGGCCGGTGGTGAAGCGGTGGAGTATTGCCCACCTGGAGATCCAGCCATGTTGCATCGAACTATTGGAAGAGCTCTTTCCCTCGCTGACGAGGAGCGATTGCAGGCGGGTTACGTCCGAGCAGTTCGTTGGTCGATGGCATCACTGATGGATGAGTATCTCGAAATTTACGAGCAAGCGATCTACAGATTCAGAGAAGCGAAGTAGCCTATGTCCATGCCTACCAATAAACGAGCTCGCTCCGGTCGGCCATCGCAGCGTCGCGGTCAGAGCCCACGATATGTGGAACCGGTGCTGGACCCCACGTGGTCGAGCGCCTACGGACCATCGCCCGAAGAGCGCCTCGACAACAAAGAAGCCCTTCGCCGCACACTGTTGAAGCAAAGTCGAGGTGTGATGGCAACCGGTCTACTGATCGGTGTGGCGGCGGTTCCATTGCTGACGGCCGCAGCACATTTTTCAGTTGTGATCAGTATCACCGCTGCGCTGCTGATTATCGGCGGCTCCTTACTTTTCGTGAACCAGCGATTGCGAGCAATCGAGGGTCGACTTTCAACCGTGGCCTCCAATTTTGTCGCCAGTTTTCTCCCCGGCGGTGCCGTGCGCGAACGTCAACGCCTCACCACAATTGTGGCTCGACTGAGCGCAACTTTTGGACTCAGTGACGTAAGTTCATTTGTCGTCGATGACGCGATGTACAACGGAGCCCTGGTCCCTAACGGAAACGGATTCTCACTTTTTGTTACGTCGGGTGTCATGAGTGATTTCGACCTTCTCGAACTCGAGGGTGTAGTGGCGCACCTCATGGCCCGCGAACGCTTGGGGCAACTCGAGCGAGTCACGGCTTCAGCATTGTTGGGGTCGGACGGTCTTCGAGCTGCGGAGTTGGCAGGTGTCGGATCAACCTATCGTGCAGATGAAGTAGCGGCAGCGGCTATTCGTCACCCCATGGGGCTCGCCTCAGCCCTGTCGAAATGTAGTCTCCAAACCATGGTGCCTGGATCGTTTTTTGCTGGTGAGAAATACCGTGAATCTCGATGGGTCTGGTTTAACGTCCATGCCGATCGCTCGGAGATTGAGTGGGGCGACCTGGATGATGTTTCGCTCCGGAGCCGAGCGTTGGCTGAGTGGTAATTGGCCGTTAGGCTGGGTGCATGTACTTAGAATCCTCCATTGGTACCTCCAGGGTTAAGCGTGGTTTGGCCGACATGCTGCGTGGTGGCGTAATTATGGATGTCGTGAATCCCGAGCAAGCGAAGATTGCTGAGGATTCCGGAGCGGTGGCGGTTATGGCGCTGGAGCGGGTGCCGTCGGACATTCGCCGAGACGGCGGAGTGGCCCGAATGAGCGACCCGGAAATGATTGTCGGAATTCAGAAAATGGTGACTATCCCCGTTATGGCGAAGTCTCGGATTGGTCACTTTGCGGAAGCGCAAATCCTGCAAGCTCTCGACGTTGACTTCATAGATGAATCGGAAGTCTTGACCCCGGCCGATGAAGCAAACCACATTGACAAATGGGCCTTTACGGTACCCTTCGTCTGCGGCGCGACCAACCTTGGCGAAGCCTTGCGCCGTATCGGTGAAGGGGCGTGCATGATTCGCTCCAAGGGTGAAGCGGGAACGGGAAATATTGTCGAAGCGGTGCGCCACCTCAGAACTATCAACGCAGAAATTCGACGCCTACACACTGCAGACTCTTCGGAGCTTTACACATTGGCCAAAGATCTCGGAGCCCCGCTGGCTTTAGTTCAAGAAGTGGCGGAACTCGGAAAGCTGCCCGTCCCGCTGTTTTGCGCAGGCGGTATCTCCACTCCGGCTGACGCTGCGCTAGTTCTTCAAATGGGAGCAGAGGCTGTGTTTGTGGGTTCGGGAATCTTTAAGAGTTCTGACCCAGAGCGCATGGCTCGTGCCATCGTCGAAGCCACCACCCACTATCAAGACGCCTCCGTACTTGCGCGCGTTTCAACTGGCCTCGGAGATGCGATGAAGGGGTTCGAGACATCGACCCTTGATCAGCGTTTTGCTGAGCGCGGTTGGTAATGCCCAGAGTTGGCGTACTCGCCCTACAGGGGGATGTTCGCGAACACGTGAGTGTTCTCAAGGTGTTGGGTGTGCAGGTTAGTACGGTTAAGACTCGCGAAGAATTGGCTGAAGTTGAAGCACTCATCATTCCTGGTGGTGAATCCACGACGATGTCGCATCTCTTGGAGATTTCGAATCTACGAGCTGACCTGAGCGAACGGCTGGCCGACGGCCTAGCCGTTCTCGGTACCTGCGCAGGTTTAATCTTATTGTCTAAAAATATTTCCGACGGACGTAGCGATCAATGGTCGTTTGGCGCCCTGGACGTCGACGTTCGACGCAATGGTTACGGACGACAGGTGGCATCGTTTGAAACGCTCGTTGAGGTTGCGGGCATCGGAAAGGTGCAGTCCGTATTCATTCGGGCGCCTCGGATAGAGCGCTTCGGATCCGATGTGGAGATACTGGCCTCCCTCGATGATGGAGATGGCCCCCACCCCGTTCTCGTGCGACAAGGTGCCGTATGGGGCTGCTCGTTTCATCCTGAACTCACGACGGATTCACGGATACATGGGATGTTCGTAGAGTCGATTGATGCTTCTCGGTAGGATTAACTGACTCGGACAGCAGGAGACAAAATGTCAGGCCACTCTAAATGGGCAACCACGAAGCATCGCAAGGGTGCCAAGGATGCGGCGCGGGCGAAGTCCTTTGCCAAATTGATTCGTCAAGTAGAGGTTGCGGCTCGTGAAGGTGGCGGCGACGCTGCGACTAATGCCTCCCTGCGAACCATGTTCCAGAAGGCCCGAGACGCCTCGGTGCCGATTGACACCATCGAACGAGCAATCAAGCGCGGTACTGGTGAGCTCGAAGGAGTTCGTTACGAAGCGGTATCGTACGAAGGCTATGCACCCGGTGGTATCGCCGTCATTGTCGAAACATTGACCGATAATCGAAATCGAACAAGTGCCGAAATCAAGCACGCCTTTTCAAAAAATGGTGGCGAAATTGCCACCCCGGGCGCCGTTGCGTGGCAATTCGATAGGAAGGGTTCGATTGAGGTTCCCGGCAGTCTCGACGAGGAAGTCCTGTTGGAGTGGGTCATGGAGGCCGGGGGGGAGAATTTGGCCTCGAACGGTGAGAACTTCATCGTGACAACTGAGGCGACTCAATTGGGTGCTGTTCGTGATGTTCTGGAAAGTTTTGGCGCCAAAGCGATAAACGCGGACCTAATCTTGGTGGCTCAAAACATCATTCCGATAACGGACTTGGCCGAAGCTAAGAAAATTCTCCGCCTCATGGACGCGATTGACGATCACGACGATGTGCAAAATGTCTACGCTAACTTTGACATCTCAGATGAAATTTTGAACGCCTACGAAGGCTAGCGCGGAGAGCTTTTGTGCAGTAGAGTCGAACATATGTTCGTATTAGGTATCGATCCAGGCTTGACGAGGTGTGGCTACGGCCTCGTTGAGGGTCAACTACACGGTGGTGAGATGTTTCGCGCCGTAGAAGCCGGGGTTTTGGAAACGCCTAAAGAAGTCGCCGTGGAGCAGAGGTTGGCCCTCATAATGAAGGACTTGCGGGAACTTATTGAGGAATATCAGCCTCACGTTGTTGTTGTGGAAAAGGTTTTTTTCCAGAAGAATGCGCTCACGGCGATCTCGGTGGCGCAAGCTAGCGGAATCGCCATAGGTTTAGCGGGCGAACGGGGTATTACGGTGCGCCAGTTCACCTCGCAGGAGGTCAAGTTGGCGGTCACTGGCTACGGAGCCGCCGATAAGAAGCAAGTTCAGCAAATGGTAGCCAGCCTGTGCGGTTTGAGAGAAATCCCACAGCCTCCGGACGCCGCTGACGCACTTGGTCTTGCAATCACCTTTTTAATGACTACGCGTACTGAGCAACGAACCCTGGGAGTTGCTCGATGATTGGCTGGCTTCGAGGGCATGTCCTACAGGTGTCGGAGGCGGGATCACTTTTGTTGAACGTCAATGGGGTGGGCTATGAATTGAGCGTGACCGTCTCGACCGCCCGTTCGCTCGCCATTGGTAATGAGTACGAATTTTTCGTACAAACCAACGTCCGAGAAGATGCAATAAATCTGTACGGATTCACGAACCACGAAGAGAAAAGCTTCTTCCTGCTTCTTACGAGCATCTCGGGTATCGGTCCAGCGATGGCTATGGCTGCTCTGGGTTCAATCGGCGTTTTCGAGTTGCAAAGAGCAATTGCTTCTGAGAACAGTGATGTCTTGACGACAATTCCGGGCGTGGGCAAAAAGACAGCGTCACGAATAGTTTTGGAGTTGGGTGGTCGGATTCCATCGTTGACGGTTGCGGTAGAGCCAGACCTAACGGCAATTTTGCACTCCGATATCGAAGATGTCCTTCGGCAATTTGGATACAGTGCCTCGGAGATAAAAGATCGACTCCGCGATGTGGTCCTACCCACTGACGAAGCAGGAGCACTGCGAGTTGCGCTGAGAGAATTGGGGCGACCGTGAGCAGAGAATCCTCACCCCTGCCATTGAGCGAGTCGACACCCGCTGTTCGAGATGACCACGAGTTGCGAGATGAGGTTTCACTCCGCCCGACCACGCTTCGTGATTTTGTCGGTCAGAAGGATTTGGTAGGCCATCTAGAGATTGTCTTGGGTGCCGCGAAAAAGCGCGAGCAAACCACGGACCACTTACTTTTTGCGGGGCCACCGGGACTCGGAAAGACTTCGCTGGCGGGAATCGTAGCGAGCGAAATGGGAGTGAACCTAAGGATTACGTCCGGACCAGTATTGACGCGACCCGGCGACCTGGCAGCGTTGCTCACTGATTTGCAAGACGGAGAAATTCTTTTTATAGATGAAATTCACCGCCTACATCGTTCCATCGAAGAGGTCCTCTATCCGGCCATGGAAGATCGTCGCCTCGATGTGATGATCGGCAGGGGACCATCAGCTCGGTCAATCCGCCTCGAACTTCCTAACTTCACCCTTATCGGAGCCACGACCCGTACAGGACTGGTGGCTGCCCCCCTTAGAGATCGCTTCGGTTTTATTGGTCGATTGGATCTCTATGAGGTCGACGAGCTGGAGTCCATTGTTCAGCGCTCGGCACAATTATTAGGTATTCGCATAGATGGTGAAGCGGCACGTGAAATCGGGTGTAGGAGTCGAGGGACGCCTCGAATTGCCAACCGACTACTACGTAGAGTGCGTGACGTGGCTGAAATGGCAAATTCGACCCTTGTTTCGAGGGATCTCGCAGAGTCGGCTCTTAAAACCTTCGGCGTAGATAAAATTGGCTTGGACAAGATTGACCGTAGAATCCTCTCTCTGCTGTGTGACCAGTTTCGCGGTCAGCCTGTCGGACTGGTCACTTTGGCGCACGCCTGCGGCGAAGAGCCGAGCACCCTTGAAGATGCCTACGAGCCCTTCCTCATTAGAGAAGGGCTTTTGATGAGAACGCCTCGAGGCAGAGTCGCTACGCAACGCGCCTTCACACATTTGGGTGTTTCACCCCCAGACAACGTGATGCTCTGATTGACCCCTCGAAAGGAGTAACCTTGGCGGGAGTTCGATCGTTCGCCTAAGGGGTTGCTATGTTGCTTGATGCTACGAAATCAAGTGGTTCAAGTATTTTTATTGTTCTGTACGTAGTTCTGTTTGCCCTATTTTATTTTGGCTACATGCGCCCAAAGAACCGTAAGCAAAAGGCGGCCCGCGAGCAAGCACGTCAAGTTGCGGTAGGGGACCGAGTTCAGACTATCGGCGGCTTGGTAGGAACAATTGTCAGTGACGACGGTGTACTTCTAACGATTCGTACTGCGTCGGGTTCCGAACTCGACTTCGTCAAGGGAGCTATCTCCCAGAAGTTTCAGGACCCCACAGTCCCCTCGATAGCTTCTCCGGAGGAATCCGGCGAGTTGTCTGACGCGCCCGAAGGCGAATAGCCCTCATGGCCAATACCACCGCCAATCGGCGGACGCTGCTCACTAGTTTGATTCTCACACTCGTGGTGTCATTTGGTTCTTTTTTCGCCACCATGGCACTTAATTGGGGACCAAAGCTTGGCCTCGACCTTGCGGGAGGTCTGTCGGTAGTTTTCCGTCCAGCCACAGCAGCTTCGGTGGCGGACATGCAGGAAGTCACGAGTGTCCTCACCAATCGAGTCAACGGACTAGGTGTCTCGGGGGCGACCGTAAATTTACAAGGTAAGAACGTAGTGGTCTCCGTACCAGGGGTCAAAGATGCGCGGGACGTTTTAGCGTCGATTGGCCAAACAGCCCAGTTACTTTTTCGACCGGTACTCTGCCAGGCACTTTTGAATAAACCAGTTAAATTGCCTCCGAATTATCCAGTACCCGCGTGTGGAGCTGCGTATTTGATGACGCAAGCCAATCTAGGAGTTACGCCCAACGTGAATTCGGTCAGCGGGTTCAATATGAACAATGTTTCGCCGGACCCCAACCTGACGTCCTTTCCCACGACACTGCCGGCTTATGATGACCCGACGAAGTCGGTTCTATTGCCGTCGCTCGGAACTATTGGTCAGCGCTACGTTTTGGGGCCGTCACAAATGACCGGGCAAAGCGTCAAGTCTGCGGTTGCTCAACAAGACCAAGCCGGTGCATGGGTGGTTAATTATTCGTTGACCGGAGCGGGTTCATCGAAGTGGGATCAAGTCGCTGCGAGTAATTTCCATCAGTTGGTCGCAATTGAGCTCGATGGAGTGGTGCAGTCTGCTCCAGTCATTAGCGCCACGGATGTCACCCCAAAATCGTTTGGGGGGAGTGGTTCCATCTCGGGTTCATTTACAGAGACCTCCGCGAAGAATTTAGCAATGGCTATGCGCTTCGGCTCACTGCCAGTGCGACTAGTTCCTCTCACGACTCAATCAGTTTCGCCAACTCTGGGGCACTCGTCGTTGGTCGCTGGATTGGGCGCTGGTCTCGTTGGTCTAATTCTGGTTCTGCTCTACACGGTTATTTACTATCGGGCCCTAGGGCTGGTCATTTTGCTTGGACTGACGGTAACGGCCGCCTTGCTGTGGGCCATCATCTCTGCTTTGGCTCACACTGCGTTCGCGCCTAGTTTTGATCTCGCGGGAGTCACTGGTCTCATCGTGTCGATTGGTATCACGGTCGACAGCTACATCGTTTATTTTGAACGGCTCAAGGACGAAACTCGCGCCGGTCGAACCATGAGAACATCAGTCGACCGCGGCTTTAAATCTGCCTGGCGAACTGTGCTGGCTGCTGACTTGGTGTCGCTACTCGCTGCTGTGCTGCTCTATTTGATTGCTACTGGCTCAGTGAGAGGTTTCGCATTCTTCTTAGGTCTGTCGACTCTGATGGACGTCGGCGTAACCTGGTATTTCACTCGCCCGCTCGTCATTTTGTTGGGACGTCGTGGTGGCGAGCAATCACACTCAGCCCTTAGCATTGCCGCTGGAATGGGTGCGGGGAGCGGACAATGAGTGAATCCACACAAGAAGCCTTCGGTCGCTTTGGCAGGCTATATCGAGGTTTAACAACTTTTGACTTCGTTGGGCGAACCAAGGTGTGGTTCACTGTTTCCGCCGTGATTATTCTGGCCGGAGCGCTGTCGCTGGGCATCCGTGGGCTCAACCTGGGTATTGAATTCAAGGGTGGTAGCTCGTGGGAAGTCTTAAGTACTCACGTCTCTGCGCAGCAAGCCACTGATGTCGTTATTACAGCCGGCTTAAAGTCTCCCACCGTCTATATCCTCGGGGGCCAGACGGTACACGTTGAGGGGGACCTCAATGACCTTTCGGCTGTGGATCAGACTCGTGTGACGAACGCCGTAGCAGCTGCACTCGCGAAGGTGGCCCACAAGGCGCCCAACGAAGTTTCCACGAGCAGTATCGGTCCTACGTGGGGCGGACAGGTGACCCAAAGGGCGTTGCTCGCCCTACTGGCCTTCTTCGTATCTGTGGTGATCTATATTTCCGCACGATTTGAGCCCAAGATGGCCCTCGCGGCATTTATCGCGATGATTCACGATCTCCTGGTTGCCATGGGCGTGTACTCACTATTTGGTTTTCAATTAACCCCGGACACAGTGATTGCGCTTTTGACCATCCTTGGTTACTCGCTTTATGACACTGTTGTCGTATTCGATCGGGTGAGGGACAACTCACGAGGTATTTTGAGTGCGGGAACGATGACCTATTCGGACATGGTGAATCTCTCGATGAATCAGACCTTGGCGCGTTCTATAAATACGTCCCTAGTAGCCATTCTTCCAGTGTTGTCAGTATTGGTTGTGGGCGCGGAGTTGCTAGGCGCCACCACTCTACAAAATTACGGATTGGCCCTTTTTGTGGGTCTTCTTTCTGGGGCCTATTCCTCCATCTTCATCGCGAGTATGTTCTTGGCCCTATTCAAGGAACGCGAACCGCGTTTCATTGAACTTCGTCAGCGACTTGCGGCTCGTCAAGCTCGAGTGGCGATGAGTCCTGCGGCAGCCGCATTGTTGAGTGGTGAAGCGGGCTCGAAGAATCGAACAGGTAAGCCCAATACCAGTGCGGGGCCAATCCAAGCTAAGGCGCGAAAGCAAAAAAGACGATAGTGATCGGTGGGCTCTCTAGGTGGCCAGCGTGAGTGGTACTAAGCCGGCTTCTTTGCCTTTAGAGAGTTTGTTGGGTCCAGTAGTTGATTCTTTTTCGCAACACCACGAAGGCGCAGACAACGCCCTTATCATTAAGGCCGGCCTAGCTGCCATTGACGCGCACAAGGGGCAATTACGCCGTACTGGCGAGCCCTACGTAACGCACCCCATCGCGGTGGCGCAGATAGTTGCTGAATTGGGACTGGACGCATCTACCGTTGCGGCGGCGTTGTTGCATGATGCCGTGGAAGACACCGTGATGACGATGAATCTGATTGAACGGGACTTTGGTCTTGCGGTAGCGCGCGTCGTTGATGGCGTTACCAAGCTCGATCGCTTGGCTTTTGACTCCAAGGAGGCTCAGCAGGCGGCCACTATTCGCAAGATGTTCATCGCAATGGCCCAGGACTGGCGAGTTCTACTGATCAAGTTGGCTGACCGACTCCATAACATGCGCACTATTTCGGTGATGCCAATTGGTAAGCAGCGTTCCATTGCCCAAGAAACTCAAGATGTCTACGCACCTTTAGCTCACCGACTCGGAGTGCAATCGCTGAAGTGGCAGTTGGAGGATTTAAGTTTTGCCACCTTGCATCCAAAGCGTTACGCCGAAATTGAGCAAATGGTCGCCGTTCGTGCACCCGAGCGCGAAACCTACGTGGACGAAGTTATGTCTGAACTTCGTAACAAACTTAACGAACTCGGCGTCTCCGGTGATGTTCGTGGTCGGCCGAAGCACCTGTGGAGTATTTACGAAAAGATGGTTGTTGGTGGAAAGGAATTTGACGAGATTTTTGACCTGGTAGGACTACGCGTCATTGTTCACTCTGATCCCGAGTGCTGGGCGGCCCTCGGGGCGATACACGCTCTATGGAAGCCGGTTGAGGGTCGATTTAAGGACTACATCAATAATCCCAAATTTAATCTCTACCAGTCTCTGCACACCACCGTTATCGGACCCAAGGGTAAGGCCGTGGAAGTGCAAGTGCGTACTCAGGAAATGCACCGTAAGGCAGAATTCGGCATTGCGGCCCATTGGGGCTACAAGGAGGGTGCCACGTCAAGTGAAATCGCGTGGATGCAGAGAATCGTTGATGCGGACCAGGACGCCAACGACGACCCAATTAAATTTTTGGAACAGTTGAAACTGGACCTCGGTCAAGACGAGGTGTACGTCTTTACCCCGAAGGGCCGTGTCATCGCCATTGTGGAGGGAGCCACGCCGATCGACTTTGCGTACGCAGTTCACACCGAAGTCGGGCATAAGTGCGTTGGCGCCAAGGTAAATGGCCGTCTCGTACCTCTGGATACAGTTCTGTATTCAGCGGATGTAGTCGAGATCGTAACGAGCAAAAGCGAATCTGCGGGACCGTCGCGTGACTGGCTCAACACGGTTACTTCTACTCGTGCTCGCTCGAAGATTCGACAGTGGTTCCAGCGCGAGCGCCGCGAGGAAGCCATCGAGGCTGGTCGGGAAGAATTCACCAAAGCCCTACGCCGCGAGGGAATGCCGATTCATACCTCAATGAGTTCAAAAGCCCTTGATGCGGTAGTTGTCTCCCTCAATCTCGAAGACCTAGATGACCTCTACTTTTCGATCGGCAGTAACCATAATTCTGCTCTCTCGATTGTTCAGCGACTCGACCGGGAACTTCGCGGTGGTGACGCCGAACAATTGCCCACCACGGTGCAAAAGGCGTCGCGACCGTATCGACCATCTGGTCGGACCGGCGGTGTGTACGTCGAGGGTCTTGATGATGTCATGATTCACCTGGCTCGCTGCTGCAGTCCTGTGCCGGGCGACCAAATTATGGGTTTCATCACGGTTGGACGTGGAGTTTCAGTACATCGAACCGACTGTTCGAATGCCGTGTCGTTGTCGGGTCGCATGGGTGACCGGGTTATTGACGTGGAGTGGGACGGCTCGTCGAAGGGTGTGTTCCGCGCCACGCTGGAAATAATGGCCTTTGACCGATCGCGACTTCTTTTCGATGTGTCGCGGATAGTTGCCGAGTACCACCTCAACATTATTTCCAGCCATTCGTCAACCTCCTCAGATCGAATCGTACGCATGACCTTCGATGTAGAGTTGGCTGACCCCAGCCACCTGACTAGTCTTTTAGTTGCCATCAAGGCGGTGGACGGAGTGTTTGACGCCTTCCGTCAATTACCAGGTCGAAAGCAATCTTCATGAGTAACAAACGTTCGTTTTCTGCTCCGGTGGGAACACACGACGTATTACCGCCTCAATCCTTGGAATGGGAAAGGGCCATCGGACTTTTCTCGTCGGTGGCCCATCTCTACGGTTTTGGTCTCGTCATCAATCCCATTTTTGAGGACGTCGGCGTTTTCAATCGTGGTATCGGCGAAAACAGTGATGTCGCTAAGAAAGAAATGTATGTTTTCCAAGATCGCTCAGATCGTAAGTACGCGCTCCGACCCGAAGGAACAGCGTCGGTAGTCCGCTCTTATGTTCAACACAATCCGACTCCGCCTTGGAAAGTCTTCTACGTCACGCCAGCTTTTCGCTACGAAAGGCCACAAGCTGGTCGTTATCGCCAACACCATCAGCTTGGTGTCGAGGCTCTCGGTACGGCGGATCCCAATTTGGATATTGAAGTGATTGCCATGGCCTGGCGCTTTTACGCATCCTTCGGTTTACGACGCGTGGATTTGATGGTCAACTCGATGGGTGACGCTGCCTGCCGTCCTCAATACATTGAGTCGTTGAACGAACACCTGAGAGCGAAGTCGCCGAAACTATGCGACGAGCACCAACGGACATTCTCTGACAATCCACTGCGGGTCTTGGACTGCAAAACGAGTGCCTGCATCGAAGTCACCCAGTGTGGACCTATGTTGAATGATTCTTTGTGCGATGAGTGTCGCGAACATTTCAGTTTTGTCACGCAAGGTCTGTCAATGCTAAAGATTCCCTGGACCAGTAATTCGCGACTTGTGCGAGGATTTGATTATTACACCAGGACTACATTCGAATTCACTTCAACAGCTTTAGAGTCGGCTCAAAACGCGATTGGCGGCGGCGGTCGATACGACGGATTGGTGGAAGAGTTGGGTGGAGAAGCGACGCCCGGTATTGGTTTTGGTAGTGGTATCGAACGTTTGCTATTGGCTCATCAAGCCGAGCACCCCGCTGCCAGCGAGGCTCCTTCAATCGATGCCTTCGTGGTAGATACCACTGGTGATTTCTCCGTTCAGGTTCTGATGGATGAATTACGAACGGCAAATATTCGAATCGATCAGTCCTACGATGGTAGATCGATGAAGTCCCAATTGAAAGTTGCTGATCGCAGTGGAGCTAGGTTGGCCCTTCTGATAGGTCCGCAAGAGCTCTCACGTGGCGAAATTACGATGCGGTATCTGCGCGAGAACGACGAATCCTCTCGGCAAATTAGCGTCCCCCGTGATAAAATACTTTCGGAAATCAAACAATATTTAAGTCAGGTCAAACAATGAAACATTCCTACGAAGCAACCAGCCTCCGCGACCGACTGTGCGGTTCGCTGGACGCCAATGATGTTGGTGCCATCGTGTCAGTGTGTGGCTGGGTGGCTAAGCGAAGGGAGCATGGTGAGCACCTAGCCTTCGTGGATTTACGCGATCATTCGGGGCTGCTGCAGGTCGTTGTCGAGGGTTCTGTTGACGTGCGCTCAGAATACGTGCTCCGGGTTACTGGGACGGTGTCGCTGCGACCCGAAGGAACCATCAATGACAAGATCGCAACCGGGTCGGTGGAGCTAACCGGGTGCTCGGTTGAAATTCTTTCGGCAGCGGAAGCTCCTCCCTTCCAGTTGGACGACCGTAGCGAGATTGACGAGCAGATCCGTCTTCGTTATCGTTACCTCGATATTCGACGTAGTCAAATGCAAAAAAATTTGCGTCTACGGGCCAAGGTCAACTCTGCGATACGAGCCGCCATGGACCGACAAGGGTTCTGCGAGGTTGAAACGCCACTGCTGTGGGCGCCCACGCCAGAGGGGGCTCGTGAGTTTGTCGTGCCGTCTCGATTGCACCCAGGAGAGTTCTACGTGTTGCCGCAAAGCCCCCAGATTGCGAAGCAATTGTTGATGGTTGGCGGTTTCGATCGCTACTTTCAGATTGCCCGTTGCCTGCGCGATGAAGACTTGCGTGCTGACCGGCAATTCGAGTTCAGCCAGCTCGACCTCGAGGCCTCGTTCGTTACCCAAGACGATATTTTGGATTTTGTGTCGGAGGCAGTACTGGACGCTGCCGAAGTGGCGACCGGGGAGCGTCCCACCACGATAGAGACAATGACGTGGCAGTTCGCTCGTGACAATTTCGGAACGGACAAGCCTGACCTCCGTTTCGGAATGCTCATCAAAGAATTGTCAGACGTCTTCGCTACTACGGAGGTTAAGGCTTTCTCTGCGCCTTGTGTGAGGGGTATTCGTGTGCCTGGCGGTGCCGAATTCTCGAGGAGTCGGCTCGACGCATTGACGGACCGGGCGAAGGAACTCGGGGCCAAAGGTCTGGCGTGGTTTAGGGTCACTGAGGGCGGCCTCGACTCTCCGCTGGATCGTTTTTTGAATGATGCCGAGAGAGAGGCCATACGCACTCTGGACGATTCAGAGACCGGAGACTTAGTCTTGGTGGTTGCCGATGATTACGCTCTGGCCTGTAAAGTTTTGGGCACACTACGAACGGATTTGGGTTCCCCACCGGTGTCCGCTGGCCCCCACCGCTATTGCTGGGTTACGGAGTTCCCGATGTTCGAAGGACTTGATGAGGACGGCAATCCGGTCTCGGCTCATCACCCTTTCACGATGCCGCACCCCGACGACGTAGATCGCCTCGAGAGCGATCCACTGTCAGTGCGTAGTCAAGCCTACGATTTGGTGCTTAATGGTTGGGAATTGGGGAGCGGCTCGGTACGTATTCACCGAGCTGATATTCAGTCGCGCATCTTCGCTATCTTGGGTATCACTGAGGAAGAAGCGGAAAGCCGCTTTGGTTTCCTCCTTGGAGCGTTCCGTTATGGCGCACCTCCACACGCGGGCTTCGCCTTTGGCATCGACCGACTCGTCGCCATTTTCGCCGGTGAGGAAAATATTCGTGAAGTAATCGCGTTTCCGAAAACTCAATCAGGATCAGACCTCATGACTGGAGCACCGAAGTCGATCGGCGACAAGCAACTCAAAGAGTTGCGACTTAAGCCACAGGCAAAGGTGTAATACGTCACTCTTCGATGACGCTCTAGAACGTCGCTTGCGCGATGTCGCGCCTCTGGCCGATGCTCTGCGTCCCCGCTCTTTTGACGAGATTATTGGGCAAGATCATCTTGTCGGTCCTGGCGCTCCTCTCCGAGTAATGGCTGAGTCAGGACGAATTTCATCGCTCATTCTCTGGGGTCCGGCTGGAACGGGGAAAACTACCATCGCGCGAATCCTGTCCGAGTCTGCGGGTTTTTCCATGGAAACGTTGTCGGCTGTTTCAGCTGGAGTGAAGGATATCCGAGATGTAATTTCTCGTGCCGTAAGCCGACTAGGTGAACGCGGAACCAGAACAATTCTTTTCATCGACGAGGTTCACCGTTTCAATAAGTCGCAACAGGATTTACTGCTCCCCGCTACTGAAAGCGGTCAAATCATCTTGATTGGTGCCACCACAGAGAATCCCTTCTTTGAGGTCAATGCTGCTCTCATGAGTCGAACGACCCTATGGCGTGTGCACCCACTGGACCACCAAGGTCTTTCACATTTAATTGATCGCGCTCTCACTCTACGCAATGTCGAAATGAGCGAAGAGGCACGAAACTATGTAGCTGCAACGAGTGATGGAGATGGCCGAGCCGCTCTCACGACCCTCGACGTGGCAATTGCTTTGACGTCACTTCAAGAAGATTCTGTAACTGTTGAGTTGGAGCACGTGACGCAGGCTCGCGACGGTCGAATTCACCATCAGTCGAGTGATTCGCACTACGACCAGGTCAGCGCCTACATCAAGTCGATCAGGGGATCTGATCCCGACGCTGCTATTTTTTGGCTGACGGTTCTTCTACAGTCGGGCGAACGACCTCGCTTCATCGCCCGACGTTTGGTTATTTTGGCGAGTGAGGACATTGGTCTAGCGGACCCCACGTCACTTTTGATAGCGGAAGCCTCTGCGCGGGCGGTGGAATTTGTGGGTTTACCAGAATGCCGTTTAACACTGGCGCAGGCAACCTTGCATCTTGCTCTAGCCCCGAAGAGCAATTCGGTACTCCGTGCACTCAGCTCGGTGGACGCCGCCTTGGCGGCCGGTGTTGACGTTACGGTCCCGTCGACGCTTCGAGATGCCCACTACGCGTCATCGACACGTATCGGTCACGGAGTGGGCTACCTCTATCCCCATGACCATCCGCGTCATTGGGTTGAGCAGCAGTACCTACCCTACGGAATTTCTGAAGTTTTCTATCAACCCTCTACAGAGGGCCATGAACCAGTCGCATGGCAACGTTGGATGGAACGTCGGTCGAACGACGTCGAAACTGGGGGTCCGCCGGTAGAGTAGAAGCATGGAAGCCGCCAATCTCCGAACTCTTTTTCTGGACTTCTTCGCAGAGAGGAAGCATGAGATTGTACCCAGTGCTTCCCTCATTCCCCACGACAGGTCGCTACTTTTTACCATCGCCGGGATGGTGCCCTTTAAGCCGTACTTCATCGGTGACGAGGTGGCGCCATTCTCCCGCGCCGCGTCAATTCAAAAATGCTTCAGGGCGCCAGATATCGACATAATCGGTACCACGACGAGGCATCTCACATTCTTCGAAATGATGGGCAATTTCTCTTTTGGGGATTACTTCAAGCCCGAGGCAATTGATTTCGCTTGGGGTCTAATTACTGAGGGTCTCGGTCTTGATCCTGACAGACTCTGGATTACGGTTCACGATAGCGATGATGAAGCAGAAGCCATGTGGCGAGACAGGGCGGGCGTTGACGGAGCACGCATTCAACGTTTGGGTGAGGACAACTTCTGGGGAATGGGCGATACCGGACCCTGCGGACCCTGTTCGGAGATTTTTTATGACAAGGGTGCTCAGTATGGAGAAGATGGTGGCCCAGCCTTTGGTGGCTCGGAGCGTTTTGTAGAGTTTTGGAACCTTGTGTTCATGCAATACAACCGCGGGTTCGACGGTGGCATGCCGGAACTTCCCCGAAAAAATATCGACACCGGCTCAGGTTTTGAACGTGTTCTAGCCATTGTCAACAATGTCGACTCGGTGTTCGCCACAGATTTATTCGAACCACTACTGGCGGTCGGAGAACGTGCCGTTGGCGTGGCCTACGGAGACCAGGAGGGAAGCGACGTCGCAATTAGGCGCATCGCTGAACACGGCAGAGCCATGACCATGCTCGTCGCCGACGGAGTGCTTCCTTCTAATGAGGGCCGGGGATACGTCCTTCGTCGTATTATTCGACGAGCGATTTTGGCTGCACGACGGAGTGGTTCGGATGAATTACTCACGAGTCGACTGGTTGATGCCACTGTGGAGAAAATGTCGGTGGCTTATCCCAATCTTGTCACCGATCGAGATCTGATCTGCGCAGTTTTGGAGAGGGAAGAAGCGGCATTCGGTAAGACCTTACGAACCGGTATGTCACTGCTGTCCGACGCAGCTTCCGAAGTGTCGACGCAAAGCTCCACTAGTTTTCCGGGGTCCGTTGCCTTTCGGCTCCATGACACCCACGGTTTTCCACTTGAGCTCACCGCCGAGATAGTTACTGAAATGGGCCTAGAGGTTGACGTTGAGTCGTTTAATGCCGAAATGAAAACGCAACGAGACCGTGCCAGGGCGGCCAGTAAAAACATCACAAAGGTCGATGATGGTGCGTACCGTTTGATACTCGAAGATAATGGGACCACGGATTTCCTCGGGAGAGATGTCGCGAGGTACTCACTGGAGACTAGCGTTATAGCCGTTTTGCACGGAGACGACGGGCAGGTTGAAGTCTTTCTGGATAGCACGCCTTTTTACGCCGAATCGGGTGGGCAGGTGGGTGACACTGGTCGCATTGTTAGCGAGTCGGGCGAACTTGACGTTGAAGATACTCAGTCCTACGGAGGGGGTTTGGTTATCCACCGAGGTCGACTTAAGGGTGAAATCGTAGCGGGGCAGACAGTTGTCGCAGCAATCGATGGAAGTCGCCGCGAAGCCATCCGTAGGAATCACACAGCGACTCATTTACTCCATAGTGCGTTACGTTCGGTACTGGGCGATCACGTTCGCCAGCAGGGCTCACTCGTAGCACCGAGCCACCTCCGTTTCGACTTTTCACACGGTAACTCAATTGGGTTGGAAGAGCGCAGGTCTTTGATTGAGCTCGTCAATGAAAGTGTTCTGGTCGATCAAGACGTTGAGACGGTCTTGGCCTCACGGGCCGATGCTGAAGCGATGGGCGCGATCGCTTTTTTTGGAGATAAATACGGCGACTCGGTTCGGGTGGTTCGTGCTGGGCAGAGTTCGCTCGAGTTTTGTGGCGGAACGCATGTTCGTAGTCTCGGCGAAATTGGCCAATTTCAAATTGTTTCCGAGGCCAGCATTGGCTCCAATACTCGCAGAATTGAGGCCGTAACAGGTCGCGCTTCTCTGGAACGCTCCTTGACGATGGACGTCTCCCTGTCAACAATTGCTGACATGTTGAAGACCTCACCGGACGATTCAATCTCGTCTTTGCAGCGAGCTCTCGACAAAATTCGAGAGCTCGAAAAAACAGTGGCGGGTTACCGACAAGCTCAATTGAGAGATGTGGCGACTGGCTTGATAGGGCAGGCTTTCAACGAGTCGGTCGTGTCTCGCTGCGATGGTTTTACTGGCGAGCAATTGCGGGAGTTGGCGCAGGATGTGCAGCAAAGGGTCGCACGTTTGGTCATTATTGTCGGAGTGACGCCCGACGCGAAGGTGTCGGTAGCGGTTGCGTCCAATGGCGAGATCAACTCCTCCGTTGTGGTTAAGGAATTGGCGGTATTGATCGGCGGCGGCGGGGGTGGCTCGCCAACTCTGGCGCTCGCAGGTGGGAAACTTACCGACAAGATCGAAGAATGCTTGGAATACGCTACGCGCTTGGCTAATTAATCATGGGTCGCGTCATGGCCTTAGATCCTGGCACCAAGCGAGTAGGCGTGGCGATTTCAGATTCGGGCCGTACGTTGGGTTTCCCGCGCCCAGCGCTGTCTGTCGACGATGGTATCTATGACGCTGTTGCGGCGATAGCTAGCGAGGAGATGGTCGACTTGATCGTCATTGGACGACCCACGTCTCTTTCGGGTCGAGAAACCTCAAGTACGGAAATGGCGGATGAATTCATACTCCGAGTGCAGCAGGCGATACCAGGTGTTAAGTGCAGCTTTTTTGACGAACGTTTGACAACCGTCTCGGCGCAAAAATCATTACGCGAAGCTGGGGTGCGATCCAAAGATCAGCGACCCATCATCGACTCCGCAACGGCTGTAGTGATTCTCCAAAGTTTTCTGGACGCCTAAGTGAAAGGGCGTCTCCTTCAAGCAGCAGTAGGCGTGTTCGTTGTTCTTTTTGGCTGGGTTCTGTGGGCGAGTTTCCCAGTTCTCGCGTCGCACAAGATTCAAGTCATACGGGTATATCCGAATGAGACCCTGTCGTCCGTATCGCAAAATCTACAGAAGAATGGGATTATTGAGTCGGAGTTTGTTTTCCGTCTCGACTCGTTGTTTCTTGGGAGTCCATACGTTCAGCCCGGTTTTTACAGGCTGCCCGAACATTCAAACGTGACTAGTGTCCTGTCCCTGCTCAGATCGGGGCCCAACGTACGGGCCCTGGACGTTGAACCCGGAATGACGCTTCGTCAAATCACGTTGTCCTTGGCTTCTCAGGTTAGTGAATCTTTCGCCCTGGCTTTCAGAGACCAAGCTGCTCAATTATCAATTGCTAGCCCATTTAGACCACGTGCGTCACTCGAAGGATTGCTTGGTACGGGACTCTACGCCTTGTCGTCGGGAATTACACCGAGGGAACTCCTCGTTCAAATGCAATCGAAGTTTTTACTGCACGCTGCGTCGGTGGGTTTGACGTCTCGGACTTCCATTCATGGGCTGAACGCCTACCAACTTGTAATTGCGGCTTCGATAGTCGAAAAAGAGGCCTTCTATGCGAAGAATATGCCGAAAGTGGCTCGGGTGATCTTGAATCGACTGCAGCGCGGAGGAGGGCTACAAATGGATGCAACCATTCTCTACTATCTTGGTCTCGATGGTGGCCGAGTAACGCACACTATGTTGACTTTGAACACGCCCTACAACACCTATAAGTCAGCTGGCCTGACCCCCACACCCATTTGCGTGCCATCTGAATTGGCTATGCAATCAATCCTTAGTCCGCCGAAGGGAACTTGGCTCTACTTCACTTTGATTGACTCGTCAGGAACCGAAGCGTTTTCGACGACATTCGCAGAGCAATTGATCAACGAAAAACTCGCAGCATCCCGAGGCATCTCGTGAAATACATTTCCGCTGTCATTGGAGATCCCGTTAGCCACTCACTGTCTCCGCGTTTGCATCAGGCGGCGTTGCGCGAAGTTGGGGTTTCCGGCGAGTCAACGGCTCTGCAGGTAGATCGGAAGTCACTCAAGCGCTTTGGCGAGTTAATTGATGGCTTCAAATTTCTTTCGGTCACAATGCCCCTCAAGGAAATTATCTCCGAGTACTGCGTTGGTCTCACGCCAACCGCGAAATTGATAAATTCCGTGAACAGCATGAAACTAACCGATGTCGGATGGCTAGGTACTTCGACCGATGGTGATGGATTCTTAGATGCGGTGGAGAACTGTGGCTTCGAAGTGAGCCACAACACAGATGTGGCGATTCACGGCACCGGAGGGTCGGCCAAGGCTATTGCCGAAGCGCTCCTACGAAAAGGCTGCTCATCAGTCACTCTTTTCGGGAGAAATGAGATTGCGGGAAGTCGTATCCGCTCTCAGTTACCGGGGCTATCCTTCAACGAACAAGGCGAGGCTTTGTTCGACCTTATCGTGAACACAATTCCCACGTCGGCTGGAGAAGGTCGTGGACGAAGGTCTATAGATGACCAATATTCGCCATCGTGCCTCGCCGTAGATATTACCTACAACCCCGAGTTTTCACCTTGGCTGCGCGACATGAATGACCGCGGTTGCGCCATTATGAACGGTAAGAGCATGCTGGTTTTCCAAGCGCGACGCCAATTTGAGTGGTGGTTCGATTGCGTGATTGACCCTAAAGTTCTTTTCGCGGCGGTGTCGCAATGAGTGTGCTCCTCGATGGTTCTCACGCTCAGGTACGTAACCGTTTAGATCGAAGTCTCTTCGTCGCTTTCGTCTCCGTGGGGCTTGTCGGAGTCGCCATGATTTACAGTGCCACGCGCGATCCACTATTGGCAGCCGGTGATGACCCTGCTTTCTATCTGAAGCGTCAACTGATATTCGTCTCGCTGGGTGTGGTTGTCATGTATCTCATTTCTCGAATTGATATTCGACGTTTGGAAATAGTTACGACTCCCTTCTACGTTGCGTCAGTTCTCAGTCTGATTGCCGTCCGTTTCTTTGGCTCGAGTGCCCTAGGGGCACAGCGTTGGTTCGATCTCAAGTTGTTCCAAGTGCAACCAAGTGAATTCGCAGTTCTCGCTTTAATTCTGTCCGTGGCTACGTACTGTGCTCGACGGCCAGAGGGCCTAGTAATGAGGGACGTTGGTCGAATGTTGTGTATGGCGGCTCTGCCGCTGATACTGATTTTCTTTCAGCCGGACTTGGGCACAGTGATCATCATCGTCCTGGTCATTGCTGTGATGCTCGTAATTGCTGGAGTTCCCCCACGTCTTATGGTCACCTTGGCAGTAGGCGGCATCGTGGTTGTTCTCCTGGGGGTCTATTTGCAGATCCTGCACAAGTACCAAATAGGTCGCTTCACTGCTTTCATCAATCAGAGTAGTTCGACGAACGATCCCAATCTTCAGGCCTTGATTTATCACGTGAGTAACGCCAAGAATGCAATCGGTGCGGGCGGCATCACCGGCTCGGGTTTTTTTCATGGCTTGCAGACGACTCTGGGCTACGTTCCCGAACAACGAACTGACTTTATTTTCTCCGCCATTGGCGAGCAAGTCGGCTTTGTGGGATCGTCGATAGTGCTAGCCCTGCTGGCATTCGTGAGCTTCCGAATTTTCGTTGCTTCTCGTGACGCTAAGGACCGTCTCGGTCAGCTGCTCTGTGTCGGTATTTTTGTCTTCTTTTCGTTTAGTTGTTTCCAGAATATTGGCATGACCATGGGGATTATGCCCGTGACTGGAATTCCTCTGCCCTTGATTAGTTACGGCGGCTCGGCGGCGATTGTGTTTTTTGCTGCGGGTGGAGTTGTGCTATCGGTAACTCGACGGCTGGGAAGTTAGTATTAGGCCATGGAAGAAAGGGCTCACGATTTAGAGGTTGCCGACGATCAACTCGTTTTTCGCCTCATGAGTCTTGCGACCGTGAGTTTTAACCTCCCTTCACCGGCACCAATAGTCAACCTGCAGGAAATGGAGTCACCGTATAGAGGTCTGCCCTTCCCTGTCGGTTTGCCAGAGGCGCAGGCGATCGCCGCCGCTCAGCATTTTCTTCCGGGTCCGCGTCCGTCGACTCACGAGCTATTTTCTTCTGTTCTACGGCAGACGAAAACTGAAGTAGTGGCAGTTCGAATTGTCAGGTACGAAGATGGCGTGTTCTACGCAGAACTTGATCTGCGGTCTCCCCAGGGTCGTGTGATTCTTGACTGTCGACCTACAGACGCAATCGTTCTAGCCCTTCGTGAGACAGTCGCAGCGCCTATCCTCTGTGCCGAATCTGTTCTTAGCCAGTTTTACGTCTAATCAAAGTTAATGCGGCTGACATGTCCGCCGGCTCGTACGGTGTTGTTTTCGTCGGAAATTCGCAGTAACAACGCAATTATCGCGTAATTCGCAATCAACGAACTACCTCCGTAGGCCACGAATGGCAAGGTAATACCGGTCAATGGCAGCAGGCGTAGGACACCAGCGCAGATGTAAAACGACTGGAACCCGAGAATTAAAGCCAGGCCTACGCCGGTTAAACGCGAAAAATCAGAATGACTCTTTTGAGCGATTTTGAGACCCTCTCCGACGATGAGCAGTAGGGCGGTGATCACGAGGACAATGCCGAGCCAACCGAGTTCCTCTCCTATGGCGGAAAATATCATGTCACTGGTAATCGCAAAGACCCAACGTCCGGATTGTCCTAATCCCAAGCCGGTACCCGCTAAGCCACCAGCCGACAGGGAGAACCATCCTTGTATAAGTTGCTGGCTCCCGTGGGCCAGAGCGTGACTGCTCCATGGATCTAGCCATATTGAAAAGCGCTGGTGGACTTGATGGAAGAAATTATTCGCAATTACTCCTCCTACGCCCATGGCGGCTACTCCGACGCCGATGTAGAGGAGTCGGCCGGTTGCTATCCACAACAGGGTTACAAAGAACGACACTAAGAGCATCGCGAAACCAATATCGTTCTCTACGCCCAGTACCAGCAAAGCAAAAGCTCCAGTAGCCAAAATGGGTACCAGAGTTGAAAAATTTATTACCCGACGTGAACCAATACGCTGCGTTGGAGTTGCCAGCATCTCCTTATTCGAGGCGAAGTACGAGGCGAAAAATATCACCAAGAGAATTTTGGCTAACTCAACCGGCTGGAAGGTAAGTCCACCTAGGTGAATCCATAGTCGCGCTCCATTCACGTTGAGGCCGATTACGGGTAGAAGAGGGACCAGCATCAACGCCGCAGCGGCTATCAACATCGTGTAGCGATATCGATCGAGGTCTCGAATCCGCCGAACAAATTTTAAAACCGTAAATAGACCTACCACACTCACAAAAGTCCAGAAAGATTGGTATTCTGCCTTAACAGGGTTCCATCGAGCTATTTCGACGTAACCGACTCCGTTGAGCAGGCTAACGAGTGGTAGCAAAACTTGGGAAGACCTCGGCGCGTAACGGGCAATTGAAATGTGGGCCGCCGCCGACAAACCAAAAATTATCGCTAGGAATGCGTACAGTCGCGCTGGTATGTGACCGTGAGCACCCAAGGAGGCCAATACGTAAAAAGACGTAATGATGAGGAAGGAAAGAACCAACAGCCCAATTTCGATAGTGCGCCGAGGAGCGCTGGAGGAGCGCTTCGATTCACTTCGGCGCAAGAACCTCAATGATTGCTTGGCGTTGGTCACAAACTAAGCGTACTCGTGGCGTTTAGACTTCTGGCGTACGTCGAAGTCATCGGGGCAAATACATGGGAATCAATATCGAGGAATTCGGCGTAGAGAGGTTCTCCAACCGGGAGCTTTCTCGGCTCGAATTTGGTTCGCGCTTGCTTGATCTCGCGGAAGATCCTGAAACGCCACTGCTTGAACAATGTAAATTCGTGGCAATTTTTGCTGAGATGATTGACGAATTCTTCCAAGTGAGAGTCGTTAGCCTGGAAGACCAGGTGGCCGCTGGCGTTGACAAGCGGAGTCGAGATGGCATGAGGCCTCGTGAACAATTGCGCGCTATTCACGATCGAGTTGTCAGCCTCTGTGATCGGCAGGACAATTTCGTCCTGGGCTCCTTGCTACCACGCCTGTCCGATGCAGGCATCGGACTCGTTCGCTACGAGCAATTGTCCCGCGACGAGCGGGACGAACTGAGAGTATATTTTGAGAAAAATGTCTATCCAGTGCTCACCCCTCTAGCGGTTGATCCAGGCCACCCTTTTCCAATGATTTCGAACCTTTCACTCAACATCGTGGTTCTAGTTCGAGAACAGACCACGGGCGAAGAAAGGGCGGCGAGAATAAAGGTTCCGTCTATCCTGCCGCGTTTCCACGCAGTAGGCGACGGCTCGCGCTGGTGTCTCCTGGAGGACATCATTATTGGAAACTTGGATCGGCTCTTCCCTGGAATGACCATCGGTCGCGCTGACCTGTTTCGAGTGACCCGCAACGCCGATCTGTCCATTGACGACGATGAAGCCGATGATCTTCTCGTCGCGCTCGAAATCGAACTCCGTCGACGACGCTTTGGTGAAGCTCTGCGTTTAGAAGTCCACCGCGACATTGCCCCAGATTTGCTGGAGCTACTCGTATCTCAGCTTGAGGTAGAAAAGTCTCAGGTGTACTTGTCTGACGCCGCACTTGGTCTAGGCGATCTTTGGTTTCTCTACGGCCTCGACCGCCCAGAATTGAAGTCGGAAAGCTGGTCACCCCAAACGCCTCCGAGGCTGATTGGCGACGGAGGTGTCGCTAATATTTTTCAGGTGATGCGAGAAGGTGACATACTTCTCCACCACCCCTACGAGTCTTTTAGTGATTCGGTCGAGGCCTTTGTGTCTCAGGCGGCCGCTGACGTGGATGTTGTGGCCATCAAGCAAACTCTGTACCGGACGAGCGGCGATTCTCCAATTGTGGCGTCACTCATTCGTGCCGCTGAAAGCGGCAAACAGGTCGCCGCGCTAGTCGAACTCAAGGCGCGCTTTGACGAGGCGGCCAACATTGAATGGGCGAAGGCTTTGGAGGACGCCGGAGTGCATGTTGTGTACGGAGTTATGGGTCTAAAAACGCACTCGAAGACAGCCCTGGTGGTCCGACGAGAAAAATCCGGCCTGCGACGTTACGCTCACATCGGAACGGGTAACTACAACTCTCGGACGGCGAGAGTCTACGAGGACTTTGGAATTTTGACCTGCGACGAAGAGATCACGCAGGACGTCGGAGAGTTATTTAATTTTCTTACGGGTTTCTCTAAGCAAGTGACGTACCAAAAGCTCGTAGTTAGTCCAATTGATACACGATCAACAATTATCTCCTTGATTGATGCCGAGGCGCGTAAAGGCGTCAATGGCCTTATTCATATAAAGGTGAATGGGCTTACTGATATTGCGATTATTGATTCGTTGTATCGAGCGAGTCAGCAGGGTGCGACGGTGCGTCTGATCGTTCGAGGACTCTGTTGCCTGCGGCCGGGTGTCGAAGGTCTTAGCGACAACATCACCGTGCGAAGTGTGGTGGGGGAGTTCCTGGAGCACTCGAGAGTATTCGTGTTCGGGCAGTTGACCGACGTGGATGTCCTGATGTACATAGGGTCAGCGGACCTAATGGAACGTAATTTAGACCGTCGCATTGAGGTTTTGGTTCCAATAGAAAACCCACGTCTGCAAGCCAGCATTGCCGAGACCCTGTCATTACTCTTGAGTGACGACACGTTCTCGTGGGTGCTCGGAACAGACCGTCGATGGCGACGGGTGGTCTCGGTAAATCAGCGTTCGGCGCAGTCCGAGCTGAAGACCCGTGCTCTGCACAAAGCAGGAATATTCACCTCATAAGACGCTTGCGGGACGCCACCACGAGAGGGAGAAGTAGGCTAAGCCACCAATAGGTATGGGAAGCCAAAAATTCACCAGACGGTAGCCAAGAATTGCCAGAATTGCAGGGTTGTGGGGCACTCCAAAGCCAACCAAGGTGGGAATCAGCACTCCTTCGATAACGCCTAAGCCCGCGGGGGTCAAGGGAATCACAGCGAGAATATTCGCTAATCCATACGCGACCATGAGGTCAATGGGCGAAATGGGGTGACCGAAAGCTAGGAGAAAAACCCACAAACAACTCGCATCGAGAATCCAGTTTGCTGAAGCCCAGTACAGGGCGTGACGCAGAATCTTAGGTTGAGAGGTCATGATATTTATGCGCTCCGCGACGTTTGTTAAAAGTCTCGTCACCTGTTCCGCGGTGATCCAGGGAAGCTTCTTGGCGACTATTCGTAGCCAATTATCAGCCGCTGCTTGACCTCGTGTGAGTAGTAGCACGGTTCCGAAGAAGGCGAGCATTAAAAATACGCCGACGAGGGATGCGAAACCGTACACCGGATTAATGCCTCGAAGCGGAATCGATATAACTAACGCCAACCAGAAAATTAGATTAAGAACGACTGCCGAACCGCTACCTTGAGCGGCGAGACCAAAGGCGTTGGTACTCGCCGGAACTTCCATAGAGCTATACAAGCGGTAGCTAAGTGCGCCAGCTGGCGCCGTGCCTCCCGGAATGACGTGACTTATCGCCAGTCCAGACAAATTGACCCGCATGACATCGCGACGCCTTGGTGAAAATGGAGTGAAGACTGTTCGCGTTAGCTCGCCATAAGCGTATATCGCGGCAATTTCTACTACTACCGCGAGAATAATTAGGAGAGGATTCACGTGGCGGAGCAGGCGAAGGTGATTTCGTGCCAGGGAGAATTGGGGAACCACTAAGTACTCGAGAACGAAAATAACGATTCCCCCACTGAGGAGGATTCGAATCTGCCGTGGAATCCTCCTCCTGGCTGTCCGATCTTCTTCAGTCATATCTAGTAAACATCGTGCCACTTTTTATATCCGATACAGAGGATGCGTAAAAATCTCTTGTAAGGTTGTGCAATGAAGACGCTTGTTGTTTTGCCGACTTTCAACGAAATTGCGAACATCACGAAGATGCTCGTGGCCCTTCGTCGGGTGATTCCCGAGGCCAGCATTCTGGTGGTTGATGACGGCAGTCCCGACGGAACAGCTGAAGCGGCAGAAGTGGCCGCCGCAGAGTTGGGAAATATTTCCGTGCTTCGCCGGCAATCAAAATCAGGTCTCGGCAGTGCTTACCGAGCTGGTTTTTCATGGGGGCTCGAGAGAAACTTTGACACTTTCGTCGAAATCGACTGCGATTTTTCCCATGACCCCGAAGACCTTCCCGCGATGCTGTCGCTGGCAGGTAAGTCAGAAGTTGTTATAGGTTCTCGTTACGTGCCGGGAGGCTCGATTCCCTCGTGGTCGCGGAGTCGATTGCTTCTATCGCGTGGAGGAAATAAGTACGCATCTGCAATGTTGAGGCTCAAAGTTTTGGACTCCACTGCTGGTTTTCGGGTGTACAGCAAAGGTGCTCTCGAGAAAATTGATTATTCGACGGTCCGTGCGGACGGCTACGGCTTCCAAATTGAGATGACCTACAGAGCCAGGCAAGGTGGAGCTTCGATTGTGGAACACCCCATTGCGTTCCGTGACCGAACTGAAGGTGAGTCGAAAATGTCTCGAGCCATCGTTCTGGAAGCATTAGGTATGGTCACGAAATGGGGTATTCAGCGGGTGTTCTCCTTACCCCGAAGGTCTCACAAGGGCTGACCGCTCAAAGCAACAAGAACTGAAGCCAACTTACTGGACGTTTCTTCTTTTTCGGCCAGGGGATCGGAATCAGCGACGATTCCGGCTCCGGCCCACGCTTCAAAGTTTTCGTCATCAATCGTTAATCCGCGGATTGCCACCCACCATTGGCCGTCACCGAGGTTGTCGACATAACCGACGGCCCCCGCGTAGTGGCCACGACTCATTGGTTCGAGACGATCAATAATGTCAAGGGCCTCCTGCTGCGGAATCCCGGCCACAGCAGGAGTGGGATGGAGGGCGCGGAGAAGATCGAAGGCAGTAGTGGTGGTGCCCCTTTGGGCGCGAATCCACGTTCCCAGGTGTGCGACCGATTTAAGCAAAACCACCGAAGGAGTTGTTTCCGCCTCCACCTCGAAGCAGATGTCATCGAGCCGCCTGACGATGTCGTCGACCACATAGGCGTGTTCGTTGAGATTTTTAGTTGAGCCCAGTAACCAGTCCGCGTACCGCTCTTCGTCGTCACTGTGCGAAAGTGCGATGGTCCCCGCTAATGGATGGCAGCTCACTTCTCGGTCGACAGCCGCGACGAGAAGTTCCGGACTAGCACCGACAAATCGACGCTGGCCCGAAAGTGGAAAGGCGTAAAGGGTGCATCGTGGTTCACGCTGATGGAGACTCTGGACGATTAGGTGGGGATGAATGGTGTTTCCGGCGGATCCGGAAACGCGGCGAGCAAGTACGACCTTCTCGACCACTCCATTCCTTATTTCGCGCACTGCGCTAGCGACCATTCGTGAATACTCATCGGTAGAGGGTTCGGATGTTGTTGCAAGGTTGTAGATTTCGTGATGAACCGGAAGTTCCGTGTCGAGAATTGTAAGTAAATCCTCGAGTGACTCGACGGTCGAAAGTACTTCAGTTAGCCCATCGCTATTTCGAGAAATCACATATCTTGGAATGACCAATTCGAACGCTTCGTTTCGTCGAAAGGGAACAGACCCAAAGGCCACTATTCGAGAGCTATCTGTCGGGAAACCAGCGAAAATTCCCGCAGGCTGTTGATCCCCATCTAGTCCATCGGGGCAGGAATAGTGATGGTCAACGGGACCAAAACCGCAGAGTAAGACCTCGTTAGTTTCGATGAGCCAACCCGAGACCGCTGCAAGGTCGCGAAGTCGCTCACTTGAGATTTCTTCGAGAAATTGAAAATGATGAATGTTCACGTGCTGCGAGTTGCTGTGAATCGTTGACTGAGGCCTCCGAGAATTGAGTGGTGGTTGACGGCAGAAAATCCCGCGACGTTGAACATTGAACGAAGCACCTCTGTGGGCGGAAGATACGCAGTTGATTTGGGGAGGTATTGATACGCACCTCGATCGGAGACAATGGCTCCAATAATTGGAACTAGACCCCTGAACCAAATGCGGAAGCCGAAACGAAGAACCACATTTTTTGGTTCTGACACTTCAATGATTGAAAGTCTTCCGCCGGGACGAAGAACGCGAGCCATTTCGTTCAAACTCAGTTGCAACTCGGTGAAGTTACGCAGAGCGTAACCACAGGTCACGCCATCAAATGAGCCACTCAAAAAGGGGAGGTGAGCAGCATCGGATTGAACTGAAATGTTCAAATGTTGGCCTACGGCAAGCATTCCGAAACTAAGGTCGGTTCCAATTGGCAATAAGCCCTGGCGTAGCGATTCTCGGTACAAATCTCCAGTGCCAGTTGCGATGTCGAGAACTCGACTTTCCGGCGGTAAATAGAGATCCCTAATAGTGTGGCGTCGCCATCGTCTATCCATGCCCAGGGTCATGAGTTTGTTGACGAACTCATAACGCGGGGCAATTGTGTCGAACATCAATTGGACTCGACGGGTTTTCTCCTCGCCCTGTGGAAGGACTATTCGCGACATGTACTACTGGTAGTAGCGAAAAAGGATCTCGGCCACGCACGAAGGCTTGACGGCACCACGCACTTCGATAGTAACTTCGAGACAGGCTTGCGCCCCACCCTCGAAGAGGTCAACCGACAGGATTTTTGCACCTGCGCGAACCTCTGAACCGACGGGGACGGGAGCTGGGAAGCGGATTTTATTGGCCCCGTAGTTGACGCCCATCTGGACGCCCTTCACCTGCATGCCGATGTTTCCGAGAAGAACGGGGATCAGGCTTAGGGTCAAATAACCGTGTGCTATCGGGCCGCCAAAAGGTCCGGCCTTCGCTCGCTCTACGTCAACGTGAATCCACTGGTGATCTCCGGTCGCGTCCGCAAAAGTGTTCACCTGCTCTTGGGTGACTGTCACGTACTCCGAATAACCAATGTGCTGGCCCACTATTGCCGGAAACTCTTCCAAACTTTCAACGATTATTGACATAACAAACCTCCTCGAAAGATACTAACGGCGAGAAGACTCACATCGGGTCTGTACACTCGATGCTATGAGCGAGGCCGGTCACCTAGAGAACCATCGTCAAATTTCAGATGGATGGGCTCGAGCGGCAATTTTCGGAGTCAGCGACGGTTTAGTCACGAATGTTTCGCTAATCATGGGCTTTTCTGGGGCACACCCAGGAAATTCTGTAGTTCGCCTCGCCGGCCTTGCGGGACTCGTCGCTGGTGCTTTCTCAATGGGTAGTGGTGAGTACCTCTCCGTGCTAGCTCAAAAGGAACTCTTTGAGAGGGAAATTGCAGTTGAACGCCGGGCTATTGCTGATAATCCTGAGTCCGAGCGACAAGAGCTATTCGAGATCTTCAAAAGCAGGGGAATCGAGCCCGACCTCGCTAGTCGTTTGGCGTCTGAACTGATGAAGGATCCAGACTTGGCTTTACGCACTCACACCCGCGAAGAACTTGGAATTGATGAATCCGCAGTTGGTTCACCTTGGAAAGTTGCGACGTGGTCCCTGCTTTCTTTCGCCGTGGGTGCACTATTCCCGCTGCTGCCCTGGCTTTTTTTCAGCAACCGGAACCCCGTTCTGTGGTCAATCGCGTTGGGCGCAGTCGGCACAATCATCGTCGGTGGCGTAGTAGGGAAATTCACGGAGCGCGGAATGCTACGTACTGGCCTACGTCAGTTTCTAGTTACTTCTTTGGCAGCGCTCGTAACCTACAGTGTCGGTCGGCTCGTCGGTCACTAGGAAAACTGCAATAGGTGGTCCACACGATGGAGTGTGAACCCGATACGCTCGTACATCGCACGGGCTGCATCGTTCGACTCATCAACGAAGAGTTCGACCCGGCTCACGCCCCTTCGACGTAGGTGATTTAAGCCTTGACTCAGTGCTACGCGTCCGAGTCCCCGGCCCTGGACCTTGGGATCGACAGAAATTACGTATATCTCACCGAATCGTTCGGGGTGTAGCTCATGAACCCTCGTCCAACAGGACGCAACAATATTGTCGTCCTGTGTCAAGAGAAGAAAACCCGACGGATCAAACCAGGGCTCTGACGTTCGTGACCGGAGGTCTTCGAGCGTCCACGCGCCCTGTTCGGGGTGGTCGGCGAATGCGCGATTATTTTCCAGCAACCACGGTTCTTCATCCCGACTGGGTTCGAAGGTTCTTATCGCAACATCGTGCGGTGGGGAAACTAGCTCGACCGGAAGGCTGATGGTGAGGAGCTGTAGAGATCTGATTACTTTCGCAGCTGCGTGGATTTGTCCATTTCTGGTCCACCAATTAATAACCGCCGAGCGTTGTCGTAATGTCGCGAGCAAGGAATCATCAACGTGACCACCAGCCATCTCGACAGAAAGCACATTCTCGCTTGAAGATTGGGCGTAACCCGTCAAGGAAGTCCCCTGGTAGGACAACCAGTGCGATGTGGGCCACCCGTGCACGACGGCTCTTCGTCGGGTCTCGTCGAGAGATTCCCGAGAAGTTTCCGTCTCCACTCGGTCGAGAAGTGCCAGAACCTCCAGTCGCTCAGAGGGTGACAGGGACTCCCGGTGTGACCAGCCGTGAGCGTGTATTGCGTCGTTAGACATGGTTCAAGTTATCCGAGTCAGTCGTTGTAGGCGGCGAAGAAGTGCGCCAACGGAGCGCTCCGCGGCGACTAGTTCCTGGTAAGCATCTCCCGACACTGAATCATCAGTGGATTCCACGATGATGGAAATACGACCGGCCAAATCTTCCAAGGTGGTGGTAATTGTTTGGAGCTCGTAGTGAAAGTTCACCTTTCCATTATCTCTCTTTATTCATTGTGAGAAACACATAGTCTCTCTAGTACCTTGTTCCTATGGCAATCGAACCATCGCTCCCCAGAATCTCTGTTCTGTTTGATCGCGTTTTGTTGCGTCCAGAGGATTCGACGGGGGAACGACGTTCTCGTTCGGGAATCCTAATTCCGGCCACTGCACACCTAGCCAAGCGTCTCAGTTGGGCCGTTGTGGTCGCCGTTGGCCCCCACGTGCGGAGCGTCACTCCGGATCAGCGAGTCTTATTTAGTGCGGACGACCAGTTGGAGGTCGAATGCGACGGAGAGAATTTCATAATTCTGCGGGAGCGAGACCTTCACGGGGTCGCAACGCCGGAAGCTTCTACAGCTCCAGGCTTGTACCTATGACCTCGCTCAACGTTCGCGAAAACCTTGCAGGTTACAGGGCCGAGTTTTTGGAGTTAGCAGCTCACCAACCAGTCGCGGCACTGGCTTTAGAAATTCACAGTGACTCGCTGACGCCGGTGGGAGCCTTTGACCAATTCGTGGGTGACGATGTGGGCTTTCTGCTCGAATCAGTTGAAGATGGTCAGCGTTACGGTCGCTTCTCCTTTTTAGGACGAAGGCCATTGGGATCACTCTCGAGCACGAATGGTGAGGTTGTTTCCACGGGTCTTTTCAATTCTGTAGACAAGGAACACGGGAGTCTCTACGCGACAGATAACTTATTGCAACACCTTTCGAAAAGCGCGCCGGTGGGCGACTACTCGCCTGATATTCCCTTGCGCGGGGGCGTTGTGGGAGCGGTGGGCTGGGAGGTCATTCGAGAAATCGAGAAGTTGAACGCGGCCAAGCCGCGAGACGTCACACAACCAGACTGTTCCCTGGTCGTGGTGGGTGACCTCGTCGTATTTGACCACTGGCGTCAATCGCTCACTTTGATTGCCAACGTCGAAAGTGGGTCCGAAATGGCTCCTGAGGACGTATACGAAGTTGCGCTAGAGGCGATTGATGACATGCTGACTGATCTAGGCCGCACGACTGCTCCGACGTTTCGTCCCGCTCGAAGTAGTCACTCCATGCCAATCGCGCCATTTACTAGAACAGTCGACTCGTCCACGTATCAGAATCTGGTTAGAAGCGCCAAGGAATTCATTGAACAGGGTGATATTTTCCAGATTGTTCTTTCGCAACGTTTCGACGTTGGTGAGGTGGAGGACCCCTTTGCCGTCTATCGCGTACTTCGACAGATGAATCCCTCGGCCTACCTGTACTACCTTCAATTGCCTGATTGCACTGTTGTCGGCTCCTCTCCGGAAGCCCTCGTGCGCATGCGCAACAAGCGCGTTACGACACGACCCATCGCCGGCTCTCGCCCTGTCTCTGATTCGGAAGTTGAGAACGCTCTGAGAGCGGCTACGTTGCGCGAAGATCCGAAGGAAATTGCTGAGCACGTGATGCTGGTTGATCTCGGGCGAAATGATATTGGTCGAATTTCCTCCTATGGTTCGGTTGTGGTCGAGGAACTAATGCAAGTTGAGTACTACAGCCACATCATGCACCTGACATCACAAGTCTCAGGAGAAGTTCGTGAGGATGTGAGTTCCGTCGATGCGTTGAGGGCTACTTTCCCCGCGGGCACTTTGTCTGGTGCCCCGAAAGTTCGCGCCATGGAGTTAATCGGCGAACTGGAGCCTCAGTCGCGAGGTTTGTACGGGGGGGCGGTTGGCTACTTTGATACGAGCGGTAATTTTGATGCCGCCATTCTGATTCGA
Source organism: uncultured Actinomycetes bacterium (assembly GCA_903860915.1). Taxonomy (GTDB): domain Bacteria; phylum Actinomycetota; class Acidimicrobiia; order Acidimicrobiales; family RAAP-2; genus RAAP-2. The sequence continues at coordinate 46,832 of CAIOSJ010000021.1, read as the reverse complement.
ACCTTGGTGGTTGATAGCGAGGGCAACGGATCGGTTCAGACGGGGGCGGGCATAGTTTGGGACTCTGACCCTCGGACAGAAGATGAGGAGTGCCTATCAAAAGCGGAGGCCGTCCTTCGAGCGGTCGGCGGAGCGCGGTCGGCACCATGAGTGACACTCTGTGGCGTCACATCGTCGTCGAAGGTGGAGAAGCTAGTTCGTACCTGCAGGGGCAGATCTCTCAGGATGTGACCGATGTGCCCAACTGGGCTGCACTATTAGAGCCGAATTCGACCCTGATTTCACCTATGTGGGTCACCCGACAGGGGCAAGAATTATTCGTTCTCAGTGTCCCCGCTGGGCTACTCGAGGATTGTGTGACGCGTCTGCAGAGATTCAAGCTCCGGAGTGATTGTCGTCTCGCTGAAGGTCGAACCAATCAAGATCTACCGTTTAGCGTCGATGCTGAGCGCATTCGTGGTGCTATGCCGTGGACACAAGAATGTGCAGCCGAACTAACTCCACACGCCTTCGGTCCAACGTTCGTGAAGAAAACCATCTCATTCTCGAAGGGCTGCTTCACCGGCCAGGAACTGGTCGGAAGACTTGACGCTCGTGGAGGGAATTCACCGTGGCGTCTGATTTCGTTCACCTGCACCGACCCCTCCAGTTTTTCAGAGTGGATACAGTCCGTCGGACCCACTGGACCGCAGGACGTCACGAGTATTTTTGAAGAGTCCGAGGGTGTCTGGAGGGGGTTGGCAATCGCCCACAGGTCGCTTGACGTGACGAGGTCTCACCAAGGTGCAACCGCTGAATTTGTTGAGTAGCCGGCGGTTACGATGTGTACATGCCCAGCACCTACTTGGATGCGATAGCTAATTTCCATCGCGCCCGCGCGTATAACGACACCCGTGACTGGCGCGATCGAGCAATAGAACCATCTCACCGTGGATCTCTGCGCTCAGCAATCTCACTCCACCGGCAAATGGGAATTGGCGTTATTGCTGAAATAAAGCGGCGCTCACCCTCCCTGGGGGATTTAGGACTGTCAATAAACCCAGCCGAATTGGCTGCTCTGTATTCACTTGGCGGGGCGGTCGGAATTTCTGTTCTCACTGATGTGGAGCATTTCGGGGGAAGCCGCGAGGATCTGGAGAGTGCTAGGGAAGCTGCCGATCTGCCCATACTGCGGAAAGATTTTACGGTTTGTGAAAATGATGTCTTTGACGCTCGTGACATGGGTGCGTCATGTGTGCTTCTCATCGTCGCAATATTGAGTGAAGTGGAATTGGCGTCATTGCTTGCGCTAACCCATGTGCTCGGCATGGATGCATTAGTAGAAGTGCACACGAAAGACGAGGCTTCGAAGGCAATCTCCAGCGGTGCGAACATGATTGGTGTCAACCAACGAGATCTTCACACTTTCAAGGTGGATACTCAGCGGGCGGAAGCGGTGGTTGAATCTATTCCTAGCGAGGTCGTGGCAGTGGCGGAGAGTGGCTTTCACGAAGCTCTCGCGGTCGAGCGTGCTGCGGCGGTAGGTTTCGACGCCGTGCTCGTCGGTGAGTCTCTGGTCAAACACTCCAACCCGGCCCAAGGCGTACGTGAATTCTCTAATTTCCCGATAGGACCTCGATTCGGATGAGACTAAATTTCGATCGCTTTTTCGTGAAGATTTGCGGTGTGACCTCTGAAGAAGATGCCCTTATGTGTATCGGATTCGGCGCATCCGCTATTGGGTTCGTCTTTGCTCCCTCAGTGCGACAGGTCGCGCCGAGTTTGGTGCACGACATAGTTCGCCGGCTACCACGCGACGTCCTGACAGTGGGTGTATTTAAAAACGAGTCCGGTCCGCGCGTGGCGGAGATTGCGAATTCGATTGGACTTGGAGCTGTGCAGCTCCACGGTTCTGAATCTTTGGCAACAGTGAAATATGTAGCGGACCGGGTACGAACCGTCATCCGTGCCCTACCGTATTCAAGCCCTCTGTTGCAGCCGGTTGACGCAGCTGGTCTTGATTACCTGTTGCTTGACGGGGCCACGCCAGGTAGCGGTGAAACACACGATTGGTCTATTTTCGCTGAGCAGGAATTCACCACGCCCGTGATCGCTGCCGGAGGTCTTACTCCCGGCAACGTTTTTTCGACGGTGTTTAACCATCCCGTCATGGGCGTGGACGTGTCGAGCGGAGTTGAGCTTGCACCCGGCGTCAAGGACCCTGTTCGCGTCTTTGAATTCATTTCCTATGCTCGGAGCGCGGATGAAGCGCGGCGGGAAGGCACTTCCTTGCCGTTCGATTGGAGCGATCAATGAGTGATTTATTTATGCAAAGTCCCGACACCGGCGGACATTTTGGAGAGTTTGGGGGATCTTTTGTTCCCGAAGCTCTTATGCCCGCCTGCATCGAACTGACGAAAGCCTTCACGTCAGCGTGGGCCGACCCGATTTTTCTTGACAATTACCAGCACGTGTTGCAAGAGTTTGGAGGGAGGCCAACGCCCATAACTTTCTGCGCTCGGCTATCTGAATCTCTCGGCATCGAGATATACCTAAAACGTGAAGACTTAGCCCACACGGGGTCTCACAAAATAAATAACGTCATGGGTCAAGCGCTATTGGCTCAACGGATGGGCAAGACACGAATGATCGCCGAGACTGGAGCCGGACAGCACGGTGTTGCTTCGGCAACCGCAGCCGCTCGATTGGGACTGGAGTGTACGGTCTTTATGGGCGAGGTAGATACGCAACGGCAAGCTCTCAATGTTTTTCGAATGGAACTGTTGGGAGCGAAGGTGGTTCCAGTGGTCTCGGGCAGTCGCACCTTGAAGGACGCTGTCAACGAAGCGATGCGTGAATGGGTGTCGTGCGTCGAGGACACGCATTACTGCCTTGGATCTGTCATGGGACCGCACCCATTTCCGTGGATGGTTCGAGAATTTCAAAGCATCATTGGACGCGAGGCCGCTGAGCAACTAAGTCAGCGAGGAGTAGGAACACCAGACTACGTAGTGGCCTGCGTTGGTGGCGGCTCGAACGCAGCTGGCATTTTTTCCGGATTCGCCAACTCGACAGCAAAATTGGTTGGAGTAGAAGCCGCGGGTGGGTCGGCGGTGGGCTTGGGATCACCGGGTGTCCTGCACGGTATGCGATCCCTCCTCATTCAAAGTGATGTTGGTCAAATCGAAGAGGCGCACTCGATTTCAGCGGGACTCGACTACCCGGGAATCGGGCCTGAGCATGCGCACCTAGCCTCAATCGGAAGGGCCCAATATGTTTCCGCCGACGACACGGAGGTACTGGAAGCGCTTCAGGTTCTCAGTCGAATGGAAGGAATAATTCCCGCCCTGGAAACCGCTCATGCAATCGCGTGGGTACTACGCGAAGCCGGACGCAAAATACCTGCCGGCTCAACGGTATTGATCAATCTCTCGGGTCGCGGTGACAAAGATGTTGCGCAAGTTCGCGAAGTATTGAGGGGTGAGTAGTGACTTCCCTCGAACGACAGTTGCGCGATGTCCGCAGTCAAGGTCGAAAGGCCCTCGTCCCATACTTCATGGCTGGAATCACCGAAGATTGGCTCGATTATGTTCGAGCTGCGGTCGACGCTGGCGCGGACGCGATCGAAATAGGCCTACCTTTTAGCGACCCCATTATTGACGGCGTCATCATCCAGAACGCAGCCAACGTGTCACTGGAGAGAGGGTCCACAATGACGAATCTCCTTGACGAGCTCACAGGTGCGGATGTAGGTGTTCCGCTAATTGCCATGTCGTATTTCAATATATTCCACAGTGCGGGGATACAACGTTCGGTCGATCTCTTGGAATCAGCAGGAATTAGTGGAACAATCGTGCCTGATTTATCCCTGGAGGAAGTGGGGGAGTGGCGAACGGTGGCTAATCGTAGTGACCTCGCTGTGGTATTAATGGTTGCCCCATCCACACCCAGAGATCGGGCTCTGCTTATTGCGAGAGAAACCCAGGGCTTTTGTTACGCCGCAGCCCGCATGGCTGTTACTGGGCTCTCGAGCGAGTCTGGACGTGGCTCAGATGTGGTGTCGATGATCAGAGATGGGAGTGACGTACCTTCCTACATCGGAATAGGCATCACGACAGCCGAGCAGGCGAGCGAAGCTGCTCGCCAGGCAGACGGCATCATTGTCGGTTCGTTGCTCGTAGGGCAAATTCTTGAAGGTGCTCGACCTAGTGAAGTGGCAGCAACGATTACGGGACTACGGCAAGCTATTGATTAACCGATTTGATAATCAGCGTACCGTTGTGGCCTCCGAATCCGAATGAGTTGCTCATCGCATACCTCAAGTCGACTTTTCGTGGCGCCGTAATGACAACATCTAAGGCGACCTGCGGATCGATGTGAGTTGTTCCAGCAGTAGGGGGAACCAACTGTTGCAGAAGTGACATCACGGTAGCAATGGCTTCGAGCGCTCCGGCCGCGGCGAGCGAGTGGCCTAAGTGACCCTTGTTTGACGTCACGGGAACCAAGCGGGAACCAAAGATGCTCCGCAACGCTTCGGATTCAGCCTGATCATTAAGCGGCGTTGACGTACCGTGACAATTGACGTGATCAATCTCGTCGGCGCCAATTCCGGCGTCCTGGAGGGCTAGTCGCATGGAACGGATCGCACCGCGAGCTTCGGGGTCGGGTGCAGTTATGTGGTGGGCGTCAGCAGTCGACGAGGCGCCCACAATTTCGGCCAAAATTGGCGCGCCACGTCGCACGGCGTGGTCCCACTGCTCTAATACCAAGGTTCCCGCACCCTCACCCATCACGAATCCATCACGATCTCGGTCGAAAGGTCTCGAAAGTCCGGAGGTACTCAAAGCGGTCATGTTGGCGAAGCCAGCCAGAGCGATATCCGTCATAACCGCTTCCGAACCACCACAGACCGCTACGGGTGATCGACCTGAGGCGATGAGACGGGCCGCGTACCCGATGGCGTGCGTGCCAGCCGCACAGGCCGTTGCGATTGTCTCGCACGGCCCGCCCAGACCGAAACGCATCGAAATGGCTGCGGCTCCGGCATTGGGCATCATCATTGGAATCATGAAGGGGGAGACTCTGGAGGCTCCCTTGGTCTTCAGGACGTCAACCTGCGCGAGGAGGGACTGGAGTCCACCTATGCCGGTAGCCATGATGACTGCGGCGTCTTCGAGTGGGCCCTCGAGTCCACTTTGCCGCCACGCCTCGTCGGAAGCAGCGAGAGCGTACAGAGCAAAGGGGTCTAGTCGTCGCAAATCCTTCGCACCACCGAGATGGTCAGTGGAAAAGTTCGGCACGTTGAACGAGCCACGCGACTTTTCTTCGCATAACATTTCCCACAGCCGGCTCGACCCTGCACCGGCGCAGGAGACTGCCCCGACTCCAGTGACGGCCACTCGATGACCGGATATGCCTGGACCTATCTGCACTAGAGCTTGGCGTAGATGAGCTCGAAAGCCTGACCGACAGTCCTAATGTCTTTGAGCTCGTCTTCCCCGACTTCAATGTCGAATGTCTCTTCCAGCGCCATAACCAGTTCCACGAGATCGAGGCTGTCAGCACCGAGATCGTCACCGAACGAAGCTTCAGCGGTGATAAGCGATTGGTCAACCGCCAATACTTCTACAGCATCGTCTTTAAACTTTGCAAATGCCTCGCTACGATCCATGTGACCTACCTTTCTGCTTAATGATACTGCGAGCGCTCGGGTTTGCTGGCTCACAAACCCATGGAGAGACCACCGTCGACGGGAAGTACTACACCAGTAATGTAGCGAGCATTGGGTGAGGATAAGAAAATTGCGGCATCGGCGACCTCGGAGGGTTTCCCCACTCGTTTCAATGGAATAACACCAGCCAAAGATGACTCGTCACGCGGGAGACCTGACGTCATCTCGGTATCGATGAAGCCTGGAGCAATCACATTCACCGTGATGGAACGACTCGCAAGCTCTTGGGCGAGGGACCGGGCCAAACCGACGAGCCCAGCTTTTGAGGCCGCGTAATTGGCTTGCCCAGCTATCCCGATAAAAGGTGCCACCGAACCTACGAAAATGATGGAGCCGCTCCTTGCCCTGATCATGCTTGCCATGGCGGCTCTGGCGGTGAAGAACGAACCATCCAGGTTGACGGACAGGACACTTCGCCACTGATCGTCGGACATCCGGAGCGCCAATCCGTCATTCGTAACTCCCGAATTGATCACGACGACGTCGATTGAACCGAAGGTGTCAACGACGTGCTTCATGGCATTGGTAACTGCTGCACTATCGGAGACGTCAACCTGCAATGAGAGTGCGAGACCGTCTAGGTCGCACAAGGAACGTGAGAGGCAGACGACGACATCACCCAGGTGTATAAAGCCATGGGCTACCGATCGCCCAATACCCCGCGATGCTCCAGTGACGACGACGACTCTCGACATTCTTATTCCCTAACTTCGTCTGTAATTACGTGCGAGGAGAAATCTCGTATTCTCTTGACCAGTCCAGTGAGAACACCACCGGGAGCCATCTCGATGGTACTAGTAACCGTTGAGGGTAGGGAATTCACGCAGTCGTAAAAACGAACAGGCGCAGTCATTTGTCGTGAAAGGAGGTCACGCCAGTCGGCGTCACTGTCCAACACTCGACCTTCGACGTTTGAAGAAACGAGAAAACGTCCTCGCTGAAAATTGATCTTCGACAGGGCATCATCGAGTGATGTTTGGGCGCCCGACATTAACGGGCTATGAAACGCCCCACCAACAGGAAGCGCTGTCGCTCGACGCCACCCAAAGTTCCGATGGACGTTTCGAATATTTTCCATCGCTTCTAGGGTCCCACTGACCACTATCTGCCCCTCACCGTTGAGATTGGCGAGCCACAGTCCCTCGCACGTCAGGAGTTGATCTAGGTTGTTGATCGATCCACCCATGAGGGCAACCATGGACCCAGGAGTATGGTCAGCGGCGATCCGCATGGCGTTGCCGCGGCTAACTACGAGTGAAACTCCGTCCTCTAAGGACATAATTCCTGATGCCACGAGGGCACTTATCTCTCCAAGGGAGTGCCCAAGAGCGAAGCCGGCGTCGGCAGCATTGGCGCTACGCCAACTCATCCACGACACCAAAGAGAGGGCAAAAGTGGCGATTTGGGCGTTATCGGTCTCAATTAGATCTTCATCGGACCCTTCGAGGAGGAGTTCCTCGACATCACGCGACGCCATTGAGGAAATCTCACTGATGAGACTCCAGCTCTCGTGCCCGTGCCATTTCCGAGCGGCACCGGCGCTTATGGAGCCTTGACCAGGAAAAAGTGCGACCAAAGATGGATCTATGGGCAGTGGAGAAAGTATCACCAACAAAACATACAGCGTGCCCGGAGTGGGATTCGAACCCACACACCCTTTCGAATAGAGGCTTTTGAGGCCTCCGCGTCTACCATTCCGCCATCCGGGCTGCGTAGAAACGGTAGCAGTATCTCTAGGGTGGTTGATTATGCAGATAATTTTGGGCAAAAACACACGGAATTTATCCAGCCCCGTCGCAAGTTCTCAAGAAATTCATCACTCCCGCACCACAATTGTCTTGCGCATCCAGTTCGAGGATTTCCTAGGTACGGGTGAACTGCCCGTGCAAGCAATACCGACATTGGGTGATCCAGGTGTTGAAGGAGTCATTGAGGAACTTTGCAATAAATCAATTCCCATGCTGATTGCGATGGTGGGCCACACCAAGCTTCCTCAGTGGAGTCACGTCCATACGGTGGCTGCACCGCGGGCATCTTCCCGATGGGCGTGGGCCCTCATCGAATTGGCTCTTCTCGATGGCTACTCAAAGAGTGCTGGAGGCTTCGATTTTATGCCCGCCCTGCAGGTTCCCAAAATTCTGCGAGTTATCTCTGCTGTTGGAGGATCAACCTCTGAATGGAATTCACAGGGTGTCAGTAGGGTTCGTATGAAAGTCTCGCCAACCTCGAGGGCTGATGACATTCGTTCAGCTCTCGGTGATTGGAAAGGAGAAGTATTGCTCGACTACAACGCATCCCAACCTTCACTAGAACTTGTGAGGAGCCACTCAGACGTCGTCGAACTTTCTGCTGATCTCGTGGGTGTTGAGCAGCCGTACCTACCTGGCGACCTCGCTCGTAGCGCAGAGCTTCAATTGCATTTGGGCTGCACCGTCGCCATTGACGAAGGCCTGCGAGGAATTCAGGATGTACGGCAAATTGTTCGAAACAAGGCAGCACAATTGGTGTGTATCAAGCCGCCGCGCGTCGGAGGTGTGGCCGTTGCTCGATCTCTCATGATGGAAGCCGATGATTTGGGTCTGCGGTACTACGTTGGAGGTTTTTTCGACCCACCAGCTTCTCGTGTGATTAATTACGCTCTGGCAGCAAGTGCTCGGGCTGAAGCCAGCGATATCAGTGACGTTTCGTTCGAGAAAACTGAAGCGAAGTACGAGATGGTGTGCTGTTGGGGCCCAAGTACTCCCTAGTATGGGGAAGTGAGTAATCGTCGCGAAACTCGAAGAATTAACGATCTCCAGCGTCGAATCAGCAGTTGGCGAGCGTCTGCATCGGTTCTCGAAGAGCAGGTGCGGGTGTGGCTAAGCGCCACGGAGGAGTCTCGATTGAAGTGCCTGATGTCGGAAACTCCTTTGGCTACGGCAGACTACTCAGAATTAGCCCGTCAGAGTGACGTTGCCCTCAAGGAATTGTCTCGATTGAAGTCTGGAATAGAAGAAATGGTGGCGGAAAGAGACTCCCTGCTACGCAATTGGTCACCCAAGGAATTGATATGAGCGCCACGATCGTGATTGCCGACGATGAGTCAATCATCCGTCTCGACCTCAAAGAAATTCTTGAGAGCGCGGGTTACGATGTCGTCGGAGAGGCAGCCCGCGGCGACGAGGCTCTGGCTATGATTCACAATCTCCTTCCGGATTTAGCATTGCTCGACGTAAAGATGCCGGGATTAGACGGCATCGAAGTCGCTCGGCAAGTTCAAGGTTTGCGCACGACAGTCGTTCTCCTCACCGCTTTTTCTCAGCGGGACCTCATCGAAAGTGCTCGTGATGCTGGTGTGAGTGCATACCTCGTTAAGCCGTTCCGCAGCGCCGAACTACTCCCCAAATTGGCACGCATCTTGAATCAGTCGAGTGAGAGTGGAAACGAAGAAGCTGAAGCTCGAGCCGTTGACGACAAGATTGAAACTCGTGAAGTTGTGCAGCAGGCGAAAATTCGGTTGATGGCAGACCGGGGCGTGAGTGAAGATGAAGCCTTCACTTTGATTCAGCACACGGCAATGCGGACGCGATCACGCATGAGGGATGTTGCTACTACGGTCCTACGCGGAGAGTCGATTGGCTAATAACCAAATGGATGAGGGGCCGCTCCTTCTGCTTGATGGGATGTCTCTTATTTTTAGAGCATTCTTCGCATTGTCGACGGATATCTCCACCTCAACGGGCCTAGTTACCAATGCCCTGCACGGTTTCGCTTCGATGCTCCATTCGCTCATTAAGACTCAACACCCCCGAGGGATAGTTGTGGCCTTCGACCTTCCTGGCGGTACTTTTCGCGACCAGATGACCGATGATTACAAGGGTGGACGAGCTGAGACGCCAGATGCGCTGCCCCACCAGTTCGGGCTCGTACGTGATTTCTGCGCTGCCCTCAATATTCCGGTCCTTGGAATTCAGAACTACGAAGCCGATGACGTCTTGGCCACAATGGCCCGCTGGGGTCGAGAGCGCCTTATAAACACAGTCGTCGTGACGGGAGATAGAGACTCATTTCAGTTAGTTCAAGATCCCTATGTCCGCGTTCTCTACAATCGGCGGGGGGTGTCCGACTACGCTTTATATGACGAAGCCGGAATTTTCGAACGCTGTGGTATCGAGCCCGGTCGCTACCCTTTGCTGGCTGCTTTACGTGGCGACCCTTCCGACAACCTACCCGGCGTTCCAGGTATCGGTGAAAAAACAGCAGCGAAGCTTCTCGCCACCTTTGCGGATTTTGACCAACTCTTCGCCAACGTTGACTCCCTGACTCCGAAACTCCGCGAAAATTTGATTTCTTTTGAAGCACGAGCACGGAACAATGTCGCTGTCATGACATTGGTAGATGACGTCCCATTCGATGTGTCGCTCGAGGATGTCCACCTCGGAGGTTGGGATGCTTCTGTTGTCGAGGCCTTTTTTGATTCCTACGAAATGAACGGCATGAAGAGGAGATTTCAACAACTGATCGAGGAAGGACTAATTGGTAATTCGTCATTCGTGGGAAAGACTGAGCAAGTTTCGCCAACGAAAAGTGTCGATGAGATTGTCGTGCTGCGTCCCAAAGAATTGAATCATTTTTCAACAGTTGCCGACACCACCATATTTTTTACGAATAGCCGCGTCGCCGCTCTTCAAATCGTAGAAGGACTTTCTTGGGTGGGGGAGCGTGAAGAGTTTTTAGAGTGGGCGTCGAAGTCTGCGCCGCGGATTATTGGATGCGACCTAAAACGGATTTACCGACAAGCTTGCGAGACAGGAAGGCCACTGGTCGACCCAATTGGCGATATTTCTCTTATGTCGTTCATCATTGACCCCACTTCAGGGCGCTACACCTTCCCAGATATTGCAGTTGATGTTCTCTCGGAGGTCGTCAAGGAAAGGCCAAACGAACTGTTCGAGACTTCAAGTCCAGATGAGGACTTAATAGCGGGGGCAGTTGTGGTTGGTCGGGTGCACGGAATATTGGAAGGAGCCATCACTTCTTTAGACCTGGACTTCATCTACCGCGAAATCGAACTACCTCTGTTGAAAGTTCTTGCTTCGATGGAAGCACGAGGAATATTTGTTGATCGGAAGATGTTGACCGAAATCGCAGAGGGTTTTGCAACTGAGGTCTCGCAACTTGATAACGAGATTCAAGTTCTGGTGGGGCACGAATTCAAAGTCAATTCACCACAGCAGTTGCAGAAGGTACTCTTCGAGGAGCTTGGTTTATCGCCTGGTAAAAAGACCAAGACCGGCTATTCAACGGATGCCGCAACCCTCGAGGGTCTTCGGGGCCAGCACCCAGTAATAGAACTCATTTTACGGTTCAGGGAAATTGATAAGTTACGCAGCACTTACGGTACTTCCCTGCTGGCCACAATAGGAACGGATGAGCGTATTCACGCAACATTCCAACAGACGGTTGCTCGAACTGGGCGACTGTCTTCCGACTCACCCAATCTCCATAACATCCCCGTTCGAACTAGTGAAGGGCGCCGCCTCCGTTTCGCTTTCGGACCTCGACCCGGTTGGTCGCTACTCGTCGCGGATTACGATCAAATTGAACTTCGAATAATTGCTCATTTGTCTCAGGATCCTGGACTTTTGGCTGCCTTCGCGGCAGACCAAGATGTGCACCGAAGCATCGCATCGGTTGTTTTTGGAGTTGCACCTAACCTCGTAAGCCACGACCAGCGTGAAACGGCTAAGGCGGTCTCTTACGGTCTGGCCTACGGAATGGAAGCGTTCGGATTGAGCCAACGTCTGGGCATTCCGGCGGGTGAGTCAAAATCAATAATCGATAAGTACTTCGGTGGTTTTCCTAGTCTAAAAAACTACATGGACAGCAGTGTTGACGTCATTCGCAAGGAAGGCTTTTCACGAACCGAATTTGGCCGAATTCGACCATTTCCAGATCTTCTCACGGCGGTTGGACCACAACGTCAGGCGGCTGAGCGTCAAGCCATGAACGCCGGTATTCAAGGATTGGCGGCCGACATATTCAAGTTGGCCCTCGTCCGTGTTGACAAGGCACTCACCGCGGCAGACCTGGAGGCACGCCTGGTTCTTCAGGTTCACGACGAAATTATCGTCGAATCGCCTCCTGAGGAGATGTTGCGCGTTGAGCAAATTGTCCTACGTTGCATGACTGAAGCGGCGCATCTCAGTGTTCCTCTTGAGGTTTCAATGCACTGGGGTTCGAATTGGGCTGAGGCGAAGGCATAATTCCCAGAGTTGTGGAGTGATAGTCTTACACTTCGGATTTACACCGGAAATCCGACTCTGTTCTCTAGACGACCCCGGTGTGGTCACGTTGCAAGGATATTCTGATGTCGGACGTAATCGGCCTGCTTTCCACCCTACCCATGGGCACCTTCGATAGCGAAGGAAAATACATCCCTCGGATAATCACCGAAGATGACCTTTTGGGGACGGACCTGTCAACAATCGTTGGCGAAACCGTTCTTGAGTTTGACGACGGCGACCTAGTCACCGGAACCGTCGTCAAGATAGATCGCGACGAAGTACTTCTGGACATCGGGTTCAAATCAGAAGGCGTAATACCAGCTCGCGAACTCTCCATCCGCAACGACGTCAATCCGTCCGAAATCGTCAGCCTCGGCGAGAAAATCGAGTGCCTAGTGCTCCAAAAGGAGGACAAAGAGGGACGTCTGGTTCTGTCCAAGAAGCGTGCGCAGTATGAAAAGGCTTGGCACAACATTGAGCAGATCAAGATTCGCAACGAAGTAGTGCAAGGAACCGTCATCGAAGTAGTCAAGGGTGGGCTCATCGTTGACATTGGTCTTCGTGGCTTCCTTCCCGCTTCACTCGTAGAACTCCGCCGTGTTCGTGAACTGCAGCCTTACATTGGCACTGTCGTCGATGCGAAGATCATCGAACTCGATCGCAATCGCAATAACGTCGTACTTTCGCGTCGAGCGTGGCTAGAAGAGACTCAGAAGGAGCAGCGAGGTGACTTCCTCACGAACCTCAAGCCCGGCGAACGTCGCAAGGGAATCATCTCTTCGGTGGTCAACTTCGGCGCGTTTGTCGACCTTGGTGGTATGGACGGCCTGATTCACGTGTCGGAATTGAGTTGGAAGCACATCGATCACCCGAACCAAGTTGTCGCGGTGGGCGATGAAGTAGACGTGGAAGTTCTTGATGTTGATTTCTCCAAGGAGCGCATCAGCCTGTCTCTCAAGGCGACACAAGGGGACCCGTGGCAAGAATTCTCCAATGGTCACGCTGTCGGACAGCTCGTGTACGGTCGCATTACGAAGGTCGTACCGTTCGGGGCATTTGTTCAAGTCGGCGACGGTATTGAAGGCCTGGTTCATATTTCTGAGATGGCGTCGCACCACGTTGAATCTCCGGATCAAGTCGTGAGCCCAGGAGAAGAGCTGTGGGTGAAGATCATTGAGCTCGACGCTGCGCGCCGTCGGATCAGCCTCTCGATTAAGCAAGCTGCTGACGGTGGCGAAGTTTCTGAAGAGTACCGCGAGGCTTTCGGTTCGCACGCATACGATGCTGAAGGCAACTACATCGGAACTTACGATTACAGCGAATTCACGCCGGAGACCGAAGCCCAGGCCGCTTGGGCCGAGTACGCAGTCCCCGCTCCCGCCGTTGATGAAGAGGTGACGGCGGACGCTGGAGTCGCTGAGACGATTGAGGTTGCTGAGACGGCTGAGCTCACCGAATAGCTTTCATCGCCAGGGGTTTCTGCTATCGGCAACCTCTGGCGATCGTCGATTTTGAAATCCGGTGGCTTGGATGTCAGTAGAGTCCCGGATTTCGACTTTCGAAGAATCTAACGGGGCCTACAAATGACGAGGTGTGGCAATCGATCGTGGTCAGTAACGACGAACCTCGCTTGCCCGCATGGAGCAAAAATTAAGAGCGGTACTAGCGAAGTGAGCGATATCTGAACGCAAGCCGCAGGCGGACAAAGGGCACGTTTCCAAGTTCACTCAGACATCTCCTGAGCCAACCCCCCCCAGTACTCTTCGTGGCAGTCGCTGGAACGATACTGATCACCCACGACCAATAAACACTAAGCCTTTACGGTGGTCAGCGGGTAGTGGCAAGCAACCGAGTGTCCCGGAGTCACTTCCGTCAACAACGGCTCCTGAGAAGCGCAGAGCTCGGTGGCAAATGGGCATCGAGTTCGAAAACGACATCCACTTGGAGGATTCAGTGGGCTCGGTGGCTCCCCGCTAAGGACTTCATTGTCTTGGATGGAGTCGGGATTGGCCTCGAGTGCCGCACTGAGGAGGAACTTTGTGTACGGGTGTGCCGGAGCGTCATACATAAGGTCCGATGGTCCAATCTCGCACATCTTTCCTAGGTACATGACCGCAACGCGATCACTAACGTTCTTGACCACAGCAAGATCGTGAGCAATAAACAAAAGTGTCAGTCCGTATTCTTCCTTCAGATCCTCTAGAAGATTCAATATCTGCGCCTGAATGGAAACGTCCAGGGCCGAAACCATTTCGTCGCAAATCAACATTTTCGGTCGCATGGCGAGCGAGCGAGCGATGCTGATTCGCTGACACTGTCCGCCGGAGAACTGTCGTGCGTAGCGATTTCCGTAAATGGCGGGGTCGATGCCAACCCGGTTTAACAGATCGAAAACGATGCGGTCCCGCTCGTCACCTTCCGCGGATCCCCAGCAGTCGAGTGGCTCTGCGACGATGTCCTTAACTCGTCGGCGAGGGTTCAGCGAACTAATGGGATCCTGAAAAATCATCTGCATCTTGGTACGTTCTTGCCGGAGTTCTCTACCCTTCATGGAGGTCAATTCTTTGCCGTCGAGGACAATTGTTCCATTTGTAGGTTCGACTATTCGCATTAGCGCGCGTCCGGTGGTGGACTTGCCACAACCGGACTCTCCAACGAGTCCTAGCGTCTCGCCCTCGTAAATATCAAAGTTCAGACCCGCTACGGCACTGACCACTTGACCAGCCTTCTTGAAATTTACTTCGAGATTCCTGACCTCGAGAAGAACTTTCTTATTGCTCATTTGATGCTCCATTAGGTTCGTTCGAATTTTGTTGATTGAGCGGGGAAGTGCCAACCGGAAGTGGGTTCCAGCAGGCAAACAAATGGCCGTCCGAGTTCGCTTCTTGCAAACTAGGTGCTTCTTGACGGCACTGGTCGGTCGCGTACGCGCATCGTGGCGCGAATGCGCAACCTCCATCGAGGTTGTAGAGATCCGGTGGTCGTCCAGGAATGGTGATCAGCCTGGTGTGACTCGGGTTCGAAACCTTTGGCGTTGACTCGAGAAGTGCACGCGTGTATGGCATGCGGTGGTTGAAAAAGACGTCGCGTGTTCGACCCATCTCAACAATCCGTCCCGCGTACATCACGATAATTCGATCGGTACGAGTAGCGACGACGCCAAGGTCGTGGGTAACTAAGATGACGGCCATCTTTTCTTTGGACTTGAGCTCTTCAATTAGGTTCAAAATCTGCGCCTGGATAGTCACATCCAGCCCCGTTGTGGGTTCGTCAGCTAGCAGCAACTGAGGACTGCAGGACAGCGCTATCGCTATCACAACTCGCTGACGCATTCCACCTGAGAGTTGGGTGGGGTAGGCATCGTAACGCTCCTCCGCCGAAGGTATACCAACGAGTTTGAGCAGGTCGATGGCGCGTACCTTTGCGTCAGCTTTGGACATTCCTAGTCGAACACGCAATGACTCAGAAATCTGTTTTCCGATTGTCATGACTGGATTAAGCGAGGTCATCGGGTCTTGGAAGACCATAGACACTTCAGTTCCCCAGATAGTGCGCAACTCGTCTTCCGAGGCGTGGACAATCTCGTGTCCAAGCAGCTGTACCGACCCACCAAGTTCAACGTTGGAACGAGGCTGCAGGCCCATGATGGTCCGCGACAGAACTGTTTTCCCGGATCCGCTTTCGCCGACTATCCCCAAGGTCTCGTCGGCGTTAAGTTCGAAACTTACACCGCCGACGGCAGGCAGTCGCCCTCGACCAGTAATGAAGGTAGTGGTGAGATTCTTGACCACCAAAATGGGAGAACTGCTCATAGTTTCACCTCTGAAACGTCGTAATAGGATCTGATTCGGTCGCCAATAAAGTTCAACGACAGGATTAGCAGGCACATTGCAAGAGAGGGGAAGAGAACCAACCAAGGGTTGACCTGCATCACAGAGCGGCTTTCGTTGATCATGTTGCCCCACGATGGTGTAGTCACGTTGGTCGAAAGTCCAAGAAACGCGAGAGAACCTTCGACAACGATTACCGAAGCTATACCAATCATGACAAATGACACCGCTGTGGGGAGGATATTAGGCAGGAGCTCCTTAGTCATAATTCGACGATCAGTAGCTCCCTGAATTTTTGCGGCCAGCACATAGTCCTTGGTTGCTGCCGAAAGCGTGGCCGCACGAATCACTCGGTATACCAATGGTATAGAAGTCACTGCGATAACGATCGTGATTTTCAAAATACTTCGGGGTGTCCAGAAGGACAGAACCGCAATCACCGCAATGATGGAAGGAAACGCCAGAAACACCAGGGAGACCGAGGTTAGGATTAGGTCGAGCTTTCCACGGCGATATGCCGCATACATCCCAAAGATGCCTCCGATGAAGAATGCCAAAAACATCGCCCCGAAACTCACACCCAGCGACACCCGCGCTCCATAAATGATGCGTGAGAGAATGTCTCGACCCAGGTCGTCAGTTCCTAAGAGGTGACTGAATGATGGGCCAGTGTTGAGATCCACGTAGTTATTCGAGTCTTGGGGACCCCAGATCGGAAGAAAGTTGGCGAAAATTGCCGCCAAGAGGTTCACTCCGAGCCAGCCTACGCAAACCCAGAAGAATACCCCTAGAGGCTCCTTTTTCTCAGGCTTCAGTACAACTACTTCATTATTTTCAATGGTGCTAGTCACGGGTAATCCTCGGATCAATGATGCCAAATAGGAAGTCAATCAGGAAGTTCAGTAGAACAATCAATGTTGCAATGGTCATGACTATCCCCTGAACCAAGAGGAAGTCCGACTTATTTATAGCCAAGATCAGCATGTAGCCAATCCCGGGGATCTGCATGAGGTATTCGACGATGAAACCACCAGCGATGAGGCCACCTATATTGAGTCCCGCGGTGCCTAAAAGTGCGATAGAACTCGGGCGAAAGGCATGGCGCCACATGATTCGACGACGCGTCAACCCTTTGGATCGAGCCATCGTAATGAACTCTTCTTGGAGAGTTGAGACGAGATCACTGCGTAGGACGCGGAAGTACACAACTGTGCTCCCGATTCCTAAAACGATTGAAGGGAGGACTAAAGAAACCAAGTTGTGAAAGGGATCCTGGCCAAATGTTACGAACGAGGCGGGACCCGTACCTGGAATCTGAAGGTTGATTGAGACCACCAAAACTAATAGAACGATGAAGATGAACGGGGGTACTGACAACATGGTGAAGGAAGTTCCGGTCGCAATGCGGTCGAAAAGTCCGTTGGGCTTCTTGGCTGCCTTCATGGCCAGAGGAATGGCAATGGCAAAAGCCATCACCTGAGAGATGAGAATCATTTCAAAGTCAATTGGCAGAGCAGTACCGATAGTCGTCGATACAGAAGTGCCGTCGATGAACGAATTACCAAAATTTAGCTGAAAGATATTTCCGAGCCAAGTGGAGTACTGCGAAAACAAACCCTTGTCAAGACCAAGTTGCTTGTAGAGAGCAATTCGATTAGCTGGTGTATTTCCAGTTCCCAAAATAACTGTGGCGATATCCCCCGGCAACAAGTGAATCAGCGAGAAGCTTCCAAAACTAACGATTGTCAAAATGACCGCTAGGGCGATAACCCGTCTGCCTAAGTACTTAATCACGGTGCTCCTCCTGAACTATTGAGAACTCTACTCAAAAAGAGAGGTGCCCGTGAATCAAAAAGTTTCGCTCTATGATTATGTTTGTGCTGGGTGCAGAGACGAACGAATCACATCGCGTTCACTGGCTTCTGTATTGGTTGGTTGGTTTCGATGTGCTCGTCGGCGCCTATTTTCGTTTCACAACTTCATCAAAATTGTGGCTGGATGAGGCCCAATCTGTAAATATCGCCAAAGCGCCACTTCATGAGATTCCCCATCTTCTTCGCTTGGATGGTGCTCCTCCCGCTTACTACGTACTTCTGCATCTATGGATGAGACTCTTTGGAAGCTCCGACTTCGCGGTTCGCTCGATGTCTGGAGTCATCAGTTGCCTGACGCTTGTTGTGGTCTACTGGACAGCGAAGGCATGGCTGGGGCACCGCACCGCCCTTATTTCCGTAGCGATCGTTGCAGTTTTGCCCTATATGACCTACTACGCAACTGAAACCAGAATGTATGCCTTGGTGATGCTGCTATCGGCTCTGGCAATGTGGACCCTAAAAGTTCAGATCACTAGGCCAAGTTGGCCTTCGACAATTGCTCTTGCTGCTCTACTCACTTGTCTCCTCTACACGCACTACTGGGCTATCTACCTTGTTTCTGCCATCGCCTGTCTCGCCCTAATCCAGATACGGCCACCTCGTGAAGGTATGGCTCGAAGTTGGAAAACGGCTTGTGCGGTTGCGACGTCACTCGTCTTTTTCGTACCATGGCTAAGCGTGTTTAATGAGCAGCGTCTCCATACTGGAACGCCTTGGGCAGCGCCAGCGCAGGCGTACCATCTCTTCATTTGGTTCGGCGATTTCGCTACGACGCAGGGTGTTCACTACATAGCGACATCACTGCATAGCGAATTCGAACTTCTTTTCTACGTCCTTCTTCTCGCCATAGGCATTTTCGCTCTTCCGATGAGTCGCCGTAGCTCTCAAGTTATTCTCGAGCCCCGAATCGAATCCCAAGCGTTCCCCTTGGTGGCCGTTGCCTTCGGATCGATGACTCTAGGACTCACTGTGTCCCACTTCGCGGGGAGCGCCTACGTTGCGAGATACGCAGCGATTGTCGCAATACCCATTTCAATCATTATCGCCCTGGGTCTCAACAAGTTGACGAGGGGACTAAGGATTTTTCTCGTTCTCGCTCTATTTTCAGGAGCAAGTCTGTGGACTGATGATTGGGGCTCTAAGTCCCAGCGCACACAAGCTGGGCAGGTGGCACTTGCGCTCGCCCACGGTGCGCCAGGTGCGCTTGTCGTTGTGTGTCCAGACCAATTGGGACCGTCTCTATTGAGATACTCACCTTCAAGTGACACGTACATTGGTTACCCGAGGCTCGATAACCCCAGAATCGTCAACTGGATTGATTACGAGAAGGCTATGACGAAGCGCTCCGTAAAAACCACGGCAAGAATGATTGCGGCGAAGGTGCCGGCTGGATCACCGGTTTACGTGGTGCGGGCTGATTTCTACTTCCTAAATGACACCTGTCTCAATTTGGTAACTGATCTGAAAAGAGTTCTGCGCTACAAGGGAGCTACGCTTGTCGCACAGAAGCTGGGTGGCTTCTACCAACCAATGAACCTAGAACTACTCCTACCAACGGTGCCGAGTGCGGCCAAAATTCGTTAAGGTTCTAGATATGAGCGACGTTCATCCAGTAGTTGTCATTGGTGCGGGACCTGCGGGGTTAACTGCGGCCTATGACATAGTGAAGCGAGGCGGATCAGTTCTTGTGTTTGAGGCTGACAAGGTCGTAGGTGGAATCAGCAGGACCGTGGAACGGGACGGCTGGCGTTTTGATATTGGCGGACACAGATTTTTCACCAAAGTGGCTGCGGTCGAAGCCTTGTGGCACGAAATCCTGCCAGACGATGACTTTTTACTCCGACCTCGAATGAGTCGAATTTTTTACGATGGTAAGTATTACGACTACCCTCTGAAGGCCTCTAATGCTCTTAAGAATCTGGGAATTGTTGAGGCAATTCTCTGCGTGGTGAGTTACGTTTGGGCACGAGTGCACCCGCCGAAGGATCAAACTAACTACGAAGGTTGGCTCGTCGCTCGCTTTGGCTGGCGCCTCTACCGGAGATTTTTTAAAACCTACACAGAAAAAGTTTGGGGAGTTCCTGTCAATCAAATGCCCGCCGATTGGGCTGCTCAACGTGTCAAAAGCTTGTCACTAGGAGCGGCAATTATCAACGCCTTGTTGCCGAAACGAAAGCAAACTGACATCACAAGTCTGATCGAAGAATTCCAATATCCCAAGTATGGGCCAGGGATGATGTGGGAAAAATGCACAGAGTTGATTGAGAGCCTGGGTGGCAGTGTCGTTCTGAATGCGAAGGTCGTCGGTATTGCCCATGACCAACGTGGAGCGAGCAGCGTGACGATTGAATTGAGCGATGGGTCCATAGTGGAGCAAGCCGCTTCCCACGTTATTTCGACGATGCCAATGTCGCAGTTGGTGG
This sequence comes from uncultured Actinomycetes bacterium, assembly GCA_903860915.1. Taxonomy (GTDB): domain Bacteria; phylum Actinomycetota; class Acidimicrobiia; order Acidimicrobiales; family RAAP-2; genus RAAP-2. The sequence continues at coordinate 26,729 of CAIOSJ010000021.1, read as the reverse complement.
ACGTATTCGTCCCACCGCTTCCTAAAACTGTCTCAGATGCTGGCCACGACCTCCACTACCGTGACTTCTTAACCGTCGCACTGGTAGTTCCGGAGGACATTAGTTTTCCTGACAATTGGATTTATATTCATGCATCTGAAGTCAAGGTTGGAAGAATTCAAAATTTTGGATCGTGGTCGCCCTTCCTCGTAAAGGAGGGCCGGACTTGCCTGGGACTTGAATACTTTGTCTTCGAGGGCGACCAGTTGTGGAGGTCTTCGGATGAAGATCTGATAGAACGCGGAAAGAAAGAATTGCTGTACCTGGGACTCATTAAGGACACGGAAATCGTCGAGCAGGGTTTCGTGTTCCGAATGCCCAAGGCCTACCCCTACTACGACTCTACCTACAAGGCCAACGTAGCGACTATTTCGGATTTTCTCCAGGAGAGCATTCCAAATGTCCACCTAATTGGTCGCAATGGAATGCACAAGTACAACAATCAAGATCACTCCATGATGACCGCTTTGCTAACTGTTGACAACATTTACGGCGCCCAACACGATATTTGGGCCGTCAATGTTGAAGAGGAATATCACGAAACGTCAGGCTCCAGTGGCACGGGGAGAGATGCGCCTATCCTCCCGCGCCCAAAATCGGACTGAAATTGTGACTGTTACGTTTGGGAACAGAGTGTGGTCCCAGCTCGCGAGGAATGCTTTTCTGGTTGCGGGTGCGGGTCTGTTCGCGAATGCGTTAAACCTAATCGTCAGTTTCGCGATTGCTCGGAGGTTGACGCCGGGGGAGTACGGCTCGTATTCTCAATTGGTCGGTGTCTTTTTCGTCATCGCACTTCCAGGTTCGGCCTTAGGTGTAGCCGTGGTCCGGCGTTCCGCGTCGTCAATCGCCGGTGGGGCCTCCATTGGCACAATGGGCTGGCGTCTAACCCTCGAGCGTCGACTTATCAAGTTCACCATTCTCGCAGCTGGCGTCTCGCTCGTGGTCTCACCACTTATTGCTCAATGGTTGGGTCATTGCTCGTGGCTTGCAGTGTGGAGCATTTGTCTTTCCGCCATCGTGTGGTCCTTACTCAGTGTCGACCGTGCACTTCTTCAGGCACATCAGCGTTACGGGGCTTTAGCAATCAATTTTTCTGTTGAAGGTATTTTGCGAGTTGTTGTCATTTTCGCCGGTACTTACGAGGGTGTGATTGGCACCTCGCTTGGGCTTCTCATCGTCGAAGTTGCCACGAGAGCTCACGCGAAATTTTTAGTCAATCGTGTCGGATCTGAGGTCAATCCTAATATCGCACTACCGAGAGAAATTTCGAGCGATCTGGGCTACGCCCTCCTCGCTCTGGGACTTCTCGCAGTACTTCAGTTCGTAGACATGTTTGCCGTCGGGCACGCGCACACAGGGCAATCTGGTTCCTACGCCGCGATTTCGCAGATTTCAAAAACCTTGGTGTACGCCGCAATTATTCTGGGTTCGTTCCTGCTTCCAGAAACCGCACTGGCTCAGCAAAGTGGGCGTAGCGCACTACGCCAATTGGCTATAGCGGCAGGCATTCTCGTCGGCCCTGCGCTAATTCTCTTCACTGTTGCACTGGTGAATCCCAGCTACCTACTGATACACGTTTTCGGTACCCAGTACAGCAGGGCTTCGGAATTTCTTGTGGTCTTAATTCTTGCTATGTTCCTGCTAGCCCTCAGCACACTCTGCGTCACCTATCTGCTTGGCGTCGGAAACAGAACTGGAACATTTTGGCTCCTCACTTCTACAGCTGCGGGCAGCTGGTACATCACGCATCAGCCGGTTTCACTCTCAGGAACAGTGCATCGTGACTTGCTGGTTCAAATAGTCGTTTTTGCCGGATTGGCGGTCACAATTCTCACCACTTCTCGTCGAATGTTGGAGCAACGATGAGGTCCAGTTCCGCACAGAGGTTGGCCGAGTTGGTGTCGGCTTCGTCGATTTCTAGGGTGAGAGTGTTCGCCTGGCGTGATTTAGACGATGCCGAAGCTGGCGGGAGCGAACGACACGCCTCGGAGGTGTTGAAGCGTTGGGCTGCGGCAGGTCTACGCGTGGAGCTTCGCACCTCGCACGTAGCCGGGCGTTCCACTTATGTTGAACGCGATGGGTACGGCGTCGAGAGGAGGGGAGGCCGATACCAAGTATTTCTTCAAGCTTTTCAGCACGGTATCCGCCGGGATCGAAACAATTTCGATGCCGTAGTAGAGATTTGGAATGGCATGCCATTCTTCACCCCGCTGTGGAGTCGCAAGAAGCCAAATTTGATCATCCTTCACCACGTTCATGGCGAGATGTGGGCTCTGTCACTTCCTAAATCACTAGCTCGGGTGGGGTGGTGGATTGAGCACTGGCTGGCGCCCATGTTGTATCGCCGAAGCAAGATTTCAACACTCTCTCCATCGAGTGCCACCGAAATAGAAAGTAAGTTGCACCTAAAGGACGTGGAAGTTGTGTCTCCGGGAATCGGAGAGCACTTCGTACACGGTGGCTCCAAGTCGCCCTATCCATTAGTAATTGCCGTGGGACGACTCGTTCCGGTTAAACGATTTTCGGACCTCATTGAGATATTCGTCCGAACTCATGAGGTCGTGCCAACTGCACGTTTCGAAATAATAGGTGAGGGACACCTTCGGTCTCATCTGCAGGAGTTAATAGGGCAACGAAAAGCTTCGGAGTGGATTACTCTTCGCGGGCACGTATCGGACAATGATTTAGTTGATCACTACCAACGTGCCTGGCTCCTGACGTCATTTAGCCTCCGTGAGGGTTGGGGGATGTCAATCACGGAGGCAGCCGCCTGTGGCACACCTGCGGTAGTAAGCGATATTGCTGGGCATAGAGACGCTATTGATGGGGGGACTACCGGGATTCTCTGTAGTTCGAGTGAACTAATGGTTGAGACCTTGTGCGAACTCCTCGTCAACCGTGACAAGCTCGATCAGATGGCGACGGCTGCACAATCCAGTGCGGAAATTTACGATTGGGACCTCACCGCTGAGAAACTTTTCGAAAGACTATTGAGCTAGTAACGAGTTCTCTCAACGACTATGAAAACATGTCTCGTGAGAATATTTTTGAGTATCGGGATACTGGCAACGCTCGCTAAGTAGGTAGGCAGATAGCGCGGGCCAAAGGACACAATTGCTAAGTCGGATCGTGTTACCGCCGCACGAAGATTACGAAGGGTGATGTGACGATCCACAGCATTTTTAGGTCCATTCAAGTCTGTAGGTAACGTGGTCGGCTTCCGGTGGAGACGTCCGGTTTTGCTGTAGAAGATAATCGAACCTCCGACGGCTATGCACTTGACCAATGCATCGACTGCCGAAGCGGGGGATGCGAAGGCACCGAAAGCATAATTTGCAACGATAAGGTCGAACCGCTCCTCCCAACGCGAAAAAACGTCGGGCGAGAACGACACTTCGTCATGAAAAACAGGAGCTGAGTTTGAGGTTTCTTCCGTCGCGTCAATCACGACACGAGTCACGCGTGCTCCACGTTCGACCAACCCAGGAGTCGCACACATACCCAATCGCGTTAACTCGAGAACCCTCCGATTGTACAAAGCGCACCTCCCCACGACCTGGTTCACCGTGTCAATCTCCAAGACCAACTGAAGCCGTTCAGGAAGTTTCCGGGATCGATATAACTCACGCAGGAGGTACCAAAAGCGATAGAGGCCGGTGGCTGGAACCGAGATCTGTTTTTCCGTCCCTAGCCCTTCAGACGGGGGTGTTACGGGCGTAACTATATTCAGACCTCTTCTACGCTGCCCGACCTCGTCTTCATTCTTCGTCATACATCCCGCGATTCGTTTCCCGACGTCCCAACTATCACCATAAACCAGATACAAAATGCGACGTAGGCACAAGTATTTCCTAGGGGAATTGTGGTGGGCCAACGTAGGTCTCGAGGTGTCGGAAGCCAAGTTGCATGAATGGTCGCCAGCGCTGCCAAGAGTGCGAACATAAGGGAAGATGACGCGAGGATTCGCCCGACCACTGACACAAATTTCCAAAGTACGACGAAGATCAGAAGAATTGGACAAAGCCACCAGACGACGACCACACCGCTCAATACGGCGACGCCGACGGCACTCGACATTCGCGACAAAGTCCAATCCCTCCTCGCACCGGCTCTATGGCGTACCCAGTTGTCAGCAACGCGACGAGTCCTCCGAGGCACGAGCAGGGCGAGTAGCAGTAGGAGACCGAATGCTGAGATGTATTCGGTCCACGTCATTGTGTCTTGCGGTGTCCAGTGAACTGAGAATATCCCCATAGCAGAGTGGGCCGGGATAGCCCAACCCATGGATGCCCCGTCAATCAACGTCGGGGAGCCGAGTGGAGCTCCATTAAATGTCGCGCTCCACCCTCGGCCATACGACTGTCCTACGACAAGCTCAGTCCGTTTCGCAGAGGGAGTGACACGAGCGGTGATGGAGGACCGAGAAGTCCACTTTGCTACCTGATTAGTTGACTGAGCAAAAGAGGTCGACTTAGTTTGACTAGCCAGCACCAACGTATTGAGGTCAATGCCAGTCATGGCTCCAGGGGAGCTCTGAATTAGGTTACTTCCCGCCGCCAGCCGAATCATTTCTCCACTACACGTTCGTACCGCGATGTTATTCAAAAGTAAGGCATCGCGCACTGAGCCAACGAACTCAAGACCTACTCTCGCTCCGTTTATTACCAAGGCGTTCGGATGACACGTCGCTGGGAGGGTAGTTGGATCGGAAGTGACTTTCAGGCCCGGTAAATCGATGCCGGCGATACCAAAGGGGGGGAGATTCAAACCTGTCGAGACTCGATCGAGTACGTGACGATAGTCACTCCCAGTAACGGTGAATCGAAATGTACGTCCGGACAGTGCGGGTATCGAAATCTTCACAGTGATGGTGTTGTCAAAAATTGGGCTCGGATGAGTGGGTTGTGGAATGAAGAAACTACGCACACCATTTTCGGTTGAAACTTTCATGGAGGTGGGAAACTGGTGCCGTCCATCGTTCACCAACTTCAAAGAAAAGTCCCTCACAGTGAGAGGCGTCTTTAGTCGCGCCTGTACCCATTGCCCGACCCCCGTCTGAAAACTATTCATCCAGAGAGTTTTCTCATTGCCGTCGAATGCATTCCACGGATTGCCAGCCAGCGTACCGACAAGATTCGAAGAGGATGAGACCGATTGAAGATTCCCCTGTGAGCCACGCCCAATCAAAAGATTGACAGTCGAAGGATTGGCCAATGCATTGAATGCCGCGTTTCCAGTCAACGACATGCTCCTACCCACTGGAAGCTCAACAAGCCGACTAATTCTCGGTTGCGGATCAGTTCGTGGAGGAGTCTGCAAGACTCTCGTTCGATGCAAAACAATGGTCAGCGGAAGCACATTCCCGGCCGACCCAACACGACGCAGCAAGGAGGTAGGCGTCGCAATGCTTTGCGTCGAATTATTGAAGCCCGTGATGCCAATAGTTGAGAACCCGACGGCGCTAGCTCCGGGCAAAACTTTGTCGCCGCCCGTTACGTCCGAAATCGTTATTTTGACGCTCCGACCTACGGTCGGTGGAATCTCAACAGTTTCGCCCCGAGGATACCGAGACTGGTTGCCGAGACGGCGCTTTATTGGTTGAGCACCATCCACAGAAATAGCGACCTCAGTAATCCACCGATTGATTGTGCCTGACAGACTTTGTACGAAGTGGATTGACGAAATGGTTCGAGTTTTGGTAGCGGTTGCGCTGATCCACTGACCATCGGCAGGGGAGTAATCAGATACCTGCCAGGCAGTGGCGGGGTTCGAATCGAAGGCGCTCCAGGGCTGATTTTCTGCTGTATTGGAAGATGGGTTCCCGTACGAGGATGACGAGACAGACTTCAAGCCACTCAAGACTGCCACCGTCTGCGAACCTTTGGGAGGTGTCGTGAATACCACCAGTGCTTGTTGAGCAGGATCGAACGACGAAGTGTTCTCGTCGACGGAGAGTATATAACCGAGAGAACTACGTAACTCGCCGTAGGTGTCGAGACGTCGCTGGTTGCTGTCGGTCAGGACCAGCTCAGGCTGGCCCTCATGCAGGAGCTTTGCAAGCTGACCATCCGAGAGGCTCGCTTCGTAGAAAATTGGTTGCGTCGTTGTGAGAAGCCCTTGACTTGCCATGGTAACCAGACCTTCACCATCGCCGGCAACAATGATTGGGTGTGAGATATCTTCAGTCCTCACTAAACCTCGTGGACGAGAAACGTTGAATGTCACGAGTGACTTGGGCCATATAAACCCCGGGGGCAGACTGAGCGTTTCTTCGGTAACGAAGTGTCCTGTGGGAATAAGGTCGGACAACTGTGGTCCGAAGTTGCGTCGGTTGCTGAGGCCTGTAGGTGTGGGGGAAAAAATCTTCCACGTTGATGAAGGAACGGGATTGAGAAACCGTTCGTATTGAGTATCCATCTGAAGCAGAACTGAACCAGCACTAAATAATCGAGCAATCGGAGCTATTGAGGCGGGTGACCCAGTCCCACTCTGCAAAGTTTGATCAAGAGCCCGAACGAGGTTGACACTGGCCGGCTCGCCTTGGAGCGTGATTTGGCTAGTCTCGACCGGTCGACGCAGCAAACCGGGCCAAACGCTGTCGTTAAATGAACCCCAACGATAGAACCCAAAATCGACGCCAGGCAGTATCAACACCGAAGATTGAGAACTTCCCGTATTGAGAAAATCGGCGGTTTTAGTGACGTAGGAAGGCAGCGTTTCAGGACTGGAGAGATTCTCGGGAATAATCGCTCCGCTAACGAGAGGAGATAAGGCGACGATCCCGATGGCGGTCACGAGGAGCACTCTGCGATGTGGGGCTGAACTTCGAGCCTTCCATTTTGCATCAACTCCTGCTCCCACAAGGAGAGCCAGACCCAGCACCAAAATGGGCACGACGCGGTTCGAAGAACGCAGCGCCAAACCCGCGGTTGTATGTTCGCCAAACCACTTCCATGCTCCGCCCCAAATACTCGGATGGTCATACGGGTAAGAGCCAACAGCGACGACCAGCCCGACGACGACCATACTTGCCGCGTAGAGGCGGTATTTCCAACGAACAACAAGAGCACTGGCGAAACCGAGTAGCGGTAGACCGAAACTGGCTGTGGGTACGAGGTGCCCAGCCATGTAGCCAACTGCAGCTTGCGTCCAACTCTGTGCGTGATCTCCTCCGTAGAAGTACCAGTAGCCCAAACCACGGAAAACTTCACTGGCACTTGACGTTCGTGAAACAGTATGAAACGACTCAGTGAATTGCAAAATATTAATTCCGAAACGACTTTCAACCCACAGTCCTGCCAGCCACCAGAGGGAGACAATCGAGCTCAGCAGACCTACTCTCCCGACCACCGCCCACATCCTCGTGAGCGAAATATCTTTGGCGATTACGGCACTGAGTAGCCAAATTAGGGGGCCGAGGCCAACGAGGAGAATGCTGGTTGCGTTTACACCTCCGACGAGTGCGACCACCAGTGCCACCGCAGCCGGCGATCGCCAATCATTCCGTCGTGCGGATCGGATGGTAAAGAGAATCAGAAAACCTAGACCGGCGAAGGGCATCAATATGGCGGAGGTTCTCGAAATGTTGACCACGACAAATGGAGTCAACATGTAGGAGATGGCTGAGCACCACGCAGCGCTTCGTCGCAGACCGAGCTCTCGAGCTAACTTAAGTGCGCCCAAACCAGCAAAAAAAAGAATTCCGCCCATCCAAAATCTTTGAGCGATCCATGCTGGTATCGATGCGGCATGGGCCAGCCAAAAGTACGGTCCCATAGGAAACAGGTAGCCAACATTTTGATGGGTCACCATACCGAAGCCCTGATCCGAGTTCCACATCGAAGCGGCCGTTGCAATGAGGTGGCCGGGGTCTAGATAGAGGTAGGCCTTCGTATCGGCACTTATTTGGCCGGGCCGATTCGTGAGAAACGGAACCCACGATATAAGCGCCAGAAGTACGATTTCAATAAAATTTCCACGGCGCCACCACGCAATTTGTGGCACCGACGCACTTGGACTCACGACCTACAATCTACCTTGATTACGCATTAACCTCGTCAATCATGGCTAGCGTTGGTGTGGTGAAGCGAATTGCAGTTGCGGGAGGCATTGGTTCTGGAAAGACTGCCGTTACGGACTACCTTGCGAGTCGTCATGGGGCATGGATAGTCGACGCCGATCTCGTTGCACGCGAAATCCTCGATCCCGGGACGCCCTCCTATCATGCGGTTATTGACGCCTTCGGAACTTCGGTTGTTTCAACGTCTGGGTCGATACATCGAGAAATACTGGCGGAAATAGTTTTTACTAACGACGCAGCTCGAAAGCGCCTGAATTCCATCACCCATCCAGCTATCGGTGTAGAGATTCTTCACAGACTCGAGTCGTCTCCCGACGTCACGCTCGCGGTGGTGGCCCTGCCTCTTTTTCGACCTTTTCACCGCGAAGCCTTTGCCCTCAATGAAGTGTGGTGCGTGGTTACCTCTCCCGACGAAGCCCTACGACGGCTGACCGAGTTTCGCTCATTCAGCCCTGACGACGCGCTTTCTCGCATTCGTAGCCAAATGACGGCAAGTGAAATGTCCATCCTGTGCGATGAGGTAATCGCCAACGACGGAACACTAGAGGAACTGCATGTAACGGTGGATGACCTGGTGGCCAAGCTTGGCAAATGACGGACGATTTGTAGTTGAAACACCATTCTCACCTCAAGGCGATCAGCCGCTGGCCATCTCGCAACTAAGTTCGGGTCTGCGTTCGGGCTTACGTTTTCAGACTCTCGAAGGAATCACAGGGTCAGGGAAAACGGCCACGATAGCGTGGATGATCGAGCAGGTGCAGAGGCCCACCCTAATTCTCGAACCCAATAAGTCCCTAGCGGCTCAATTGGCTGCGGAGTTGAAAGAAATGATGCCGAGTAACCGAGTCGAGTTCTTTGTCTCCTATTACGACTACTACCAACCTGAGGCGTACATCCCACGCACTGATACCTACATTGAAAAGGATTCGTCCATCAACGAGGAGATCGATCGCTTGCGTCATGCGGCCACGTCATCACTTCTCACCCGTCGCGACACCGTCGTCGTGGCTTCCGTGTCGTGTATTTACGGACTGGGATCACCGCGAGAATATGCAGAACGCATGCTGACCTTACGAGTCGGCGACGTGGTCGATCAACGGCAACTGCTTCGACGTTTAGTCGAGATGCAATATCACCGCAACGACCTTGTGGTTCTGAGGAGCACGTTTCGTGTTCGTGGAGATACCCTCGAGCTTCAACCCGCTTACGATAACGAGGCCATTCGTATTTCCTTTTTTGGAGACGAAATTGAGCGCATCACGTACTTCAACCCCTTGACGCAAGAGACGAGGGGGGATGTCCAGGATCTAACCATATTTGCGGCGTCTCACTACGCGACCAGTGACGAGACTCTTCACCTAGCACTCCGCCGGATCGAGGACGAATTACAACTTCGCCTAGAAGTATTAAATAGCGAAGGAAAGTTGTTGGAGGCCCAGCGTCTTAAATCACGCACTGAGCACGATCTGGAGATGATTGAGCAGACCGGTATCTGTGCCGGGATTGAAAATTACTCAGCGCACCTCGATGGTCGTTCTACTGGAGAACGACCATTCACACTTCTCGACTATTTTCCCGACGACTTTGTCGTGGTGGTTGACGAATCTCATGTTGCGATGCCGCAAGTTCGGGGTCAATTCGCGGGAGACCGATCGCGTAAGGGGACGTTGGTTGAGCATGGCTTCCGCCTTCCCAGCGCCATGGATAACCGACCGCTCAATTTTGATGAATTCATCGAATTAGTGCCACAGGTTGTCTTCGTTTCAGCAACCCCCGGACCCTACGAATTAGAAAAATCTGATCAACTAGTGCATCAGGTCATTAGACCTACTGGTCTCCTGGATCCCACCGTGATCATCGTGCCAACGCGTAACCAGATCGACGACTTGCGAGCCAGGCTTCAGGTGGTAATCGAACGTGGAGAACGAGTTCTGATTACCACCCTGACGAAGCGTATGGCCGAAGATTTGACTGATTTCTTAACTAAAAATGGAATTCGGGTTCGCTACCTACATAGTGATATCGATACGATCGAGCGGATCGAGATTCTTCGTTCACTTCGCTTGGGCGAATTTGACGTCTTAGTCGGAATCAACCTGCTACGAGAAGGTTTGGACCTCCCCGAAGTCTCAATGGTCGCTATTTTGGACGCCGACAAGGAGGGATTCTTGAGATCTCGTTCCGCTCTCATTCAAACGATGGGACGTGCTGCTCGCAACTCCAACGGTGTCGCAGTTCTCTATGCCGATCGTCTAACTGAGTCGATGAGGCAAGCCATCAGCACGACCGAGCAGCGTCGACAAATTCAGATTGCGTACAACCTCGAGCACGGTATCGATCCCGTCACCATCTCGAAGGGTGTTTCAGATATTTTGGGACGTCTTCGCGCCTCGACCCAAACCACGGTCGACACTCCTGATGCCATAACTGTGCCGGCAACTGGAACTGGCGACATCGGCATGGAAATGGACAAGATCGAAGGGGAAATGCTCCTAGCCGCCAAAAACCTACGTTTTGAAGAAGCCGCAGCACTTCGTGACGTCTTGCACAATCTAAGATCGCAGCTTCTCGATAGTGAGAACGAGCCATTCAACGTTACCCTCCAGTAGCCTGACCACGTGGCAAACACCATCCGAATTCAGGGGGCTCGAGCCCACAATCTCAAGAATATTTCCCTGGAGATACCACGAGATCAGTTGGTGGTCTTCACGGGGCTGTCCGGTTCTGGTAAATCCTCGCTCGCCTTTGACACGATTTACGCGGAGGGCCAACGTCGCTACGTTGAGAGCCTCTCGGCATACGCCCGCCAATTTCTCGGCCAGATGGACAAGCCCGACGTTGACTTCATCGAAGGACTTTCACCGGCAATTTCAATTGATCAGAAAACGGCGTCTCGTAACCCTCGTTCCACAGTGGGAACCATCACTGAGGTGTACGACTATTTACGCCTTCTCTTTGCTCGAATTGGCGTTGCCCACTGCCCGTCATGCGATCAGGCGATTTCTCGACAAACTCCTCAACAGATTGTTGACTTGATACTAAGTGCAGACGCTGGACTCAAATTTCTTGTCTTGGCTCCCTTGGTCGAGGGTCGAAAGGGCGAGTATTCGACCCTCTTAAACGACCTGATGTCACAAGGTTTTTCTCGGGCCCGCGTCGATGGGAAATTAATAGAGCTTTCCGAGCGCGACGATCTGACTCTAAAGCGTTACGAAACGCACAGTATTGACGTTGTCGTCGACCGATTAGTAGTTCGCCCAAACCAACGTCAACGAGTTACCGAATCAGTCGAGACCGCGCTGAAATTAACTGGAGGTGCGCTTTCCATCTTCTGGCTGGACTCGGAATCAGAACAGCACTTCTCAGAAAAATTCGCGTGCGCACAATGTGGCATCAGTTTTACCGAATTGGCTCCGAGAGATTTCTCTTTCAATTCGCCCTACGGAGCCTGTCCCACCTGCACTGGTCTTGGAACGCGATACGAAGTATCTCCCGAGCTCGTCGTGCCCAACGAAGACCTCTCGTTAGCGGAGGGAGCATTGGCTCCGTGGTCGGGGCAGCGATTTAAATACTTCGAACGCATGATTAAAGGGGTGGCTGATCTCGGAGATTTTTCGGTTGACACGGCCTGGAAGAAGCTCAAGGCAAAGGATAAAAAGCTAATCCTCTACGGCATTGGAGACGAATCGGTACCCGTCAAGTACAGAAACAGATACGGAAAAGTTCGTACCTACGAGAGCTCCTACTCCGGAATCACCACTTGGCTAGAACGTAAACGCAATGAGGCAGAGGGCGATTGGACTCGCGAGCAGGCCGAGCAGTACATGCGTGAAGTCGAATGCCGCGTCTGCAAGGGCCAACGACTCAAGCCAGAAGTTTTAGCGGTACGCGTAGAAAACAACTCAATTGCGCAGTTGTGCGAACTAACGATAGATGAGTGCGTCTCGTTCTTCGAAGGCGTCACTCTCAATGATCGAGACGCAATCATTGCTAATCAGGTGATCAAGGAGATTCTTGCGCGGCTTACATTTCTCCTTGATGTGGGATTGGACTATCTGACTTTGTCGAGGGCCTCAGCGAGTTTGTCGGGTGGGGAAGCCCAACGAATTCGATTGGCGAGTCAGATCGGATCGCACCTAGTGGGGGTGCTGTACGTACTCGACGAGCCGTCTATCGGCTTGCACCAACGGGACAATCAGCGACTTATCGGAACCCTTGAACGACTTCGCGATCTCGGCAATTCAGTCATAGTTGTTGAACATGATGAGGAAACCGTTAAAGCGGCCAATTTCATAGTGGATATTGGGCCTGGTGCGGGTGAACATGGAGGACAGGTCGTTCACGCTGGCTCGTACGCGGATCTGATTGTCAACCCACAGTCAATCACGGGTGCCTATCTATCAGGAAAAAGATCGATAGCGGTGCCAGCTCTTCGTCGTTCCAGCAACGGCAAAAAGTTGAAGATCATCAATGCCAGGGCAAACAACTTGCAGGGTATCGACGTCGAGATTCCTCTTGGCCAGTTCGTAGCAGTCACCGGTGTATCGGGTTCGGGAAAATCCTCCCTAATTAACGGAATTCTCCTGCATTCACTGCTCCGACAAATTCACGGAGCCAAGGTTGCCGTAGCTGATCATGATTCGATCGAAGGTGTTAAAAATGTCGACAAGGTTGTCGCTGTTGACCAGCAGCCAATTGGACGTACCCCGCGCTCCAATCCAGCCACCTATACGGGCGTCTTCGACAAGATTCGTAAGCTCTTTTCTGAAACCCAAGAGGCCAAGGTTCGAGGATATCTCCAAGGTCGTTTTTCATTCAACGTCAAGGGCGGTCGCTGCGAGGCATGCAGCGGCGACGGAACCCTGAAAATTGAAATGCATTTCCTCCCTGACGTTTACGTAAAGTGTGAAATTTGCCAGGGATCCCGATTTAATCGAGAGACCTTGGAAATTCTCTATCGAGGAAAATCTATTGCTGACGTCCTGGACATGCCCATCTCCGAAGCACTGGTTTTCTTCGAACGTCAACCCTCAATACTTCGCCAGATTCAAACGCTCGACGACGTCGGTCTCGGCTATGTACGGCTCGGTCAATCCGCACCCACACTTTCTGGCGGAGAGGCTCAACGGGTTAAGTTGGCAACCGAACTCGCTCGTCGTCCGAATGGACACACGTTGTACGTCCTCGACGAGCCCACAACGGGTTTGCACTTTGAGGACGTACATCGACTGCTGATCGTGCTTCATCGATTAGTAGATCAAGGCAACACTGTTATTACCATTGAACACAATCTCGACGTCATCAAGACTGCAGATCACGTCATTGACATGGGGCCCGAAGGTGGACGCCGGGGCGGACGAGTGGTGGGTCAGGGAACCCCAGAGCAGATCGCGGAAGGTTCGAGCGCCACCGGAGTGGTGCTTCGCACTGTCTTGCCGAAAGCTACGCCACGCAAGAAGCGGTAATGGACCGACCTATCGGCATTCCACCGCGAAGCGGATGCTATTTATTCCGCGACGCCTCGGATGTAGTGGTTTACGTCGGGAAGGCGACTTCGCTGGCCCAGAGACTCGGAAGCTACTTCAATTCTGACACCAGTCGTAGTTACAAGACTCAGTTATTGATGGCGGAAGCCACCCACGTTGAATGGACTGTGACCGATAGTGAAGTTGATGCCCTGCTTCTCGAGAACGAGCTCATAAAGCAGTATCAACCGAAATTCAACATGCGGCTTAAGGATGACAAGAGCTTTCCATTCATGGCGATCAGCACGAGTGACAAGTACCCTGCACCCTTCATCACCAGAGCACCCCACTCAAAGAATGTTCGCTACTTTGGACCCTTCCCTCACGTTGGTTCACTACGTACAGTTTTGAGCGAGCTGCTCCTCGTATTTCCTCTGCGATCTTGCACCACGAACAAGTTCCGACATCATCAGGCAGCACGTCGCCCCTGTCTGTTGGCCGATATTGGCAAATGTTCCGCTCCCTGTGTGGACAGAATTTCTGTTGCTGAGTACCAACAACTGACCGAAGGATTTGTTTCGTTTTTTGAAGGTCGGGTAGATCCCCTCGAAAAGCTTCTACGCCATCAGATGCACGAGGCTTCGTCACGCCACGATTACGAATCTGCGGCTCGATTTCGCGACGCCCTCGCGGCCCTCGACCGAGCTGCTAAACAGCAGAGAATTGTCTTGGACTCGAGTTCCAATATGGACTGCGTCGCTCAGACGGTAAGTGGTTCTCGAGCAGCGATTGTTCTCTTTCGAGTGAGAAGCGGCAGGGTAACCGGTCGCCAGGTAGTCCTCGCTGATCTCTCAGCAGACGACTCTCCTTCGGTGATCCAAGAATCTGCCATCACATCTCTATACGCCGATAGTCAAGACATCCCCGAGTTGCTTCTGGTTGACATCGAACACGACAACACATTGATTTCGGACTTCTTAGCTCGCCTTCGTAACGCTCCCGTCAAGATGCAGCGACCTCAACGTGGCCCAAAGAGGGCTCTTCTCGACATGGCTGGCGCTGACGCCCAAGCCGTGCTCGATAGAGACTCCCTCAGGAGGTCGTTTGACATTGACACACGTTCGGCCGCGTTGAAAGACCTCCAAAAAGCGCTCAACCTGCCCCGCCCGCCATTTCGAATTGAATGTTTTGACATGAGTCACCTTCAGGGCACGTCGTACGTAGGTTCCATGGTCGTGTTCGAGGATGGACTTCCCGTGAAGTCTGAATATCGACGATTCAACGTACGATCCGTCGCTGGTAATGACGACGTAGGAGCCATGAAGGAGGTTCTCGCTCGGCGTCTGCGCCGTTGGCCAGTTGATGCCATCGGCACAAATACCAGGCCGGATCTACTCATTATTGATGGTGGCCTGCCGCAATTAGGAGCGGGGCTTCAAGCACTAGAAGAAGTCGGAATCACTGCAGGTGTAGAAATAGTTGCGCTCGCTAAACGAGAAGAATTGCTCTATCGACCGAATGTCTCCGAGCCCGTGGCTCTATCGAAGGCAAGCGAGTCTTTGTACCTCGTGCAGAGAATTCGAGACGAAGCTCACCGATTCGCGATCACTTTTCACCGCTCGAAACGGGGGCGAGCAATGGTGTCGTCAGCCCTCGACGGAATTATTGGCGTCGGGCCGGCACGAAGCGAGCAGTTACTCAGGTACTTCGGATCTCTTTCTCGTCTGCGGTCAGCGGATCTGGCTGAACTTGAAGCTCTGAGTTGGTTGCCAAACTCGGTGGCACGAAGGCTCTACGATTCATTTCGGGAAACATCGGAACCAAAAAGTCGAAGGAGTGGCACGGATGACTGAAATTCTTCTCATCACCGGAATGTCTGGGGCTGGAAGGTCCACCGTTTCGGCCGCACTCGAAGACGTTGGTTGGTTCGTCATCGACAACTTGCCAGTGGCTCTGATACCCCGCGTGAGTGAATTGGCCGCCGCCGGACTGGGAGACTTCGCGGGTGTAGCTTTCATTCTCGGTCGCTCCGGCGTAGCTGAGTCCACGGCCGTCATGTCGGCCGCCGAAACTTTGCGAAGCGACAGTTACAGCGTCAAAATCCTTTTTTTAGATGCACCCGACGACGTACTCGTAGGTCGTTTCACTGGAAACCGGCGACGTCATCCTGTCGTCGGCACGTCGATATCGGATTCAATAACTCGTGAGCGTGATGCACTACGTCAAGTGGCGTCTGAGGCAGAAATCACCATAGATACCGGATCGCTGAATTCCAACCAGCTCCGACGCAGAATTTCCGAAATCTTCTCCTCCACATCAAGTGATGATTCAATGCGTATCTCGATTAGTTCATTCGGTTTCTCGCGAGGTCTACCTCGTGACGCCGACATCGTGTTCGACGTGAGATTCCTCTCAAACCCACACTGGGTGGACGATCTTCGCCCCCTTTCTGGCCTCGACGCTCCAGTTTCCGAGTACGTACTCGCCTTGCCCGGAACACAGAGGTTCCTGTTAGAAGTGACCAATCTGCTGTCATGGCAAATTCCGTCCTTTCGCGCTGAGGGCAAACGCTACCTATCGATAGCGATTGGCTGCACAGGAGGGCGGCACCGTTCAGTGGCGGTGGCAGAGGCCCTGGCACACCAATTGAACATCAGTAATGGCGTTCTTCACCGTGACATCGACCGGTGAAATGTGTCGTAATCGGAGGAGGGCATGGGGCCGCGGTGTCAGCAAAGGCTGCCCAAATTGCCGGATTTGAAACTACGGCTGTGGTCTCGGTCGCTGACAACGGTGGCTCCAGCGGGCGACTGCGGGAAGCGTTCGATATTCCCGCATTAGGCGATTTACGAAAGTGCCTTGGGTCATTGGCAACCGGATCTAGCCCCTTGAAAACGCTCATGGAGCATCGATTCGACCGAGGCGAGTTCGAGGGCCACTCACTGGGCAATTTACTTCTGATGGCAGCGCTTTCCCACTATGGCGATTTAACTATGGCGTGTGAAGCCGTAGGAGAAATGCTCGAGATCGCCGGATCGGTCGTACCCGCATCTTCCGAAGTCGTAGATTTAATGGGCTTCACTGATGTCACCACGGTGAGGGGCCAGGTGGAAATTGCTGCCACTACGAATCTTCGTAGCGTGGCTACTGACCCAATCGCAGTAAACGCATCGCTCGGATCTCTCACTGCTATTGAGTCATCCGAACTTATAGTTTTGGGTCCTGGATCATTTTTCACCAGCGTTCTGGCTGCCTGTGTCGTCCCGGGTATTTCTCAATCGCTGGCCTCATCCATTGGAAAAATTGTGTTCGTAGCCAATACCGACGATAGCGAAATCGAAAATCGCAACCTATCAGTAGCTCGACAACTAGAAATTCTCGCTGATCACGGAGTTTTTCCTGATCTCGTCATGTTTGCTGAAGATGGCTCCCTGGAGCTTGGCGACACGGAGGTACCAGTTCTGAGCGCCGTACTTACCGACTCGCATCAGAAATCCCATTCCAGCGAGCTTTTGGCACGTGCACTGCTCCAAATAGTGACATAATTCATGAGTTCGAGGAGGGCACTATGGCCATCAAAGTTGGCATTAACGGTTTTGGACGGATAGGTCGGGGTTTCCTGCGAGCCTGCCTTGAGCGTGATGACATAGAAATTGTCGCCATTAACGACCTGACGTCACCAGCCACCAACGCTCACCTTTTGAAATACGACTCAACCCAGGGTCGCCTGAGACGAGTCATCGAACACAGCGATGATCGTCTCTCTATTGATGGTCGGGAGATCGCCATTTCGGCCGAACGTGATCCATCGCAAATCCCCTGGGCGCAACACGGTGTCGATGTCGTTATCGAATCCACGGGACGCTTCACTACTCGAGGGGAAGCGGCCCAACACCTGTCGGCAGGTGCGCGACGCGTCATCATCTCAGCTCCGGCGGCTGACGCAGACGCAACCTTCGTTGTGGGAGTGAATGAAGATAGTTACGACCCCGATCTTCATATCGTCGTCAGTAATGCATCATGCACTACTAATTGCTTCGTTCCCATGGTGAAAGTACTCGATGATGCGTTTGGGATTACCACCGGACTTATGACCACAGTGCACGCCTACACTAATGATCAGAACCTCCTTGATTTCCCCCACGGTGACATGCGTCGGGCGCGGGCGGCGGCTGTAAATATTGTCCCATCCTCAACTGGCGCTGCGCGGGCCACCAGTCTGGTCCTTGCAGCCATGCAGGGACGTCTCGACGGCACTTCCCTCCGTGTCCCCATTCCAGATGGAAGTATCACCGACTTCACCGCCGTGGTACGACGCACCTCGGTATCGGAGATTAATGAGGCCTTCAAGATCGCCGCGGCGGGTTCGCTAGGGAGAGTTCTCACTTTCACTGAAGATCTGATCGTTTCAAGCGACGTCGTTGGCGATCCCGCCTCGTGCACCTTCGACGCCAACATGACCATGGTGATGCCCCTGGGCGATGATCAGTCTTTGGTGAAGATTTTTGGTTGGTACGACAACGAGTGGGGATATTCGAATCGCTTGGCGGATTTGACCGCTGTAGTTGGTCAGCATTCGTAATGTTGCCTCTACCCGGCATTGATGATCTTGGCGACATCGAGGGCAAGCGGGTGCTGGTTCGCGTTGACTTCAATACTCCACTCGTCGAAGTCGCCGGAGAACTCACCGTAAGCGATGACTTTCGAATTAGGTCCGCCGTTGTTCTTTTTAACGAACTCCAGTCTCGCGGGGCCCAGGTTGTCGCTTGCACCCACCTGGGTAGGCCGAATGGTCGGATTAACACCGAATATTCTGTCGAACCGTTGCGACGTAGGTTGAACGAACTCTGCCCAGGTGTAACACTTCTCGAAAACCTCCGTTTCGACCTTGGCGAAGAAGCCAATAGTTTGGAATTTGGTCAGCGCCTATGCGAAGGATTTGATGCTTTCGTCAATGAAGCGTTTGGCGTTTCCCATCGCCAACACTCTTCAATAATGGTGCCACCGAAGCTCTTGCCGAGCGTAGCGGGTCCCAATATGCTGCTCGAGGTCTCGACGTTGCTCGGTGTATTCAATGAACCGCAGCGACCGCTCGTGGCTATTGTCGGTGGAGCCAAAGTTCACGACAAACTTGCCATCACCAAGAAGTTGTCGGAGAAGGCAGATCGTGTTCTCGTAGGTGGCGGTATGGCATTTACTTTCTGGCGCGCCCTAGGTCGATCGATCGGTGATTCGTTGGTCGACGACGACCAAGTTGAAGCTTGTCGCGCCTTGCTCGAATCAGGCAAAATCGTGATCCCGGACGATGCCCTTGGACTGCGAACGGGTTCCTCGTTTGGCGCAGAGCACAATGATGAGGAAGTCATAGCCTTTGATGGCGAAATTCCCGACGGTTTTCTCGGGCTCGATATAGGCGTTCAAACCCGACACAACTTCGCGCAAGAGATTGGTGCGGCTGGAACAATTCTTTGGAATGGGCCCATGGGTGTGTTCGAAGACAATCGACTCAGTTGCGGGACACGATCGATAGCCGAAGCGATCGCTGCCAGTACGGCGACTTCAATTATTGGCGGAGGAGATTCCGCGGCAGCGGTAGCCGCCTTCGGCATGATGGACAGCTTCGATTTTATTTCCACCGGTGGGGGAGCATCACTGGAACTGATGGAACTTGGAGACCTCCCAGGGCTTCGCGCAATTCGAGAATGCGCCTGGAATTAGGAGAATATGAACCGTCGACCACTCATTATCGCCAACTGGAAGATGCACTTCGACTTCGTTGAAGCCATACACTTGGTGCAGCAGATAGGCGTTCTGCTGCGTTCGAAGTCTCACGACAACGTTGACATTGTGGTTGCTCCACCCTTCGTTGATATCCGATCCGTAGCTTCGGTCATCGAGGCCGACCGACTTCCTCTTGCCGTCGGCGCGCAGCATGTGAATGCGCTTGAATCTGGCGCCTACACGGGAGAAGTGAGCGCTTCCATGCTGCGGCGCCTGATGGTCAAATTCGTTCTGGTCGGTCACAGTGAGAGAAGAACCCTATTTTCGATGACGGGCGACATCGTTGCGGAGACGGCCGCCGCATGCCTGCGGCACGGTATTACACCCGTTGTGTGCGTCGGCGAAAATTCAGATGAGCGTGAAGGAGGAACCCACAGGGAGTTCGTGGAGCAACAACTCACCGAGACCCTTCGTTTCTTAGAGGGACTTGCTGGGTCTATCGTCGTCGCATACGAACCACTCTGGGCGATAGGTACGGGGAAAGTTGCCTCCACGGGGGAAGTCGATGAAATGTCGAAACTGATACGCGCCACCTTGGCGCAACACCAGCGAGGCGAATCGCATATTTTATATGGAGGTTCGGTCAAAACTGACAATGCGGCGGAGCTCATCACCATCGCTGATATTGATGGTTTTCTCATCGGCGGCGCGAGTTTGAAGGCAGAATCTTTCGTAGAAATTGTCAGCCAATCGTCGGACTGCTACGGTAAGAAGCGTTAAACGGAGGTAGTTCGTGCTCACCGCGTTCTTTGTAGTTCTAGAAATCGTCTGTACCATTGGTCTCGTTTTCCTGGTGCTCATGCACTCAGGACGAGGCGGCGGCATTGCGGACCTGCTCGGTGGTTCGCTGGGTAACGTCGCGCAGGGTTCAACGGTCGTGGAGAGAAATCTCGACCGTATCACTGTCGCAGTGGCTCTTGTTTTCGCGTTTTCGACGCTCACCCTTGATCTTCGGCTCCAGTAGTTTCCGTTCCAGGTCCGCCCTGGTCGTGGCATTTCTAGCCACCAGCACACCTTTTCTCTTCTCACAGCCAACTCAGGCTGCTAGCTCCGCAGTGCTGAATATCTCCATTCCCGGTGTTTTCACTGGATGCAGTGAAAGTGATCCAACTGCCAGCGCAGCCACTCTGGCCATTTTGGATCTCGTACGACCTTCAGCCTTTGCGTCCGGCAGTACTGGTCGCCCCACTGGCGCGAATGGTCCGATTGCTCAGGCCGAACTGACCGCCATCAGCCCCGTTCAGCAAGTGACCTACACCATTGATCCAACTTGGTTGTGGAGCGATGGCACGACATTCACGGTGGGTGATATGGCCGCCTGGTTCCAAAGGGCGCGTTCGAGCCGTCTTGCGCGTAATGACGGTTATCAGTACATTTCCTCGCTGCAGGCCAAGGCAGATCTGCGGCACCTCGTCGTCACATTTTCCAGCCCCTACGCCAACTGGACTTCACTCTTTCGGGACATGGAGAAACAGAAATCTTCGCCAGATTCGTGCAGTTTGGAGAGTCTTGTCAAGAATCCCGGCATCGGTCCCTACGTCGTTGCAAGCGCAAGTCCACATCGCTTCTCGCTGAAAGCTAACTCACATTGGCCAGGTTCTCCTGCGTATTTTCCTTTCGTGAACATCACCGCTGGGGAGCCACAAGTTCATCCGAGAGGTTCCTATAGCCTTAGCCTCAGCAACGATTTTTCGCCCTACGATCTCACTTTCACCACAGGGTCTCTCTCGATGAGTACGAGGCTCTCGTCCAGTGACCAAATTGTTACTTTGGCATTCTCACCCCTGCGTCAGTTCACCGCTAACAGCGCGATGCGATTAGCCCTTGGGGGTCTTGTCAACCGGACAGCACTCACCCGATCGATATACGGCCAGAACGTGTTCAGCGTGGGCAATGCCAGTTCGGCGGTCTTTGCTCAGTCCAGCCCCTCGTATTCTGGACCGTCCGGCATCTCACCCTTTCTACAAAACAGGCTGGCGCCGACGACCAGTCTGATAACGGGAAGTGGTGTTGATTGCGTCAGCTGTGCGATATCTCTGATGCATCAGTCGTTTACCAACAAGTTTGGTTATTGGTCAACTAGCCAAGGTCAGCCCTTGGCACTTCGGTTAATTAGCGGCCCAGGCAAGGCCGACCTTCTAGCTTCGCAGCAAATAATCGCCCAATACGCACAGCTTGGCGTTCCGGTATATCAAGTTTTCGCCTCGACCGAAGCGGAGGCGGCCCTCGCGTCTGCCGTTGGTCGAGCTGATTGTGCGGTGTACACACGATCGCACAACGATGTCTTCGCTAATGTGCTGGCCTGGATTCAGAGTAACGCATCTGACAATTTCGATAGCAGCTGGCGTAGCTCTACGGTGACCGCTGCGTACCAAGCAGCCCTCTCTCAATTCAACGCCACGTCGCGTGGGGTCAATTGGGCCACGATTGATTCAGTAGTCCTCGCGAACGGCTGGGAGACTCCGCTATTTACGATTCCGAGCATGATGAGTTGGACCAATCAACTTCAAGGACCATGGGTCGCTGCCAACCTATCAACTTTGCTGAATCAGGTTCCAACGTGGTATCCCTCGGCTCAGAATTCGGGACCGTAGGGGTCGGCACCTGCGGCTCAAAACCGAGTGGGGTCGAGAGATTGTCGCTGCACGCCATCAGCTACCGATTTCGCCCAAGCAGGAAGTCGGTTATCATATGGATGCCGTCGGAGTGGCGAAATGGCAGACGCGCTAGCTTGAGGGGCTAGTGCTCGTAAGGGCGTGCGGGTTCAAGTCCCGCCTTCGACACCAGAAACCCCGGCTCACAGAGCCGGGGTTTTCTCTTATCGGCTCGTATTTCACGACCGTGTGGGTCGATTGAACTTTTTGAAACCAGAATTCTGTCCATTATGGGTACGATAGAAACGGGAGAACCGTGGCACGCATAGTTTTGACAGCATTCGAGAGTCGCACTGACGCCGTCGCTCTGGCGAACACAGTTGTGGACGTCTTGCGAGCCGATGGGCACGACGCCGACCTGCATCACCTGTCGGAAGACTTTTCCGTTCATCCCGAGTCTCCGGATTCGCTCATCGTCTCGCTTGGCGGAGACGGGACCTTCCTAAGGGCAGCACGATTGGCACACTCATCGACGTGCGCCGTCATGGGTGTGAACTTGGGCCGAGTCGGATTTCTCCTGCCAGTTGAACCGGGTCAGATATACAGCGCCATCGAGAATGCCCTGAGCGACCAGAGGAGGACCGAGCAACGAGTTGCTTTACGGGTCACTTCTCCGGATTGTCAATTTGACTCCTTCGCCCTCAATGAGGTGGTTCTGGAGCGTTCACTACCTGGTCACATGGTCCGAGTTCAAACTTTCATCGACGGCGACGAATTTCTTACCTACAGTGCTGATGGCGTTCTCGTGTCTACTCCGACCGGTTCCACTGGGTACAACTTCTCTGCCGGAGGTCCAGTAGTTAGCCAGGAACTCAGTGTCATGGTCCTCACACCCATCGCGCCCCACTTTACGATTGATCGCTCAATTGTTGTTGGTTCGCATCAGGAGATAGTCATGCGTACACTCGACCGAGGAGCGGCGATAGTTACCGATGGCTCGCACGCAGGAAGTATCGAGTCCGGAGAATCAGTCGTCATTACCCGAGACCCCGTAGGAGTCACCGTAGTCCTGCCTCAGCAATCAGGCATTGGCTCTCGGTTACGAGCGAGTCTGCGGGAAGGTCATGCCTAGAGCGACCCTGGTCGAACTCAACGTCAGCCAATTGGGACCAATTGGGAACGCTCAACTTCTGCTCACCGATGGCCTGACCGTCATTACTGGAGAAACTGGTGCCGGGAAAACATTGTTGATTGGTGCATTGCAGCTCTGCACTGGGGCCAGCGATGCTCGGAACTCATCTGACGGAGATCTTCGCGCTTCAACTCTGTTCGTTGACGATGAAAAAAGAGAAGTTCTTCTCACTCGAGAAGTCACCGATGGCGGTCGCCTGAGGTCCCTTCTCAATGGTGCGACCGCCAGTGTCGAACAGCTTCGCGAAATCTCGCGGTCCCTAGTCGAAATACATGGTCAGCATGACTCCCTCCGACTTCGAAATAAGGCGGAACTTCTAGCTCTCATCGATAGATCTGGTTCGTGTAATTCGTACGAGTTCGACGGGGCCACTAAGAGACTACGGCAACTCCTTAATCAACGAGAGTCAGTTGGCGGCACCGAGGACGATTTGCGCCGTCGTATCGAATTTCTTAGTTTCCAAATAGACGAGTTCAATCGAATTAAGCCGACCTCACCCCAAGAACTCAGTGAGTCGATTCTGCGCTTAGAGACCATAACTGAAATTTCCAAAATGTCAGAAAGTCTCCTGAGGGCTGCCGATTTGCTCGACGGAGATGATGATGGAAACGCCGCCCAAACGACCTCCGCAGCGCTCCAACTACTGGGCCGAGCGGCGCACCTCGGCGACCTACCTCAACGAATCAATGGCGCCGTTGAGGAGTTGCGAAGTGTGGCTCAGGATCTTCGTCGAATCGGGGACTCTGGTGAGGTTGATTCATCTGAAATTGATCGCCTCAATCAACGTGTGGGAGAGTTGCGGAATCTCAATCGAAGATTCGGCGGCGATCTTTCGGATGCGTTCGTTGCGATCGAAGCATTAAAGATCGAGTTGGCCGGAGCGGAGGAGTCGCTTAGAAACTTCGCCAATTTGGACGAGTTAGTGGTAGCTGCACAAGACGAGGTTGATAGAGAATCTGCATTATTGAAATCTCAGCGCCAGCTCGCGGCAGCAGAATTCTCCCAGGGGGTACAAAAAGAATTGACGAGGGTAGCCCTGCCCCACGCTCTCTTTGACGTTGAAGTCAATGGCAGTGACGGGAGTGACGTTACCTTTTGGTTTCGACCGAACCCTGGTCACAACCCTTCACCCATCCACCAAGTCGCCAGTGGGGGAGAATTAAGTCGTTTGATGTTGGCCATTGCTCTCAATTCAGGTAGTCCCGACAGTTGCGCAATTTTTGACGAGATTGACGCTGGAATAGGTGGGGGAGTAGCCCAATCCATAGGCTCCTGCCTACAGGAACTAGCGCGACGCCAGCAAGTCATTGTCGTCACTCACCTAGCTTCGGTTGCGGCGGTCGCTACTCGTCACTGGGTGGTTGAAAAATCTTCAGACGGAGATTCCACCACGACCACGGTCCGGAGGGTCGAGGGGGACGAACGCGTGTCGGAAATAGCCAGAATGCTCGCTGGCAGCGCCGACAACACCGAATCATTGGCCCTCGCACGACGGCTATTGGAAGATGCAATTCTCAATCGCTGACGTTTTTGTTTTCATTTACTAGGATGTAGTTCCGTGAATAGCCAGAGCGCCCGATGACCAAATACATCTTTGTCACCGGGGGAGTTTCAAGCTCGCTCGGCAAGGGTCTAACTGCATCTTCCCTGGGTCGACTTCTGAAGTCGAGAGGCTTCAAAGTCACGATGTGCAAGCTGGATCCCTACATCAACGTCGATCCCGGAACTATGAATCCAGGCGAGCACGGCGAGGTTTTCGTCACTGACGACGGAGGGGAAACGGACCTCGACCTCGGACACTACGAAAGATTCATTGACGAATCTTTAAATCGAATGTCGAATACCACGACTGGTTCCATCTACTCCAACGTCATTGCCAAAGAACGTCGTGGTGACTATCTGGGACGGACCGTTCAAGTGATTCCACACGTCACCGACGAGATTAAGGAAAGAATTCAGAGGCTTGGTTCGCAAGGTTCGCAAATCGTCATTGTCGAAATCGGTGGAACAGTAGGCGACATCGAAATTGTCCCCTTCATCGAAGCGATTCGACAATACCGCCGAGATGCTGGTCGCAATAATGTCTGCTACATCCACCTCACCCTCGTGCCGTATCTGGCCCCTTCTGGCGAACATAAAACTAAGCCGACTCAGCACTCGGTCACCGAACTTAGGAGTCGGGGAATCCAGCCGGACGTCATCGTTTGCCGCTCGGATCAGGCAATTAGTGATGCGCTCAAGCGGAAAATTTCCTTGCTCTGCGACGTGCCAATAGCAGCAGTAATTTCGGCCGTTGATGCACCCAGTATCTACGACATCCCCATCACTCTTCACGGCGAGGGGCTGGACACCATCGTGATGGAGACCCTTGACTTGGCGCCCAGTGACTACCCGATTGATCTCTCCATTTGGGAGTCAGTGGTATCTCACGTCCACTCCACGACGAGAACCCTTAAAATTGGAGTCATAGGCAAGTATGTCGCGATGCCCGACGCCTATCTGTCGGTAGCCGAATCCATCCGACACGCTGGATTCGATCACGGAGCTAAGACCGAAATCTCCTGGATCGACGCCGAAAAAGTTCCCACTGAAGTTGGCCTAGACGCAATCCGTCAGCTGGATGGAATCGTCATACCCGGCGGCTTCGGCGAACGGGGAGTTGAAGGCATGATTGCCGCAGCCCACATTGCGAGGACCAACAATATTCCTCTGCTGGGAATCTGCTTGGGAATGCAAGTGATGGTTGTCGAGTATGCCCGCAACGTCCTAGGTTTGACTGACGCCCATTCCACGGAATTCGCGCCAACCACATCAAATCCCGTTATCGCCCTCATGGAAGACCAGCACGAGATCGTCGATATGGGAGGAACTATGCGCCTTGGTGCGTATCCCGCAATGCTGAAAGAGGGTTCGGTTGTGGCCTCGCTCTACGGCTCGACCGTAGTTTCCGAGCGTCATCGACACCGTTACGAATTCAATGCGAAATTTCGTGAGGTTTTCGAAAAGGCCGGTCTCTCTTGTTCTGGGTCGTCTCCCGACGGCCGACTCGTGGAATTCGTCGAAGTGCCCGACCACTCCTTTTACGTCGGAACTCAAGCACATCCGGAGTTCAAGTCGCGACCTCAACGCCCGCACCCACTCTTTAATGGACTCATTGGTTCAGCGCTTAATCGAGCGAACGGCCGGGAACCTCGCATTTTCGATTTCGACGCCGTACCGGAGAACTCCGACCAGAGTGCCTGATTCTCGCCAGGGTTGCCGCGGGAGCGTTTTCGGGTCACAGTTAGTGACGCCCACATCAAGTTTTTATGAATATTTTGAGGTCTTGGATTAGCCATGTCCACGTACGTAGACCCCTTCCTAAATTGGCTCCTCATCGAAAAGGGAAGAAGTGTCTCTACCATCGAAGCGTATAGGCGAGATATTTCGAATTTCGAGCTCTGGCTAAACAAGTCGAAGGTGGCTCTCGAAAATGCCTCGGGGCACGACATCGAAACATACCTATCGCAGCAACGAGATTTGCTTTCACCAGCTTCGGTGAATCGAGCTTTGTCAGCACTAAAGGGTTGGCTGGGTTT
>CAIOSJ010000020.1 GCA_903860915.1 uncultured Actinomycetes bacterium | reverse complement strand
GGAACTTGATGTAGCCCCTGCGTCGATTCAATTTGAAACCTCCGGTGCTTTCATACCCGCGGGAACGATTTCCAACAGTGGCCCACTAAAAGTTGCATAATCATCTCAACAGAAACCGGAAACTAAACCCTCAGCGGTCCCCATCTTGCAGCGACTCGGCGTCGAGTCGGCTCCCGCCGATTCGGCGATGTCGACCAAACTCGTCTCGCACATGTTCTCGCGGCTCGTGTGGGTCGGCGGATTCCTCTTTATGGGCCTCGGATTTGTCGCTCAGGCGACGGCTCTGCACTTCGGCACCTTGAGTGTGGTCCAACCCCTGCTCGTGAGCGAGCTCTTGATCACGGTGGTGGTGTTGTGGACGTGGTACGGCGAAGCGCTGCGAGCGCGAGACGCGATGGCGTCGGTGACGGCGACGGCCGGTCTCGGCCTGTTCCTGGCTCTCGCGGCGCCGACCGAGAGCTCCTTCTCCCCCTCGCGCGGTCTATGGATCCTCGTCGCAGGCGTGTGTGCGCTCTCAGCCCTCATGTTCGTCGGCCTGGGCCTACGCGGCCCGTCGTGGTGGCGGGCCCTCTCACTCGGCACAGGTGCCTCCATTGGTTTCGCCTTGACCGCCGCTTTGACCAAACCGGTCACCGACGCATTCGCCGCCGGCGTGGGCCCGCTACTCACGTCATGGGCCACCTACGCGATGGCGCTCGGCGGCCTCTTCTCCTTCTTCGTTATGCAGAGTGCGTTTAGTGCAGGACCCTTCGCTGCGTCGCAGACGACCTTGATCTTGGTCAACCCCTGCGTCTCGGTCGTTCTCGGCGTGGTCCTCTTTCATGAGTCGCTCCACCATGAACCGGCTCGGGTCATCGGCGAAGTCGTGGCCATCGTCGCCACTGTGATCGGGGCCGTCGCGGTGACGACCTCGCCCCTAGTGGCCGGCGCTCACGGTGACAGCCACCACCTAACTGGCCGTGGCCGCTACGCCCGCTGGCGCGAGCGTCGTCGTTCGACCTGAGCCCGAGCGCTCGACGTCACGACCCTACTGTTCGTCGTGATCGTGGTGGTGGTGAACGTCCGGTAGATGCGGGTGAGCGTGTTGAGTCGGCTCGTGGGCGTGGGCGTGGGCGTGGGCGTGGGTGTGGGTGTGGCTCCCGCGCGGTCGTTCCGTACCCGTGTGTTCGTGCGAGTGCAGATCGTCGTGGGAGTGTTCGTGCACGTGTGCGTCGTCAACAGCTGGGTGGCGATGGAGGTGTTCGTGACCCCGGTCGAGAGCCAGAGCGACGCCACCGGCCGCGAGCGCGAGCGCCACGATCTGGAGTGCGGAAATCCTTTCGTGAAAGATTGTCCACGCGACGAGAGCGCCCCAGAATGGCGCCGAAGCAAAGAGAATCTGACCTCGGGTGGCGCCAATCTGTCGCGATCCACTGACCCACAGAGTCAGTGAGAGTCCGTAGCCGAAGCCCCCAATCAGGAGGGCCTCGCCACAGTGCACGGGCGAAAGTCCGCGGTGGGTGGATAGGGCCAGTCCGAGCAGGACATTGACCGATCCGGCCACGACGCCTTTGCTCCAGGTGATCTGGGCCGGTAGGAGTTGCTCGATGTGGGCTGTCGCGTTGTTGTCGATTCCCCACGCGACGGCGGCGGCCACCACAAGAAGTGCACTCCAAGCGAAATGGGCGCCCGGTCGCCAGACCAAGCAGACGCCGGCGGCGGCGACGAGGACCAGCGCAGCGCCGACACGGGGACCGACCTGTTCTTTGAAGAACAGTGCCGCCACAACGGCCGTTGCCACAACTTCAACGTTGAGCAGCAACGATGCGGTGGCCGCCGGCACGTGGGTCAAACCCATCACCAAAAGTACGGGAGCCAGGGCCCCACCGACCGTTACCGACAGGGCCAACATGGACCCACCACGACGCAGAGGGGGCAGCGTCCGGCGGTCTCGCCACAGCAGAGGTGAAACGGCGAGCGCAGCACCGACGTAAAGCAGACCCGCGAGGACGAGCGAGGGCATGTCGCCCGCAAGGCGTGCGGCCAACGGTGTGGATGCGCCGAACAGCAGTGCCGCCAAGAGGCAACGCAGCGCTCCGGTCCGCGACATCACCTCAGTGTGTCACGCGAGAGGGCGGTGGCCCAACCTGCGACTCAGGAGAGGTGTGCAGCTTTGAGTACCGCCGACGTCAACACCGACGACAGGTACTCGCTGTAGGCGATGGTGACGTGATTTATGTCGGTGTACGGTAGGAAGTTGCCGATCACGGGCGAGCAGACCGTTGCTTTGCAGAACCACGATGAGGTGGGTATCAGCGTCGCCCCGGCCGCCCTGGCTTCTACGACATTTCGGCTGGTCTGACTGGTGTAGGGATTGCCGGCCTTGGAAAAGTCCAACGCGCACTTTTGCGGGTTGGACTGGCGCAGGATGCACGCTGGTACTGGTTGGGCGAAGACTGGGCTCGTGCCCAACATCACTCGACCCACCGACTTGTTGCCTCCGGTAGCCAGGGCGAAGAGTTTGGCGTAGCCGGCGGTCCACTGCGCCGCTGTGACTTTGCCGAGGTTCCACGGTCCCGATGCGGAAACGACAGCAACCGGGTGCAGTGCCGTGATCTGGGCGATGACCATCTGGTGCCACGTGTTGCAGTCGGGCCACGTCCCGCCGCTATAGGGGTAGACCAGATCGGGAGTCGGGCAGCCCGCAAAAAAGAAGGCCGCCAATCGATAATGGGCCGCACGAAGTCCAAAGTCAAGACCAGGGGCCCAGTTGCCCACGTTGGAGTCACCGACGAGAACGATCGTCCTCGAACTCGTCTGGTCGCCCAGAAGGCACGGTTCGGGGTTGGCGGCTAAGGCCGGGTTTTCTTGAGGGTCGCAGGTGCCGATGTAGTACGTACCCGATTGGTAGAAGGTGGTCTTCTCCGAAAGGAAGGTTGAGACCGGGGGCACCGTGGTGCCGGGCAACTTGCTGATAGCCGTCGAGGCGGCCACGGTTGACGTGAGTTTTGACGCTGTTGCCGCGGTCACGAGCGGTGCGCTCGGTAGTGTCGTCGTCGGCCTCGAGTTTGCTCCAGCCGACTCGAGAGTGGTGGTCGTGCCCGCGGCAACCAGAGCTGACGTGGCGGCAAAAACGGTGGCAAAAACGAGGCGGTGTTTCACGATCCGAGCATACTGGAACTTCGGATTTGCGCGTGGTTTTGAGATTTGATCGGTCGGTTGTGGCTTAGGAGTTAGCGACGAGCGGGGGCTCTGCAAGTCTGTTGGTTCTCTACACCTACAGATTGGAAGAACCCCCGTGATCACGGACCCTACCCTCATGAACCAGTACTTCGTCAACTTGGAAGGCGTCGCGGTGCT
>CAIOSJ010000019.1 GCA_903860915.1 uncultured Actinomycetes bacterium | reverse complement strand
GGTGAACTGGCCACCT
This sequence comes from uncultured Actinomycetes bacterium, assembly GCA_903860915.1. Classification (GTDB taxonomy): domain Bacteria; phylum Actinomycetota; class Acidimicrobiia; order Acidimicrobiales; family RAAP-2; genus RAAP-2. Next base: position 39,318 of record CAIOSJ010000019.1, on the reverse strand, counting down.
CGTTGGTGGATGGCGAAGCGTGCCCCACCTGTGGTTCGCCCGAGCACCCGGCCCCGGCCAAGCCCAAGAAGTCAACGCCTTCGGCGGCTGAGGTCGAAGAGGCTGAGACCCAGCGAGATGTCGCGCAGAGCAGCGTGGGTCGACTGGAGCGAGACCTCGCCACGATTCAAGGACAGATATCCACCGTGGCTTCCAAAAAGCCGGTGACCGATCTCAAGCGCGAGCTCAAAGAGCTGCAGTCGCAGGTGGGTGAGATCACCGAGGCGCAGGAGTTTGTTAGTGACGCCGAAGATGAGCTAAAAGAACTGAAGTCCGCCATAAAGGACCGTAAACCCCAGCTCGCCAAGCTCACTAAGTCAGTTACCGCGCAGTCAGCGAAGTTCTCGAGCGATTCGAAGCGCTACACCAAGGACTTGGCGAAATTCGAAAAGGCCTTCGGAGGACTCGACGACTTTGAATTCGCCGAGGACGAGTATCAGGAGTTTGCGACCAAACTCGACGGCTACGGGGCATCGCTTGAGGACCTCAAGGAGGCCCAACGAGACGTCGTACGCACACTAGACACGCTGCAGCCCCATTTGGTAGAGCACGACGTGGAGTCACCCAAGGAGCTGCGCAACAAGCTGCTCAGCGAAGATGAAATCGCCAAGAATCGTGCCGCTATTAACGATCGCCGAAGCCACCGCAAGGTGACACTCGACGCCATTAAGGCTTACGAGGAGTCCGACAGCCCCAAGGAGCGTCCGGACGCTTCGGAGATTGACGTGCGGCTCGAGGCCGCTCGATCTACGCACGATGAACTCTTCCGTTCGCTCACGCAGCTTGAAGGCCACGGTGTAGCCATAGAACACGACATTGCGTCGCTGAGTGATAACGAGGCAGCGATCGATGCAGCCCGTAAGCGAGTTGAAGAGGCCAACGGCTTCTATCGACTCTGCTCGGGACAGTCCGCGGGCCAAAATGAGATCCGCGTGGCTCTCGAGGAGTGGGTGCTCTCGGTCTACCTCAAGCGAGTTCTCCGTCAGGCCAACTCCCGCATGCACAAGATGACCAGTGGCCGATACTCACTGCAGGTCAACTCCCTTGGTGGTGACAACCGCAAGCGTCACGGTCTGGACCTCGAGGTCTTCGATACCTTTACCGGTCAGTCACGCAAGGCGAGAACCCTCTCTGGTGGCGAGACTTTTAAGTCCGCCCTGGCCTTGGCCCTAGGACTCGCGGACGTCGTGGCGGCCGGTTCCAACCGGGAGCTCGACGCCTTGTTTATTGACGAAGGGTTCGGCTCATTGGACGAACAGTCACTAGAACAGGTACTCGTAATCCTCGAATCGCTCCAAAACGGCGGCCGTGTGGTCGGCGTCATTAGCCACGTCGAGGAACTGAAGCGAGTGCTCCGCCGAGGAATCGAAGTGGAGGGAACCGATCGAGGCTCCCAGGCCACGGTCCACTACCCGGAACTTTAAATTCGAGAGCTGCGTTGGTTGGTGCTTGATTGGCAGATGAAACCTCTCGAGCGCTACACGCGGGCTGATGACGTGGAGTTCATTGACAGTTCGGCTAATCGACGTGTGGGCCCCGACGAACATTTAATTTTTTCTCGGTAGCGCCGTGATGGCGAAAAGACTTACTTCTTTAAGTCGGCACCACTACGTAGTGGCACTTTCTAGTTGATCAACATTTCACGTAGGCCCGTGAGCCGTCGAGCCGGAGTGGTGACCGCGGAGAGAAAGTCATCCTTCGTGGCCACGATAATTATTTTTTTCTTGGCGCGAGTCACAGCGGTGTAGAGCAATTCTTGTGAAATCAATCGAGTACCCGGGGTGAGTGAGACGATGACGGTGTCGAACTCTGATCCCTGCGACATGTGAATTGTCATAGCCCACCACGGCTGCCATGACGCAATGGCCGCCAAGCTACGTGACTCGTCACCACGTTCAGTGGGGGAGAGCCACAACGTGGACTCAGATGTGGACTCTTTACGAACGACCAAGCCCGTATCACCATTGTTGAGGCGATTACCAGCGTCAGTCTTTGTGATGAGGATGGGGGTTCCGTTGATATGCGGAGTGCTTCCGAGGCGCCATTCCATTCTCTGGGTCACTTCGTTCACCCACCATTGTCGTGAATAGAGTCCTCGGTGCTGTGCGGCTAACACCATGGTTTCCTGCAAGGTCCTAGCGGCGTCATTTATGACATCGTCGCTGGACATCAGTTGGGATATTTCGGAGAGATGGCGTGCCCGCTGCAACACCGGGTTTATGGCCGCTGTCTCGAGCGTGTCGTCGGCCACACCGTCATCATCGAGTTTCACAAAAGTGATAGCCGCACTGTCCGACTCGGCAATGGCCAGGGCTCCCGGCCCATCGCCAGCGCGTATGGCCGTAAAGAGTTTTTGGAGAAGCTCATGAGCGTCGCCTTCGGTGCGATAGGAGGTGGTGAGGGTGCTGTGAGCAATGCCCGCGTGCTCTGCCGCTTCGACGAGATCCTTGAGGACGGAACCAACGTCCACGCTGGGCAGTTGGCCGGGGTCACCGACCAGAATGATCCTCGTGGTAGGGGCACAGGCCGAGAGAAGCTCCGACAACAGGGCGACGTCAACCATGGACGCCTCGTCACAGATAACAAAGTCGGCCTGCAAGGGTGCCTTTGATCTACGGTGCGGCGTAGCGGGGGTGATTCCAAGGGTCTTGTGAATAGTGTGCGCGGAGAGGTGCGTGATCCTGCTGATCACCTCTGGCGAGGCGTTAACCGACGCGGCAACGATGGCGTCTTTCATTCGTGTGGCGGCTTTGCTGGTGGGGGCGCAAAGTAAAACCACCGGGCGGGTGGCTTCCTCGCCTGTTTCCAACAACAATTTCAGCAGACTCGCAATCGTGGTTGTCTTACCCGTGCCCGGTCCACCCACGAGGAGGAAGAGCCGCTGATTCCAAATATCGAGGGCCATACGTCGAGCGGAACCCGTGTCGTCGCTACCAAAAACCTGGTCCACCCGCGATGCCCAGTCACTAGGTGCTGCGAGTGCTTGGGGTGAGAGCGGTTCGCGCGCGTGGTCACGAATCGATATTTCGAGAGCAAAGTAGCGATCAAAGTAGAGCCGGTCATTTACCACAACTAGCGGTGTATCTTCGGTGTCGTCAACGGCTACAAGTCCTTCGCCAACGAGCACCGCGTTCCAGTCACTGGCCGTAAAGGCACGGAGCCGCTCGGGTAGTCGCGCTGATTCTTCTATGGCCGCCAGATCGGCGAATGGTAGGCAGGTGCCACCCTGTTCGAGCACAACGAGTAGAAGGGCGGTCGCCCACAAGATCTCGGGTGTCGCCTCGTACTGACGTTGCAGGAAGCGCAAGGTCGCGTCAAAGCCTTTGGTTAACCACGTCAGATTGGGGTCGGAATCGGGGTGACGTTGAAAGGCGGAGACGATGTCGAAAATGACGTCGCTGTTGTTAGTTGTCATTAGAGAGCCTCCCATCGAAGAAGTCACTCAATCGTTCAATGCAGTGGGCACTTGGCTTCATGGCGTAGACCCCGTTACCGGGGGCCTTGGCGTCCATGCCACGGACAAAGAGATAGGCGGCGCCAGCGACGTTGAGGTCGTAGGAGTAGTTCGCCATGCGAGAGCGTAAGAAGCGGTGGAGGGCCACGATGTAGATCAGGGCTTGGAGTTGGTAGGACTTGGCGTTCATCATGCTGCTGAGGGTGGGTTGGTCGTAGAGGCCAGACTGAGTCCGATTGGATTTGTAATCCACGACGAGGAACTTGGCTTCGTCACCCTCGCCCCACGCCAGGACTGCGTCGAGTGAGCCGGTCATAGCACCCGTCAAGGTGACATCCTTGTCGGTTAATCCCGAGACCCACAACGCAAAGGCTGGGTCGGGTGTCAACTCTTCTTGGAGAATGCTTCGAAGTTCTGAAGTACTTCGAGTCGTTCCCGGCAGGGTGAAGTCAAATCCCATCTCGGGGAGCATGAAGGATTGTCCGAGGGAAAGGAGATTTTGACCATCGGCGATTGCTCCAATATTGGTACGAGCGGCCCTCTCCAACATTTTGGCTGCCTCGTCGTGATCAAAACTACGACGAGAGGAGGTCGGGTCAGCTGAGATTCCCTCGGCCTGCGCTGCTTCGATCAGTTGGTCGCGCACTGCGCTACGAAAATCCGATGCGGAAAAATCAACGTACTGGAGGGCCTTGTGCATGACGCGACCAACTCGGGCTGACGACTCGAAGTCGGCAATCAGTTCTCCGTCTCCTTCTGCGACGCCGTCAGTTACCTCTCCTTCGAGGTCACCATCGGAGGTGGCGGGTTCCAGTTCATCACTGATTACTACGTCCACCTGGGAGGTGAGAAAATTCTTACTCAGGCTGGTGAATGACCAGGACCGTCCTGGGGTTTGCAAAGTAGCTACTACACGTGACCGAAGCTCGGGGCGAGACTTAGTCGAAGGCAGTTCTCTCAGGCCGGGAGCTTCTACGTCGGCCGTTTGATACTCGAGTTGCTGTGGCTGGTCGTTGCGCAAGATCAGTTCTTCTGCTTCTGACCTCGTCATGATCACCGGCGCGGACTTAAGGTCCTTCTCACCCTTGCCATTTATTTTTTCGTCCCAGAGCCAAAGGGCGTTATGAAACTTGGCGCGAGTAAGTGCCACGTAGAGGCGTCGACGTTTTTCCGACTGAATTAGTTCTTTTTTAATATCGCCGCCAATATCCGAGCTCATTACGGTGAGGTCAAGAACCGTCTCGCCACCCTCACGAGTCTCCAGACGATAAGCACTCGCTCGTCCTTTCGGGTTGAAGCTACGGCCCACGAAGGGGGCGAGCACAATAGGAAATTCCAACCCCTTGGACTGGTGGATGGTCATGATGCGCACAGCCTGGTCGTCGCGGTCGACCCGTCGTGACCATTCTTTACCAACCTGGTCCGTGTTGCCAGAATCATCACCCTCGCTCGTCGATGACGCTCGATCTATGAATTCGTAGAGCTGTTGCACTCCGTCGTTAACCCGCAGTCGTAGGATCTCAGCCACGTGCAGAATATCGGTGATATTGCGGTCGCCGTCGATACGTTGTGCCACGCGTTCTAGAACGTCGGAGTCAGCCAGAACTGACTCTATGAATTCCTCACGAGGTCGTGTTCTAAAGATTTGCAACCACTCGGCGAGTTGCTGCTGCTGCCTATGGAACCACGCCGCATCGTCGTCTCGAACCGCCGTGGCCACTTCACTCTGCTGCTTGCCACCAAACCATGACAGGGCGAAGCGAACGGCACTTTGGTTGGCATTAGGAGCCGCCACCGCTTGGAGGAGGAAGCCCCATTGTTCTGCCGCGTCCGAGGCGAAGATGTTGGCTCCACCAACTATCGATGCGGGGATACTGGCGCCACGTAGAGCCGAGAGTATCTCGAGTCCGTAGGAATTCGATTCCACTAGGACACAAATATCGCCGGACGTTACGCGAGAGTACTTCTTCCCGACACCAGGAATCAAACACGCCTCGTCGAGAAGAAGGTGCTGGACGTAGCGAACAAGATCGTTGGCGGCGCCCGTCCGCACCGCCTCAGCGTTCTCTTTCTTGAGTCCGCGCACCGCCCAGGCTGGTGTGAAAACTACATCCCTATTTGGGCCGGTAGCTTCGATGTCTTCGAAGTGGACGGGATTAGAGACTAAACCTTCGGGGGGTGATGTCACTTCGCCCACGTCGAAACCAAAACCCACGCCGGTCGTGTACTTTTCGAAAAGGCAGCGTTCAGCGGCGATGAAGTCTGCGGTCGAACGTCGATTCTCTACCAAGTGTGCCAGGGTGCCACGGTTGTGCTTTATGTAGTCCAACGCCTCACGGTAAATTGCTATGTCGCCACCACGAAAGGTGTATATCGCCTGTTTGGGATCACCGACGACGACGAGAGCTTCCACCTTCTTTGATTCGTAGAGACTGCGAAAGACGTCCCACTGTAGGGCGTCAGTGTCTTGGAACTCGTCAATGATCACGACTTTGATGTTGTCGGCGAAAGTGTCGCGAATACCTGGATCACTCAGGCGTTCACGTAAGCGAATCATGAGGTCGTCGTAGCCGACTTGTCCGAGGATCTTCTTTCGTCGTATCAGTACTTTCCGGGCACTGTCAACTACCTGCTCGATGACGCGGTACTCGGGCTCTTTTGTGTCTTTGCGCGAACTTTTAGTTCCGGAGGATTTTACTTTGGCGTCAGGGTTGGCGCTCAGAGCGCGAAGGCCATCATCAATCCAAGTAGCGAATTTAGAAATTTTTGCTACGCGCTCAAGGTCGGATGGTTCGAGTGAGCGCACGACGTCGGATCGAACGCTGGCTCGGAAGGCGTCCCCTGAGACTTCGGGAGATACACGCCGCACCGGGTCACCGAGCAGTGCCAAACTCCTCTGGGCGAAACCGTGGATAGTCGAGATGCGAATTTCGTGAAAATCAGCGAGCGCTTGGGTTAAATGATCTTTACCATCAAGCGTAATTAGGAGACCTTCGTACTCCTTAGTCCGCGCGAGTGCTCGCGCCATCGTGGCTCGAATACGACTCGAAAGTTCTGAGGTTGCCATCTTGGTGAAAGTGACGACTACTAATTGGTGGGGAGCTGCAATTCCCTTTTCGATGTAGTCGACCACCATGTGTTCCACGGTGTACGTTTTGCCGGTGCCGGCGCTGGCCTCAATAGCGTAGAGCCCTTTAGGCGGATCGCCGATGACGTAGGTGTATTTCTCAGGAGTCTGTGGTTCAGTCATTAGCCCCACCATCCTCGCCTTCTGCCATCTCACCTTCTACGTCGTCAACGGGTGTCGTAGAAGGTGAGATGAGAGCCGAGATGTGCTGACCGACGAAGCGCACGCCAAATTGCTCGTAGCCATCTCGCTCGTAGAGCTCGGGTAGCGTGCAGTCACCCAAGACGAACTTCCAAGTCGAACGTGCGAGATATTTTTTGGTGGAGTATTCGTCCTCCCTTCGCCAGGCATCGGTGGAAATAATGTGGCCAAGGGCTTCGTCCGTTGGGAACTCCTTCTCACTACTCTCGTAGACGATGGGCTGACGGAGGTTTTCTAAATACAACAACACCAGCGCGCTCAGTGTGGCGCATGCGCTTTCTCTGTCGGGTGGGCTTGGCCAGTTTTTGGTCGTAAAGAATTTATTGAAATCAGGGCCAGACTTTACAGGATCCTTTCGGTGTGCAATGAGGTCGAGAGACACGCTGCCCCATCTACCAGTTGCGGCGGCGGCCAATTGGCGAATACGAAACTTGGCTGACTTGCTCATCGATTCCTCACCGGACAGTGGCTCGAGAATGAGTAGGTCCTGGCCACTAGCGAACGCATCGAAACTACCGAGCAGCGTGATCGATTCGTATTCAGGAAAATTCTTCCAAGACAGGCCGATGTCACGGGCCGGTGCGACGTCCTGGAATAAGGTGGCGAAGTCCTCGCGGATGTGCTCGTGAATAATTTTACTTTCGGCGACCCGCCCCTCTATGTGCTCGGCGAGAGCGGCCGCCGCTAAATCGATATGCCTGCCTCGGGCTAGGTCGAACGGGATGAGATCGCCGTTAACGCCCATTAACCGCATCACTTTCTCGATGGTGGTGTCAGACGAGGCGACGTGGCGGGCCAACTGATTGACGACCCGGCGATGCTGGTACTTTTCGAGGTCGACGCTGAGTTCGTCCGAGTCGTCGTTTTTCCAATCATTCAAAGTAATACCGAGAACTCTGCGGGCGTACTCGGCCATGGGGTCAGAGATAAAATTCGCCAAGTCATCGAGAGTTATTTGTCCCCTCACTAGTTCCCAAGCGTTCTTCACTTCGCCGCCTTTGGGTAGCGTCCCGGAACTCATCAGCAAGCTCTGGTCGTAGCGGTTCGCCGACAAAGAGAAGTCACTATTGCTGAAAGACCACGGGTGGTGACTCGCTGCGTCTCCCATCGTTGAATGGCTGAGGAAGTTTTCACCACTAAATCCGTGCCGGGGGTGCTGGACGATTACGGGCCCAATCGGTGAGCCGTCGGGAGCCGAAGGCGCAAGCAACTCAATCTGGTCGCGATATTCCGCGTACGCAATACCCGGCTCATAGGCCGCGTTGGTTGTGAGGTCTCGATAGGTCCGCAGGATTGTGATCTTCTCCTGAGCGGATAGGAAAATCTCTACCAGGCGACTCCGGCCGTCGTCGCTGGGTAAAAATTCACCCGGCCGAGCACCCGAAAGGGGCTTTGACTTGTCGCCAATGCGGGGTCGCCTCAGATCATCGAGACTCCAGCTCGGGCGGAGGAAGGCATCGTCATCCATGCCTAGGACGTAAATAGCCTTGTAGGGAATCCAGCGAAGGGTGTCGGGGGTGGTGATGGTGACGCCACCAGAGAGAAGCCCTCCGGAGCTACCGGTCAAAGTGAGCGCGTCATCGAGAATTACGACGAAGTCGAGATAACTCAGTGGAACCTGGGATCCCTTGCCCGCCTCGAGCAGAGGGTTGAGAGCGCGTCGCACCGCTTCGAACTCACTATCGTCCTTGGGGTCGGGGCGAATGTAGAGCGCACTGAGGTTGTCGATCCAATTCATCCATTGCGGGAGAGTGCGTGCAGTTCTGACGTCGCTAACGGCTTGACCAATGCCCTCGACGACCGTAACGAATTTGTGAAATAGGTCGAGACGAGCACCGGCAATTTCGACACCAAGTAAATCCTTTGAGGGTCGCAAGTCTCTGTTCGCCATCATGGTACCAAGAATCAATCGGTCCAAACCTTTTCGCCAGGTCTGCACCTCATCGGCGATGGTGACCCCGAAGTAGCGGCGGTGAGCGTCATCAAAACCCCACCTCACGGCAGCGGAACGCGTCCACTCGCTGAACTGCTCGAGGTCATCGGTAGAAAAGCGCCAGCGGTAACCAACGGCCGGCTCGCTGAGGAAGGCCAAGACAGCCGAACGCTCGAGCCGACCACCTACCAAGGAGAGCAAGTGACGCAAGCTCTGGAGGTATATCCCCTCGCCAGCCGAGCTCGGGTTAATTATGCGATACGCCACAGCGGGTTCCTCGTCGTCGGGGGTGACTCCCGACGGGTCAAAAGCCGCACCACGGGCGGGTCCAAAAGCCGCTCTAATCATGGGGGCGAAGGTATCGAGATCGGGGCAGACCACGAGAAGATCACTTTCTGTCCAGTCACCGGCGTGGTCGTTGAGGTCGTGGCGAATGGCGTCACGCAGGACTTCCGCTTGACGGAAGTGACCGTGGCACCAATGCTCGACGACAGAGCCGTCCATGGCTGCGAGTTGGTCGCGATACAGATTGGGTTCTTCATCGGGCGAGGCCGTAGCTGGAGCCACACGGACGTCGCGGTCACTACGCAGTACCTGCTGCATGGCTTCGAGGAAATTCCTCGGGGACGTAGGAATGTGGCTTTCGAGATCGGGTAGATCACCATCGATAGTGATAGTCGCTCTGCCTATCAGGGCGTCGAGCACTTGGTGGTTAGCGAGCGCTAATCCACCCCAGAGGCGCATGATGCCCGACTTAAACTCGTAGCGGTTGGTAATGCCAGTCAAGGGTGAGCCATGGAAACCACGTACCACGTAGACCGTAACCGGCATGAGAGTGGCTAGGTGTGTGAGTGATTCCACGAAGTCAAAAGTCCACCCTCCTTCGGATTCCCACGCGGTACCCGGAAAGGTTGTGAGACCAAAGACACTAAGTCGTCGCAGGGTGGGCAGGCCGAGTTCTTCGGCGGAAGCACCCGGCATCACGCGCTGCCAAGCTTCGTCCCAACGCTCGGCGGCGGGGACTCCCATACTCGTGCGCTCCCGGAGGGCTCGCCACAGGTTCTTTTGGCTCTCCTCCTCCCCGCTGAACGGATCAGACTGCTGATTGCGCGACCAGAGTTGAATCATGTCCCGGCGCCAGACGTGATAGTGATCAAAGAGTTCGGCGTAATGCCGCGAACGTTCGAAGCTTGGCTCGCGCGTGTCGTCGCAGAGAAGTCGCCGGGGATCATTCTCGGCGAGCTTCTTCTCGCTTCTGACGGTGTCGCCGAGTTCATGTAGTTCAAGGGCGAGGCGCGGTAGGGACCAGCGGTCGTTCTCTCCCGCCTGACTGGTCTGGCGATGGGCTTCGAGGACGCGTCCGGCGATACGAGCGGGGAAGTCGTGACACCAATTGGCGACAATGCCATCAGTGCGGGTGGTTGTTGAACTATCGGAGACACCGATGCTTTGAGAAATTTGGCGAATCAACCATGTCTTAGTGCCGAGTGAAGGTGTCACCACCCACTCGGGCTCAAGCAAGTCACGCAACGAACCACTCTTCACTTCGCGGAGTTCCTCGGCCATGACCGCTACTAATTCTGCGTAACTTGCTCGCACGACGACACGAAGTCCCTTGGTTCTCATCGCTGTAAGTCGCACGCTTGGAAAGGTAGCAGTATGCAGTGACAGACATGTTTTACGCATTAATTAACTATTCGTAACTCGTGGCTATGTCACACCCCCTTCGTACTCTTCGGGTATGAAGAAAACAGCTCTCACCACCGATGAAATAGTTGTTTGGCACCGGGAAGTGTGCCGAGTGAATGACTGGCTCGTCATTTCCGGCGACCTCCCCATGGAGCGTTCGGAAGCGATTGAGAAATTAGAGGAGTGGATTGCAGCCGGCGTCACCGACATCGTGGACGTACGTGGTGAGTGGAGCGATCAGGAACTAGTCGCCAGGTACGCCCCGGAGATTCGCTACCACTACCTTGGTACGCACGACGACGGCACGAGCCAGGACCCCGTCTGGTTCTACCGCGGATTGAGCGCTCTCCACGAGGCCTTGACCCATCCGGGCGCCAACGTCATGGTGCACTGCCACATGGGAGTCAACCGTGGCCCCTCGATGGCCTTGGCTTTTCTGCTCGATCAGGGTTGGGATGTCGTGGCGGCCCTCGATGCGATTCGTGCTGCTCGACCTATTGCGGGGGTGATTTACGCCCGCGACGCCGTGCGCAGCGTGGGTCGGGCGAAGGCGAAGGACGCCGCCACGATTGCTCGTGAGCTCGCCGAGATTGATGAGTGGTTCGAACTGAACCAGATCGATATCTCGACCATCATTCGTCGTATCCGCCAAGCCTCCTAGAAGAAACGAGAACTTCACGTTGACGTCACTACTTCGAAATCAGTCCTCTATGTTGCACTGCTCCGCCCGTGGTGGTGGCAAAAAGCAGCGCGGCCGCGGCTACGGAGGTCAAAATCAATTACATCTCTAGGATTTTTCGACGTCGAGCTGAGCTGAAATCACAAGCTCCTCCGCCCGTGACGGAGTGGGAAATCGGAGTAGTTTCCGGTTCGCCCTCAGTTCCTGCGGCTGGAGTCGAGGCCAAAGGTAGTGACCTTACTGAAGCGCTCGAGGTGCCAGAGCTTGAAGTCGTGATACCCAGTCCGGCTGACGCCTACATCGAACACATTGAGCAGTTCCCACGTCCCACCAGGGAACAGGACATTTTTCTGATGCAGGTCATCGAGACGGGCCGTGACGCCCACTCCCTTCTCGAGGCAGCGGAGTCGGGGGCCATCGCACGTCTACATCCCACGATGAAGCGACTGCTACGGCGAGCGGTTTTGCATGGTGAGAAGGCGCAGGAGTCCTTGGTTCAGTCGCACCTTCGTGAGGTGGTGGAGATTGCGAAACGGGCTTCCTGGTCGAGTGTCCCGCTGCTGGATCTCATTGAAGAAGGAAATCGTGGTCTCATCTCGTTTGAAGAAATATCTGAGTATCGGAAAGAAGAGGATTTCTCCAGCGGGGCGGCAGAGGAAATTGGAAATTTTATTAATCACGAGTGCAAGTTGCGGGGTTCACGGCGGGTAGAGAATTTGGAACTTTTCGCACGAGTGAGGGGGGCCGCCCAAGAGTTAGAACTACAACTGGGCCGCCCACCGACGCTGCAGGAGATGAACGCTGAGTGTCTGATGGAACCTAAAAAAATATTGTTGATTCTCAATTTCAAGGAAAACTGGGAATCAGCTCCGATCGACTGGAGTCGTCACTACCCTTTCATAATTAACCGTCTATGGGCTCCCTTAATTCGCAAGGGCTGGCTCAGCGAGGGAGGGCCTGACGAGATTGAATGGTGAGTTTACGACCACCGAAACTCCCCCACCGACTAGTCGACGTAGGCGTATTTCTACGACTGAAGATGCTGGTGGTTGACGTCGTACGTATAACTACTGTGACGTCAAAGAGGACGTATCTGCGCTGGGGGGCTGGCGCTGCGCATCGTCGCAGCGTGTGAACCCTTAACATAGATAACCGACTGGTGGGAGAAATTCGTGGCTAAAGACCGTATTGATCGTGATGATGAAGACCTTGTTCGCCTCTACCTTTCTGATATCGGTCAGTACACCCTGCTCACGAAGGACGACGAAGTTCGCCTCGCCCAGACCATCGAAGAAGGCCGCGAGGCCTTAGCCGAGCTCGACGCCGCCGACGCCGATAAGAAGGTCAAACTGACCCCGACGAAAAAGCAAGCGCTGAAGCGTCAGATCATTCGTGGTGAGAAGGCCGAAGAAGATTTCGTTCAATCGAACTTGCGTCTCGTAGTGTCGATCGCGAAGAAGTACCAGGCCTCGGGCCTCCCGCTCTTGGACCTCATCCAAGAGGGCAACCTCGGGCTCATGCACGCCGTTGAGAAGTTCGACTGGCGCAAGGGCTTCAAGTTCTCAACCTACGCCACCTGGTGGATTCGCCAGGCCATCACCCGCGGTATCGCGAACACTGGCCGCACCATCCGCCTCCCGGTCCACGCCGGTGACACTCTGGCCCGCGTGCAGAAGGCCCAGTCGCGTCTCGAGCTGAAGTTCGGCCGTCCGCCGACCATCAAGGAACTCTGCGACGAGTGCGAGATGCCCGAGGACAAGTTGATTGAGGCCCTGCGTTTCCGCTCGGAGCCCATGTCACTCTCCGAGCCGCTGCGCGAAGATGGCGACGCCGAACTCGGTGACGTTGTCGAGGACCGTTCGGCGGAGTCCCCCTTCGACGTGGCCGCCGTCAAAATGATGCCGGCCGCTATTGAAAAGTTGCTCGAGCCCCTCGACGACCGTGAGAAGAGAATCCTGCGCATGCGCTTTGGCCTCTTGACTGATGGTTCACCCCGCACCCTCGAGGACGTCGGCGAAGAGATGAACCTGACCCGCGAACGTATTCGTCAGATCGAAGCGCGCGCAATGAGCAAGTTGCGTCACCCGTCGAGTGACACCGGGGCGCGCGATCTACTTACGCTCTAGGACCAGTTCCCCGACGTAGTTTCGTCAACACCGCCACCGCGCTGAGTAGCCCTACGCCGACGAGGTAGGGAGTGTGGGATCGGCGGCGGTCGCTAGCCCGCACCGGGTGCTTAAAGACCAGGATTGGCCAAGCGTTCTCGTGCGCCATTTTCGTGAGTTCCCGGTCGGGGTTGACGGCGAAGGGGTGACCCACCGCGCGCAGCATGGGTTCGTCAGTTTCCGAGTCGGAGTAGGCGCTCGATTCTTCGAGGTCAATGTCACGACGTTCGGCCAACTCCCGAATAGCCACAGCCTTGTTCTCGCCCTGGGCAAAAAAGGTGATGTGGCCGGTGTAGCGATTGCGGTCGTCGATCTCGGGCCGCGTGGCGATGGCACCGGTGAGGCCGAGCAAATCCACGAAGGGATCGACGACGTCTTCGGGGGACGAGCTCACGATCCAGACTTCGTCACCCTGCGCTTTGTGTTGGTCAATGAGGGTGAGGGCTTCGGCGTAAATGAGGGGTTCGATGACTGACGTGATGGTCTCAACCACCAGGCGGCGAACTTCATCGCGGTCCCAGCCCACGGTGATCTTGCCCACGGTGTCGCGAATCTTTTCCATCTTGTTCTGATTCGCCCCGAACATGGTAAAGATCAGTTGCTGGGCGACGCTACGGGCCAGAGTGCCACGGTGGATAAAACCACGCGCGTGGAGTTCGGGACCGAGGGCCACGATGGAGGCCTTAGCGATTACCGTTTTGTCGAGGTCGAAAAAAGCGGCGCGCACGTTGCGATGCTACGTGCTTAGGGAGCGATGAAGGCGCCAGTCAGTGAATCTATGGCGTCGGGGCGGGCCATAACAACGACGTGGTCTCCTTCGAGAAACTGGAAGGAGGGAATCGGGACCATGGGCTGGTCGGCTCGGACAATGGCCACCACGCGGGCGCCGTCGACCATGCGGAGGTCTTCGAGGCTTCGACCCTCGGTGACGGCGGGGGCGTTGGCGGCCAGGGTGACCTCGACCAGTTTCATTTTTCCACCGGCCAGGACCATGAGGTCCACCACGGAACCCACTTCGACAATTTCGTCAACGAGCGAGGTAATGAGAGCCGGCGTCGAGACGTGTACGTCCACGCCCCAGCTGCTGTCAAAGAGCCATTCGTTACGAGAGTTGTTCACTCGAGCGATGACGCGCGGGACGGCGAACTCCTGCTTGCTCAACCAGCTGATGACCAGGTTGTCCTCGTCGTCGCCGGTGGCCGCGATGACGACGTCGGCGTCGCGCATCCCGACATTCTGTAGTGAGTTCACTTCGCAGGCGTCGCAGGTGAGCACCTTGACGTCGGGGAGGAGCACGCGCGCTTTTTCGACGGTCTCGGAACGTTGCTCCAAGAGGGTGACGTCGTGGTGACGCTCGGCTAAGTCCTGGGCGATGGCGATACCGACGCTGCCGGCTCCGGCGATGACGATTTTCATGCGGCACTCCATCCCAGGAGAGCGTTGAGTTCTTCGAGACCCTGGTGGGTCACCATAAAGGTGACGACGTCATTTTCCTGACCAATGATGTCGCTGGCGTCCACGCGACCCTTACCGGCTCTGATGACTCCGGCGACGTGAATTTCTCGATTGACGTTGAAATCCCCGAGCGGCTTACCGGCGAAGGCGTCGGGCAATTTGCGCTCGACGAGATGCATGGTCGATCCCAGGTCCGACCACGCCACGCTGTTGTCCGAGGGGAGCAGCCAACGCTTGACCTGCTGGGTGGTCCAGGCCACGGTCGCCACGGTCGGGATACCGAGACGCTGGTAAATAACGGCGCGCCGGGGATCGTAGATACGAGCGACCACGTCGGCGATGTTGTACTTTTCGCGAGCAATACGCGCGCAGAGAATATTGGTGTTGTCACCGTTGGTTACCGCGGCGAAGGCGTCGGCCTGACTGGCGCCCGCCTGGGAGAGCGAGTCGCGGTCAAAGCCCGAGCCCACGATGGTCTGGCCGGAAAAAGAACTCCCGAGTCGGCGAAAGGAGTCACGGTTTTTGTCGATGATGACAACCGAGTGGCCCTCTTCGGAGAGCTGGGTGGCGAGATCGGAACCGACTCGTCCGGAACCAACGACAACAATGTGCATGTCCCTAGTTCACCACGCAGCGGAGCGTGACACAAGTTTCATCACTTTGATCCGCCAGACCCCTAGGATTAGCCCGTGCCTCATTCGACTGACGTAGCCAACGGCAAAGCCCAACTGCTCACCAAGCACGCGGACGTGGGCAGCGTCTACCCCGAAACTCTGGGCTACCGCTTGAAGACCATTTTCCTCGGGAAGCCCTTCGTGTCAGAGCAGTTGGCCGGCGAGCGACTGAAGAATCCCATCGCCCTCGGGGTGCTGGCCCCCGACTGCATTTCCTCCTCGGCCTACGGTGCCGAGCAAATCTTGACCCAGCTGACACCGGTGATTGGCCTGGCCGCTTTTTCGCTGCTCGTCCCCATCATGTTCGTCATTCTGGGCGTGCTGCTGCTGGTCACTTTGTCGTACCTCGACGTGATTGGTTACTACAACATCACCGGCGGCTCCTACATCGTCGTGCGTGACAACTTCGGGCCGAAGGCCGCGTCGGTGACCGCGGTGGCCCTGCTTATTGACTACATCGTCACGGTCGCAGTGCAGTGCAGCGCCGGAACCGCCGCGCTCACCAGTGCCGTGCCCTCGCTCCTGCCACTGACGGTGCCCATTACCGCCGGCATCGTACTGCTTCTCATGTACGGCAATCTGCGCGGTATTAAGGAAGCCGGTAGCTTCTTCGCCTTTCCCACCTACTTCTTCATCGCCATGATGACGGCCACCATTGGCGTTGGCACCTTTAAGTACTTCTCCGGATCGCTTCACACCTTGCCCCAGCCCGCCGTGAGCCTGCTCGTGGAAGGCCACCTCGGCACCGGTGGCCACGGCCTCTTGATGGGGGTGGCCTTCATCACCCTGCTGCGCGCCTACGCCAACGGGGGTTCGTCGCTCACCGGTCTCGAGGCGATCTCGGACGGCGTCTCGAGTTTCCGTAAGCCCGAGGCCCGTAACGCTCGTATCGTCATGGTCGCCATGGCGAGCATCCTGGCCTTCTTATTAGTCGGCACCACCATGCTGGCCCGTTGGACCCACGCCCTGCCCTACGCGGCCGGCTCACCGACGGTGGTCAGCCAAGAAGTGCACGCCGTCTTCGGTTCTCACGGTTTTGGCCAAGTTATTTTCTATATGGTCCAACTAGCCACCATGTTGATTCTCTACACCGGTGGCAACACCAGTTTCAACGGCTTCCCCTTCCTCTGTAATTTTGTCGCCAACGACCGCTTCCTTCCGCGTCAGTTGACCAAGCGTGGTCACCGCCTGGCTTTTTCGAACGGCATCATGATGCTGGGTCTCAGCGCTCTGGCCCTGGTCCTGATCTTCCAAGCTCGTGTCAACGGCCTGATCGCCCTCTACGCCCTCGGGGTCTTTACCGCCTTCACAATGGCCGGGGCGGGTATGGCCCGACGCCACTGGCGTCTGCGCGAGCAGCACTGGCGTCGTGGTCTCGCCATTAACGCCCTGTCGTGCTTCGTGACGCTGGCCATTGCGCTCATCTTCGCCATCGTGAAGTTCGCCGAGGGGGCCTGGATTGTGGTGTTGGCGGCTCCCATCATGATTTTCGGACTTCTACGCATGAATAAGCAGTACGGCCGTGAAGACGCGACTTTCGCCGCCACGCGCTCCACCGACCAGTCGGCTCCCTTCCAAGTCAATCGCGTGGTCGTCTTCGTTGATAGTTACGACCTCGCGACCGAGCGAGCGCTTCGCTACTGCTCCACGCTCAACGCCTTCTCCCTGCGGGCGATTCACTTTGACATTGATCCGCGGGTCACCAAGGAGCTCTCCGACACCTGGGGTGCCAAGGGCAGCGCCTCGGCCACGACCCCCCTCGAAATTTTCGACTGCGAGGACCGTCGCGTTGACCGCGCGGCGCTGGAGTTCGTAGCCGACATTGTGCGCGACCCCGACGTGTTCTGCATGGTGATTCTGCCACGCCGTGGTTTTAACTCCCGTCTACAGCGCCTCCTGCACGATCGCACCGCCGACGCCATCGCGACCGCCGTGATGCACGTGCCCCGCACCGCCGCCACGATCATCCCGTACCGCATGGTTCAACAGAGTTACGAGAATGCTCCGGACCAGAGCGTGGGCCAGAGCGAACTGGTCACTCGCGGCGGACGCCGTGAGGACGCGCACCTCGAGGCCGACACCAAGTTGTTGGCTCGATCAAAGGACGTGGACGCGGTCGAAATTGGCGAACTCAAGTTCCGCGACAACGTGCACATTGCTGGCCGCGTGCGCTCCATCAGTGTCACCCACGAAGAAGGTACGGTGCTGCGCTGCGTCCTCTCGGATTCGACCGGATCTATCTCGCTGCTCTTCCAGGGTCGCGAAAAGATTCCCGGCGTGGAGCGCGGATCGCGCCTCATGGTGCGTGGCACGGTGCAAATTCACGACCGCGAAGCCGTGATTTTGAACCCCGAATACGAAATTGTGGCCGGGCCACAGACCGAGGACTAGTTCAGTGGCCCTCGGGGGCTGAATTGTCGCACTCGAGTGCGACCAACTATCTTGGGGCGACACGATTTCTACGTTTTCGAGCAGTGCCCACTGCAGTCCCTACGATCAGAAAGTTTTGACACGACATGGAACCAATCCGCGCCATTATTGAAATCCCTCGGGGGAGCCAGAACAAGTACGAACTGGACCACGAGACCGGCGCCATCATGCTGGACCGCCACCTACGTGTCTCGATGTCCTACCCGGCTGAGTACGGCTTCATCCCCGACACCCTCGCCGGCGACGGCGACCCGCTCGACGTGGTCGTTCTCACCGAGTTCCCGACCTTCCCGGGTTGTCACATCATGGTGAAAGTCCTCGGGGTTTGTCTGATGACCGACGAGGCCGGCGAGGACGCCAAGCTGATTGCGGTACCCCTCTCCGACCCGCGGTGGAAGGACGTCAGCGACATCAGCGAAGTCCCCACCGACACGCTGGAGCGCATCCGTCACTTCTTTGAGGTCTACAAGGACCTCGACGCCGGTAAATGGGTGAAAATCGAGTGCTACGAGGGTCGCGAGAAGGCTTTGGCCGAGCTCGAGAGTTGCCGCCAGCGCTACCAAGCAAGCCTGGCTCACTGAGCTTGGCAAAGCCTCGTTCGAAGGACCGATGTGGGTGGGCGGACACCAGGGTGTCACGAAACTCTTCTAATCTGCCTAACTTAGAGAGCACGCCACCGAGCCGCGACCACGCGGCTGCGTAGAGTGGCCCGAGGCGAGGGAGGAGACGTATGGCACGCGCACTAGTGATTGTGGAGTCGGTCGCCAAGGCCACCCGCATCCAGGGAATGCTGGGCCCTGACTACATCGTCAAGCCCTCCATTGGTCACATCCGCGACCTCCCCGAGAGCGCGGCGGACATCCCAGCCGCCATCAAATCGGAAAAGTGGGCCCGCCTCGGGATCAACGTGGACGACCACTTCACCCCGGTCTACGTGGTCTCGAGTGACCGTAAGAAGATAGTGGCCGAACTCAAAGCCGCCCTGAAAGTTGTGGACGAGCTCTACCTCGCAACCGACGAAGACCGCGAGGGTGAAGCCATTGCGTGGCACCTCCAAGAAGTCTTGAAGCCCAAAATTCCCGTCAAGCGCATGGTCTTTCACGAAATTACCCCCGCCGCGATCTTGAAGGCCGTGGATGAGACCCGGGACCTGGACCTCAACCTCGTGCGCGCTCAGGAGGGTCGACGTTTTCTCGACCGCCTGGTTGGCTACGAAGTCTCACCCGTGCTCTGGCGGGCCGTTGACAAGGCGCGATCGGCCGGTCGCGTGCAGTCGGTGGCGGTGCGTTTGGTCTGTGAGCGCGAGCGTGAGCGCATGAAGTTTGTCAGTGCCAACTGGTACGACGTCGTTGCGAACATCGTGACGAACGGGGCGGCTTTTGAGGCTACCGTCGACACGATCAACGGCACGACGCTGGCCTCGGGCAAGAACTTTGACGCCGACGGTGTGCTCGACCGTACGACCACCGCCGAAGTTCTCCACGAAGAGCTGGCCACGGCTGTGGCCAGCGCGCTCAGCGGCTCGACTCTGCGCGTCACCTCTATCAGTTCGAACCCCCGCACCCAGCGTCCCCAGCCGCCCTTCATGACCTCGTCGCTGCAAATTGAGGCCAGCCGCAAATTACGCTTTGACCCCGAGCGCACCATGCGCGCCGCCCAACGTCTCTACGAACAGGGTTGGATTACCTACATGCGTACCGACTCGACCTCACTGTCGAGTGAGGCCCTGAACGCCGCTCGTTCGCAGGCCGGCGAGATGTTCGGTGATGACTACGTGGCCGACTCACCGCGTCGTTACGACCGCAAGGTGAAGAACGCGCAAGAGGCTCACGAGGCCATTCGCCCGGCTGGCGAAGTCTTTCGCACTCTGGACGAGGGTCGAGCCGCTCTCAGCGGTGACGAGTACGCCGTCTACGACCTCATCTGGAAGCGCACCATCGCCTCCCAGATGGTGGACGCCCGTCTGACCCAGGACCGCGTGCGTCTGGCCACCACTGTGCACGACGTCGCTGGTTATGAGGGCGCCGTCGCCGTAGAACTGAACGCCTCGGGTCTGCGTATCGAATTTCCAGGCTTCCGCCGCGCCTACGTCGAGGGCACGGACGATCCCGAAGCCGAATTGGCCGACCAGGAGCGTATTTTGCCCCCTCTCGTGACTGACGCCGTGGTGGACGTAGCCTCGGCCACGGCGAAGGGCCACGACACGAAGCCGCCGGACCGTTACAGCGAAGCCACCCTGATCAAGAAGCTCGAAGACCTCGGCATTGGTCGCCCCTCGACCTACGCCGCCGTGATGAAGACCATTGACCGCCGCGGCTACGTCTGGAAGAAGGGCAAGAGCCTGGTGCCAGCGTTCCGAGCCTTCGCGGTAGTCAACCTTCTCGAGAAGTACTTTGCCGACTTGGTGGACTACCAGTTCACGGCTGCAATGGAAGACGACCTCGACGCCATCGCCCAGGGTGATCAAGCACTCGAACCCTGGCTGCAGAAGTTTTACTTCGGTGACGAACTCGCCACCACGGACTTTCGAAAGATGGGCCTCAACCGCGCGACGACGGAAAAAATCGACTTTGACTTCGCGGCCATAAATTCGATTCTGCTCGGCAACGGCGACGACGGCGTCGCGGTCACCGTGCGCTCCGGTCGCTACGGCCCCTACCTCACGCACGGTGAGGAGCGGGTCTCTATTCCCGAGGCCACCGAGCCGGACGCCCTCACCATCGAACACGCCCTCGCCCTCTTGTCGGCGCCGAGCAGCGACCGTGAGTTGGGCCTCGACGCCACTTCGGGTGAGCCCGTCTTCATTAAGGCCGGGCGCTTCGGTCCCTACGTGCAGCTCGGCCCGACCACGGATCCGAAGAACCCCCCGCCGAGGGCGTCACTATTTTCAACGATGACGCCCGACGACGTCACCCTCGAACAGGCCCTCATGCTGCTGTCGCTGCCGCGGGAAGTCGGTACGCACCCCGAGGACCAAGAACCGGTGCGCGCGACCAACGGACGATACGGTCCCTACCTCACCTGGGGGAAGGAGACGCGTTCGCTCGAGAGTGAAGAGCAGATTTTTGCCGTGGACCTCGCCGCCGCGCTGGCGATTCTGGCCCAACCCAAGCAGCGTGGTCGCCGCGCGGCCGCGGGGCCCCTGAAGGACCTGGGCCAGGACCCCGTCACCAAATTGCACGTGGTCGTTAAGACTGGCAAGTTCGGGGACTACGTCACCGACGGCGAGGCCAACGCGACGCTGCGCAACGCCGACACCGTTGAAAACTTGACCCTGGATCGGGCCTGTGAACTCTTGGCCGAACGACGCAACGCCGAACCCTCGACGCGACCTCGTAAGGCCGTCAAGAAGGCGGCGAAGAAAGTCGTAAAGAAGGCGTCGAAGAAGCCCACTAAGAAGGTCGCCGCGAAAGCAACGGGCGCGACCAAGCGTGCCGCCACCGCGGCCGGGGCGGCGAAGAATGCCGCCCTCGCGGCCCAAGCGAAATCTTCGGAAGCTTTCTAGTGCCCGCGGGGATCTTTCTCGTCTTTGAGGGCATCGACGCGAGTGGCAAGAGCACGCAGGCCCGTCGCGTGGCTACTGAGGCCAACGCCCTCTTCACCTTCGAACCCGGCGACACGGCGATGGGGGCAGAACTGCGTCGCTGGCTACTGGACGCCGCGACCCCGATGAAGCCCGAGACCGAGGCGCTGCTGATGTTGGCTGACCGCAGCCACCACGTCAACAATATGATTGCGCCCGCTCTCTCGTCGGGGCGACACGTCGTGAGCGACCGCTTCGCCGGCTCCACCCTGGCCTACCAGGGCTACGGACGAGGGGTTGACCTCGAGTTGCTGCGAGCCGCCACTGACTTAGCCGTCGGCAGCTGTCGACCCACCCTCACTATTTTGTTGGACCTCCCCGTGGCCGCGGCCCACGCTCGCCGCGCCCCCAGCGTCAGCGATCGTTTTGAATCAGCGGAGCTGGACTTTCACGAACGGGTGCGGGCCGGTTTTCTGGCCCAGGCCACCGCCGAAAACTGGCGGGTGGTGGACGCCACCGCCAGTGAGAGCGACGTCGCCGGCGAAATCGATGCTCACCTCCGCACCCTCGGGTGGCCGCTGCGTGACTGACGTCTTTAGCGCACTGATTGGTCAAGAACGCGCTGCGGCGGTGATGCGTCACCACGTGGCTCAGCCAGTGCACGCCTATCTCTTCGTCGGACCAAGCGGGGCGGGCATTCACGAGGGCGTGCTCGCCTTCGCGGCGAGTCTGCTCTGTGAGGCCGGGGGTTGTGGGGACTGTGATACCTGTCGACGCGTCCTCGCGGAGGGTGACAGTGAGGTCACCTTTCTCGAACGATCTGGTCTCAACTGGAGTGTCAAGGAATTCGCCGAAGCTGAGCGCATCAGTCGCCGCAAGCCCCTGGGCAAATACCAAATCGTGGTGATTGAGGACGTCAATCTCTCCGACGGCCAGACCGGTAAGTTACTCAAAATTTTGGAAGAACCACCCAGTCGCGCCATCTTCATGTTGACGGCTAATTCGCTCCCAGAATCCCTCGCCACCATTGAGTCACGCTGCGTCACCCTGGCCTTTCAGTCCCTGAGTGAAGAGGCCATTGTGACCTACCTGACTCGCGAGGGGTCGTCGAGTATCGCGGCGCGCGCGGCGGCCGCCGCCTCCGGGGGCGACCTACGTCGGGCCCACGTGCTGGTGCGCGACGTCGCCTTCGCGGACCGGGTGCAACTCTGGAAATCGCTACCGGACCGCCTCACCGGCACCAACGCGGTCTCGTCGGTCCTGACCGCCGAGATTCTGGCCGGTCTCGACGCGGCTGCGACCCCCCTCGCGGGCCTGCACGCTGAGGAGATGGCTGCTCTGACCGCAAACGCGAAAGCGGTGGGCCTGCGGGCGCTCCCGGGTCGACGAGACATAGAGGCTCGCCATAAGCGCGAACTACGGCGCTTTCGTATTGAAGATATTCGCTTCGGCCTGAAGTCCCTGGCCGAAACCTATCGCCACCGTTTGCTGAGTGGGTTAGAGGGAATGAACGACGGTGACGTGCGTAGTCGCACGCAGGCCGCCGCTGCCCTCGAGGCCATCGATCTGATCAACGAAGCCTCACAGCGCCTCTCGGTGGTGGGGGAAGAAGCTCTGCTCACGAATCTCTTGGTTTCCCTCTCGTCGATCTAGAGCTCGAAGCCCGTCGGGGGATTTGGAGTATTATTTCGTATCTTGCCTGGGTAGCTCAGTTGGTAGAGCAACGCATTCGTAATGCGTAGGTCGCGAGTTCGAATCTCGCCTCAGGCTCCATTTTCTCGAGACCCCGGGACTCCCCGCACCGCCGCAGACAGATGTGGGTCCTAGCCCGGTCTAACTCAATGCCGAGACGAGACGGCGAAAATGAGCGGAACGTTCTTCCCAGTTCCGGTACTGATCAAAGCTGGGCGCGGCGGGCGAGAAGAGCACCGTGGCGCCAGCCGTGACCGCCAGGGCGAATGCTGCGTCGAGGGTGTCCGAGACGTCGTGGGAAATGCCAATGAGTTCGGGGGCGACGCGCGCAGCGAGCGCACCGAAGAGGTGCACGCGCAGCGGACGGGTGCGTTGACGTAGCGCGCTGATGAGCGGTTCGTAGTCCATCCCTCGATCAAAGCCACCCATGAGAAGGTCGAGATCCTCGTCCTCGCAGCTCTCGAGGGCGGCCAGGGTGGCCAGGGGATTGGTCGCCAATCCATCATCGATGAACAAGCACGAGGCGACCCGACCAAGGACGGTGAGACGTCCGGGCAAGGGGGTAAAGGACGAGCCCACGGCCCTCACGGCAGTGATGGTGGCGTCGCGGTCACCGGTGACCAGAGTCACCACCTCGAGCGCGAGGGCTACGTTGGCTCGATTATGGCGACCAATGAGTTGTAGTTGGTCGGCGAGTCCGGCGTCGTCAGGTGAACTCACGAGTAGTTCCCCGCCCATCTCGGGCCCCGTGAGGGGCAGGGTGGAGGAGACCACCGTGTGGTGGTGGCCCGCCGCGAAGGTCAGCGACAGCTTGTCGCGCTGGTAGGCCTCGAGGGAGCCGTGCCAGTCCAGGTGATCGGCGTCGAGCGAGGTCAGCACCACAATCGCGGGGGCGTCCAGAATGTCAACGGCCTGAAAACTCGAAACCTCGAGCACCGTCCATCCGAAGGAGTCGTCGAAGCTGGGGTCGTAGGGGGGCGTGCCGATATTGCCCGCACTCCTCGCGGGCAGACCCACGGCGTTGAGAAAGAAGGTGATGAGCGAGGTGGTGGTGGACTTACCCTTGGTTCCGGTGACGGCAATAACGCGGCGGCGATCCGTCTCGGCCAGCCAGAGGGCTAGGGCTGAGGTCACCACAACCCCAGCGTCGTGAAGTGCGATGACGTCGGCGCGGTAGCGGGAGATGCCGGGACTCTTTAGAACGACGTCACAGTGGAAAAGAGCTTCGAGCCCCCCCTCCGAGGTCATCGAGACGAGTTCGTCATCGAGTCGAGCGTCGTCGACCACGACTGGCCGGATACCGAGAGTCGCCAGGCGAGCGACGCTGGCCCGTCCCTCGACGCCGAGGCCGAAGACCCCGACTTTCAGCCCTTGGAGGTCAGCGAAACCACGCAGCCGGGGCACGGCTCACTCCCTGCGGCTCGAGTTGCTGGGGGAGGGTCGAGGAACTCGGGGCGCGGCGAGCCAGGGCCGCGAGAAAGAGGACGTTCTTCCATTCGTCGCTCTCGGCCACCGCCTGTAGGGCCACGCTGCACTCGTCGGGGTCGCCGACGCACTCGAAGGGTTTGCGCTGGGAGCCCTGACCCACGAGAGCCGTGAGCTGGCTAGTGAGGTCGGGGTGGGCGAGTGGTTCACCGTCGAAGATGCCGGCGAGCTCCGCGCGGGTCATGAAGGGCGCGAGGATGAGCGCGATGAACAGGCACTTGTCACAATTCGCGCACCAGGTGGCACTTCTTCGAGCGGGATCTTGAGCGAAGGCTCGATTGCAACTGCGAAAAACGGCGTGATATTGCCGCAGTTCACTAAAGGCTCG
The DNA here is from genome assembly GCA_903860915.1 of uncultured Actinomycetes bacterium. Classification (GTDB taxonomy): domain Bacteria; phylum Actinomycetota; class Acidimicrobiia; order Acidimicrobiales; family RAAP-2; genus RAAP-2. The sequence goes on along the minus strand of CAIOSJ010000019.1, from coordinate 14,444 downwards.
AGCCACCCAAAGTTCGCTGCGGTCCCGGAGGAAGCTGGCGACAGTGAACTGGCTCCCGATGCGCTCGGCGACGGCGGCGGCGATGAGCTCTTCGGCGACGAGGGATTTGCTCCACTGGTGATTGACCTCGCGGCCGGCGACGCTGAGGTTGGGCACCGAAGCGGAGTGCTCGTTACTCATGACCACGCCACCCGAGCCGTCGGCCACGGCGGCGATGGCGGCGAGCAGCGTGACCATGGCGGTCACCGGAACGTGTCCGTTAAAGACGTCGGGGTCCGTGGTCAGAATCTGCGGGTCGAGGCTGCGGGTAGCTCGAACAATGCTCTTCTGGGTGATCGCCGCCGCCGCTTCGAGGGGCTCGAAGAGTCCACTCGGGGGACTCATCACGAAGAGTTTCTGTGTGATGTTCTCGTTGAGATTCATGACGGTAACAATGGAGTCAATACCCCCACCGAAGGGGGTGAGAACCGAGGTCTCATCGAGGCTGACCTCGACGGGTGACGTGCGCACCCCCCCGATGATGTCGACGTCAGTCAAGTCGAGGGCGTTGCGGTAGGCGAACTCACCGAGGCCGTCGGTGACGGCGGCTCGCAGTAGCGCTCGTCCGGCCTGCGAGATGGGTGTGGTCCCGAGATCAATGGTGGTCGCGGCGCCAGCCTTGTAATACGAGAGTCCGGCGAGGAGAAACCATAGATCGGCGAGGGCTCTCGGGGCGGGGGCGGTGAGGGGACCGGTCGTAGAGAAGGTGATGCGCTCGTGGAAGTGGCGACCGTCGAGTTCGTAGTGCCCCATCAGGGTCGTGTCCGTGACCTCGAGGTCGAGGTAACGAAATATCGCGGCCCGCGCCGTCATTGATGGCCCTTGGTCATGACCTTCTCATGTTACGACGCCCACCGCGCCACGAGTGCGAAGCGACCGCAGGGTCGCGCCGTCCGGTCGCTGAAAAAATTGCGGCCTCCGTCGGTCACCTGCGTCGAGACCACGAGCCGTTCACTCGCGACGCCCGCCGCCAACACAATGTCGGCGCTGCACGCGCGCAGGTCGAGCCGGGAGCGGTCGGTTCCGTCCTCTCGTGCGTGGCGAGCAAAGAGGGGCGAAGCGCCGACGACGTCGGGGCCAACCTGGTAGGCCGCACCCGAAATGGAGGGACCGACCCCGACGAGCAGCTCGGTGGGATCGCCCAGTCGGGAGATGGTCGCCTCAATGATGCCAGCGGCCATACCGCGCCAGCCGGCGTGGACGACGGCCAACTCGTGACGACGTGGATTCACCAGAACCAGGGGGACGCAGTCGGCCACGAGGACGGCGACGGCGAGGTCGCTGCTTCTGGTCACGAGAGCGTCGGCTTCGCTGCCGGGTTCGACCTCGGCGCCCTCGAGAATGGTGCTGCCGTGTACTTGACGAGCAATCACGAGGGGAGCGCCAACGACATGAGACACCAGGGAACGGTTGGTCACGACGGCCGCGAATTCATCCTCCACGTGAGTTCCGAGGTTGAGCGATTCGTAGGGGCCGGTACTCACGCCCCCCTCACGACCGGTAACGAAGGCGTCGACGCCCACCTCGGCGAGATGCGGGAAGGAGTAGACCACGAGGCCCCCGCGGTGCTGGGTCGGGAGACTTAACGGCCGCTGCACGACGCGCAAATTCCCGTGAGCTCCACCGTGTGGTGTAGGTCACGAAAATTACTGGCCTCACCCACCGTCTGAGCCCAACTTTCAACGGCCTCGGCCTGGACTTCGACAGTGTCACCGCAACTTCGACAGACCAAGTGGTGGTGGTGGCTGGTACCGCAGAAACGGTAGGCGCCCTCGCCGTCGTCGCGACGCACGAAGTCCACGCGGTGATCGCCGGTCATACTTCGTAGGCAGCGGTACACGGTGGTGAGGCCCAGCGAGTGACCCGTCTCACGGAGACGAGCATGAATTTCTTGCGCGCTGGCGAAGCCGTCGATGCTGGCCAACGCGAGTTGCACGGCGTCCAGGGTCTTACGCGCCACTGGCCACCACGAGCCACATAATGAGGATGCCGATCAGGGTGGCGGCCAAGGTCCAGCGTGAGGGGTGCTGCGCGTGGGCCTCGGGCAGGATGTGGCTCGTGGCGATGTAGATGACGAAACCAGTAAAGAGGGCGAGGTAGAGGGCCACGAGGGATGCGCTGATGACGAGGGAGGAACCGAGGGCTGCGCCCCCAACGCGGGCGAGTGCGTCGACCAGTACGAAAATGCGCACCCGCTTTGTAAAGCGGCCCCGCTGAATTAAGAACATCACGGTGTTGAGGCCGTCGCTAAAGGCGTGCACGACCAGGGCCACGAAGACGGCGAGCCCGAGGGAGTTGCTGACGCGAAAGGCGACGCCAATACCCACGCCGTCCAGAAAGACGTGACCGATCATGGCGATGGCGCTGAGGCTTCCCGCGACGTGGGTGTGGGTGTGACCCGCTTCGTACTCCGACTCGTGGGGCTCGTGGGTGGCGAAGGTGCGCTCAACCAGGTGGAGGATAAAAAAGCCCATCACGATGGCGACGGCGACCTGTCGGACGCCGAGCACCATGTGGTGATTTGATGAAAAGACGGTGGGGAGAAGATCGAAGCCGACGAGACCGAGGAGCAGACCCGCGGAGAGTCCGAGAATAAGGTGCAGGCGATCTCTCGTACGCAGGGCCACGAGGGCACCGATGCTGGTCGCCGCCGCCGTTACCAGGGCGAGAATTATGGCTGTGGGCACAGCTCCATCGTACAGGAATGAAAACCATTTTCATAATTGTTCTTCGCGAAGGGCGTAACGTGAAGTGGTGGACACGATTGAACGCGCACTGGCCCGCTGCCACTTCCCCGCCCCGGGTTCCGCGGTGGACCTGGCCGTTTCTGGTGGGGCTGACTCGGTCGGTCTCACGCTCCTCGCGCTCGAGGCGGAACTTCGACCCACCCTGCACCACGTTGATCACCACCTGCGCGCCTCCAGTGGCGAGGACGCCCAACTCGTCCGCGACCTCGCGGCAGACTTTGAACTCCCCGTGGTGGTCCACGACGTCGAACTCGCTCCCGGGGGAAATCTCGAATCTCGCGCCCGCGCTGCGCGTAAATCGGCACTGCCGAGTGGAGTCATGACCGGGCACACCATGGATGATTTGGCGGAAACACAGATTCTCAATCTCTTACGCGGCGCGGGACTAGACGGACTGTCTCCCATGGTGGGTTCACCGACGAAGCCCATCCTTGGACTGCGTCGCGCGGAAGTTCTCGCCATCGTGGTGGGCAAGAAGCGCCCCTTCGCGCTTGATGAAACCAACGTCGACCTAAGCTTTAAGCGGAACCTGGTTCGCCTGTCCTTGATGAATCAACTCGCGGCGGTGGCTGAGCGTGACATGGTCCCGATTCTGGCCCGGCAGGCGGAACTGATCGCTGAGGAACGGGTCTGGCTCGACGAATTGTCGAAGCTCGACCAGCTTCGCCCGCTGGCCGAGGTGGACTGCCGCGAACTGCAGACCTGGCCCAGGGCTCGACTCCGACGCTGGTTGCGGCACCACCTCGCGACCCAGCCCGGGACCGATGATTCCCACCCGCCCTCAGCGGCCGAAGTCGAGCGAGCCGTCAGCGTGATTAGTGGTGCAGCGGTCGCCGCCGAACTCTCGGGGGGTCGACGGCTCTCGCGACAGCACCAACACCTCGCCCTCGTTTAGGAGCCACCTACTACGATTGGCACCGATGAGTTCCGCCGACCGAGACAACGTACCCGCCTGGGCGGCGCACGAACTGGGCAAGGTGATCGTCTCGCCGGCTGACGTACACCGTCGGGTGCTCGAACTCGGGGCTGAGATCACCCAGGACTACCGCGACCACCCACCCCTGCTGGTCGGAGTCTTAAAGGGTGCCCTCACTTTTATGAGCGACCTCATGCGAGCTATCGAACTTCCTCTCGACGTCGACTTCATGGCCGTCTCGTCCTACGGCGCCGCGACGAAATCGAGCGGCGTGGTACGCATCGTGAAGGACCTCGACATTGATCTCACGAACCGTCACGTTCTGGTTGTCGAAGACATTGTGGACTCTGGTCTCACCCTCAACTACCTACGTAAGTATTTGGGTTCGCGAAAGCCCCTCAGCCTCGAAGTGTGCGCGCTGCTGTTTAAGGAAGGCGAGCAACGCGTCGAACAGACCATTCGCTATACCGGATTTAGAATTGCCCCGGAGTTCGTCGTGGGCTACGGACTCGACGTCAACGAGCGCTACCGCAATCTGGATGGTATTTACGAATTCGTGGGGAAGCCCTAACCGTGGTCGATCGCGATCGTATCAAGCATGCGGTGAGCGAACTGCTCAGCGCGATCGGCGAGGATCCCACCCGCGACGGTCTACTCGAGACTCCCCGTCGGGTCGCCGAGATGTACGTCGAGCTCTTTGAGGGTCTCGAAATAGATCCCGGTAAGCACCTGCAGGTCACCTTTGACGTCGGTCACGGCGAGATGATTATGGTGCGCGACATCCCCTTCACCTCACTCTGTGAGCACCACCTCGTGCCCTTCAGGGGACAGGCCCACGTGGCCTACATTCCCGGGGCCGACGGTCGTATCACCGGACTTTCTAAAATCGCTCGCCTGGTCGAGGGTTACGCCCGTCGTCTGCAGGTCCAAGAGCGCATGACCACGCAGATTGCCGAGGCGATGGAGCGTGAACTGGCCCCCCGCGGAACAATCGTCGTGCTCGAAGCGGAGCACTTCTGCATGTCGATGCGCGGGGTGAAGAAGGCTGGCGCTACGACGGTGACGTCGGCGGTGCGGGGACTCTTTCGTTCCGACGCCGCCGCCCGGAGCGAAGCTTTGAACTTCATTCACCAACGGCGGAACTAATGCTCGCTGGTCCATCGGTGATGGGCATCATCAACGTGACGCCCGACTCTTTTTTCCCGTCCTCGCGAGTGGTGAACGAGGGGGCCATTGCCCGTGGCCTCGAAATGTTCGAGCAGGGCGCCGACATCGTTGACGTGGGCGGTGAATCAACCCGGCCCGGGGCTACGGAAGTGTCCGTCGCCGAAGAACTCACCCGGGTGAGCGAGGTCGTGCGGGCCCTCTCTCTGCGGGGTCCCGTTTCCATTGACACCAGTAAACCCGAAGTCGCCCGCGCCGCCGTTAGCGCCGGTGCGGTGGTAATTAACGACGTCTCGGCGACCCTGGATACCCTGGCCGGTGAACTCGGGGTTGGTTACGTGGCCATGCACCGTCAGGGTGACTCGCGCACGATGCAGATCAATCCCCACTACGACGACGTCGTAGCCGAGGTGGAGGAATTCCTCCTGAAGGTGGCGGCCCGCGCTCAGGCCGCCGGGGTGCGTCAACTGTGGTTGGATCCGGGCATTGGCTTTGGGAAAAATACCGAGCACAACGTGGACTTACTCGCGGCCACCCCCCGCTTGGCCGCCGCGGCGCAGGCCTGCGGCGCGGGTCTCCTGGTGGGCACTAGCCGGAAGCGTTTTCTCGGTGAAATCAGTGGCGACGCCCTCGAAGTTGACGAACGTTTCGAAAGTTCTCTCGCTAGCGCGGCGTACACGCTGCTGCAAGGTGCCACAATGGTACGGGTGCATGATGTTTTGGCCGCGGTCCAACTCCGTGAATTAATTCTACGACCGACCGAGGAGGTCATCACGTGAGAGGTAAGTGGGCGGCGGGCATTGAACCGCGCAACTTCAATTGGGTCTACCGAGGACGTCTGGCGGTGTCGGAACGACCCGGTGGCTCGACCCTGGTGCACCGTCGCGTGCGCCGGGACGAGGAACTCCTCTGGCTGAAACACCAGGGCTTCACCCGCATTATTTCTATTCTCCCGGTCATGCAGAACCTCTCGGCCTACGGCGAACACGGTCTCAGTGCGAGTCACTACGCCCTGCGTCAGGGTCCCGATCAGCAAAACGCCCTCGTGGTGGTGTACGAAGATCTCCACCGTTCACTCTCCGGCACCGACGTGGTGCTTCTGCACGGCGATGAAGTGTCAGACCGCTTGCTCGGCCTGGTGGCGGGGTACCTGGTCTGGACGGGACGCGTCACCTCACCGACCACCGCTATCACCATGACCGAACGACTCTTTCGTCGTTCGATCGGCACCGAGGGTCGTTCGCTGCTGGCGGAATTGGGATCCGCCGCGTCGTGAGCGACGTCATTGAAATCCGGGGTCTGCGTTGCAGTGTCATTGTCGGGGTGCTGAGTGAGGAACGTTCGCGCCCCCAGCCGGTGAGTTTCGATATTGATTTACATCGACCCTTCGAGTCGGCCGCCATGAATGACGACCTCGAGGGCACGACCAACTACGCCGGCATCATCAGTCTCACCGCGTCGTTGGCCTCCGAGGGGCATTTTCTCTTGCTGGAGACTTTGGCTCATCGAGTGGCCCGAGAGATCTTGTCTTACGACGAAGAAATCTCCCTCGTGACGGTCGCCGTCAAGAAATTGCGTCCACCAGTGCCCGAAGACGTTGACACGGTTGGAGTTCGCTGTTCGCTCGCGCGCAGCTAATGGCGCTGGCCTATCTGTCACTGGGTAGCAACCTTGGCTCACGGCCGGAGAACCTCCGACTTGGTGTCACCATCGCTGCAGGTGAGGACCGACAGCGCGTCTCGTCGGTCTATCAAACGTCGCCCGTGGGCGGCGTCGTGCAGGATGACTTTTGGAACCTGGTGGTGGAGATTGAGACCTCGGCGAGCCCGAAGGAACTCTTGGCGCGATGCCGGGCTGCTGAACTCGCCGCCCAGCGCGTGCGAACGCTGCGCAATGGTCCGCGAACCCTCGACGTCGACGTGTTACTGGTTGGGGAAATCACCAGTGACGACCCCGAAATTCTCCTTCCGCACCCGCGAATGTGGGAGCGACGCTTCGTCCTCGCCCCCTTGGGTGAGTTGCGCCCCGATTTAGCTCCACCGACCCTGATAGCGGCCGCCACCGGCGAGGTGGAAATTATCGGTACACTTTTCTCGTTGCGCTAACGACGAACGGCACCTTCGGGGCCGGAACGAAACGAGGCAGTATGCAGATCACCATTGTGGGGCGGGGCCGTGCCGGTACCGCTCTCTCCCGCGCCCTCAGTTCAGTCGGTCACGTCACGGCGCTCGTAGCCCACGACGACCTCGACCAGGTGATTGACGTTGACGCCGTGGTGCTCTGTGTACCCGACGACGCCCTGGCCGAGGTTGCCTCCTCCTTGCGCGTGGGTCACTCGACGGTGGTTCTGCACATCGCGGGTTCGCGCACCCTGGACGTCTTACAGCCCCACCCCCTCGTGGGCTCGATGCACCCCCTCGTCGCCTTGTCGTCCACCGAGATTGGCGCCCGACGACTGATCGGGGCCACCTACTGTGTCGCGGGCCACCCACGGGCCGCGGAAATTGTGCGCTCCCTCGGGGGTACGACTTTTAGCTTGCCGGACGAGCAACGCGCCGGCTACCACGCCGCCGCATGCGTCGCGGCGAATCACCTCGTCACCCTGCTCGGACACGTGGCGGTCTTGGCGAATCACGTGGGTCTCACCCTCGACGACTTCTTGCCTCTGGCCGCGAGCGCCCTCGAGGACGTGACCGCGATGGGCCCGGCCGCCGCGCTCACGGGTCCGGCCTCTCGCGGGGACCTCAGCACCATTGACGCCCACTTGGCAGCCATACCCGAGAGCGAGCGAGCAACCTACGTAGCTCTCGCTAACGCCGCCTTGCAATTAGCCGAGCAGCGTCGCGCGACCACTTCGTCCTAAGGTGCGCATTCTCACTCAGCTCGACGAGTGGCGTTCGGCCACGGCGGACGCGCGCCTCGCCCGACAGAGCGTTGGTCTCGTGCCCACCATGGGGGCGCTGCACGAAGGTCATCGGTCACTGGTGGCAGCAGCCCGTGCGGAGTGCGACGTCGTTGTCGTCACAATATTCGTCAACCCTCGTCAATTTTCCAACTCCACCGACCTGGCGACCTATCCACGGGAGCTCGAACACGATGCGGAACTCTGCGACGAGTGGGGGGTCGATCTTTTGGTCGTACCCAGTCTGGAGGAGATGTGGCCCGACCCGGTTTTGACGTCGGTGCACGTGGGAGCGCTCAGCGAACACCTCGAGGGTGTGGGACGACCCGGTCACTTCGACGGCGTGGCCAGCGTGGTGACGAAGCTCTTCGTGGTGAATGGACCCTGTCGCGCCTACTTTGGAGAAAAGGATTTTCAACAGTTGGCCGTCGTTCGCCAGTTGACCCGCGACCTCGGTTTCGACGTGACCATCGTGGCCTGTCCCATTGTGCGCGACGAGGAGGGGCTGGCTCTTTCGAGTCGTAACGCCAGGCTGTCGGCGTCGTCACGCGACAGCGCCCTCGGACTTTCGCGCACGCTGCGCCGTGTCGCCGCGGCCAGCGGACTCTCAGCGGGCGCGGCTCGCGAACTCATGGTGACGTCACTCGCCGAGGCGCAGGTCGAGACGGCCTACGCGGAAATAGTTTCTAACGAGACGCTGACGCCCCTGGGGGACGATGAAGCGGCCATTGGTCGGGCCGTGATCGCGGGCTTCGTGGACGGTGTTCGACTGCTGGACAATGGACCGGTGGGAAAGTAATGAAGGAGAGTACTCGTGCTACTTGCAATTGACGTTGGCAATACCGAAACCGTTATTGGTCTCTTCGGCGTGCCCACCCACGACGGCGCCGGGACTGGCTTCGCGCGGGCGCGCGGCGAACACGGCCTGGCCTACCACTGGCGTCTGTCAACCTCGCCCGACCGCACACCCGACGAGCACGCCATGATCATGACTCAGTTGCTCGACCTCGAGGGCCTGGACCTTCGAACGACAGTGACCGGAATCGCAATTTCCTCCTCGGTCCCCACCGTCACTACGCAGATTCGCCGCATGGCCGGTCGCTGGTTCGCCCAGTTGCCCCTCACCGTGCTCGGGCCGGGGACGAAGTCGGGAATGTCCATTCTCTACGACAACCCGCGTGAAGTCGGCGCCGACCGAATTGCCAACTCGGTGGGTGCCTTCGACCTCTACGGTGGCCCCTCCATCGTGGTCGACCTCGGAACGGCAACCACCTTTGACGCCATCAGTAGCCAGGGGGAGTACCTCGGTGGCGCGATCTCGCCGGGCGTGGCCATTTCGCTCGAGGCCCTCTACTCACACGCCGCCGCCCTGCGGTCGGTAGAACTGGTCCAGCCCCGTTCAGTCATTGGCAAATCCACGGTGGAGTCCATCCAGTCCGGTGTCCTCTACGGCTTCGCGGCCCAGGTGGACGGACTCTGCGAACGGATTAAAGAAACTCTCGGGGACGCGGTCGTCATCGCGACGGGAGGCCTGGCGGGTCTCATCGCGCCCCACACCAAGCACGTGAATCACGTGGAACCGTGGTTAACTTTGCACGGACTTCGCCTCGTGCATGAGCGAAATCACTCGGGAGACCAGTCGTGACCACGCCCTATTCATTTGACCACAACGCCTACGCGGACGATCTGCAGTCCACCTACGCCGCCTTAGCCGACGGGGAAGAATCAGGAGTTGTGGTTAACGTCGCCGGCCGCATCATGCTGATGCGCGAACAGGGCAAGTTGGCCTTCGCCACCCTGCGTGATTCCTCCGGAGAAATTCAGCTCTTCGCCCTTTCGGCGGTGGCCGTAGATTTTGAGAACTTCACCAAGTTGCACCTCGGCGACTGGGTGGGAGTGACGGGCCAAGTGGTTCGCACCAAACGTGGCGAACTCAGCGTCAAGGTTCAGAGCTACGTTCGTTTGGCTGAGGCCCTCAATAACTTTGGTGATAAGTGGGCCGGAATCTCAGACTTTGACCTGCGTTACCGCCACCGCGAAGCCGACCTGGTGGCGAACCCCGCCTCGCGTGACGCACTGGCGAAACGTAGTGACGTCATTCGCGTTATTCGTCAGTATCTCTGGGGGATGAACTTCAGAGAAGTTGAAACCCCCATGCTGAACAGCATCGCCACCGGCGCGGCGGCGCGTCCTTTCACGACCCACCACAACGCCCTCGACGCCCAGTTCTTCCTCCGTATTGCACCGGAATTGTGGCTGAAGCGTTTGGTGGTTGGGGGCTTCGAGCGAGTCTTCGAAATTGGCCGAGTCTTTCGAAACGAAGGGATCAGCCCTCGCCACAACCCCGAGTTCACCATGATGGAGCTCTACACCGCGTACTGGGACTACGAGGACATGATGGTCCTGGTCGAGAATATGGTGGAGAAAGTAGCCCTCGAAATTTTGGGTACCACCGAGATCACCTACCAGGGTCGCGAGTTGTCCCTGAAGGCTCCCTGGCCCCGCCACACCATGGCCGAGTTGGCCAGTGCCGCCGTGGGTGAAGAGGTTTCGGTACACACGGACCGCGAGCACCTCGCCTCCTTGCTACGTGATCGTGGCGTGGAAGTCCACGCCAGCTGGGGCGCAGGTCGATGCCTGTCAGAACTTTTTGAAGAAAGCTGCGAAGCGAACCTCTGGGAGCCCGTGTTCGTCACTGAACACCCCGTGGAGATTTCGCCACTCTCGCGGCAGTCGCGTCGCGACCCTGAAGTCACCGAACGCTTCGAGTCCTACTGCGTGGGTCGTGAATTGTCGAACGGATTTTCCGAACTCATCGATCCGGTGGAACAACGCCGCCGCTTCGAAGACCAGGCTCGCTTGGCCGCTGCCGGTGACGACGAGGCCATGGCCATCGACGAGGACTACATCAAGGCTCTGGAGTGGGGTTTGCCCCCGACGGCGGGCTTGGGCATTGGTATTGACCGACTAGTCATGATGCTCACGGATTCCTCGAATATCAAGGAAGTCATCGCCTTCCCGACCTTAAAACCCCTCGCGCGCGACTAGTACGCGGGCATGTCGTCGAGTAGCGACGAAACCAGGGACGAAAAACCTCGCGTGAGGTCGTCGTCGCCAAGCACCCCGAGGGCCTCGTGGGCGAAGCTCACGTGCTCGCGAGCGACACTCAGTGTTTCGTCAATGCCGCCTCCGGCTACGACGAGTTGGCGAGCGCGTTCGCGCTGAACATCGTCGAGGGGCCGTCCGAGCAACTCGCGGAGTTCGGCCCCGACCGTGCTGTTCGCTATCGACACCAAGGTCGGGATGTTGTAGACCCCTTCGGCGAGATCTTGCCCGGCCGGCTTACCGAGTTGGCCGTCGACGGCGATACAGTCGAGGACGTCGTCGCGCAGTTGATAGACCATGCCGAAGCTGCGACCAAAATTGGTGAGGGCCTCCGTCTCTTCGACCGAACGCTTCGCGGTGAGTGCTCCGACGCGACAACTTGCGGCCATGAGTGAGGCAGTCTTGCCCTCGATGGCTTCGTAGTAATTCTCGAGAGTGCGCGTGACGGCGTAGGCGGTGCGCACTTCGGCCACCTGTCCACGGGTCAACCAAGCCAGGGTTGTGGCCAGCAGACTCGCGACGTCGGTGCCGAGGTCAGCGGCGATCCCCGCCGAGCGGGCCATGAGGTAATCACCGGCCACGATGGCAATCAGGTTGCCGTAGCGGGCGTTCACACTGTCGACGTTGCGTCGCACGTCGGCCTCGTCCATGACGTCGTCGTGATAGAGCGACGCGAGGTGCATTAGCTCGAGCGCAACGCCCCCAAGGAGGTCGCTCTGCGTGGCTGCTCGCCGTCCCCCCGTGGCCGAGGCCACGGCGAGCAGGGGTCGCAGACGCTTTCCTCCGGCGTAGATCAGGTGCGTGGTGACGGAATCGAGGTACTCATCACCAACGGTGACCGAGTCGGCGAGCAGGGTTTCGAGGCGACCCAAATCGCTTTCGACCTGGGGAAGTTGTAGCCGTTGAAGAGGATTCACAAACAACAGCCTAGAAGCCCTGTAAATACCCTCAGGCGGGCGATGGGTGACTGTCACTAGACACCGGTACACTCGGCTTTACGTAACTGGGAGGTTCACAGTGTTTGAAAGGTTCACCGACCGCGCTCGCCGAGTGCTCGTATTGGCCCAAGAAGAGGCCCGCGAGCTCAACCACGCCTTCATTGGCACCGAGCACATTCTGCTCGGACTCATCAAGGAGGGTGAAGGAGTAGCCGCCAAGGCCCTGGACTCCCTGGGGATCACCTTCGAAGCCGTCCGCGAGAAGGTCGAAGAGGCCATCGGCGCCAACGGGACCCCCACCCCGGGCTCACCCCCCTTCACGCCTCGGGCGAAGAAGGTCCTCGAGCTCTCGCTGCGTGAAGCTCTACAACTCGGTCACTCCTACATCGGTACCGAGCACATGCTGCTCGGACTTATTCGCGAAGGCGACGGCGTCGCCGCGCAAGTACTCGTCGGTCTCGGGGCTGATCTCGCCCGCGTTCGTCAACAGGTTATTCAGATGATGTCGGGGCAACCGGGCAAGGACGCCACATCATCCTCCCCCTCGTCGAACAAGGGCGGCGAAGACGCCGCCGGTGGTTCGGCCGTCTTGGATCAGTTCGGTCGCAACCTCACGCAGCTCGCTCGCGAGGGCAAGCTCGACCCGCTGGTTGGGCGCGACAAGGAAGTCGAGCGCGTCATGCAGGTACTCTCACGTCGCACGAAAAACAACCCCGTCCTCATTGGTGAGCCCGGCGTCGGTAAGACCGCCATCGTCGAAGGCCTCGCCCAAAAGGTAGTGGCGGGTCAAGTGCCCGTAACGCTGGCTGACAAGCAGATCTACACCCTCGACCTCGGCGCCCTCGTGGCGGGCAGCCGTTACCGCGGTGACTTCGAAGAGCGCCTCAAGAAGGTCCTTAAGGAGATTCGTACGCGTGGGGACATTGTTCTCTTCATTGACGAAATCCACACCCTGGTTGGCGCCGGCGCCGCTGAGGGCGCCATCGACGCTGCCTCGATCCTGAAGCCCATGCTGGCTCGTGGTGAGTTGCAGACCGTTGGTGCGACCACCATTGACGAGTACCGCAAGTACATCGAAAAAGACGCCGCTCTCGAACGACGCTTCCAGCCCGTGAAGGTTGACGAGCCCTCGGTAGCTATGACCATTGAGATTCTGAAAGGTCTGCGCGCCGTGTACGAAGAGTTCCACGCCGTCACGATTACCGACCAGGCCCTCATCGCCGCGGCCAACCTGGCCGACCGGTACATAGCGGACCGCTTTTTGCCGGACAAGGCGATTGACCTAATTGACGAGGCGGGTAGTCGACTCCGCATTCGTCGCATGGACGCACCGCCGGCCCAGAAGAAGTTGGAAGAAGAAATCAACCGTCTCCGCACCGATAAGGAATCGGCCCTGGAGAAGGGTGCCCTCGAGCAGGCCAAGGCCCTCGAAGAGCAGGAACGGGAAGCTATTTCGCGTCGCGATGAACTCGACGCCTCGGTGAAAGCCGTCGGCGGAGCCACCTTTGACGTAGTAGACGAAGAGACTATTGCTGAAGTTCTGGCCGTCTGGACCGGTATCCCGGTCTACCGCTTGACCGAAGAAGAAACGACCAAGTTGCTGCGTATGGAAGATGAACTCCACAAGCGCATCATTGGTCAAGAAGAAGCCGTCAAGGCTCTCAGTCGGGCTATTCGCCGTACGCGCGCCGGACTCAAGGACCCCAAGCGTCCCGCGGGCTCCTTTATTTTCCTCGGCCCGACCGGCGTGGGAAAGACGGAGTTGGCCAAGACCCTCGCCGAATTCCTTTTCGACGACCAAGAAGCCTTGATCCAGCTCGACATGAGTGAATACATGGAGAAGCACACGGTGAGTCGTCTCGTCGGTTCGCCCCCGGGCTACGTGGGTTACGACGAAGGTGGTCAACTCACCGAAGCCGTACGTCGCAAGCCCTTCTCGGTTGTCCTCTTTGACGAAGTCGAAAAGGCTCACCCCGACGTGTTCAACACCCTGCTGCAGATTCTGGAAGATGGCCGCCTGACCGACGCTCAGGGTCGCGTCGTGGACTTTAAGAACACGATTTTGATCATGACCTCCAACCTCGGTACCGCGGACCTGCGTCGCGCCTCCATTGGTTTCGCCAAGGGTTCGGAAGCGGCCACGCACGAGAAGATGAAGGAAAAAGTCCACGCGGCGCTGAAGGCTCACTTCCGTCCCGAGTTCCTAAACCGTATCGACGACACCATTGTCTTCCACGAACTCACCAAGGACGAAGTCATCTCCATCGCCGAGCTCTTCATTGCGCGACTTCGTGACATGTTGATTCTGCAGGGACTGGGTCTTGAACTCTCGGCCGCGGCCCAAAGTTTCATCGCGGACAAGGGCTACGACCCCGAACTCGGAGCTCGTCCTCTACGTCGGGCGATCCAGCAGTACATCGAGGATGTGCTCAGCGAGAAGATTCTCTTCAAGGAGTTCCGTGCCGGCCAGACCATCGTCGTTGACGCGGTCGAAGGGGCGGATGGTCCCGAGTTGACCTTCGAAGCGGTTGAGGGCCTCCCGCCATCAGTCGACTTGGAAGATTCAACTCCGACTGCCTAATTTCTGCTCTGCTCGGCCCTGGCATCGTTGGGGATTCAGTCCTAATCTGCAG
>CAIOSJ010000018.1 GCA_903860915.1 uncultured Actinomycetes bacterium | reverse complement strand
CGCTCCAACGTAAAGAATTGGGCGTTCGCCACTGACGGAACGGGTAAGGCTCAAACCTTCAACCCGACCGGCGGTTCAGCCTCATTTACGGAGATTTACTTGTCTTAGTAACAAGTCGGATTGTAGAAATGGTGGCGCCAAAGTGGCGCCACCATTTCTGTTTTAATCGGTATTTTTCTTGTGAAAACCTTCACACCAACCGGGGCGCACGACGTGAAAAAGAGCGCTATGTTTGCCCTACGACGCACACCAGGGGGGTTGCGTTGAAGGTGGGATGCATCTCACAGAAGGAGGATTCCATGTCAGTAGCAATGGATCGTCGCAGTTTTCTTACTCGTTCGGCAGCCACGGTCGGTGGCATCGCAACGGCCGGTACGGTCGTTGATGTGATGCTGGCAGATATTGCCAGTGCCGCGACACCCGGTGTTGATGGTGGACACAACGTCGGAGGTGACCTCACGGTAGGTATCCAGTCGGAGGTTCCCGCCAAGTTGGGCTTCTCTGGATCGCAGGGCAAGCTCGACGCCTCGGGATTCTGCATTGCCCAAACTGTGTACGACGGGTTGTTCGCAGCGAGCCACGACGGAACGAAGTTTCTTCCCATGCTCGCTCTCTCAGCTACCGCGGATAAGACTTTCACGCAGTGGACAATCACTCTTCGACAGGGAGTCAAATTTCATAACGGAGATGCCTTCAATGCCGATGCGGTGATGTACAACGCGATCGCCTCATTCGTCGACACCACCGTCGGTCTCGCGGCAATTCCGCTAGTAACCAGTGTTACTAAGTTGAGCGACTACAAAGTCCTGTACACCACTCGCCACCCGTGGGCTTCATTCCCGCTGTGGCTGTCACAGAGCCAGGTCAACTTCATGGCCCACAAGTCAACCTTCAAGACAGTGACTGCGGCCAAGGTCGCGGCGCTGTCGGCGAACGCCGTTGGTGGTATGCCAATTCCGGCGGCAGTTCTGACGGCCTACGCGGCCTACTGCCCCTTTGGCCAAGGTGACGCCACCACGGGTGGCGGTAAGCCCATTGGCACCGGACCCTTCCAGTTGAACAACCTAAGTGACTGGGAAATGCAAACGAAGTCCAAGTGGTACAAGAACACCAGCTACTGGCGCAAGGACGCCGGTGGTCGTGCGCTTCCGTACTTGAACTCAGTTACCCACAAGGTGATCGTGGACCCCGCTTCACGCCTCCAGGCACTGCAGGCCGGAACGGTACAGCTCATTGTTACCCCTGATGGACAGTCAATTCGGTCATTGAAGGCTGGAATTAATGGCATCAGCTCGCGCACCGACCAGAATGATCCGCGCGACCCGGCGATCAACTCGATCATCATGAACTGCTGGAGTCAAGCAACTATTGGTACGTCAGTTGTGAGGGGTGCGGTCAACCCGAGCACCCTGCAATTTGACTCGAGCTTGCGTTCACCAACGTCGGACCTCGGAATCCGCAAGGCAATAATTATGGCGATTAATCGCACCACGTACTTCAACGTGGTCGACGGTGGTACCGGTTTAACGATGGACGGCGTGTACCGCCCGACTTCGAAGTACTTCGTGGCCGATCACGGTTACCCAACTACCGCCAATCAGGTCAACATCCCTGCCGCCACGGCATTAGTGAATGCGTACAAGTCGGCTCATGGCATTTCTGGCAACCTCAAGATTGTCATGGACACGATTCAGGGAAGTTCTGCCGGCGACCAGGGTTTCACGATCATTGCGGGAATGCTCCTCAAGGTTGGCATTGAGCTAGTTCAGCGCAAGATGGTTGCGTCTGACTTGATCAATGCCAAAATTGGCAAGACCTACGACCTTTCTGCGTGGGCTCAGTTCGGTGGCATTGATCCGTCGGAAAACTTCGTGTGGTTTAACAGCAACAAGTTGTACGGCACGCAGTCTCCGAACTTCGTGAATTTCGCCCAGCAGGCTGACCCCTTGCTCGAGAATGCGATGTTGTCGGCCATGGCTGCACCAATGGGATCGGCGGCTGTTACCACGGGCTGGAAACTGGTCAACGCCCGCATGGCCGTGGACCTGCCCTACGCATGGTTGGACAGTACCGTCAACGCATGGGCAGCCCGCTCCAACGTAAAGAATTGGGCGTTCGCCACTGACGGAACGGGTAAGGCTCAAACCTTCAACCCGACCGGCGGTTCAGCCTCATTTACGGAGATTTACTTGGCTTAGTAACAAGTCGGATTGTAGAAATGGTGGCGCCCAAGTGGCGCCACCATTTCTTTTTTATCAATACGTTCTAGGCGTGAATCTTTTCACATCCGCTGAACCGGGGTGGCCGACCAAATGGGTTACATTAGCAATGCGACGTACACCAGGGGGGTTGCGTTGAAGGTGGGATGCATCTCACAGAAGGAGGATTCCATGTCAGTAGCAATGGATCGTCGCAGTTTTCTTACTCGTTCGGCAGCCACGGCCGGTGGTGTTGCGTTCTCGGGAACGGTGGTCGACGCTCTCGTAGCCGACTCGGCTCTCGCTACGGTTGGCAAGGACCCGGGTTACCGTTACGGCGGCAAGGTTGTCGTTGGCGTTGGCTCGGAAGCTCCGGCCGTGAAGACCTTCTCCGGTTCGCAGGGCCACTTCGATGGTGCTGGTTACTGCGTGGCCTTGGCCGTCTACGACCTCTTATTCACCACTGGGGCTGATGGGCATACCCTCATTCCCGGCCTCGCACTTTCGGCCACGCCTGACTCGACGTATAAGAAGTGGACTATCAAGTTGCGGCCGGGTGTGCTCTTTCATAATGGAGATCCCTTCAACGCAGACGTGGTCGTGAAGAACTACCTTGCCTGCGTCGCCGACGCCACCAACGGTCTCGCTATTGCACCGATTTATGCGGGTTGCACCAAAGTCGATAACCTCACCGTTTTATACACCACCAAACTTCCGTGGACCACTTTCCCTAACTCCTTAACGGGTCAGCTTGCCTTCATGGCTCACCCCGACGTTTTTGACACGGTATCGGGTAAGGCCGCTGGTCCCTACGGCTCCTTTGGCACCCCCGGTGGAGGTAACCCCATCGGCACGGGACCATTCAAGTGGAAGAACTGGGTGCTCAACGGTCAGAACATCTGGGATCGGAACCCCCACTACTGGGGCAAGGATGCCGCAGGCCGCCAGCTCCCGTACTTGGACCAAGTGGAGTTCAAGGTACTGGTCGATGACAACTCACGCCTCCAGGCGCTGCAGGCTGGAACCGTTGACCTTATGACGACCGGAAACGGTGGGACTATCCGCACCATTCAAGCGGGCATCTCGGGCGCCACCTGGCGCACCGACCAGGCGGACCCCAAAGATCCCGGGGCGAATATGTTGATCGTGAACACCGCCGGAAAGAATTTCCTCGGACAGGCGGGTGCGGTTGACCCCGGTACCTTGGCGTGGAATACGAGCCTACGTAGTCACGTGAGCGATCCCAACATTCGTAAGGCCATGGCCATGGCGATTAACCGTACGGCCTTTTTGAACATCGTGGATGGTGGGACTGGTGTTGCGGTCGACGGCATCTACCAGCCCAAGTCGAAGTATTACCCGAAGGGTGGACCCGGCTACCCGGCCTTCAACCCCACCGCGGGCCAGGCCCTCGTGACGGCCTACAAGAAGGCTCACGGGATTAGCACCAACCTCAAGATTGTGGTCGACCTGATTGCTCAGAACTCTGGCCAAGTGAAGGCCTTCTCCTTCCTGCAGCCGGCCTTCGCAGCGATAGGAATCACCCTGGTCGAGCGTTGGCTGGTGACGTCTGACCTGATTACCACGAAGATCTTTAAAACCTACGACCTCTCGGCGTGGAGCCAGTTCGGTGGCACCGACCCGGCGAACAACTTCGTGTGGCTGTCGCAGGGCAACTTCGTCAACTTTGCTCAGAACTCAGACCCCATCATTCAAAAAGCAATGTTGGCGGCGCTGGCGGCTAAGCCGGGATCATCGGCTCAAATTTCCAACTGGGCTCTGGTGGACCAGAGGTTGGCTATTGACTTGCCCTACTTGTGGTTGGACAGTTCAGTCAGTATTTGGGCTGCGAACAGTCGAGTGAAGAACTGGGCCTACGCCGTCGGAGCTGATGGCAAGACGCAGATGACGAACCCTGGCGGCGGCGCGATTACCTGCTTCCAGATGTACGTTTCGTCGTAATTCTGAGGTGAGGGGAGACGCGGCCACTGGCTGCGTCTCCCCAAAACCAGAACAACGAGATCGAACACAACAGAGCGATTACCGCAACGAGGGTGAAGGGCAAAGCTTCGTTGAAGGCGAAAAGAGAACCGGCTACTCCCGCTGACGCGGCGAGAGCTGCGGTATTGGCGGTGGTGGAGACTCCTTGACGTCGTCCCATTTCTCGCGTTCCGGCGCCCTGGGTCAGGAGGGAACTCACCGAGGGAACGGAGAGTGACGTGAAGACGGACTCACACGACCCCAGGAACAAGAGAGCGACATTGCTGTGAATATGAGGGTAGAGAGCTAAAAACCCAGCACCGTTGACGACGCCGATGATGGCGATGATCCGTCGAGGCCCGTGATCGGCGAGCCACCCACCGACGGGGCTCAGTAGCACCCACGGCAGACAGAACATGGTCCAACTCAGTCGTATCTGCAGGGTGGAAGCGTGGTGGGCGTGCATCAGCATGGTCCAACATGTTTCGTAGACACCAATCATTAGCCCCGTGGTCACGGCCGAGATAATGGCGCCGACCATTTGTCTGGTCCATTGGAGCGGGGGGAGCGGGTCCGAATGAGTGAAGCGGTCGCCGAGGTCGGATTGCAGGGTAAAGATGGCGGCGATGCTGCTGGCCATTCCGGCGATAAGAAAAGCGAAGCGAATATGAGACACGTCAAAGGCGGAACCTATGAGTGGCCCGAGGGCGAAACCCAAAAGTTGCGCGGCGATAATTTTTGACATAGCCCGCCCGCGTTCGACCTCGCTGAAAATGGCAGCCACGGCGGCGAGTGAGGCCACCTCGATGGCTCCCGCCCCCGCTCCCTGAATGGCGCGGGCGATGGCGAACCAGGGGGCACTCAGTGGCGCCACGTAGAGCAAGGAGGCAAAACCGTAGGCGGCTAGGCCCCCAATGAGAATGGGTCGACGACCGAAGCGATCACTGGCGTGACCGAGAATAAATTGCGTCAGAAGTCCAGCCACAAAAAATGAGGCCATGACAATTCCGACCATGGCGGGGTTGGCACCGTGCTGGCGTAAAAAAAGGGGCAGTAGCGGGAGACCAATGGTGGCGCCCATCCACTGAATAAAAACTATCAGGCGCAACTTGTTCAGAGTTGTGGTGGGACTAGGAGTTGGCACGTAGTAACGCTACCGCCGTGAGGAGTTTGGGGAGGCGGGAGCGCGAAAGCTAGTGCAGGGCGAGGCTGATGGCGACGAAGTGAGAACCCGCGCCAATAATCGTGCAAGCGTGAAAGAGTTCGTGGTAGCCGAAGACGCGGGGATTGAGAACGGGTTTTTTCATTCCGTAGAAGGCGGCTCCCACGGAATAGGCCACACCACCCACCAGAATGAAAGTAACGCAGGCCAGCCCGCCACCGCGATATATCTGTGGCAACACCGCCACCGCCGCCCAACCAACGACCAGGTAGGGCAAAGTATTGACCCATTTGGGTGCGTCCAGGGCTAATTGGCGAATGGCTATCCCAATAAGCGCTCCCGCACTGATGACGAGCATGAGCACGAGTTGAATAGTGCCGTGCATGGTCAGGCCCGCGATCGCGAGATAGCTACCCGCAATTGTTAGAAAAATGGCCGAGTGGTCCAGACGCCGCATGATGCGCCGTGGCCCGGGTTGCCACTGAATACGGTGAAAAGCGGCGCTGGTCGCCATCATGGTGCAGACGCCAACGACGTAGCAGAGAACCCACGCCACGTGGCTGGGAGTATGGGATTTGGAGAACAGCAGTGGTGAGAGGGCGGCGAAGAGCACGGCGCCGACGAGATGTATCCACCCACGCAGGAGTGGCTTCGGGGGGCTCCCGGTGGACGTTGCCGAGGAATCGGTCATGCAGTCACCCTAGGTCCTAGAGCAAGTGACACTGCCAGAGAACGAGAAAACCCAAGAGGACGTAGAGCACGGGGGTGAGGTGGCGAGTGAGACCACTTAGACGACTGGCCAGAAAGTTGATGCGCACTATTTGGAGAGCCAGCAGGAGAAGTAGCCCCTCGCTGGCTAGAAGGGTGACGGCGAGAACCACTTCACGTCCGGTTCCGGCCGCTCGCAAGAGAGGAATCCACACGGCGAGATTGTCACCCCCGAGAGCCACGGCGACTAGGAAGGTGGTGGTGGCCCCCCGCTTGAACTGAGCGTCGACCTTGTTGCGATTACGCCAGGCCACGACGGCGAGGGCGAAGGGGGCCAGGGCGAGGACTCCTACTAATTGCACGGGGAGCGAAATCAAAACGCCACCAATGAGGCTCGACGCGATGATGAGGACGGCTATCGCGAGTCCGTGGCTAATTGCCAGTCGACGATGGCGACTGCGATCAGTCAAGGCCAGCTGGCCAACCAGAGCGGCGAAATTATCAGTCATCGTTCCCACGAACGCGGCGAATCCAACGAAGAGGGTGAGAAGAATTCTGTGCACAGTGTGACCATAGCGGGAGAAAATTACCAGAGGGGTAGTGTGGGCTAGGAGGTTCTCATGTCGTCAGATGTCGGGTTGCCTACTGCAACCCAGGTGGAAGATGCTCGTCGCGTCATCGCCGACGTTCTCGATCCCACGCCGACGGTGACTCTCAGTCTTCGTGGCCGTGGGGTATTGACCAAGTTGGAATCTCTGCAACCAGTGGGCTCTTTTAAAGTTCGTGGCGCCCTAGCCGCCGTCGCGGCGGCACGGCGCGAGGATTCCTCCGGGGCCGTTATTGCATCGTCGGCCGGTAATCATGGTCTTGGTATCGCCCACGCCGCCAATCTGCTCGGAGTTCGTGCCACCGTGGTGGTCCCGAGTAACGCCTCGAGTGTAAAAGTAGAGAAACTTCGTCGTTACGACATTGAGCTGATCCAGACGGGCGATTCCTACGATGACGCTCAGGCCTACGCGCTTGATCTGGCGGCGACACGGTCGATTCGCTACATTTCGCCATTCAATGACACCCACGTCATCGCCGGTCAGGCCAGCGTTTTTGAAGAAATGCTCCGCCAGACTCCCGAGATCGAGCATCTCGTTGTTTCAGTGGGCGGCGGTGGCCTGATGGCGGGCTGTCTTATCGCTCGTGAACTAGCTGGTCGTAGTGACGTACGAGTGACGGGGGCGCAGGCGGAAAAGAGTGCGGCCATGTACTACGTGCTGCGCGGGGCAACGATGGCCGAAGTGCGACACGAGCCCACCATCGCCGACGGATTAGCCGGTGGCGGTGACGACGGCGCAGTGACGAACGAAATTATTGCGAAGTATCAGATTCCCCTCGTCCTGGTTCCCGAAGCAGAGATTCGCCGCGCCGTACGTGAGGGCGCAGAATCCAATGGCGTCGTGATGGAGGGATCCGCGAGCGCCTCCTACGCCGCGATTACTACGAATCTGATTGAAGATGATTCGTCGCGAATTGGTTTTATTCTGTGCGGGCGTAACATCTCACCCGATCTCTTCTTGGAGCTACTCTCCGAACCCCTTAGCTAAAAAAGGGTGCTCCGCTCGGCTGGCGCTACGAGCGCGGGTCCGTTGTTTCGGATATTGCCAACGGCGTCGGAAACTCCGTGCTGGTCAAGGATCTTCGCGAGGGGTGGCCGCAAGAGATCGTAACGGTCGCTTGCCGGGGCGGTGAGCCAAGTCGTGACATCCTGCTCCTCTACGATGACCGGCATGCGGTCATGTAGCTCGGCCATGTTCTCGTTCGCGGCGCTGGTAACGATGGTGCACGTGGTCCGAGGATCGTGCCCGGGCTGAACCCAGTGTTCGTAGAGCCCGGCGAGCAACATGGGTTGTCCGTCGGAACGAAAGAAGTAGTGGGCTCGCTTACCGTGGCCGTCGCGTCGATCCCACTCGTAAAAACCGTCAACGGGAATGATGCAGGGTCGTTGGGCGAAGGCGTCGCGGAATGATGGTTTTTCGCGCACAGTCTCGGCTCGGGCGTTGATGGTATTGGCAGCGAAGGAGGTGTCGACGGCCCACGCCGGGAGGAGACCCCAACGGAACGAATTCATTACGCGCCCCTGACCCTCAATCTGACTCACGGCCAAGAGATCTTGCTGGGGGGTGAGGTTCCAGGTGGGGGCGAGACGTGGCTCCATCCCCGCGATCAGCGTTGCATTGAGAAAACGAGCGAGGTGCTCGGGCTGACTATGAAGGACGAGGCGACCACACATGCTTTCCCCACGATAGGGGCTGGGGACCCCATTGGCGTGTGTCACCGGAAGTGACTACTATACGAACATATGTTCGTAAAACTACCAAAACGTCCAGAATTATCGGCTTCTCTGGCCGCCAAGATCCGCCCCTTAGCATCGGCATCGAGTCGTCAGATACCGCTCGATGAGCCCTGGTCGAGTCTCCTGCCCGGATCTTCGCTGCGCCGAGGCGCCACGCTCAACGTCACGGCACCGCCGGGCGTGGGTGGCCTTACGACCGCGTACAGCCTCTTAACTGGCGCTACCGCAGCGGGTCACTGGTGCGCCGTCGTTGGGGTGGATGACCCCGGTGTTGTGGCGATGGCGGAGCTTGGCATTGATCTACGCCGCGTGCTCTTTGTTCCTCGGCCCCGGGGGGCGTGGGCGGAATCTTCCTCCGACCTCTTCGATGGCGTCGACGTCGTCGTCGTACGTGTCCCGTCACGCGCGCCCCACGCGGCGGCGCGCACCTTAATGGCGCGAGCTCGAGAGAGAGGGGTTGCACTCATCGTGCTCACGGAGAGTCGCGCCCCGTGGCCGCTACCCGTGGACCTCACGATTGAGATTGTCTCGTCGAGTTGGGAGGGATCGTCTCGCTTGACAACTCGTCAGGCGCGTGCGCGCGTCAGTGGTCGTGGGGTGACGGGTCTTGCTCGCGAGTATCTGCTGGACCTCCCGGGGGTGGCGGGTCGAGTCGCAACGGCGTCCTAGTGGAGCGGCTGGCTGCAGTCTGGCTACCCGCGCTCGCGCGAGAGAGTAGAGACGGTGTCACCTCGCAGCAGTTCGTGGACTGCCTCGACGAGATTATTGGCTTTTGCCCCTTCGCTGAGCCACTGCGCTGGGGGCTCATCATGATGCCTATTAGGGGTCCGAGTCGTTTCTTCGGTGGTGAAATACCCGCGCTCGAGATGCTGCGAGCGGCCGTAGAGCGAAGCGCCCAGACGCCCGTATTCCTAGGGGTGGCGCAGGGGGCGTTCTCGGCCGAAGCCGCCGCCCTGGGTGAACTAGTGATTCCTCCCGATGCGTGCGATGAGTTCCGGCGCTCCCTGCCCATCGAAACTCTCGGTCAGCGTCAATTGGCTACGACGGCTCGACGGCTCGGCCTGAATACGGTCGGAGCCTTCGGCGACCTACCGGTGGCCCGTGTCGCGGAGCGTTTCGATCGTGAGGTGCTTTTTTTACATCGCGTTGCTCGTGGCGACGCGGGAGAACTTCCCCGTCAGCGTGATCAGCGCTTGCCGGCGCGCCTACGAGAGCTGCGGGGTGACGCGGATCCGGTAGTGGTACAGAAAGGGTTCTTTGGTGAGCAGTCCGCCGCCGACGAGCGCGCCGCCGCGGCGGCTCATCACGTCCGCCGCCGCCTCGGTGCCGAGGGGGTGGTGATGGGCTGGTTGCACGATGGCCACACTCCGCTGGAGCGTGGCCATCTTCTCCCGTGGGGCGCCCCTAGCCCACCACGAGTCAGCGCGAGTGCCCCTTGGCCCGGTCGATTGCCGTCACCATCGCCCACGGTAACGCTCGCTCAGCCCGTGCGAGCTGAACTAGTGGATGGGGCGCATCGGGGAATACGAATAGAGAGTTCCGGCTTATTGAATGGAGTAGTTGCCTGGTGTCGGTTAGACGGGAATTCCTATCTCGCAGTCGAACGTACGGCCGGCCCCTGGCCCCTGGTCACGCACTGGTGGAGGGGTCAGTCAGCGCGTGCGCATCTACAAGTGCTTGTCGAGGGGGGTGGAGCCTTCCTCTTTGTGGCTGAACGTAATCGCTGGTGGGTCGCGGGGGTTTACGACTGATGGCAACCTACGGAGAACTCCACGCCCATTCGGGTTTTAGTTTTCTCGACGGGGCGAGTGACCCCGAAGAGCTCGTGGTCGAAGCGGTTCGTCTCGGTCTCTCGGGCTTGGCCTTGACGGACCACCACGGCCTCTACGGGGTTGTTCGTTTTGCCGAATCTGCGCGCGCGCTGGGACTCGCCAGCGTGTTCGGTGCAGAGATCACCCTGGACGCCAAGGACGACCGAGTCGGGGTGCTGGATCCTTCGGGCAGCCATCTAGTGGTTCTGGCTCGATCACCGGAGGGGTATCGACGTCTCTCACGATTCTTGGCCGAAGGTCACCTCGCCCGAGGGGAGAAGGGCACCCCGCGTTTCGCGCTGAGTGATCTATCGGCGGGGGGCAAGGAATGGCTCGTTTTGACCGGCTGCCGTAAGGGTTTGGTGACGAAGGAACTGCTTCGCGGGGGTCCTCGCGCGGCGGCGCGCGCCCTGGACGCCATTCGAGATATTGTCGGCGCAGAAAATCTGGTGGCCGAACTCTGGGACGACGGCTCGGCTGATGACGTGGCGCGTAATGACGCAATCAGTGAAATAGCTATTGCGCGACAGCTCGATGTTGTTGCAACGGGGAATGTCCACTACGCCAATGTGTCTGCCTACCCGCGCGCGAATGTCCTATCGGCCATCCGAGCACGGCGGACTCTCGAAGAAATGGCGGGGTGGCTCTCGCCGTCGCCTAGTGGCGCGCTGCGCAGTGACGCGGAACAGCGTCAGCGTTTTTCTCGTTGGCCGGGGGTGGTTGACCGAGCGGGTGAGTTAGTGGGCGAGATCGCCTTTGATCTTCGACTGCTAACGCCCGAACTCCCGGATTTCGCTACGCCGGACAATGTCGACGAGCAGACCTACCTCGAGCGCATTGTCGAAGCTGGTGCGACCGAGCGTTACGGTCCTCGAACTAAAGAACGCGTGGACGGTGCGTGGCGTCAGATTGATCACGAGTTGTCGGTTATTCGCTCACTAGGTTTCGCGGGCTACTTCCTGATTGTCTGGGATATCACGGAGTTTTGTCGTCGCCAGAATATTTATTGTCAGGGTCGTGGTTCCGCCGCGAACTCGGCGGTGTGCTACTCGCTCGGCATTACCAATGCTGATGCGGTGGCTCTCCATCTTTTTTTCGAGCGTTTTCTTTCACCAGCGCGTGACGGCCCGCCCGACATTGATGTCGATATTGAATCTGGTCGCCGCGAAGAAGTAATCCAATACGTCTACGAACGATACGGTCGCCGTCACGCGGCGCAGGTCGCCAACGTGATCACCTACCGTCCGCGCTCAGCGCTACGTGACGTGGCTCGAGCCATGGGGCACGACGAAGACAGTGTGGCGCGCGTGACGTCCAGCGCTGGTCTCGAAGAAATTGCTGCTACCCCCGACCCCATCCCACCGCTGGTGGCCGCGATGGCCGAAGAGCTCCTGCATCGCCCTCGTCATTTGGGCATTCACTCGGCCGGCATGGTTCTGTGCGACCGACCGGTCATTGACGTGTGCCCGGTGGAGTGGGGTCGCAGTACCGGGCGAACGGTGCTGCAGTGGGATAAAGATGACTGCGCGACTATCGGTCTGGTTAAATTCGACCTCCTCGGTCTCGGTATGTTGGATGCTTTGCATCGCGCAGTCGATACGGTGGCCGACTTCTACGGGGTGACTCTCGATCTATCGCGACTTCCCCAGGAAGATGCGGTCTACGACCTACTGTGCTTGGCGGACACCGTCGGGGTTTTTCAAGTCGAATCTCGCGCCCAGATGGCGACCTTGCCGCGGGTGCAGCCCCGCTGTTTCTACGACCTCGTGATTGAAGTTGCCCTCATCCGTCCTGGCCCCATCCAGGGCAACGCTGTCAACCCCTATATTCGCCGACGACGGGGTGATGAACCGGTGACCTACCTGCACCCTCGTCTGGAACCAATCCTGCGGCGCACCCTCGGGGTGCCCCTCTTCCAAGAGCAACTCATGGAGATGGCGGTGGCGGTGGCTGGATTTTCACCCGCCGAGGCGGACGAACTGCGTCAGGCCATGGCGGCCAAGCGTTCGGAAATTCGTATGTTGAAATTAAAGAGTCGCTTTTACGCCGGCATGGCTCGTAACGAGATTGTGGGGGAGACGGCCGATCAGCTCTACGACGCCCTGTCAGCCTTCGCAAATTTTGGTTTTCCCGAATCCCACTCGGTGTCTTTCGCTCACCTGGTCTACTGTTCGGCTTGGATTAAGTGTTACTACCCTGCGGCGTTTCTGGTGGCCTTGCTCAACGCCCAGCCACTGGGTTTCTGGTCACCGCAAAGCCTGGTCGCGGATGCTCAGCGTCACGGAGTTCGCGTTCTTCGACCCTGTGTAAATCTTTCTGGTACTGAGGCTTGTCTCGTCGGGGACCGAAGGGCACCCGAGGTGCGGCTGGGTCTGGGTGGGGTGCGCTCCATCAGCGCTGAGCTAGCCGCACGGATCGTCGATGGGGCCCCGTGGGCCAACAGTGAAGATTTAGTACGCCGCGCCACCTGCTCGCGAAGCCACCTTGAGTCGTTGGCTGCTGCGGGGGCTCTGGACGTTTTTGGTGAGAGCCGTCGGGAGGCGACTTGGGGCGCCAACGCGGCGTCTCAAAACACCCCCGACCGTTTGACCGGAATCGTGACCGGACTCGTAGCTCCCCCCCTCTTAGAACCAACTGAGTTCGAACGCATTGGCGACGACCTCTGGTCACTCGGGCTCACGCCCGAAGCGACGGTCATGGCGGTACTACGCCCGCTACTGGAGAGCCGAGGAATCACCCCCGCTGTCGCCGTGGTCGGAGCACCCACGGCGAGGGTGCTGGTCGCGGGAGTAGTGACGCATCGCCAACACCCAGAAACGGCGCACGGGGCGGTATTTCTTAACCTAGAAGACGAGACCGGCCACGTGAACGTGATCTTCTCCAAGGGCGCGTGGGAACGTTGGAGGTCGGTCGCCGTGGGCCATCCCGCCTTGATTATTAGAGGGCGCGTCGAACGCGGTCAGGGGACCCTAGCGCTCGTGGCGGAACACGTTGAGGTCCTCGACGTGGTGGCGCTGGCGCCACCCTCGCGAGACTTTCGTTAACGAAGAACCGAAGCTAATTGCTGGGCGATGATTGAGCGGTCGTCATCGTCACGAATATCGCCAATGAGTTTTTCGCAGGTGAGGCACCAAGCATTTCTCTGTTCGACGTCACCGAGTACTGCGTAAGCGCGAGCCATACCTTCGGCCGTTGACGCGAGGAGCCAGTCGGGAATACGCGGATCCTGCGCGGCGTCGTAGGCCCGCTGGGCGTAACTGAGGGCGAGTAGGCCGTGGCCGAGCGCCCCGGCTACTCGGGCCACCATCCAGTCGCTGGTGACCCACTGCTCGTTGCCGCCGGCTTCACGCCAGTGGTATCGAGAGGTGAAGGCAGACGTAAGTAGTTCTACATTCTGTTCGGCACTTCGATTCACTTCTTCGAGCAATTCGAAACAGCGGTTGTAGTTCGTTGCGGCCAAGGTCCGATGATCGAGATTTTCCATACGTCGAGCGTACTCAGCGCCCTCCAGTGGTTGAAACTAAGGTGACGGCGTGAGCCGGACGCGGAAATTTTACGCTGTTGCCGTCGCGCTACTCGCGGGATCTTTGACTACTACGGGACTTACTCTCGCGGCGACGGACCCTAACCCGAGTGGGGCGACGGATAACCTCCTCGCCCTCCACGGCCGGGCCCCGGTAACGGGACTTTTTCATCTGGAAATTGCGACCCAGTCATCCTTCGGGGTCACGGCGGATTTTCAGGCTAATTTCCGGACCGGAGACCTTGCCGGTGTTGTTCACATCCCATTGGTTCTGTCTACATTCGATCTCGGATTTGTCAAAAAGGGAAAGTCGGTCTTTCTCAATTTTCCGGCCCTATCGTCGCTAGTGGGAACCCCGTGGGTGTCGACCTCGGTGGGAGTGCTTGATCTTTTCCCCTTCGCTCTCACTATCATTCGACCGGACCTCTCACTGCCCCTGGCCCAGGGCGTCGTGACGCATCAGGGTGACGAGACGACCTACACCTTCACCACCACCACTCGGCCCACCCTCCGTCTCGTGGGGGGTCTCACCGGTCACCTCAGAGTTACGTACGCGGCACGAGTAGCGAGGGCGGGCCAACTGGTTGGTTTCGCCCTGGTCGCTCACGCGAAGAACACCACGCTGAATGCGTCGCTGGGCGCGGTGAGTTACAACCAGCCCTGGCGAATTCAGGCGCCCCGTTCGAATCAGGTCACGGCTCTAACACAAGTCATGCTGCGCCGTCTCGTGGCCGCGGCTCCGCCCAGTCTCACCAAACTGCTGGACCCGTTACAGATTTCCTCCGTCCCTTCGCTACACCTCAACTAAGTTGGGCGTCGTGCCCAGTACTTTGCGTAATACGCACAGCGCCCTACGTTGTGCCTGGCACGCGCTCTGTCGCAGCGACGAGGTGAGCGACAAGCCACGCTCGTTCACGCTCATGAACGAGCCGTACGTGGTCTGGCGATCACCGAGCGGCGATATTCGAGTCTTCATTGACCGCTGCCCCCATCGACGAGCACCCTTGTCGTTGGGGTCCTGTGAAGGAGACTCACTGCGCTGCAGTTATCACGGTTGGCGTTTCGATGCCGACGGACTCTGTGTCGAGATTCCCGCTCTCGGTCCCGACGCGACGCTGCCCTCTCGTGCACAACTAGCCGGGCCACATTCAATCTTTGAAAGCCACGGCATGGTCTTCGTAGCCCCCGAGGAGCCACTAACTCCCCGACCACAACTCGCCGCCGCGGGACAGGGAGATTTTCTCCGAGGTGATCTCCCGGTGATGGTGACGCGGGGATCAGCGGGATTACTCGCTGACAATTTTCTCGACATGGCCCACTTTCCCTTCGTGCACGGGAACACCTTTGGCGCCGGAGAGGAAGTGGCGGTGCCGCACTACACGGTGACCCGTGACGGGTACTGCTTTAGCGCTACCTACGAACACCTCTTCGCCAACCGTGAAGATCCCGGGGTCCTCGATGGACGGCGCCCACTGCTACAAACCCGTCGTCTCACCTATCGCTACACGGCCCCCTTTCACCTGGAGCTGGACATTGAATTTGTGGACGCGGGAGGGTCAAACGTGATCGGTTTTTTCCTTTCACCCCAGGACGACGAGACCGTGAGAATCTATTCATCACTGTGGCGCAATGACCTCGACGGCTCACTCGAGCGAATGGCCGAAGCGGTGGATTTCGAAATTGCGGTCATCAATGAGGACCTGGCGCTGCAATCACGTTTCGCTGAGCTCTCGATTCCCTTGGACGTGACGACGGAAATACACACTCGAGCCGACCGAACGACCCTCGAGCTCCGGCGTATCTTGGCTGATCTGGTGAGTGCGTCTCGTGGCTGAATCTCGTCAGGAACCGCAGTGGCACGCCTCGCTCGCTCTCCTCATTTGTGCGGGCGTCTACCTCGTGTTGCCACATCGCTTAGCGGTTGGCCCGAAATTCCTCCTCCCGGTCCTCATACTTCTTCCCCTCCTCCCGCTCTCCCTGCGCCGTGACCGGCATCCCGACGAGGCGGCCTGGGTCCATCGATCCACGGTGGGTCTCCTTATGCTCATCACGGCAGCCAACGCGGCCTCGACGGGATTATTGGTACACCACCTGCTGCACGCTCGCGTGGTACAGGGTCGCAGTCTGCTGTACTCGGCGATTGCCTTGTGGTGCACCAATGTCTTCACCTTCGGCGTGTGGTTGTGGGAACTGGACCGTGGGGGGCCGGCTGCTCGAGGGACGGGGAAAGAGCGCACGGTCGATATTCAGTTTCCTCAAATGGAAAATCCCACGCTCGCCCCAGCGGACTGGCGTCCAAATTTCTTCGACTACCTCTATACGAGTTTTGCCAATGGGACGAGCTTCGCTCCAGCCGACGCGGTGCCCCTCACCGGTATCGCGAAGGCTCTCTTCGCCATGGAATCGATAATTTCTCTGGTGACCATTGCCATGGTGGCCGCGCGGGCCGTCAACATTCTGAACTAGTCAAGGTCCTGGTCAAAGAGGCGATCTAAGAGTGGCGTGATGCGACTCTCCCTCTTTCGGCGCTGTTCCGTCGCGTCGGCCCGTGTGGCGAGGGCAATCCCGGCGTTGACGCCAATCCAGCGCAAGGGCTCGGGCTCCCATTGACGAGACCGGCGTTGGACGAAGGGGAGCCTCGTCATTTCAGTTTTTTTCTCCGGATTCGTAAGAAGGTCAGCAATAGCGTGGCCGCTAACGAAGGAGAGAACGACGCCATCGCCCGTATAGCCACCGGCAGTAACGAGCCCGCTGACATGGTCGACGTGCACCGACGGTGAGAGGTCGCGAGGCATCGCGAGGGCCCCGCCCCACTGGTGCGTTCGCGAACCCTCGAGGGTGGGGAAGAGCTCACGCAGCGTCTGTTCTAGAAGGTCAAACACACGCTGGTTATTGTCAAATCGCTCCTCCACCGTGGACCCAAAGTGATAGGGAGCACCCCGACCACCGAAGGCGAAACGATTATCCGCGGTGCGTTGGCCATACACGAGCAGGTGTCGCCCGTCGCTAAAGGTTTCGTGCTTCGTCAGGCCCACCGACTTCCAAAAACCGCTCGATTGAACGCTAGAAGCGATCATCAGTGAATAGATGGGGGCAAGTTCGCGACGCTGGCCCGGCAGGGTGGAGGTGAAGCCCTCCGTTGCGCGAACGACGTAACGAGCCGTCACCGTTCCGTGAGTGGTGATAACGCGGGGACCGTGCTCAGAGTTCCCCGGCACGATGCGCGTCACCAAAGTCCCCTCGTAGATTTTTCCACCCAAAGTCTGAACGGTACGGGCTAGACCTCGCACCAGCTTGGCCGGATGTAGTCGAGCGCAGTGGGGGGAGTACGACGCGCCATGGCTGGAGGACATACTGACTCGTTCCCGCGTCTCGTGTGGCGTGAGCCACCGGAAATCTTCACTGGCAATTCCGTCACGTCGTGCCGCCTCGACTTCCTCACCGATACGTGCGGCTTGGAGTGGTGAACGCGCTACCTGGAGGGTTCCGCCGTGGGAAAAATCACAGTCAATCCCGTCCGCTGCCGCTGCGGCTCCGAGTGCGGCTACGGCGGCGTTGAGAACGTGGCGCTGGTGATGGAAGAGTTCGTCGCCGTAGGTGCGGCGAACGACGTTATTCGACACGGGAAAAAGTCCCGACGCCCAGCCACCATTTCGCCCCGACGCCCCAAAGCCGCAGACCGACTTTTCAATGATTGCGATCGACAGGAGCGGATCGCGACGAAGTAGCTCTCGGGCCGTCCACAGGCCCGTGAACCCACCACCCACAATTGCCACGTCCACGTTCTGATCGCCAGTGAGTGGGGCACCCGGTGCTGCAGCCTCGTTGAGGGTAGACCACCACAATGAAGCGGGGGGTTGCATCATTGATTATATCCTCGGGGCAACCTCGGAGAGCACTTCTCGAAGAGTCCCGACCATGAAGTCGATATCCTCTCTCGTTGACACCAAGGGCGGAGCGAGCTGGATAACGGGGTCGCCACGGTCGTCGGAGCGGCAAATCAATCCGCGGCGGAACATTTCTGGCGTGACGAAACCACGGATCAAGCGCTCCTCTTCGTCGTCGTCGAAAGTCTCGCGTGACGCCTGGTCTTTTACAACTTCAATACCCCAGAAGTAGCCGGTACCACGAATATCTCCCACGACGGGAATATCGCGAAGTCCTTCGAGCTCCGAGCGGAAGTAGTCCTGGTTACCAAGAACGTTCTCGAGGATTTTCTCATCTTCAAAAATTTCTAAGACCTTGAGCGCCACCGCACAGGACACCGGGTGTCCGGCAAAGGTGAGGCCATGAATAAAGGTCACGTCGTCATGAAAGAAGGGTTCCGCGATGCGGTCGGAGACAATCATGGCGCCGAGTGGGGCGTAACCCGCCGTAAGGCCCTTGGCGCAGGTGATGATGTCGGGTACGTAGTCGTA
Organism: uncultured Actinomycetes bacterium; assembly: GCA_903860915.1. Taxonomy (GTDB): domain Bacteria; phylum Actinomycetota; class Acidimicrobiia; order Acidimicrobiales; family RAAP-2; genus RAAP-2. The sequence goes on along the minus strand of CAIOSJ010000018.1, from coordinate 131,668 downwards.
CTTTTGACCACCGAAGTAGGTGCCCATTCGGCCAAAGGCGCAAATCACTTCGTCGGACACGAGCAGGACGCCGTACTTGTCGCAGATACGACGAACTTCCTTCATGTAGCCCGGCGGCGGTGTGAAACAACCTCCGGCATTTTGCACGGGCTCGACGTAGAAGGCCGCAATAGTCTCGGGACCCTCGCGTAAAATTGCGTCTTCCAACAAACTGGCCTGCCACATGCCAAAAGCCGCGAAGTCATCAGCGTGCTGAGTGGCTCGGTAGAAGTTGAGATTAGGAATTTTGACGGCCCCCGGAACCAGCGGTTCGAAGGGAGTGCGGTACGACTCGATAGAAGTGACAGTGAGCGCACCCATTGTGGAACCGTGATACGCGATGTCGCGACTGATGACCTTGTAGCGGTCGTATTCACCGCGGAGTCGGTGATATTGACGAGCCAACTTGAAAGAACTCTCGACGGCCTCGCTGCCTCCCGAAGTGAAAAAAACTCGATTGAGATCACCGGGGGCGAGTGAAGCAATTTTTTCAGCCAGTTTGATGGCTCCCGGATGGGCGTAGGTCCACAGCGGAAAATACCCCAACTCGGTCATCTGCGCAGCGGCGACGTCGGCAATGTCCTGCCGCCCGTGACCCAGTTGGTTGGTGAAGAGCCCGGAGAGCCCGTCGAAGTAACGATTGCCCTGGGCGTCGAAGACGTGCACCCCATCACCACGCACCATGATGGGAATCTCGATGTTGGTCGAGTAACTCCCCATGCGCGACGAGTGCAACCAGAGGTGCCGGCGTGCGGTCTCGGACAAGGAGTGACTTAGTGAATTCATATTGCGAGCGGTAATGCCATCAACGGCAAGTTCGTGCAACGTCATTATTTGGTTCCCCAGTTATATGTCTGCTTCGACAGTTTTAGATACAGAAAAGTTTCAACTTCAGTGACACCCGGAATGCTGCGGATGGAATCGTTCAGCAAGTGAACGAGAGCGTCGTCATCGACGGCGATGACTTCAGCGATGATGTCAAAACTCCCAGCCGTCATAACGACGTAGTTAGCTTCGCGAATAGCGGCGATCTTGTCGGCCACGAGTCGCACGTCACCGTGCACGCGAATGCCGACGAGGGCTTCGCGTCCGAAACCCAATTGCAAAGGATCGGTGATAGCGACAATTTGCATTACGCCAGAATCACGGAGACGCTGAACGCGGCGACGCACTCCCGCCTCGGAGAGACCCACCACCTCGGCGATGGCGCCGTAGGGCTTGCGACCATCTTGCTGAAGGAGCCCAACAATTTGACGGTCGACGAGATCAAGACCAGTGCGCGAGAGCGGTACCTCTGGTGTCGCTCGTTCAGTGGTGCCTGCTGCACCTGTTGTGATTGGTCGTGTGGGCATTTTTTAGACCTCGGTCGTTGGCCCCACTAAGAGGGTCATTGACTGCGGATAGAGCCATCATAGCGCTAAATGATAACGTTATGCGTCACTCTAGGTTCCCAGGGGTCCTGATTTCGTATCTTCATGTTGCAAAAGCCTTCTGCCATCTGGCAGAGTTGAGTGTGTGCCTAGAGTTTCTGGCTATTTGGGAATGAGGATTCGTATGCGTCGTTTCAGCAATTTTGTCGGAGGAGAGTACGTCGCACCGATGAGTGGAAAGTACGTCGAACTCATCAACCCCGCTACCGGCCAGCCCTTCGCGGAGATGCCCTTATCGAGCGCGGCTGACGTTGATCAGGCCGTGACTGTGGCTGCTCGGGCCTTCGAGAGTTGGAGGCGAACCACTCCGTCGACCCGTGCGCTCGCCCTGTTGAGAATTGCCGACGCCCTCGAAGCCCGAGCTGGTGAGCTCGTGGCCGCGGAATCGGAAAACTGTGGAAAAATTATTGCCGTCACCGCCAGCGAAGAAATTCCTCCGATGATTGATCAAATTCGTTTCTTCGCCGGCGCGGCGCGGATTCTCGAGGGCCGCGGGGCTGGCGAGTACATGGAGAATCACACCAGCTACGTCCGTCGCGAGCCGCTGGGTGTGTGCGGTGCGGTGACGCCGTGGAATTATCCCATGATGATGGCGGTGTGGAAGTGGGCCCCCGCGCTAGCGGCTGGTAACACCATGGTGCTGAAGCCCTCGGACACCACTCCGGCATCCACCCTCTTGATGGCTGAGATTATGGCTGAGCATCTGCCCGCCGGAGTCTTTAACGTGGTGTGCGGTGACCGCGACACCGGTCGCGCCCTCGTCGAGCACGCGGTACCGGCGATGGTTTCGGTAACTGGTTCGGTCCGCGCGGGCATGGAAGTCGCCACGTCCGCGGCGCAGACTCTCAAGAAGGTACACCTCGAACTCGGCGGAAAGGCCCCCGTCATTGTTTTTGATGACGTTGATGTCTCAGCCGCAGCCGAAGCGATTGCTATGGCCGGATTTTTCAACGCCGGGCAGGATTGCACGGCGGCGACACGAGTATTGGTCGGGGCGCGAGCCTACGGTGACTTCGTCGACGCCCTCAGTGAGCAGGCGCGCGGAACCGTGGTTGGTTTCCCCGATAACGAGGACGCGCTCTTCGGCCCAGTGAATAATGAGGCTCAATTTGATCGAGTCTCGGGCTTTTTGAGTCGGGCCCCCGGTCACTCGTCACTAGCGGCCGGCGGATCTCGCATTGGAGACTCGGGCTTCTTTCTCCAACCAACAGTGATTGCCGACTTACGTCAGGGTGACGAGATGGTTCAGAAGGAAATCTTCGGACCAGTCATCACGGTACAAAAGTTTTCGGACGAACAGGAAGCTCTCACCTGGGCCAACGGTGTTGAGTACGGCCTGGCCTCATCGGTGTGGACGAAAGATCACGGCCGCGCCATGCGTTTTGCTCGTGACCTTGATTTCGGCTGCGTCTGGATTAACAACCACATTCCAATAGTCGCGGAAATGCCACACGGCGGATTCAAGAATTCGGGCTACGGGAAAGATTTGTCGGTCTACGGGTTCGAGGACTACACGAGAATCAAGCACGTGATGCACAATCTCGACTTCTAGATATCGTCTCGTCGAGGACTATCGGCGTCACGCCCTTCGTCCGAGTCGTGTGGGAGAATACTTGTTCTAGGGTCACCTCGGTGGCTAAAGGATGTGATCAACGATGATCATTGGAATACCTTCAGAAGTTAAGACCGACGAGTACCGAGTCGCTATTACCCCAGCCGGCGTGCGCGAGCTTTCGCGGGCGGGCAACCGGGTGCTCATTGAGCGTGGCGCCGGTGTGGGTTCATCGATTTCCGACCAGGATTTTGTCACGGCCGGAGCAGAAATTGTCGCCCTCGCAGAGGACGTCTGGTCAACTAGTGACTTGGTGCTCAAGGTGAAAGAACCCGTTGCGTCTGAGTACCCGCTACTCGCCGCGAGAGAGAATCAAGTCCTCTTCACCTACCTACACCTGGCGGCGTCACGGAGTTGCACTGATGCCTTGATCGCGGGAAACAATGTGGCTATCGCCTACGAAACAGTGCGACTAGCCGACAACTCGCTACCACTACTGACGCCCATGAGTGAAGTAGCTGGGCGGATGGCTCCGCTCATGGGTGCCCACCACCTCATGCGCTCGGGTGGCGGCCGAGGAATGCTTATTGCGGGGGTGCCGGGAGTCGCAGCGGCGAACGTGGTGGTTCTCGGAGCCGGTGTCGCCGGTATGGCGGCTGCAACTCTGGCCGTTGGAATGCACGGGAAAGTAAAAATTTTCGACCGTAACCTGGAACGCCTTCGCTCGGTTGACCATCACTTCCGCGGGCAACTCGAGACCGTGGCTTCGTCGCAGTACGCCATCGAAGAAGCGTGTCTGGAAGCGGATATCGTGATTGGCGCAGTTCTGGTGGTGGGAGCCAAGGCCCCAAAACTAGTGAGCAACGAACTGGTCTCGCGCATGCGACCAGGTTCCGTACTCGTGGACATTTCCGTTGACCAGGGTGGCTGCTTCGAAGCGACGAGACCAACGACGCACTCAGACCCAGTGTTCGAACTCAACGGTTCAATCTTCTACTGCGTGGCCAATATGCCCGGTGCCGTCCCGCACACGTCAACCCACGCTCTCGCCAACGCCACGCTGCCCTACACCATGGAGTTAGCTCGACACGGCTGGCGAACTGCGGTCCTCCAAGATTCGGCCTTGGCCGAGGGGGTCAACGTGGTACACGGTGCCGTGACCTATGGCCCCGTCGCTGAAGCCCACGAAATCACGGCAACGCCGTTGTCGAGTCTGCTCTAGATGTAGCGCTCGAACCAGCATCTCGATAACTAGAGTTGATTGATAACAAAAGGAAGAAGACGCCGATGAGTGCTGCCCCCGAAAGAAACGTTGTCCACGCCGAAGTAGCCGATCCACGGCGATGGTTCGCCCTCGTGGTTATCGCCATTGCCCAACTCATGGTGGTGCTGGACTCCTCCATTGTCAACATTGCCCTACCGCACGCGGCGAGGGCTCTTTCCATTGCCCCCAAGAATTACCAGTGGGCCGTGACCGCCTACCTGCTGACCTTCGGTGGCTTTCTCCTACTAGGTGGTCGAGTTGGCGATTATCTGGGTCGCAAGAAGGCCTTCCAGATTGGCCTTCTCGGCTTTGCTCTGGCGTCCCTACTCGGTGGGTTCGCTGTCAATCAGGCGATGCTCTTTGGGGCCCGTGGACTTCAGGGCATCTTTGGCGCCCTGCTCACCCCCGCGGCCCTCTCGCTGATTTCAGTTACCTTTACTGATTCCAAGGAGCGGGCGAAAGCCTTTGGTGTGTACGGAGCACTCTCGGGCGTGGGAGCAGCTATCGGCCTGATTGCCGGAGGCCTGCTCACGCAGTACCTCAATTGGCGCTGGTGCCTCTTTGTCAATACCCCCATGGCGCTTATCGCCTTCACTCTCTCAATTCCCAACGTGCGTGAGTCGAAGGTAGAAGTACGTACCAAGTACGACGTGCCGGGAGCATTGACGGTGACGGCGGGAATGCTGGCCATTGTCTACGGGGTGTCCCAAGCCTCCACCGATGGTTGGGGATCGCGCACGCCACTCACTTTTATGTGCGGTGGGGGATTTCTCCTGGTTGTCTTCTTCCTGATTGAACAACGGGTCTCTTCGCCCCTGCTCCCGATGCGACTGCTGACCAATCGCTATCGAGCGGCGGCCTACCTGTCGCAGTTACTGCTCGCTTTTGGTCTCTACGGGATGTTCCTCTTCATGACCTTTTACTTCCAGACGGTGCACGGCTACTCGGCCGTGAAGTCGGGCTTGTGCTTCCTACCCTTCTCGCTGGGCGTCATTATTTCGGCGACGACGGCGAGTCAGTTGCTGCCAAAATTTGGTCCTCGACCACTGGCGACAGTGGGTAGTTTTATGGGCTCGTTAGGTCTCTTGGGTCTCTCCATGCTGCACCCCGAGAGTTCCTACGCGCTACACGTCATGCCCTGTCTGCTCATGATGAGTCTCGGTATGGGTGGTGTCTTCGTTTCGCTGTCGTCTACGGCACTGTTTAATATTGAGCCCCGCGACACCGGAGCCGCCTCAGCGGTACTCAGCACGACGCAACAAATCGGTGGTTCCTTTGGTACGGCGATCCAGAACACCATTGCGGTATCGGGGGCAGCTAGCTTCCTCATCGTGAATGCTCACGGTGAGCGTCCGACGGTCCAACTGGCCCACGCCGCGCTGGTGCACGGTTTTGGTCAGGCCTTCCGATTCGGCTCGCTAATGCTCTTCGTCGGAGGACTTTCCTTCTTCTTCATCGCGAATGTTGACCGTCACCACCTCAAGCAGCACGATGGCCCTTCGGCGGCTCACTAGCAGCCAATAAAGGGGCAGTGGCGACAGCCACTGTCGCAGCAACTCCCACGCGCGAGGTGGGTGGAAACCGTTAGGACAACGAGCCCCGTTGTCGGGTCGCGGTAGTTCGCGTTACCAGCCCGCACGGCAGCTTCGTGCGCGGCCACGATGAGTTCGAAGTCAGCGCGTGCGGGGGAGCAGCGCGATGGGTGGGGAGAGGGAATCGGAATCTCGCTCATGGTCTCCCGTACTATGTCCTGGCGCTAGGGCGTGAGAATAATTTTGCCGAATTTACCGGGCGTGGCGAAGGCCTCGTACGCTTCGTGTACCGCGGTCAGGGGGAAGTAGCCCGCCACGGGGACGTGAACGTGGCCGTTGGCCCATAGTTCACTGAGGTCTCGCGTGACCCCAGTGACGAGCTCGGCCTTCTCGACGCGCGAACGCGCTCGTAGCGTTGAGCCAGTCACGGAAATTCTCTTGGACATGACGTTGAGAAGATCTAGCTCTATTCGGCTACCACCGCCCACACCAATGACCACCACTCTGGCCCGAGGCGCCAGCGTGTACTGGGCGTGTGCGAGGTGGGCGGCGCCGACGAGTTCCAAGATGACGTCAACGGGATCGGAAATTTGTCCGGCTTCATTGAGAACGGTTTTCGTAGCCCCGAGGTCGCTGAGAGCTCGGTGGTGTCGATCGTCACGCGTGACCGCGGTCACCCGAGCGCCACGCGACGCGGCGATTTGAATGGCGGCCGAACCAACGCCGCCGGCCGCGCCGGACACTACGAGGTGTTCGCCAGCCTGAATGTTGGCCTGCACCACCAGGGCGTCGTAGGCGGTACAGAAGGCTTCGGCGAAACCGCCCGCCGAGGCCAAATCCACATTGGGCGGTACGGCAATGAGGTGCTCGCTAGGAACGGCCACGTGCGAGGATTGGCCGCCACCGCCGACGATGGAACAGACTCGATCACCGAGGGCGACCGAGGTGACCTGGTCGCCCAGGGCAACGACCGTGCCCGACACTTCCAAACCGGGAATATCGGCGGGCCAACCCGCCGGGGCCGGATAGAAGCCCGCTCGTTGGAGTAAGTCGGCGGCATTTAATCCGGCGCCGGCCATCGCCACAATCACGTCACCGGACTGCGGGGTGGCCGTGTCGCGCTCACTAAGGGTGAGGGTTGAGTCGCTGATGACGACGGCGTGCATGAACGTAGCCTAGGACCGCCGCAGCGCACGGCCACGCGCAGTAATCTCTTCATATGTCACTTCACGAACACTCACTCAACTATCTCAACGGCACCCCAGGCTCGCTGGCGGACTTTGCGGGGACGACCGTTCTGGCCGTCAACGTGGCCTCCAAGTGTGGCCTCACGCCCCAGTACACCGGCCTCGAAGCTCTGCAGCAGACCTACGGTAGTCGTGGCTTCAGCGTGGTCGGTTTTCCCTGCAATCAATTCCTCGGCCAAGAGCCCGGCACGGCGGAAGAGATTCTCGAGTTCTGCTCCACTACCTACGGCGTCAGCTTCCCCCTCTTCGACAAGATTGACGTGAATGGCGACGACCAGCACCCCATCTACGCGGAGCTGAATCAGAGCACGGACGCCGAAGGTCACACGGGAGACATTCGTTGGAATTTTGAAAAGTTCCTCATCGGTCCCGACGGTGTCGTGATCGAGCGTTTCGGTCCTATGGTGACACCGGAAGACCCGGCCCTCGTGGCCGCGATTGAAGCCAACCTCGCCGGTTAGCCCACGCCGATCGCGCGGTGCAGCCGCAAATAGGTCGGCGTAAATCCGTAGTGCAGCCAAAAGCGATGGGCCTGGCGATTAGTCACGCGCCAATTAGTCTCCACGTACTCGAATCCTTCGGATTGCGACTGCGCCATTAGTTCATCGACCATGGCGGCGCCCACGCCACTGCCTCGATGTTCCCTTCGAACGCATACGGCGCTGAGGTGCACCGAGGCTGGAAATGAACCCAGTCGCTCGAAGACGGGGAAGGTCAGGGCCTGCGCGACAGCCTGGCCCCCGTACTCCACAATCACGTGGAAGGTGTCCGGGTCGTCGAGAGTTTCGAGCCAATCGCTGCGTTGCGATTCGCGTGACAGGCCGAGGGCAAAACTGGGCCCACCCTCCTGGTACTCGCTCAGGATGTCGTCGAGCTCGATGGCCGTTTCGACGTCGCTGGCACTCCCGCGGCGCATCGAATAACCCGACGGAAAATTACGCCGAGAGGCCGAGGACAGGGGCATCGAACCTCGTAAGTGCATGGCGGCGAAGCCGAGATTCTGCCAGGGCTCGACGCGTTCTCGGTCGGCGGGTACCCATACGTAGTGGCGCAGTATGCCGAGGTCCACCCAGTCGCTGGCGCGCCGCGCGTAGAGGGCTTCCAGTGTTTCAACGTCGTCGTAGCTGAGGCCCTCGGGATTAATCCACGCGGAGTAGCCGAAATCAGCACTCGTGAGCGTCACTCCTCGAAGGTGACCCGTCACTTTCCCATGACGTGTAGCCACCAGGACGTCGTGTTGACTCGCGAGCAGTGTCGTGGCGAGTTCGTGCGGGTCGAGCTGGGCGGAGATGAGGGGGTGACGCTGCGTAAGTACTCGCTGTTCTCGGCCAATTCGCTGCACGACATCGTCGACGGTTGCCGTCGTCAGAAATTCGAATTCGGTCATGGCGCAAGGGTACTCACTGGCTGGGGCGAGACCTGTGGCAGAGTACTACGGTGTCTTTAGTCGCCACCCTCTTTGATATGGACGGACTCCTCTTGGATTCCGAGATCCTCTGGCACCTAGCGGAACTGGATATTCTCGGCGACCTTGGAGTGCCGATTTTGACGGACGGCACACGGCTCACCAAGGGAATGTTCGTCGCCGAAGTAGTGGACTTTTGGTTCGCCCGTGCTCCGTGGACGGGACCGCCGCGAGAAGCCGTGGTCGCCCAGATTCTGCAGCGGGTGGGCGATCTAGTTGAATCACAAGGACGTCTACTACCAGGCGCGACACGAGCCATTGACTTGGCCAGTCAACGCGGTCCGGTGGTCGTGGCGAGTTCGACCCCCTTAGCCTTAATCGAGCGGTGCTTGGGTCACTTCGAGCTTCGTGACTCCTTTCAGGGAATCTATTCCGCGGAATTCGAACCCTACGGTAAGCCGCATCCGGGAGTTTTTTTAACGGCGGCCCTGTCACTCGGCGTGACACCGAGCGAATGTCTCGTCTTCGAAGATTCGGCCGCCGGAGTGCTCGCGGCGAAGGCCGGGCGGATGACCTGCGTGGCAGTGCCCGTGGCCGAAGAACGTTCGCTAGCGGCGTTTGGGATCGCTGATTTGGTTTTGGGATCGCTCGACGAGCTCACCGAGTCGTGGCTTGATAATGAGTTCGGTCGTTAAAAAACGCGCGTGAACTTTATGCCCAGGGGGTAGCTGAAGGCACCCTCGGGAAAGTCATCGATACGAGTCCAGCCAATACGTTGGTAGAAAGCCTGAGCCTCTGGCTGGGCCCAGCCTGTTTCGAGAAAGAGCTGGGCGTAGCCACAGTCGCGGGCGTAGTTCTCAACGGCGGCCATTAACCCTCGAGCGACGCCGGCTTGACGTAGGTCGGGGCGGACCCACAAACGCTTAATTTCCCCGAGGTGCAGGTCCGGGTCCACGATGCTGCGCAAGCCCACGCCACCGGCGAGGTGGCCGTCATCGCTTCGGGCAACAAAAAAGCCACCCCGCGGAGGAGCCATTTCTTCATTGTCGAGGTGAGCGGTATCCGAATCGCCGCCGTAGCGCCGATTGAGTTCATCGAGAGCGGCGCTGACTAGTGACGCGGGACCGGGTTGAAAGATATCTTCGCGGAGTATTGAGAAGGATGGCACGGCACGAGATTAGGGGTCGAGGAGTCGGTCGCGGTCCAATCTTCGGTACGATGAGTGAAAGTAAAAGGAGAATTGTGTTCCGTCCCGTCAGTGCTGACATCGACTTTGTCACCGTAGAGGAGGCCGAACTCGCCCGTTGGCGGGAACACAGTGTTTTCCAACGCTCGCTCGAACAACGCGCCGGAGCAGAGCCGTGGGTTTTTTACGAAGGACCGCCGACCGCCAATGGAAAGCCCGGATTACACCACGTGTGGGCGAGGGTCTATAAGGACCTCTTTTGCCGTTTTCAGACCATGCGAGGTCACTACGTCGCGCGTCGCGCCGGCTGGGATACCCACGGGCTACCCGTGGAAGTCGAGGTTGAAAAACGCCTCGGAATTTCCGGAAAAAAAGCTATCGAAGAAGAAGTGGGCATTGCCGAATTCACCAGACTCTGTCGCGAGTCGGTCCAGACCTATGTCGAGGACTTCACCAAGCTGACCGAGAGAATCGGTTACTGGATTGACACGGATAAGGCCTATTGGACCTACCAACCGAGTTACGTCGAGTCGGTGTGGTGGCAGCTCCAGCAGCTCTTTGATCGCGGTCTACTCTACGAAGATCTCAAGGTCATTCCTTACTGTCCTCGCTGCGGGACTTCTCTGTCGAGTCACGAACTCGGACAACCCGGGGTTTACACGGACGAAGTCGATGAGAGTTGCTTCGTTCGCTTTCCACTCGTTGATGGGCTGGATGATCCGCGACTGGGCGGAGCGACTCACTTGGCCGTGTGGACAACGACGCCGTGGACCTTGTTGTCGAATGTTGGTATCGCTGTTCACCCGGAGGTCACCTACGCGGTGGTTGACGGTTTGGTAGTGGCCGAGGCCTTGATTGAGTCCGTGCTCGGTGAAGACGAGCGCGCAAGCTTCACCTTCCCCGGGAGTGCGCTGGTGGGTCTTCACTATCTGCGCCCCTTTGACGATATTGAGTTCCCCGTTGGCTCGGATCCCTGCCGTGTGGTAGCGGCCGACTACGTGACCACCGACGAGGGAACGGGTCTTGTTCACCAGTCACCGGCCTTCGGTGAGGTTGACCGTCAGGTGGCCCGAGCCAATAATTTGCCCACCGTAAACCCGGTCGGACCCGATGGGCGATTCACCGCCGCCGTCGGCTGGCTCGAAGGCCGAGACGTGCGCGAGGCGAACAGCGACATTAATGATGAATTGGAGCGTCGGGGCCTACTTATCCGGCGATTTGCGTATTCGCACTCACTACCGCACTGCTGGCGCTGTAGCACCGTCTTGATCTATTGGGGTAAGCCGAGTTGGTACGTCGCCACCAGCTCATTTAAATCTCAATTGCTCGAGCAGAACGCCACTATCGACTGGCACCCGGCGCACATTCGCGATGGACGATTCGGCGAGTGGTTGAACAACAACGTGGACTGGGCCCTCTCGCGTGATCGATTCTGGGGCACACCTTTGCCCATCTGGCGCTGCGAAGAGAATCACCTCACCTGCATTGCCTCGCGAGCCGAACTCTCCGAATTGACCGGTCTCGATCTTCACGACATCGACCCCCACCGCCCCGCCATTGACGAGGTGCTGCTGCCCTGTCGTACGTGCGGCGAGCCCGCGCGTCGCGTCGCACCAGTCATCGACGCCTGGTTCGATTCGGGCGCCATGCCAGCGGCCCAGGTGGGCTACCCCCACGTCGAAGGTTCGGCTGAGGCCTTCGCCTTCCCGGCCCAGTTCATCGCGGAAGCCATTGACCAGACGCGGGGGTGGTTCTATTCACTCCTGGCGGTGAACACTCTGGTCTTTGGGGCAACCCCCTACGAACACGTGCTCTGCCTCGGGCACATTGTTGACACCGACGGCAAGAAGATGAGTAAGTCGGTCGGTAACGTGATTGACCCGTGGGAGATTCTCTCGACTCGTGGAGCCGACCCCCTGCGTTGGTGGATGTTCTCGCAGGGCTCACCGTGGACGCCGACCCGCGCGGGACTGGCCGCGATTGACGCGTCACTGCGCGAGACGATGGCCACCCTGTGGAACACTTTTAGCTTTTTCACGACCTACGCATCGCTGAATGAGTTTGATCCACTCGATTCCGCGATTCCCGCTCACGCGGAGCGTTCGGACATGGATCGCTGGATCTTGTCGAGGTTGGAGGGGGTTACCGAACTGGTGACCGAGGCCCTCGAAGCGTACGAGCCACTGGGCGCTACGGCCGCGATCGCTTCGCTGATTGACGACCTCTCTAACTGGTACGTACGACGGAGCCGTCGTCGTTTCTGGCGAACGGATCCCAACGCGCCGGCTTCGGATACCTTGGCCGCTCACGCCACTTTGCTCGAAGTCCTACAGCGCCTGTCGTTGCTGATGGCACCCTTCATCCCCTTCGTGGCTGATCGTCTCTACCGAGAGCTCTTTCAGACTGGTGACGACTCATCGGTGCACCTCGCGGATTGGCCAAGTTCGTCAGGACTCGACCGCGACCTCGAATTGGAAGCGTCGATGGATGTCGCTCGTCGACTCACGTCGCTGGGTCGAGCGGCGCGAGCGGAAGCTGGCCTCAAGGTTCGTCAGCCCCTCTCGAGGGCGCTGGTGTTCTTGGCACCGGGTACGCCGCAGCCACCCCGAGGCGTGGTGGAAGACGAGCTCAATGTTGATCTTCTCGAGTTCGGTTCGGAACTCGCCGACGTACTCAGTTTCGAACTTGTGCCCAACTTTCGAACGGTGGGACCACGGCTCGGTGAGGGCGTGAAGGAATTGAAGGCCGCCTTGGCTCAGTGTGATGGGGTCCAGGTTGCGGCCGCCCTCGAGCGTGGCGAGTCTCTCGAAATTGTGCTGTCGACGGGAACTTTCCTGCTCGACGCCAGTGACCTTGAGTTACGCGTCAAGAGCCAGGGTGGCTTCGCCGTGTCGCGCGAAGCGAATGAGGTCGTCGCCCTCGACGTGACGCTCAATGATGACCTTCGACGCCGTGGGTATCTGCGTGACGTGGTGCGCCAAGTGCAGGACCTGCGGAAGACTTCCGGCCTTGACGTGTCGGATCGCATCACGCTGTGGGTCGCGGGCCTCGATGACCTATCGGAAGGTTTTGAGCTACTGGCTTCGGAAGTGCTGGCAATTGACATTCACGTCGGTACGGGATCGGGCGAGGGGACTGCTCTAGATCTCGAGGACGGTCGTAGCGCCACGGTGTGGCTACGGAAGAATTAGGGCTGCAACTTCTCGAGCAACTCGCTAAGTTGCTGACGCTCAGTCATCGTCAGGCGTTGGCCAATGTGGCGCTCTAAGTGCTCGACGTGGGCGGTCAACGCCCGGTTCAGTTTCACTTCGCCGAGCGGCGTAATGGCCACGTGAATAGCCCGACGGTCGGTGGGGCAGTTCTGGCGCGCGATGTAGCCGGCCACTTCGATGCGGTCCACCAGTCGAGTTGTCCCACCGGTGGAGTGGACTGTGGCTTCGGCGATCTGGGTCATAGTGAGTCGGCCCTCGGGACTGCGACGTAATCGCAAGAGAACTTCAAACCAGGCCAGCGGTAGGTCGCAGGAATCTTCGAGTTCGCGTCCAAGGTCGCGTGAGAGCCGAGCCTGAGTTTCTAGTAATTGGCCGAAGAGTCGTACTCGTTCGTCACCGGAAGGACAGGTCGACGTCGAAGGCTCCATGGGAAAACCTTAGCATTTAGTTAAAAATGATATTATTGCTTGACAAGTAGTTGCATAAGCAACTACTATGGCATCGTACGACTTCGTACCGCTAAAAATTCAAGGAAAAAATACTCATGAGCTCACTTCCCACACCCGGCGTTTACAACGTTGACGCCGTCCACTCTTCGGTTGGCTTCGTAGCCCGCCACCTCGTCGCTGCCAAGGTGCGCGGAAACTTCAAGGAATTCAGTGGTGTCGTGACCATTGGCGATAGCGCCGAGCTCTCGTCAGTCACCGCAACAGTGCAAACCGCCAGTATCACGACCAACAACGAGATGCGTGACGGTCACCTGCAGAGTGGTGACTTCCTCGACCTCGAGAACTTTCCTACCTTGACCTTGGTGTCAACGGGTCTGACCACGAAGTCCGAAGATCACTACGTTCTGACCGCCGATCTCACCATTAAGGGTGTCACCAAGTCCGTCGAATTTGACCTCGAATTCCTAGGTAGCGGCCCGAGTATGGCTCCGGGCGTCACCGTCGCTGGCTTCGAGGCTCGCGCCGAGATTGACCGTCGCGACTTCGGTGTGAATTTTGAAGGAACGCTCGAAAACGGCAGTCTCGTGGTCAGTCACAAGATTGTGCTCGAGCTGAATATCGAAGCCGCCAAGCAGGACTGAGAAAATCCGTGGGAGACCTGAGGGCCGGGGCATCCCCCAGCCCTCAGGTCTGTACGATGCTGGTATGGCGAAAAACACATCAGGCAAAAAGGTGAAATCGGCAATTGGGCTGGCAGGCTTTCTGGCCACTATCGCTTCGGTGTGGTGGTTTGCCCTCCGCCCTCGCAGCAAGAAAGACTGAGACCCTCGCGGGGGTCTCGTTGTGGGGCATCGTTGCCGGCTTCGCCATAGAGAGCGGATCAGTCCACGACGAGTAGTTTTTGCTCGAGTGAACCCTGGACCGACGCAGTTTTTATTAGGTTCGTCGAGCGGCAGCTGAGGGTTAGCGTTGATATTTATGGCGTCAATCTCCTTTGCCCCCCTGCGCCACCGGAGTTTCAGCCTGTCACTCATTTCCTCGTTACTGTCCTCGACGGGTACGTGGATGCAGTCCGTCGCCATGGGCGTGTATCTCACCGAGACAACCCATAATCCGGTGTGGTTGGGTCTGCTGATGATGGCGGCCTGGATGCCGAGTTTGATTGGCGCGCCGATTGGTGGAGCCATGTCCGACCGAAAGAATCGGCAGCGTTGGATTCAGGGCAATAACATCATCATGGCCGTGGGTGCCGGCACCCTCGCGGTCTTAGAAATCTCGGGTCATCTTCACCCGATTTTCGCCGTTCTCCTGGCCGTCGTGGAGGGTTTGGCCTCATCGGCTTCGTGGGCCGCGTGGCAGAGTCTGCTCCCGGACCTGGTGGATCGAGACGAAGTACTCGCCGCCGTTTCACTCTCGTCGGCCCAGTTCAATCTCGGACGGATTATTGGTCCCCTCTTGGCGGGGGTGGTCTTGGCGGCGACCTCGCCGGGCTGGTGCTTTGCCGCCAACGCCGCCTCGTTTGTTTGTGTGGTTGTGCTGTTTGCTTTCGTGCGTACTCCGGACCGCGAGCCGCGAGTGGACCCCCTTCACCTCATGGCAGAAATTCGCCACGGTGCTCGAGCGGCGTGGTCTCAGCGCGCGTGTCGTCACGCCATCATCGGCATCGGCCTCGTGGCGTTTTTTCTCAGTCCCTTCATTGCCCTCATACCGGCGATGGCGATTCAGGTGTTGCACGCTGGCCGAGCGGGTACACCCTGGCTGGTAACGGCCCAAGGAGTGGGTGCAGTGCTCGGCGCTATCACGTTGCCCGCTCTCGCGCGACGCCGGTCGCGACTCGGCGTACTCCGTGCGTCACTTCTGGGATTAATGCTCTCCCTGATTGCGTACGCACTGGCGCCCTCGTTGTGGTGGTCGGTTCCCGGATTAGTTCTGGTCGGCTACTTCTACATCGGAACTCTGACCGGGCTCAACGCCAGCGTTCAACTGAACGCCCCGGCCGCGGAACGGTCACGAATTCTCTCGCTGTACACCATGTCGCTCTCCATTTTTTACCCCCTGGGTTCTCTGGTGCAGGCCCTCTTGGTGCACGCGCTGGGCTTACGCGCGGTGACGGCCCTCGGCGCCCTGGTCGGGCTAGCCCTAGCGCTGGGTATTTTCATTGGGCGACCCCAGTACTTCAATGAATTAGCCGGTACCGACACACGACCCTAGAGAACTGCCAGAATGGGAGCATGTCCTTTACTTCTATAAATCCCACGACCGGGGCTATGGTGGCAACGTACAGTGCTCATTCACAGGCCGAAATAGAAGAGATTCTCGCCCACAGCGCAACGGCTTTCGCCGAGTGGCGCAGGACCAGTGTGGCGGATCGAGCACTTCTGATGACCCGCGCGGCCGAGATTTTGGAATCAGAAGTGCCAGTGGTCGCCGAACTCATGACCAGCGAGATGGGTAAGACCTTCGCGGCGGCGAAGGGGGAGGTGGGCAAATGCGCCATGACGATGCGCTACTACGCAGAACACGCGGCTCGTTTCTTAGCCACGGAGAACGTCAGCACCACGGCTAGTGATAGCGGCATCCGCTACGAACCTTTGGGCGGGGTTCTCGCCATCATGCCGTGGAATTTCCCGCTGTGGCAGGCCGTACGTTTTGCTGCACCCACCTTGATGGCGGGCAATGTGGGTCTGTTGAAGCACGCGGAAAATGTGCCGGGTGTGGCGCTGTATCTTGAGGGACTGTTTCGTCGATCCGGATTTCCACGAGGCGTTTTCAGCAATCTCTTTCTCGAGATTAAAGACGTGGAGTCGGTCATAGCTGATTCTCGGGTAGCGGCGGTGACCTTGACTGGCTCGGAGCGAGCGGGTCGGTCGGTGGCGGCCCTAGCTGGCCGGGCCTTGAAAAAGAGTGTGATGGAACTTGGCGGCTCGGACGCTTTTATTGTGGCGGGATCGGCCGATATGGAGCACACGGTGCCCTTGGCGGTGACGGCACGAGTTCAAAATAATGGACAGAGTTGTATCGCCTCGAAGCGCTTCATTGTCGTACGCGAACGGGCCGATGAGTTTTTAGAGAAATTCACCGCCGCCATGAGTGCGGTCGTCGTGGGTGATCCCCTGAGCCCGGCCACGGTGGTGGGACCCCTAGTTTCCGCAGCGCAGCGCGACCTCCTGCACGCGCAGGTTTCTGACGCCCTCGCGAAGGGCGCACGCGCGTTGTGTGGCGGTGCGCCATTGGACGGACCCGGTTTTTTCTACCCCCCCACGGTGCTGGTTGACGTACCCGCGGACTCGCGCGCGGGCTCCGAAGAGCTCTTCGGACCCGTGGCCGTGATCCACGTCGTCGAGGACTTGGCCGAGGCGGTCGTGCTCGCCAACGACACCCCTTGGGGTTTAGGGGCATCAATTTGGGCGACGGATTCGGCCGAGGTTGACTACGCCGTCGGCGCACTCGAGGCCGGAATGGTCTTTGCCAATGCCGTCGTTGCGTCCACTCCCGAGTTGCCCTTTGGCGGGGTCAAGAACTCGGGCTACGGACGAGAGCTGGCGGCCCAGGGCATCCACGAATTTACTAACGCCAAGACTTTCTTCATCGCATGAGTGAGAATCTCTACTTCGACCACGCGGCGTCCGCCCCTCGACGTCCGGAAGTACTGGCTGCGATGGAGCCGTGGATGAGCGGCGTCGTCGGTAACCCCGCCGGGTCGCACGCCGACGCCCGTCGGGCCCGCCGGGCCATCGAGGAAGCTCGTGAAGTCGTCGCTGAATTCGTTGGCGTTGACCCCACCGGGGTGATTTTCACTGGGAGCGGTACGGAGTCATGTCACCTCGCGCTCGCCGGTGTCGTGCAACGTCACCGGCACGAGCACGAGCACACTGAGCTGATTGTGAGTGCCGTCGAACATCACGCCGTGCTGGCGTCTGCTGAACTCTTGGCGTCAACCTTTGATGACGTGACGCTCTCCATCTTAAAAGTCGACAGTGACGGCGTCGTTGACCTCGATCAATTGCAGGGGATGCTCAACGAGGACTGCGCACTGGTCAGTGTGATGACGGCGAATAACGAGACCGGTGTCGATCAACCCATGGGGGCTATCAGCGGTATTTGCAACTCCATGGTGCCCGGGGGCACGCCGACGCACACGGACGCCATCGCCGCCGCCGCGTGGCAGCACCTGCCAACGGTCACCGCCACCTTTGATCTGATTTCAATTTGTGCCCACAAACTGGGAGGTCCGGTTAATTCCGGTGCCCTGGTCATGCGTAATCCCGTGCCCATGGACGCAGTGATGCCGGGCGGGGCCCAAGAGCGAGGTTTTAGGGGTGGCACCATTGATGTTGCCGCCGCCGTCGGTCTCGCTGCCGCCTGCGCCGCGAGCGAGCGCGACCGCATCACCATGGCGGATCGCTGCGAGGAATTCCAGACTCAGCTGGTGTCGGCTTTCAGCCTGATTAAGGGAGTCGCCGTGACGGCGCGCGGGGCTCGCCGCCTCCCCGGCCACGTCCACGTCACCGTCGAAGGTGTGGCTAGTGACGAACTGCTCTTCTTGCTTGATCAAGAGGGGGTGAGGGCGTCAGCCGCAGCCGCGTGCTCGAGCGGAGCCACGGCCTCGAGTCACGTCCTGCAGGCCATGGGTATAGCGCCGGAGCTCGCTCGAGGCGCACTTCGATTCACCATGGGGGCCGAGACGAGCAAATCGGACGTTGACGAGCTCATTCGCATTTTCGCTAAGACCGTGCATCACCTACGTCCGCCGGCGTAGACGAGTTACGGGTGAATGGCAGACTAGGCGGATGAAGATTCTCGTAGCCATGAGCGGTGGGGTGGACTCATCGGTCGCCGCTGGATTACTACGGGACGCGGGCCACGACGTGGTGGGGGCCACCTTGAAGCTGTGGGGCGGGGCCAGCGATTCGGGATGCTGCTCGGTGGCCGACGTGGATGACGCCCGACGCGTGGCCCAGGTGCTGGGACTCGATCATCATGTTTTCAACTACACCGAAGAGTTCGAACACAAGGTGGTGGAGCCCTTCGTGCGCGACCACGCGGCGGGCCTGACGCCGAATCCCTGTATTGAATGCAATCGCCATATCAAATTTGATCTTCTCTTTGAACGAGCCGAACGGCTGGGCTTCGACGCGGTCGCCACGGGCCACCACGCGCAAATTGCGATGAGGGGTGATCGTTATTTTCTCGCCCGTGGCGTCGACGACGCGAAAGACCAAAGTTACGTCCTGGGTTATCTCACCGAATCCACCCTGTCCCGCTTGGTTCTGCCCATCGGCGGCATGACCAAAGACCAAGTTCGTGCGGAAGCCGAGCGCTTGGGTCTGCGTACGTGGAACAAGCCCGATAGTCAGGACGTGTGTTTCATCGAAGCCTCCAAGGGTCGTGAGAGTTTCCTCGGTTCGCGAATCCCCTTAACTCCGGCCGACATTATCGATGTTGTTTCCGGGACCAAGATTGGCGAGACGTCGGCCGCTGAACTGGTGACCATTGGACAGCGTCGCGGCATCAATTCCGGAGGTGACGGTGAACGTCGTTTCGTCACCCGCGTTGATATCGCGTCGCGCCGAGTTGAAGTCGACCGACTGGAAAACCTGCTCGTAACGCAGCATGTCTTCAACGCATCATCGCTCACCTTTGCGCGAGAGCCGCTGCGTGATGGCGATCGGGTGGTCGCGCAGTGGAGCGCCCACGGACGACCCAAGACTGGTGTGTTGAGAAGTGGTACTTCGTGGCGCTTAGTACTGGACGAGCCCGCTCGGCCGGTGGCTCCTGGTCAAACCGTTGTTTTTTACGCACTGGACGATCCCAACCTGGTTGAAGGCGCAGCTGTCGTGGCCGCGTCATGAGCGACGCCGCGCAACGCATACGTACTCTGCGTTCAGAGATAGCGGCCCACAACGAGGCGTACTTCATTCACGATGAGCCCCTGGTGCCCGACGTTACGTACGACGAGCTCGTACGTGAACTACGACTACTCGAAGGTGAACACCCCGAACTGAGCGACGCCGAGTCACCGTCCACGCGAGTGGGGGCCCACG
The DNA here is from genome assembly GCA_903860915.1 of uncultured Actinomycetes bacterium. GTDB lineage: Bacteria > Actinomycetota > Acidimicrobiia > Acidimicrobiales > RAAP-2 > RAAP-2. Next base: position 112,308 of record CAIOSJ010000018.1, on the reverse strand, counting down.
TCAGCGAACTCTTCTCGCCGGTGAGCCATAGTTCGGCCATGCTGTCGCTCGATAATGCCTTCGACGTCGACGAGCTGAGAGCGTGGGCGGATCGAGTTTTGAAGTCAATCGACGTCAAGGATGACGTCATTTTTTCTGTCGAGCCGAAGATTGACGGCCTGGCGCTCTCGATTCGTTACGTCGATTCCCAACTGGTGCAAGCGGCCACCCGAGGCGACGGCCGAACGGGAGAGGACGTGACGGCCAACGTACTAACGATCTGTAACGTTCCCCACGTACTTCCGGGCTTAGTCGTTAATGGAACGGTTGAAGTGCGCGGAGAAGTCTTTCTCGCGAAGGCTGATTTTGCTCGATTGAATGAGCAGCAACAATCCTCCGGAGCCAAGCAGTTTGCGAATCCCCGTAATGCGGCCGCGGGCAGCCTGCGACAGAAGGACTCGCTGATAACCGCGCAGCGACCACTTTCCTTCCTGGCCTACCAACTGGTTGTTGATGAAGCCCCGGCCGACTTAGCGGAGATTGCTAGTCACGCCCAGACGCTGGAGCAACTGGCGACCTGGGGTTTTCTCGTGGCGCCGGAAAGCCAGACCTTGACCGGCGTCGAGGCCATGGTGACTCGTACTGATTGGTTCGAAGAACACCGACACGATTTGGCGTACGACATCGACGGCGTGGTGGTGAAACTTGACAACCTCGCCCTACGTCGCACGCTGGGTTCGACCTCGCGGGCGCCACGCTGGGCGATCGCGAGGAAACTACCGCCGGAGGAACAAAGCACGAGATTGATCGCCATTGAAGTTTCGGTGGGTCGCACGGGTCGCGTCACTCCCTACGCCGTGCTCGAGCCGGTCACCGTGGCCGGCTCCCTGGTCGCCATGGCAACTTTGCATAATCAAGACCAGGTGGCGCTCAAGGATGTGCGACCGGGCGACCTCGTCATAATTCGAAAAGCCGGTGACGTCATTCCAGAGGTGGTCGGCGCGGTGGCGACGACGGGCGAACGAAGTGCCCCCTGGTCGTTTCCCCAGCAGTGTCCCGACTGCGGACACGCCCTCGTTCGCAGTGAGGGCGAGAGCGACACCTACTGCATCAATCGCTCCTGCCCCGCGCAGATTCTGCAGCAGATCATCCACTTCGCCTCGCGCAGCGCTATGGACATCGAAGGTCTGGGTGAACAACGTGTGGCCCAGTTGCTCGACGAGGGTCTGATAACGGACGTCGCCGATCTCTTCACCCTCGACGCCGAGCGCATTGCGAAGCTCGATGGCATGGGCGATTTATCGGCGACGGGATTACTCGTGGCCATCACGGGGTCCAAGACGCGGCCGCTGTCTCGGCTCCTGGTGGGCCTGGGCATACGGCACGTGGGCCCAGTGGCCGCTCGCGCGCTGGCCAATCGCTTCCAGTCCTCCACGAGCCTCGCTGCGGCCACTGTGGATGAACTCGCGGCCGTCGACGGGGTCGGTCCGGTGATTGCGGATTCTCTCCTTCGCTACCTCCGCGAACCCGAGTCGCAGTATCGCTTTCAACAACTGGAGGCTGCGGGTCTCGCCTTGGTGGAACCGGTCGAGGCGTGGGACGTAGCTCAGACCCTGGCGGGTAAGGCGGTAGTGGTGACGGGGAGCGTTGACGGCTTCAGCCGTGACGGTGCGGAAGCGGCGATCTTGGCCCGCGGAGGCACCTCGCCATCATCGGTGTCAAAAAAGACCTTCTGCGTCGTTGTCGGCGAGGCTCCGGGGGCCACCAAGATCTCCAAGGCCGAAGATTTGAATATTCCGCTCGTTCCGGGCAGCTCCTTTCGGGCACTTTTGGAAACGGGCGAGGCATCGCTTTCGTGACAGCTCGGTGTGATTGAAGTGACGTTTCGGTGTGATTTCGGTGACGGTAAGGCTCGTTAGGTAGGCTTTCAGCGGCATGAGTCTCACTTCCCTTCCCCCCGGCCACGTGATATCGGGTCGATATCAGTTACGTCGACTCGTCGGTACTGGCTCGTCTACCGTGACCTTTGAGGCTGAGGACACCTCCCTTATGCGCACGGTGGCGGTAAAAATTCTGCTGCCCCAGTTGGCTGACGACCCCTACGTCTCGCGCCGCTTTCGCGAAGAAACCATCGCGGTCGCCGCACTTCATCATCCGCACCTCACCCGCGTTTTTGACTCGGGGCACGACAATGGATTGACCTACGTGGTTACCGAGTATCTCGGGGGTGGCTCCCTGCGCAGCATTCTGAACGAATCAAGCTCCCGGGGCACCCTGAGCGAGTCGCTCACCGCCCGCATCGGACTCGAAGCAGCGGACGGTCTGGCGTACGCCCACGAGCGGGGCTTCGTGCACGGAGCTATTCGCCCTTCAAAAATCCTCTTTGACCTCGATGGTCGTGTCCGCGTGAGCGACCTAGGTTTTGGCGGCGTGACGCGTACGGCATCCTTGGATGAGTTGCGCTACACCAGCCCCGAACAGGTCGTGGGCGCGGAAGCGACAGAAGCGAGCGACGTCTATTCCCTCTCGCTGACCTTGTACGAGTGCCTCACCGGTGAGATTGCTCACAACGGTGCGACGGCGGAAGAAATACGTCAGAACCGAATCGGATCCCCGCTCCCGCAGAGCAAGAGTCTCGGAGCGCTGGATATTATTCTCGCGCTCGGTGCGGCCTACGATCCGGCCGCTCGGCCCAACGCCACTCGTTTTCACGGTCGAATGGAGGCCGTCGCGAGTTCGTTACCCCGCCCCGCAGCCCTTCGTCTACCCACTTCTGACTTCCGGGCTCCGACGGCGGACGAGGTGGTCAGCGGAACGGCCGCTCCTGCTCCACTGCGTGACGGGAGTGATGGCGCCACACCCACACCCGTCGTTCGACCTCTCGACGGCTGGGCTAGCGAGGAACGACTAGCGCCGCAACGTCGACGAAGGAGTCGATCATTTCGCCCCAGTCGAGTCATTACCGTCGCTGGTGGCCTCAGTATCATCATCATTGCCGCCGCCTGGGGTCTGGGCTTTTTTACGCCCACGCACCCCGTGCCGTCACTGGTTAACCTCACCTCCGCACAGGCCGCCACTCTGCTGAAGAATGACAATTTCACACTGTCAATTTCGCAACACGCCCAATCGGATTCGGTCGCGGCGAATGCAATTATTCAACAGACGCCCAGTGCTGGGACCGTGGAAAAAGAAGGATCGACCATCGCGGTCGTGGTATCCGATGGACCACAATCGGTGTCCCTACCCTCTGGTCTCGTCGGCATGGACTGCGCCACGGCGACCCAGAAGCTCGCCGCCCTGGGCATAACTGCGAACTGCCCGACCAGCAGCTCAATCTACAGCTCGTCAATTCCCGCGGGTCAAGTGGCGGCCCTGTCGTGGAATGGCGCGATCAATCCGAGCAGCGTCGCGGTGAACGCCACGGTGACCCTGGCCCTCTCACAGGGTCCTCAGCCGGGGGTGACGACCACGACGACCGTGCCGGGCGGACACGGTCCCCGTGCGGTACCGACCCTCGCGGGACTCACTCGGGCCCAGGTTCTCTCGGCAATGCACGACGCCGAACTCTATTTTGCAACGACCGGTCCGGGGTCGACTTCGGGCACCTGGTCGACTGCCGTGACGACGACGCCTCCGGCGGGGTCGATGGTGCCGTGGCACAGTACGGTTCGAGTGAAGGTGCGATGAGCGTTTTTTGTGATCTCTGCGAGGCCGCGCCCATAACGCCATGGCACTACGAAGATGAGCTGTGCTGGATTGCGGACTGCGAGATTTGTCAGGTGCCCATGGTGGTATGGAAAAGCCATTCGCCGAGCCCTTCGGACGAAATAAAAGCACTTCTGCACGCTCGTTTGGCTGAGGTGGCTGACCCGATTCTGGGTGAAGGCAAGTGGAAAATGGACGACCACATGCGTAATATTCCTGACCACTACCACGCCCACGCCCGACCACCGATGTTCTGGCTTCGCTAAAAGTATTTGAGCATTCTGCTGACTTAGTAGAGTATGGATACACACTTCGTTCTAAAGGAGCACCATGGGACTGCTAAACGGTCGCGTTGTCATCATTACTGGAGCTGGTCGCGGTATTGGCCGTGAGCACGCATTGCTATTTGCCGCTGAGGGCGCCAAGGTGGTTGTCAACGACCTCGGAGGAAGTCTCGACGGTTCCGCGGGTGAAGGTACGCCGGCCGAGCAGGTCGTCGCAGAAATCGTGGCTATGGGTGGCGAGGCCATCGCCAACCACGACAACATTGCCGACTGGGAAGGTGGCAAGAATCTCATTGACGCCGCTATCAACGCGTTCGGTGACCTGCACGTTCTCGTCAACAACGCGGGGATCCTCCGTGACCGCGTGCTGGTAAACCTCAGTGAAGAGGACTGGGACTCGGTTATCAACGTGCACCTCAAGGGTCACTTTGTTCCCACCCGCCACGCCGCCGCCTACTGGCGCGAGCAGGCCAAGGCTGGCAAGACGGTCAACGCCTGCATCATCAACACCTCGTCGACGTCGGGCTTGCTCGGTAACGTCGGTCAGTCGAACTACGGTGCCGCCAAGTCGGGCATCGCTTCGTTCACCGTCATCATCGCCGAAGAGCTCAAGCGCTACGGCGTACGCGCCAACGCGATTGCGCCGGCCGCTCGTACGCGCATGACCGAGTCAACACCGGGTCTGTCCGACATCGTTCAAAAGCCGGGCGACGCCGCCGTTTTTGACGCCTGGGACCCCGCCAACATCTCTCCGCTGGTTGTCGCTCTCGCGACTCCTGACTGCACCATTAATGGTGAGGTCTTCTTCGTCCAGGGTGGTCGCGTTAGTCGCTTCCAGAACTGGACCATGAAGGAAACCATTGATCAGGACGACCGCTGGACGGTTGCTGAGCTAGCCGAGAAGCTGCCAACACTTCTCGCGTGAGCGAGACCGAGGACCCGCAGGGTCACTGGCGCGACGATCCCGATAATCTCCTCAGCCCACGTTCCGATCCCGGAGCGGCCGCTTTTGGGGCCCTGGGCGCGGAGGCGAGTAGTGAACTGAACTGGTTCCAGATGCTCTCGGTGCGCGTGCAATCACGGGCTGAGGGTTCGAGCCGTTACCCCTGGTGGGTGCTGTGGAGTTTGCTCGCGGGTCTACTCGCGCTGAACTTCACCTTTACCGTTTTCATTGTGGCCCTCCCGAGGGTGGCGGGGGAGTTCCACACGACGACGACAGTTTTGACCTGGACCATGGTGGGACCCCTCCTGGCCTACGGATTAGCTGCACCAATTCTCGGCAAGGCCGGTGACATTTTTGGACACCGCCGTCTCTACCTCTTCGGGTTAGCGGGTGCCATGGTGTCGGCAGTTCTCACGGCCTTGTCGTCCAACGTGATCATGCTGCTGATTGCTCGAACCCTGGACGGAATTCAAGGAGCCGCTACCGGAACGGCCTCGGGGGCGCTGGTCAACCTGGTCTTTCGACCGCAAGAACGGGTGAAGGCCATGGGCTGGTGGTCACTCGTCGGGGCGGGTGGTCCAGTCCTCGGCGTGTCACTCGGCGCACCCATTATCCAGGCCTACGGCTGGCGAGCTCTCTTTTGGACGCAGTTGCTCCTGCTGCTGCTGGCCTTTGTTGTGGTGAGTGTGGTTCTGCCCCGTCGCCGCGGCACGGCGGCCGAGGAAATCGAGCGTAAGGAGAAGGCGCGTCGAGACTTCAAGACCATGGACTGGATTGGTTCGTGGTCGCTCTCGCTCTCTGTTACCGCCCTGATGCTGGGCCTGTCCCTCGGCTCGACGGTGGGCTGGACGAGCCCCATTTGCATCACGGCCTGGCTCACGACTGTGATCATGATTGGCGTTTTCATTTACCGGATTAATACCGCCGTGAACCCCCTCATCCCCGCGCATTACTTCCGACGACGGAATTTTGTGATGCCCATGGGTATTCGTGCCGCCGGGAATTTTGCCTATTTTGGCGGATTCTTCATGTTCCCGATTTTGATGGAAAAGGGTTACAACTACTCCATCGCGCAGGTGGGAGGCATCTCGATCGCGCGTCCCATCACCTTTGCCATCTGCTCACCTATCGCGGGCTACGTGGCGATGCGTATCGGCGAGCGCACCAGCACCCTGGCCGGTGCGAGCTTTTTGACCCTGTCGCTCGGTCTGTTCGCCTTTTTGCAACCATCGACCAGCGTCTGGTTTATTGCGCTGGCTCTGGCGTTGAGCGGGCTCGGTATGGGCGTGGCGATGCCCTCATCGAGTGCCATCATGGCCTACGAGGTGAACCCATCGGAATTCGGTGTCATGTCGGCCGCGCAGATGCTGGCGATGCAGGTGGGCGAAGTGGCTGGCATCCAAGTTCTCGAAACCGTTCAGCAGTCCCTTGTTCATCGTCGCGGCCTGACCCACGCCAGTCCCGGACCGGCTCTCCTGGCCACCTTCCACCTACCCTTTGTCATAGGCGCCTGCGTAGGGGCACTGGGTATCGTGTGCGCCTTTTTCGTGAAGCGAATTCCGCGCGAATTAAGCCGTAAGCGCTCGTAGTTCCAGTAGCAGCACCTGAGCCCGAGGGCTAGGGGGAGTGTTCTGCAGGGCTATGAGTTTGCTCATGTCGCCCTCGACTTTGATCTTGCCGTTGAGAAAGGCCCCCATGGCAGCTTGCGGGTTGCCGTCGATCAGCAGGGCCTTCGCGGTACTCCAGTCAATAGTGATACTGAGGTGCGCGTTCGCGTGGTGCTCGTACTCAATAGCCAGAGGCCCCGAAGCTGAGTTGAGGTGGGCTTCGAGAGTGTCGGGGCCAAAGGGAACGTCGGTGACGGTGAGATTCATGATGACCTCGACCGGAGCGTCACCTAGGTCACCGGCTGCGTTACGAATCTCGGTAGCGGCGACCAGCCATTCGGGGCTAAGAAATTCGTAGGTCATCGTGACTCCTTCGTGGGCTCTCGTGCCACCGTACCGGTAGCGGTAGGATGAAGTGTCATGACGACTGAAATTATGCCCGGATGTGAGCCTTTTTCGGCAACTGGTTCTAGTAACGCAGTCCTGGTCCTGCACGGCTTCACCGGATCGCCTCAGTCGATGCGCCCCTTGGCCGTGCGACTAGCCGAAGCCGGATACAGCGTAGAGCTACCCCGACTACCGGGTCACGGAACCTCAGTCGAAGACTTGATGACCACGACCTGGGACGACTGGGCGACGAGCGCGGAAGCGGCCTACGAAGAATTGCTCGGACGCTGTGAGAACGTGGCCGTGGTCGGCCTGTCGATGGGGGGCGCACTCACGGCCTACCTCGCCCAGCGTCACGACGTCGCCGCCTGCGTCTTTATTAATCCTCAGCTCATTCGACCCGCGAAGGACCTAGTCGAAGGCCTGGCGGCCCTGCTCGACGCGGGCGTCACGACCATAGATCCCATCGCCGGGGACATCAAAAAAGAAGGTGTCGTCGAGACGACCTACCCGTCGATGCCCCTGTCGTCCATAGGAACTCTCTTTGCGGCCATGGCTGGGGTGGAAGACCACCTCTCGTCAATTACCGCGCCGACCTTGCTGCTGTCGAGTCGTGACGATCACGTGGTGCCTTCGGAGAACGGCGACGCGCTCATGGCGCACTGCGCGGGTCCCATTCAGCGAGTGTGGTTGGAAAATTCCTACCACGTGGCGACACTGGATAACGACGCGGCCTTCCTCGAATCTGAAGTCCTCTCCTTCTTGGAACGAGTCTTCGCGTAATGGCTGAACTGACTCGAAGTGAAGTGGCCCACGTGGCTAAATTGGCTCGTCTCACCTTGAGTGACGAAGAACTTGATCTCTTTACCGTCCAGCTAGGGAAGATTTTGATTCACGCACAAGACATGTCGGCCTTGGACCTCTCAGAGTTGCTGCCGACCGCCCACCCCTTCGGCTTGGTGAACGTGCTGCGGGCAGACGAAGTTCGCCCCAGCCTTGACCGCGACGTCGTTCTGGCCGAAGCACCGGATGCGCACGAGGGCCGTTTTGCCGTGCCGCGCATTCTGGGGGAGGCGCCGTGACTACGGCTCTGAGCATTGCTCGTGACGTCAACGCGGGTGAACGTTCGGCCTCCAGCGTGCTGGCCGCGTCGCTCGCCATTGTTGCAGCACGTAACGAAGAATTGAATGTTTTCTTGCACGTCGATTACGAAGGCGCCACGGCTATGGCCGCTGCGGTCGACGAGCGCGTGGCCCAGGGTCTCAACGCTGGCCCGCTGGCGGGCGTGCCCATTGCCATCAAGGACAACATGTGCCAGACCGGTATCCCGACGACCTGCTCGTCACGCATTCTCGACGGCTGGCGCCCGCCCTATAACGCCACGGTGATTGATCGCCTCATCGCTGCCGGTGCGGTCCCGGTGGGTAAGACAAACCTGGACGAATTCGCCATGGGTTCTTCAACGGAGACGTCGGCCTTTGGCCCAACGAGAAATCCCCTCGATCCCACGCGGGTACCGGGTGGCTCGTCGGGTGGCTCGGCCGCCGCGGTGGCGGCCGGCATGACCCCACTCTCTCTCGGCAGCGATACGGGTGGCTCTATTCGCCAACCCGCCGCGCTCTGTGGCGTCGTCGGCATGAAGCCCACCTACGGACTCGTGTCGCGCTACGGCCTCATCGCCTTTGCGAGTTCCCTCGATCAAATTGGACCCTTCGCCGCCACGGTCACGGATTCGGCACTCCTGCTAGAAGTCATAGCGGGGCACGACCCGCGCGACACGACTTCGCTTCCCGAGCCCAGCCCGGTGCTCGTGGCTCACGTGAATGATGGCGTGGCGGGTAAGCGGATTGGTCTCGTTCGTGAACTAGTGGAGGGGGCCGACGAGGACGTCGTGAACGCGGTTAACTCGGCGGCTGAAGCACTACGCGCCGCGGGGGCGACCATCGTGGAATTATCCATCCCCGAGCTCCGTCTGGGCTTGAGTGCCTACTACCTCATTGCTCCGGCCGAGGCATCCAGCAACTTGGCCCGCTACGACGGTGTGCGCTTCGGCCTTCGCGTGAACGGCGATGACGTCACCGCCATGATGGAGGCGACCCGGACTGCAGGGTTCGGGGCCGAGGTGAAGCGACGCATCATGCTCGGTACCTACGCTCTGTCGGCCGGATACTTCGACGCCTATTACGGTCAAGCCCTCAAGGTACGAACGCTCATGATTGACGCCTTTCGCCGGGCCTACGACCACGTCGATCTTCTCCTCGGGGCGACGACCCCGTCCGTCGCCTTCGCCTTCGGCGCCAAGTCGCACGACCCCATGGCGATGTACCTATCGGACGTCTTCACCATCCCCACCAACCTCGCGGGCGAAGCGGCCATCTCAGTCCCCTTCGCTACGGGGGAGGCCGGTCTGCCGATTGGGGTTCAGATTTTGGGACCGGGTCGCAGTGAAGCGCAGCTCTTCGCCGCGGCGCGCGTGCTCGAGATTGCCGACGGCCGGCCATGACCTTAGCGAACGGCTGGGAAATGGTGATTGGACTGGAAGTCCACACCGAACTGCTCACGAAATCAAAGTTGTTCTGCGCCTGCGAAAATCACTTCGGGTCAGAACCCAATACCAATACCTGCCCGGTCTGTTTGGGACTCCCGGGTTCGCTCCCGGTGCTCAACGAAGTTGCCGTCGACATGGCGATGCGCATCGGTATTGCCCTGCACTGCACTATCGCGCCGTCGACTTTCCACCGCAAGAACTACTTCTACCCGGATCAGTCGAAGGACTATCAAATCAGTCAGTACGACCTGCCCATTAACTCGGGGGGCTATTTGGACCTACCGGACGGAACTCGTATCTCCATCGAGCGCGCCCACATGGAAGAAGACACGGGTAAGTCCACCCACGTCGGTGGCTCGGGCCGCTTGGCCGGTGCCTCGAGTTCACTGGTTGACTACAACCGCTGCGGTGTTCCGCTGGTGGAAATTGTTTCCGGACCCGATATTCGTAGCGCCCTGCAGGCTCGGGCCTACGCCGCGGAACTTCGTGGGATCTTGATTGCCACGGGCGCGTCGGATGGTCGTCTCGAAGAGGGCTCCATGCGCTTTGACGCCAACGTCTCGGTGCGCAAGGCGAATGAAGCCTTCGGAACGCGCTGCGAAATCAAGAACCTGAACTCCCTACGAAGTTTGCAACGAGCCATTGACTACGAAGCGCTCCGTCAGATTGAAGTATTAGAAGCGGGCGGCAGTATTCGTCAAGAAACCCGCCACTGGGACGAAAACCTTGGCGAAACATCCACGCTGCGGGTAAAAGAAGACGCCGATGACTATCGCTACTTCCGCGAACCTGATCTGGTTGATTTAGCCCCGAGTGACGCGTGGCAAGTTGCGGTACGAGAAGCGCTCCCACCGATGCCCGCCGCTCGGCGCACTGGACTCTTGGCCCACATCCCCGAGCCGACCGGACCAGAACGCGACGCCGTCGACGTGGTGGTTGACCTCGACCTCGACGACTACGCTCTGGGCGCCATCGCTGGTGGTATCGCTCCGGCCCTGGCGATTGCTCGAGCGTCGAACGAAGTCGCCGCGGGTATTGAAAATCGCGCCAATCTCTCCGTGGACGCCTTTACCGCGACTCTGACCATGGAACAATCCGGAGCCCTCTCCGCTACTCAGGCGAAGACGGTGTTGGGCGACATCCTCGAAAGCGGCGGGAGTCCTGAGGAAAAAGCCGCGCAGCGAGGTTACGAACAACTATCTCTCGACTCCCTCGCGACCACGGTTGCTACCTTCATTGAGCAAAATCCTGATGAATGGAACCGCTACCGTGAGGGTGACGAGAAACTCGCGCAGTTTTTCATTGGGCTAGTCATGAAGGCAACCAAGGGTCAGGCGAACGGTAAGGCAGTCATCGCCGAGTTGCAACGTCGTCGCTAGAGTCTGAGTTTCACCGCCTAAGAGACTGCGCCGTTACCGACGCGCAAAGCCAGGTCTTAGACTGATGACTATGGTGAGCCACCCCACTCCACGAAGTTTCGAAGTGACCCAAGGCAAGAACCGAGCCCCCGCCCGAGCGATGTTGCGGGCAATGGGCCTCGACGACGCCGACATGGCGAAGCCCCAAATTGGCGTGGCGTCGTCGTGGAATGAGGTCACGCCCTGCAACCTGCCCCTCGACGCCTTGGCCAAGCGAGCCAAAGTCGCCGTTCGCGACGCTGGGGGGGTGCCTTTTGAATTCGTAACGATTGCGGTATCCGACGGTATTTCGATGGGCCACGAAGGCATGCGGGCTTCCTTGGTGTCGCGCGAAGTCATTGCCGACTCCGTCGAGACGGTGATGCACGCCGAACGCTTTGACGCACTGGTCTCATTCGCCGGCTGCGATAAGTCGCTACCGGGAATGTTGATGGCCTCGGCGCGACTCGACGTTCCGGCGGTCTTTCTCTACGGCGGAACAATCATGCCCGGTGAAGTTCATGGCCGCGCTCTCGACATAGTTTCCGTCTTCGAAGCGGTCGGGGCGAACGCCGTTGGTGCGCTGACCGACGAAGAGCTGTCGCTGATTGAGCTCAAGGCCTGTCCCGGTGAGGGTAGTTGCGCGGGCATGTTCACCGCTAACACCATGGCGAGCGTTGGCGAAGCACTGGGGATGTCGCTGCTCGGTAGTGCCTGCGCTCCGGCCATTGACCCGCGACGTCTGCAGTACGCCTACGACTCGGGAATTGCCGTGCTGAATTTGCTTGATCGGGGCATAACGGCCCGCCAGATCATGACGAAGAAGGCATTCGAGAACGCCATCGCCGTGGTTATGGCCCTCGGGGGCTCAACGAACGCTGTCTTGCACCTGCTCGCCATCGCCCACGAAGCTCGCGTTGATTTAGAACTGGCCGACTTCAATCGCATCGCGGCCAAGGTCCCGCACTTGGCGGACACGAAGCCCCACGGCAAATACCACATGACCGACCTCGACAAGGTTGGGGGCGTGCCGGTCGTACTGCAACACTTACTGGACGCCGGACTACTACACGGTGACGTCATGACCGTGAGCGGCATGACGATGGCGGAGAATTTGGCGGCCTACAAGGCTCCAGCGCCCGACGGCAAGGTCGTACATCCCTTGAGTGACCCCATTAACGCCCAGGGCGGGATCGCTATTTTGACGGGAACGCTCGCGCCGAAGGGATCGGTCGTCAAGGTCGCGGGCATCGACGAGCCCTACTTTGACGGGGTCGCTCGCGTTTTTGACGGAGAAGACGCGGCAATGTCGGCGATAATGGCTGACGAAATCCAGCCGAATACGGTGGTGGTGATTCGATACGAGGGTCCCAAGGGGGGACCCGGTATGCGTGAAATGTTGGCCGTCACCGGAGCGATGAAGGGTGCCGGTCGCGGTGCGGACTGCGCCCTGGTCACCGATGGTCGTTTCAGCGGGGGCACCCACGGTTTCTGCATTGGTCACGTCGCCCCCGAGGCCGTTGACGGTGGTCCGATCGGGCTTGTCATGGACGGGGACAGAATTGTCATCGACGTACTGAGCCACAGCATTGACGTGATGGTGCCGAGCGAAGAACTCGCGCGGCGAGCTGCTCTGCTGCCGGCCTTCGTACCGCGCTACACCACCGGAGTTCTTGAGAAATTCGCCCGATTGGTGCAGGGAGCTGAGAAAGGTGCGGTGACGTCGGCCTAGGGCTTGTGCACAGTCATTAGGTTATGACAGAATGAAGTCATGACGAATACTGAGCGACTTCTTGTAGTAGTAGGAAACAGCCGACGGTAGGCGACTCGTCTCGCATACCAAAGGCCTCCCGAAATCGGGAGGCCTTTTTCTTTACCCTCGAATCAACGAAAAGGAATACCGTGAAACTGACAGGTGCGCAAGCTCTCATCAAGTCGCTAGAAGAATCGGGTGTCGATACGATTTTCGGCCTACCCGGTGGAGCCATCCTGCCCGTATACGACCCCCTGCTCGATTCGAGTATTCGCCACATCCTGGTGCGTCACGAACAGGGAGCCGGGCACATGGCTGAGGGTTACGCGATGGCCACAGGTCGACCCGGAGTCGCTCTCGTGACCAGTGGTCCAGGGGCCACGAACATCGTGACGCCGATCGCCAACGCGCACATGGACTCCACTCCGCTCGTTGTCATCACGGGACAGGTCCCGACCTCGGCAATTGGCACGGACGCCTTCCAGGAGTGCGACATTACGGGCATCACCATGGGCATCACCAAGCACAATTTTCTCGTGCAGTCTGCGAGTGAGCTACCCCGCGCCATTGCGGCGGCCTTTCACATTGCCACAACGGGACGCCCCGGACCGGTCCTGGTCGATGTTCCCAAAGATGTGAGCCAGTCGATGATGGACTGGTGGTGGCCATCGAGCATTTCCGAACTCGACCTCCCTGGCTATCAGCCAACCGTCGACATCAACCAGGCCGATATCGACGCCGCGGTGGCGTTGATCGAGGCGGCCGAGCGCCCCGTTCTTTACGTCGGCGGCGGTACTTTGAAGTCACGGGCTTCACAGCAGCTAATCGCGTTCGCCGAGCGGAGCAATATTCCGGTCGTCACGACCCTGATGGCTCGTGGCGCTTTTCCTGATTCGCACCCACAGCACTTAGGCATGCCGGGGATGCATGGTTTCTACACCGCGGTGATGGCCATGCAGCGAAGCGACCTGCTCATTTCTCTCGGCGCTCGCTTTGACGACCGCGTGACGGGCAAGGTTGACGGCTTTGCCCCCGAAGCGAAGATCATTCACGTCGACATTGATCGGGCCGAATTCAACAAGGTTCGTCGAGTCGACGTCAGCATTCAGGCCAACGTGAAAGACGCGCTGATCGCTCTGGACGCGTCGACCAGCCCGGTCAAGAATCTCGACGCGTGGTGGAAAACACTGCGCTCGTGGCAGGCCGATTACCCGCTCACCTACGACCCACCGACTTCCGATGGCCCGCTACGTCCGCAGCTAGTGATTGAGTCGATTGCTCGCGCCTCTGCGCCCGGCACGATTGTGACCTCGGGCGTGGGCCAGCACCAGATGTGGGCGGCCCAGCACTGGCAGTACGAAGAGCCGGGCACCTGGATTAACTCGGGCGGCGCCGGGACCATGGGCTTCGGCGTTCCGGCGGCTATCGGAGCCAAGGTTGGTCGACCCGACCGAACGGTGTGGACTATCGATGGTGACGGTTGTTTCCAAATGACCGCGCAAGAACTCGTCACCGCTCGCGCCGAACGTATCCCCATCAAGGTCGCCATTTTGAACAACGCCTATCTCGGCATGGTGCGCCAATGGCAGGAGATGTTCTACGACGAGCGCTACAGCGAGGTCTACCTGTCGCCGGACTTGCCGGACTACGTCAAGTGGGCCGAAGCGATGGGCTGCGTGGGGCTACGGGCGACGAATCCTCAAGAAATGAAGGATGTCATTGAAGAAGCAAATTCGATCAACGATGTTCCGGTCGTCATCGATTTCCGCACGGACTCCTCGGAAAAGGTATTCCCCATGGTGCCCTCCGGCGCTACTAATGATGAGATTATGGTTCACCCCAGTCAGCGAGGAAAGCGTTCATGACCACCCCCGAACCCTACGTCGGCCCCACCGCAGCACCAGTGGTGCAGCACCATATTTTGTCCGTGCTGGTGGAAAACAAGGCGGGAGTTCTGGCTCGAATCGCCGGACTCTTCGCCCGCCGTGGATTCAATATCTACTCCTTGGCGGTGGCACCCGCCGAAGGGCACGCGCGTTTTTCACGAATCACGATTGTGGTCGATGCCGATTCAGCACCACTGGAGCAAATTGTCGGCCAATTGAACAAATTGGTCAACGTGGTCGCTATCACCGATCTCGCCCCCAAATTCGCCATAGAACGCGAGCTACTTTTAGCGACGATCCGAACCGAAGTTGACGAACAGACGAATCTCATGGAAATCATCGCGGCGGCCAATGCGGCCATTGTCGACGTGGATGCTCACGCCGTCACCGTCATGCTGGCCGCGACGCCCGAAGCCTGCGACGCGTTGGAGCGAACCCTGGAAGGTTTCGCTGAAGTTGAGCTCCACCGAACGGGTCGTGTAGCACTCCCTAGACTTGGAAAAGTCACCTCGTAATTAAGCCGATTGATCAAAGAAGAAAGAAACTCCATGACCATCATGTACTACGAAAAAGATGCCCACCCCGAGATTCTTCAGGGGAAGACCATCGCGGTGCTGGGCTACGGCTCACAGGGACACGCCCACGCGCTGAACTTGAAAGAAAGTGGATGTACGGTCGTCGTCGGCCTGCGTCCCGAGTCCAGTTCGGTCGCCAAGGCCGAAGCCGCTGGACTGACGGTGCTGTCGATTGAAGAAGCCTCGGCCGCTGCCGACATCATCATGATCCTGCTGCCCGACACGGAGCAGAAGAGAATTTATGACGCCGAGATTGTTCAACACTTGACGCCGGGTAAGACCCTGCTGTTCGCCCATGGCTTCAATATTCGCTACGGCCTCATCACCCCCCCGGCCGACGTCGATGTCGCCATGGTGGCCCCCAAGGGTCCGGGACACCTCGTTCGTCGCACCTTCGCTGAAGGTGGCGGTGTGCCCGCACTGATTGCCGTACACCAAGATGCTTCGGGTTCGGCCAAGGAAATCGCTCTGGCCTACGCCCACGGCGTTGGCGGCACACGGGCCGGTGTTCTTGAGACGACCTTCACCGAGGAGACCGAGACCGACCTCTTCGGTGAGCAGGCGGTTCTCTGTGGTGGCGTAACGGCGCTTGTCCGCGCTGGTTACGAAACTTTGGTTGAGGCGGGCTACCAGGAAGAAAGCGCCTACTTCGAATGCTTGCACGAGCTGAAGCTCATCGTGGACTTGATGTACGAACAGGGGATTACCGGCATGCGGTACTCCATCTCGGACACCGCCGAATACGGTGACTTAACTCGCGGCTCACGCGTCATCTCCCCGGCCGTTAAGGCTGAGATGAAGGAAATTTTGGCCGAGATTCAGGACGGCCGCTTCGCCGCTGAGTGGATCAAGGAAAATGAAATTGGTCGTCCCCGCTACCGCGAACTCAAGGAAGCTGGTCAGCGTCATCCCATCGAAAAAGTGGGCGCCAAACTCCGCGACATGATGCCCTTCGTCTCGGCGGGCAAGCAGCGCGTCGAAGACGTCTCCGGTGGCGACTGACTGTTGTCGTAGTTCTCGGCTCGACGTACACTAAGCAGCAGAATTTAACTCTGTAGAGGAGACCCGCATGACCCAGCAGAACGACAGCACGACGTCGGACGTAGCAATCATTGATGAACTGCGTACGTGGCTCACGGATAATTGGAATCCCGACCTGACGGTGGCAGCCTGGTGGGAATTACTCGGTCTGGCGGGCTGGGCGGCTCCGATGCTGCCGGTCGGCTCTTACGGTCGTGGTCTGCCCCGCAGTATGGCGGTTCAGGTGTCGCAGGAAATCTTGGCCTTTGGGGCCATGGGTGCTCCGGACGGACTAGGACTTTTGCTCGCAGCCCCGACCATCGCTGATCACGGCACGCCCGAGCAGATTGAGACCTACGTACGACCCATCGTCACCGGCCAGCAAGCGTGGTGTCAGCTGTTCTCTGAGCCGGGCGCCGGTTCGGACCTCGCCGGACTGACGACGCGCGCGACCAAGGACGGCGACGAGTGGGTGTTCACGGGCCAGAAGGTGTGGACGTCGCTAGGGCAGAGTGCTGACGTGGGCATGCTGATTGCGCGAACATCGCCGGACGTACCGAAGCACCAGGGGATTTCCTACTTTGCCCTCGACATGCACCAGCCGGGTGTTGAAGTGCGACCCTTGCGGGAAATGACGGGTCACGCCATGTTTAACGAAACATTCCTCACCGAGGCCCACGCTCCCGATACTGCCCTGATTGGCGGCAAGGACAATGGCTGGGCGGTAGCGAACACCACCCTCGCCTACGAGCGCTCGGGGCTGGGCTCGGGAGGCTCGGCGCGTGGAGCGACGGCGACTCCGGGCACGATTGCCGGCAACCTCACCCGTCGTGCGGGCGACTTTGTCTCCTCGCGGCCCACGGCGAAGAAGTCGTCCGCGGCCAAGTCGCGTGGTGCGATGTTCGATATCTTCGCGGGACTGGCTAAGGGCAACGGAAGAAATTCTGACGCCCTGATCCGTCAAGATCTGGTTCGTCTCTTTCAGTTCGGCGAAATCGGCCGACTCAACGGAGAACGCTTGAAGGCGACGCGTGCCCGTGGCGGTGATATTCCGGGAATGGCCAATATTTCGAAACTATCCATGAGCAACATTGTTCGACTGCAGCGTGACCTCGGACTCAGCATCGTCGGCGCCCAGGGAATGCTCCACGGCTACGAATCCGCCGAGCAAAAAATAGTCACCGAGGCGACGGGCAACCCCTTTCTCGGGGCCGTGACTGGTACGGCCCTGTACGCCCAGGCCCCGTCGATTTACGGTGGTACTGATCAAGTGCAGAAGAACATCATTGGTGAGCGGGCACTTGGTTTGGCCAAAGAGCCGAACAACGACAAGACCGCGGCCTTCTCGTCACTACCGAAAAACGCCTAGCAGGGCGTTAGACCCCAGGTCTCGGGTTACGTTGCGTTACGTGGTCTGAGAGTTTTTTCCAGCCCGTGAGATAGAGGGCGATGATGTAGCCAACGCCGAAGGAAAAGGCGAAGGTGGCCACACCAACCCGTCCGCCGAGGAGCCAGCCCAGACCCATGAGTGAGGTCTCGAGACCGAAGCGAACTCGTGATACGGATGAATTTAATCGTCGCTGCAGACCCGTCATGAGTCCGTCACGGGGACCCGGGCCGACCAGGCAGGACAGGTAGAGAGAAGCTCCACATCCAAAGAGAGCCAGCCCGAGCAGCATGAGGGCGGCGCGAGCGAGCGGAGAGTTGGGGTCGGGAGCCCAGCGGGTGGTGAGGTCGAGCGCCACGGGAAAAACCAGGGTATTGGCTATCGTTCCTAGGCCCATGCGTTGTCGTAGCGGGATCCAGCCGAGGAGGGCGAGCACACTGCAGCTGAGCGTGGTGAGGCCAATGCTGATACCCGTCTGGTGGGTGAGGCCCTGGGCCACCACCGTCCAGGGGGTTGCGCCAAATTTCGCTCGGACGAGTAGTCCTTCACCTATGCCGAACAGCACTAGTCCCAGGATGAGAACAAGCCAGGTGAGCGGTGACGCTCGCCACAGTGATTCTGAACTCCACCGCACGCGCGGAATGGAGCGCGATGGGGTGGGTAATTTCATACCGTGGTGGAGCGGAGAATTAGTTCAGCGCGCTGACGATGAAATCAATAGTCGCACAGAGAGCGGCAACGTCGTCGGGATCGATACCGGGGAACATCGCAATACGCAACTGATTGCGTCCGAGCTTGCGGTAGGGCTCAGTATCAACCACGCCGTTCGCACGGAGAATTTTTGCGACAGCTGCCGCGTCCACGGAATCGTCGAAGTCGATGGTCCCAATGACGTGGCTGCGCTCCGCGGGATTCTGCACGAAGGGTGAGGCGTAGGACGAGGACTCGGCCCACGAGTACAGGGTCGCCGCCGAAGCGTCACTACGTCCCGCGCTGAACTCCAAGCCACCGTTGTCATTGAACCACTTGATCTGCGAGGCGAGGAGGTGGATGGTGGCGAGCGCTGGCGTGTTGTAGGTCTGGTTCTGGCGCGAGTTGTCCAGGGCAATCTTGAGGTCGAAAAATGCCGGCGTCCAGCGATCGGAGGCCGCCAGGGATTCGATGCGCTCAATGGCCGCGGGGGAGCACAGGGCGAGCCAGAGGCCGCCGTCGCTGGCGAAAGACTTCTGCGGGGCAAAGTAGTAGCAGTCGAATTGCGAGGGCTCAACGCGTAGACCACCGGCCGCCGAGGTGGCGTCGACTGCCACGAGTCCCGTGGATCCCGCAGGGCGAACGATCTGCATCGCGACCCCAGTGGAAGTCTCGTTGTGCGTCAGGGCGTAGAGGTCGACCGAATCATCAGCGACGGCGACGGGGTGAGTGCCCGGTGCCGCACTTATGACCTGCGGATTGTTGAGGTGGGGAGCTTCGGTGACGCAGGTGGTGAACTTAGAAGAAAACTCTCCAAAGTTCAGATGCTGACTCTGACTCTCGACGAGATGAAAGGTCGCGGCATCCCAGAAACAAGTGGTGCCTCCGTTACCGAGGAGCACCTCGTAGCCATCGGGTAGCGAGAAGAGTTGACGCAGACCGTCGCGCACTTCGCCGACCTTGTTTTTCACCGTGCTCTGACGGTGTGAGGTGCCCATATAGGTATCGCCATCAGCGAGCAGCGCCTCCAACTGGTCGCGGCGAACCTTGGAAGGGCCAGCGCCAAATCGCCCGTCGGCGGGCAAAATATTTTCGGGAACTTTGATGTTGTCAGCAGAACTCATAGACTTATTCTTACTGCTGGAAGGACTCCTTGAATCATGTCGACCCGAGTTAGCCGATTATTAGCCGGTTTAGCCCCCTCCGCCACCCTCGCGGTGGACGCCAAGGCCAAGGCCCTCAAGGCTGCTGGCGAGCCCGTGATTGGCTACGGCGCCGGTGAACCGGACTTCCCAACCCCTGCTCATATCGTGGCGGCGGCGGAGGCAGCCTGTCGGGTACCGGCGAACTACAAGTACACCCCGACGGCGGGACTGCCGGAGCTACGGGCAGCCATCGTTCGTAAAACGAAGCGCGACAGTGGTCTGGAGATCACGGCGGACCAGGTACTCGTGACCAATGGTGGAAAGCACGCTGTGGCCACGGCATTCATGACCCTGGTTGATCCGGGCGACGAAGTCTTAATACCGGCCCCCTACTGGACGACCTACCCCGAAGCTGTCTACCTGGCCGGAGGAATCCCGGTGTCGGTACCAACCCGTGAAGCGAATGGTTTTCGCGTCACGGTTGAAGAATTAGAAGCTGCGCGGACGGCGCGCACGAAACTGTTGGTCTTCGTTTCACCGTCGAACCCGACCGGAGCCGTCGTCAGTCCCGATCAGGTGGCCGCCATAGGCCGTTGGGCGGCGGAACACGACATCTGGGTTCTGTGTGACGAAATCTACGAGCACCTGGTGTACGGAACGGCGAAGCACGTGTCGCTTCCAACAGTGTCGCCCGAGTTGGGGGACCGCTGGGTCGTTGTGAATGGTGTCGCGAAGACTTACGCGATGACTGGTTGGCGTATCGGCTGGATGATCGGTCCGAAGGACGTTATGGACGCGGCCATCAACTACCAGAGTCAAACGACCTCCAACATCTCGAATATTTCTCAGCGGGCCGCTATCGCGGCACTCGATGGTGACCTCACGGCCGTGGACGAGATGCGTCATGCGTTCGACCGTCGTCGGCGACTCATGACCGACATGCTCAATGCCATTCCCGGCGTCACCTGCGCGGAACCAGAGGGTGCGTTCTATTGCTTCCCTAACGTCTCCGGCTTACTGGGCGTGAGTTTGGGTGGCCGAATCGCTACCACCGCGACCGAACTCGCGGAAATTCTGTTAGAAGACATCAAGGTGGCCGTGGTCCCCGGTGAAGCTTTTGGCGCTCCGGGGTACTTTCGACTGAGTTACGCCCTGGGCGACGCCGATTTGATCGAGGGACTCGAGCGTTTCGCGTCTCTCGTCGCGGCCGGCTGACTAGAAGTCGACGAAATCCCCCTAGCCTGATGGCTACAACGAAAGGTTGATTGTGGCGAGAGTTCTAGTTACCGAAGAGATAGCCGAGTCTGGGCTGAACCAATTGCGACACGCGGGCCACGAGGTCGACGTGAAATTGGGGCTGTCACCCGAGGCCCTCCTCGAAGCAATAGTTGGCGCCCACGCGTTGATTATTCGTTCAGCCACCAACGTGGACGCGCCCACGCTCTCGTCCGGTCGAGACCTCGTCGTAGTGGGCCGAGCTGGCATTGGTCTCGACAACGTCGACGTTGCCAAGGCCACCGAACTGGGTGTCATGGTCGTCAACGCTCCGCAGTCGAACATCTTGTCGGCGGCCGAGCAGACAATGGCGCTCTTGCTGGGCCAGGCTCGCAACCTTCCCCAGGCGCACAGCGCGTTAAAGAATGGCAAGTGGGAGCGCTCGAAATGGGAGGGTGTTGAACTTCACGGAAAGACCCTGGGCGTCGTCGGACTGGGAAAAATCGGTGCCCTCGTAGCTCAGCGTGCATTGGCCTTTGGCATGCGACTCGTGGCCTACGACCCCTTCATCACCGACGAGCGCGCCCGGCACATGGGCGTGGAGTTAATGCCCCTCGACACGCTCTTGGCGCAGAGTGATTTCATTACGGTGCACCTCCCGAAGAACAAAGAAACCACTGGTCTCCTCGACGCCGTGGCCTTGGCGAAGTGCAAACCTGGCGTGCGGATCATCAACGTGGCGCGGGGCGGCATCGTGTCCGAGTCCGATCTCTACGACGCAATTAAGGCGGGCCACGTGCAGGGTGCTGCCCTGGACGTTTTTGAAAAGGAACCCTGCACCGACTCGCCACTCTTCGAATTGCCGTCCGTCGTCGTGGCCCCCCACCTCGGTGCGTCCACGGCCGAAGCGCAGGACAAGGCGGGCATTACGATCGCCGAGCAAGTGCAGTTGGCGCTGGCTGGTGATTTTGTTCCCTTCGCGGTGAACGTTTCGGCGGGCGATGTATCCGACGTGGTGCGACCCTTCATGGGTCTCGCCGAACTCCTCGGGCGATTCATCGGTGGTTTGCTGGATGGAAAGCCCGCCGACCTCGAAGTTCTCTATCAGGGTGACCTCGCGGGTTCCGGAACCAAAATTCTTACGCTGTGCGCGCTGAAGGGCCTTTTTGCAGCCACCGGTAACGAGGGGGCCTCGTTCGTGAACGCGCCAGCGCTCGCCGCCGAACAGGGTCTGTCCTTCAGCGAGTCGTCAACCGTGACCTCGCACGAGTACATCAACTTGATTACAGTTCGCTCCGGATCGCACGAAGTGTCGGGAACCTTGGCGGCCGTCGGCAAGGGAATTGAGTCTCGTATCGTGACCGTCGACGGACACAGTGTTGAAATTCCACCAGCGGCCACCATGCTGGTCGTGCGCAATGACGACCGACCCGGCATGATTGGTCAAGTTGGGATAGCTCTCGGTGAGGCGGGAATTTCTATCTCGTCGATGGCGGTTGGACCGAGCCCAGCTGCGGGCACCGCAATGATGGTTCTTTCGACGAGCGCCCCGACACCCGCAGCGATTCTCGACACCTTGCGGTCGGCTGATGGAATCAGTGACATCCACGTCATCACCCTGAGCTAGTCACGAGCTAAAAAGACCCCCATCACCTCGGTGATGGGGGTCTTTTTGTATTCAGAGGTAGTGATTAAAACAGGGTGATGAGATCGATGCGGTCCAAGATTTCCTTGGTCAGCAGCGGAAGTACTTCGAGGGCCGTCATGTTCTCGCGGACCTGCTCGGCGTTCGATGCCCCCGTGATCACGGTCGAAACGTGCGGGTTCTTTGCGCACCAAGCGAGTGAGAGCTGCGAGAGCGTGACGTCGAGCTCGTCGGCAATTACCTTGAGCTGGCCGACCTTCTGGTTCTGGGCTTCGTTGGTCAACATCCCCTTTAACCATTCGTATCCCGGCAGTGTGGCACGGCTACCTTCGGGAATACCGTTCATGTACTTACCGGTGAGCAGCCCTGACGCCAGGGGTGACCAGATCGTAGTTCCGTAGCCAATGTCCTCGAAGAGTCGCTTGTACTCCTTTTCCATTTTGTCGCGGGCAAAGAGGTTGTACTGAGGCTGCTCCATTACCGGCTTGTGGAGGTGGTGCTTGTCGGCAATGTCCCAGGCGGTGCGGATTTCGTAGGCGCTCCACTCCGAGGTACCCCAGTAGAGGGCCTTGCCCTGACTAACCATGTCACTCATCGCCCACACGGTCTCTTCGATCGGTGTGTGCTGGTCGGGTCGGTGACAAAACACGAGGTCGACAAAATCTAAGCCAAAGCGCTCAAGCGACTGGTCGATGGCTTGGGTGAGGTACTTGCGGTTGAGCGTGTTCTTCATGTTGACGACGCCATCGTGCAGACCCCAGAAGAGCTTGGTGGAAACGACGTACTCGTGACGCTTCCAGCCCAATTGGCGGAAAGCCTCACCCATGACACGCTCCGATTCGCCGGCGGCGTAGCCTTCGGCGTTGTCGAAGAAATTCACACCAGCATCCTTAGCGGCAGCCAAGCATTCGGCGGCTTCGGCGGCCTGGGCGATTTGATCCTTGTTGGCAAAGGTGACCCACGAGCCGAATGAGAGCAGACTGACCTTTAGTCCAGAGTTACCTAGGCGACGATATTCCATAGACATTTACTTCCCCCTTGAGAGATGGCGCGACGTCACCGGCGTACTTCGCCCGTGACTACGGTGTTCATGCTATCGGTGGATAACACCCGCGGCTCGCCTCGAGCTAGGCCAGAGTTTCTGGCTTGCGTGGCACGTCGGGCCACTGGTCGTAGGAAATTGGTCGACCCTCGTGCTTAGAGCGGCGCAGCAGGGAAGTGAGTCCGGCGGCGACGCCGGCCAGAGCGAGAATGGGCAGAAATTTGAAGAGACGAACAATGAGACGCACGCTCCAACATTAGTTGCCCTGTTGCCACCCCGACCTGGGGGGATACACTGGTGAGCGTGACAATGACGTACGCCGACCTTCTTCTGCACTAGGGCGAGCTTCGACTCGCCCACGCCCTCCCGCAATGCGGGAGGTTTTTTGTTCCAGAAGTGATGACTAGAAAGGATGAAGATGGTAGTAGCCCCCCAGTCGCCAAGCCCCATGCCTTTTTCGAAGTATCTCCCGACAATTCCAGTGGAATTACCCGACCGTACGTGGCCCGATGCTCGTCTCACTCGCGCCCCCCGCTGGTGCAGCGTCGACCTGCGCGACGGCAACCAAGCGCTGATCGACCCCATGGATCCCGATCGCAAACTAGCGATGTTTTCCACTTTGGTGGCGATGGGTTTCAAGGAAATTGAAGTCGGCTTTCCGTCGGCTTCGCAACCTGATTTCGACTTCGTTCGACTCATCATTGAAGAAAACCTCATCCCCGATGACGTGACTATTCAAGTATTGACGCAATGCCGAGAAGACCTCATTCGCAGGACCTACGACTCGGTGCACGGCGCACACCGCGCAATCATTCATTTCTACAACTCCACGTCTACGCTCCAACGCCGAGTGGTCTTTGGTCTGGATCGCGCTGGCATCACCGACATCGCCACCGCCGCCGCCACGCTCTGTCGGAGTCTGGAGTCCAGCTCGCCCTCGACAGAATTCCTCTATGAATATTCGCCCGAGAGCTTCACCGGGACCGAGTTGGAGTACGCCATCGAGATCTGCGACGCCGTGAGCGCAGTAATTGAGCCGACGCCCGAGCGACCGCTGATCATGAATCTGCCCGCTACCGTCGAGATGTATACCCCCAATCTCTACGCTGACGCCATCGAATATTTCGCTAGAAAGATTGCTCGTCGGAATTCCATCGTCATCTCCCTGCACCCCCATAACGACCGTGGTACGGCAGTTGCCGCTGCCGAATTGGGTGTGTTGGCGGGAGCCGACCGCGTGGAGGGAACACTCTTTGGTAACGGTGAGCGAACCGGCAACGTGGACCTGGTCACGCTGGCACTCAATCTCTTCTCCCAGGGTGTAGATCCGGAACTCGATGTCAGCGATATCGACAAGATTCGTCACGTGGTGGAGTACGCCAACCGCCTCCCAATCCACCCGAGGCACCCCTACGTGGGCGAACTGGTGTACACGGCCTTCTCGGGCTCCCACCAGGACGCCATCAAGAAGGGCATGACCGCCATCGGGCCGGAGTACGAGACCTGGGCGGTACCGTACTTACCCATCGATCCGAAGCACACGGGGCGAACTTACGAAGCCATTATTCGGGTGAACTCTCAATCGGGCAAGGGTGGAGTCGCCTACCTCTTGAGCGCAGAGCACGGACTCGAGCTCCCACGAGCCATGCAGGTCGAATTTTCCCGCCAGGTGCAGGAAATCACGGAAGAATCGGGAACAGAAATTTCGGCAGCCGAGATATGGGATGTATTCACGACGACCTACGCCCCGGAGAATCCACCCCTGCAACTCATTTCCAGTGAAGTTGTGGCGTCGAGTCAGACCACTCGCATCGTGGCTCAACTTCTCCTCGATGGAAGCCACGTGACTATCTCTGGGGAGGGCAACGGTCCCATCGACGCGCTCATGCACGGCCTGAGTCGAGAGCTCAACGTCAACTTCTCCATCCGTGATTATCACGAGCACGCACTGACCTCGGGTTCGGAGGCGTCGGCCGTGGCCTACGTTGAGGCCGAAGGTGATGACGGTTCGCTCTGGTGGGGTGTCGGTATGAGTTCGTCGATACTCGATGCCTCGCTCGAAGCAATTATTTCTGCGGTAAATCGCCGCCGCTAGCCGGGGCTTCATGCGAGACGTGTTGGTAAATAGTCTCGGAGAGTCGATGGACCTCCTTGGTGAGATCGTGCACTTGCAGCGTGAGCGCGCGAATCTCGGTGACGGCCACGAGAGTATCGGCGTCAATCTGGTGATCCGAATTCGCTAGTTCGGAGGCAATTTGGTCGGCCCGTTTGGCGGCGATGAGCAGGATTGCTCCCTGCATGGCGGCGAGGCAGCTGAGCACCAAGTTCAAGAGGATGAAGGGATACTTGTCGAAGCCACTGTTGCGGTTGTAGAGCATCCATATGGCGAGAAATATGAGTGCAGAAAAAACGAAAGCCCAACTACCCATGCTGTTTCGCATGACGTCGGCGGCCCGTTCACCTCGCGTTAAGGCGCTGTCGCTACGTACGTGCGGGTGGGTTGACCAACGGCTCATGGTGAAGCTCCTTGTCGAGTACTACGAGTTTGTCTATTCCGTGGCCGTAGTTGGTGGACGCTTCGCAGAAATATTGACGCAGTAGCCTTACGATGTGCACTCGGGAATTCTGACGACCGGTCTCGGATGTACGGGGGTGGGCTTAGGGGTGGTTATTACCTGGGTCCAACTGCGGCGGGCCCGCACGGTTAGCACTGATGGAATTTCGCTCAGTACCTGGGCGCTCTTTGTTTATATGAGTATTTTCTGGATTCTCTACGGGTGGGCGATTCGCTCGCCAATCGTGACTTCGGGCAGCCTTTTTGTTCTACCACTGCAGATTTTGATTATTGCGAAGTTGGAGCCCCATCGGCACCTCGGGACGCTACTAAAAACTGGGGCGTTTATTTTTACTTTGAGTTTCTTGCCAGTGATTCTTTGGGGTTGGAAAGCTGGATGCTACGGAACCGCAATTGTGATGGTGCTCAATCGATTGCCACAAATTGTTGAACTCATCCGCTCGGCGGATGTTGATGGCGTCTCGGTGGGGTCATGGTCGATTGGCGTTGTAGCCTGCGCGGCGTGGCTGAGTTATTACGTTGGCGAAAAATTGTGGCCACCCTTTCTCGCCACCCTGCTGGCGCTACTCGGTAATTTAGCCATCGTGATCTTGGCCTCGTGGCGACACCGCCAGCACGCGGTAGCCCGCGCACTCGAAATAGTCGCTTAACTCAGTAGGGCCATTCGCCTGATGAGCCGAGGAGTCGAGCAACTGATCCCAGTCGAGCGCTCAGGAGAGCCTTGTAGAGCAAGTTCAGAGCGAAATAGGGCAGGGCCAGCACTTGGGACGCAAAGGACCGTAGGCGCTGTCCGTAGGTGGTTGGACCCTTTCGATACTGGGCCATGGATTGGCTCCGCCCTTCGTAGATCCATTCGGGCGACCAGAAAGTGATTGCCACGAGGGCCATTGTTACGCCGATCGATGAAAAGGAGTCGTGAACGAGCAGGTGACCACCACTGCGGACCTTCGCGCCCCAGTCACGGATGTCCTGGCTCGCTGGTTCATAGCGGTGAGCGCCATCCACGTAGAGGAGGTCGACGTCACCGGCCACGTCACCCAATGCGTCATCAGAGAATTTACGAAGGTGTCGAACGCGGTCGCGAACGCCGAGTCGTTCGAGATTGGCGAGAAATATCTGGTGGTCAGACTCGGCTTCGTCGACGAAGCCTGAAATCTCTTGTGGCCCCCGGTCGTTGCCACCGTGGGGATCAATCGCAACGACGTCGACACCCTCGGTCGCGGCACTTGCCAGGACGCAGGTCGAGCGACCCTGGAAGGAGCCAATTTCAACGATGGTCGATCCCGCGGGCAATGCGGACGACCGCGTCCAGAGTCGCTGGGCCTGATCGGGTGTCATCCACCCATTGACGTCCCGCAGAGACGCGAAGACGGTTGCGAAATCACTCATGCTTTCCCCTAGCTCTGGTCGTAGTGTACGACATGCCCACCGGCGTCGAAAATGCCTCGAAGCGAGAGCGCCTCAAGGTCGTGGTGGGACTCAAAGGTGGTTATTTCGCTTTCGTGGCGCAGGGTGAGGCCGATATCATCCCATCCGTTCAAGAGTCGCTCCCGGGTGTTGCGGGATAGCTCGAAGTGACGGCTCCAACCAAGAGCGGCAATTTCGATAGTGGCGTTAGCGACGTCGATGGTGATCAGGGTGTTCGGGTTCTCGCTGATGATATTCATGAGCGACGTGACGTCCACCTCATCAATTTCCACGGTAAGGAGACCCTGTTTCGACGAATTATTTTTGAAAATATCACCGAAAGAGGGGGCCACCACGGCCGTGAAGCCGTAGTCCATTAGGGCCCATACGGCGTGTTCGCGTGACGACCCGGTACCGAATCGCGGACCCGCGACGAGGATGCTGGCCGAGGCGTAGTTGGGATCGTTCAGCACGAAGGTGGTGTCATCACGCCACTCGCTAAAGAGTCCTCGACCAAAACCCGTACGTTCGACACGCTTGAGCCAGTCGGAGGGGATGATTTGATCCGTGTCGACGTCGGAGCGGTTGAGCGGAACACCGGTGCCCTCGACGACGTGGACGGGCTTCACGATGCGTCCTTCGGAAGAGCGAAAGTACCGGCGAGGGCGGTGGCGGCGGCCACCGCGGGAGAAACGAGATGGGTGAGGCCACCTCGCCCTTGGCGTCCCTCGAAATTACGATTGGATGTCGACGCGCTGCGTTGTCCGGGGCTCAATTGATCGGGATTCATGCCCAAACACATCGAGCACCCCGGTTCACGCCACTCAAAACCGGCCTCACGAAATATGAGGTCGAGCCCTTCACTCTCGGCCTGCTTCTTCACGCGATGCGAACCGGGAACGACGAGCGCGCGAACGTTTGCGGCGACGTGGTGGCCCGCAGCAACGTCGGCGGCGGCTCGTAAATCTTCGATTCGCGAGTTGGTGCACGATCCGATGAAGACGACGTCGACTGGAATGTCACTGAAACGGACCCCGGGCGTCAACTGCATATAGGTGAGTGAGCGGCGATCGGCGTCATCTCGAGGTTCGGGAACGACACCGCTAACTTCGGCCACCTGGGCTGGATTGGTACCCCAGGTGAGAAGGGGAACCAGTTGGCTGGCGTCAATGACGACTTCATGGTCAAAGACAGCGTCATCATCGCTAATGAGGCGACGCCACTTTTCGGCGATCTCGTCAAAAGCTGGGCCCTGCGGCACACCAGGTTTGCCTCGGAGGTAGTCGATGGTGGTCTCGTCGACACCGACGAGACCAGCTCGAGCACCAGCTTCGATGCTCATGTTGCACAGAGTCATGCGACCTTCCATCGAGAGCTGCGATATGGCCGGTCCGCGGTACTCCATCACGTACCCAGCCCCGCCGCCGGTGCCGAGACGCCCAATGATTCCGAGGACGAGGTCCTTGGCCGTCACGCCCGCTGGAGCAGATCCCGTGAGGGTCACCGCCATGGTCCGTGGCTTGGACTGGGGAACGGTCTGGGTGGCGAGGACGTGCTCAACTTCACTGGTGCCAATGCCGAAAGCCAGCGCCCCGAAGGCTCCGTGGGTCGAGGTGTGGCTGTCGCCACAGACGATCACCATTCCCGGCTGGCTGACGCCGAGCTCGGGTCCAATGACGTGAACGATGCCCTGGTTTTCGTGACCACGGGGAAACAGGGTGATGCCGAATTCTTGACAATTTTCGTTGAGGACTTCGAGTTGGCGGCGAGAAATGGGGTCGGCGATTGGAGCAGTGAGCGCATCGGTGGGTACGTTGTGGTCGGCCGTCGCGAGGGTGCGGTCCGGTCGACGAACCCGACGACCATTGAGACGTAGGCCATCAAAGGCTTGCGGACTCGTGACTTCGTGAACCAGGTGAAGGTCGACGTAGAGCGTGGTGAGCGCGTCGTCGTTAGAAGCGACGACGTGAGACTTCCAGATTTTTTCGAAAAGTGTCACCCCGGCCATAACTAGCGGATGGTAGCGATACGAACGGTGAGTTCCCCCGAAGGGGCTTCGTAGGTCACGACGGCATCTATAGATTTTTCCAATAGGGCCGCACCCAACGGTGAAGTCGGCGACGCGACCAGGACACCTTCGGGCTTTTCCTCAATAGAGCCAATGAAAAACTCCTGCACGTCGTCATCGCTGTCGCCGTCATACACAATTCCGACAATGGAAGTATGGCCGACGAGAAGATTGGCGCTGTCTTTTTCAACTATTTCGTGATTACGGAGCACGGCGTCAATCTGGCGAATGCGGGACTCCATTTTGCCCTGGTCGTCTTTCGCGGCGTGGTAGTCGCCATTCTCCGAGAGGTCGCCCATGAGGCGGGCGGTTTCGATGGTTCTAGCAATTTCAACGCGCCCCACGGTCGTGAGGAGTTCGTGCTCCGCTTTAAGTTTGTTCAGTGTTTCTTGGGTGATGCGGTGCAGTTCGCCGGCCACGGGTACCTCACAGTGGGTTGAGTCTCAATTCTAGTGTTTCGGCGTTGCGCGCTGATGAAGGTCCGGTTTGCCTTGAGGGGTCGTTGGCTATGAAACTAGAGCCAGAAAGGTTGGTCTTCTATGACGCAGAAGCATCGCATCGCCGTCATTAGCGGTGACGGAATTGGTCCAGAAGTGGTGGCAGAGGCGCTGCGCGTGGTATCGGCCTGCGGAATCGAACTAGAAACCACCTCTTTTGATCTCGGTGCCGCCCGCTACCTACGAGATGGAATGGTGCTCGATGACGCCACCTTGGGCGAGCTCAGGACCTTCGACGCCATTTTGCTCGGCGCCATTGGTCCCGCTCTAGGGGACTCTCGAATACCCGGTGGAACTCTGGAGCGAGGTTTGCTCCTTCGACTGCGTTTCGAACTAGATCTCTACATCAATTTTCGACCATTTCGCGGAGTCCCGGGCTCGTTGGCTGAGGCTTGTGAATTCGCCATCGTGCGAGAAAATACTGAGGGACCCTACGCGGGTGAAGGCGGAGTCTTACGCAAAGGCACGAGTCACGAAGTCGCGACCCAGGGTTCCGTGAACACTCGTATGGGTGTGGAGCGCTGCGTGCGCTTCGCCTTTGAGCGCGCGTCACGCTTGAGCGTTCCACGTCTCACCCTCGTGCACAAAACGAACGTCCTCACCTTCGCAGGCGACTTGTGGCAACGCGTGGTGAACGAGGTGGCCAGTGAGTATCCGACCGTCGCGGTGGACTACAACCACGTGGACGCGGCCTGTATTTACCTCGTGGATTCACCGTCGCGCTACGGCATCATTGTGACGGACAACCTCTTCGGCGATATTTTGAGTGATCTCGCCGGTGCCGTGTCGGGCGGCATTGGATTCGCGGCGAGCGCCAATCTCAATCCGTCCCGCTCTGGTCCGTCGCTCTTTGAGCCGGTTCACGGTGCAGCTCACGACATTACCGGTCAAGGTCGGGCAAACCCCCTAGCGGCCATTTCCTCCGCGGCACTCATGCTGGAGCATCTGGGGGAGAACGAAGCAGCACTTAAAGTCCACGCGGCGGTGGCAGACTGTGCTGAGGCAATCGCTGGATTATCGACGACTGAGATTACTGACGCTCTACTGCAAAGGATGTAAATGCCCATAACCCCGACTTCTAAAATCTGGATGGATGGAGTCCTGGTCGACTGGGATGACGCTACGGTCCACGTGCTGAGTCACGGCCTGCACTACGGAACTGGCGCCTTCGAGGGTGTTCGTGCCTATCCGACGTCAACTGGTGTGGCAGTCTTCCGCTTGCGCGAGCACATGGCTCGCCTGTTGCGCAGTTGCAAAATTCTCATGATTGACGTGCCCTTTAATTTGGACGAACTCTGCGAAGGCGTGCTCGACACTGTCCGCGCGAACGACATGACTAATGGGTGCTACATCCGCCCACTCGTCTACCTCGGTTACGGAGAGATGGGGGTGAACCCGCTGCCCTCGCCCGTCAACGTGGCGATCGCCGTGTGGCCCTGGGGCGCGTACCTCGGTGATCACGGCATGGCCAACGGTGTAAGGATGAAAATCTCTTCGTGGCAACGCCACAACCCCAACGCCATGCCGACCGCCGCGAAGGCGACGGGCATGTATCTCAATTCCGGCCTCGCCAAGGTCGAAGCCATAAAGGCGGGGTACGACGAGGCCATCATGCTGGGTCCGGATGGGCGAATTTCAGAGTGCACCGGCGAGAATCTTTTTGTGGTGCGAGATGGCGTTATCGTGACCCCACCTCCATCGGAGGCGGGAGCACTGCCAGGAATCACCCAGGATTCGGTCGTCACCATCGCCCGCGATCTCGGCATTGAAGTGCGTTTCGAGGCCCTCATACGTACGGACCTCTACTTGGCCGATGAGGCGTTTTTAACGGGTACCGCCGCCGAGGTTGTCCCGATTGCCTCGGTCGACGACCGCGTGGTAGGTCTAGGTCGACCTGGGCCCATCACTCTCGAGATTCAATCGATCTATAACGCCACCGTTCGGGGGGAAAAGCCTCAGTACGATCAATGGCTGACTCGGATTTAATGAACTTTCTCTCTAGTAATCTCGCCTTGTGACGCAACCTACTTTCAATCCGATTGATGACGCCAGCGCGGTGCGCAAGTCGACGCCGACGCCGACACCCGAATTGGGTCGCCCGCTCAAGGTGGGATTGCTACGTTCGCCGACGTCGAAGTCCGGTCGGGGTCGTGGCACGCCAGGGCCCGACGGCGGTTACGCCCTACGACTCGCGGATCACTTAGGGCACCAACTTGTTTTGACGCCGCGAGAAAATCTTCACGACGTCGAGGTGGGATTGGTCGCGCTCGCCACGAAGCGGGCGGGCCTCGCGGGGCGCGGTCCGACGATGACGGACCTAACGGCGGCGGCGGATCTCTTTGGATTTCGTGACCAGGCGACCGAGGAGCTCACTGTGGATCGACTGCGTCGTTTCAGTGGTTTGGGGCACAGCTATTTCGCCCTTCGACGTTTCGTCGACTCAGTGAGCGACGCTGCGCTGCGTCAGGACTCCGACGCTGTTCGTACCCTGCTGCACTTCAACTAGTTCAATCCGCTCGGAGGATTCATGAGTTATGGCCTAAGCCCCGAACAACGACAGTTCCGCGATGTCATGCGAAAGTTCGTCGACGAGAAAGTCGCGCCCCACGCGGCCGAGTACGACCGCACACAAGAATTTCCGTGGCTAAGTTTCGACGCCTGCCGTGGGATGGGTCTCCCCGCGCTGGGGATCCCGGAGGCCTACGGCGGGGCCGGGGCCGACATGGTGACGCAGGCGATTATGGCCGAGGAAATCGCTCGGGGTTGTGCGTCGACCGCAGTCACTCTTTTAATTTCGAAACTCGGTATGTTGCCGGTGATGAATTTTGCATCGGAGGGGCTGAAGGAGCACTATCTGCCGAAGGTGGCCGGCGGAGAAATACAATCGAGCTACTGCCTCTCGGAGGCTGACGCTGGTAGTGACGTGGCCGCGATGCGCTGTCGTGCGGACCGTGATGGGGATGACTACATTCTGAACGGATCGAAGTACTGGATCACCAACTCTGGGATTTCTGATACCTACACCGTTTTTGCCACGGTTGATTCGACCAAGGGCTCAAAGGGTGTGACCTGCTTCTTGGTTGAAAAGGACTGGGGCATCCAGTTCCCCAAGCACGAAGACAAGATGGGTCTGCGCGCATCACCAACGGGCGAAGTGGTCTTTGACAACGTTCGCGTTCCCGCGAGTCACCGCATTGGAGAGGAGGGCCAGGGCTTCTCCATCGCCATGCACACTCTCGATCGCTCGCGCCCGACCATTGGGGCCCAGGCCATCGGTATCGCTCAGGCGGGTATTGACTACGCCGGCGGCTACATGAAGGATCGCAAGGCTTTTGGCGCTCCTATTGCGAACCTGCAAGGTCTGCGATTCATGTTGGCTGACATGGCCATTAAGACCGAAGCGGCTCGTTCACTGGTTTACCACGCTTGCCATTTGATTGATGAAGACGATCCCGAGGGAACTTTAACTTATATCGGCGCAGCGGCCAAATCTTTCGCAAGTGACACTGCTATGTCCGTGGCAACTGACGCCGTTCAGCTCCTCGGGGGAAATGGATTCACCAAGGATTTCCCGGTTGAGCGCTATATGCGTGATGCCAAGATCACCCAGATCTACGAGGGCACGAACCAGGTGCAGCGTGTGGTGATTTCAAAATACCTGCTCAAGTGATATATTTGGGCAACTAACGGGCTAGGTGACAGAAACTAAAAGCCTGCTATCCCTACTCCATCCCTACAGTTCTACACTTGGGCGATGGCAACGATTCGACAAAGACGTGCGGGGGTGTGGGAGGTTCGAGTTTTCGTCGGTCGTGACCACCGGGGAAAACCCATTCAAACGAGCCGGACGGTAACGGGCACACGAAAAGACGCCCAGAGAGTGGCGGCTGAGATTGAGAGGATGTCGAGGACGGTCGAATCCTCGGCGACTATTGTGGCCACGCTGTTGGACCTATGGATTGAGACTGAGAGTCATCTCTGGGCTCCCGCGACTCTGGCCAACTATCGCAGCCGGGTCGAGCTGGTAAAGAATGACGCAATCAGTCGGATCATGGTGATGCGACTGTCGGCGCTCGACATTGACCGATGGCACGCGAGGCTTCGTAAACACAACGTCGGTGAGGGATCTATACAGAATCAGCACCAAGTTGTCCGGGCATCTTTGGCGATGGCCCAACGCTGGGGGTGGGTAGGAGTGAACGCTGCGTCGGTGGCCAAGCTGGGCCGGCGGCGCGTAGTGGCGCGCGAGGCCCTCGCTAACGAAGACGTCAATACTGCGTTGACCACTGTTGTCGAAATGGTGCACGAGGGAGTGATCGAGCCAGCGGCCGCGGTCGCCATACGACTCGCTGCAGTCACGGGTGCCCGCAGGTCAGAGTTAGCCGCCTTGCGATGGGAGGATCTGCGGGGCAATCTGCTTACTATTGACTCATCGATCGCAATCTTGCGGGCCGGAAGAGGCAGCAAGTCGAAACCTCTTCTCCGTGATGACCCCACGAAGACGGGAAATCGCCGGGTAGTGACTCTCGATCAACAGACGTTCGATCTCCTTGCAGAGTTATTCAAATTGACAGGTGATCTTGGACCCTGGATTCTGTGTCCGGGGGAGTCTCCGATAAACCCAGAGCGCATCGGGCGATGGTGGGTTCGAGTCCGCACTCGTGCGGGGATCGACTCTCATTGGCGACTGCATGACCTTCGCCATTGGTCGGCCACGGTGGCCATTGCTGCGGGACACGACATTCGCACGGTTGCGAGTCGTTTAGGTCACGCCAATGCGGCTATGACGTTACGGGTCTATGCCCATGCCGTAAAGGCAACCGACGTTGCGGTAGCGAACACCGTTGGCGAAATTCTGAATTCCAAGAGTTAGCCCAGATCGATGGCTTCTGCCAACTTGTTAGCTGGAATGACGATCCGTCGCCCGAGTCGAATAGCAGGTATCTCACCACCGGCGATGAGGTCATAGAGATGGGACTTTGAGATACCCAAAGTTCTGGCCGCCTCACTTACGCTCAGACAGCTAAGGCTGTGATTGACATTGAAAGGTTCAGACGAACCAGCGGCGGCAAACTTCACCGTCGAGGTGTCAATGGGCAAGCGCATACGTGGGCTCCTTTGCAGAGAGCGAAGGTCACTCTCTACTTAGTAAGCCCAACTTTTTGACCTTTTTCGAACAAAATTCTCTGAAAAACTTCTTGATGACGAGATTTCGAGATGAATCGATCGGCCAATGTGGCCACCAGCAGGATGCTGCGCACCCGCTGGGACCCAGGGCGGAGCCCCTAGACCTAGGCGAGATGTCGCAGTGGTGTCGTAACCTTTCTATTCATCAATCAAGACTCTTAATCGCCAAGTATTTCGCTATAGATGGTACCCAAGCACGGAAACTACACCTGTGTTATTATTAGCACTCGACGAGGTTGACTGCTAATAATGATCTCGGCAAGAAAAAATCCCGTGAGCACTTGGTGGTGCTCACGGGATCAATACCTCGTTGGCGCGAGGTACAAATCTCAAGACAGCTAAATCAGGAGACTGAATGACCTTATCAACAAATGACTCACCGTCAAGCCTTTTGCTGGGCCCAGATATCTGGCCCTGGTATTTTTCATTGACAACGGTTGGTGATGAAGGCATCCCAACCCTTCGGCGGTCTACGATTTCCTCCCGACCCAGTAGCGCGAAACCTTTACAGAATGTGCGCAGTGCCAGTTCTTACCTAGGGGAAACTCTGGTCCACGTGTACACCAATGACAAAGTCAATGTTCGACTTGCCAAAAATCCGCTTCGATACTTTGATCGAGTGTCCTCAGCGGCCGCCATGGTCACGCCAGACTTGTCAATGTACCGGGTCTTGCCCAAATCCATGCGAGTCTTCCACACAATCGTAAATCGTGGCGTCGGAGCCGTCCTGCAAACTCGCGGGGTAGAAGTGATACCAAATGTTGCTTGGTCCTGTCCGCAGGATTATGACTTTTGCTTCCTCGGACTTGAGTCAAGAAGTGCTGTCTCTATTTCCTCTCATGGTCGGCTGCGCGACGCAGAAGATCGTTATTATTTCGAACATGGCGTAGCCGAAATGATTG
The DNA here is from genome assembly GCA_903860915.1 of uncultured Actinomycetes bacterium. Taxonomy (GTDB): domain Bacteria; phylum Actinomycetota; class Acidimicrobiia; order Acidimicrobiales; family RAAP-2; genus RAAP-2. The sequence goes on along the minus strand of CAIOSJ010000018.1, from coordinate 76,464 downwards.
ATCACCTGGAGCCCACTGTGGTCGTTTTGTATGGTGCTTCTACTCGAGAGGTGGACCGAAGTCTTAAGCGAGTAGGTGAAGTTTGGCAATACCCTTGCTATCAGTCGCAGTTGAAGGTCGCCAATGGGTAGTTCCTTCGGCATCAAGCTCATCAGCGTAGACCGCAGTCTCGCAAGCACCGTTCAAGAAACTCGAAAAGTTTTTCCCATATCTCGAGGGGGCATGTTCGGCGTAAAGGGGGATGGCCGCGCGAGACGAATATATTCCGACAGTCCATACGAAGAGTCAAAAAGGTTTTTCCAATCCATTATTGGCGCAAAGGTGATGCCAAGAATGAGTCTCGAGGAGCTTCCTAATGGCAAAATTCTTTCTCGAAGCGACGTTGTATTGTCAGATGGATCTCGTGTTGTCTGGCGATCCACCACCCGAGACGGGACACCGGCAGTGAGTATCAAGAATAAAGACCAAAAGCTTACAGAATTGACGGAATATCACAATATTCATTTCGAGAAAAGGAATTGAAATGGAAAAACTTAACTACTTTTTGGATGATGGATTGATCGAAGATCTGAAAAATCTCATCGGACAGCCTCTTCGACAGATCGAGTTTCGAGAAATCATACCTAGTGGCAAAGTTGGAGCGCTGCCGATGACAGTGTGGGCTGGAGATGTACCGGTCACGATTGGCTACGGGAGTGACGAGTTTCCAATTTCGCCTTACGACTATTACCCTCTCAGCTACCTTGTGCAGAAGCCAAATCCCTTAGAGCCTTCAAAAGGTACTAATCGATTGATTCATTTGAAGAATCAGACACTAACTGAAGTTGAAATTGTTCGCGCGGTAGTGAAGGGGTATTTCAATAGTCGGCAGTTTTTGGATATTGCCATAGATCTCAGCTTCGTTTTTTATACCGAGAATGGCTTTGTCTCACTTCAAAGAACTTTTCTGGATGACTTCGCCGTTGATATACAACTTGGTCAGAACGATGATGAGGTGACTCTTGTCACTCCTAATTTCACCGGGGAAACAGACTTGGAATATCGCTATGAGGCAAGCCTTGAAGTCTTTCCTTTATCAGTGAGATAGGCGACTAGGAGAATTCCGAGGCCGCACGGCTCCAATCAGAGGTCAGCGCTCCCGAATCCCGCCGATGGGTGGCCAAATACACTCACCGGGTGCTGGACGGGTGAGTGGATCAAATGAGAATGAAGAACTTGTCCCTACTTCATCCCTACAAATGAGGCTGGCGTCACGGCAAGAGACGGACTGTGCGGGTGTGAGAACCCTCGTGGTGGACGCAATGGGCCGTGCGGAAGAATCACCGACTTCACCCAGATCTACGAAGGCACCAACCAGGTGCAGCGTGTGGTGATCAGCAAGCACTTGCTGAAGTAGAGCTCTACACTCCGCTCGCTTGTCAGGACCGTGCCCATTCATTTGAACTGAGTGGATTATCCCAGTACATATGTCTCGTCGAATGAGTACGATTTGTGTATGGCCAAACTGCGGTACACCACGGTGCACGATCTCGCCTCGGCACTCGATGGCGCGGGACGCCCTAGCCACGATGACGTCACGGTTTTGAATGATGGGACGAGAATTGACTCACGTCAGGCAGCGCTTACTTGGCTTCATGAACTGAACTCGCGGCGCGAAATTCGATCAGAATGACGAGAAAGCATTGCTAGGGGAATCGCTAGACCTCCAGAATCTCCTCGCAACTTTGGACAAATCTGGTGTCCGTTACTTGATTGTCGGCGGCGTAGCAGCCCGTGCCTACGGAGCGTCCCGAGTTACTGAAGACTTGGATGTGGTCATAGAGCGCACCGATGCGAATCTTGACAACGTATCCACGGCGCTTCGAGCAATGAATGCTCGCTTGCGGGTCGAAGGGATGACGGACGAAGAAGCGAAATCCTTGCCAGTTCTCATTGACCGTCACATGCTGAAGAGCGCTGGCATGACGACATGGATGACTGATTTTGGTCCGCTGGATCTACTCGCCGGCCTCGAATCTACTGACGCTGGATTGAGGGATTTTAATTCGCTGGTGAGTAACTCGACTGTGCTGCAGGGCGTTGGCTTTGCTTTGCGAGTTGCAGGACTCTCAGAAATCATTGAAGCAAAGACCCTGGCTGACAGACCGAAGGATCGTGAAGCACTGCCAGAACTCCGCCAGCTTGAACGAGATTCATGACTTCCGTGACTCTCACGTTTCATTCGATGTTGTGTATCGCAAAGCTGACATGAAGCTTCCAGAAGACGACACTCATATTTTGGAGCACCTGGTCGGAAGCAGACTGCTTACTTACGGTTCAGCAAAGCCCGGAGTAGATCTCGGATTTTCCATAGAGGAGGTCTTTCTCGAATTCGAAGATTCGCTGATTACGGTTCGTGAGGAGTATGTCAGCGCCAACGTATGCGGAGAAATCGGTGAATATTTGGCTCTAAGGGTCCTTCTCGGATATGACCAGCGACGCGAGGCCGATATCGCAGGTGGTGTGTACTATTTCTTCAAGGGTGAAACGCTTCGAAACGTCACTGTTCATCGTGCAAGATTGATTCGTAATCGCGATTCGCAAGTCAGTTCATTTGAGCACGATGCATTGTTGGAGTTCGAATTTGAATTGGGATCGCTGTGGATTTTGAAGGATGAGCTGTCGACGCCATTCATACAACTCTTTACTTCGAAGAGTGGTCAGAGCCCAGTGCTCCCTAATCCCGCCGATGGGTGGCCAAACACACTGACCGATCGCTGGACGGGTGAGTGGATCAAGTGAAGATAGATAATTTCACCCCTACTTCATCCCTACAAATGCAACTCACTTGAGCTGACAGTAGGGAATACATGGATGAAAGTTCACACGGCATGGACATATTGGGCTGAGCGGATGAATCACCGACTTCACCCAGATCTACGAGGGCACCAACTAGGTGCAGCGCGTAGTAATCAGCAAGCACGTGCTGAAGTAACGCACCACCATTTCGGCCTAACGATTATCAAGCTTCGAAACATGTACGGATACAAACTGACAGCAGCCCCCATTGCCATCGAGCGGTCATCTGAACAGGATTGAGGAGTTGATGGTTCACACTTCTGGGCCATCCAGTAGCGGGGCGGTTGACAACGTTGGCTAGCATCACACTATGCATTCAACGAGCAATCAACTCTTTGTGGCGTATCTGGGGGGTGACCCCCCACCGGGGCGAATGGGCGAAGATCACGAAATCGTTCTGGTGGTGGCCGCGGATATAGCTTCCGCTCGCGCCGCCGCTCGTAAGAAATGGTCGGGAACTACGCGGGCCCACGTGGACGCGATACGTCCGGTCTCGGCCGTGGATGGATTCCGCATTCTTCTGGAGGCGACGTCGGATGTTTTCGAAGATGAAATCGACACAACGTTTGAGCCCTAGGAGGCAGAAAATGGCGCCGGCTTCGAGTTCGTCTGACACGATTTACCCAACGATTCGCCTACGCTAAAGGTATGCGTAATCCAAAGGATTTTTTCCGCCCCCTGGCACTCGGTGCACCCCAGCCACTCTACGAAATACCCGTTCGACCATCGCGGGTTATACATTTCGTACCCGGCTCTAACCCCAAGATGATTGGGAAGGTTCCCGACATTGCCCCCACCGTCGACATCCTGCTGGTCAACCTCGAAGATGGCGTTCCCGCAGCCGACAAGGAAGCCGCGCGGGCGGGCTTGATTGAGGCGGGGCGTATCTGGTCGACACCGGGAACCCAGTTGTGGGCTCGTATTAACTCGCTCGACTCGCCGTGGGCGCTCGACGACCTCGTGGCCATTGTGAGCGAGATTGGTAACACGATCGACGTCATCATGGTGCCTAAGGTGGAGGGAGCGGAGGATATTCACTACGTTGATCGTCTCCTCGCCCAGTTGGAGGCTCGCGCTGGTCTCACCCGACCCATACAAATTCACGCCATTCTCGAGACCGCGCGTGGAGTCGCGAGTGTCGAAGAGATCTGCAGTGCCTCGCCGCGAATGCAAGGGCTCTCTCTCGGACCGGCCGACTTGGCCGCGAACCGCGGTATGAAGACCACGCGCGTCGGCGGCGGTCACCCGGGTTATCTCGTTCGCACCGATCCCGTGGGTGACGACCTCGTTAGCGGTCGCGTCACTGCGCAGCAGGACCTCTGGCACTACACCATTGCGCGCATGGTTGACGCCTGCGTGGCCAACGGTATTTTCCCCTTCTATGGACCCTTCGGCGACATCAAGGACGTCGTGGCTTGCGAGGACCAATTCCGCAACGCCTATTTACTGGGCTGCGTCGGTGCCTGGAGTCTGCACCCAGTGCAGATTGAAATTGCCAAGCGGGTCTTTAGTCCCGATCCGGCTGACGTGGTCCACGCCCGTCGCGTGATTGGCGCTATGGGTGACGGAACCGGAGCAGTGATGCTCGACGGAAAGATGGAAGACGATGCCTCGGTGAAACAGTGTCGCGTCATCATTACGCTGGCTCAGGAACTAGCTGCTCGAGATGCCAGTCTGGCTGCTCTCTACGAACTGTAAGGAAAATATGACCGAAGTCTTAGTACCTCGTCGCTCCGTGCTCTACATGCCCGGGGCTAACGCCCGTGCCTTGGAAAAAGCCAAGGACATTCCCGCCGATTCGCTTATCTTTGACCTCGAGGATGCGGTGGCGCCCGACGCCAAGGAAGCAGCCCGTGAGCGCGTCTGTGCGGCGGCGGCCTCGGGGGACTACGGACTCAAGGAAATCATCATTCGAGTGAATGGCTTGGACACCCCGTGGTGCGAGGGCGACCTTCGCGCGGCTAGCCAATCGGGTGCGTCGGCGGTGCTGGTGCCGAAGATAAATTCAGCGGCGGACATTGCGGTCATCGAGGAGCGCCTCCGCGAGTATTCGGCCCCCGACACCCTCGGAATTTGGGCCATGTTGGAAACACCTTCGGGTATTTTCAACGTACGAAGTATTGCGGCGAGTTCAACAGGTCTCACTACTTTTGTGATGGGTACGAACGATATTGCCAAAGAACTCCACGCTGAGTACGTGGCCGACCGCTCGCCTCTGCTCTTCAGTCTTTCGACCTGCCTGCTGGCCGTCCGAGAGGCTGGAAAGGTCATTTTGGACGGTGTATTCAACGACATTGCTGACGCCGAGGGATTCTTGAACGAAGCTCGTCAGGGCCGTTCTATGGGTTTTGACGGAAAGACCCTGATTCATCCGGCGCAGGTCGATCCGTGTAACGATATTTTTGCCCCGAGTGCGAAGGAAGTTGATTTTGCCAGCCGCGTCATTGAGGCCTTCGAAACAGCCCAAGCTGAAGGTCTCGGCGTGGTAACCGTGGATGGACGCATGATAGAAAACCTGCACGTTGATAATGCGCGCCGATCACTCGCTCTGGCTACCGCGATAGCCGAGCGCTCGCGAAGCTAGAAAAAAGAAAAACCCCCGTGGCCGATGGCCACGGGGGTTTTTCTTTTCTACTTACTTGAGTTTGCCCTTCACGCACCACGCGTTGCTCGGCATGCCGAGGCAGGGGTTCGGCATCGAAGCCAGGGTCTTTGGTAGCGGGGTGAAAATCACCGTGCTGGACTTCGGGTAGGTGCCGATTCCACTGCATGAACCAAAACCGGTGTCGCACAGGGCTTGAGCCAAAAGTGGGCTTTCCAGAGAGGTCTTGACGGGGGTCTTCTTGCCGGTGCAGGTTGGGTTGGTGGTCTGCAAGTCGGTGGGGAAAGTACCGTCTGGAGTTTTGTTCCCTGAGTAGCAACTCACAACTTGGTTGGGGAACAACACAATTTGACCGATGTCAGAGTTCGATGGGTTACCAAAGAATCCGTTACCGGTAAAAGTGTTGCCCTTGACCTGGATGTTCTGCGGGTCGTAGATGCAACCAAGACCGGGGAAGGAGTTTCCACCAGAGTTAGTGCAGGTGACGCCACTGGGTGGGCGGTCACCATCCGGGAACGGCACAACGAGAAGGCCCCAGGCGCCGTTGCTGATGAACTTGTTGTTCATGACGACGTCATTGCGGCCTCCCGAGATGGTAAGGCCCGTTCCCAAGGGTCCGGCTGCAGCACCACCAGCCTTCGGTACGTAGGGGTTGTTGTTGTGATCAAAGGTGTTGTTAATGACAACCCAGCATGAGTGGGTCTTAGTGATCTTGCTCACGGCCGCCGTGGGGCAGGCACCATTCTGCGGGGGTGGCGGGTCACCTGAGATTTGGGTGTTGGTGTCGAGCCCGTCTTGATTGTTGTCGAATCGAGAATTCTGAATCACGATATTGCCACCGGAGTTTGTTCCGGAGTATCCCAGCGCGTTGTTTTCCATCCACGCCTTATCGATGGTGATACTGCAGGCCTGCATGCAGGCCCCGACGTACATACCCGCGTCGTTGAAGTTCGAGGCGTAGGTGTCAGTCCAGGTGGCTGGTCCCGCCGCGTCCGACGAGAAAATTCCGTAGGTCGCGTCAGTGGAAGCACCACCGTTGTACGTGTTGGTGGCCGTCAGAAAAGAACCCGAGTAGCCAGTGAGGCCAATCTTGCCGGTTCCAGCTCCACCGTTCCACCAGATGTTGTTACCGGTGTCACCCGATCCACCGAGGAAGTTACAGGTGGTGAGGTTATCGATGGAGACGTTGTTCGCCCGGTTGACGACAATTCCGTTACGCCCTACGAGTCGGCCACCTACAGTGGGACCAAAATTCTGGTCCGCGCGAGCGCTGCTGCAGGCTGCGCCTGATGACGTTCCATCAAGAATGGTGCTCGAACGGTTGACCCCACGAATATGTAGGCCACTCGTCGAGACCAGAACACTGGCGTAGTTTCCGCTGCGCAGGTTTCCCTCGGCGGGTGGGTTGGTCATGTCGTAGGTCTCTCGGTAGTCACCGGGGGCCACGAAAATCCAGTCGCCGGCCTTGGCGGCGTTAACGGCCGCTTGAATTGAGGTGTAGTTACCTTTGACACCTTTGTAGGTACCCACGAGAAGTACGTGTCCGGTGACGTGAGCATCGCTCGCCCCACTGGCGGTACCTAGTGCGGAGACGAGGCCCGTACTGGCGAGTGAGACGGCCATGGCTGCAACTGCCATGCGACGTCGTGAACGTGTAAATTTCATCGGTTCCCCCTACAAGTAGACTTGACTGCAACATAGCAGCCACCGGGGGAGACCTCGTTACTAGCGGCCGAATAGTTGATCGCCCCACCCAAAACCTCGAGATAGTCCCCCGGGGCAGGCGATCACCGTGCTGGACACGTGCTGGGTGTAGTTGTTGAGGGCATCATTAAGAGCCAGATTCTCCTGGATCTTGATAAAGGACTCCGGTTTGCTGGTAAAGCAGATGAAATAAAGTCCGCAGGAGATTTCGCCCGTCGTTGCGTCGAGACCCTCGGAAAAACCGTAGCCCCGGCGAAGAATCTTGGCCCCGCCGTTACTGCCAGGGGCGGCGAGTCGAATATGGGCGGATGATGGAATGATCTGATTCCCGGAACCATCGAGGGCACCTAGATCTGGTGTGTCGTTTTCGTTGGTTCCGCTCAAGGGAGCGCCCGTGACCTTGAAGCGACCAATTGTCTCCTCTTGAAGTGACAGGGGCGCATTCGACCATGATTCGAGACGGGTTCTAATTTTCCGAGCAATTAGGTATGTTCCAGCCACCATGTACGGGGCCGATGCGTCACGGCCCACCCAGACGTGGTGCTTGAATTCGCTCTCCGCGTTGCTGCGCAAATTATTCGTACCATCCTTGAAGCCAAGGAGGTTGCGGGCCGATTCCTGCTGCGCGTTCACCGATGAGGTTCTGCCGAAGCCCAGTTGTGTGTATCGCAGTGCCACGATGCCGCTACCCAGTCGTGCCAGAGTGTGCACCGCGTGGAAGGCGACTTGAGGATCATTGGCGCACACCTGGACGGCGATATCTCCGTTGGAGATGGTCGCGTCAATGTCGTCACCAGTGAAAGCCGGTAAATCCTTGAGCAGGGCTGGTGCGCTCAGGCCTAGCTGCGGATGATCGCGATAGAGCGATGCGCCGTAGCCGATGGTAACGGTGAGGGCTGATGCTGGTCGTCCCCAGGCCTCACCCGAGTCGACGGGGATGTCGTAATTATTGGTCGGAAAACCTAAAGACTCTCCACGAGTCATGAGGGCTGCGGCTGACGACCACGAATTTAAGACGTCCCGGAGGTCGGTAGATGAGGCGGTCTCATTGAGATCGAACGCAGCAAAGGTGAGGAAGTCTTGGACGGTGGTGGCTATCCCAGCTTGGTGCAAACCGTAAAAGGGGACCGTACTCGTGTCGGCTGCGGTGACCGCGCCTGGCGCGCTGTCACGTGGAGCACTGGCAAAACCAACGGCGACTCCTAAACCGGCAAGACCTCCCCCCACCAACAGTCCTCGTCGAGAAATACCATCAGACTTTTCGCCTTCGCTCATGCGTAGGTCCTTCCCGTTCCAAAGCCCCAGAGGGAGCCCCCCAGGTTGCTGAGTGCGCTGTTAAACGCATCGATGGCAACTGAGGCTCGGCGCCATTGAGCCCTGGTGATGGAGGCGTCGGTAGTTATCGCGGGTTCTCCGAGGTCGTTGAGAACGCTGGTGAGCTCGTGAAAACGCTGAGCAGCCACCGCCGTGGCTGCGGCGTCGACGTGTGATCCCAGTGGTGTTAACGCCTGCAGTACTTGTCCAGCTGCCCGAGTAACGGCAACCACATCTGCGAGGCTGTGCTGACAGTAAATCTCGCTTGAGCGACTTATGGCCTCATCAATCGCCCAGGCCAGATTTTGGCTGGTCCTGGTTACCATTTGCGACGGTGTTTGCGTGAGCCGAGTGAGGGAAAACTCGACGATGATTGCTTGCCCGGTGAGCCAGGTGGCATCGCTGACGAGAGATTCATGGTGACCACCAAAAAGGTCACGCTCGATAGCGTGCAAGCCAGTCACCGGTAGCCACTTGGGGAAATCCTTAATCCGTCCGTCGAGGCTGATGGCTGTGGTGGACCCAGCCGACACGTGAGAGCGAAAAATGTCGTAGGCGGTCTGTGCGCGAAAATAGTCGTCGCGTGACGACGCAATATCGCCGCGCGTGGCATCAATTTCGAGTTGGCGGACTGCCGAGGCGAAGCGCTGCGTCGCGGTGCCAATGAGATTTCGGTAGGCCAGAGTCGCACTCAGCGCCGCCTGTTGTTGCGTGGGAGTAGCCGCTACGGCCGCCACCGTGGTCGTGGTGCTGCTAGTTCGCTGGGGTACTACCGTCAGGGTCACTCCGACTGCCACCACGGCCAAAGTCGATATGAGAACTATTGCTCTACGTCGCACGCGACGAGCCTAGACCGAAGTCCTGTCGTTACTACCACCCTCCGGTGGTGTGAGTTTCGTGGGTATCGTGGTGAGGAAAAGATGAGGGGAAGTAGACGATGACTGATGTTTCTTCGTTCGATGCGAGCACGCTCGTGCGCAGTGCGGTGGTGAAGTTGGGGGCGACGGCCGTTCTCGAACTCGTCGATGGCCTCAACTTGGCCCCGAGCGGAAGGGTGGACCCCAAGATCGTTTTGCCACTGCAAGGTTTGCGCAAGAGTCGATCGCTGGAATCGTTCGCGACGAAGGCGCCACTCGTGGCTGTGGGTTTTATTGTCGAAACGCTCACGGAAGAAGCGCTCCACCGAGTTATCGAAATTCTCGGCGACAGCTCCGAGGATCCCAGTTTTGAAGAACTCTCCAGTGCCGTTGACGAACTTTTGACGAGTGGCTTCGATGCCTCGGTGGTTGCTGCGATGTTGGCCCTGGCGAGTGCCAACAATGTCCCGGCTGAGACCCACTGTCGGCGTCTACTGTCCGAACGCGAAGCCCTGGCGCTGAGTGAAGTGTCCGGTGTGGCTCCAGCCTCGCTCTTGGTGGAGCGAACAATTGATCCGATCATTAAAGAGCAACGTCGTGTGCGCCGCGAAGCTGAGAAGCGCGCTCGTCGCGATAAGAAGGAAAAACCACTGAGCCCCAGCCCCAAGGTGAAGGCACCGCGCGTGAGTGCCGAGCCCGAGCTTGTTCTGAGCGTCCCCGACGCAGTTCTCGAAGTCGACCGTCGGCGGCCCCTGCTGACTCCCCTCGAGGAAGCAACGGTGACCTACGACGCCGAGTTGGCGGGGTCGGTGATTGAAATGGATGTTCCCTACAGCAATCTCGATCCCGAAAATCCCACGGAAAAGAGCAAAGTTCGCCCCGTTGTGGTGATTGCCGCGGGGGCTCAATCGCTGCTCGTTCGAGCGCTCTACAGTGAAGTGGGACTGGGAAGAGTAAGCCTGCCGGGCTGGAATCGCGCCGGCCTCGCCCACCCCTCCTTCGTCGCTGCCGAGCGCCTTAATCTGGCACGATCTCTCGCTACGGGGAGGCTCTTCGGCCAGATTTCAGTCGAAGACTGGAATCAGATTCTCTAGTTGGCGCGGGGGCAGTGGTTCAACGCTGGGCGAGCCCAGACTTCCATTACGAAACCGGGGACGTGCGTGGTGGTCGTACGGAGGTAGCAGGCCCGCTGGAAGGAACTGGCCAGTGGCCGACCCATGGAGGGCCAATCATCACTTTGCACGTAGAGAATTTTGTCGTACTTGTCGAGGCGACGCACGGCGGCGTGAGCGTCGTAGCCCCCTTCGATAATCGTGCCGGGCATGACGTAGATATTGCGCTCAGCACTCGAGGTTGAAAAACCAGTGTTGTATCGCTGCGACCAGAAAATCTTGACGTGGCTCTCGCGGTAATAGGTCCACGGCCAGCGGGCAGTCCCTTCGATGAGTACGGCCCCTGCCGTGCTCGTGACGCCACGTGCCGCGCTGACCACGGGATCTATGGAACCTCCGGGGTAGTGCCCTGTCGTCGTGGCGCGGTCAACGAGGGGTAGAAAGAGCAGAACCGCGACGAGGGAGACAGAAACTACCGATCCGTAGCGATGCCGACCTTGGGCCCAGATCACCCCGCGATCGAATGAGCCACTGAGCAGGAGGAGTAGTGCGGGATAGAGGTAGGCGTCAGTTCGTCCAGTGCCGAGGGGCGCGAGATGGAGCGCGGCGCACATGAAGCTAGACGCTAAGGCTGCGAGGGGGAGCGCGGCGCCCTGGCGATCTTTCCAGACCGAGACGATGACGGCGACGAGTACGAGACCCACTACGAGTTTGGAATAGCCCGGGACGTGGAGGTGCGGGGTGGTGTCGGCCAATCCGGCAATCAGGCTCTGGGTAATCGAACTGAACGAATGGAGAAAGGCCGAGGGTGACGACAGCGAAATGTAGTTAGCGGACCACGCAGTGCGCAAGGCGGGTGAAATGCCTCGTGCACAGGTGGCATAGAGCGTGGCTGCGCCGCTCATCAGCAGCAGACCCGGGGTGAGGAGTTCGTGGGTGCGCTGCGTGTAGCGGGCGTGAAGGACGAGAACGACCGTTACTCCCGCGAGGAGCGGGGCGATGGTGAACGAGGTGGCAAAACAAATGAGGCTGATGACTGCAAATGGCCACAAGGATTTCCCTCGGCGAAAAGCTTCGGCGGTGGCCAAAATGAGCGCAGCGGCAACGAGATCGTGGGCGTAGGGCTTGAGATGAGTGGCGTAGTTGATATTGGTTCGCCCGACGGCCATAACAATGGCGGCGAGCAGGGCGGCGTGACGCGAGAATCCCCACCAGCGAACAATGAGCGCAATGAGTGCGATGGCCAGAGTCGAGATGAGCAGGGTCGGAAGTTGCGCGAGATAAGTCGAGGGTGCCGTGAGGCCCACCCACCAGCGTTCAAAGAGCGTGAATCCCGGAGCGGTGCCCACCATGCGCCAGGCGGTTCCGAGGGAAACCCGGCTAGTGAGGGCGACCCACGCGTCGTCGCGAAAGAGCGAGCCGTGGCTGAGGGTGGGGATGCGAACCAGGAGCCCGAAAAAAGTGATGGTGACGACGCCGATATAAAAGGAGCTATCCCTGCGAAGAACGCGAGCGAAAACCTTGCCTCTTTTCATCCACGTCACGCGAGGCGGCCCTTGCTCTTGCCGGCGTTGCGAGAGTGGGCCAAAAGAGCGATGCCTGAAAGCGCCAAAAAGACGCCCGCCAATTGCACGCCACGCGAGCCACTCGCCGAATCTTGACCCAAGAGGAGGCGTTCGTCGGCAGCACGAACGAGGCCCCATACGACCATGGCAAACGCGGTGATCTGGCCGGGCCGTCGCGATGATCGCTGTTCTAAAAAGATGAGAAATAACCACAGGAGCCCGTCTTCGATTGCTTGAATGAGCGGAACGGGAACTCGTCGCCCGAACTGGCCCGCGTAACGTAAGCCGAACCATTGGTGTGTGAGGTGCCCACCTCCAGCAAGCATGAATTGCGGTCCAAGTAGTCGACCGAGGGCCCAACCGGCCACGACGGCCACGACAATTGTGTCGGCGAGGACTAGGGGTGCAACACCCGGCCAGGTGCGCTTCAGCAGGTAGAGGCCCACCGGAATTGCGAGCGCCAGTCCGCCAAAACTCGCCAAGCCCCCATTCCAAACCGCCAAGATCTCGGCTGGGTGAGAATTATAGAAGTCCCAATGGGTGGCGACGTGTGCCACGCGAGCTCCCACGAGTCCGAAACCTACGACCCACATCGCAAAGTTGCCAGCCGGCGCGGATGGCAGAGACCTTTTTTCCAATCGTCGCTGGCAGTAGCGAAAGGCCACGTAGGCGGCGATACCAACTCCGAGGCCGTAGAGGTGCAAATGAAGTGGCCCGATATGAATGGAAGTGGGGAAGGGCTCCACTTTTAGGCGCGTGGGCGACCCGCGCCGGCGAAGCCGTAACCCAGTCGTACTGGCGAGATGTGGACGCGTTGTCCAAAAGTCGGCGCCTCAATCATTCGACCATTGCCGATGTACATGGTTACGTGCTGGGAGCCGTTACGGCCATAGAAGAGAAGGTCGCCGGGACGTAGCGACCACAATGGCACTCGAATTGTGCTGTTCATCTGCGACCCCGAGTAGTGGGGAAGGGCCACGCCCGCGGCCCGCCAGGACAGCATGGTCAGACCGGAGCAGTCGACGCCGTACCGAGATGATCCGCCCCAGACGTAGGGCACGCCAATCATGCTGAGGGCGAAACGGATGGCGACATTGGCCCGCGAATTAGCCGGTGGCGCGGGGAAACCTCGAATGACGGTGCCGTGTCGGCGCGCCCAGGCGGCCGCATTGGCCGCGTCGACACGGGCCTGAGCCGCGCGTACGAGAGCGGCAATTTGCCCCTTGAGGTGGCTGAGCGTATAGCGAAGCTGATTTTGCAATGACTGGGCCTTGTGGAAAGCGGCGGCGGCAAGACTCGTGGTTGCGGCGGCGTCATGAACCTGCGAGCGAAGGAGATCCTGTCGTTGGGTGAGGACAATGCTGGCGTTTCGTAGGCTCGCGACCGCCGTCTGGACGTTACCTTCGGCAATTTGTAGATAGATATTTTGAGCACCCAGGGTCGAGTGATTTGAGGCAAACAGGGGATTGGCGGCACTCGAATTACCGTTATTGACGTAGTCAAAAATGGCGGCTTGTTCGAGTTGGCTGCGGTCACCGGCTACGGCGGCTTGCGCCTGGGCGACGAGGACCTTGGTATTAGTTATTCGGGCACTGAGATCGCTGAGGTGGCCCTGAGCACGATCGTACGTTTGTCCGAGGCCATCGACTTGGGCGTTCGTGGCCTGTATGCGTGAGTAGATCGCATTGGCCTGCTGGCGGAGCGTGACTAAGGTGGCGGCCGCCGCGGGACGTGACGAAATGGTCACAGTGCTAGAACACACTGCGACGACGGCCAAGATGGACAGAATCCACCGAGATGTGCGAAGTCTCCTAATCGGCCGCAGCGTCGAAGGGCGCCACAGGCGCTCGACGTTGGTCACGACAACAGGCTAGCCCGCCTCGCTAGTGAATGAGGGTCTACCCTGACAAGAGTCAAGCATTTTTCCTGATCAAAGGGTACTTTCGCTACCTTTTTGGGACGAACCAACTTCGTGAGTAGTGCCTAGAATTTTGGGCCACAGGAGGTTGAGTAGCTGTCTCTATTGCAAATAGTTCCTATTAGTGTGGAGTGGTGACCACCCTCGCTACGAAGATCCCCGTTCATCGTCGGATTCGATCGTCTTTTTCGCCCAAGGAGTGGCGCCGATTGAATTCGATGTTCGGCTTCATCGTCTTTCTCCACGTCGTCGGCTGCACCCTTCTCGTACTGGCCGCTCGTCATCATTTCTCCGTTGGTGGTGGCAAGACAATTGGGGTGGGTACGGGCGTGCTGGCCTACACGCTGGGTATGCGGCACGCCTTCGACGCCGACCACATCGCCGCCATCGACAACACCACCAGAAAATTCATGGCGGAAGGAAAAAGGCCAATGTCGGTGGGCTTTTTCTTCTCACTGGGTCACTCTTCGGTAGTTTTCGTCTTGACTTTGCTGCTGGGTCTCGGCGCCAAGGAATTGGGTAGCCAGGTGAGTAATACGCAGTCGCCGTTGCACCACTACGGAGGTCTCATCGGTACTGGAATTTCTGGTGTTTTCCTCTACCTCATCGGGATTTTGAACCTCATTATCCTGGTCGGCATCGTGAAGATGTTCCTGCAAATGCGCGAGGGCCGTTTCGATGATTCCGAGCTCGAGAAGCACTTGAATTCGCGAGGGTTTTTGATGCGTTTCTTCGGCCCCATCGCTCGTTCGATTGATGCGCCATGGAAGATGTACCCGCTCGGTGTGCTCTTTGGTCTGGGTTTTGACACCGCCACTGAGGTCGCCTTTTTAGTTCTAGCCGGAACCTCCGTCGCCGCTGGCCTGCCTCTCTGGTCCATCCTGTCGCTGCCCATCCTCTTCGCGGCGGGCATGAGTTTGCTCGACACGATTGATGGGTCGTTCATGAATTTCGCCTACGGCTGGGCTTTTTCTAAGCCACTGCGCAAGGTCTATTACAACATCACCATCACTGGCCTTTCCGTGGCAGTGGCCTTGTACGTAGGAACGCTGGAACTGCTCCAAGTCCTGACCCAGCAGCTAAATCTTCACGGGGGACTGTGGAACTTTGCGGCTCATTTCAACATCAACGCGGCCGGCTTCGTCATCGTGGGACTCTTCGTGGTGATCTGGGCACTGGCTCTCAGCATCTGGCGTTACGGGCGTGTTGAGGAGCGCTGGGAGAAAGCGGCACAACGGGCTCAAGCGGCTCGAGGTGAGAACCCTGATCGACACGCCGCGGGTATAACGCTGGGCGCCATCCATAAACCGTTCTCCATCGACGAATAGTTCCGCAGCACTATTCGGAAACCTTTCAGCGCCCGGCTTACCTGCTGGCCTCGCCGATGGGCGCATCACTCCTCAGCAGATGACTGTTCGAGACGCCGATGGAACGCAGTCATTGCCCCTGCGCCACATTCGGGACTTCCCTCAGTGCGAATCGGAGAAGGGGGTCTCCGCCGAAAACCGACATCCGAATGGCGAGGATTGCACCATTAGGTTGCGCTACTTCCCGTTGAAGACCTGATCAGGTCGGTGACCTAGGACTTAAGCGCGAAGATCGAGGAGACGTCGAGAGATGACTTTGAGACACAAGGTTTCGTCAGCGCCTTCGAAAATGGAAAGAACTCGAGCGTCGACGTAGTAGCGACTCACGGCGTACTCTTCGGCGTAGCCCATGCCGCCGTGAATTTGCAGAGCTTCTCGAGTAACCCACTCGGCTGCGCGGCAGACGTAGGCCTTGGCCATGGAGGCCTCCAGCGTTCCTTCCCCACGGCCCATCAGAGTCGCCACGTGAAGTGAGAATTGGCGCGAAGCCTGGATAATGGCCGCCATGGTGCCGAGCTTGACACGCGTGAGTTCGTAGTTGACGATGGGTTCACCAAAAACGACGCGACTTCGGGCGTAGTCCAGGGCCGCTTCGTAGGCCGCTTGCATGAGTCCAACGGCGCGAGCCGCAGTCTGGATTCGACCATTTTCGAAACCCGCCATTTGGTAGTAGAAGCCGCGTCCAAGACCGGCTTCGCCACCGACGAGGTTGGCGTCGGGAACGAACCAGTTGTCAAAGCTCAGTTCGTAGGAGTGCATGCCCCGGTAGCCAATTGTGTCGATGGGTCGACCTTCTAGGCGACCATTGGCGTCACTACGACCTTCGCCCATTGCGTCCTGGGTAAAGAGAAAACCGTGGCCGTCGCCTAGCGGCTTTTCGACGATGAAGAGGCTGAGCCCGCGGTGGGCCTTAGCGCGGTCGCTGTCGGTTCGAGCCAGCAGCATTAGGACGTTCGCTCGGGCCGCGAAAGTACACCAGGTCTTCGCTCCATTTATGAGCCACCCACCCTCGGTCTTTACGGCCATGGTCGTGAGACCAGCGACGTCGCTACCAAAGTCTGGTTCAGTTACCGCTACGGCCGCCATGGTCTCGGCGGTCGCCAGACGAGGGAGCCAGTATTCCTTCTGTTCCTGCGTGCCACCACTGACGAGCGCTCGAGTGAGAATTTCGGGGCGAGTAATCAGTGACCCGCCAATACCCAAGCCACCCCAGCTCAATTCTTCAGTGGCGACCACCATGCCGATGTAGTCGGCCTCGCCGCCAGTGGCGAAGCCGCCAAACTCTTCGGGTACGGAGAGTCCAAAGCCACCGATCTCAGCGAGCCCCTCGATAATGGACGCGGGGATATCACCGTTGTGACGGTGGACGTGCTCGGCGTGAGGACGAACTTCCTGCTCGGCGAATCGGTGAAAAGTGCTCGCCACCATGGCAAATTCCTCGTCGAGATGGGGGTCACCTGGAGTCTCGGCGAGCGACGAGAGAAAACTCGAGTCACGGGTGGCTTCGACGAAACCGGCAAAGGGTGCGTACCAGGACGCCTCAACGTCCCACAGGGTCTCGCGTCCAAGGATTCGACCGGCGAGGTCCACGAAGGTCAAGCCGATGAAGGCGCAGGCTAAGCGCGATTCAGTCGTGCCCTTGAGCGCGTAGTCAACGATCCCGCGCGACATGGCAATAGCGCTCGACGCGTGGGCGAGGTCGTAGGCGAAGGACTGGTTGGCGTCGATGCCACCGCGCTGGGCCAATTGATCAAGTCCGTGATCGAGAATTTGTTGTGCTCGCTCGATGAGATCGGTGGCATCGGAAAGGGTGGCATTGGTCAGTGGCATTACCAAAAACTAATGGATGCAGATGGCAGGGCGTACGGCTTCTAGGCTGAGGGAATGCGCGCAACTATGCTCCTAGCCGACTCCGCCCAAGTGGCCGACGGAAAACTGTACATATTGGGCGGCGGGTGGTCGGTGACGGGCCCCGGACCGGTGCCCTCGGCGGTGGCCATTAAAATTGAAGTCGATCGCCACGAAGTTGATCGGCTCCACCACTGGGAATTAGTGCTGGAGGACGAGGACGGGCGACCCGTCCTGTTGGGCGATGAAAACCCGCAAACGGTCGAAGTACGCGGTGATTTCAGCGTGGGTGCCCCCGAGGGTGTGCCGGCCGGTACACCCGTCGATGTTCCCATCGCCATCAATTTCGGACCCCTACCTCTTGCTCCCGGGGGTCGTTACGTGTGGCGCTTCGTGGTGGATGGTGAGACCCTGCCCGGAGCATTGGTGTCATTTTCAACACGTCCCGATACCGGAAATTCGAATTAGCCTCTCAACGAGCTTACGAAAGGAAAACTGTGACTACTTTTGACCGCCCTTTTGGTCGATACTTCGAAGACTTCGAGCCTGGTGACGTTTTCAAGCACTGGCCGGGTAAGACGATTACGGAAGCTGACGATCATCTCTTTTGCATGATCACCATGAATCACCACCCCCTGCATACGAATGCGTGGTTCGCCGAGCACGAAAGTGTGCAGAAGCGAAATGTTGTCGTGGGCAATCTCGTCTATTCGTTGATCCTCGGAATGAGCGTGCCGGACGTCTCCGGAGCCGCTATCGCCAACTTGGAAGTAGAAAGTTTGCTCCACAAGAATCCCACCTTCCACGGTGACACCATTTACGCGGAGACCCGCGTTTTAGACCGCACCGAGTCGTCCTCGAAAAATGATCGGGGCATCGTCAAGGTGGAGACGAAGGGTTTCAATCAGGACGGACTCGAAGTGTGTTACTTCCGTCGCAAGATCATGGTGTGGAAGCGTGAATTCGCTCCCGTCCGCCGCCGCCCCTACGCCGACGACGTTTGGGGCTGATGAACGAGACGCTTTTCGGCGTCGCGTTCTCTCGCTCAGTCGGAGGTTAGACCGAAGTCTGCCCTGGTCGGGAAGCTCAGCGTGGGCAATTTACGTCAGTGAAGTAATGCTCCAGCAGACCTCGGTGGCCCGAGTTGTGGAGCCCTGGACCCGCTTCTTAGACGTTTTCCCCACACCCCGCAGTTGCGCCGAGGCGTCGACGGCCGACGTCCTTCGCCAGTGGAGTGGACTGGGTTTTCCGCGACGGGCCCTCGCTTTGCAGGCGGCGACTCGCGTGATGGTAAACCAGTACGAGGGCGAAGTTCCGAGCTCGGTGGATGACCTGCGCGCACTCCCCGGGGTGGGTCCCTATACGGCTCACGCCGTAGCATCCTTCGCCTTCGGCGCTCCCGTCGGAGTGGTTGACACTAATGTTGGTCGGGTCTTCGCCAGAGTTATTGCCAATCGACCACTCCGCGCTAGCGAAGCTCAGGAACTCGCCCATGATCTAGTGCCCCCTAGTAAATCAGCGCGCTGGAATCAGGCGATGCTCGACCTAGGTGCCCAGTACTGCACGGCCACCCCACGCTGCAGCCAATGTCCCCTTCGCGACCAGTGCCGCTGGCGGCTCGAGGGCGGTCCCGATCCGTCCCTACGATCGGCGGCAGTATCGAGACCACAGAAAACCTTTGCTGGTTCCAATCGACAAGCGCGAGGTCGAGTACTACGGCGGCTCGAAAGTGGTCCGACGACTCGACGAGTTCTGGAGGGGAGTATGAATCTCGACGACGCCGATCGGATGAAGGAGATTATTGATTCCCTCGTTAGTGACGGTCTCATTGAGCGAAGGGCTAATAAATTTTGCCTCGCGGGAGACTCAGCTCGCTAGAAAATCGATGATGAGCTTGTTCACCGCGTCGGGACGCTCGAGGTGCAAGAAGTGTCCAGCGTCCTTGATGACTTCATAGCGAGATCCCGCCCCCAGGTAGGGCAGCGGGTCGCTGGCGCTGGCCTGGGAAATGCAACCATCGTTCTCGGCGTGCAGATAGAGCACCGGCATTGGCGGGGTGCTGATGACGTGATTTTGAATCCACTGAAGGTCGGGATTGAGCAAGGTGAAGGAGGTCATGGCTCGGTAGTAGCCCAAAGCCGCGTTGAGGTGTTCGGGGTCGCAGAGTGCCTCGCGTACGGCCGAGGTTTCGGGGCCGAAGTCGAAATTTGGCGACCAGTCACGCCACAGGTCGTCGATGAAGGAGTAGGAGTCAGCGGCCACCACGTCAGCGGCCGTGCTCTGCTGGAAAAAGAACATGTACCAACTCAATTTTAGTTGTGAGTACGTCCTAAAGGCAGTGGCCATCACCATGAGGGGTGGAACTGTCATGGCGACTCCTCGACGCCAGCGTTCGGGCGCGGCCGAGAGGGCGGGGTAGGTCGCAGCCGCGCCCCAGTCGTGACCAATGAGTACTGCCCGTTCGTCGCCACCGAGGTGTTCGTGCAGAGCGATTGCGTCACTCGCGAGAGCGGCGATGGAGTAGTCGCCGAGCGATGACGTGCTGGATGGAAAATATCCACGCATGGACGGGACCGCGACGCGGTAGCCCTGTTGAACCAGGGCGGGCGCCAGGTGCCGAAAGGTCTGAGTGGAGTCGGGGAAGCCGTGGAGGCAGACGGCGAGGGGGCCATCCTCGGGGCCACTGAGTTGGTAGTGAAGTGTGACGTCGTTGTGAGAAAACTGGGCTGAGCTCATGAGCAAACGCTACTCACTCACCGCCAGTATTGTCAGCGTATGACTTCACTAGAGATCAGCCACTTCACGGAGGCCGTTGGGCACTTTGCGACTGGCGTCGTAGTGGTGACCGCGATGGGCGAGGATGGGCCGCAGGGCTTCACCTGTCAAACCTTCAGTTCGCTCTCACTCGAGCCCCTGCTCGTGAGCTTCGCCGCTAGGTCGCAGAGTTCCTCGTGGCCACGCATTCGTGACATCGGGGACCTGGCCATCAATATTCTGGCCAGTGATCAGGAGTCGCTCGCGCGGGGCTTCGCCACCTCCGCTTCGGATAAATTCGCCGGTATTTCCTGGCGAAATGGTAGTAATGGCGCACCTCTTCTGGAGGGCACTCTGGCTTCCATCGAGGGGACGATTTTAGATCTGGCCAGCTACGGCGACCACGACATTGCCATCGTGGCTCCCCAGAAATTCGAAGTTCGACCAGGCGTCCCGCTGCTCTATTTTCGCGGGGGCTTTGGTCAATTCGTCTCCTAGGCGAAGCAATTCAGTACGCTCACAGTTGTGATAGCGAACCTGGTGCGACTGGTGGTGGCCTTTTTGGTCTTCGGCGGAATTGCGGTTGCCGGTTTGCGCTGGCGGAAAATCCGTAATGATGACATCCGCGCGATCAGTAGAAATAACGTCTCGCGATCGTCGCCGCCCGTGGCTCCCTACGAGGTAAGTACCGGGATTCGACTTCTGGGGGCCAATGAGCGAGTGACAACGGAACACACCGCCCCGGCTCGGCCTCGGCTCGATCCTGACCGCGATTACGTCTTCTCCGAAAACACCATCAGCGATATCGAAGCTCTCGAACCAGCCCGTGCTCGTCACAACGCCCAGTGGGCGTTGGAGCGCTCGTCACGCCGTGGTCACTTGGAGCCGGGAAATGGCCGAGTCCTCGCTCTTGTAGCCCTCACCCTCATAGTTCTCATTGTCATTGGTGCGATGCTGCAGCACGATTCAGCGCACGTTAAATCGGCGACCACGACCTCAGCGAGAACCCCCACCACGGTCGGCTGGCCCGCAGCCTTGACGATGCGCAATGCGGCGGGATCAACCGCGACCTACGACCTTGTGCGACGTCACTACGCGGTCACGGTGACGACCTCGGCTGGATCCACGTGGACCGTCATCACTATGGGTCCGCTCCACACCCTCGAATACCAAGGGGCCGTTACGGCTGGTCACCCCTACACCTTGAATTTGACGGGGGAGTCGACCGTGCAACTGGGATCACCGGGGAACGCCGCAGTGAGCATTCAGTCCCATCCGGTAGTTTTCCCCGTCCCCCTCACGACGCCCCTGACACTTCGCTTCGTGCCGACGCCTAGCGCGTCGTAATTTCGTCCACCACGAAGGCGAGGACTTGGGCCTCGTCCTTCCAAGAGTCGTAGCGGCCGGAGGGGCCTCCGTGACCCGCACCCATTTCAGTTTTGAGATAGGCAATGTTCTCGGCGTTGGCGTCGCGCAGTGCGAGCACCCACTTAGCTGGTTCCCAGAATCCGACCCGACTGTCATTCAGACCACCCGTAGCAAAGACGTGGGGGTAACGACACGCTGATCCGTCGGGGTTCAGCTTTCGAATGTTGTCGTAGGGCGAGTAACTGCGCATGGTTCGGTAGGCCTGTGGACTGGCGTCCGGGTTACCCCACTCTTCCCACTCACCGATGGTGAGCGGGAGTGAGGCATCCAACATGGTGGTGAGCGCGTCCACGAAGGGGACTTCGGCGACGACGCAGGTGAAGAGTTCTGGGTCGAGGTTCATCACGGCTCCCATGAGTAACCCACCGGCGGATCCGCCACGCGCGGCGAATTGATCCGAGGTCGTCCAACCCTGGGCCACGAGTGATCGTCCGACGGCGACAAAGTCGGAGAAGGTGGTGGGTTTCTGGGCGAGCTTGCCCATTTCGTACCAGGACCGTCCCATTTCGCCACCGCCTCGAATATGGGCAATGGCAAAGATCACTCCTCGGTCCAAGAGCGAGAGGCGCAGTGACGAAAAATACGGATCCATCGAAGCCTCGTAGCTGCCGTAGCCGTAGAGCAGGAAGGGCGTTGGAGCCTGGGGGTGCAAGGTGCCGTCGTCGGAAACGTTGATGAGGCCACGCCGTCCTACCAGGGTCACGGGGATTTGCTGCCCGTCACTGGCGCCCACCCAGAGTCGTCCGGTCACGTAGTTTTCCGCGTTGTAGCCACCCCGGACAATCTGCTGCTTCAAAATCGTGAGGTCGCCAGTAGTGACGTTGACGTCGGCCACGGTGCTGGGAGTGATCATCGACGTCAGAGAAATTCGAAGCCGGGTGGTGTCGTAAACTGCATTCGCACCCAGCACGACGGTGGAGGGATCGACGTCGGCCTTGATCACGTAGGAGCCCTCAAGAAGTGAGGAGTCTGACTCGTGCAGGCCCCGTGGCAGGGGAATGATTCTGACCGCAGCGCAACCGTCGACACGCTCGCTGAGGGCGAGAAAAGTAGCGAAGGCGTCGACCCCATCGAGTCGATTTCCGGGGCGTTCGGCGACCAGTTCTCGCCACTCACCTCCACCGCTTGGTCGGGCGCAGAGGCGAAAATCGGTGGCATTTTCGTTCGTAACCTTGAGCCACCAGTTGGAACCATCCGCAGCGCTGTAGTGCTCGAGTCCGTATTCAATTCCGAGGCGTCGTGCTTCGACAAGGACTGGCAAGGTCGTGGGGTTGTCGGCGGGGAGGAAATGAATTTCGCTGGTTGTGGACGACGACGTGGAGATGAGAATGACGGCTCCATCTCGACTTCGCTCTACGCCCACCGAATACTGAGCATCGCTTTCTTCAAAGACGAGAACATCGAGTAATCCACTGGTATTGATTTCGTGGCGCCAGACCTGCCAGGGACGCATGGCGTCGTCGACGCGCGTGTAGAAAAAATGCCGACTGTCCGAAGCCCAGGCGCAGCTGTAATAGACGTCGAGCAACTCGTCGTCGAGTGGTGTTTGGTCATTCAATGGACGGATGGTAACCGTGTGCCGTTCGTTACCTTCGAAATCAACGCCAACGGCAACCCAGGCGTCGTCGGGGCTGATGGATAAGACGCCCACGGAAAGAAAATCGTGGTCACCGATCTCCTCATTTTCGTCGAGCACTACCTGTTCGCCGGGCAGCTTCGTGAGTGGATCTACGACGGGAGTTACGGCGCCATCACCCTGGACGGGTGCTCGGCACACAATTCCGTAACTTGCGCCTTCTCGAGTACGTCCAAAGTGCCACCAGTCAGATCGCCGCACGGGCACCGAGGTGTCGGTTTCTTCGATACGACTCTTCATGTCATTGTAAATTTCGTCCTGCAGGGTGTTGAGGTGGCCCAGTTCAGACTCGACGAACTCGTTCTCGGCGCGTAAGTGGCTGAGGACCTCTTCGCTCTCGCGGTCCATGAGCCAGTAGTAGGGATCTATGCGTGTCTCGCCGTGGCGGGTAATGGGGTGTGACCGCTGAGGGGCGTGGGGTGCATTCGACATGTAGATACTCTGCCAGTTTTTAACGACACGCGACCGTCGCGAGTTAGTACTATCTAAATAGGAATAACTCTTCAAGGAGACGCCGTGGCCTTAGATAACTTGGATTTCAGTCGCTACCAACTCGGGTGGAGCGACGACATGGCGCCCGTTTTTAAGCCAAAAAAGGGCATAAACGAGGCCATCGTTCGTGAGATGAGCGACATCAAGAGTGAGCCTCAGTGGATGAGAGACTTCCGTTTGAACGCCCTCAAGCGTTTTGAAAAGAAGCCGATGCTGCCCTGGTTCGCTGAGCGCATGCCCGACCTTGACTTCAACGACATCTACTACTACATCAAGCCAACCGAAAATCAAGTAGATCGCTGGGAGGATCTGCCGGACGCGATCAAAAACACCTACGAACGACTCGGTATTCCCGAAGCCGAGAGGAAGTATCTCGCCGGAGTCACCGCTCAGTACGAATCTGAAGTCGTCTTCCACCGTAACCGTGAGGACCTCGAGAGTCTCGGTGTTCTGTTTTGTGACATGGACACCGCCGTTCGTGAATACCCAGATCTCGTGCGTAAATATTTCGGTACGGTTATTCCGCCGAATGACAACAAGTTCGCGGCCCTTAACTCCGCGGTGTGGTCGGGTGGATCCTTCATTTACGTTCCACCGGGTGTGAACGTGGACCAACCATTGCAGGCTTACTTTCGAATCAACACTGAGAATATGGGTCAGTTCGAACGAACTCTTATCATCGCCGACGAGGGTTCGCAGGTTCACTACGTCGAGGGCTGCTCCGCGCCGGTGTATTCGACGGACTCGCTGCACTCAGCAGTCGTGGAACTCGTCGCCCTGCCGGGCTCGCGTATCACCTACACCACAATTCAGAACTGGTCGAACAACGTGTACAACCTAGTGACCAAGCGAGCGCGCGCAGAAGCGGAAGCCCACGTCGAGTGGATTGACGGAAATATTGGTTCGCGACTGACCATGAAGTACCCGTCGGTCTATCTCATGGGTCCGAAGGCGTCGGGAGAAGTACTCTCCGTGGCCTACGCCGGTCCGGGTCAAGTCCAGGATGCTGGTGCCAAGATGGTCCACTGCGCCCCCGAAACTACTTCGACGATTATTTCGAAGTCCATCTCGAAGGATGGTGGCCAGACCACCTACCGTGGGCTCGTCAAAGTTGAAGAGGGCGCTCGGGGGGCCAAATCTTTCGTGCGTTGCGATGCACTGATTTTGGACGAGATGTCGATTTCTGAGACCAAGCCCTACATGGAAGTAGGTGAGCGTGACGCGTCGATTGGCCACGAGGCGACCGTGTCTCGAATCGGAGACGACCAGCTCTTCTACCTCATGAGCCGGGGGCTCACGGAAGCCCAGGCCATGGGCATGATCGTTAATGGCTTCATTGAACCAGTGACCAGAACCTTGCCCATGGAGTACGCCGTTGAGTGGAGCCGACTGATTGAACTGCAGATGGAAGGTTCAATCGGTTAGTGACTAGGTCGGCGCATCGCGTAGAGCGGTGGTCCACCATCGACGGGTGACAGTGTCTGCACCAACTCGTAACCGAAGCGGCGGTAGTAGGCGATGTTGTCTTCCTTCTGGGTTTCTAGGTAGGACGACACTCCCTCGCGGTCTATCTGTTCGAGGGCTTCATTCATCAGCATTGCCCCGATACCTCGGCGCTGTAGTTCGGGATCCGTGACGAGAAGAAACAAATACCAGTGAGGATCGCGAATGTGATTTTTTGCAATGGCGGTGAGGTAGCCAAAGCCTTTGCGGAGAGCCGCTGGATTTCTGTAGAGCGCTCGAAGCACTCCCGGCGTCTGGGCTAGCTGTGTCGTCACGGATTGTGGATAGGCGCCGGTGGGCAGCCACGCCGCCGCTCCGACCACTCGATCGGTATCGTCGCGAACTGTGACAATTCTCCCCGTGCTCCAGTGCCGGATGTTGGCGCGGAAAAAGAGCGTGAGACCCCGACTACGAGTCATGGCTCGGTTCGAGAGAAAGACGAAGAATGGATCGGTGTAGAACGCTCGACTGGCAACTACCGCAATTTCATTGAGGTTGCGCTTTGTTAGGGGTCGAGAGTCAAGAGAAAAAGTTGGAGTGACCATGGCTGAATGGTAGCCACGGTGCCGACGTGGCACGATGATGTAATGGCAATGCGACAAGAGTGCAAGCACTTTCAAAGTAGAACCTACGAATCTGGCGAGGTGGCTCGCTTCTGTGTTTTGGGAAATGCCCCGGACCAACCATGGAACTGCCCCAGCGATTGTGTTACCTACGAACGACGATTCGCCGACGTGGGCTGGTCCCACGGCACCTTGGTGGAACCACCAGTGGGTGAAGCGCCGGGGCCATCGCTCGAGGCCCGACAAGACGTGTTGAATTCGGCGGCTGAAATCGTGAATGCGGTGGCTCCGGAATTCTTCGATCAACGTCGTCGAGATCTTGAGGAACTAGCCGCGCAGCGCCAGCGCCGCGGTTGGAAATTCTGGAAGCGTTAGCTACCCGAAAAATTACCCGGACGACGCTCCATGAAGGCGGTCATTGCTTCGGTGAGATCATTCGTTTGCAAGAAGGCCGTATTCCACCACGCGACGTAGTCCAAACCCTCTTCCACCGTTCTGCCATCATTCGCTGCGAGCACGGCCTTGGTACCCTGCACCGCGAGGGGCGGGTTAGCGGCAATTTCACCTGCCATCGTGAGGGCCGCGGCAAGAACGCCATCGGCACCACCCTCGACGGCCTCATTGATCAGGCCGATACGCTCCGCACGATCGGTGGTGAAGTCCTTGCCGGTGTAGGCCAATTCGGCGACGTGGCCGGCGCCCACGATGTGGGGGAGCCGCTGCAGCGTCCCGAGATCGGCCACGATAGCAATCTTGGCTTCTCGAATAGAAAAAATAGTGTCGCTGGATGCGAGGCGAATGTCACAGGCGCAGATGAGGTCGACGCCACCACCAATGCAGTAGCCGTGAACGGCGGCAATCACCGGTACGCGAATATGAGCAATGGCCGTCACTGAATTTTGGAGGTCACGAATGGCCTGGTAGGTGCGGGCGTTGGAGACCGCTTGAGATCCACCCCTTCCGCCGAGTCCCTGCCCGAGTGATGCGCCCACCTCTTTGAGGTCAAGCCCGACGGTGAAGTGTGGTCCCCGCGCGGCGAGAACGACGACGCGGATGTCGTCTCGCGAGTTGATTTCCTCGGCAACCGCCGTGAGTCCCTCCCAGAGGGCTTTGCCCATCGCGTTACGAGCCTCGGGGCGGTCGAGGTGCAAAATCGCAATATTGTTGGCAACTTCGAGGCTGAGAACGTCGGACTGAAAACTCATGAAATTCCTTTTGGTCGATTGCTGGAGAGCCTATAACCGGCTCGCTCGGTCTCGTGTCAATCGCCCTTAGACTTAACCAGTTACTACATACCTCCTATGACCACCTTCCTCGACGCCGCCACCGACCGCCTCGGAACAGATTCCTCATCGCAACGTCGTCGCCAGTTGCTCGAGCTCTTCGAGTCCGTTCAATTGCCTACGACCAGGGATGAAGTCTGGCGTTACGCTCCACTGCAGGATTTTTCTCTGGAGCAGTACACACTCGGTGAGTCGTCCCCCACGAGAGATCTACCGGAAGATATCGCTAGTACCCTCGCGGTAGCGTGCATTGTGATTCGCACTCACGATGGTGAGTTGCGTGAAGTGACGGGATCACACCCCGGGGTCGCGATTAGTGCGGAGCCAACTGGTGAGGCCTGCGGTGACGTCACTTTTGCTGAACGATACGCTGACGACGCCTTCTCCCTGCTCAGCGGAGCCATGGCTCCCTGCGCCCTGACCATCCGGGTCGGGGCCAACGTGGTGCTCGATGGTCCGATCGTGATTGTTCACGACGCCGCGAGCTCTTCGGTATTTCTGAACGTCCGTATTGACGTCGCTCGGGGTGGTTCACTACAAGTTATTGAATTCCTCCTCGGCGGCGAAGACGCGCTCGTCGTACCGGTCGGCGAGTTTGTCGTAAACGAGAACGCCGAATTGACCTTGGCCACCTATCAACGTTTAGCTACCTCCGCCTGGCACATCGCTCGCACCACCACGTTACTGAGCCGAGATGCTCGTATGCGTCAGTCGGTGGTTGGGCTGGGGTCCCACTACAACCGCGCGCGTAATGACGCTGAGTTTCTGGGTACTGGAGCATCGAACGAGTTGCACACCACTTTCCTTGGTTCGGGCGATCAGGTGCATGACTTTCGCACGCACCAGAATCATAAAGTTGGCCGCTCACGTTCCTTGTTGATGTCCAAGGGCGCGGTGGCCGACACGGCCCGCTCGGTGTACACCGGACTCATTGAAATCGAAAAGGGCGCTGGGCGTACCGACGCACGCCAAACCAATGTCAATTTGCTGCTCTCCGAGCAGGCGCACGCCGACACGGTACCCAACCTTGATATCCGCGAACACGACGTTGTGTGCGCGCACGCGTCGAGCGTGGGACCACTCGACGAAATGCAGATTTGGTACCTCGAGTCGCGTGGGGTTGTACGTGACGAAGCCGAACGTCTGATGGTGCAGGGATTCTTTAATGAAATGACCGACTCGCTCCCGCGGCCTATCGCAGCTCTGGTGGAACAACACGTCTCGGACGTACTCGCCAAGGTGACCCGATGACCACGACTCAACTCGGCGACCTCAGCACTTTTCCCGACGGATCGGCCTCGGCCCATCGCGTGGGATCGCGCAATCTGGTCGTCGTACGATTCGGCGAAGACCTGTTCATTCTCGATGATCGTTGCTCGCACGAAGACTTTCCTCTCTCGCTAGGGGAAGTCAATGCGGAGACTCGCGAGATTGAATGTGAGCGACACGGAGCAATGTTCGATGTCGCCTCCGGGCAGCCCACGTCATTCCCAGCTACCCGCGCGGTACCGACCTACACGGTTCGCGTCGTCGACGGGCAAGTAGAGGTGGACCTCCCGTGACGCACCAACTCGTTATCAGCGACTTGCACGTTTCAGTGGGTGACAAGGAAATCATCCGTGGTCTTTCACTCACCGTGAATTCTGGTGAAGTGCACGCCGTGATGGGCCCGAACGGCTCTGGCAAGAGTACTTTGGCCCACGCCCTCACCGGTCGCCCGGGCTACACCATTACCGGTGGTTCGGCCACCCTGGATGGCGTCGAGCTATTGACCATGTCTCCATCACTACGAACGCGAGAGGGTCTTTTCCTCGCACTGCAGCAGCCACTAGAAATTCCCGGTGTGCGGCCGACGGACATGCTCGTCGCGGCGGGAGCCAATCCCGCCACTGTGCACGAGAGTCTTCGACGAGAGGCAGATTTCGTCGCGCTGCGACCAGAAATTCTTGAAAGATTCGTGAACGTGGATCTCTCGGGTGGCGAGAAAAAGCGCGCTGAAATTGTTCAGCTCGGAGTCCTACAACCACACTTCGCAATTCTCGACGAAATTGACTCGGGCCTTGATGTCGACGCGTTGGGTTTGGTAGCTCGACGCCTCTTCGCCGCCACGAGCGAATGGGGTCTGGGAATTATTGCCATTACCCATTTCCGTAGACTACTGAACGAACTGCAGCCCACCACAATTCACGTGATGAGTGCGGGCCGAATCGTAGCGAGTGGTGGTCCAGAGTTGGCCGAAATTCTAGAACGTGATGGCTACGAACCATTCCGTGCGCAGTAAGTAGTTTTTCACTAGCCACTGGTTGGTAAGTTGGAGCTATGGCTGAAGGACAACACCGCGCACCCAACAGGTCGGCGAGAACGGGCCGAAGTGCCAGCCGCACCCTCGCTAACGAGCAGCGCTTAGTGGCCTTGGGTGATGCTATTGACCAGCACAATGGCGTCGTGAAAGCCGACCGTGGGCTCATCACCGTAGCCACACGCTGGGTATCAGAACATCGGAAAATCTTGCAGCGTTCCGGCCTCGCAATGGTTGTTCTCGTTGCTGCCCTCGCTGGCGGTGGATACCTTTACTTTCAGCATGTTTTTAATTCCATTACTAAATTTACCGCCGGGAGTGAATTACCCACAATCGATGGCCAGCCCTTCAACGTGCTCTCCATAGGCTCAGACTCGCGAGTTGGATTGACGGGGGCTGTGGCGGCCCAAACCGGAGCCACAGCTGGCTCGGCAGCGGGTCAAAGAAGCGACGTAATCAAGATCATGCACATCGACCCTGGCAAGGGGACCATTGACGTCATTTCGATCCCCCGCGACACCCTCGTACAACTTTTGCCGCCAGCGCAGGCACTCTTTCAGACTCCCTTCGGAAAAATTAATTCGACTTTCTTCTCCGGTCCCGACTTACTCGTCCAAACAATTCAAAAAACGTTCGGTATTCCAATCAATCACGTGATTGTGGTGGGTTTCGCGGGGGTTATGAACTCGGCTGTGGCGCTCGGTGGGGTTTTTCTTAATTTCCCCTATCCGGCGCGAGATGCTTACTCGGGATTGAATATCACCCATACGGGATGTCAGTTGGTGACTGGCTTCCAGGCCCTCGCAGTGGCCCGTAGCCGGCACTTTGAGTATTACCGCAATGGTCGATGGATGGGTGATGGTTCGAGTGACTACGGACGAATTGCTCGTCAGGACGCGTTCTTACGCGGGATGATCGAGCGAGGAAAATCACAGTACAACCCAGCGAATATCATTTCTTTTCTTTCAATCATTCCCCAGGGCATTTCAATCGATAGCAAATTCACACCGAATTTCCTGGTTGGTCTCGCCGTGAAATTCCACTCACTGAACTCCGCCAATTTCCAGACGTACATGCTGCCGGTGATCTCAGCGGGAAATTTACGTTATTACGGCGACTCGCTGGTCGTCAATCAGCCAGCGGCACAGGAACTTCTCGTCAAGATTTTCGGCAACGAATTAACGCTGCCGACGATGCCTCCACCCAATAAGAATTTGGTGCCGACAATGCCGCCGGTCATTCCAACCACCACCACCAGCACGACTACGACGACCGTGCCGGTAACCACGCCAGGCGGTGGTTCAATTCCGACCACCACGCTGCCCACTGGTAACTACTTCAATCCAGTTCCCTGCTCCCCCTAGGAAACAAAGTCCTGGAGGCCCTGATCAAGGGTGTTCCAGGCGAGAATCGCACACTTAATACGAACGGGAAATTTAACGACGCCCTGGAGTGCCGCGAGTTCACCGAGGGCGCGAATGTCTACGGCTACGGGCTCGGGGTCATCAATATTGGCCTCGTGAACGGTCATGAGTTGCTTGAAAGTCGCGATGGCCTGGTGTACCTGGTCGAGGGTCTTGCCCTTTACGGCTGCGGACATCAGCGACGCCGATGATTGGGAGATTGAGCAACCGTGACCAGAAATTTTAATATCAACGAGAACATCATTTTCGACCTGGATGAAGACCGTGATTTCGTCACCGCAGAGGGGGTTAAATCCTTCGGCTCGGCAGGCTGGTGGGGTAGCCAGTTCTCCGCGATTACGCGGGGAACGATAGTGATCGAGGATTATTTCGCGGTAGAGGTCGTCGAGATTTGACATAGGACTTATCCAAATAACTCTAGGGCGTGGTGGAGAGATTCAATCAAAATATTCGTGTCCGACTGTAGTGAGTAAGGGCCGAAGGAGACGCGCGCGGTGGCCGCTAGTGAGAAACGCTTCATGAGTGGCTTGGCGCAGTGGTGACCGGGCCGGATGCAGACGCCAAATTGATCCAGCACCTGGGCCACGTCGTGGGGGTGTACGCCCTCTACGTCCAAACTAAGAACGCCGCCACGGGCAACGCCGTCCGTCGGTCCAATGATGCGCACGCGACCGGAAAATTCGTGGGCGAGGCGAGCGATGGCGTCATCGGTGAGGCCTTTTTCGTAGGTCGCGATGGCCTCCATTCCGAGCTCTCGGAGGTATCGTACGGCTTCGCCCAGTCCCGCCGCTTCGGCGATGGGGGGCGTCCCGGCTTCGAACTTCGTGACTCCCGAAGCGGGCGTAAATCCGTCTACGCTTACGTCAGCAATCATGCCACCGCCACCCAAAAAAGGTGGCATGGCCGCGAGGATCTCGCGACGGGCCCAGAGAACACCAATCCCGGTCGGCCCGAGCATTTTGTGACCGGTGCAAATGAGGGCGTCGACGTCGAAGTCCACGACGTCGGTGGGACCGTGAGCGGCGGACTGTGACGCATCGACGAGTACGAGAGCCCCGAAGGCGTGGGCTCTTTGGGTTAATTCTCGCAGGGGGTTGATGGTACCGAGGACGTTGGACATGCCGGTAATGCTGAGGAGCTTGGCCCCCTCGAGCAACTCGTCAAAGCGGGACAGGTCGAGTCGAAAGTCGTCAGTCACTTCAAGGAACTTGATCTCGATGCCAATTTCGTCGCGGAGTTGAAACCAAGGGACGATGTTGGCGTGGTGTTCCATCTGGCTGAGAACGACGACGTCGCCACGTTCCAGGTTTGCTCGTCCCCAGGACTTCGCGAAGAGATTGAAGGCCTCGGTTGCATTTTTCGTGAAGACTATTTCCTCGTCGGGGTGCGTCGATCCGAGAAAAAGTCCGACGTCTCGACGGCCACCTTCGTAGAGGGCTGTCGCTTCCTCGGCGGTAACGTAGACAGCCCGATGGACGTTGGCGTGCGAACGTTGGTAGTAGGTCGACATGGCGGTGATGACGCGTTGGGGCGTCAAGGAGGTGGCGGCACTGTCGAGATAGATGACGGGTCGATCGTGGACTGTTCTCGCGAGGAGGGGTATTTCCGAACGAACCTGGACCGGATCGAATGGAGTCACGCAGTCACCGGGCGGAATTGGTCGTAACCCTGCGTCTCGATGACCTCAGCAAGTTCGGCGCCGCCACTGTGGACTACGACGCCATCGACCAAGACGTGTACGTGATCAGGACTCAACTCGTCGAGCAGCTTGACGTAGTGGGTGACGA
This sequence comes from uncultured Actinomycetes bacterium, assembly GCA_903860915.1. Taxonomy (GTDB): domain Bacteria; phylum Actinomycetota; class Acidimicrobiia; order Acidimicrobiales; family RAAP-2; genus RAAP-2. Next base: position 44,170 of record CAIOSJ010000018.1, on the reverse strand, counting down.
CGATGGCCCCCATCTGGGGGCGCGACTCGCGGACAGTGCGTACTCCCCGGGCAACGACGCGGAGGGCGTCAATGTCGAGTCCCGAATCGGTCTCGTCGAGGACAGCAATTTCTGGGTCGAGCAGGGCCATCTGCAGGACTTCATTACGCTTGCGCTCGCCGCCCGAAAAACCCTCGTTCAAGTGTCGCTCGGCGAAGGCTGGATCCATGCCGAGCCGATCCATCCATTCGATGAGGTCGAGGCGGACCTCGAGGACACTGAGTTCTTCGAGACCCTTGCGGGCGGCAATGGCCTGGCGGAGGAACTGGACGACCGACACCCCACTAATTGATTCGGGGTATTGAAAGGCGAGGAAAATACCAGCCCGTGCTCGCTCGTCGGGGGTCCAACTCGAGATGTCGTCGCCCTTGAGCAGAATGCTGCCCTCGGTGACGACGTAGCCGGGGTGTCCCATGATGACATTGGCCAGCGTTGATTTTCCGGCGCCGTTAGGGCCCATTAGGGCGTGGACATCACCTTCGTTGATAACGAGATTGACGCCCTTGAGGATTGCGTTGCCGTCGGCGGAAGCGTGGACATTGATGAGTTCTAGCAGTGGGGCGGTCATTAGTTCATCCTACCGAGATATGAGAAAAGGCTAAGCGCTACCAACCACGCGCCACCCATTCATCGAGATGGGGTGATTCACTAGCGAGGAGCGTCGAGTCACCGTGACCGGGGTAGATGATGGTGTCGCCGCCGTAGGTGCGAAAAATACGTTCCTCAATAGACCGGATGATGGTCCCGAAGTCACCACCATCGAAGGTCGCATTCCCTGGACCCCCGGGGAAAAGAGTGTCTCCAGTGAAGAGCAGCGGAGTTCCTTCTAGGGCAAAACAGATAGATCCAGGGGTGTGGCCGGGAGTGTGCAGAGTCCGCAGACGAAGGTCCCCGACCGTAAAAATCTCGTCATCGCCCAGGAGATGGTCGTAGCTCGGTAGGAGGGAAGCGTCCTCATTGCGGACCCAGACTTCAATACCCGCCTCGCGTACGGCCTCGACCGCTTGGATGTGGTCCCAGTGCCCGTGGGTCTCCAAAACACTCTGAACACCCAAGCGCGTCGATATGGTCAACAATCGTTCGTGTTCGTTGGCGGCGTCAATCAAAGTGGCTATTCCGCTGCGGCGACACCTCACCACGTACACGTTGTTAGCCACGGGGCCAACGACGAAGCGGTGCACTTCTACGGCTTCGTTAGCCCAGACAATTTCGACATTTTCCATCTCCACAGCCTGCCACGTATGTCTCTCGTGAAAATTGACTAATCTCACATACGTCTTTGTCAGTACTAGGTGGCAGTCCACAAACAAGAGGAACCAGCATGAACTTTGGATTCAGCGAAGAGCAAGAAGAACTGCGCAAGATGGTGAAGCGTTTCTTGGAGGACAAGTCCCCCGAGACTGAAGTGCGTCGCCTGATGGCAACAACCGAGGGTTACGACACCGCAGTGTGGAAGCAGATGGCCGACGAGCTGGCCCTCCAGGGTCTCGGTATCCCCGAAGAGTTTGGCGGTCAGGGCTTCGGTCCGGTCGAGCTCTACGTGATCTTTGAAGAGATGGGTGCCGCCCTGCTGTGCTCTCCCTACTTCGCGACCGTGGCCTTGGCGTCGAACGCACTGCTTCACGCCGGCACCGCGGCTGCCAAGGCTGCCTACCTCCCCGGAATTGCTTCGGGCGAGACGATTGCCACCCTGGCCATCACGGACGAGTCGGGAAACTGGGATGTCAGCGCCACCGGCGTTACGGCTTCGGGATCAGGCGACTCCTTCACCTTGACCGGAGTCAAGAGCTACGTCATCGACGGAGCGAATGCTGACCTTATTTTGGTCACCGCAACCTCGGACAAGGGCCTATCTCTGTTTGCTGTCGCGAAGGATGCTGTCGGTCTGACGACCACGTCACTTCCGACGATGGACCAGACCCGCAAGCAGGCTCGTCTGGAATTTGCCAGCACGCCGGCGACCCTCGTCAGCGTGGACGGTGGAGCCAAGGACGGAATAGAAAAGACTCTGCAGTTCGCCGCAGCCTGCTTGGCTGCCGAGCAGGTGGGCGGTGCCCAGCGGGTGCTCGACAACGCTGTGGACTACGCAAAGAATCGTGTTCAGTTCGGTCGACCCATCGGATCCTTCCAGGCCATCAAGCACAAGTGTGCCGACATGCTCCTCGAAGTTGAATCGGCCAAGTCGGCTGCGTACTATGCAGCCTGGGCCGCCCAGGAGGACAACGACGAGCTGGCAATTGCCGCAAGTCTCGCGAAGTCCTTCTGCTCGGAAGCCTATTTTCACGCCGCCGCTGAGAACATCCAAATTCACGGTGGCATTGGTTTCACCTGGGAGCACCACGCACACTTGTACTTCAAGCGCGCCAAGAGCTCCGAGCTGATGTTGGGCGACCCCGCCTACCACCGCGAACTGCTCGCTCAGCTGCTCGGTATCTAGCAGCACGTGCTCGATCACGAGCATCTCGACAGCGGAAGCTCGCGTTTAGATTTACGAATAGCTTCGGCTACTTCGCGGCCCGTCTCGGACCACGTCCTGATTTTGGTGCACGGCCTCCCGCGCGCTCACGGAATGGGGCGTCAGGCGGCCGGCCTTTTGCCCGAGCTCGCCGAACACCTATCGAACGAATCGGGCTGGGTCGTCGCTACGGGCACTCTCTCGGGGGTGGGGACGAGTACGGGTACTTTTTCTCCAGATCAGTGGCGTCTGGACCTGGCAGCCATTATTGATCGCTTGGATGAACCGGGTCGACGAATCTCGCTGGCTGGATTCGGCCTCGGCGGGGCACTGGCCCTGACCCACGCGGTAAGCGAAGAGAGAATACGTGGGGTGGCCACCTTCGCCACCCCGGCCCACCTGGATCACTGGGTTGGTGACGCCGACGCCTTCCACGCTGCCCTGACGACGTCGGGAGTTGTGGATCCCCTGGTGCCACTGCTGGACGCGCAGGCTCTGCACTCGGCAATTTGCGCCATGGATGTCCTGGCCGCCGCATCGGTTCTGCCTCCGCGGAGGTTTCTCATTGGCCACGGTTCGGACGACGCCGAGGTTCCCGCGAGCGATGCTCGTGATCTCTACGCCGCAGCCGACGGACGAGCTGAACTTCGAATAATCCAAAGTGCCGGACATTGGTTGCGAGCCGACCCTCGCATGGTCGCCACCTTGCTCGGCTGGCTCGACCGGCACCGTTAGGCGAGTAACAAATCGATTTCTGCTCGCAATGATCGAGCAGATTCCTCGGGAGTGGTCGATTCGGTGAGATAGCGAACGACGACAAAGTGTCGCAGCCCCCTCGACCCGAGTTCAACAATAATTCCCGGGGTAACGCCGCCGGTGACAAAAACTGGCAGGTGCGAACGAGCTTGGGACAATTCGGCGTATTCAGCGCCAGTAGCCGCTCGACCCGGCTTCGTCGGTGTGGCGTTGATGGGGCCGGCGCTGAGGTAGGAAACGGGTTCGAGTAGTGCGCGGTCAAATTCCTGGGTGGAGTGGGTGGAAAGTCCAATGATGGCCTCGGGCCCCAGGAGTCGACGACACTGGTCGACCGAGACATCATCTTGACCAACGTGCACCCCATCGGCGGAGAGGTCGAAGGCTAGTTCCGGGCGATCGTTGATAATAAACGGCACACCCCAGTCCTGACAGATACCCTTCATTTCCTTGGCGAGGGGTAATTGCTCGCTAGCGGAGAGTTGCTTATCACGCAGTTGCACGACGTCGACGCCACCTCGGATGACGGCCGGCAAAAAGCTGCGCATATCGTCACGCCAGGGTGTGCAGAGGTAGAGGTGGCGCCGGGCGAAGTCAAGGGTCACGACAGCAGGTTAGAACTCCGTGCGTCGTAGTGCGTCCGTCTAGGGCAGAATGGGAGGGTGCAGATTCCCGCGAAGGCCGACTACGCAATTCGAGCTCTTCTGACCTTGGCTCAATCTGAGATTTCCGTGAGTGCCGAGCACCTTGCGGCCGAGCAGCACCTTCCACCCAAATTTCTCGGAGCGATACTTTCCGAATTGCGTCGCGGGGGCATCGTCACATCGCAGCGTGGTGTGGACGGGGGATTTCGCCTGGCTCGTCCGCCGGCGAACATTACGATTGCCGACGTCTTACGCGTGCTGAGCGGTCCAATGGCTGGGGTCCGGGGCATGCGGCCCGAAACCTTGGAGTACGAAGGGGCTGCGACGGCGCTGCGCGACGTCTGGGTCGCGGTGAGGGCGTCGTTGCGTATGGTCTTAGAACACGTCACGATCGAGGACGTGTCGCGCTCACAGTTGCCCCACGCGGTGACGCAATTTACGAGTGATCCCGACGCCTGGCACACGAGACCGTGAGCGTCACCATCAACACCGACGGTTCCTGTCGTGGCAATCCGGGTCCCGGAGGCTGGGCGTGGGCCATTGACGAAAGCCACTTTGCGAGTGGCGTAGAGTCGCCGTCGACCAATCAGCGAATGGAGCTGATGGCCGTGATTCAAGCACTGCGGAGTAATCCTGATGGGCCGGTGGAAATCGTGAGCGATTCCACCTACGTGGTTCATTGTTTTCGAGATCGGTGGCACGCGGGCTGGCTACGCCGTGGTTGGAAAAATGGCAAGGGCCAACCAGTGGCTAATCGGGACCTGTGGGAGCAGCTGTTTGATCTGACCTTGTCATCCGACCGAAAGGTTTCTTTTCGCTGGGTCAAGGGTCACTCGGGCGACCGTATGAATGACTTCGTCGACCTGCTGGCCACTGAAGCAGCCGATTCGCAGCGCCCTCGACACCAGAATTGATCGGGTTTTACCAAGCAAAAAACTCGGTAGGATTTAGGTAGTTCGCGATGGGCGAAACTACCGAAAGGATCCACAGTGGCCTCTCACTCAAGTGATGTTGTCGTAATTGGAGGGGGACCCGGCGGATACGCCACCGCACTCTACGCCGCTGCCGCTGGACTCTCAGTAATTCTGATCGAACGCGACAAGGTGGGTGGCACCTGCCTGCACCGTGGCTGTATTCCCGCGAAGGAGTTTTTGGAGACGGCGCACGTCTATCGAACGATTCAGCACGCGGGGGACTTTGGCTTTTCCACGGGCCCAACGATTTCGGATTTTTCGGTCAGCCAAAGTCGCAAGAACGATGTGGTGAATACCATGCACACGGGCCTGCTGGGCCTGTTGAAGAATCGTACGATTACCGTCCTCGAAGGAACGGGCCGCTTGGAGGCAGACCTGACCGTTTCAGTCGTTGATGGTGCCGACGCCGGCAGCACGGTGACGGCGGGACACACGGTCCTGGCGACGGGTTCGGTGCCTCGCACCATTCCGGGCTTTGAGGTTGACGGTTCTCTCGTCGTGACCTCGGATGAATTTCTTGATATGACGTCGCTACCGTCCAAGGTGGCCGTCATTGGTGGCGGAGCAATTGGCTGTGAGTTCGCGTCCATGCTGCTCGACATGGGATCTGAAGTCACTGTGCTTGAGGGCCTCCCATCGATTTTGACGGGTTGCGACACGGACGTTACGTCCGTCGTTCAACGCTCCTTCAAAAAGCGGGGAATGGTCATTCGCACGGGTGCCGCGGTAACTGGCCATACGCCCAATAAGAAGAAGAGCTCGACGGTCATTCACGTCGACGGTGGTGACGATGTGGCGGTGGACATGGTCGTCGTATCCGTCGGACGGCGTCCGCGTACCGAAGGTCTGCTCGCCGAGGGCACTGGAGTTTCTATTGATGATCGGGGCTTCGTCGTAACCGATGGCTACATGCGTACGGCTAACGAGAAGGTGTTCGCCGTGGGCGACGTGGTGGCCGGAACGCCACAGCTCGCACACGTGGGCTTCGCCGAAGCGATCGTGGCGGTGAAGTCCATTTTGGGCGAGTCCGTGGTGCCCGTTGACTACGACCGTGTGCCGTGGGCTATCTATTCCAACCCCGAGGTAGCTTTTTGTGGCCTCACGGAAGCCGCCGCGAAGGCTCGCGGTATCGATGTCGTGGTGAAAAAAGATCCCTTCGGTGGCAACGGCCGTGCGAGAATTATTGGTGACACGGACGGCGTCGTGAAGGTTATTGCGGAACGACGCGCTGATGGTTCGGCGGGTCAAATTCTCGGTGTGCACATGGCTGGACCCTGGGTGACGGAGCAACTCGGCGCGGGCTACTACGCGGTCAACTGGGAAGCCACCGCCGAAGAAGCCGCGATGCTAATTCAGCCCCACCCCAGTCTCTCGGAAACTTTCGGCGAAACCCTGCTCGCCCTCGCTGGTCGGGGGCTCCACGTTGGCTGATGTCACCCTGCCATCACTCGGTGAATCGGTCACCGAGGGCATTATCATCCGTTGGTTCAAACAAGTCGGCGAGCGAGTTGAACGCGATGAGGTGCTCTACGAGATCTCCACGGACAAAGTTGACTCCGAGATGCCGTCACCGGAGTCGGGCACGCTCGAACGCATTGTCGTTGCCGAGGGTGACACCGTGGCTGTTGGGGGTGTCGTGGCGGTTATTGGCGCCAGCACACCCGGGTCCGTAGAGACCCCCGCCAGTCCGAGTGCGCCCACCGAGTCGCACGCAGTATCGGCGGTCGTTGCGTCGGCTCCTGTGCCATCACCCGTGTCGAGGGTCGAGGGTTTAGTTCTCTCTCCCGTGGTCCGGCGAGTATTGGCGGACGGGAATATTGATGTTCGTTCCGTGCGCGGTTCGGGCGTGGGCGGAACGATTACTCGCCGTGACGCCGAAGCCGCGGTGGCGAAGGGACCCTCGGGTGAGCAAGCCGTTGCTCTCACCAGTGTGCAACGCCGCATGGCCGAACACCTTTCCGCAGCCGCCCAGTCCACCCCCCAAGGCTTCGTGGCAGTCGAGATTGACGCCCGCATCATTGACCTGGTTGACGCTCTTGGTGGTCAGACGCGTGACGGCATCGAAATCAGCGACGAAGCACTCGTGGCCCTAGCCGCAATCCGGGCCATTACTGAATTTCCTAGTCTGAACGCCACCTTCGCCGTGACGGAAGTCGTGCAGCACTACGCGGTCAACATTGGCTTCGTGCGCGACGTCACGAGTGATGGCATCGCGGTTCCGGTCATTCACGCTGCGTCGCAGCTCTCGCTCGCAGCTCTCGTGCGCTGCCTGGCTGACCTGGACGAACGTCTAGCTAATAACCTCCTCGTGACCGAAGATCTGATGGGCGGGACCTTTACGGTCCACGCTGCACCTTCGGCCAACACCGTCCTCGTTCAGCCGCTCCTCCTGCCCGGACAAACCGCCATTCTGTCGATGGGCTCCGCCCGCCACGCGCCGATTGTCGAGCGTATTGATGGTGTACGCAGCATCGTCGCGGGTCGACGCATGACGCTGGGCTTGGCTTTTGACTATCGAGTTCTAGATGCCGTCGTAGCGGCGAAGTTTTTGGAGCGCGTCGGCGAAATACTGCAAACAATCAACCTCGACACCGAGCGGTAATGCTGCGTCGCCGGCATCTCGGCCGTATCAGTTTTCGAGAGGCCAATGATTTACAGCACGCGCTCGTGAACGCGGCGGATGACTATTTGTTAGTGATGGAGCACCCCGCGACGTATACGCGAGGGGTTCGTGCTTCGGATCAGAGTTTCCTCGTTCCGCTAGACGAGTTGAACGCGGTGGTCGAAACTGCGGACCGTGGTGGCGACGTCACCTTTCACGGACCGGGTCAGATTGTGGCCTGGGCGATTGTGACCGTGTCGAGTGATCCCTCATCAGGTCGAAAGCACGTCTGTCGCTTAGAAGACGCGGTGGTGGCTACGGTGACGAGCCTCGATCACGACGGAATTCTCGGTCGCGTCGGTCGTCTCGATGGCTACCCCGGAGTGTGGGCCCATCTCGACACGCTGCCGCAGAAAATTGCGGCCGTGGGCGTACGCACGCAACGAGATCGCCACGGTCGCCGACGGACCTTGCACGGTGTCGCGCTCAATGTTGATTGCGATCTCACACGATTCGACGCCATCATCCCCTGCGGCATTGCGGATAAACCAGTTACGTCACTTCGGGCCCTGGGTCTCGAGCTTCGAGTAGCCCACGTCGAACCAATCCTGGATCTCGAGATCACCAAGCGTCTGAGTGAGGAATCACGGGTCGCCAGCGTTGACCTCGGGGCCGCTAGCGAAGGTGGTGAACGAGCCTTACTGCGCCGCCTGCGCCGGGCGGGGGTTAATCCCGATGAATCACTACCACTCAACGAACGTAAGCCTGAGTGGCTACGAATCCCGGCTCATATGGGTGAGGAATACCAGTCGTTGCGTTCGCTCACGTCGGATTTGCAGCTGGTGACGGTCTGTGAAGAAGCGGGCTGTCCGAATATCTTCGAGTGTTGGAAAGCCGGAACGGCAACCTTCATGGTCAACGGCGAGCGCTGCACCAGAGCGTGCACCTTCTGTCTGATTGACACCCGCAAGCCCCTAGCACTCGACCCGACGGAGCCGAGTCGTGTCGCGGAAGCGGTTGTTCGACTCAATCTGGCGCACGCGGTGGTGACCTGCGTGGCGCGCGACGATCTGGCCGATGGTGGGGCGGGCGCCATCGCCGACACTATTCGCGCCATTCGTGAACGTCGGCCGGAAACCAACATTGAGGTGCTCGTCAGCGACCTACGCGGGGACGTCGATTCACTGAGTCTCATTCTCGATGCCCGCCCCGACGTGGTGAATCACAACATGGAGACGGTGGCGCGATTGCAGCGGGCGATTCGACCGAGCGCCGGCTACGCGCGATCGCTGACCGTTCTCGCCCGTTCTTCGGCGAGTGGTCTTACGACGAAGTCCGGAATGATGGTGGGCCTCGGCGAAACCGCCGACGAAGTCGAAGAGACCCTGGCCGATATGTCAGCCGTGGGGGTGTCGATTGCCACGATTGGCCAGTACTTACGACCCACCAGGGATCACGTCCCCGTAGCGCGTTGGTGGGAGCCAGCCGAGTTCGATGATTTAGCCGAACGCGGTCGGGCACTCGGTCTCGATCACGTTCAAGCGTCACCACTAACGCGCTCGAGCTATCACGCAAAAGAAGCCCTGGCGGCGTCGACGCCGGTGGCCCTGCGACTGCGTTAGGCGATGAAGTATTTCGCCTGAGGGTGATGACAAATAATCGCGTCCGTGGTCTGCTCGGGCTGCAACTGGAAACCCTCTGAGACTTCGACGCCAATACGCTGCGCGCCGAGAAGTTCGGCGACCTTGGCGTTATCGGCGAGATCGGGACAGGCGGGGTAGCCCCACGAATAACGGCCGCCACGATACTTTTGGCGGAAGAGTCCATTGAGGGTGGGACCGTCTTCACCCTCAAAGCCCAATTCTTCGCGAATGCGAAAGTGCCACATTTCGGCGAGTGCTTCGGCCATTTCCACTCCGAGGCCGTGTAGCAACAGGTAGTCCTGATAACGATCCTCGCTAAAGAGTTCTTGACAGCGTTCCGACACCCGGGCACCCATAGTCACCAGCATGAAACTCGCGTAGTCGCGGTCAGGGCTGCCAACGGGACGAAAGAAATCGGCAATACACAAGTGGGGGTCCTTGTGCTGTCGAGGAAAGGAGAATCTTGCGAGTTCGCTGGTGCGCGTGTCGTCGGTAAACAGGACGAGGTCGCCCTTCTCGCTGGCCGCCGGGAAGTGGCCGTAGACCACCTGCGGTAGCAAGAGACTGTCAGCCTTGGCTACGTCTATTTGCTCGCGCAATATCGCTCGGACTCGAGTCTTGAACTCGTCATCGTTTTCACCATTTTCCGGGCGGAATCCCCACTGGTTTCTGAACAGGGCCGTCAAATTCAAGTACTCGGAAATGTCGTCAATCGATATTCCCTTGGCTACTCGAGAACCTAGGAAGGGCGGCGGAAAGAGTGGATTGTCGGTAGCCACTGAAGGTGCGTGAGTCGGCAGGCCCTCGGGTGCGGGATCTGCTCCGTCGCGATTACGTTTGGGCAATCGGCGTTGGGAGAGTTCACGACCAAAGGCGTGATCGACTTCGCCGCTGCGACGTAGTTCGCCTAGTCGGTCGAGGACGCGAAGGCCCTCGAAGGCGTCCTTGCCATAAAAGACGCGGCCCTCGTAGGTTTCTCGCATGTCGCGTTCCACGTAGGTGCGCGTAAGTGCGGCCCCACCGAGCAAGACGGGAATGTGACTGAGACCTTGCTCGTTCATGGTTTGTAGATTTTCCCGCATGATGAGAGTGGACTTCACCAAGAGTCCGCTCATTCCTAGCGCGTCGGCATTGTGCTCTTTAACGGCGGCCAGCATCTCGTTGACACCGACCTTTATGCCGAGATTGATCACCTCGTAGCCGTTATTGGTCAAGATGATGTCCACCAGATTTTTTCCAATGTCGTGCACGTCGCCCTTGACAGTGGCGAGAACAACCTTGCCCCGTCCGCCCTGATCACTCTTTTCCATGTGAGGCTCGAGCTGCGCGACGGCGGCCTTCATGGTCTCGGCACTCTGCAGGACGAAGGGAAGCTGCATTTCACCGGAGGCGAAGAGATCGCCCACCTCACGCATACCGTCCAGCAAGATGTCATTCACGATGGCCAAGGGCTCAATACCCTCGGCCATCGCTGCTACGAGGTCGTCGTCGAGACCGACACGAACCCCGTCGATGATGCGTCGACGTAGTCTTTCCCGCAGGGGCAGATCGAGCAGATCACTCTTGTTGTTCGACGAGGTGGTGACCCCTTCGAAGAGACCGAGCAGTGTCTGCAGGGGGTCGTAACCCTCCCGACGACGGTCGTAGATGAGATCCAGGCACACCTGGCGTACCTGGTCATCGATACGAGCGAGGGGGAGGATTTTCGAAGCGTGAACGATGGCGGCGTCGAGGCCGGCTTCGGCGCACTCGTGAAGAAATACGGAGTTCAGAACTTGTCGCGCAGCTGGGTTGAGTCCGAAGGACACGTTAGATAGACCAAGTATGGTCTGCACTCCCGGAAGTTCATTCTTGATACGGCGGATTGCCTCGATAGTTTCGATTCCGTCTCGACGAGATTCCTCCATACCGGTTGAGAGGGGCAGGGCGAGGGGGTCAATGAAGATATCGACGGGGTCAATGCCGTAGCGCTCCACGGCGAGGGTGGTAATGGCTTGCGCGGCTCGAACTTTCCAATCCGCGGATCGAGCTTGCCCTTCTTCGTCAATACAGGTTGCCACCACGGCAGCCCCAAACTCGGCCGCTAGGGACAAAAAACCATCCAAACGAGTTCCCGGACCATCGCCCTCTTCGAGGTTGACGGAATTCAAGATGGCCTTACCCCCGAGCCAGCGCAGGGCGTTTCGCGCGACCACCGTCTCGGTTGTGTCCACCATGATGGGAACCGAGGATTGGGTGGCCAGGCGACTCATGAGCTCACCAATGTCGGCTACACCGTCAGCGCCGGTGTAGTCAACGCAGACGTCGAGAATGTGGGCGCCCTCTTTGATTTGATCGCGGGCCATGGCCACGCAAGTGTCCCAGTCGCCCTCCAGCATGGCTTCGCGGAATTTCTTCGAGCCGTTGGCGTTCGTCCGCTCGCCGACGAGCAATACCGAGCTGTCCTGGTGGTAGGCCGTGGCCGAATAAATCGACGCCGCCGAGGGCTCTAAGACGGGTTGCCGGGTCCGGGGCGTGGCGTGGCCCACCATTTCAACGACCGCGGCGAGGTGGGCGGGGGTCGTTCCGCAACAACCACCGACGGCGTTGACGCCAAATTCGTTGACGAATCGTCCGAGGTGCTCAGCGAGCTGCTCGGGGGTGAGGTCGTAGTGCATCGCGCCGTCGACCACGCTGGGCAGACCGGCGTTGGGCAAACAGGCAATGGGCATGGGCGCCGTGTCGCTGAGCTGGCGAAGGGCCTCGTACATTTCCACGGGACCAGTCGCGCAGTTGAGACCGAGGACGTCAATACCGAGGGGCGAGAGGGCCGTAATGGCGGCGCCGATTTCGGTACCGGGCAGCATGCGCCCCGATAATTCGATGGTGACTTGAGCCTGAATGGGAACGATGCGACCGTGACGCTCCATCGCACGGTGACAGGCGGCGATGGCGGCCTTACCACTCAGGAGGTCGTACATGGTCTCGACGAGGAGGAGATCGACACCGCCTTCGAGAAGTCCGTAGGCCAACTCTTCGTAGCTGGCGCTGAGGTCGTCGTAGGAAATTTGACCGAGGGAGGGGAACTTGGTTCCCGGCCCAATGGACCCAGCCACGAATTTTGCTGACGACGGCGTGGTGAATTCGTCCGCGACTTCTCGAGCGAGCCGAGCCGAGGAGAGGGCTAGCTCAAAGGCTCGGTCCGCGATCCCGTATTCCGCCAGAACAAAGGAAAAAGAACCAAAAGAGTTGGTCTCGACGACGTCGCATCCGACTTCGAAAAAGGAGCGGTGAACTGCCTTAATCGCGTCCGGTCGGGTCGCGACCAGAATTTCGTTACAGCCTTCGAGCTCGGCGCTGCCAAAATCGCTGACTCCTAAGTCCATCAGTTGCAAGTTGGTCCCCATGGCGCCATCGAAGACCACGGTGCGACGAGCGAGCTCGCGTAGATAGGGGTCAGTGGCGTCGGGTCGCCGCAAGGGAGTGTGGTGACGGCTTTCCATTAATACCCAAGGTTAGTGGCAGACGCTCTTTGGGGGCTCTGAAGGAGCCGGCCGACCGGTACGCTTTAAACGTGAAAATCTATACGCGCGATGGTGACGACGGTACGACTGGCCTGTACTTCGGTGGCCGAGTCCCCAAAAATTCAGACGCCATCGAAGTAAATGGCACCGTCGACGAAGCTCAAGCGGCTTTGGGCTGGGCTCGTTCGCTCACCGAACCCGAGAGCCGACTCAACGAACTTCTCATTCGACTAGAGCGGGACCTCTGGGTCCTGATGGCCGAAGTGGCTACGGCCCCCGAGAATCGCCACAAATTAAAAAGCGATGTCTCGCTGGTGTCGTCCGCCATGATTCTTCGTAATGAGCAAGAAATCGACGCACTATCGAGTGAAATCACCATGCCTGCTGAGTTCGTCGTCCCCGGTGAGAACCAGATTTCCGCTGCGCTGGACGTGGCGCGAACGGTGGTTCGCCGCGCGGAACGCCACGCGGTGGGCTACCCGCTAGCGGGGTCCCTGGTGGTGTCCTATTTGAATCGAATGAGTGACTTAGTGTGGACCATGGCTCGTTGGGCTGAGGGCGACCAGCACCGAACGGCCCGGCACTCGTAAAGAACTACACAAGGGAGTTGTTATGGGAAAGACGGTTCGTCTGGGAACACTGGAAGAGATCGAGGAGTTCGCCTCCATAGTGCTGCTCGTACGTTTCGTTGATGGGGAATGCGAACTCTCGCAGTGGGTCCCCAGCAACGTTGGCGGCATGACCCTGCCGACGCGGGTGACCAGTGAATGGGCCACTCGACAAGGACTGACAACTACCGTTGGCTCGAGCACGACCCTGCGTTCTACCGGGCCAGCCAACGTGACGCTCGTGAGTTGTGGCGCTGCACCCACGAACACCTTGGACGAATGGCGCCGGATCGGCGCTAGCGCGGTGCGTAGCTCCTCGAATATTTCGAGTGCCCTCCTCTTTGCTCCCAGCGACCTGGCCAATACTGGCGAGGTGCTGGCCTCATTGGCCGAGGGCGCCATCCTCTCGAGCTACGTTTTCTCGGCGAAGGACACGTCGGATCTAAGCGAGTTGGTCCTGATTCCCACGGGCCCCGACCGTGCGGTGGACGCAGATATCGAAGCGAAGCTGAAGGACGGCATCATCGTGGCCGAGGCGGTCAACTGGGCTAAGGAGCTCATTGACTGCCCCCCAAGTCAATTGGCCCCCAAGGAACTCGCTAAGCGCGCACTGCGGAGGCTGGAGAAAGACCCCCATATCAAGGTCGACTCGTGGTCGGGCTCAAAGGTGGAAGAGGAAAAGTTGGGGGGCCTGCTCGGTGTGAGTTTGGGCTCGTCCCAGTCTCCACGCTTGGTGTACGCCACCTACGACCCTCAGCCCCACGCCGTACTACCCCACGTGGCCCTGGTGGGCAAGGGGGTCACCTTTGACTCCGGAGGTCTCAGCATCAAGACCTACGCCGGAATGCTGACCATGAAGACCGACATGACGGGCGCCGCGGTCGTTCTTTCGGTGCTGTCGGCGGTGAGCCGTTTAGGCCTCAAACTTCGCCTGACCGTTATTGCTCCGTTAACCGAGAACCTCCTCGGTTCTTCGGCCATGAAGCCCGGTGACGTTCTGACTATCCGCAACGGCATGACTATTGAAGTGCTCAATACGGATGCTGAGGGTCGACTGATTCTGGCTGATGGTCTCTCGCTCGCGGTGGAAGCCAAGCCCGACAGCATCATCGACGTGGCCACGCTGACGGGAGCTCAGGCCGTGGCGCTTGGTGACGAAGTCGGGGCGATCTTTACGAATTCTGACGACCTGGCCACCGCCTTTGCTGCGGCCAGTGAGCGCTCGGGTGAAGCGCTGTGGCGTCTGCCCCTGGTGGAGTCGTACGAATCTCACATTGATTCGGAGATTGCGGACATGAAGAACGTCGGCAAGGCCGGCAATGCCGGAGCAATTTCGGCGGCGCTATTGCTCCGTCGCTTCGTGGCGGAGACCCCCTGGGTTCACCTCGACATTGCGGGACCAGGTCGTAGCGATAACGAACGGGGCTACGCGACGAAGGGTGGTACGGCGTTTAGCGCGCGAACCATTATCGAGTTCTTGCGTGCACTGTCGCTAGGTCAATCGCCGAACGCGTGAGGCCCGCGACGGGGTAGGTCTATCGAGCGACGCGGAGCGGTGGTCGAGACCATCGGAATGACCGACGATCACGGTGGCGAAGAGCTGATGTTCCTCGGGTACCTCGCCCAGAGCGAGGACGCCACGGTCGTCTCGAAAGTTTCCCCATATCGTCGCGGCGAGTTCTGCTTCGTGTAGCAGCAGCAGTAGCGACATGGTGGCCATGGCCGCGTCGGTCAGCCAGTAGGGGATGGGCCAGCCATCGACGTCATCGAGACCCGAGCCGATTTTGTCGTGGTCGGCGTAACGACGAACGTAGGCCCGAGCGTCGCAGGTCACCAGAATGACCGCTCCCGCGCGCAGGAGGCCCGCCGCGCGAATATTGCGGTCGCGCCACGGCTGGTCGGTGGCGATTTCAAAATATCTGGCCACCTGGCCACCCTCGAGGATGGTGAAGTAAACCCCCGCCGAATTACCTGCGGTGGGACTACGAAGGGCTTCGGTAGCGAGTTCTGCCAAGAGTTCGCCTGAAACGGCTTCCCCGGTAAAACTTCGGACCATTCGCCGCGCGCGGAGAGCTGCTCGTAGTTCCATATCTCAGGTATAGCAAGATGGCTGATTCTTAAACCCGACCAAACTGGTAAGATTTACCTCAATGGAAGGAGCCACGTGGCGACACCCCGAGATTTACTCAACGCAGCCAAGGCCGAAATTCGCGAAATCGATGCCGCCGAGGTAGCAGCCCACCTATCTGACTATCAGCTTCTCGACGTGCGGGAGCCTGACGAATACGAACAGGGCATGGTGCCCGGGGCCGTACATATTCCCCGTGGAAATCTAGAGTTCAATGTCGAAGCGCGCCTCACAAACAAGGACCAGGCCATCGCGGTCTACTGCGCCGGTGGTGTGCGTTCAGCCTTCGCCACCAAGACTCTGCAGGAGTTGGGTTACAGCAACGTCGTTTCAATTATCGGTGGGTTCAACAAGTGGAAGGACGAGGGCCTGGCGTGGCAAACTCCACGGACTCTCACCGCCGACCAACGCGTGCGCTACCACCGTCACCTTCTGCTTCCTGAAGTGGGCGAAGTTGGACAAATGAAGTTGCTCGACGCCAAGGTACTGCTCCTGGGTGCCGGCGGCCTCGGCTCTCCCGCGGCCCTCTACCTAGCAGCGGCGGGCGTGGGAACTCTCGGAATCATCGACATGGACGTCGTGGACTCCTCCAACCTGCAGCGACAAATACTCCACAATTTGGAGCGCATCGGTGAGCGCAAAGTGGACTCGGCCAAAAAGACGCTGACCCTGATGAACCCCGACCTCACGGTGGTCACCTACGACACACGTCTCGGTGCTCATAACGTGTTGGAGATCATCGACGGCTACGACGTGATTGTGGACGGCACGGATAACTTCCCGACGCGCTACCTCGTCAATGACGCGGCCCTCCTTAAGAAAATCCCCGTCGTACACGGCTCGATTTTCCGATTTGAGGGGCAGGCCACCGTGTTCCAGCCCTACGTCGGACCCTGCTACCGCTGCATGATCCCCGAGCCACCGCCCGCCGACCTTGCTCCGAGCTGCGCCGAGGCTGGCGTCTTGGGCGTTTTGCCAGGAATCATCGGATCCATTCAGGCGCTCGAAGCCCTGAAGATGATCCTCGGTCTCGGCGACCCCCTGGTCGGACGTCTGTTGTCCTACGACGCCCTCGATCAGAGTTTTCGAACCTTCAAGGTTCGTCGTGACCCCACGTGCCCCGCCTGTGGTGACGATGCTCCCGAGATAGTGATTGCTGAATACGACGAACACTGCATGCCCCACGCGACGCTTAAGGCCTAGCTGCACCTTCGTAGAGAGTTAGGTAGGCGTCCAGGACGACGTCCACGGAATGCTCGTGACAGAGGCGTAGGTTCGTTACTGGGTCCACGGGCTTGCGCTCGGGTTCACGGCACCAGGTGACAATAACTTCGGCTAATCGGGCGACGCTGTCCACCCGAACACCGTTGATTCCGTCGTAGACCAGATCGTCGACACCCGGAGTCAAAGTCACCACGGCGCGATTGCTGGCGAGTGCTTCGAGGACGACCAGGGGCTGACCCTCCCAGCGTGACGGCAGGACGAAGAAGTCGCTTGCGCCAATCCAGCCGGGCGCCTCGGGCGAGAAATCGTAGCAACGCAGGAGTGGTTCACTACCGTCGACGAGCGACTCACGCTCAATTTCCTGACGTAGCGGCCCATCACCGAAACATAGGACGTAGGGCGCGGATTCACCGAGCTGGAGGCGAACGGCGCGCAAGGCTGAGAGTAAGGCGCGGTGGTTCTTTTGGTCGCTGAAGCGAGCCGGAAAGACGATAACTGGTCGCTCGGGGTCGAGTCCGAATCGTGCCCGTAATTCCTCGGAGCTGCGAGGAATTGGCGGAGTGAGGGCGTTATTGATGACGGTGCTCGTGAGTCCGTAACGAGACAAGAGGTCCCGTGGTCCCGTTCCACAGGCGATTACCGGTGTGCGGCTCCAGCGAACGAGTTTCGCCGTCGTAGCGACCTGCAGGGGGTCGAGACCGTGACAGGTGACCCACGTAGCACGGTGACGCAGCCGACGTAAGGGAAGTGCGAGCCGTAGTCCGTGGCCGTGGACGACGCTGGGCTGAAGACGCCGGACCTCGGAGCGCAGGGCGCGGGTGTAGGCGGAACCCCACCGGCCCGCAAAGGTCGGTAATTCAATGAGCGTGACGCCAGCCACGGGCTCGAGGTCACCGCCACCTACGGCAATTGAAACGGACCACCCGCGTTGAATGAGCCCAGCAGCGATAAGTCGAACTTGAGCCTGCATACCCCCACGACCGCCGTTGGCGAGAGCGAAGAGAACGTGGGGAGAGTCTGGTGACACCCCTCTATCGTGCCACGCCGTGCGGAATAGTGCCCGCCAACGCCTAACCTTAATGACCGTGAGCACCTCTGACGAACGCACTACGGATTCCGGCATCTTGATTCAGCCCGCATATACGGCGAGCGATCTCGAGAACTTCGATCCGGCGAGTGATCTCGGTGACGCGGGCCAGTACCCCTACACGCGTGGAGTCCACCCGACCATGTACCGAGGTCGACTCTGGACGATGCGCCAATACGCCGGCTTCGGTACGGCCGAGGCCACCAACGAACGCTTCAAGTTTCTTCTCAACGCGGGTCAGACCGGTTTAAGTTGCGCCTTCGACCTGCCGACGCAGATGGGCTACGACGCCGATCACAGTCGCGCCGAGGGCGAAGTGGGCAAGGTGGGCGTCGCTATTTCCTCGCTGGAGGACATGCGACTCCTCTTGGCCGATCTGCCGCTCGACCAAGTCACAACCTCAATGACCATTAACGCCACCGCCTCTACTCTCCTGTTGCTCTACCAGCTGGTGGGGGAAGAGCAGGGGGTTCGTGGCGACCAGTTGCGTGGCACAATCCAAAATGACATTCTGAAGGAATACGTCGCGCGGGGTACGTACATCTACCCGCCCCGGCCTTCCATGCGACTCATCGTGGACACCTTCGCCTACTGCGCCAAGGAAATGCCAAATTGGAACACGATTTCGATCTCGGGATATCACATTCGCGAGGCGGGTTCGACGGCGGTCCAAGAAATTGCCTTCACCCTGGCGAACGGCGTCGCCTACGTCGAAGCGGCGTTGGCGGCTGGTCTCGCTCTGGACGACTTCGCCCCTCGTCTGAGTTTCTTTTTCAACGCCCACAACAATCTGTTTGAGGAAGTGGCGAAGTACCGCGCGGCCCGTCGCCTCTGGGCGACCATTATGCGCGATCGTTTCGGTTCAACCGACCCGCGTTCGCAGATGCTGCGCTTCCACACCCAAACGGGTGGCTCCACTCTCACCGCGCAGCAACCAGTCAACAATGTGGTACGCGTAACCCTGCAAGCCCTCGCGGCGGCCCTGGGTGGAACACAGAGCCTGCACACCAATGGCTTCGACGAGGCCCTGGGACTGCCGACCGAGGCGGCGGCCAAGTTAGCTCTGCGCACGCAGCAAATTGTTGGCTACGAGTCCGGCATCGCCGACACTGCTGACCCGCTGGCGGGATCGTATTTTGTCGAATCGCTCACCAATGAAGTGGAAGCCAAGGCGCGCGAGTACATCGCTGCCATTGACGCCATGGGTGGTGCAGTGGCGGCCATTGAATCGCGCTACATGCAGGACGAAATTGAGTCGGCGGCCTACGAATTCGCAAAGTCCGTTGACCGCGGCGACAAGATTGTCGTCGGCGTCAATAAATTTCAGGACGCGACCCCGACGAAAAATGACGTTTTTCCCGTTGATCAAGAACAGCAGCGCGCGCAGACCGCTCGCGTGGTGGCCCTGAAGGGTCGCCGTGACGACGCGGCGGTGGCCGCTGCCCTGGCAGATCTGGCGACGGCGGCTCGGGGGACAGCCAATGTGCTGTATCCCATGAAGGCGGCCCTAAAGAATCTGGCGACGCTCGGCGAAGTGGCCGACGTACTACGCGGCGAATTCGGCGTGTACCAGCCGAACTAGCGAGAAGCGTGTAACGCACTGTCAAAGTGCGTGACGACGGGTCGTTCGACGTAGTAGGGGTGGGTGAGTTCCCGCCATTGTTCAAAATCGGCACTGTTGCGAAAATCATCGACGTGCGCGGAGACCGAGTCCCAGTGGACGAGCAGGACGTAGGTGGAGGGGTCCTCAATTTGCCGACGGACCTCGGCTGCTCGACACCCCGGGTACGAACTAATAATGCCCAAAGCCACCGACATGGACGCTTCGAATTCCTCTTCACGGCCCGGAGTTACGGCGAGCAGTGCGTGCTCGAGAATCACGAAGTCCTCCCGGCGATGAGTCGCTCGCGCAAGGCTGGGTCGCTAGCCGCGGCCAGCGCCGCGTGGGCCAGCGCGGTGGCTCCGTCGAGTACCGCAGCGTCGGCTGAGGCACTACGGCAGGCGGCGGTGAATTCGGGCTGATGATTGACGGCCCCGTGAGTTTCGATTGCAATGAGTGGGTGAATGGACGGAACAATCAGCGAGACGTTCGCCATGTCCGTCGAGATGGTCGGTCGGGCGTCACCACGGTCGTCTCTCTCAAATGAACGCCCCAGATCTTCGGCCGCCTTGCGGTAGTGCTGTAAGAGTTCTTGGTCGGAGACCATATGACTGAATTGGTGCCCGAGCTCGTCGATTTCTAGAAGCGCTCCGGTAGCCAGTGATCCGGCCTCGAAGCACTGGTTCACCCGGACGCGCAGCGCGGCGAGTCGATCGGCGGTGATTGAACGACACATGAAGCGCGCACGGACGTAGGAGGGAATGATGTTCGCGGCGGCTCCTCCATCTATCACGATGCCGTGGACCTGATCGCCGGGTGGCAACTGTTGGCGCAAAAGGCCAATGGCTACTTGCGCAATGGTGACGGCATCAAGGGCGTTCACACCCTGCCACGGAGCGGCGGAGGCGTGGGCGTCCTTACCGCGAAAGATGACGTCGAAGTGGTCAACGGCTAAGCACGTCGCCTCGAGACGTTCGTTGGGCCAGGGGTGAACCATCATGGCGGCGTGAACGTCGTTGAAGTAGCCGGCGTTGATGAGATCAATTTTTCCACCACCACCTTCTTCTGAAGGGGTCCCGAGCAGTACGACGGTGACGTCGATGTCGTCGGCAATTTTGCCCAGGGCTAGGGCGGCGCCCACCGAGGACGCAGCGATGATGTTGTGGCCGCACGCGTGGCCGATTTCCGGCAGGGCGTCGAATTCAGCGCAGATGGCGATGCGCAGGCTCCCCGTACCACGGGTGGCGCGCCACGCCGTGGACAGACCAGCAATGCTGCGCTCCAGCGTGAAACCGTTGTCCTCGATGAGTTGTGCGGTGGCCGCGGAGGTGAGGTGTTCCTCGTAGCCGAGTTCGGGGTTTGCGTGGACGAAGTGACTCAGACGCAACAGGCTCTCTCGCTGCTCTTCGACGGCTTCGATGACGTCTTGGTGCAGCGTCATGCAATCACCGCAACGATGTCACCAGCGCTCACGGAATCACCAGCCGCCACGCGAATTTCCTTGACGACGCCTCCGCGCTCAGCAAGAACGGAATTTTCCATCTTCATTGCTTCCAAAATGACGATGGTCTCGCCAACTTCAATAGTCTGACCCACGGCGACGGCGACCTTGACAATGGTTCCCTGCATCGGAACGCTGACGTCACCGGATCCGGCACTCTTGGCTTGCGCCCCCGCTCCTCGTCGTACCGCGACCGTTGCGCTAGCAGTACCGACTACCGGACTCACTTCGGGAAGCCAGAGGGCGACCGAAATTCGACGTCCATTGACTTCCGCCGTGACGTCACGGCGCTGAAGGCCCGTGTCGCTGACGCCGCCACCGGCTCCCGCAGCGGTGATGGACGACAGGTCGAGGATTTCCTCGACCCACTTCGTGGAGTGTTCGCCCAAGACGAAGTCCGCGTGTTCCAAGATCGCAATATCTGCGGGCAGCGTGGTCGCGATACCTTCAATGACGGTTTCGTCAATGGCTCGCAAGAGTCGGCGTCGCGCGCGTTCGCGGTCGGGACCCCACGCAATGAGTTTGCCCACGAGGTTGTCGTAGTACTGAGAAATAGTGTCGCCAGATGCATAGCCCGCGTCCAGTCGCACGCCGGGCCCGTCGGGGGTGTCAAATCGCGTAATAGTGCCCGGCGAGGGTGTGAATTTGCCAGCGGTGGGATCTTCGGCGTTAATGCGCACCTCGATGGCGTGCCCACGGCGCTCAATCTCGGACTGGGCGAAGGGGATGGCTTCACCAGCGGCGATGCGAAGTTGCCATTCGACTAGGTCAAGACCCGTTACTAGTTCGGTGACGGGGTGCTCTACCTGCAGGCGGGTATTCATTTCGAGGAAGAAAAATTCACCGTCTTGAAAGAGGAATTCGACGGTTCCGGCGTTCACGTAACCACAGGCCCGCGAGACCTTGACCGCCGCCTCGCCCATGGCCTGGCGCACCGCGTCTGGAAAATTGGGGGCGGGGGATTCCTCGATCAGTTTTTGGTGACGTCGTTGTGCGGAGCAGTCTCGCTCGCCGAGCCACAAGGTATTCCCGTGGGTGTCGGCCAAAATCTGCATTTCAATATGACGAGGCCACGTCAGGTAGCGCTCGACGTAGCACTCGCTACGGCCGAAGTAACTCAGGGCCTCGCGCTGGGCGCTCTCGAGAAGGTCGGCTGCCTCCTCGGGCGATTTGACGACCTTCATGCCTCGCCCACCTCCACCGTACGCGGCCTTGATGGCCACGGGCCAGCCATACTCATTACCGAAGTCAATAACTTCCTGCGCTGACGTCAGGGTTTGACTGCGCCCGGGCACTCCCTCGACACCAGCCGCCTCGGCGGCCAAGCGCGAAGAAATCTTGTCGCCCATGACCTCAATGGCTTCCGGTGGCGGCCCAATAAAGGTGACGCCACGGGAGGTGATGGCCCGAGCGAAATCGGTATTTTCAGAAAAGAATCCGTAGCCGGGGTGAACGGCGTCGGCCCCCGAGCGTTCGATGATGTCCAAGATGGCATCGGTGTTGAGATAACTATCGGCGGCCGTTTGACCACCCAGGGCGTAAGCCTCGTCGGCCAGACGAACGTGGAGGGCCTCGCGGTCGAGCTCGGAGTAGACGGCGACCGTGGCGATACCCAACTCGCGACACGTGCGAATTACTCGAACGGCAATCTCACCTCTGTTGGCGATCAAAACTTTTTTTAACACGTTTTCCTCCGTTGTTTCAACGTTCTTTTCTACCACCGTAAAGGAAACTCTAGGCTTGTCGGCGTGACGAGTCCTCTGTGGAGACGCGAAAGTTTCAAAGAAATTCCTTCGACGAATACCTATCTGGTCGAGCGGGCCCGCGCCGGGGAGCCTGCGGGGCTCGTTGTACGGGCTGATTTCCAATCCGCCGGCCGGGGTCGCCTGGACCGTAAGTGGGAGGCACCACCCCGATCGGGACTCATGGTTTCTATCTTGCTGCGTCCAGAACTGCCAGAATCCGCTCGTCATTTGGCCAATATCGCAGTGGCCTTGGCCGCCCGAGAGGCAGTTCTCATTCTGTCGGGCGTGCGCCCCGATCTGAAGTGGCCCAACGACCTGCTCCTCGATGGTCGAAAGGTAGGTGGCCTCCTGGCTGAGTTCGTAGTGGATGAGAACAACGAGTCGGCCATAGTGGTCGGTTGCGGGATCAACCTGACCTGGGATGGTCCGCCGGAGGTGCATGCGACGTCGCTACGGACGGCTTCGGGCGTGACCATTTCGGTGGAGAATCTCCTCGATATGATTCTGCGCTCGCTAGATACTCGCAGCCACGATCTCAACAGCGAAGAGGGCCGCCAGCGACTACAGGCGGAATATCGTGACGCTCTCGTGACCCTGGGTCAGTCAGTTCGCGTGCAGACGGGCCGGGGTGACATCTTCGGCGTCGCCACCGATGTGGATAGTGATGGACGGCTCAGTGTCCTCGACGCTGTCGGTGGCCAACACCTTGTCAGCATTGGCGACGTCGTCCACCTACGACCGGCTGAGGCGCAGCAATGACCACTCGAGTCCTCGTGACCGGAGCGACTGGTCAAGTCGGAGTTGACCTGATGGACGTACTCGGGGGCGACACGGCTCCCGGTGGCGACGTCACGTGGCAGCCCGACGGGCGCTCGGTGCGACCCGATGAATTCGAAGTGGTGGGAGTGAGTCATCACGAACTCGATGTTGCCGACCCCGAAGCGGTCCGCCGAGTGATGGCCGCCGTGCGTCCCGACGTAGTAGTGAATCTGGCCGCCTACACCGCCGTTGACCGCGCCGAGAGCGAACCCGAGTTGTGTCGGGCGATAAACGCCACAGCGCTCACGGCCCTCTCCGCGAGCTGCGACGACCTTGCTGCGCACCTCATCACTATCTCTACTGACTACGTGTTCGATGGAACCAAGGGGTCGAGCTATTTCGAAGGCGACGCCACTAATCCGCTCGGTGTCTACGGCGCCACTAAGCGAGAAGGTGAACTGCTGTGTCGACCTCGAGACACCATTGTTCGAACCTCGTGGGTGATGGGATCACGGGGAAAAAACATTGCCAAGCTGGTCCAGCAACGTTGTCGCGATAACGCTCCCGTCCGCTTTGTAAACGATCAGGTGGGCTCGCCGACGATGGCGGCGGACTTATCGCGGGCCCTCGTAACCCTCGTCAGAGAAAAACCTGGTGGCGTCGTCCATCTCGCGAACTCTGGGGTCACCTCGTGGTTTGACCTCGTCCGTCTCATCGCCGACACCTTCGAAAAGCCCAGCGACTTCGTCACTGCTATTTCGACCGAAGAGTTGATTCCATCCCCGACGGCCCGGCGGCCGGCGCTCAGCGGACTAGCGATGCAACGCTGGTCAGATTTGGGTTTCTCGGACCCGCCACGCTGGGAAGATGCACTCGTGCGGCTCCTGCGGGTCAACTAGGTTTTCAGCATGGAATTCCCACCGGACTTCGTTTCACGAACAGTCGCCGTTATAGGTGCGGGATACGTAGGAATTCCGACGGCCACGGTCCTAGCGGAATCAGGGCACCGCGTAATTCTGGCCGAACGAGATGACGCTCGTCGGAATCTGCTGGCTCAATCACGATCTCCAATTTTGGAAGTTGGATTGGACGAAATTCTTGCTCGCACGATGGGGAGCGGTCAACTTCACGTCGTAGCCAGTGCCGAAGAGGCGGTTCGCGGCGCGGAGTTTGTGTTTCTCTGCGTGGCCACACCCAAGGGTCTAGATGGGCGTCCGGACATGAGCTTCATTGACGCCGTGGTTGATGAAATTCGCGACAGCATCTCGCCCACAGCGATCATTGTCAACAAGTCGACGGTGCCGGTGGGCACGATTGACCGCGTTGCGATTCGCCTCGGGATATCGGTTGATCGGCTCGTCTCGAACCCCGAATTTCTGAGCGAAGGTCAAGCGGTGGCGGATTCTCTCCACCCTGACCGGATCGTGGTGGGTAGCAGCTCCCGTGAATCGGCCGAAGCGGTAGCGCAGCTATTTGCTCGAACCTCGGCGCCGGTGGTCATCACCGACGCTATGACCAGCGAACTTATCAAGTACGCCTCGAACGCCTTCTTGGCCACCAAACTCAGTTTTATCAATACGATGGCGCGGCTCTGTGATCAATTAGGCGCCAACGTCGACGAGCTCGTGGCCGGAATTGGATCTGATCACCGTATTGGATTTAGTTTCATGCAACCTGGTCCTGGGTGGGGTGGCTCGTGTCTGCCTAAGGACACGTCAGCCTTGGCCCTAATCGCCGAAGACGTGGAGGTTGACCTCTCGGTGGTTCGCGCGGCCATGGCGTCGAACGTAGTGCATCAAAAGTACATCGCTGAGCGCATCGCCGCACTAGTGGGCGGCTCGCTGAATGGGGTCACAATTGCCGTTCTCGGCTTGTCGTTTAAGGCCAACACCCGCGACCGACGGGATTCTCCGGCCATAGCCATCTGCGAGTTGCTGGTGGCGGCCGGTGCCATAGTCCGCGCCTACGAGCCGACGTGTCGTGACGGCGACGTGGCCTCCGACCTCACGGGGCTAGTCCTAGCCACGTCAGTTCGAGAGGCGGCAGAAGGTGCCTCGGCGATGGTGGTATTGACCGAGTGGCCGGAATTTTCTGCACTCGACTTCACTGATCTCGCGACGGTGATGGCGGAGAAAATTCTCTACGACGCCCGCGGCGTTGTCACTCTCACTGACGCACTCGCGGCTGGCTTCACGATTGAGAGCATTGGCAAAAAGTGAAAGTACTCGTTGCTGGAGCTGCGGGGTTTATTGGTTCACACCTAGTAGACGCCCTCTTGGAGCGGGGCGACCAGGTCGTTGGTGTCGACAATTTCGTAAGTGGCTCTCGGGGTAATTTACAAGAAGCCCTGACGTCGTCGAGATTCAGCTTCCTCGAGCACGACGTGACTTTACCCTTCGACTACGGGGATCACTTCGAACTTATTTTCCACCTCGCCTCCATCGCCTCCCCTCCCCTCTATCTCGCGAAGCCCCTCGAAACCTTGGCGGCCGGATCGTCGGCTACGAAAAATCTCTTAGAGCTCGCACGGCGTGATGATGCCGTTTTCGTATTGGCCTCGACGTCGGAGGTCTACGGTGATCCCCAGGAGCATCCGCAGCGGGAAAGTTACTGGGGCCACGTCAATCCCGTAGGCGAGCGGTCGGTCTACGACGAGGCCAAACGATTCGCCGAAGCCATGACGGCCGCGTACCACCGAAGCTACGGAACACGTGCCAGCATCGTACGCATCTTCAACACCTTCGGACCTCGTTTGGCGATTGACGACGGTCGAGTGATTTCAAATTTCATCGTGCAGGCGCTACGCGGTGAAGCCTTGACCGTGTACGGAAACGGCAACCAAACCCGAAGCCTCTGCTACGTGGACGACCTCGTTGGAGGCCTCATCCGCGCGGGTGATGTCGCCGAGTTGGGACCAATTAATTTGGGTCAGCCTGGCGAAATGACGGTAATTGAAATCGCTGAGCGCATACTCCACCTCACTCGTTCTTTGTCCACCATCACTTGGCATCCGCTGCCCGCTGATGACCCCACGCGGCGATTACCAGACATTTCTCTCGCTCGAGAGACTCTCAATTGGGAACCCACTACCTCGGTTGATCAGGGTCTGCAGCGCACAATTGACTACTTCGCCGCACAGCTCGGCCTGGCGTAATGACGAATCCCAATGACGTCGCAGCGGTGATTGTGGAGTACCAATCAGGTGGATCGGTAGTGGGTTGTTGCGCTTCACTTCGACGCAATGGAGTGAGCGACATCGTGGTGGTCGATAACGGTGACGACTTCGACGAAACATCGGTGAGTGGCATCACGGTGCTGCGGCCCCGAGTGAATTTGGGTTACGGCCGGGGCGCTAATCGGGGCGTGGCTGCGTGTCAGCGTCACCCCTATCTCATCATTTCGAATCCTGATGTCGTTGTTCACGATGGCGCGGTGAGGGCCCTGCGCCAGTGCCTTGAAGATGCGCCCCACATTGGCGTGGTCGGACCAAGCATCGTGACTTCGACGGGTGAAACCTACCCTTCAGTGCGCGTCTTCCCGTCGGTCATCTTGGCTGGATTGCACGCTATTTGCGGCAGCTGGTGGCCCGGCAACCCCTGGACCAGGGCCTACCGTTCGCCGCGTCGTGATGGTTCGGTCGACTGGGTGTCCGGAGCATTCTTCATGATTCGACGGGAACTCTTCGAAGGTATTGGTGGTTTCGACGAGAAGTACTTCATGTTCGCCGAGGATATGGACTTGTGCTGGCGAGTGGCGCGGAGCGGCTCTTCCGTTGCTTGGGTTCCGTCGGCCACCGTGACGCACGTGGAGGGCGTCTCTCGGGCGGCCGCCCCGCGAGAGATGACGATCGCGCACCACCGCAGCGCGATGCGCTTCGAGGTGACGACCGCTCGTGGACTCCGACGCTTAACGACGCCCGTGGCCGTAGGCCTGCTGTGGTGCCGGATGCAGGGGGCTCTAATTCGGAGGCGTCCGAGAAACTAGGCGACCAGGGCGAGCGTACGGCGACGAGCGCAAGAACTACGGCCGGAGCGGCCTCGGCTGGGGCATCTATGGCACGGACGTGGAATGTCGTGGCGAGCACAAAGTAGGCAAGTAGGCACCACGCCACCAGATGCGTGAGAACATTGTGACCATGGGGAGCGATGAAAAGCCCCAGAGTAAGACCAGCCGTGGCTGCAATTTTGACAAGTCCTACTACAATTTCGAAGTTGTTCGGCAGGCCGAATCGCTTCATGGAAGCCACAATTTTCTCACTGTGAGTGAAGTCCGCCACTGACGAGGCGCCCAGGATGAGGGCGATGAGAATGCTTAAAATAAACGAAGTAGTAGCTACGACCCCGACCCTACTAGTGAATTTCGCCTAGATTCGACAATGGATTGCGGGCGGGCTGTGGTTGCAAGTCGATGCCAGCCGCGGGCGAAACGACCCACGTAAGGCGTCCTAGGGACGCTGAGCATGGCGCGGTTTAGAAGTAAGTCCTGCCTGAACGTTGTCAAAGTGGCGACGCTCAGAGCCGGTGAAGAACGCGATAACGCTCGAGAGAGCCTTCGGGCTGCCCGTCGCGCGCGCAGGACACCGCTGCAGGCAAGTGTGGGGTCAAAGACCAGGTCAGCCGCCCGCAGTCCATCCTCACCACGCCCGAGGGGGCGGTAGGGTTAAGGTCACGATGAGCGTATTTTCTAAGATTCTGAGAGCCGGTGAAGGTAAGCGGGTGCGCCAGTTGGCCGAACTCGTCGCCCCCATCAATGAACTCGGTGAGGCTATGGCGGCCCTCTCGGATGATGCGTTGCGGGCGAAAACTGATGAATTGCGTGATCGATTCCGCGCAGGCGAGACCCTCGATGATCTCCTGATAGAAGCCTTCGCCGTCGTTCGCGAAGCCGCGACTCGAGTTCTCGGCCAGCGCCACTACGACGTTCAGCTCATGGGTGGAATGGCCTTGCACTTTGGCTGGATTGCGGAAATGAAAACCGGTGAAGGTAAGACCTTGGTCTCGACGCTGCCGGTCTACCTCAATGCCCTGGCGGGTGAGGGGGTGCATATCGTTACCGTAAACGACTACCTCGCCACGCGTGACGCGACATGGATGGGTCGACTGCACAACTTTTTGGGAATAACTGTCGGTCGAGTCGGCCCAGATATCGACGACGTCGACGAAAAGCGAGCCGCCTACGCCTGCGACGTCACCTACGGAACTAACACGGAATTTGGTTTTGACTATCTGCGCGACAACATGGCCCGTAGCAAGGATCAGATGGTCCAACGAGGTCATTCGTTTGCCATCGTCGACGAAGTTGACTCCATTCTGATTGACGAGGCCCGCACCCCGCTCATTATCTCCGGACCGGCGAGCGACGTCACCAAGCTCTACTATCAATTTGCCTCGATCGCCCGGAGCCTGTCACGCGACGAGGATTACGAAGTCGACGAAGAAAAAAAGACCGTTGTACCCACGGAAGCGGGAATCGAAAAGGTCGAGAAAGCGCTCGGGGTAACGAACCTCTACGACGCGGTCTCGACTAACTACGTTCACCAACTCGGCCAAGCGCTGCGCGCGAAGGAACTCTTTCACCGCGACAAGGAATACTTGGTCGATGGTGGCGAGGTGAAAATCGTCGATGAATTCACTGGTCGCACTCTCGAAGGTCGACGCTGGTCCGATGGTCTGCACCAGGCGGTCGAGGCCAAGGAACGCGTGCGGATAAATGAGGAGAACCACACCTGGGCTACCGTCACTCTGCAGAACTACTTCCGCCTCTATGCCAAGTTGGCGGGCATGACTGGTACTGCCGAAACCGAGGCGGCGGAATTTGGCACCACCTACGGATTAACCGTCGTGCCGATTCCGACACATCGTCCGATCAGTCGAGTCGACCGAGCGGACCTCATCTTTAAAACGGAAGCCGAGAAATTCGCGGCCATTGTGGAAGACGTGCGTGAGCGTAGCGACCTCGGTCAGCCCATCTTGATGGGTACGGCGTCGGTGGAAAAGTCCGAACAACTCTCACGAGCCCTCTCTAAGGCGGGGCTGCGCCACGAAGTTCTCAACGCGAAGCAACATTTTCGCGAAGCTGAAATCGTCGTGCAAGCTGGCCGACCCGGCGCAATTACGGTGGCCACCAACATGGCGGGTCGTGGAGTGGACATCATTCTCGGTGGCAACCCGGAGGGACTGGCAGTGCAGGACGTCCAAGGTCTCGGACTCTCTCCCGACACGCCCGAATATCAGGCGGCTTACGCCGAGGCTCTGGCGCGTCACAGTGCGGCCTGCGTCGCCGAAGCTGAGCGCGTGAAGGCGAGCGGAGGTCTCTACGTTCTGGGTACCGAACGACACGAATCTCGACGTATCGATAATCAGTTACGCGGCCGTGCTGGTCGTCAGGGCGACCCCGGAGAGAGTCGATTCTTCCTCTCGCTCGAAGACGAACTCATGCGACTCTTCGCGACGGGTGCGGTGAGCTGGGTTATGGACCGAACCATGTCTGACGGCGAGCCCATCGAGGCGAAGATGGTGTCCAAGGCCATTGAACGCGCTCAGAACACCGTGGAAGGTCGCAACGCAGAAATTCGTAAAGACGTTCTGAAGTACGACGAAGTAATGAATGAGCAGCGCAAGGTCATTTACGGTCGCCGCCAGCAAATTCTTGATGGTGACGACCTACACGAGCGCACCTTGGAACTCCTTGAGCAGAAAATGGCGACGTTGGTACCCAATTACTGTCCTGGCGATTACAGCGAAGAGTGGGACCTTGATCGGCTCAGCACCGAAGTTCTGAACTACTTCCCGCTGGGCCTGACGAAAGACGAGTTGGCCGCCAGCGAGGGTCGTGACGAACTAGTGGAAATGCTGGCCGCTCAGGCCACCGCGTTCTATAGCGCGAAGGTGGAGGCTTACGAGGGCGGTCTCACGACGGCTGGCGAGATTGAACGTGCCGTCATGCTCCAGATTTTGGACCAGCGTTGGCGGGACCACCTCAGTGATATGGATCATCTCCGCGACGGTATTCACCTACGGGCAGTGGCCCAACAAGACCCACTCGTGGCGTGGCAACGCGAGGGTTTCTCGATGTTCGAGCACCTGTTGGATTCGGTTGACGATGACTTCATTCGCTACGTCACCCACGTCGAACCAGCCGGCGTCGAAGATGTGGCTCCACCCGTGGCCCCTCGTGGTACGACCAACCTCGAAGAAGTGGCCCCGGGGGCACTAGGGCTTCCGCTCCACGGCGTCGCTGCGGAGAACCCTAAGACTGAAAAGAAAATAGGCCGGAATGACCCGTGTCACTGCGGTTCCGGTAAGAAATTTAAGCAGTGTCATGGCCGACCCTAAGGCAGAAATTGCCCTGCGGGAAGCCACCTTCGCCCTCACCGCACTCGACGAGCGCTGGAGGGCAGCGAGGGATTATCTCGCTATCGACCAGCGGCGACTGCGTCACGAGGAGCTTGCCGAGCAGGTTGCGGATCCCAACCTCTGGGATGATCAGGATAACGCTCGTCAAATCACGACGGAATTAGGTCGCCTGGCCAACGATCTCGAGGCCTTCGACGCCCTCGGAACGGCACTGGATGACGGCAATGTTCTGGTGGAGTTCGCTCGAGAGTCCGATGGCGACTGGTCAATTCTCGAAGAACTCATCAACGTGGTCTCTGCATTAACGACGTCGCTTGCGAACTTAGAGCTCGAGAGTCTGCTGTCGGGTCCCTACGACGAACACGACGCCATCGCGGAATTGCACGCTGGAGCGGGAGGAACTGACGCTCAGGACTGGGCTGAAATGATGGTCCGGATGTACAGCCGCTGGGCCGAGCGACGTGGATTCAAGGTTGAAGTTGACGAAGTAACCGAGGGTCAGGAGGCGGGCATTCTGTCGGCGACCCTCATTATCAAGGGCCGCTTTGCCTACGGCTGGCTCTCGGCAGAGCGTGGTGTTCACCGACTGGTTCGCATGAGTCCTTTTGACGCGCAGTCTCGTCGGCAAACCAGTTTCGCCAGTGTCGACGTGACCCCTTTTTTAGAAGACAATTCAGAAGTCGACATCGACGAATCCGACCTGCGAGTCGACACCTATCGAGCGAGCGGGGCGGGCGGGCAGCACGTCAACAAGACGGACTCGGCCATTCGTATCACCCATCTGCCAACGAACATCGTGGTGAGTTGCCAGAATGAACGCAGCCAGCACCAAAACCGGGCTCGAGCGATGCAAATTTTGGCGGCCAAGCTATCAGAGCGAGCTCGCGCCGAGAGGCAGGCCGAACTCGACGTGTTGAGTGGAGTTCGTTCGGACAATGCTTGGGGATCGCAGATCCGTAGCTACGTAACCGCTCCCTACCAGCTCGTCAAAGACCACCGTTCAGAGCACGAAACAGGGAATGTTGAAGCAGTCCTCGATGGCGATATTGACGATTTCATGAAGGCGGAGCTCCGTCGAGTACGCGCGCGCGCTTAATTCAGCTATTTCAGGGTGTCTCTCGCTGACGAGTGGCGCCAACTAGAATGGTGCTGTTCGAGTGATTGAAATTCAGCTGTGATTCTGGCCCAAAGGGGGTGCTACTCGTGATTCGATTCGAAAACGTAACGAAGACCTATAAAAATGGCACCATTGCGCTCAAGGACGTAACGCTGGACATCGAAAAGGGTGAGTTCGTCTTTCTGGTGGGCTCCTCGGGCTCTGGTAAGACGACCTTCCTCCGGCTCCTGCTGCGCGAAGAAACCCCCGATATCGGCAGAATCCTGGAGGCGGGTCGCGACATAGGTCAACAGAAGAAGCGGCGAGTTCCTTATCTACGGCGCAACATTGGCTGTGTTTTTCAAGATTTCCGGCTCCTCCCTAACAAAACTGTGTTCGAGAACGTGGCCTTCGCCCTCGAAGTTATTGGCCGACCACGATCCACCATCGAGAGTCAGGTGCCACAAATTCTGGAACTGGTCGGTTTGACCGACAAGGCCAACAACCTGCCCAACGAGCTCTCCGGCGGCGAACAGCAGCGCGTAGCCGTCGCACGAGCCTTCGTGAACCGTCCCCTGATTTTGCTAGCCGACGAACCGACGGGAAATCTTGACCCGACGAACTCGGAGGCCATTATGAATTTGCTGGAGCGAATCAATCGAACCGGAACGACCGTGATTATGGCCACCCACGACAAGGCTCTGGTTGAC
This sequence comes from uncultured Actinomycetes bacterium, assembly GCA_903860915.1. Classification (GTDB taxonomy): domain Bacteria; phylum Actinomycetota; class Acidimicrobiia; order Acidimicrobiales; family RAAP-2; genus RAAP-2. The sequence goes on along the minus strand of CAIOSJ010000018.1, from coordinate 11,744 downwards.
CGGATGCGTCGTCGGGTGCTGGAACTCGACAAGGGCGAATTAATTCGCGACCAAGCTCGCGGTGTATACGGAATTGATGATGTCGCGGTGGCCCCACTGTGAGAGTCTTCTTTCGCTACGCCACCCGAGAAACCATTACGAATCTCCTTCGTAATGGTTTAATGACGGTCGCCGCCGTTCTCACCGTCACAGTGTCCTTGTCTCTCGTGGGGGCGGCCCTGCTGTTGAAGCAGAGTGCAGCCCAGGCGTCGGCTCATTGGCAGCAGGGCACGCGAGTGACGGTGTGGATGAATCCCGACGCTTCGAGTGCGGAGATCGCAACTATTCAGACCCAGTTGTCTAATCTGCCCTACGTTCGAGGTTGCGTCTACACCGACAAAACGGCTAGTTATGCGGAGGCCCGCACGCTCATTCCGGCGTCGATTTTTGCCGTCATGACGCCCGACAAAATGCCCACGTCGTTCAAATGCGTCCCGACCGTACCGGCCAACGCCTTCGTCGTGCAATCGACTTTCCGGGGCGAACCGGGCGTGTTTGACGTTACCGCCCCCGTGCAGCAAATTCGCGAAATGCAGCGAACGATTCACGTTGTGCAGGTGGTTTTCTTAGCCTTGGCGGGCGTTTTGCTCCTGTCGGCGTCGGTCCTGATCCTGAACACCATCCGTATGGCCATTTTCGCTCGACGCCGCGAGGTGTCCGTGATGAAACTGGTAGGAGCGACCAACTGGTTCATCCGTATTCCTTTCATTACTGAAGGTTTTACGCAGGGTCTATTGGGCTCCATCGGGGCCGTCGGAGCGGTGACTGCTCTGCACACGTGGTACCCACTGTCACACGAATTCCAACTCTCGACAGCTGACCTCATTGGGACGAACATCGTCGTGGTGGTTCTAGGGCTCGGTATTGGCTCAATCGGCTCGGCTATCGCCATCCGACGTTTCCTTGACGTTTAGTCGTCAGACTCCTGAAAGGCGATCGACAGGGAGTTGACGCAGTAGCGCAGCCCGGTCGCTGTTGGTCCATCGTTGAACACGTGACCGAGATGACCTCCGCAGCGAGCGCAAAGAATTTCCGTACGTTCACGGCTGAGAGATGTGTCACTGCGTTCGATAATGGTGCCCGGTTCACATTTGTCGAAACTCGGCCAACCACAGTGGGCATCAAACTTGTCCTCGTTAGTAAACAGCACCTGGTTGCAGGCCGCGCAGGAGTAGTCGCCAACTGCGTTGACGTGCAGGAGATCGCCCGTGAAGGGCGCTTCAGTGCCGGCTTGGCGCAAAACGTGAAAGCGCTCGGGGCCTAGTTCGGCGAGCCATTGTTCGTCGGTCTTTTCGATTTCAAAGTTCATAGTTTTAAGGTAGCGGGTATTACGACGGGCGTAGCGAGGGCGATTACAAATAGTGCGGACGCGGGGACTCGGGCAGGGGCCGAGCAAATTCTGGCTCGTCATTCAGGGCTCGACTAAAGGCGGCGGCTAGGCCGTCGGCGTCCAGACCTAGTTCGCTCAGTAGTAAATCAGCCTTGTGGTGTTGGAGATACGCACGAGGCACGCCCAGAATGCGGGTGGTCGGAAATGTCACGCGCAACTCCTGCGCGCGTGATCGAACAGCCGAGACCATAAAAGCTCCGGCCCCACCGTGGCGGGTACCGTCCTCAACCGTTACGACTCGTTGGTGGCGAACCGCGTCATCAATCATGGCGGGGTCGGGCGGAAGAACGCGTACGTCGTAGAGCGTGATGCGGTCACGACTAATCCCCATCTGGGAGAGCGCAGCGTAGGCGGTGGCGGTCATTTTGCCCACGGCTAACACGCAACACGACCCATCACCACGCTGCACGACCCGTGCCGCTTGCCCGGTGCCGATTTCTCCATCAATTTTGACAGGAAGCGTCTTCGGGAACCGCAGGGCGCTGGGGCCGGATAACGAGAGCGCGGTAGCAAGCATGCCGGGAATTTCTTCGGCAGTGGAAGGAGCAAAAATAGTGATGTTGGGAATAGCCAGACACAGGGCCATGTCCAAAATTCCGTGGTGACTAGGACCATCGTCACCGGTGATACCGGCCCGGTCGAAGACCATGACTACCGGAAGGTTGAGTAGTCCCACGTCGAGGTTTGCTTGATCGAAGGCCCGAGAGAAGAAGGTTGAATAGACGCAGAGAACTGGTTTGAGCCCACCCATGGCCATTCCCGCGGCCGCGGTCATCTCGTGCTGTTCGGCGATGCCGACGTCAAAGAAGCGATCCGGAAAACGTTGCTCGAAACGCAAGAGCCCGGTTGGCCCAGCCATGGCCGCCGTGAGTGCGACGATGCGTGAATCCTTCTCGGCGAGTTCGAGGAGAGCTCGGGAAAAGGTCTCGGTGTAGGACGATGGCAGGGGCTTGTCGTCTTCATTATGGGCTGGCAGTTTGTAATCGTGCAGTTTGAGCGAGTCCCCAACGGCGGGAGCGTAGCCCTTGCCCTTTTCGGTAAGAACGTGAACGAGGATGGGCCCATTCCAGTTGGCCGCGTTGACGAGCGCCACTTCGAGGGCCGCGATGTCGTGGCCGTCTATTGGTCCGACGTAACGGATACCTAAGTTTTCAAAAAAGGTTTGGGGGGTTACCATTTCGCGAACCACCGAAGTAAATCCGTGAACGCCCAGGTACGCCAGTCGACCGATACCCGGAATCTTACGTAGTGACTCCCGGAGGCTCTCGCGCGTACTGACGTAGGTCTGATTGAGCCGTAGTTGGGTGAGCGACTCGGAGAGTTTCGAGATTGTTGGCGCGTAACTTCGACCATTGTCGTTCAACACAATGACCACGCGCTGATTAGCGTGGCCCAGGTTGTTGAGAGCTTCGTAGGCCATACCTCCAGTTAGTGAACCGTCGCCGACGACGGCAACGACTCGCCGAGTGCCGCCCGCCCCCACGAGCTCCTTACGCAAGGTGAGGGCAACGGACAGACCGTGGGCGTAGGAGAGGGCGGTGGAGGCGTGCGATGATTCAATCCAGTCGTGCTCACTCTCGTCTCGACTGGGGTAGCCGGAAAGGCCGCCGCGTTTACGAAGTTGAGAAAATTGCTCACGTCGACCCGTAAGTATTTTATGGACGTAGGTCTGGTGTCCCGTATCCCACAGGAGCACGTCACGAGGGCTCTCGAAGACTCGATGCAGAGCGAGCGTCAACTCCACCACGCCAAGATTCGAACCGAGATGGCCACCGGTTGTGGTCACGGTGTCGATGATGCATTGGCGAATCTCGGCGGAGAGCTCAGCCAACTGCTCGAAATCCAGTGCGCGTACGTCGCGGGGATCTTGGATGGACGGCAGAATCACGTAGCAACCTTACAGTCCTATTGTTTTTCAGATTTCCTTGGCGGCAGGTACCCACGATGCTGCGACGTATGCTCACTTCATGCATTCTCTCGAATCGGTCACCCGTGGCTTCTTGGAAAACGTTCTGGGCGTGGCAATGGCCCGCGGCGGCGACTTCGCCGAAGTGTTTGTCGAAGACCGAACGACCAGTTCGGCCATGCTCGATCAACGTCGAGTGGAAGAGCTGAGCTCGGGTCGCGATCGCGGCGCGGGTATTCGCGTCGTGGTCGGTGAAACCACCGGATTCGCTCATACGGCGGATCTGAGCGAGCGAGGCCTCATCGCAGCCGCAGAGGCCGCCGCTTCGGTGGCGCGCCGCGGTGGGGGCGGCGTCGTCGAAGTGCGACTAGGCGAGCAGCGCAACTACGAATCACTGGCCAGTATCGCGCCCCAAGATGTCGAGAAGTCGCGAAAGATTGCCATGCTCAAGCACGCCGACGACGTGGCTCGCTCCACGGGGGCGGCTATCAGTCAAGTCCAAGTTGGCGTCGGTGATTCGTCGCGTCACTTCGTCGTGGCTAATTCCGAGGGTGTCTACGCCAGTGATCACCAAGTGCGAACGAGGTTCAACGTACAGTGCGTGGCCCTAGGCGATTCGGGTATGCAGACCGGTTACCGCCCAATTGCGGGTACCCGAGGATTCGAAATATTGACTGACGAAAAAATTGCTGAGGCGGCGCGTGGAGCAGCGCAGCAGGCCCTGACGAAGTTGCGAGCTCGTCCAGCTCCATCCGGTGATCTGCCCGTAGTTCTGGCCGGCGGTACGGGGGGTATCCTCTTTCACGAAGCCTGTGGACACGGTCTTGAGGCCGACGCGATATTGAAACAGGCCTCGGTGTACGCCGGAAAAGTTGGTGAACTCGTCGCGAGTCCACTGGTCACCCTGGTCGATGACGGAACCGTCAGCGGTGAGTGGGGGTACCTCGCGATTGACGATGAGGGCCGCCCATCTTCGCGCAACGTACTCATTGAAAATGGAGTCCTCACCGACTACATGTGGGACTTCCTTCAGGCTCGCAAGGACGGCCGATCGTCTTCCGGCAACGGTCGCCGGCAGAGTTACCAACACCTTCCGATGGTGCGAATGACCAATACCTATCTCCTGGAGGGCAGTGAATCGGCTGACGAAATAATCGCCCAAACTCCTCGGGGCGTCTACGTGGCTCAACTGGGTGGGGGCCAAGTGAATACGACGACCGGAGATTTCGTCTTTGGAATGACTGCCGCATTCATGATCGAGGATGGGAAAATTACGACGCCGCTCAGAGATTGCAATCTGATCGGCAACGGTCCCGACGTATTGAAGCGCGTTGACGCGGTCGCCAACGATTTTTCGATGACTCCTGGTACCTGTGGCAAGGACGGTCAGCAGGTTCCGGTGGGAACGGGGCAAGCGACGATGCGCCTAACGGGCGTAACGATTGGAGGAACGGCGGGATGAGCGAATTACTGGCGCAGGCCCACAAGATTCTGGAACGCGTGGAGGGCAGCGAACATATCGAAGTATTTCTCTCCAGCGGCAGCGATACGGAGATTGAGGCGTACCAGGGGAAAATCGAGAAATTCTCGTCGGCCACCTCAGCGGGTGTGGGGATTCGAATACTGCAGGAGAGTGAGGGTGGGGCTCGAATAGGAACCGCGTGGGCGGGTTCACTCGACGAGGACGCTGTTGCGACGGCCCTGCGCGAAGCTCGCGACAACGCGCGCTACGCATCTCTTGACGAATACGTCACCTTCGCCCGGCCCGACGGAGTCGCAGCGGTCGAACTGCAGCTCTCCGACCCCTCGGTGGCGAGTACACCGCTGGACGAAAAAATCGCTATGGCCATTGACCTAGAGAAAGCGGTCCGCTCGGCTGACCCACGAATCCGTCAAGTCGACTCGGCTGGCTACACGGACTACATCAGTGAAGCGGCGCTGGCCTCCACCTTTGGCGTGTCGGCGTCCTACGCTCGCACGGGTGCGTACCTCTCGGTAGTAGCGATTGCAACTGACGGGTCGTCAGACCAAACGGGTTGGGGGTCATCAGTCGGAAGATCGCCACGTGATCTTGATGGGGACGTCGCCACTCGTGACGCGGTGCGCCGAGCCACCCGCATGCTCGGAGCCGTGAAGCCCACGTCGATGAAAACTACGGCAGTCTTCGATCCGCGAACCTCGGCGACCCTTCTCGCCATCATTGGTTCCGCCTTATCGGGCGAGGCGGTGGTTCGCGGACGTTCATTTTTTGCGGAGCGACTGGGTGAAGTAGTCGCCGCGCAGTGCGTGAGTCTCGTGGACGATCCCACTGACGTTCGCCACTTCGCCGCGAGCCCTTTCGATGGTGAAGGTTTAGCGTGTCGCCGGAATGTTCTCATCGAAAATGGCCAACTTCGAGGTTTCGTGTACGACACCGTTTCGGCTCGCCGCGCCGGTACCCGTTCGACGGGCAGCGCCCTACGGGGAGGCATCGCGGGTTCACCCTCGGCCGGGTGCCGAGCCCTGCAGTTAGCCTCGGGTGCGCAGACGCAGGAAGAAATCTTCCGAGCCCTTGGAGATGGAATCTTCGTGGAGTCACTTACGGGTGTTCATTCGGGAGTTAACCCAATTTCGGGGGATTTCTCGGTGGGAATTACCGGACTGATGATTAGAAATGGCGAAATTGCCGAACCAATCCGTGAAGTGACCGTAGCCTCAACCCTGCAAAGAATGCTGCAGGATGTCGTCATGGTTGGCAACGACGTCGAGTGGCTACCTGGTAGCGCCGCGGGTCAATCCTTGGCCATCGCTGGCATCTCGGTCTCGGGGTCGTAACTAGTTTGCGGCGGGTGGCGTGGCTGCTGGTGCGGCAGCTGGTGCGGCAGCCGGCGTAGGTGCACTCTCGGCGCTGGTCGAGGTGGACGACGGGGGAGTACTTGCCGAGGAGGCGCCACGCGAGTCGGTTTTATAAAATCCGCTGCCTTTAAATACCACTCCAACGGCAGAAAAGACTTTTCGCAGAGCACCGCCGCAGCTGGTGCAGACTGTTAGCGGGTCATCGGTGAAACGCTGAACGGCTTCGCTGCGTTCGGCGCACACGGTGCATTCGTATTCGTAGGTGGGCATTGGACTCCTTGCTCACCCATTCTACCCACCCGTCTTTGCTCCGGCGTCGGCTGACCAGTCCTAGGACGGTGAAAGGTCCCGGCGCACCGAAAGTCGATCGAGAAGTTCAGCGACGCGTTGGGGGTGGGCGGGGGTAAAGCCGTAGCACCTTCCACTCTGCAGGCGAATTTCGAGCGCCGCGGTGCGACGCCACCGTTGAGGATCAGAGGAATAAGTAACGCCACGAGAATTTCGACCAGATTGAGGCAAACCACCCCCACTGGGTCTAAGGAATTCAACAATGACGTACGAAGCGATGGTAGAAATGGGGAAAGTGATGGGTCGTCGTGACCACGGGCTGAGGCGCCGTACGGTCAGAGAATCCCCCGTCAGGCGACAACTACGATCTTTGTATTGAACCGAGCGACCCAAAGTCCCCCCCCACGCATCTATATGGTGAAAGATAACAGAATTTTTTTCTAATGACTGTCTCTAGCCTTCCTCGTTGCTATCCGTCGTTATGGAGAGAGAAATTCACCGTACGGTAGGCAGTGGACGAAGGGGCGATAGCGCGTGTCGCAGCGCTCACCTATCCTTAGTGCCCCTGCACTTGACGGGGATGTAGCGTGACGGAGACGAGGAACGAGATGGCGGAATTCAGAGGAGCGAGCGAAGAGAGCCGTGAGCGCAAGATCGTTCTCTTCCACACTCTGGTTGAGGCGTACAGGGCTCACACCCCCCTCACGCAGGAGGAAATCCTCGACAGCCTGACGATCGATGATTATTCGCGAGGGACCCGCAACCCCGGAAAGAAGTTGGCCTACGACGGAAATCAAACCGCGCGGCGTCAAAAATTTGAGCGTGATAAGTCCGACATTAGAGACCTCGGCATACGAATCACTATGACCCGCAATGACGACGGCGTTGAAGTGTATTCCATCAATGCTGACGACTACTTGGCTCCCGCTATCGACTTCACGGAGGAGGAAAATGACGTCGTCGTTTCCGCACTTAGTTTACTCGGCATCGGCAGTGATGGCGTTGCTCGCTTGTTTGGATCTACCAGCGCGTCGTCCAGCGCATTGACTTTTCCCTCAGCGCTGCTGCCCCTGGCGGTCGCTGAGGCGCAACGACAGACGGTCCGCTTCGACTACCGATCGAAGAAACTCAAGTCGAGAGAAGTCACCCCCTTGCGTTTGATCAGCGATCAGGGTCAGTTGTACGTCGTGGGCTACGACGTCGAGGAGAAGTCCATTCGTGGGTTCAGGGTGAGTCGTATCGAATCCATCCCCGAAGTGACAGTCCGTCGTGCCGTCGTGCCTGATGAGTTCCTGGAGGCCGCGGAAAAGTGGAGCCCCCTCTTCGAAGAGTCGGTGGAACCAGTGGAGGTGATTTTCACGATTTCTTCGCGTCATCGGGGGGCGATTGAAACGAGGCTGGCCGGTGCTCAGTTCGTAACGCTGGGGGTCGACGGTGAGAGGTTGGAAGTTCGAACCTTCTTCGATGGTCGCACGGCGGCGTTGCGGATGATGATATCCATTGCTGAATTTGCACACCAAGTTCAGCCCAAGTGGCTAGCCACCGAAATGAAAACCTGGTTTCGCGGAGTGAATAAGAAGTCGAAGCTCGACGCTACGAGTTTCACCTTTCCCGAAATCTCGAATCGCCCCAACGCCTTTGCGCAGGCTCTGCAGATTGTGGCAACGGTGTACGCGGCGGACGGACCGATTCTGGCGTCTGAGTTGGCGGAGCGCTTCTCGATGGATATTGAGTTGGTAAAACACCTCATGAACAAATTCATTTCTATGCAGTCGCATCGCCACAATGGTGGCTACCTCGTGGCGATCATTCCCGCCGACGACTTCGATGAAGAAGACCTGTACGACCCTTCGTACCAGCGATCAAATATCGTCACCAACGCCAAGGGCGGCGAGCTTTCGGCGATGACGCGTAAGGACGTCATAGAACTTCTAGTGGCCCTGAAGCAAGCCGCTGGCTTACAACCCTCGAGTGTGCTCGACGGAATAATTCTCAAAATCGAAAAGGTGACTCAGTCGCACATTGACGTACACCTAGATATCCCGGCCTTCGTCCCGGCGATTCAAGCCGCCATAGGATACGAGATCCCCATCACCTACTTCGGGGCGAACGATGACCGCGAGTCCACCCGGACCATTATTCCTGGGAGTATTGGAATTCGGGACCATCACTACTACGTCCGAGCCTTCTATGTCGAGGTGGCCGAGTGGCGTACGTGGCGTATTGATCGCATCGTCAGTGTGGGTGAGAAAGGGGAACCTTTCGTCGTGGCCACCCCAGACCCCTTGCTTGACTGGATTACCATGCCCTTCGAAGGCGGAGCCGAGGTGGTAATAGCTATCAATGACTCGCAGCGCTGGCTCTTTGAGTCTCTGCCCCACACCGTCTGGGCCCTGAACGACACGCCGCAGCGAGTGGTGAGGGTGCGCGTGGCTGACGACAGTTTCCTGGACCACTTGATGTGCCAAGCCGGACCCGGAGCGTCAGTCCTGTCGGAGTCGCACACTAAGGCTGGCCGAGTACTCGCGAAGCGAATTGTGGAGTCGATCTAGCGACCGTTGTGGGTCTCCAAGGGAGATCCGTGATTCGTCTCATAACTCGTCGAAGTGCCGATACGTCGTATCTCAGCACCGATAAGGCTCTGGAACTCGATGGCGTACGTGACGGTCCAGCAGAATGGCGGCCCACTGCTGGTCCGGGTGTCGACTTGGCGAACTCGCCTGGGCGGGTGAGGGGTTACGACATTATCTTCGCGGCGCCTCGCCCCTTTTCCATACTGGTGGCAGTCGGCGCGGAGCAAGAACAGCAATCGGCAGTACGCATTCACCGTGAAGCAGTGCAAGCCACCTTGAACTACTTGGAAGATCGGGCGACGCTGGTGCGAGTGAGTCGAGATGGAAATCGTTGGACGCGTGCGGATACGTGGCGTGGTGTGACCTCCTTCACCCATGGCGTGAATCGTTGGGGCGAGCCCCACCTGCACGATCACGCACTCGTCGCTGCACGAACGCGTAGCGGCCGAGTGCTAGACCCCTTGAGCCTGCGAGTGCACCTAGGAGCGGCTGACGCCATTTATCTCGCAAGTATCCGTGAAGGGCTCACGCGCACGACCACTCGCAACGCGTGGCGAAGCTTCACCGGTGCTGAATACGTATCAGGAATTGACGAAGGATTTCGTATGTTGTGGCCAGGGCATAATCGCGATCGTCCGGACAAGGTTCTCTGGAGTCGAGAGGACATCCTCTCTCAATGGCGTAGCGATCTTCGCTCCTACGTCTCGGGCCCCGAGGTACCAGAGCGCAAGGAAAGAGATTTCGATGCCCACTCGTACCAGCGACAGCTGGAGGGTCGACTACGAATCACTCGGCGTGACATTATCGAAGCAAGTGCCCACGCTCACGTCCGTGGAATTACTCCTGAGCATTTATCGAGTGTGGTTTCGACGACCTACCCGGAACTTTCCAACTCATTTGGGTACTTCGAAGCTCCGGTATCTCGAGCCCATGCCTTGGAACTTGTTCGTTCACGTACTCGTCAGAGGGAGCGCTCGCGAGACTCCGTGGAACGAGATCGTTCGAGGTAGTGACGAAAGCGTGGGTCGTTGTAGGCCGACGTCAGGGGTACCCACTCGACTTCTTTTCGCGTCGAGAGACCGAGTGCGTATCCAGTTCTACCTCGGGCAATCACATCAAGGGGTAGCCGCGGTCGATCATCCCAAGAAGAATTCGAACCAACACTGCGGCCTCGTCGATTGCGCTGAGTGCTCGTTCGCTCGATGGTCTCATCACCAGCGAGGGAACTGATGAGCTCCAGAGTTCTTCGATCGGCGACGCCTGGTAGGACAATCGTGTTGGCGAAGAGGGAGAGAAATCCATCCGACGTCGTGGGCCAGCGTGCGCGCGCCTGCGAGAGATCTTGGAGACAGGCCATGGTGAGAACACCTTGGCCCCCACCCTCGGAAACGATGCTCGCGAGACGGGGCAGGGGCGCGACATTGGCGAGTTCGTCGAGCGCCAGGAGAAGACCGGGAACTTCACGATGCTGGCGATACGTGGCGTCGACGATTTCGTCAATGAGCCCGACTATCAGCGGGGCGGCCATGGCTTGGTGACGGCTGGGTGACACGATGTGGAGGTGGTGACGACCGCGAAGAAACTCTTTGATGTCGAGACCCCCTTCCCGGCTGGCTTGGCGAGCGGCGTCTGAACGTAGTCCGGCGAAGAGGCCAGAAGCAGTGGACCAAATTGAGGAAAGCTCACGTTCGGAGGTGCTCAAGATTGAGCTCAACATAGTGGCTGATGGATGATTCGCACCGTATCGCTCCGATAGTTCGCGCAGTGCTACCCCGGCCTCACGATGGTCCACCTGTGCGCTCAAGGTCGCGATGCTGTCACCCCTCAGGGCGGCGGCGTGAAACAGGGGGGCCACTAGAGCGGTGGCTCGTTCGCTCCAATGGTCATCTCCCACTTCGAGATTCCGTCGGCGCACGTCCAGCAGACTGCGGGTTGCCAATAACGAGCGATCCCATTTTCGCGCCACCGCGAGAGGTGAAAAACCAATTCGCGTGACACCCAGCGGCGTTGGAATTTCTCCGCTGGGATCAAAGAGCAAAGTGCGGTGATGGTCGTGCGCGGTCGCTACATAACGCAAGACGTCATCTTTTGTAGACGTGGTTATCACGGCACGATTCGACATCAAAATATTTGGAATTACGAGTGATGAAGTCTTGCCACTTCGTGAAGGCCCGAGTACGAGGACACTACGTTGCGAACCTGCCGTCAGTGCACCCGTCGGAGTACGTCCTATGTAAATTTCGTCATCGTTCATTTTTTGTTTTGAAAATTTTTCTCGAATGCTTGACAAAGTGAACAAAAGCGTGTGAACTTTTGATTGTCTTTAGGAAGTGAAGAACAACGGTCGCGGATTTGAGCTTTATAAATGTGCGATCACTTTTCTGCCGATGGACCTTGAACTGCGGTCGGTAACCGCACAGCCGGGAGGCTGGGTGACCCACGGTCGAGTTCATGCTTGTCGTAGAGAAGCCGTACAGAGTCGCCACGGTGGCGCACTTAGGCACTCCTCGACGCAACATTGATTCCCAAGGAGGGAAAGTGGCTACTGCTGCGAAGAAGAAGGCTCCGGCCAAGAAGGCTCCGGCCAAGAAGGCTGCCGTAAAGAAGGCTCCGGCCAAGAAGGCTCCGGCCAAGAAGGCTCCGGCCAAGAAGGCTCCGGCCAAGAAGGCTCCGGCCAAGAAGGCTCCGGCCAAGAAGGCTCCGGCCAAGAAGG
>CAIOSJ010000017.1 GCA_903860915.1 uncultured Actinomycetes bacterium | reverse complement strand
TCCCAGATCATGAGGGATCGAGTCGAAGCCACAGGCGTGAATCACACGCGCGCCGCTACGAACCGCCACCTCGTGATACTTCAGGTACATGGTGTCGACGAATTCCGGCTCTCCCGTGAGATCGACGTAGTCAGTTCCGGCGTCGGCGCACGCCTTGACAACAGATTCTCCATACAAAATGTAAGGACCCACCGTGGTGATTACAACCCGAGTTGCCGCGGCCATGGCCTGGACCGACGCGTCGTCGTTCACGTCCACCTCGACGATGTCTACGGCACGCGTCAAGGTGGCGGCCACGGAATCGAGTTTGCTACGGCTACGTCCCGCCAAAGCAATTTTCGCTTCCGCCGGTGCGTGGGTCGTTAAGTAATGAGCGGTCAGACCTCCCGTGAATCCCGAAGCGCCCAGCAGGATGATGTCGTACTTCCGAGTAGAGGTCATGGAGACAAGTATCGCCGAAGACGAAGGGGTGGGTGGTGTTCGCTGATCAAAGTTGCCGATTCCTTCCCGAACATAGTTTGCTATCATCGGCTCACGAGGCTTTGAAGTAGCGATTGCGCGTTCTCAAGCGCCCAGGAGGCCTCGGAATCAGGAGCTCGCCGTGCCACTTCATTTTCGTCGTGTTTTCGCGACAGTACTCCTCGTTCTGCTGTCAGCTTCCTCGATGGAACTGGCCTCGGCGAGTACTCCGAGCGCCACGCCCCCCGCGACGTCAGCTCAGATCATCGCCCAGGTGACCGCGTCGTCGAAGATCAAGTCCCTGACTCCGGGAATGCTGTCGCAGCTCTCATCGATTGCGAGTTACGCGGCGGACAGGTATTACAAACTGCCGGCTGGTTGTCTAAGCCCAACGGCCTGCGTGTTCGGCGAAATGACCAGTAAGCACACGATGGTTTTATTGGGTGACTCGCACTCTCGTATGTGGCTCCCGGCACTTGTGGCGGTGGCCAACAACATTGGTTTCCGTCTCGTCGTCATCGGCCACGACAGTTGCCCCGTGGCCTCGGTAGTCATTCCCGGAGGAGCATTTAACAACTGCGCCGGGTATCGATCTACCGCTTTTACCGTCATTAACACCCTGAAGCCGCAGGTGGTCCTCATGGGGAATCGCACCAGTTACCCTTCCTATAAGGGCACTCAAGCCCAGTGGCAGGCGGGGGTTAGGGCCACGCTGGCCGCCCTCGCGCCTTCGGGGGCAACGCTCGGGATTATCGGGGACATCCAGGTGTTCAATCTCAACGTGCCCAGTTGTTTGAGCCTGCACCCGAACGGTCTTGCACTTTGTGGGATGAAGAATCCGAATACCGCTATTCCTGGTCACGAAGTTGGCGAGGCCGCGGCGGCACGAGTGGCGAATGTGACCTACGTCGATCCGACCCCCTATCTCTGCACTTCGTCCTCCTGCTCACCGGTGATTGGAGACTACGTCGTCTACGTCGATTCGCAGCACCTTGCCGTTCCCTACGTGGCGTATCTCACCGGAGTGATGACGACGGCTCTGAGCCCGTTGCTCGTCCATCTCAATTAATTTGTAGTCACCTGCGCGCGGCTGTTACTTGGTCGCCTTTGAATCTGTAGTTGTGTTTCGGAATTACGAAAACCCAACTGCTGATACAGATCAATGGCGTGATAGCCGGGATCCGCCACTATGACCAAGGTCTCGCTACCGAAGGTATTCGCCGCGTAATGGCCCGCAGCCGAAATGGTCAATGAGGAGAAACCTCGGCGACGAAATTCCGGGTG
>CAIOSJ010000016.1 GCA_903860915.1 uncultured Actinomycetes bacterium | reverse complement strand
CGCCGGTCGAGTTCGAGGCAATCTATGATGCAACCATCAGCGAAACCTCGCTGATGGAACTCACAAGCTGAGAGTCTCCATCAAACCCAGTGCGGTTCAGGCGTGCAATCTCGGATTGGTTAAGTCCTTGACGATGAAGTCTCAACGCCAGGGACTTTTGAGCTTGGGTGAGACGTGGTGCCACTGGCGACCTCCTGTGTTTGGTACTCCACTCTCACAGGAACGTTGCGCTCACCCATTGAAACCGCCCTCCGGAAAACCCGTCGCGATTCATATGACGACGACGCTAGTCACGGCAGAGTTGTCACCACGGAGAAGTCGTTGGCCAAGAGACCCCGAACTATGTCGCCGTAGGCTCCGGCGCTGTCGTGGCCCGCCGAGTCCAAGGGTGAAAAGCTGCCGTCCTCGTTGAGACCATGGAGTCCGAAGCGGGGCTGGTAACTACCCCACTCGAAATTATCGATCAAGGTCCAGTGCCAGTAGCCCTGAACGTCGATACCGCGTTGGCGAGCCGTCACGAGGGCGCCGATGTTGTGACGTAAATACTGTTCACGAGACCAGCCGTCTCGCCGCGGGTGAGAACCACGTTCGTCACGACGGATGCACATGCCGTTTTCGACAATCCATACGGGCAGCCCGTCTTGACCGGCCTCTTCGACATAGGCGAGAAACATGGCGGGGTCGGGTCGGTCGTCCCAGAGGGGGCGGCCCGTCTTGCGCCATCGGCCCCCGGCGGTACGCATGCCGGGCAGGGTGATGTGCTCGGCCACGGTGGGGGCGTAGTAGTCGAGCTGGGCTACGTCCTGGACTCGCGTCGTCGACGTGGTCGCGAGTAGCGCTCGCGTTACCGGCAGGGCCGTACCTAGGGAGATCCGCTGGCGAGCCAGACGCCGCAGCAGGGCCTCGAGGGGACGGTAGATACCGCGACCGGCGGGTACTGAGCGGTAGTGCTGACGGCGTCGTTCCTCCAGCCAGGCGACGCGGCTCGCGTCATCGAGCTTTCGACCGTGGGCGTAGAGGGTGTCGAGGATGAGCCGATCGAGTTCGTAGATCGAAAAGGAATAGTTATTGGTGGCCACGAGTGAGTGAGGTTGTAGCTGCTTGATCGCCACGTAGCCGGCGACGTGGGCGGCGAGGAGATGGTCAATGGTGCTCATCGTCGCCGCCAAGTCGAGTCGCCGACCCGGTGGAAAGATGCCGTGAAAGTAGCTGTTCACGGCAAAAATATTGATCTCATTGCTGGTAATCCAGAGGTGGCAGAGGTCGCCAAAGGTGGTGACCGCGTACTCGTACCAGCCGGCGAGCTTGCGCCAGCCCTCGTCATTGAGCCAGGGGTCGGGGCCGAGCCATTCGGGGTGGGTGAAGTGATGAAGGGTGACCAGCGGTTCGAGACCGCGCTGTCGTATGGCGCTGAGTATCTCTCGGTAGCGGTCGACGGAGGACTGGTCTCGTTGACACTCAACGGGCTCGACGCGAGTCCACTCAATGGAGAGGCGAAAGCTGGTGAGACCCATGGCGACAGCGAGATCAATCTGGACTTCGTATTCGTCCCAGAAACGATTCGCCGCCCCGGCGCGGGCCACCCGCCCGGTGTCGGCCCACTCGGCCCAATTGTTGCGAGCTTGGTTGAGGTCGTTGTAACCCCCCTCAATTTGAAAGCCCGCCGTAGCGACGCCGAAGTGGAAACTAGACGGCCATTCGCGCTCGGTCATAAGGGAAGATTACCTACTCGGGGGAGTGAGGCGATACGCTCGCTAGGAAACGAGGGGGAAAAATGTCCGGTCCACTTGAGGGTCTCAAAGTCATTGAATTAGCGGGAATCGGCCCATCGCCCTACGCCTGCATGCTCCTGGCCGACCTCGGCGCCGACATTTTGCGTTTAGAGCGAGCCAATCCGAACGCCAGCGACGAGCCCTACTGGGATCTGTTGGCGCGTTCGCGTCCGTCCGTGGCGGTCAACCTCAAGCACGACGAGGGCCGTGAACTCGTGTTGGAACTCGCCGAACAGGCTGATGTCCTCGTCGAGGGCTTCCGTCCGGGGGTCGCCGAGCGACTGGGCGTCGGTCCTAGCGATGTGTGGAGTCGTAATAAAAAAGTGGTCTACGGACGCATGACCGGGTGGGGCCAGGACGGACCCTTGGCGGCTCGAGCGGGGCACGACATTAATTACATCGCGCTCTCGGGAGCACTGTGGCCAATTGGTCGCGAGGGCGAGCGACCCGTGCCGCCGCTCAATCTGGTCGGGGACTTCGGTGGTGGTGGGATGCTGCTGGCCTTTGGAATACTGGCGGCGGTGTTTGCCGCCAGGTCCAGCGGTGAAGGTCAAGTGGTCGACGCCGCCATGATTGACGGCTCGGCTTCGTTAATGGCCATGACCCACGCATTTTTAAATGCGGGCCTCTGGAAGGAGGAGCGCGGCACTAATTTGCTCGATACGGGTGCTCACTTTTACGAGGTCTACGCCACCAAGGACGAGAAGTTCATGGCCGTGGGAGCGATTGAAAAGCAGTTTTACGCCGAGTTGATTAAGGGCCTCGAGCTCAGCACCGACTATCTGGCGACCCAGATGGATCGTTCGAAGTGGGCGGAGATGAAAATTCTCTTTACGGACATTTTCGCCCGCAAAACACGAGACGAGTGGACGGCGATTTTTGAAGACGTGGACGCCTGCGTGACCCCCGTACTCGCGCCGAGCGAAGCGCCCCTGCATCCGCACATGGCCGCCCGCGAAGTATTCGCCAGCGAGCTACGCCAGCCCAATCCCGCCCCCCGCTTTTCCAAGACGCCGGGCGCCATCGCGAGTGCGGCGCGCACCCCCGGGTCGGGGACACGAGCGGGCCTTGCGAGCTGGGGTGTGAGCGACGATCGCGTGGCCGCCCTACTGGCCAGTGGGGCGCTGGGTTAGACGTTTACGACCGGGCAGGTCAGTGTCCGGGTGATGCCGGGAATCTTTTGGATTTCGCTGATGATGAGAACGCCCAGGGTGTCGACACTCTCAGCCTGACACTGAACGATGAGGTCGTAGGGTCCGGTGACTTCGTTGGACTGAGTCACGCCCGGCACCAGTCGAGCGGCCACGGTGACGTCACTAGCCTTGCCGACTTCCGTCTGAATCAAAATGTATGCGCTGAGTGCCATGGGAGCTCCTTGTCTGGACGTCTCCATTCTGCCCTCTCGGGGGCGCTTGGCGCTACTCGAAACGTGAACTACGGCCAATATGCCAATCGTGGCAGTGGTCGCAGCGATAACTGTTGAGTTCGAGCTTTTCGAGAGTCCAGGCCAGTTGGGCCGCACTACGGGCTTCCCTCTCGGTGCGATAGGCCTTCTTCGGGGTGCCCTCCTTCGTGAAGTGCGAGGCGATACGGCCCAGTGGACGGGTCGGTGGTAGTCGGGGGCGGCGGCGCTTCATGACACCCGAAGGTTACTAAAGCCCTCTATCCTCACTACGTGGCCATGATTGAAACCGAACTCGTCGTAACAACCACTCCTGAAGTTGACCAGGGGGATCACGAGCGATTCACCCACATCGTTCTCGAGGGCTACACCCCGAAAAAGGGTGATTTCGTGCCCCTTGGCAACTCGGTGGTCGAGGGGATGATCAACGCGACCCCG
The DNA here is from genome assembly GCA_903860915.1 of uncultured Actinomycetes bacterium. Taxonomy (GTDB): domain Bacteria; phylum Actinomycetota; class Acidimicrobiia; order Acidimicrobiales; family RAAP-2; genus RAAP-2. Next base: position 163,597 of record CAIOSJ010000016.1, on the reverse strand, counting down.
GTGAAAGCCCTGTGCGGAAAAATCTGGGTGCCCGGGCGGGACCCCAAGAAGTACCCCATTTGTCCCACCTGCAAAGAGGTGGCCGGGGGCATGGGCTGGAATCTGCCCGAAGGCTGATCGCCTACGCGCCGGGCGAGGCCAAGCGTTCGTCGAAAAAGTCCAGCACTTGCTCTAGGGCTCGGCGAGTTGGGGTGTCACCCTCCGGGCCGAGGTGCTCGGTGAGAACTGAGTGCGCCGCGGGCGGATAGCCCCAGGGGTTGTTCGCGGAAGAATCAATCTCGACGCCGATAAAGCCATCACCCAGTTCGCGGCGAAGAGTTGCGAAGCGTTCGGCGGGAACGAGGCTGTCACCGGTGAAGCGCAGCGCGAGGACGCAGGTTCCGGCTGCGACTCGCTGCTTCACTCGCTCGAGTTCGTCGTCCGAGAGGCCGACCGCGGCCCGGGCGCGCTGGCGTCGCAGTAGTCCAATGGGCAGCGAGGGTTGTGAGAGGACGGGGGCAACCACCACGGGATCGACCATCATGGCGAGTGCGAAACCACCGGTGAGGCACATCCCGACCACGCCAACCCCCGGGCCGCCATTGGCTTCGTGCTCATACTGCGCCAACTCGTTTAACCACTTCGTGATCCGGGAAGATTTTTTTGTCGCGAAGAGCGTGAACTCCCGCGAAATGCAGACTTCTTGAATTGTTTTGCGGTACTCGCTGTTGTTCGGGCTATGGCCGTCTCGACCAAAGAGGTGGGGCAGCACAACGCGGTGACCTCGGGCGGCGACCTGTCGCGCGAAAGCGGCGACGAGGGGAGTGATGCCGGGAATTTCCGAAAGTACGAGAACGGCCGGACCGGCACCCAAGCGGTAGACGACCCGGGTCGAACCCCCTGCGGTGAAGTGTGACATTTCGAAGTCCGCGAGCGCTTCTGTGGGGCTGGTCATATTTTCCTCGAATTCCTAGACGATTTCGAGCCTAGACTCTGGATACATATGTCCAAATCCATACTCTTCCTCTGCGGATCCTTGCGAGCCGATTCCTTCAATAAAAAGGTCATGTCGGTAGCGGCCAAGGCTTTGCCGAAGGGCTATCACGCTGAATTCTTCGACCTCGCCGCGATTCCTCCCTACAACGCCGACCACGACGGAGCCGACGCCCCGGCCTCCGTGCTCGCTCTGCGGGAGGCGATTTCCTCGGCTGACGGGGTCTTTTGGTCGACGCCGGAGTACAACTACGCCCTGCCGGGGCTGGTGAAGAACGTCATCGACTGGGCCTCACGACCAATGTTGCCGCAGAACTGTGTGGTGGGTAAGCCCATGAACGCGCTCGTAACCACGATGTCGGCGACGAACGGAGTTCGTTCCCTGACGGAGCTGAAGATATACTGGGGACACCTGGGCGGCTTTTCGGTACCGCAGCCCGACTGCGTCATCACCCAAGCGGGAGCCAAGATTTCGGTGGTCGACGGCGAAGTAATCATGGAGCCGGCGGCGCTACAACAAGTCGCACTGGCCATTCGCGTTCTCGTCAACATTGTCGAAACTGACGTCAGCGGTGCGCTGGAAGCCAACTGGGCGGCAGTAGTGGCGTCACTCAGTTCGTGAGTCACGCCCTGGTCCTTCGACACCACGAGGAGGACCATATCGGCTTAGTGGGTGACGCACTCAGCGATCGGGGCTGGTCGCTGTCGTCGTATCTCGTCGTCCCCGGTATGGACTGGCCGCCTCTAGAGGCGGTCGACCTCGTGGTGGTTCTCGGTTCGAAATCCTCGGTCTACGACCCCGAAGTCACCGCGTCGTGGTTTGGTGAGGAGATGACCTACCTGCGGCTCGCTGACGCTCAGGGAATTGCCATCTTGGGCGTCTGCTTCGGGGCCCAGGCGCTCTGTCTGATGAGTGGGGGCAGCGTTGGCCCCGCCCCCCGGGGTGAAGTTGGCTGGTTGACAGTCTCAATCCACGACGCGGATGTACCCCGCGGCCCCTGGTTCGCGTACCACGATGATCATTGCCATCTACCCCCCAACGCAGAACTCCTGGGTGCCACTCCCGAGGCGGTGCAAATTTTCACCATCGGGCGCCACTTCGGCGTCCAGTTCCACCCCGAGGTGGATGGTGCGCAACTGCGAGGGTGGTTCGCGGCTGGTCTCGATCCACGTAGTGAGACGCCCGAGGCGCTGCGGGATTGTGAGTTTGCCGACCTTCAGATTGACACTCTGCGGAGCAATGTTTCTCAACTCGTCGCTGCGGTGCTGGCGAACGCTGGGCTTAACTAATTCCCCCGGAGACACCCAAGATGGCGAGGCACATTTCGTCGCTCGAACCGTCGCCCCAGGTGATGTAGCGATTGGGCAAGTTCTTCGTCTGAGGATTGAAGCGACGTAGCAGGGGGTCGAAAGAGCACGTGACTTTGACGTAACTTCCGGCGTTCACGGTGGTGGCCGGAATGGTGTACGCCTGCTGGTTGTCAAAGCTGTAGCTGGCCACGAAGAGGGCCTTGGTGGACTTAGTGCAACTACGGTCCGCGCCACAGAGCTCAAAAGTGAAGGTCTTGCCCAACATGTGCATGTGCGCAGCGATGCGGTGGATGGTTTCGGTACCGCTGATCTGGCTGATACAGGATGTGGAGGTGGCGGTTTGCCAGTTGGGGTCGTAGGCGGCGGTCGAGTGGCTGCACTGAGCCTCCAGTCCAGCGGTAAAGCCGACTGCACTCGCGCCGAATCTCTTCGCGAGGTCCAGCAACGAAGCCGACTTGTCGCAGAGCGCTCCTTTTTCTCCGGCGGGGCAGGGGAGGTCGGGCGGGGCGAGGACCAGGTTGTAATTCAAAGGGGTGAGGCCACTGCCGGCATTGGGAATAGTGCTCAGAGTGAAGTAGGAGTTGTCACGGGCCTTACCGGCCAGAGTGTTGTAGTGCGTCTCGAGGACGAAAGCCGAGCCCGCGGGAATCGACATGCCGTATCCGGTGGGCGCAATATCCGCGTTTCGACCTGGTGCCCACGACGTCAGCCACGCTACGCCCGAGGGGCTGAAGCAGCTCCACGCGTGCTTCACTCCGGCATTTTGATACTGGGAGACCTGTGACTTGGCGACCAGGTACAAAATGGCGTGGTGTACTTCAAACTTTCCCGCGTGGTTCTGCGCGGTATAAACAGCCTTCGTCATGATCTGGTCGGAGGTGAATTTGGGATCAAAGAAGGTGCAACGGTAATCGTCCGTGGCTCCCGCGGGCGGGGACGGCACGTAGCCTCCGGTCGCGGATTCGGGAATGGAGACCTTGGTGAGCGAAACGCTGTGCGCTGTTGCGCTCGAGGCGGGGGTGAACGGTAACACGCATGAGGCGGTGAGGACGCCCAGCGCCGCCACTATTTTAAAACGTCGACTCAACGGTGAACCCATGGTTCCACCTCTCGCTCGTTACAACTCGTTAACTGCCGGCACCTTCGGAGTAGCCCACGGTGGAGAGGCACATTTCGTCGCTCGAACCGTCACCCCACACGATGAAGCGCGGAGGAAGTTTCTTGGTCTGAGGATTAAAGGCACGCAGTTTCGGGTCGTAGGTGCAGGTCACCTTGACGTAGTCACCAGGGTGCAGCACAGTGGGCGCAATGGGGTAGCTCTGCTGATTGTCAAAGTTGTAGCTGTTGACAAAGAGAGCTCGCACTTTGCTGGAATTAGTACAGGTGGCGTCCGTGTGACAGAGGTCCAGAGACAGGGTCTTACCTAACAAGTGCATGTGGGCACCCACGGTGTGCAGGGTTACCGCCGAGCTGCGCTTCGGCCACTGCCAGATGCAGGATGTCGAGGTAGCGGTCTGCCAATTGGGGTCACTGCCGGTCGTGGCCTTGCAGATCATTTCGATCAGTGAATCGAACTGGACGGAACTCGATCCAAAGCGCTTTCCTAGATCGGCAACTGAGTTGGCCTTGTTGCACAGGGTTCCCTTCACGCCAGTTGGGCACGGGAGGTCCGGTGGGGCCACGAGCTGCCAGCCCTGCAGCGCGGTGAGGCCACTCGTCGCTGCGGGGGTGGTGATGATATTCATCGAGGAGTTGTCCTTGACGTCGGCGACGAGCAAGTTGTAGTGAATCTGAAGGATGTAGCCCGAGCCCTTTTCCACTGGGGTGCCGTAGCCGGCGGGGCGCAAAGCGGTACTGGATCCAGGAGCCCAGGCGGCGGCCCAGGGCATGGCACCCAGACCGGCGAGACTGGTGGCTGGGGTGGGTGAGCCGAAGCAGGTCCAGCTCGATCCCAGGGCCTTCGCTGAGGCGACCTGGTTGGGGGGGACTTGGTACAAAATGGCGTGGTGAATTTCAATCACCGGCTTGGCGGTGGTGCCGTGGTTCTGTGCACTAAAGGTGCTGCCAATGATCATCTGGTCGCTGGTGTACTTCGGATCGAAGAAGCTGCAGCGATAGAGGTCGGTGGCTCCGGCTGGCGCGACTGGTTTGTAACCGCCCGCCTTGGATTCGGGGATGGTGATCAGGGTCGAGAGGCAGGGCTTGGTGGCACAAAAGCTAGGCACCGTGGTCGTGGTGGTCGTCGTGGCAGCGTGGTGGTGGACGGCCGCATTCGCGAAACTCGGGGCAGTGACGCCTAACAGCAACATGGCGCCAACGGCGAGCAGTCGACGCATTAATTTATTTGAAGTTTTCACCATTTGCTTACTGTAACAAATCAGGCCCTTGGAAGACGGACGGCGTTATTTTTGGGCCTATTGCTCCCTACTCGCCAATCAAGGCTGTGGCACCCTCGTTAGGGTGGGGGAGTGAATGATGACCCCGAAGTAATGTGCGATGTACGTGTCGAACGGCCCGCCACCGGTGGCGGCGTCGGTCGGGTGCCCGCCGGCCAGGTCGTTTTCGTGCGGAATTCGCTCCCTGGCGAACTCGTTCGGGCAAAAATATTTGAGCAGACCTCGTCATTTCTTCGCGCCAGCGCCGTCGAAATTTTAGAAGCGAGCGAACAGCGGGTCACGCCGCCCTGTCCCTACGCCCGTCCCGAGCTCTGCGGGGGTTGTGATTTACAGCACGCCTCAGCACTGGCTCAAGAAAGTTGGAAGTCCACCATCGTGGCCGAACACCTTCGGCGCATCGCCAAGATCGAAGTGGCCGTGACGATCGAGGCCACGACTCGAGCGCAGGGATCGAGAACGCGGCTGCGCTGTGCGGTCACCGAAGACGGGCGACTCGGTCTTCGTCAATATCGCAGCCACGAGATTGTTCCCTTAAGCAGCTGCTGGATCGCTCACGAGAGTTTTGCTGTGGCCTTTGAAACCAATTGGGCCGGCGCCGATGAGGTCGAACTGCGGGCCATTGGCGATGGCGAAGCCTTCGCTGTTGTCCGTCACGATACCGACGATGGGGCGCTCTTCGAGGTGACGACCTTGCGCGGAGAGCCGCTAGATTCTTCGACGCACTCGACGGTGTCAGTCGGCGCGGGTCGCTACCGCGTGGGCCCACTCTCGTTTTGGCAGTCACACGAATCTGCACCCGAGACCCTGGTCGCGGCCGTGCTGGCCGGCGCCAAGGTTCAGCCCGGCGACCGAGTCGTTGATCTCTACAGTGGGGTCGGTCTCTTCGCGGTGGCCCTGGCCGACGCGGTGGGACGCACGGGCAAGGTCACGGCCATCGAGAACTCGGAATTCTCCGTCCGCGACGCCATAAAGAACGCGGGCGACCGCCGCCATCTGATTGTGCGCGACTGGGCGGTAACACCCCGAGCCATTAATGATGCGGTCCAAAAAGACGACGTCGTTGTTCTCGACCCGCCCCGCTCCGGGGCCGGTAAGGCGGTGATGAACGCCTTAACCCGCCGTGCCCCTCGCCGCATCGTCTACGTCAGCTGCGACGCAGCAACCTTCGCCCGCGACATCGGGATTGCCGTTACTTCGGGCTACCGACTGACGTCGCTGCGGGCTTTCGACCTCTTTCCCATGACCGAACACGTCGAGCTGGTGGGTGTTCTTGACATCACCCCCTAGCGGGGGGATAGTACCTAGGTAGGGCTCGAACGGCTCGGCCCCGCAGAGGAGGTTCGAAGTTATGCCCATCAAACTGGACAGTCACCACCGTCGCACAATGGCCAGACTCTTTTGCCATCCGACGAGCCACAACATTCAATGGAATGACGTGGTGGCGCTGCTGGAACGCTGCGGTGATGTTCACCTGTCCCATCGGGGCCACTGGGTCGTCTCGGTCGGTGGCGAAACCATCACCATCGGTCGACCAGTGCACCGCGACCTCGACGCGGACGCCGTGATCAGGGTTCGTCATTTTCTTCGTGACTACGTGATCAGTAGCGACGCCACCGCGGCGCTGATCAGCTTGGCTGGTTAAGTAACTGAGCCGAGCGGACACAACTCGGCAGGGCGATGATTTGATATCGGTGGAAGGCGAAGTTGCACTGGTACCACTGCGACCGGGTGAGAGCGACCTGTGACGGTACCCGCGTAGTGATGTGCCAGTGCCACGAGTCAGCAAGGACCCGTGGTGCACCGTAAATCAGGGTCATGGTCGCAGCCAGGGGCAGGGCGTTGCCTTCGTAGCAGCGCCACCCAACGCAGGAGGCGCGTGGCAGTAGCACGTCGGTGACGCGGGCTTGCGTAAAGAAGTGAGCAATCTCGACGAGCTCGCGAGGGACCGGGGCGTGGGCCGTAACGACGGCGCTGCTGAGGCCGGAGAGTAGTTCCGTCGCGCGTTGTCGACTCGGGCCACCGAGCCGGTAGGTCGGCCCGTAGCCGAAGGTGAGGCTGTAGCGGAAGTTGTCACGCAATTGCTGCTCGATGGCGGTGGCGCTCGCGGGCAGCGGAAAACTAACGAGCCGTGAGTGAGATCCGAGGCGTATCTGTCCCTCAGCACTGCGTTCGACGGGGGCCCGTGGGGCGTACCAGCCCGCACTGACGTCGACCACGACGGGCCAGAGCAGGGCCGAGGAGAGAACCGAGACCGTCAGTACCCGACGGGCCGAGGGTGACAACTTCATCGTCGCCAGCTCCTCCACGAGGAGTCCGAGCAGGATGAGACAGGCCCACCAAACGACGAGTTCAAATCGTTCGGCCACCACGTTACGTAGTAACGGCACGTGGAGGAAGAGCTTCATCAGTGAGAAGGGCCCCGAGGGTCCGTGGGCCACGTTGAGGCCAACGACGACGCACAGGGCGAAGGCCCAACGAAGCGCGTGAGGGACAACCGCGATTGCGACGAGAGCCATTCCGAGCAAGACCCAGCCCAGTGAAGCGGCGTTGGGCAAGCGGAGCGGTCCCACTAAGGGGTCGAATTGAACAGTGTTGGTGGCTGTTGCGACAAAGTGGGACCAGGGCACACCACCGGCGCGACTGACCCAAGCGGGCCAGACGTATTTTCCGAAGTGTTGCGGACCCTGCAGCATGTACCAGAGCGGCCACGCAGCGAGCACCCCGGCCACGGCGCTGCCGGCTGCGACGACCCTCAGGGTTCGGCGAAAGTTGCGAGAAATCACCATTCGAGTAGCCGGGCGCCCCACCCCGACCACCAGGCAAGAGCCGACGGCCATGGCGATGACAATGACGGACATCGCCAAAATTTCGGTACCGAAGAAGAGTTGGAGGACACTCACCACACCGAGGGCTACGGCGCTGCGCCACCGAGCCTGGGTGAGAATCTCGTGGCTGAGCCGAGCAGCGATGGGTAGGTAGGCCGTGAGCGCTACGTGGGTCCAATCTTGTCCCAGCGCGCTCACCACGAAGGGGGTGAAGGCCCACGCGACGCCGAGAACCACGATCACGCTGCGGGAACGCAGCCACCCCCGGAGTCCGTACACCATGGCCAGTCCATTGATGATCGGGATGAGGAGAATCTGGGCGTTCAGCGTGGCGACGGGTCCCGCGAGCCAGGTGAGGGGAGTGAAGAGGATGGCCAGTCCGACATTCACGGGATTGGCCAGCAAGTTAATGCCCTGGGGGGCGAAGAGGGCGGGGGAGAAGAAGGGGTTGGTGCCGTGGCTGATGGCGTGGGCCACCCAGGCGTTGGTCCAGAGGTAGAGCGAAGAGTCACCCTGGGGCGTGTTGATGACCGTAGCGAAGCCGTGATGAATCGTGGGCCACGAAAAGAGCAAGGAGAGCAGGATGAGGGGCGCTAGTGACCACCAATACTCCTGCGGCGTCCGCCGAACCCAGCCTCTAAGCGCCACGGGGGTCAACCTAGTCGCTTCTCACCCGCTAGGGGCGAGTCTGGTCGCGGATTCCCTACGCTGGACGGGTGACCCGCCCAGCATTCGAACAGTTCAATAATGGCGAGTAGGGCTGTTTTTCTTCTCGTTCCACCGTCGGAGGCAAAGGCCCCGGGTGGCGTGTTGCGCGTCAAAAAAACGCCGCTCGACCGGCGTCTTGGCGAAGCTCGTCGAATGGTCACCGCCGCCGTCACGACTGCACTGAACCTTCCGGAGCTCGAGCAGAGCCGACTCTTCGCTGTGCGGGGGCCGCTCTTAGCGCGTTGCCGGGAGTCGATGGGCGAACTGGTCGCCGGTACGGGGCGTTATCTGCCCGCGTGGCAGCGCTACGACGGCGTCGTCTGGACCCACCTCGAGAGTGGGGCCGTGAGTGAGACGCAGCGCAGTCGCCTGATTATCCCTTCGGGTTTTTACGGCCTGTCAACGGGCAATGATCTCATCGGGGACTATCGACTCAAGATGTCTGCCAATCTGCCACCCCTCGGTAATCTCGCCACGTGGTGGCGGCCGCGCATCTCGCCCGAGGTGGCCCACCTCGCTGCGGGTGCCGTACTCGTGGATCTCCTGCCCAATGAACATCGAAGCGCCATCGATGATGAGATGATTGGCGCCACCTGTGATCTGGTCCACGTTGATTTCGTCTCGGCGGCGGGATCGGGGGCGGCCGGGCACGCGGCCAAGGCCGTAAAGGGAAGGGTGGCTCGCTTTCTTCTCGACGCTGAGTCCGCCGACCTCGGTGCATTTCGCTGGGCGGGCTGGCGTGCTCAGCGAGTCTCGGGGGGCTTTGTGGTTCGTGCCCCGCGATGAAATTGTTCGATGGAGCGTGGCCCCGTTAATCTCAGGAGTATGACCCCTTCACCCTGGCTCGGCGACGCTGTATCTCTGGTGGAGGCATTCCGTAGTGGGGCGTTGACGCCGAGTGAAGCGCTCGAAGAATCCTTGTCGGCTATCGAGACGAGCGATCTCAACGCAATTTCTCATCTTGATAGGGACGCGGCCCGCGAGGGCGCGGCACACGCGGACCTGACCTTACCCTTCGGCGGCGTACCAATGGGCGTCAAGGAACTCGAAGCAGTGCGGGGCTGGCCGGCGACGGAAGCCTCTCTCGTCTTTCGCTCCCGCGTGGCTGATCACGACAGTATTCAAGTCACGCGGTTACGGGCCGCGGGCGCTGTTCTCGTCGCCCAAACGACCGCCTCGGAGTTTGGCGGCATCAACTGCACCCGGACGAAATTACACGGCGCCACGCACAATCCCTGGGAAATCGGACGAACCCCCGGTGGTTCATCCGGTGGGTCGGCCGCCGCGGTCGCGGGGGGCCTCGTGCCGATTGCGTCGGGCGGCGACGGTGGTGGGTCAATTCGAATTCCCGCGGGATTCACTGGACTCTTAGGACTGAAGTCGACCTTCGGCCGAATTCCCAAGGGCCCCCACTCCTTCCAACCGCCACTCACGGTGGTGGTGGGTTGCCTCTCGCGTTCGGTCCGTGATACCGCACGCTGGTTTGACGTGTGCAACGGCTACGACTCGCGCGACACCTTGAGTCTGCCGGCGGTGAGTGGCTGGGAGCGCGACCTCGGTAGTCACGACCTACGTGGCAAGCGCGCCACCATTTCTTTGGACCTGGGCTCGGCCATTGTGAGCGAGCGCCAAGCGCTGATTCTGGTGGACCTCGCTGAGTTCTTGATCACCACGGCGGGTCTGCGGCGAGTGGACCTCTCCTTTAGTTTTCCGCAGGGTGGAGTGGAGTGGGCCATGTCGAATCTGGTCGGTCTGGTCGGCGAATTAGGTGATCGCTACCCCGAATGCGCTAACGAACTAACGGGCGAGATTCGACTCGGTATGCAAATTGCTCAAAATTTCACGGTTCAAATAGCGGGCGCCAACGAACTTTTTCGGGTGGCCATGAATGATCAGATGGCCGACGTCTTTGACCAGACCGATTTCATCTTCTGCGCCACCAATCCCGACGTCGCCTTTGACGCGCAGGGTCCCATGTCGACCACGGTCGACGGAGTAGACCTCGTCGAACGCTACGGCTTCGAACGAGCGATAGGTAACAACGGAGCCTTGACGATTCCGGCGAACTTGACGGGCAACCCGGCGATTTCCATCCCCGCCGGTTTCGTCGACGGACTGCCCGTGGGATTACAGGTAATTGGCCGCCACCACGAGGAGCAGCTACTGCTCGATCTAGCTCTGCTGGTTGAGCGTGAGCGCCCATGGCCGCTCACGTCGCTGTCCTAAGCCTCGCTGGGTGGCGACATGCGGGCGAGAATTTCGCCCATTTGACGATGTATGGCCTGTACTCCTTGGAGCGGGCGAACCATCACCCGGAACTCGGTAATTAGCCCTTCGTTGTTACAGGTGATGATGTCCACACCATTGACGTACTTGCCATCGATGGTGGACTCGAATTCCAACATGGCGTGGTTGCCGTCGAGAATTTTCTTGGTGTAGTGAAAGCCCGTGCTACCGCCATCTACCGAAGAACTCTTTTCTCCGGGGAGGGCCACCGAGGCGGCCGAGAGGTACATCAAGGTGACCTCCTTGCCCCGTTGTGGCGTAAACACGACGGGGGAGTAGAAGACCACGTCGTCGGCGAGCAGCGACGCCAGCCCGCCAGGTAGTTCTCCCCGTAAGTGTTGGTGCCAGCGATCAATGACGTCGTGAATCATTTGTGCTCCTCTTTGCTCGAGACGGTAGCGGAGATTCCTCATGGAATCGAGGATTGCGCCTGCGGCGCTGCGCTGAGGTGAGCGACGATGGTCTGCCGTGGGGTTATGGTGCACTCATGATCGTTTTTCTTCACGGAGTACCCGAAACAGCCCAGTTGTGGGACCGCCTGCGTGCGCAGTTGGAGCAACCATCAATCGCCCTCGGCTTACCCGGCTTTGGCCGCGCCCGCCCCGAAGGTTTTACGGCCACCAAGGACGCCTACGTGGAGTGGCTGGTCGCTGAGCTCACCGCCCTTGGTGAGCCCGTAGACCTAGTGGGACACGACTGGGGTGCGGGGCTGACCTACCGGGTAGCAACGGCGGTACCGCAACTTCTTCGTTCGTGGGTTGCTGATATCGCCAACGTCATTCACCCCGATTATCGTTGGCACGACTTTGCGCAAATATGGCAGACGCCCGGTGAGGGGGAAGCCTTTATGGCGCAGCGCCTCGAAGCCCAACCCGACGATGCGGCGGCACTCTTTGAAATGTTTGGCGTCGACCATGAAGCAGCCGTGGCAATGGCGCGCGAAAATGACGCCACGATGTCCGACTGCATCTTGGACCTCTATCGCTCGGCGATGCCCAATATTGCGGCGCTGTGGCCGTCGGTCACGGGTGCAAGCCCGGTGCCCGGGCTCGTACTCTGCCCGAGTGACGACCCTTTCGGTGACGAGGCCATGTCCCAGGCGGTGGCAACATCCCTAGGGGCTCAGCACCGTAACCTGCCCGGACTAAGTCACTGGTGGCCACTGCAAGATCCGGCGGGCTCGGCTCGGGTCATCGAAGAGTTCGTGAAATCTCACTCATAGCGCGGGCCCCAATGCGCAAGAGGATTCGTCGCTACGGAAAATCAACCTGGTGATCCGTAGATAGAAAAACCCCGGACACTGTGTCAACGACACCGAATCCGGGGTTTCACTACAGGGTGGAGGTGGCGGGGATCGAACCCGCGTCCGCCAGCTTCTTAGTAGGACTTCTCCGAGCGCAGCTGACCGGAAATTGTCGGGATCAACACTGTGGCCAGCGCCGGCAGTGATCCGTAGTTAACGAAATGTCCCGCATGTCCGGTTAACACACACATGCGGTAAGTCCCACTAGATGACGTTCAAAATCTAAACCGTGGAACTGGGTCTAGGTGAACGTCGCTGCACTAGGCAGCGAGCGCAAGCTGAGGCTTGGCGTTTATTTTTGTTTCCGGCTCTTTAACGTGGTTCCGGAGACCACGGCTCGCTTCTCCTACCTTGACGACCAACGTCGAAACCAATCACCCCCTCATTTCCCTCGCGCACGGCGAGAACACCAGCGTACTACCGCAGTGTGACGGGCGTCTCGGCGCCTAGTTGGGGAGTTTTTCGAGGTTGCGCGCAGCACGGGCCATTTCGCGCGTCGCGTCGCGCTCCTTGATGGCTTGACGACGATCTTGATTTTTGCGACCCTTGGCGAGGGCTAGTTCTACCTTGACCCGCCCCTCTTTGAAATACAGTTTGAGGGGAATCATGGTCAGGGGCTGTGTTTTCGTCTCCGCGACGAATTCGTCAATTTCGTGTCGGTGGGCGAGTAGCTTACGACGGCGATCTGGATCGTGGCTACCAAATCCCACGGCGTACATCCAGGGCGGAATATGAGTTTGGTAGAGCCATAACTCGCCGTTATCGATGCGAGCGTAACCTTCGGCGATTTGGGCCTTGCCCTCACGAAGGGACTTGACCTCGCTGCCGGTCAGCATCAGGCCGCACTCCAGAGTGTCCACAATGTCGTAGTCGTGGCGGGCGCGACGATTCGTGGCGACGACCTTGTCACCGTTCCCATCAGCCTTCGCCTTGGCGCGCTTTTCCTTAACTTTTTTAGCCCGAGCCACAGCTCTAGCGTAGTGAGGTGCTGTCATAGGCGCCGAGGGCGTGGCTAGGGTGACTGAGTGCTCACCGTGACCACTCAGCAGCGTGACCTAATGTTCGCCACGTCTATTCGAGCGCTACCTAACGAAGGTTGCGGTCTACTCGTGGGCTCACCCGATGGCGTTGTGTCGCGCGTGGTGCCGAGCGCGAATATTGCCGATTCGGCAAAGATTTACGAAATTGAACCGCGTGTCCTGCTGCGCACTTTTCGAGAAGCGGATGATTCCAACGAGGTGGTGCTGGGAGTTTTCCACTCTCACACCCATTCTCAGGCCTACCCCAGCCCAACGGACGTGGCGCAAGCGCCTGATCCAAGTTGGCACTACGTTCTGGTCTCGCTACGCGAGGTCCCGCTAGTGCTGCGCAGCTATCGAATAGTGAATTCGGTCGTGGAGGAAGAAGAAGTGGTTGTGGCAGTATCCCCTGTAGAAGACTAATTATTTTCTACACTTCCTTAGTAGACCAACGAAAGGAATTGCCTATGTTGACCATGACTCACCTCGTGCACCATTACTATCCCATGCTGGTAACGAAAGTACGGCCGTACAACATTTCACTCCTCGTGCTTCGCGTCTTTTTCGGCGGCATGATTTTTGCCCACGGCTACTACAAAGTATTTCGTGGCGGCAAGCTCCAGGGCACGGCCGGCTGGTTTGACTCCATTGGCATGCGTCCCGGTCGTTTGCACGCAACCTTGGCCGCTGGAACTGAATTAGGAGCTGGCCTCCTGCTGGTCCTGGGCTTCCTCACGCCGCTGGCCGCGGGGGCCCTGATCGCCCTGATGGTCGTGGCGATTATCACGGTTCACCGTCCGAACGGCTTCTTTATTTCCAACCCGGGCCAGGGCATTGAGTATTGCGCCATGATTATCGGGGGCGCATTCGTAGCGGGAATCTTCGGCGCGGGGCGCTACTCCCTGGACTTTAAGACGCAGCCGATTCACTGGCTCAGTACTCCGACGCACCGCATGTACGCCCTACTCATCATTGGTTTTGGCGGCGCTCTCTTGCAGGTTCTCGCCTTCTACCGTCCCACCAAAGGGTAACTTCGCTTGGCCCGAGCCTCTCGGCGCCTAATATGTGACCAGACTTGTCAAGAATTGACATGGGTCGATCTGCGAGGTTCATATGGCCGTGACATTGAGAATACCTACCGTCTTGCGACCCGCGACGGGTGGCCGCGCCACCGTCGACGCTGTGGGTGCCACCATTGGTGAAGTTCTCGGATCTCTGTCACAGGAGTACCCCGCCCTCACCCCACAACTGTTTAATGACGACGGATCGCTCCACCGTTTTCTCAACGTGTACGTGAACGATGATGACGTTCGCTACCTCGGTGGACTCGCGGCGCCCGTTGTGGACGGAGATGAAGTGACCCTGCTGCCGGCCGTGGCGGGTGGAGCTAGCGCGTGACGCGCTACGAATCCGTTTTAGAGATGATTGGCAATACGCCGGTCGTCAACGCCAGTGCGCTGTCGCCCAACCCGAACGTCGCTATTTGGGTCAAACTCGAGGGTCGCAACCCCGCGGGTTCGGTCAAGGACCGCGTAGCGATTTCCCTCGTTGAAGCCGCTGAAAGAGAGGGCCGACTCATTCCCGGTCAGGCGGGTCAGACCCTGATTGAACCATCCAGTGGTAATACCGGTATCGCGCTCGCGATGGTCTGTCGTCTGCGTGGATATCACCTCAAGGTCGTTCTACCATCGAATGTATCCATCGAGCGACGCCAGCTGCTGCTCGTCTGGGGGGCCGAAATAGTCGACTCACCGGGCAGCGAGGGATCGAATGGGGCGGTACGAATGGCGCAAACACTCGCGGCGGAGAATCCCTCCTGGGTCTTTCTCTACCAGTACGCCAATCCCGCTAACCCTTTGGCGCACTACACCCACACCGGACCCGAGATCCTCGCCGATGTTCCGGAGATTACCCACTTCGTCGCTGGACTGGGCACCTCGGGCACTCTGATGGGGGTGGGTAAGTACCTGAAGGAGCACAAGCCCGGTACCCAGATTTGGGCCATTGAGCCACCCAGCGGTGAGATGGTCGACGGCCTCCGGAGCCTCGAAGATGGCTATATTCCTCCGGTGTTTACGGACAATGATGGTGCGAATTTGCTCGACCGCAAGGTGGTCGTGCGCCCCAAGGAGTCGATTGAGTGGACCCGACGGATGTCGGAAATTGGCCTATTCGTGGGTATTTCCTCGGGGGCCATCATGGCCGGAGCCGTGAAGTGCGCGTCGCTTATCCCCGAAGGTGAGTCGGCCACCATCGTGACGATCGCCTGTGACGACGGATGGAAGTATCTGTCGACCGGAGCATGGACCGATGACATTGATGAAGTCGTAGAACGCGCGAAGCGCATCATCTACTTCTAGAGTTCAGTTCTACGTCGCAGCAGCGGCACAAAAGGAGCACCATGACCACCAGCCCAATCCTGCGCGCGGACGGCCGCCGCTTTGACGAAGCCCGTCCGCTGTCGTTCGAGCGTGACTACACCGAGATGGCCGCTGGTTCGGTGCTGGTGAGTTTTGGACGTACTCGCGTTCTGTGCACCGCGTCGGTGGAAGAAGATATTCCTCGCTGGCTTAAGGGCTCGGGCAAGGGTTGGGTTACCGCGGAATACTCCATGCTCCCCGGCGCCACCCCAGAACGTAATAATCGCGAAGCCGCCAAGGGTAAGCAGTCGGGTCGAACGCAAGAGATTCAGCGACTCATCGGTCGCTCCTTGCGCACGGTGACCAAGCTCGAACTACTGCCTGATGTCTCCATCACCGTGGACTGTGACGTCCTGCAGGCCGACGGCGGTACCCGCACGGCCGCAATTTGCGGCGGTTACGTCGCGCTCCACGACGCCATTACTCGGCTCGTCCAAAGTGGTGTTCTGCCGGTGCACGCCCTCGGTGATCTGGTGGCTGCGGTTTCGGTGGGCGTCGTGGGTGGCGTGGCGATGCTGGACCTGCCCTACGAGGAAGACTCGCGCGCCGACACTGACATGAACGTGGTGATGACCGGGTCGGGCAACTTCGTAGAGGTTCAAGGAACCGCCGAACAAGTGGCCTTCACGCGCGGGGAACTCAATGAGCTGCTGGACCTGGCGAGCGTGGGCATCGCGAATATTCACGAGGCGCAGCGGGCCGTTCTGGCGACGCCGCCTTCGCCGCGATGAAGACCTTCGTGCTCGCTACGGCGAACGCTCACAAGGTGGACGAAATACGAGAAATTTTGGCGGACCTCAATCTGGTACTCCTCAATCGTCCAAGCGACGTGCCCGAGGTGGTTGAAGATGGAGAAACCCTGGAAGACAACGCGCTCCTCAAGGCGCGAGCCCTCGTTGCAGCCACCGGCCACGCAGCGATTGCTGACGACACCGGATTGTTCGTCGACGCCCTCGGGGGGGCTCCAGGGGTGCACTCAGCGCGTTACGCCGGTAGCGGGGCGACGGACGCGGACAACGTCAGGAAGCTTTTGGACGCCCTGCGGGGTCTAGATGCCACCGAGCGAGGGGCCCATTTTCGTACGGTGGCTGCAGTGGCCTATCCGGACGACTCGTGGTTTGTGGTGAGCGGGGAAGTTTCGGGGACGATTACTGAGGTTCCAAGGGGTGACCAGGGTTTCGGCTACGACCCAATCTTCGCTCCCCAGGGGCTTCGGGGTCGCACTTTGGCCGAACTTTCGTCCAGTGAAAAGCACGCCCTCAGTCACCGTGGTAACGCCTTTCGCGAGCTCGTGGACGCACTGCGCCTCCGTTAAAGATCCCAGGGTGTACGCCCGAGGTGACCCGCTCCGTAGAGTGGAGGCATGAGCGGGGGCTTCACAATTCCAATGTTTCCACTTTCAACAGTGGTCTTTCCGCATCAAAAAATACCCCTCCACGTTTTTGAGCCCCGTTATCAGCGCCTGGTGGACGACATCAACGCCCGAGAAGGTCGTTTTGGTATCTGCCTCATTGCTCGCGGTAGCGAAGTGGGCGGTGGCGACGAGCGGGTATCAACTGGCACCCTGATGCAGTTGGAAAACGTGGTGCCCTTCAATGATGGCAGGTTCATGATTGTGGCCAGCGGGATTGAACGCGTGGTGGTGGAGGAGTGGCTCAGCGATGAGCCCTACCCCCAGGCTCGGGTCCGTCTGCGCCCGGGTTTTGACGTACCCATCGATCCCGAGATCCTCCGCACAACGGAGCAGGCCGTCCGATCGCTACGTTCCCTACAGAGCGAGATGGACGCCGATAGCGCCATGGTGCACAACTGCGAGATGGCCTCAGCCCTCGGCGTGCGGGCGTGGCAACTGTGTTCCATGGCGCCCATGGCCACACTCGATCAGCTCAAACTCTTGACCGAGGACTGTTGCGATGAGCGGCTGCGACTGCTGGCTGAGATCTGTTGCGAACGATACGGCGACTTCCGGCGTCAACTCTTTATTGACCACCGGGGCTTGGAGTTAGGCGACTCCGAGTAAGTCGACGACGAAGATCAAGGTTTCGTTGGGGGCAATAACGCCGCCGGCACCTTGCGCGCCGTAACCCAAGTGCGACGGGATTACCAGACGGCGACGTCCACCGATCTTCATGCCCTGGACACCACGGTCCCATCCGGCGATGACGTAGCCGGCCCCGAGGGGGAACTGGAAGGTTTCTCCTCGGTTCCACGATGCGTCGAATTCTTCGCCGGTGGAGGCAGAAATACCGACGTAGTGCACGTCGACCGTCGTACCGGCGATGGCTTCAGCGCCATCGCCGATGACGAGATCATCAATTACTAGGTCGTCCGGGGCCGCACCGAGGTGCGGATCTACTAGTGGTTTTTCATTCATCATGCAACTACTTTACGACCGACGGCGGCCACCGCCAACGACTCGGACGTTACGAGCTTCGAGACCCTTCGGTCCTTCAGCCATTTCGTACTCGACGCGCTGACCGGCTTCGAGGGTCTTGTAGCCCTCCATGGTGATGTTGGAGAAGTGGATAAAGAGGTCCTGGCCCTTGGAGTCAGTGGCAAAACCGTAACCCTTGGACTCGTTGAAAAAGCTAACGACAGCCTCCGAAGACCCCCCACGCGAACTACGAGCGGGTGCGTCATCACGACGATCGAAACGCGGGCGCTCCTCACGAGCGGGACGACTGTCATCACGACGCTCGAAACGCGGACGGTCACTACTGGCGGGACGACTGTCATCACGACGCTCGAAACGCGGACGGTCACTACTGGCGGGACGACTGTCGTCACGACGCTCGAAACGCGGACGGTCACTACTGGCCGGTCGGTCGCTGTGCGAACGCTCGAAACGGGGACGGTCACCGCGGTCGCTACGGTCGGAACGCTCCGCGCGGGGACGTTCGGGACGATCCGAACGCTCGAAACGGGGACGCTCGCTACGACCACGGTCGTCACGGTCACGGCTCGGACGTCGGTCGCCACTGGACTTCATGGGGCGATCGTCCAAACGCTCGGCGGCGGCGGCGTCGTCGACGGAACCGAGACGAACGGCCACGGCGTCAGCCGGTGAGTCGATGACGTTGGGAATATTGAGCGCCTTCTGGAGACGGCGAACCTGCCCCACGGTGTCTTCGCCTACGAGCGAAATCACAACGCCCGTCGCGCCCGCACGTCCGGTACGGCCGGAACGGTGGAGGTAGTCGGTGGCCTGGGCCGGTGGGTCGAAGTGAACGACGCAGGGGAGAGCCTCAATGTGAATTCCTCGAGCGGCGACGTCGGTGGCGACGAGAACTTGAATTTGACCGTTCTTGACACTCTTTAGTGCCCGTTCACGCTGGGCCTGGGTGCGGTCACCGTGGATCGGCACGGCCGATATGCCACGGTCTTCGAGCTGACGAGCCAAGCGGTCGGCGCCGTGCTTGGTGCGTGTGAAGACGATGGCCCGCTCGTACTTGTCGATGATGTCAGCGGTAAAGCTGGAGCGCTGCTCCCGAGGAACCTTCCAGAAGAAGTGGTCCACGTCACTCGGTGCTTCTTCACCGACGACGTCGTGAATAGCGGCGTCACGGGTGAATTCCTTGACCAGGCTCTTGACGTCAGGACCCATAGTGGCGGAGAACAACATGACGTGGCGGTTACCGGGGGTGTGACTGACGATGCGGCGAACGGCAGGCAAGAAGCCCATGTCGGCCATACGGTCAGCTTCGTCGACGACCACCGTCGTGATGTCCGACAGGTCGAGGGCACGCTGTTCGAGCATGTCTTCGAGACGGCCCGGGCAGGCGACCACAATGTCCACACCGAGGGCGAGGGCTTTACGAGCGATGTTGTAAGAGGTGCCTCCGTAGATGCACAGAACACGCTTGCCACGATCGGCGGTCAGCTGACCAATCTCCTTCTGTACTTGAGCGGCGAGTTCACGCGTCGGAACCAGGATGAGACCCTGGGGGCGACGAGGAGCCGCCTTGCCGACGTGGGCGACGAGGGGAAGGCCGAAGGCCAGGGTCTTACCCGAACCAGTGGCGGCTTTACCAACGATGTCGCGGCCCGCCATGGCGTCAGGGATAGTTGCTGCCTGGATGGGAAAGGGCTCCAAAATACCACGCGCAACCAAACGGTTGACGAGGGCTTCGGGGACACCAAGGTCTAAAAAGGACATGGACATGACTGTTCTCCAATACGAGTTGAGAATGAGCCCAACTCGGACAGTCACGTCGAATCGGTCTCCACCGCGAACTGCGGCCGACACTGCTGACAAGACTTTAGCAGAAGCTTTTCGGAAAATCCAGAGGAAATTTCAAAACTTTTAAAGAGCACTTGTTCTACGACATAGTACCGCGGGGTGCCGTAGTAGCCAACCAGGCTCGGCGGAAGTAGTTAGTCTCAACTCATTAGGAAGTGTTAGTCACATGGGAGATCCGATGCACGCGTCACTACGAGTTAGCCGCACGAAGAGTTGGCGCCTGCTAACCGGTCTAGTGCTGGCTGGGAGTTCGTTCATCATCGCGAGTCACGACAGCGCGGCGAGCGCTTCTCCACTCTTTAGTGTGTCACCGATATCGGGGCTCAACGACGGCGACGCCGTTGCGGTGAGTTTGTCGCCCGTCGCCCCGAAGTCCACGTGGGCGCTCGTGGAATGCAGCTTGATCGCGCTGGGTTTCTACACCTCCGGGAGTCGCCCCTCGCAAGATGGTTGCGAGCAACGCTCGACCTGGGTGGCGCAAGCCAACGGTAGTGGTCTGCTCAGCGGAACGATGAAAGTTCGAGCAAAATTGACTACTGCCGCCGGAGCAATTAATTGTCTGACCTCCACGTGTTTCGTAGTGGCCGAAGAACTAGGAACCCTCGACGGCAGCGGTCTCAAGTTGCAGGCGATCACCTTCTCGAGCAGCGCCTGTTCGTCATTGGGCTCGTGCGCGCTCTCACCTGACGCCTGGGACCCCCTCACGGGGAGCAAGCCCGTCGGGCTGAGTGGAGCGGCACAAAAGATGACGACGCCGTCAGGGATGGTGACGGCGTCGGCCACGAAGACCTACTCCACCACCCTCGTGCCCGAAGTGGCTCCCAACGTGACCAGCCTTGCGCCCTTGACGGGTTTCGGCGCAAAGCCATTCGTCACGGGCCCGGTGGCCAGCAGCGGTCAGGGCGAAGGCGTACTCGAGGTCTCGATGGCCGGCGAAGGCACGAAGTGGGGTGCGAGCAGTGTGGTCGCGAACCTCTCGATTTCCGACAGCGGGACGCACCGAACGAATCCGACAGTGCAGGTTGTATTACACCAAGGTGCTTCGCCCTTCGTCTACACCTGTTTCGTGGGGTTGGTGAGCGCCGGTCATCACTACAAGATCAGCGTGAACGCGAGCCCGTCGGCCAGCGCGGGTGGTCTTTCTCAGGTGCCGAGCAGTCAGACGCCGACCATCGCCGTTGGTGGTTCTGCGCTGTTGATGATGTCAGCATCGAATAATTTGTCACTGGTTGAGCAGTTCGCCCCCGTGATGTACGGACGCAGCACCTCGGCGCTCCACGACGTACCGCTGCTGGTCGACGCCACGTCGACGCCGACGTCGGCGGGCGGGGAAGTACTGAGCTACACCTACATTTTCTCGCACGAAGACGCCGGAACGGCCTTCATACCTTCGCTGGAGTGGGCTCACTGGGGCCGTCTCACGGATATTGAAACGGCGATGACTCTCACGCTGGATGCCGCCCACCACGTCGTCGCGGCGACCTATTTCTCCGGTGGCGTACCTGGTACTGGCTACCCCGATTCTGATGGTGCCCTCAGCGAAACCACTCAGACCTTCCCGCTCACGTCAGATCACTGGTGGGGCTCTCACCCCTTAATCCGTGACGCTACGGGCAACAACGACTTTTCAACGGTGGGTTCCACCAAGTTTCGTTTTCAGCTCGCAGCAGTCCCGGGCCCGGCTAGTGGCGCGACCCGAGAGTCCGTCATGGGCAGTTATCCGTTCACCTACGTCGCCATGTCTAATGAGGTCGCCACGTGGTACGTGGCTCGCTCCACTGACCCTACGTCCATGCTGGAAGGCGACGCTACGCAGTACGCGGTGGTCGAGGTTTCGACGACGGGTGGCTCGAATGCGAGGCTGGCTGCGCGTATCGAAGTGGGTGGCGTGTGGTACGGGTCAAATTACGGCATGGACTATTTTTCGATGTCCCCCGGACACTTCCAGACGGTCGTCAAATTACCGCTGAATTGGACGGCGAGTCAGGTGCAGGGAGTGCAAGTGGCTCAGGTCGTACCGAGTGGCGCGGCGGCGATCACCTCGGCCAACGTCAGCCTGTGGCGAGGACAAAGTTCGGGCGTACTGCAGTTGGTACCGGTGACCAACCCCGTCACGACCCCCAGCCTCACCGCGTGGTCCTTGACGGCCCGTCCCTAGAACGGCGGGATCACAAGGCTGCTACCAAAACGATTTTCACGGCTGGGAAAAAGACGGCTGAGTGCGGGCGAGAGGACTTGAACCTCCACTCTCAATGAGAACCAGGACCTAAACCTGGCGCGTCTGCCATTTCGCCACGCCCGCGCGCTACGCATCCTAGGCGTAGTGCGGAGTCTTGTCAGACGCACACGGTAGATTGTCGATATGACTTCACTCTCCATGTCCGACGGCTTCGCCAGCAACGATCTCAATCACCGCCTCCTGCGAGAGCGCATCGTGATTCTGGGTACTCAGGTGGATCAGACCTCCGCGAACCGTATTTGCGCCGAACTCCTCCTGCTCGAAGCTGAGGACAAGGACAAGGACATCTCGCTGTACATCAACTCACCCGGTGGCTCGGTCACCGATGGTCTGGCCATTTACGACACCATGCAGTACGTGAGCTGTGATATTCGCACCATTTGTGTGGGAATGGCGGCGTCGATGGGCCAATTCTTGCTCTGCGCCGGAACTCCGGGAAAGCGTTTCGCTCTCCCGCACAGCCGTATCTTGATGCACCAGCCTTCCGCCGGTGGCATGCAGGGCCAGGCGTCGGACATCGCTATTCAGGCGGAGCAGATTGTGTACTTGAAGAAAATGCTGGCCGAGCGCATTGCGTTCCACACGGGTCAGCCCCTGCAGAGAATCGAAGACGATTCCGACCGTGACCGTTGGTTCACGGCGAGTGAAGCTCGAGACTACGGATTCATCGATGAAGTCATCGACCGCTCGGCGGTGCGTTCCGGAAGCAAGTGAGCGTGAGCGATGCGCCACGACCGGTGCGTCGCCCACTGGAGGAGCGACCGCTTCGAGTAGTCAGCGCTCGACCGTCCTTGGTTCGACGTTGTCGCAGCATTTGGGATGCGCGTGAACTACTGAGCTACTTCGTAGCCTCCGACATCAAGATCAAGTACAAGTCGTCAGTGCTGGGGATTGTGTGGTCCATGGTGGCGCCCGCAGTGACGCTGATTATGTACTTCGTGGTCTTTCAGATTGTTATGAAGAGCGGCATTCCGCAGTTCGCGGTTTTTCTCTTCTCGGGACTCTTGGTCTGGAACTTCTTCATGGGGGTGCTGGGAGCCTCGACGTCCATCGTGGTTGATCGCGCGTCCATTGTTAAAAAAGTGTCCTTTCCCCGAGAAATTCTGGCCTTGTCGACAGTTGGCACGGCGCTGGTGTACTTCTTGATTCAGTGCCTGGTCATGGCGATTTTCCTCGCGATCATCGGTCACGCGCCGGCCTGGGGCTTGCTGTGGCTGCTGCCACTGGCCATGCTCGCCCTGGCGTCGGTAGTCAGCGCCCTGGGTATTTTTCTCTCCGCCGCCAACGTCTATTTACGCGACACCAAGCACCTCGTGGACGTCGTTGTTCAATTGTGGTTCTGGATGAGCCCCATCGTCTACTCGTACCAGAACACGGTGGCACCAATGCTGCAACGCCACGGACTGACGTGGATGTATTTTCTGAATCCGGTAAACCCCGCCGTGATGACTTTTCAACGTGTGCTCTACCGCTCAGCCACGGTCGCGTCGACGACACCGAGTCATCTCCCTCTTCACCTCCTACCAACGTGGTCCCTCGCCTCGTACGTGGAAATGAATCTCATTATTTTGGGTGTCGGCTGCGTGGCCCTGGCCGCGGCTGTGAGTTTCTTTGGACGCGTTGAAGGTAACTTCGCGGAGGAGCTCTAGTGCTCTACGCCATCGAAGCCCTCAATATCTCGAAGAGTTTCCGTCTTCACCACGAACGCCACTCCTCGGTGAAAGACCGCATCCTGCACCCCGGTGGCGGCACTCATACGGATTTCGAAGCCCTGCGCGACGTGAGTTTTTCCGTTGAAGAGGGTGAGATGGTGGGCATACTTGGTCGTAACGGCTCGGGGAAGTCCACGCTGCTGAAGACGATCTGTGGCGTCCTCCAGCCCTCGAGTGGTGAAGTGCGATTACGTGGAACGCTCGCGGGTCTCCTTGAATTGGGAGCGGGATTTCAGCCCGACCTCTCGGGGCGTGACAACGTCTACCTCTCGGCCTCATTGCTCGGGCTCTCGCGACGCACGGTGGACCATCTCTTTGACGAGATTGTTGCCTTCGCGGAACTAGAAAATTTCATCGATACTCCGGTCAAGTTCTATTCATCGGGAATGTACGTGCGTTTGGGCTTCGCGGTAGCGGTCAACGTCAATCCCGACATCCTCGTTATTGACGAAGTGCTCGCGGTGGGCGACGAGAGATTCCAAGCGAAGTGCATGGACCGAATTCACCAGCTGAAAGCCGACGGCAGAACAATTCTGCTGGTATCGCATAATGCCGATCAGATTCGAGCACTCTGCAACCGCGCCATTGTGCTCGACCACGGCGTACTCGTAGCCGATGGATCCGCCGGAGATTCCGTGCGTATTTTTCGAGAGCGATTGCTGGGCGAGGCACCCACGGTTACCGGGGGAGACGCCGCAACGGTGGTTGCTATTTCGACAGTCACCACGCCCACGGGCAGGTTTGATGCTCGCAGCGGACAGGCGTGGGCTCTGGATGTTGTGGTCCAGAGCGAAACGTCGCTCACCGGCCACTTCGTCATGGAAATTCGTTCGGAGAGCGGGGCACTCGTCGTGCGCACCGATGCCACGGGATCAGCGATCTCACTGATCCCGGGAGAACAACGCCTGAGCGTTCGAATTCCCGCCGTTCACCTGCTCAGCGGGCGCTACGAGGTAGCCGTCGGCATCACCAATGAGCGAGGTATCGAAGTACTGGCGTGGCGCGACCAGGCCGCGGTACTCGAGGTGGTCTACGACGGTCGTGCTACGGGCTTGGTGGACATGCAACTCGACGTCACCGTGTATTGATTTCCAAGCGCGGAAACTTTCTGAGGGCCCCCAGTCGACCAAGTTTGCCGACGTCGTAGGGGTGCGTGGCGGACGACAAGAGTCGAAGGTCACCCCGAGAATTCCCGTAGGCGTAGAGTTCAATGTTTTCGTCGTAGCCCTGATCGCTCATCCACTCTCTCAGTCGGTGGAGTTTCTCCGCGCCGCGACAGTTGTTACCGAGGTAGTTGCCGGTCAGTGCGCCCACGGAGTCCGAGGCGAGTCGCGTACCAATAGCGCCGTGCGCGCCCAAAATTTCAGCGATACGCTCAACGTAGATTTGGGGAGAGGCCGAAACGAGCACCACTCGATGGCCCTGCTCGAGGTGCCAGTTCAATCGAGCGCTGACCAAAGGCCGTTCGTGGGTCGCGAAATGCTCCTCGCCGTAGCGGCGTGATTGCAGGGTCACTTCTTGCACGGAGCGACCCTGCAGGAGAGCTCGAAAGAGAGATTCCTTAGCCTCATCGGCAGCGGTCCCACTGAGCAGGGCGCCCATGGCGAGCGGGATCAGACGTTGGAGACCGGCGAGTGCGACGCCACGGTTGCCGGCGATATCGCGCAACCAGCTGACCACGCTGCCACCTTCGGTCAATGTGCCATCAAGGTCGAAGGCGGCAACAATGGCGGGGCTAGATGGCACGGCTCCATTCTCGCAGGAGGCGAGGGGCCCTCGTGACAATTCCTACTAATCCAATAGGATTTTGCGAGAATTGTAATTGCTCTGCTAGAGTTATCTCTAACACGAGCAACTCGACGTGCGAGTTCGCTATTTTAAGGAGACAAAATGACAGTACGCCTCGGAGACGTGGCTCCCGACTTCACTGCGGAGACCACCGACGGTACCCTGACCTTCCACGACTGGCTCGGCGACAGCTGGGGCATTCTCTTTTCGCACCCCAAGGACTTCACACCCGTCTGCACGACGGAATTGGGCGCCTTCGCAGCACGCAAGGGTGACTTTGACAAGCGCAACACGAAGATCATCGGCCTCTCGGTCGACTCGCTCGACTCGCACGCGGGCTGGACTGGAGACATCCTCGAGACCCAGGGCACCGCGCTGAACTTCCCCCTGATCGCTGACGAGAACCGCACTATCGCGAACCTCTACGACATGATCCACCCGAACGCCAACGACACCTTGACGGTGCGCAGTGTCTTCATCATTGCCCCCGACAAGAAGGTCAAGCTCACCTTGACCTACCCCGCATCGACCGGCCGCAACATTGATGAGGTCGTTCGGGTGCTCGACTCCTTGCAGCTCACGGCTGACTATTCGGTAGCGACGCCGGTTAACTGGGTTGACGGTAATGACGTCATCGTTGTGCCGGGCCTGTCGGACGACGAGGCTACGGCCAAGTTCCCGAAGGGTTTCAAGAAGCTCAAGCCCTACCTACGAATTACGCCCCAGCCAAACAAGTAATTCCGCTGGGACGAAAACGGGTCGGCCTTCGGGTCGGCCCGTTTTTCATTTCTTCGGGCCGTCTAGCGTGGGTGGCGACGAGATGGAGACCCGATGAGTACAACGCCCACTACTTTTACCTACGCCGGTCAGACGGTACGCCGCCTGGGGTTTGGGGCCATGCGCATCACCGGCCCCGGCGTGTGGGGTTACCCCAGCGATGTGGCTAACGCGACCGCCGTGCTGCGTCGTGCGGTAGAGCTGGGGGTCGACTTCATCGACACCGCGGACTCCTACGGCCCTAACGTTTCGGAAGAAATTATCGCCAGCGCCCTCGCCCCCTACGGCGCAGTGAAAATAGCCACCAAGGCCGGACTGCTGCGTACGGGACCCAACGTGTGGGTGCCCTGCGGACGACCCGACTATTTGCGCCAGCAGTGCGAGCTTTCGCTACGCCGCTTAGGGCAAGACGCCCTCGACCTTTTCCAGTTACACCGCATCGACCCGACGGTTCCGGCTGAGGAGCAGTTCGGCCTCCTGCGCGCTTTGCTCGACGAGGGCAAGGTCCGCGCCATTGGTCTTTCGGAAGTGTCAGTTGATCAGATTGTGGCGGCCCGGGCAATCGTCGATGTTGCAACGGTGCAAAATCTTTACAACGTCACGAATCGCCAGAGTGAAGCCGTTCTCAACTACTGCGATTCCGAAGGTCTTGGTTTCATTCCGTGGTATCCAGTGGCTTCCGGCCAACTCGCCCGCGCCGGCGGACCGCTCGACGAGATGGCGGCGCGAACCGGGCACAGTGTGGCTCAAATTTCCTTGGCGTGGCTCTTGGCCCGTTCCCCGGTGATGATGCCGATCCCGGGGACGTCGCAGATTGCTCACCTCGAAGAAAACTGTGCCGCCAGCGACGTCACTCTCGACGAGACCGACGTGCTCGCCCTCAACGCTCTGGCTCATTAAGCCGGGGGAACAATTTCGTCGCGCAACTGTCGCTTGAGAATCTTTCCCGCGGGATTCCGAGGGAGGGGGTCGTGGCGAAAGTAAATGTGCGTGGGCACGGAGTATTTGGCGAGTCGAGCCGCGACGTGGCGCGTGAGTTCAGCGGCGTCAACATTGCGACCGGGTCGCAGGACGATGACGGCACCCACTTCTTCACCAAGCACGGGGTGGGGCACACCAATGACGGCGACGTCGGCGACGTCGGGGTGCTCAAAGAGTGCCGCTTCCACTTCTACGGAGTAGATGTTCTCGCCGCCGCGGATAATCATGTCCTTGGCGCGGTCCACGATGTAGATGAAACCTTCTTCGTCGATCCGCGCGACATCGCCCGAACGCAGCCAACCCCTAGTGAACGCCTTGTCGGTTTCAACGGGTTTGTTCCAGTAGCCACGAACAACGTTGGGACCTTTGATCCACAGCTCGCCGACCACTTCGGGTCCGACGGGCAACTCGGGACCGGGCTCGGCACCCTCGTAGTCCTCGGGAACGATTGCGACGTCGCAGATAGGCATGGCTGGACCACAACTGTCAGGTCTGGCGACGTAGTCGGCCCCACCGTTCAACGCGACGGCCGCTGACGTTTCGGTCAAGCCGTAGCCGTTACCTGGGGAACCACCCGGGAAAGTGGCCTTGATGCGTCGAACCAGTTCGGGCGGGCTCGGGGCTCCACCATAGGAAACCGTGTGGACGGAAGAGGTGTCGAATTTGTCGAAATCAGGGTGGTCGAGAATCTGCATGGCGATAGTGGGCACACCACCGAAGGTGGTTATTTTCTCGCTCTCAATGAGTTGAAGTGCCTGACCGGCGTCGAAGTGGTGACTCATGACCAATTTGCCACCGGACGCGGTGTTGGTGATCATGACCGCCAAGCAGCCCGTGGCGTGGAACAAGGGGATGTTCAGGAGATAGGCGCTAGGGAGGTTGTTGGCGGTGCTGCTGGCTCCGTATCGAAGAGTCGAACGCTGTCCCGTGTAGAAGAGGTTCATGAGGTTCGACATGGCATTCCGGTGGGTTCCGACGGCACCCTTCGGGCGCCCCGTAGTGCCCGAGGTGTAGAAGATAGTGGCGTCGTCGTCCGGGTGAATATCTAAGGCCGGGGGAGTGACGTCATCGGCAACTTCGCCGAGTAGCTCGTAAAAATCAATAATGTTGACCCGCTCGTGGGCGGCACCTAGATCGGGCCGTTGACCACGGCGCTCGGAGATAACGATGACTTCACGTAAGTCGGGCAACTCGTCGAGGTGTGGGCGAATGCGCTCGAGGCGGTCTTCGTCGACAATCACCACGCTGGTACCGGAGTCACCGAGGCCGTAGGCGAGCTCCTCACCGGTCCACCAGCCATTGATAGGAACGGTAACCGCACCGGAGAGAACGGACCCCCAGAAGCCGAATATCCACTCGGGGAGGTTGCGTGCGGCCAAGGCCACGCGGTCGCCGGATTTGCCACCACGTTCGATGAGCCTATGGGCCAAAGTCGCGGCAATACGGAAGTTCTGGTCGAAGGTGTAGCGCTCGTCTTCGTACACAATGAAGTCTTTGGGACCGTGCGCAAGGGACATAGTCAAAATGGTCGCGAGAGAGGCGGGGGCATTCTTCCAGACGCGCAGTTCCACCCCGCGCACGACCACCGTGTCGAGCTCGAACATTTGACCCGCTGCGGTGAGCTGCTCGTCGGCCTGCTTGATTGAAATGACGTCGGTCACTGATTCTCCTGTGTGGTTTTCGTAGTGAGGTTAGTGCTCGGGTGGTGGCACAAAGAGGTGTTCTCGGTAGTACGCCAATTCGGCGATTGACTCTCGGATGTCGTCCATGGCGCGGTGGGCGGAGGCCTTGTCGGTACGTCGTACGAGGCTCTCGGGATACCAGCGCCGAGCGAGTTCCTTAATGGTCGAGACATCGACATTCCGATAGTGAAAGAAGGCTTCGAGTTCCGCCATGTACTCCTGGAGGAATCGACGATCGGTTCCGATGGAGTTTCCCGCTAGGGGAATGGTGCCGGCTTCACTGATGTGTTCACGAAGGAAGGCCAAGGTGGCGGCTTCTGCTTCGGTGACACTGATGGTTGACGACGTGATTTGGGGGAGGAGACCCGACGAAGTATGCATCTCGGTGACGAAGGCGCCCATGTGGGCTAATTCCTCGGGCGAGGCGGATATGACGAGATCGGGCCCTTCGGCAATGATGGTGAGATCGTCGTTGGTAATCAGAGTGGCGATTTCAACAATGACGTGGCGATCAGGCTCGAGGCCCGTCATCTCCAAGTCCATCCACACCAGCATTCCTGCGAGGTTAGTCACTCCCAAGCGAGCGGTCCGGCACTAGGGGTAGCCTTGACAGACTGCTATGGAAGTTCACGTTCATCTCGATAATCCTTCGGCTCACGTGCCGACCTACGCGCACCTCGGTGACGCGGGTTGCGACCTTTTTGCGAACGAAACGGTGACCCTGGCGCCAGCGGGTGGCCGGGCTGTGGTTGGTACCGGATTTTCGATGGCCCTGCCCGATGGATTCGGTGGTTTCGTCTTGCCCCGTAGTGGTCTCGCGACCAAGCACGGCGTGACCTGCGCTAATGCGCCGGGTCTCATCGACGCGGGCTATCGAGGGGAAGTGCGAGTTTCACTTGTCAATCTGGACCCGACACGGGAGTACAGGGTGAACGCGGGTGACCGAATCGCCCAGTTAGTGGTGTTGCCGGTTCCGCGAGTGGCGTTCACGCTGGTCGACGAGTTGCCACCCGCTACGCGCGGTGACGCCGGATTCGGGAGTACGGGCGTATGAGCTGGCGCGTGCTTACTCCCCTCGACAGCGCCTTCGTGACCCTGGAGGTTCCGAGTACGCCGCTGCACATCGGGGTCATCATTGAACTCGAAGCTGGCGACGAGCTCTCACCAGCGGATCGTTACGAAATGATCAAGGCCAACATTGGCGCTCGCATTCATGAGATTCCGGCGCTCACGAAGCGGATTCTTCGTAGCCCATTCGACTTAGCGTGGCCCGTAATGGCCGACGACCCTCACTTCAATATTGACGACCACGTGATTCGCCGGGCCGTGTCTTCACCCGGTGGCGACGCTGAACTCGACGCCTTGGTGGGCCGGGTAATGGGCTCGGAACTGCCACCAGATCGACCGCTATGGGAACTGAATGTTGTTGAGGGCTTGGCCGATGGACACCGGATCGCCATCGTGATGAAGGTCCACCACGCCCTCGCCGACGGCGTATCGGGAGCAGCTACTTTTGCCAGTCTCTTTGATATCAGCCCCGACGTTCGACCCCCCGCCCCGCTTCCGTCCGTTGATCGCAGCCCCCTGCCCACTCCCGTCGAGATGATGTCGCACACCGTGACCGACCTCCTCAAGCGCCCGGGAGCCCTGCTCGAAGCATTGGCTTCGGGGCTCGAAAAAACTGCCGAAATCATTGAACGTTCCGCCAAGTCATTCGCGGGACTCGCCACTGACTTTCCCGTCGGTGCTCCCAATGTTCTCTCGGCGGCTCGTACTTCACTCAATGGTACCCCTGGTTTTACCAAGAATTTTTCTCGACTTTCTCTCAACCTGCCCGAAGTGAAACGGGCGGCGAAGTCTCGCGGAGCGACCGTGACCGATTTCGTCATGGCCACTGTGTCGGGAGCGCTCCAACGCCTCCTGAGCGATCGCGGAGAAGAAATTGTCAAGGATCTGATTGCCTTCGTACCGATCAACGTCCGTCGGCAGGGAGCTGAAGAAGAGATGGGCAATCAATTCTCGGCCATGCTGAGCGTGCTACGTACCGACATTGCGGACCGTGAGGAACGCATCGTCGCGCTGGCTTCTTCGACAGGTAAGCAGGCGACGGCCAATAGAGACCAGAATGCGAAACTCTTGATGGATCTAGCCGCCGCAGCTGGGCCGACCCTGGCCGCTTTCGCCGGTCGGACGCTGGCGGAACTGGAATTATTCGATCAGCTCCCGCCGGTGGCCAACGTGGTGGTGTCGTCGGTACCCGGCCCCCCCATTCCTCTGTGGTTGAGTGGCTACCGAGTCATGTCAGCGGCCCCCCTTGGTCCGCTGATGGCCGGACTGGCGCTGAACATTACGGTCCTCGGTTACGTTGATCGACTGGAATACGGGCTTCTGGCCTGTGCTCGTCGGGTGCCGGAACTAGAAACTCTGCGCGATTATCTAGCAGAGGAGGCCCACTACTATCTCACGACCCCGGCCCCGTCGGAATTGGAAACGGTCTAGCCGTCGGCTAACATGGTCCTGCACGCGGCAGTAGCTCAGTTGGTAGAGCGCGACCTTGCCAAGGTCGAGGTCGCCGGTTCGAGCCCGGTCTGCCGCTCCAGAAATTTGTGATAACTCCTTCGTACTATTCGACCTAGGTTGTAGTGGTAGTCAACTACGCCGAGGAGATAATCATGGAACGTCGACAATTCTTGCAATTCGGAGCCGCCGGCGCTTTCGGTAGTGCGGCTGTTGGACCTCATCTCGCATCTCGTGACGTGCCCACCTTCGTCCCCTTGACGAAACCTGCCGGCCCCCGTCCAGATCCCAAAAAGAAAATTGGCTCCGACCTCATTCCTCAAGTGAAGAACATCGTGGTCGTGATGATGGAGAATCAGTCCTACGACGCGGTACTCGGGATGTTGACGAAACCAGGAACATCGAAGCCCCGCGGTGATGGGCTGACCTGGAAGGGCTCACCGTCGTCGCGCGCTCTCAATACCAACCCGACCACCCTCGCGGCTCATTCTCCGCGCCTCCAGTCGTACCCCATGCCAACTACTGCGCAGATGGACGACTATCCCTGGCAGACGTGGGACGCAACCTTTACCCAGTTCCTGGGTTCCCCAACGGCGCAGAAACTCCCTTCCAGTATCACGCAGGCGAATCAGGGTTTCGTAGTTTCGCAGTCCGGTCCCATCGCCATGGGATATTTCACGCCATCGCAGTTGCCGTTTATAAATTCGATGGCGCAGACCTTTCCCGTAGCGGATCGATGGTTTTCCTCGGTGCCGGGTCAGACCTACCCGAACCGTATGTTCATGATGGCCGGCACGTCACTGGGTTTAACCACGACCACCCTGCCGGACGTCGAAACGATGCCCGAGAATGGCACCATTTTTCAAGCCCTCTTGCGCTACGGCATTTCGTGGAAGAACTACCACTGTGGTGACGTTTTCGGGGCCAGTTCTTTGATTTGGATTGGACAATTACTGGGGTCCAAGGCCTCCATGTGGTTCGGAAATCGCTTGGCCCCTATGAATCAGTTCTACGCCGACTGCGCCACTGGCTCGTTGCCAGCGGTGAGCCTGGTCGATCCCAACTTTGGATTTTCTTCGGGTGAAAACTCCCAAGACCTCCAGCACGCCGACGCCTTTTTACACGATGTTATAAACGCGGTGATGTCGGGACCGGGCTGGAAAGACACCATGGTGGTCTGGACCTTTGACGAAGGCGGCGGCTACTACGACCACGTCCCGCCGGTAAAACTCGGCCGCCCCGACAACTCAGTTCCAACGAGTCAGATGTGGGCGGGCAATCCCGCACTGGCGAGCTTTGACTGGTCGGGCATGCGTGTTCCCTCGGGCGTCGTGAGCCCCTACGCGAAGCCGAACTATGTTTCGAGCCAGGTCTACGACCACACCAGTATTTTGAAGCTCATTCGACAAAAGTGGAACCTTCCCGCTTTTACTTCGAGAGATGCGAAGGCCAACAGTCCCCTCGACATGCTGGACCTGCACGCGAAGCCCGCCTTTTTGCACCCTCCGACCTTGGCTCCCAAAGTTCGCGACCGAGCTGGTGCGGTGGTGTCGACCGGAGTGGGCAGCGACACGGCACCCACGGCCGACGAGTTGGCGTACCCCGATGACGGTACCCACGTACCAGGATCGGGGCGACTCTGGCGTCGACAGTTCTTTGCTGACAATGACGGGAACCCCACCACGGCGATCACCCCCTACTGGCGGGCCATCCAAAAAGCAATGGGCACGCAGTCGTGAGTTCCACTTGTGATTCCCAGTGCCTGGCTCGGGACGCTGATCATGACCGAGAAGTAAATAATGATTACCCGTGGAACGTGGGCGCCAGGGTCGTAGACTGACACCACGTAGCTAGGAGACTTCGAATATGTCCTCAACACCTCAACTACGTCGCCTCAATATCGCCGCTGCGGGCCTTCACGCCCTGTCGGCAGTTGTTGTGGTGACTCTGGCCAATGGCTTTTCACTTCCCGTGAACGCGAACTACATGGCTGGCCCGCCAGGAACGACTAAGCGGGAGTTAGTGCACCTAGGTGATATTCGTATGGCCTGGTTGGTGGCCGCCTTCTTCGCCCTCTCGGCCGTGGCCCATTTTCTCGTAGCTGGACCGCTGCGCTCGTCCTACGAGTCCGAACTTGAACTCGGCCGGAACCCCTTCCGCTGGTTGGAATATTCCCTGTCCTCGTCGCTAATGATTGTGGCGATTGCGATATTGACGGGAATCACTGATGTGGCGACCCTGCTCGCCTTCGTCGGAGTGAACGCATCAATGATTGGCTTTGGCTGGATTCAGGAACGCTACGAGGCACCCGGTGCCAGCTTGATGCCATTCTGGTTGGGCTGCGTGGCCGGGGTGGTGCCGTGGCTGGCAATCGGAATTTACCTGTTCAGCCCGGGGGCTCACGCGCACGCGCCAGGCTTCGTCTACGGAATATATTTCACACTCTTTGCTCTGTTCAACTGCTTCGCGCTGGTGCAATATCTTCAGTACAAGAAGATCGGACGCTTCGCTGACTACATGGTGGGGGAGAGGACCTACCTCGTTCTTTCCCTAGCTGCCAAATCCCTCTTGGCGTGGCAGATTTTCGCCTCGACGCTGGCCGTGACGTCACCAGCACACTGAATCACCAGCACGCGAGATCATCGAGGTCGCGCGTGACGAGGGGGTGGCCGCAACTAGGGCTGGAATGTTGTGAGCGACGCGTAAATCATGTCGCAAATCACGGGGTACAGTCCAGATATTGGTTCGGAGTCAGGACTCATATGAGTTACTAATTCCAAGACAACAATCGAAAGGTCATTCTTCGGGTCAAAGTACAGGTGAGAACCTCCCGCTCCCGAGTGGCCACAGGAACCTTGGGGCTGCAGGACTCCGTTGAAGTAGCGCATACGTTTTCCGCTGTCCATCATCATCCCGTATCCGTAGCCCGGGTCGGTGAAAACCAAACTTCCCAATTGAAAATCCAACTTGGGAAAATGGCTCGTGCAGATTTGTACGACACTGGCGGGACTGAGAATTCGAGCACCGTTGTAAATTCCGCCATTGAGAAACATCTGGGCCAAAATGGCCAGATCTCGAGCACTGGATTTAAGTGATCGGTCACCCAGTTGAGACGTAGCAAAATCCTCTCGCTCGGTGTCGTAGAAGGCGTGAGGCCCCATGGGCATGGAGCCAAATCGCCGTACGCGGCGAATCTGTTGGTCCGGCCGCAGTAGGAAGGCGGTGTTCACCATGCCCAGCGGTTCGAAGATCTGAGTGCGAGTGAAGTCATCAAGGCTTTGTCCTGACACTCGCTGGATGATTTCACCGAGCCACAGATAGTTGATGTTGGCGTAAATCATGGTGCTGGCTAACGGCACCACTGGTTCGATACCCCAGCTCGATGAAAGCCAAAGGTGCGTTTCGAGATCGTAGCCGTCGGGAACGTCAACGGCTTCGCCAGAAAGGGCCGTGGTGAACCACTTGCGATTGAGCTCTTCGTCGTCGAATCCAGAAGTGTGGGTCAGCAGGTTGTGCACCAAGAGGTGCTCGTTGCCGGGTGTCGCGAGTTCCGGCAAGTAGTCGCCCACGGGGCGGGTCAAAGTTAGGAGTCCGTCCTCTACCAGTTTCATGACGCCCACGGCGACCACTGTTTTGGTGATGGACATGATGTTGTGGGGGTCATCCGTCGTGACATTTTCGCCACCGGGGGAACGAGTTCCGAAGGCCTCGTCAAAGAAAATCTCACCATCTTGGGCGGCCACCACTGATAGCGCCGGAGCGAGTCCACTCGCGACGTGGGCGGCGATTCGCTGACGCAAAAGTTCGAGGCGGGACTCGAGAATTTCAACAGACGATGAGCCACGAGGGCGTAAAATTCGGTCTTGGGCCATTGACTTCACCTCGGTATGGACTGTACCACTGTCGACTGCACAACAGGTCCGTAGCCTCGGGTGTCGATACGAGAGTGCATATTTCAGGCCGGATTAAGCGGACGCGACGAAAAAAAGGCTGGGGACCAGTCGATCGACGCCACGCCCCGGGTTCCCGAAAGGGTCACCGGAGTGGCGAAGGGGTCGATGAGGTCGCGGGCTCCAGGCGACGCAGCGTCGAAGAGCGCACGAGCCCGCGCCCACTCCTGGGGTCCGTAATCGCTGAGACGATCGGACAGCACGATGAAATCCGAGGTGGCCGAGGCCACCTCGGCGAGAACAAAACGCTCGTGTTCACTCAGATCGCTGTGGGAACTGCGCAGGAGTACGCAGTCTGGGTCCAAGGTGAACCAGCGACCGTGAAGGGGCGCTCGCAGGACGGAGGCTTCAATGGAGTTGCGCGCTCCGACACTGCACTCGAGAAACCCAGGCAGGAATTCTCGTGGTTCGAAGTAAGGGGCGACATCTTCAGAGACCCTCATGGCGTCAACTACCCCGACGGCACTCAAGAGAGGTGAGCCGCAGCCCACTAGGTACGCGTCGTCACCAATGGCTCGACGTATGACCTCGAGACCGCGTCGCAGGGCCTGGGCCCGAGTGATGGATTCATCTTCCCGATAGCCCGGAACTGCGGCGGCGTGGCAGAAGTCAATTTTAAAGTAGGAGAATCCTTGCTCGACCAGGTATTTAAAGCTAGTAGCAATGTGCTCCAGTACGTCGTCACGAGAGGTGTCGAGAGCGTAGATTTCACCACCCCAATTGCCATGTTGAAGCGCGAGCACGGGCGCGCCATTGCTCTGTCTAACGAGCCACTCGGGATGCTCACGTGCGAGAGTTCCGCCAGCTACGGCGAGAAAGGGGGCGGTCCAGATTCCCGGGGTGCACCCGGCTCGAGTTATGTCACGAGCAATCTTCCCAAGGGGTTCGCCCCACCGCTCATTGACGTCGGTCCATACGCCGATTTCACGCTGCCAACCATCATCGATTTGTACGACATCAATGCCGTGAATTCTGGCTGCGGCGAGATTCTCCCTGATGATGTCGGGCGAAATATCTCCGAAGTAGTGATACCACGAACACCAGGCCGGTCGCGCCGGACGCGACGCGCGCGCATGATTACGGGCGCCCGAAAACTCGGCGTAGTTCGAGTAAGCACTCGAGGGCTCCCCGAAACGTAGCCAGATTTCCTCACTGATGAGGACCTGACCACCCACAGCTCGCGTGTTGTCGAAAAGCCATTCGGAAATGATGTCGTCTCCGTCGAGATAAAAGCGAGTGAACTGTTGGCTAGCGCTCAATGCACCAATGAGAAAGAGGTTGGTGAGTAAAAAGGTGTCGCCAGCAACAACATGCCCGGCGCCGTCGCCGTCAGCCAACATTTGCGAACGAAACCACGGCGGCGCGGAACTGCGTTCGCTGCGCACGTCGTCGGGTGTGGCCCGTCGAACCGTTGACCAGGACTGGTAGCCGTGTTCTAAAAGATTCGTCACTCCTCGAGCGAGTCCTACGAACCGAGCCCTCACGCGATCGACGAGGACATCCTCGTCGACGGTGGCGTGAAATCTCAGTGCGAGCCCACCGTTGATCTCGTACCTGGTGATACTCGCCGTCACGGGCTGGTGCGGGGCGGCGAGAAGAACCTGTGCGAGTATTTCCACGGCTACATCGTGACAGGTTTCCATCGGCGTTTTGTTGCCTATGCTGGCGGGCAAGGAGAATGATGTCATTAAATTCCGCTACTGAGCCCCTCGGTCACTCCCTGCGAACGGGAAGGCCGAGACGGGGAGCATTGCGATTCTCGAGAGCTGCAAGCTCCTGGCGCGGCTCCGCTGTCGGTGGTTGATAGTGAACGTCCTTTTTGTCACTCTCGACCAGTTTCGCGGCGATTGCTTAGGGGCGGCAGGTCATGACCTGGTTCTGACACCCCACCTCGACAGAATCGCGCGTGAAGGAGTTCGACTCTCGAAGCACTACTCCCAGGCGGCGCCGTGCTCGCCGGGGCGGGCGGCGCTCTACACCGGAATGTACCAAATGAATAATCGTGTGGTTGCGAACGGTACGCCGCACGATGCCAGATTCGACAACGTTGCCTGGGTGGCTCGACGCGCGGGCTACGACCCGACTCTCTTCGGCTATACGGATCAGGGCTTAGACCCCCGAAACGCCACGGGTGCGAAAGATCCACGACTCGATAATTACGACGGAATCCTCCCGGGCTTTTCTGTGGGCCTCTACCTCCCAGAAGATCAAGCCCCTTATATCTACTGGCTGCGGGAGCGTGGCTTCGACGTACCCATGGGTTGGTACGCCGTTTTAGCAACGGAGCCCGAGCGACCGGCCGAGGTGTCGCTATCGGCTTTTCTCACTGATCGTTTTCTTGAATGGTTACCGACTCAAGAATCAGGCTGGTTCGCTCACCTCAGTTACCTGCGGCCCCACTCGCCCTACGCAGCGGCGGGGCGATTCTCAAAGCTCTACGACCCGGCTGACGTGGAGATGCCAATTAGCGCGGTAGACCAGGAGTTCCGCCACCCGTTGCACGAGATTTCACTGCAAGTGGAGGCGAGCGCCGCACCCACAGATCCGGACCGACTACGCGAGATGAGAGCTCAGTACTACGGAATGATCAGCGAGGTCGACTCTCAGTTGGGTCGAGTTTTCGCGGGCATCGAGGAGCGGAACGAATGGAATGAGACTCTCATTGTGATTACCTCTGATCACGGAGAACAGCTCGGTGATCACGGCCTCATGGAAAAGCTTGCCTACTTTCCTCAGAGTTATCACATTGTCGGGCTGTGGCGTGATCCGCGCTCACCTCACGCTGGCACCGTGATTGACAAGTTCACTGAAAATGTCGATATTTTGCCCTCACTCTGCGAGGCGCTCGGTCAAGTAATCCCTCGGCAAGTAGATGGGCGTCCCTTGGGTGCGCTCATTAGGGGTGAGGCCACCGAGTGGCGTAGTGCGGCCCACTACGAATGGGATTGGCGCTACTTCTTTTTGCGCCAGCAGCGTGAAGCGTGGCCACTCGATCGCACTCTCTCTCGGCAAAATTTGGCAGTCTCGGTGGGCGCGGACATCTCCTACGTGCAGTTTGGTGACGGCTCGTGGAAAGCTTTCGATTTGGCGGCTGATCCCACCTGGCGTACCGAGGTCACCGACCCGTCACGCACCTTGGCGGCCGCCCAGGAGCTCTTGGTGTGGCGTCAGGAACACTTGGGCCGCGCGACGACTGACATGCTCCTCTCGCCCGACCGACGAGGATTCTGGCCGTAATTAATGCCTAGGTCGCGATACTTCGGCCCGTGACGCCGCGCCAGTAGTCGGCCATTAACTGACGAAAGGAGTGGTCACGATCGGTGACGAAATTGAGTCCGAGAATTTCTAAGGCGACATAGCCATGAACGACGGACCAAAATCTGACAGCCTGATCGAGTGGCGGGTCAGTGGGTAGCGTGCCGCTGGCTTGCAGTGATTCAACGGCGAGGACGAGGATTTGCAAGCTGTGGGCGGCGGTCTCGGATCCTCGTAGCGAAATTTCAAAGTCCGAGACTTTCTCCATGAACATCAATCGGTAGGAAGCGCGGTGGGTGAGGGCAAAACTTCTGTAGCGCTCCGCACTCTCTAAGAAATTGAATTCAGCGTCCCGCTCGCCCCACATGGCTTCGGAGAGCTCTTCGAAGCCCTGAATCCAGAGAGCCTCAATAATGCCGTTCTTGCCATCAAAGTGGTTGTAAATACTCATGGGCGCAACTCGGGCGTTCGTCGCTATGGCCCGAACGGTCAGCGCCTCCACCCCACCGTCGCTCATCAGAGTCAGCGCTGCGTCGAGAATTTTTTCTCGAAGTGCGTCGGACGCCGTGCGATATCGAAGTGACACATTTCCAGCGTAGTGACGCTTACTATAAATCGAGGTTAAAAAACTCTGGGGGAGCAGTATGGAAATAGAGCGTGATCCTAAGCGTTGGCGAATTCTCGGAATACTTTGCCTCTCGGTCTTCCTCGTCGTCGTTGACAACACGATCGTCAATGTCGCCCTGCCCGCACTCTCGACTTCTCTGCACGCCACGAATTCTCAATTGCAGTGGATCGTCGACGCCTACTCACTACCCTTCGCCGGACTCTTATTGGCTGGTGGGGGACTCTCGGACCGACTGGGTCGCCGCCGGGTGATGCAATCTGGCCTCTTCTTCTTCGCCCTCTTTTCGGCGCTGGCGGCTTATTCCACGTCCTCGGGAACGTTGATTACGGCCCGTACGCTTATGGGCGTGGCGGCGGCCTTCGTGTTCCCCGCATCACTAGCGATTTTGACAACTACCTTCACTGACTCGCGGGAGCGGGCGCAGGCCTTCGGTCTCTGGGGCGCCGTGTCGGGGGCGGCGGTGGCCTTCGGACCTATTACCGGCGGCTTTTTGATCACGCACTTTTGGTTCGGCTCCGTCTTTTTGGTCAATATCCCCATAGTGGCGATCGCTCTCGTGGCCAACCACCTGGTACTGCCTGAATCCAAGAGCCCAGTTCAGCAGAAAATTGACCTCGGAGGACTTGCTCTAGGCACCGTGGGCATCACCAGTTTGGTCCTCGCCATCATTCAAGGTCCCTCGTGGGGCTGGTTGAGTGTGACAACCCTAGGACTTTTCGCCCTGTCCGCCCTCTCACTCATTATCTTTTGCCTCTACGAGCTACGCCGAAGCGAACCCTTGCTCGATGTCAGGGTATTTCGGGTCCCCGCTTTTTCTGCGGGAGCCGGTTCCATCGCCACCGCTTTTTTCACTCTCTTCGGCTTCATCTTTCTCATAACGCAGTATTTTCAGCTCGTGCGTGGCTATTCGGCCCTGTCGGCGGGTGTGCACACCCTCCCCTTTGCCATTACCTCCATGGTGGTGACGCCCCTAGGGGCGCTGTTGGCGCTCAAGTTCGGAACGCGAATTACCGTCAGTGGCGGTCTTTTCATCATGGCCATCTCCATGGTGTGGATGGGAACACAATCGGCTACGGCTCCATTTTTCGGACCCGTAGTGTGCCAAATGATCACGATGTCCATTGGCTTCTCGCTCATCAACGCGCCATCCACCGCCGCGGTTATGGGCTCTCTCTCCGCGAGACAGATAGGTGCCGGGTCGGCGGTCAATAACGTAACTCGAGAATTGGGTGGAACGCTCGGCGTAGCCATTGTGGGCTCAGTCTTCAGCTCAGTCTTTGGCCCCTTGACCCGCAGTGCCTTTACCAGTGTGGGCGCGGGGGCAGTAGATTCGCAGCGCGCCAGCACTTCCATGCAAGCGGCCCTGGGTGCTGTTAGGCATATTCCCTTTGAGTCAGCCCGCGTCAGTATGACGTCTCATATTACGGAGGCTTTTATGAGCGGGCTACACCGTGGTTGCTTCGTTGCGGCCGGTATTTCGGCGCTTGTTGGACTTACTGTCTACTTCTATCTACCCGCGCGTGAGCGAGTGGAAAAGGTCTCCTAGGACCGCGGCATCACGTCTCAATTTATTTTGTAGGATAATGACAGCGTCGCATCGTGCGACCTATCGAAAGAGAGATGTTATGCGTTCATTTCGTCAAATCATCACGATTGCGGGCGCCTGCTCGT
The DNA here is from genome assembly GCA_903860915.1 of uncultured Actinomycetes bacterium. GTDB lineage: Bacteria > Actinomycetota > Acidimicrobiia > Acidimicrobiales > RAAP-2 > RAAP-2. Next base: position 122,917 of record CAIOSJ010000016.1, on the reverse strand, counting down.
TAGTCGTTACGACTGCTCTGACAGCTGGTGCTGCGGTTGCGCCGCGCACTACCGCTGCTGCTTACAGCGCTACCGCTGCCAAGTTGGTGCCGGCTTCATATAAAGGTCACACCCTGATTTCAGCCATGGACGCCAGTTATGCTCCTGACGAGTCGATCGGCCCCGACGGCACCACCATCGTGGGCTTCGACGTTGACCTCATGAAGGGTTTGGCCACGACGCTGGGTATTTCGGTGGTCGCACAGAACGTCACGTTCGACAGCATCATTGCCGGCATTCAGTCGGGCCGATACGCCATTGGTAACTCGTCGTTCACCGACACCAAGACGCGCCAGAAGTCAGTGAACTTCGTGGACTACTTCTCCGCCGGTGAAGCCTTCTACGTCAAGAAGGGCACGCCCGCAACGTTCACGTCGCTCGCCAGCCTCTGTGGAACTTCCGTTGCGGTTGAGAGTGGAACCGTTGAAGAGTCCGATGCTCAGGGCCAGGCGGCCAAGTGCGCGAAGAATAAGCCACTGTCTGTCGCCTCGTACAACACGCAGGATCTCGCTAACGCCGCCATCAGTTCGGGACACCAGAAGGTTGGGTTCTTGGACTCGCAGATTGCCGCCTACGTGGTGAAGACCAGTAATGGTGCGTTTGTCCTCTCCGGTAAGCCTTTCGCAGTGGCCCCCTACGGGATCGCCGTTGCCAAGACGACCGACGGACTGAAATTTGCCAAGGCCATCCAGGCGGCTTTGGGCGTAATGAAGAGCAATGGCTCGTACCTGGCCATCTTGAACAAGTGGGGCGTCGCGCCAGGTGCCGTGAGCTCCTTTGGCTTGAACACCGGTAAGTAGGCGAGCGAACAGCTAGTTCGTTTCAACGAGCAACAACTTTTATGACACCGAACGGGGACGATGCAGTTGCGGTCGTCCCCGTTCGTCACGTCGGTCGCTGGTTAGCCGCTGGTCTCGCCTCGGTGGTGATCGCGATGCTCGCGCACTCGTTGTTCTCGAAAATCCCTACCGGACTGCAAAACTGCCGTTCCAGTCACGTGGGTGGCGCCCTGCGAAACGTGTGTACCGACGCCTTCGAATGGCGATTCCAGTGGGACATTGTGGGTCAGTACTTCACCTCTATACAGGTGCTCCACGGTCTGGAAATGACTATTCTCCTCACCGTTTTAACCATGCTGATAGGTGTGAGCCTGGGCGTCATCGTCGCCATCATGCGCCTGTCACCGAATCGAATTGTGAGTTCGGTGGCGTGGAGTTTCACCTGGTTTTTTCGAGGAACTCCGGTCCTGGTGCAATTGATTTTTTGGTACAACATTGCGTCTATTTTCCCCTCGGCCGATATTGGCATTCCCTTCAGTATTTCTTTCATCCACCTGGATCTCACAACGCTCTTTACGCCCTTTACGGCCGTACTCGTGGCCTTAGGGCTAAATGAGGGCGCCTACATGAGTGAAATTGTTCGCGGCGGCATACAGGCGGTCGACGAAGGTCAAGTGGAGGCGGCGAACTCACTGGGCCTCACTCGACTTCAGGCACTGCGACTCGTCGTACTCCCGCAAGCCATGCGCGTGATTATTCCGCCGACGGGCAATGAAGTTATTTCCATGCTGAAAACCACCTCCCTGGCCAGCACGGTTGCGCTGGTTGAACTCACGAAATCAGTACAAAATATCTACGCAGCGAATTACAAGATCATCCCCTTGCTCGTGGTGGCCTCGATTTGGTACCTCATCGTGACGACCGTCCTCTCAATTCTGCAGTTCTACGTGGAGCGTCACTACGCCAAAGGATCGCTACGCACACCTCCCATGACCCCCGTCCAGCGACTGCGGCACGACCTGCGGGGCATCGCGGCGAAAGCGCTGACCCGACGTTCACCTCGACTTCGCGAGCTGCGATCATGACCACGACTCCCATGGTCGAAGCGAAGGACGTCACTAAGTCCTACGGCGCGATTGACGTGTTGCGTGGGGTCACGCTCACCATTCAACGTGGTGAAGTGGCGTGCTTAATTGGCCCCTCGGGTTCCGGCAAGAGTACCTTTCTGCGCTGCATAAACCACTTGGAAAAGCACGATACGGGCGAACTGTCAGTCGATGGCTCCTTCGTTGGCTACGAGCGTCGGGGCAACAAACTGTACGAACGAACCGACAAAGAAATCTGCGCGGAGCGTTCGGAAATAGGAATGGTCTTCCAGCGCTTCAACCTCTTCTCGCACTTGACGGCACTGGAGAACATCACTCTGGGACCAATCAAGGTGAAGGGAATTTCAACCAGTGATGCGATCGAACAAGCTCACCTGCTGCTCGATCGAGTGGGTTTGCATGATCGTGACCACAACTACCCCAGCCAACTCTCGGGTGGTCAGCAACAGCGAGTGGCTATTGCGCGAGCCTTGGCGATGGAACCCAAACTCATGCTGTTTGACGAACCCACGTCGGCCCTGGACCCAGAGCTAGTGGGTGAAGTCCTCGACGTCATGAAGGATCTGGCCCAATCGGGAATGACCATGATTGTCGTGACTCACGAGATGGGTTTTGCTCGGGAAGTGGGGGACAGCGTCTATTTTCTGGACGAAGGAGTGGTGGCTGAATCGGGAGACCCCAACGAAGTCCTCGTCCGACCACAGAGTCCGCGCTTGGTGAACTTCCTCTCCAAGGTGTTGTAATGACCTGGGAACTGGACGCCTCCAACGTGGGGACGGGACTTCCCCTGGAGGGTGTGCGCGTACTGGACCTCTCGCGAGTCCTCGCGGGGCCGCTCTGTGCGATGGTCGCGGGAGATTTGGGCGCCGACGTCATCAAAGTCGAAGGTCCCAGCGGTGATCCGGTTCGACAACTCGCCCCACCACGCTTCGGCGCTGACGCTACGTACTACCTCGCGGTTAATCGCCATCGCCGAAACATCGTGGCGGATTTGAGGGACCCCCGTGATTTCGCTCGGGTGCTGGAATTAGTCGCGGCAGCCGACGCCGTTGTCGAAAACTACCTCCCTTCGCAGTTTCGTGATTTAAACATTGCCACCTTGCGCCAGGCCAACCCCGACTGTGTCTGGGTGAGCATCAGCTCAGCGAGTTCGACGGGTCCCCTGGCCGATAGTCCGAGTTTCGACCTTCTGGCTCAGGCGCGTTCGGGATTGATGAGCGTGACCGGAACTAGTGACGGTGCACCGACCAAAGTGGGCGCCCCCATCGCTGACGTGGTCGCGGGCCTCTACGCAGCCGTGGGGCTAGTTACCGGCCTCTTTGCGCGTGTGAGCGGTCGCCCGGGCCGCCACTTTGAGGCGCCGCTACTGGAATCGGCCATGAGTGCTCTGGTGAATCAAGCCCAGGGCTACTTGGTGAACGGGGTGAACCCGGGTCGATTGGGTAATGACCATCCGAGTATCACCCCCTACGGGCCGGTCCGTACGGCGGATGGCTGGCTCATGCTGGCGGTGGGAACCGATGGACAATTCGAAAAACTTCGAGCAGTGATCTCAGATTCGGTGGTGTCGGAGAAGCGCTTTGACCTTAATGACGACCGCGTCGCGGCCCGTGAGGAGTTGGGGAAGAATCTCGAGCGCGTATTTTCTGCTCGAGGGACTGGCGAGTGGCTGATCGAATTGGCTGATTCCGGAGTGCCTCACGCACCGATTCTGGATCTCGCGGGAGCATTTTCTCAGCCCCAAATTTCCAATGGAGATTTCATTCAGTTAACGTCCGCTCCCGCCGGCTCGCTGCGTCAGATGGCCACGCCGCTCCTCGTGGATGGCGTTCGCCCAAAAATCCGGCGCGGGCCTCAGGCCCTCGGGGCCGACGGGAGTCTGAACTAACTCTGACGTAGCGCGGGACCATCGAAACTATTGATGGTGGCGAATTCTTCGACTGGTCGGCGTTTTAATTTTGTGTGGAGTTGCAAGGGTGTGCCGAGCGCCATGACGGCGGCGACGGCGTGATCGGGGGGGATGCGGAGCGCCTGGCGCACCTGGTCTTCGTTACGCGTCGCGATGGTCGTCATAACGCCCGCGAGTCCTCGCTCCCGGGCGGCCAGCAAAATCTGCCAGGCGAAGGGGTAGATCGATGCGCCACCGGCTATCTGGTAGCGATCGAGGTCCCGGTCGACGGCCGCCAACACGGCGAGGTCCGCGGTGATGACCAGGAGCACGGGGGCTTGGTCTAGACGCTCGGGAAAAGATTCGGGCTTGGAAATCGCGATGGCTGCTTCCCGCTGCAGACTAGCGGTGATGCGGTCAGCTTCACTGGCCAGGGGGGAAAAGGGAATGAGCCCGGCGAGGAGGTGGGCGACGTAATCGTGCCAGCCATCGAGGTAGGCGTCACGCAGGGCTCGTCGCGGCCCTTCGTCGGTGACCACGATGACGTGCCACGCTTGCCGATTACCACCCGACGGGGCAAAGCGGGCGTCATCGAGGATTTCGTAGACCACTGATAAGGGGACTTCATCCGTGGTGAAGTCGCGTACTGCGCCGGTGGTCCGTAGGGCTTCACGTAGTTCCATGAAAGAACCGTAGCGGGCGGGGCTACGCGTCTCGCCGCGAGAACAAGGCGAGACCGATAGCCCCGATAACGAGAACGTAGAACGTCAATGTGCCGGTCGCCATCCATGGTGAGAAGGCGTCGGTGCTGTGGTGGGTGGCGATCATTCCTTGGAAGAGATTGGTCGGCAAAAACTTAGATATATCGTTTCGCCAGTTGGATGGGAGGAAGATGGTGAGAATCGGTAGTACGAGGAGTGATACGACGTAGACGCTGATGGAGGCCGCCGTACTGCGCATAATGAGCCCCAGAAAGAAGCCGAGCAGCGCCAAGAGGGTCAGGGCGACCCCACCGAGAAAGACCGCCAAGAAGACCCCCGGCGTCCCCAAGGAGGCACTCGGAACGTGCGTGAGTTCAGGGAAAACTCGATCGGCCAAGGGCACTTTAGTAGAGGCGAAAATCATTTGCCCAATGGAGAAGGCCCCGAAACTGACGGCTTCGCCAATGACGAAAATTGTTATTTTCAGAACGCTAGCTTTGGCGAGAATCAATTCAATCCGACGTGGTACTGCGGCGAGGGTTGACCTAATGGCTCCGGAGCCGTATTCCGACGTTATGGCCAGGGCGCCAATAACCCCCACGACGAGTTGGGCGAAAAAGAGTCCACTGAGGCTGCGGAGCACGGGGTCAAAACTTAGCTTTTCAATGTCGCGTTGGCTGTAGTGCCCGGCGCTGGCGAAACTGATGAGCGCCCCAAAGCCGACGGTGAGCGCGATGAGAGTGAGGACGCCCCAGACGGTCGAACGAACCGTGCGGAACTTTATCCACTCGGAACGAACAATGCTGAGCGGGGTCGGGTGGTTGCTCACGCGTGGTTTCCCTCGGATAGTGGTTGACCGGAGAACTCAACCGACGAGGCCGTCATCTCCATAAATGCTTCTTCGAGGGAGGCTCGCTGGGGTGTTAGTTCGTACAGCGCGATACCCCTGTCGAGAGCGGCGACACCAATCTGCTCGGCGGTGATACCCGCGAACTCAATGGCGTCGTCACGGTGGGAAGCAACGGATCCGCCCAAGGCCGCTATCGCGACGGTGAGCTCGTCAATCTGGGGACTGCGAACCAGGACTGACCCGGTGGCGGTGGCGGTGAGCTCACTCACGGTGCCGTGGCGAATTAGTTCGCCACGCCCGATGACGATGAGTTGATGGGCGGTGAGAGCCATCTCGCTCATGAGGTGCGAGCTCACAAAGACCGTCCGACCTTCGGCCGCGAGCGAGTGGAAGAACTCACGCACCCATCGGATGCCCTCGGGATCGAGGCCATTAACTGGCTCATCAAAAAGTAGGACGCCGGGGTCGCCAAGGATTGCCCCCGCTATGCCAAGGCGCTGACCCATGCCCAACGAGAAGCCGCCAGCCTTCTTGTTGGCTACGGCGTCGAGCCCGACGATTCCCAGGACTTCATCCACTCGGGAGAAAGGAATTTTGTTCGACGCAGCGAGTGCGCGCAGGTGATTACGGGCCGACCGTCCAGGGTGGAGGGCCTTCGCATCGAGGAGGGCCCCGACCTCACGCAGTGGGTTGGTGAGGTCGTGGTATCGCTTGCCATTGACGAGGGCGCGACCACTGGTCGGTCGGTCGAGGCCGAGAACCATACGCATGGTGGTCGACTTGCCTGAGCCGTTCGGCCCGAGAAAACCGGTGACGACTCCCGGCTCGACTGTAAAAGAGAGGTCGTGCACCGCGATTGTGTCGCCATATTTTTTTGTCGCATGTTCGAGCTGAATCACTTCATGACCTCCACTAATGGTCTAGCAGGAGAATTGTGTGCTGGAACGTGACGAAGTTGAGAAATCAGTCAGAATGGAGGGGTGGACTATCCCGACTACCTCGGCGCACCGGCGCAGTTGCCGGGTCGAGGGGAGTCGGCGCGACCGGCGGTCATCCGTAATTGGCGCCACGCCGAATGGTTGGCTGTAGCGGCGGTCTGCTTCGGCGCCATCACGAGTGCCCTCGACAGCGGCGTTATCACTGTTTCGTATCCACGTTTTGTTCACGTGATGCACCGACCGCTGTCGCAGGTGTCCTGGTTAGGTCTCGCCCCCCTCATCACCGTCGTGGCGACTCTGATTCTCTTCGGTAAACGAGCCGATGCCGTGGGTCGCAAGAGGGTCTACATCGATGGCTTCGCGATGTTCGTCCTGGGCGCACTGGGTTGCTTCCTTTGCGCCACTTCCTTCTACGCACTAGTGGCTTTTCGGGTTGTGGAAGCTCTCGGTGTCGCCATGGTCCAAGCGAATTCGGTAGCCCTTATCGCGGCCTCCGTGCATAATCACAACCGAACGACGGCCCTGGGAATTCAAGCGACGGCCCAAGCTATTGGGCTGGCGAGCGGTCCATTTCTCGGAGGTCTCTTGGGCGGCGTGATTCCGTGGCGAGGACTTTTTTTGATCAGCGCCCCACTGGCCCTGGTCGCGGGGGTTATGTCGGCACTCTTTTTGCCGCGAAGCCGCACAGTGGCGCCCGCTGAGCGACTCGACCTCGCCGGCTCGCTAGCACTGGCCGTAGCGGCCGCCGGTCTTATTGGTGGTTTCACGATGGCTGCGAAGAACGGGTGGCGCGGGCCGACCTTGGGCTTGGTCGCACTCGGGATCGTGGCGGCAATCGCACTGGTGCCGATTGAACGACGGGCGCGGGCCCCAATATTCATGCCGTCGGTGTTCATCGGCCCCGGAGTTCGACGCGCTCTCGGAAATTTAATTGTTACCTACATCACATTTTTTGCCCTCCTGGTGGCGGTGCCCTTTCTGGTGGAGCGTGATTTCCATCGCTCCACGGCCGTCGGCGGGGCCGCGACTATGGCGATTCCCATGGGCCTCGCTCTCATGGCCCCGTTTATTGGTGTGATTCGACGGACGCTCTCAGCTCGGGTGATTGTGATTGCTGCAAATTGGTCGATTCTGGCCGGGGTGCTCCTCGCGACCTTGAGCGCGACTCTTGTTCCGGCCATCGCTGGCTTAGTTCTCGTCGGTGTGGCCATCGGGGCGTCCAATACGGCCAACAACGTCACCGTCATGGAGGGGGTCGACATTTTCTCGCGAGGAGTCGCTTCGGGCACCGTCAACTTGGTGCGAGCTGCGGGCAGTGCCCTTGGTGTCGCCATGTCGTCGACGGTGATCGTGGCCTTTGGTCACCATTCAATCCGACCCGCGATGTCAGCAGCCGTCATCGTGGCCATACTGGGCGCCACCCTCGCGATGTGGCCTCAACGCCCCTGACAGCGAGCACAGGTGCCCGAGAGGGCTAGGTGGTGCTCATCGAGAGTGAAGCCGTAGTCCCCACTCACCCGATCAGCGATGGTGGAAAAAAAGCTGGCTGGAATTTCAATGGTTTCGGCGCAGCGAACGCAGCTGAGGTGTCCGTGGACGAGACCTGATAAGTGATACACCGCGGCCGTATGTCCGAGGTGGGAATGGACCACGATACCGAGGCCTTCGAGTTCCTCGAGGATTCGGTACACGGTGGAAGCGCTGGTGTCCGGAGCTACTTGCTGGACGGAGCCCGTAAGAGTCTCAACACTGAGGTGCTGAGGGGCCGAAATGAGAGTGTTGAGGACGGCTCGCTTGACGGCGGTGACGCGGCCACCGTGAGAGCGAATCATTTCTAGGAAATCCTCAATCTGCTTAGTCTCACTCACGTCTGAAACTTTAGGTCGGACTGCTGCGCTGCTTGAACCTCTAGATTTAGTCCATGAAATCTTCCGTCTCCATGATTGAACCCCACGAAGCTCTGGAGGGGCGGGCGACACCTATTGTGGTCAATCTACGCCACCTGACCTTTGGAACTTCCCTGTACGGCCCCTTTCCCGAGGGGGCGGTCCACGCGTATTTTGCGATGGGTTGCTTTTGGGGTGCTGAGAGAATTTTCTTTGCAAGCCCCGGCGTGCTCTCAACCAGCGTGGGCTACCAGGGGGGCTTCACTCCCAACCCCACCTACCAGGAAGTCTGCTCGGGCCTGACCGGACACAGCGAAGCCGTGCACGTAGTTTTTGATCCGGCGGTCATCAGTTACGACGAGTTGTTGTCACGCTTTTTTGAAAGTCACGATCCAACTCAGGGCTTCCGTCAAGGGGCCGATGTCGGTACGCAATATCGCAGCGCGATCTACACCACCTCGCCCGAGCAATTAGCCAGCGCCCTATTGGCGAAAGCGGCCTTCACTGAGCGTCTAGCGAGCGCGGGTTTAGCGGCGGTCACCACAGAAATTGCCGAGGCCGCGACCTTCTACATGGCGGAGGACTACCACCAGCAATACCTCGTGGCCAACCCGGCGGGTTACTGCGGCCTCGGGGGCACGGGGGTTAGTTGCCCCGTGGGTCTTTGGAACTAGTGCCCCACGAAGTTTGCTAGGCGCTGCAGGTCGGCTTCCGCCTCGCGCATCATCGATGCGACAATTTCGCCCGCGGGGATGAGGGAACCGATGGCACCCACGGCCTGACCGGCGGGGTAGCCCTCGCGCTCAATATCAACACCCAAGGTCGTCTCATCGCCACCGAGGTGAAAGGTGCCGTCACGGAAGGACTGACCGAGTTGTTCGGGAAACTTCTGTAGCAGTGAAGGTTCGGCTTCGTAGCGCTCCGTCGTCTGATTCTTCATGACGCGCATGGTCTTACCCGAAAAGGCCTTCGACACCGTCGTTCCGTCCTCGTGGGATGCGAGGATTCTCTCCTTGAAGCCGGGAAGACCCCGCGCTTCTGGCGTGGCGATAAAGCGAGTCCCCACCCATACGCCAACGGCTCCGAGGGCCAGGGCGGCGGCCAAACCGCGCCCGTCAAAAATTCCTCCGGCGGCCACGACTGGAATCTGCCCGTCGACGGCGTCAACAATCATGGGAACGAGGGGCATCGTGGCCACGAAGCCAGTGTGACCACCAGCTTCGGTGCCCTGGGCGATAACCAAATCGCAACCCGCGTCGAGCGCGCGCTTGGCGTGATCGACCTTGCCACACATCGAGACGACTAAGACCTTGTTCTGATGGCAGAGGTCGACAACGTTACGGGGTACACCGAGGCCCGCGACGAAGGCGTTGGCCCCACCTTCGATAATGATCTCTACATTGCGCACCATGTCACTGGGAAAAGCAGTGAGCAAATCTACGCCGAAGGGCTTATCGGTGAGTCGGCGCGTAGCCGCAATCTCCTCGGCCATCTGCTCACTCGACATGGTTGAAGCGCCCATGCAGCCGTAGCCACCGGCATTAGATACCGCCGCCACCAGTGCGCTGTAAGAAACGCCACCCATGCCCGCCAGCATGATGGGGTGTTCGATGCCGAGCATCTCGGTGAGCGCTGTTTTCATGGTTTCCCCTTTAAGTTCTTCCTACAAACTAGTGAATGGTCGCGGAACGGTGGACTAGTCGTAACGCAACGGTGCCCAGTACGACGCCCAGCACGGAGGCCACCACCAGCGCCACGGTGACGGTGGCGTAGCTCGGCGTGCCACGACCGTAGACCGCGTCGGCAAAGAGGAGCGGAACTGTAAGTCCCACCGCACAGAGTGCACTGGCAGCAACGACGCTTCGCCGTGAGAGGCCACTCGGCAAAATCATGCCAAGTCGAATGACCAGCGTGGTCGCGAGCGAAATTCCGAGAACTTTGCCACCGACACGGGCGATAGCCAGAACGACGCCTAACTGCAAGCTCGCATGGTTCCACACGACGTGTTCCCACGAGATACCCGTTGAGACGAGGGCGAATAATGGGAGGGCCAGCGCCGTCGACCACGGAATCATGCGATGTTCCAAGAGACTCCCGGCCTGACCGTCCCCGAAGGGAACGAGCGCACCCACCACGACTCCCGCCAGGGCCGTTTCAATGTGGGCGACTCGAAAAATGACCCAGACGATTACCAGTAGCCCGGCGTAGGCGAGGGGCCGCGTGGGGGGGCGACGGCGAACCACGATGGCGATGAGCACAGTACCGAGGGCGGCGGCGAGAAGTCGAAGACCCGACGAACTGTGCGGGGCCAGCAAGAGCACGGCGAGAATATCGTCGGCGATGGCCACCGTCAAGAGAAATGTCCTCAGGGCACTAGGGACTCGCCGTCCGGCGAGACTGAGTGCCCCGAGGGTAAAGGCAATATCGGTAGCCATGGGTACGCCCCAGCCGCCGCGTAGGGCGCTCGAGTGCAGGGCGAAGCCAGCGGTGAGCATGATGAGAGATGTGGCGACCATTCCGCCGCCGGCGACCGTTACGGGTAGCGCGGCCTGACGCCACGTGCGCATCGTTCCGTACGTCATTTCTCGCGAGAGTTCTAACCCGACAACCAAAAAGAAGATCGTGAGCAACCCGTTCGCTGCGAGGTCGTGCAAATTTGCGAGCTGCAGCCAATGCGCGAGAGACCAGCCAATATTCCCACTAGTAATTCGCTGATACGAAGTCGCTCCGAGCGCGCTCCAGAGCAATGCCACGACGGCCCCGGCGCACATCGTGACCCCGGCGGTGCTTTCGAAACGCAACCAGGACCCCACGAGAGCTGGCGTAATTCTTCGAGAAGTTGCGCTGCCCACTTCCAAAGATTAGCGATGCAGTAGCGCAAGACCGGTAAGGCAGTACTGTCGTAACGACTGGATCGCGGCCACAACGCCACCGAAAAGAAAGCTCGTATGTCCGATTTCGTATCGCCCCCCGACGTCTCGAAGCGTGAGCTCTACACGATCATTAGCGCACTGATGATGGGGATGTTTCTCAGCGCACTGGACTCCACCGTGGTCTCAACAGCGCTCCCGACAATTGTGGGCGAGTTGCACGGGGCGAACCATTTGAGTTGGGTTGTCGTCGCCTACCTACTGGCGTCGACAGTCTCAACACCTCTCTGGGGGAAAATGGGTGATCAGTTCGGGAGGAAGTCCATTTTCCAAATCAGTATTCTCCTCTTCCTGCTGGGTTCGGTCCTGTGCGGCACCGCTCATTCGATGACCTCACTCATCTTCTTCCGTGCTCTTCAGGGACTGGGCGGAGGAGGTTTGCTCATTGGTTCGCAGGCAATCATTGGTGACCTCGTGGCCCCTCGAGATCGAGGGCGCTATTCAGGGTTCTTCGGTGCCACCTTCGGGGCCTCCACGGTGCTCGGGCCGCTGATCGGGGGGTACTTCACGCAGCACGTGTCGTGGCGCTGGTGTTTTTATGTGAACATTCCCCTCGGCATTGCCGCTCTAGTGGTGACCTGGCTGGTTCTGCCCAGTTCGGCGAAGAGAGTGCGTCACGCTATTGACGTCGCGGGAATCATTACTTTGACCATTGCCGCTTCCTGCCTCATCATGTTCACTTCACTCGGGGGCAATACTTTCGCTTGGGGTAGCCGTAAGAGTCTGGGACTGGCTCTCGCGGGAGTCGTCTTTACAATCCTTTTCATTCTGATTGAACGTCGTGCCGTTGAGCCAGTGATTGCACCTCGACTCTTCAAAAATAAAGTTTTCACTTCGGCGTCTGCCGTTGGCTTCGTTATTGGTTTTGCCATGTACGGCGGGATGACTTTTCTCCCATATTTCATGCAGACCGTCAAGGGAGCGTCACCGACGATGTCGGGCCTGCGTCTCATACCGATGATGGCGGGAATTTTTGCCGCTTCGATCACGGCGGGAATTCTGCTCTCGAAGGGCTGGCGCTACCGCTACTTTCCCATTGGCGGGACTCTGGTAACGAGCGTGGGCCTGGTACTACTCAGCACTGTCGGGGTTGACACGTCGGGTTGGTTGATGGGTGTGTATATGTTGATTTTCGGCTTGGGCATTGGCAGCGTGATGCAAATTCTCACGACGGCCGTCCAGAATGCGGTGGAAATGAAAGACCTCGGTGCCGGTACGGCGGGGGCCAACTTTTTTCGCTCTATCGGCGGGTCCTTTGGTACCGCGGCCTTTGGCGCACTGTATTCCAATTTTCTACCCGGGCGGCTACATATTCAATTAGCCCGCGTGGGTTTTCACGGAAAACTCCCTACCGCCAACGAGTGGACGCCGGCGAAGTTGCTACAGCTGCCGCGACCAGTGCTGCAGGCTGTGCTTCACGCCATAGCGTCAACAATTCACTCAATCTATCTATGGGCGCTACCGGCGACATTTTTGGCCTTCTTGCTCTCACTCACTCTGCCGGAGGTGACCCTTCAAGCTTCTCGACGCGCTGTCGAAGAAGACCCTGTAACGTACGGCAGCCTCGACTAACTGTCTCGAGACAGGCGTCGAAGTCGGCGTCATCGCCGTAGTAGGGGTCGTGGACGTCGAGGCCGGAGTGGACTTCGTAGAGATCGCGAAGCATGATCACTTCGACGTCGGGGCTGGTAAGGCGATGGGTGACATCCTTACGGTGCTCATTAGTCATCACTACGACAATGTCGTGATCGTCGAGGTAGGAGCTGGAGGCGAATTCGCCCAGCGTTCCCGCACTGAGATACCCCGCCCGGTTCAGTGCATTCCTCGTCCGTGGATCCATTTCCTTACCGACGTGCCATCGTGCCGTTCCCGCACTCGTGACGACGACTCGGCCGGCGAGACTTGGGTCGTCGGCCACTAATTCACGCAGGATGACCTCACCCATGGGGGAGCGGCAAATGTTTCCCGTGCAAATAACCGCGACGCGAAGGAGGGGAGTCACGGGGCCGACTCGATCTCAGTGACGTTGTGAGGTCTAAGTGCACGATGGACGGCTCGGGTTAATTGGATCCAGCCAATGGCGAAGAGAACGACCAGGAGGAGGGACGGCAAACTTCGAACTGAGCTGAGGACCAGTACGACGCACGCCGTCAATGCAATCCAATCTCCCATGACGAGCACGAGGGATATCTGCTCGTGGCGAACTCGCGTCCAAGCAACCCAGTCTGTCGACCGGGCTAGTGATGTCTGACGTTGTAGGGCAACGCGCAAAATCGTGACGCTGTGTGCGAAGTGCTGGCGTAAGTCGCTCGCGCGCTGTGAGGACCCACTGATCCAGTGTCCAATGAGTGAGAGCAGGCCTACGAGAATCAAACTTTCGAAGTCCCCCCTCAGATCCTTCGTCAGAGTCCGCAGGATTGCTGACGTGACGTCGGGTGGAGTCGGGGCGAGGGTGGTGGCGCTCGTGATGGCAATCTGTAGGAAGCCGAAGGCCAGTGTGGCACTAACAACGAGAGCCAGCGACAGTCGTCGGGTGCCCACCGTGCGTGAACGGGCCGTTCGTATGGCGGCGATAGCGAGGAGCAGGGTAATAAGAGGCAGGAGCCAGAGAACCTGAGTGGCCGTTCGAAAGTAGAACTGAGTTTGACGCAGTTGCTGAGAGTTGAGTAGCTGGAGCGTGAGTCGTTGATCGTGAACCAGGCTCGCCTGAAGTGGATCGAGCAAGGTGATGCCCTGGCGGTGCAGAGCAGCAATGGCACTGATCAAAGTGGGTGTGACATTGACGACCAGTTGGCGAGCCTTGTCAATGCTGAGATTGCCCTTGCCCTGGAGGAGGCTCACAGCTGTGCCGTGAGTAAAGCGGTTCTCGCGGTCCCACAGAGTGGCAAAACCCTGCGTCGCCAGAGCGTCATGAATGGCCCCGGCGATTGTCACTTGGAGTTCGTTGGTGATGGTGCTGGCAAGAAAACTGGCCGATGGGGGCAGGGCGTGGGTGACGCGATCACGAACGTGAAGATCCCTAATAAGAATGGACGCTCCCTCGTTGGCCACGTAGGTCTGCACGATGGGATTGGTCGCCAATGGGTGCAGCGTTGCGACGTAACTGTCGGTGTTCGTGACACTGGTAATGGCCCACGCCGTCAAGCTAGCCAGGGGGACGACGAGGGCGAAGAGCACGGTGAGCAGGCGAGATGAGAATTCTCTGGATTGTTTCGTGATCATGACCGCCTCCAGTCGCTTGAGCCACTCTACCGATAGGCAATGTGACCACTGCGTGCCGTCAGCAAGGGCGGCGATGTAACCTAAGTTACAAGTCGAAAGGGGTCGCGGATGCCGCTGTCAGAACACGAACAACGAATTCTCGCCCAACTCGAGGAGTCGCTTTCCAAAGAAGATCCCCGCTTCGCCAAGAGTGTTCGCGAGACGACCGTCTACACCCATAGTGGACGTCGTGTTCGTTGGGGGGCCGCAGGGTTCGTCGGCGGATTGGTACTACTCCTAGTTTTTTTCGCGTCCAACATCGAAATTGGAATGTTCGGTGTGGTGATCATGTTCGTGTCGGCCGTGGTGGTCGAAAGTAACGCTCGTCGCATGGGCCGAGCATCGTGGCACGATTTTTCACGAAGCATGCGCCGCGACGTCAACGAGGATGATGTGCTCGCCGAGAGGCCCCGAGCGATTCGGGAGTGGTGGACGCGGCATCGCCGTCCCCAGTGAGTCAGTCACGCATTCTGGCTATCGATGTTGGCGGTACCAAGGTGGAGGTGGCGTCAGTATCGACTTCGGGAGATATCGGATCACGTCACCGGATAGAGACAAACCACGGTGATCGTCCCCTGATGGATCGAATCCTCAATCTTCTTGAGAATTCTGTCGACCTGTCTGAAATAACGTCTGTTGGCATTGGCTGTGGTGGGCCGTCGAGGAATATGAGCGAGTTGGTGTCACCCCTGAATATTCCAGAGTGGCGTGACTTTCCCTTAGTCCAGATAATTCAAGATCATTTGTCCCTGCCCTGCCATATCGATAATGACGCCAAAGCTCTGGCGCTCGCTGAGGGTCGCTTCGGAGCTGCTCGGGGGGTGGCGAATTACGTGTCCATGGTGGTCTCCACCGGCATTGGTGGTGGTGTGGTGCTTGACGGTAATCTCGTGCACGGCCGGGAGGGTAACGCCGGCCACATCGGCCACGTCAACGTCATCCCCGACGGACGCGAGTGTACGTGCGGTGGGCGAGGGTGCTTGGAGGCCGAGGCGTCCGGTACGGCGATTCGAGCCATCACCGGTTCTGATCCAGCCGTGGCGACCCTGGCAATTCGAGAACGTACGGGTCAATTGGTGGGCCGAGCCATCGGGTCCATTGCCACCCTTCTCGACTGTGAGAACTTTTTCGTGGCTGGATCGGTGGCCCTCGGCTACGGAACACCATTCTTTGAAGCTGCGCTCCAAGGGGCTCGACAAACCGGACGGGTGTCCTACCTGGCCAACCTCACTATTAGCCCTTCGGGCATGGGTGCCAATGGTCCGCTCTTGGGTGCCGCGGCCGTGGCGCTGAATGGCGCCGTCCAATGAAATTTCTTCCTCGCGGTCTAGTGACTTACGCCGTGACTCATCCGGTTCATGCCGTGATTTTGGCTCGCGCTGGATGGTCTCTGCGCCGCCGCCGATGGTGGCGCCACGCCCCCTTTCTGCCCATTCCCGACGAGCGCTACTGGTACTTTCGGATGTCGACGGCCACGGGAGACGGCTCGGGAACGGTGGACATCAGCGAGGCACTCGCCGCAGCTCGATGGTCGCTTCGCCAAGTCTCGAAGCGGTAGTTTTTTACTATCACACTGGTCCTCCTCCTCAACGCTACGTATGAGCCCTTGCAGCTGGTGAGCGAGCAGCGCGCCGTCGTACTCATGCTTGATGGTCGTGCGGAGTCGGTGGTGACCGCCGCGAATGCAAGTTTGTGTCGATCGCCGTCACTGACCATTCAGATTCCCGCCATTGTCCGTCTCCATCACGTCGTGAAGCTGCCGTCGCGAGTGCGCACGCCACCAATTACTCGCCGCGCCGTGCTGTTGCGCGATGACCATCGATGCGCCTACTGCGATGGCGAGGGAGACACAATTGACCACATTGTGCCGCGTAGTCGCGGCGGCCGCCACGACTGGAGCAATGTTGTCGCGGCGTGTCGGCGTCACAATATGCAAAAAGGTAATCGATTGCTAGAGGAATTAGGCTGGACCTTACGCTTTGCACCACGAGTACCCGAGGGCCATTGGTGGCGTTGGCGACACGTGGTTGATCCCGATCCGCTGTGGGAGCCATTTTTACCGAAGGCGTCATGAAAAGTAGCTTCGAAGAACTGTACGACTACGAAGCCGTGCGTTCACTCGGTGTAGCGACCGCGCTAGTGGTGCGTCTCGCCGAGCCAACGCTGGTCGTAGGGAGTTCACAGCCAGATTCTGTCTTAGCGATAGACCGCGCGGATTTTCCCGTTCGTCGGCGCCGTGGCGGCGGCGGAGTTGTTCTCCTGCAACCAGACGATGTGTGGATTGATTTTTGGATCCCGAGTGACGACGCACGATTTCGATCGGACGTGACAACCGCGGCCGTGTTGGTAGGGAGTTGGTGGGGTCAGGCGCTCGCCACACTGAGGTCGGGGAATTGGTCGCTGGGCGTGGGCGGCATGCGGGGCCAACCCGAACACGGCGTTGCATGTTTTGCGATGGGTGGACCTGGCGAAGTTTTCCTCGATGGCCGAAAGGCTGTGGGGCTGACTCAATGGCGAGTCCGCGAAGGAAGCTTCATCTCGACCGTCCTGCACCGTGGAGATTCATCGGCAATTCTGACCCAGATCCCAGTAGTTCCTGAGGGTCTGGAGTCTGCCCTCCAGCACCATAATCTCGAGACCCTTGGTTTCGTCAGCCACGCAGATGACATCGAACGAGCAGTCTTGGGGGCCAGCAGCCCCTGGCTACGGCGTCAACTCTTCTTATCCGCGAACTAATTTCCGCCTGAGGGCGCTCCGTGAATCATTGACCTCTCTATTTGGACGAGTGCCGTCCGGGACGAAGTTTTCGAAAATCATCAAATTCTGACCTGAATTTGCCCTTTGGTGGTGTGATGTGGTTAGAATGGGAGGGCAGTGGAGGGTAGTGGTGTAGGGCCGCTAAACGAGTTGGAGGGGGTAACTGTGTTTTTTGGAACGTTTGAGCACACCCTCGACGCCAAAGGCCGACTCATTGTGCCGGCACTTTTCCGTTCGGAATTCAATGGTGGTGGTTTCATCACCTGGCACCAAACTGGCTGCCTAGCACTGTGGACGAAGGAAGATTTTCGCGTCAAGGGCGAAGAGATGTCGGAGCTGGGTCGCAGTTCACGCAGCGAAGATCTCTCGATAGCCCGTCGTTTTTTTCAGGGAGTGAGCGAGGTCGAAATTGACAAGCAGGGTCGCTTTCTGACGACTCCCAAGGCCCGAGAGTTCGCGCGAATTTCG
Source organism: uncultured Actinomycetes bacterium (assembly GCA_903860915.1). Lineage (GTDB taxonomy): Bacteria > Actinomycetota > Acidimicrobiia > Acidimicrobiales > RAAP-2 > RAAP-2. The sequence continues at coordinate 105,314 of CAIOSJ010000016.1, read as the reverse complement.
CAGGAGATATTCATTCTGGGAATGGGCAATCGCATCGAATTATGGAATCCCGCGCACTACGAGTTAGTGACCACGAGTGCCTCTGAAGTTTTCGGTGCCGAGATTACAGAGTGATGAAGGGGAGTGCCACAACAACTCAAACGAATTTTGCGATGACCATGCGCAGCCAACCGATCGAAGCAGTGGGTGAGGACACCTCCGCCCCATCCTTCGTACTTCCCTCTTCCCCCCTATGTAGAGGTTCGATCGGTTGGCCGCAGATGGCCACTGCATATGTACACCACCCAGTGCTCGAACGGGAAGTAGTCGAGCTGTTCACCGGTCTTAAGACCGGGGTGATTATTGATGCCACTCTGGGCGGTGGTGGCCATGCCGCGGCGTTGCTGACAGCAGATCCGAACAACACCCTGCTGGGTATTGACCGTGATCCAGCCGCACGACGAGCAGCGACGGCACGATTGGAGCCATTCGGGAATCGAGTGACCATCGTCGATGGCGAATTCGCCAATATGGCAGATTTCCTCACACCGCAATCTGACGTGGTGGGCATTCTTATGGACCTAGGTGTCTCGTCACCACAACTCGATGATGCGGATAGGGGATTCTCCTTCAGGGCCGATGCCCCTCTCGATATGCGGATGGACCCCACACGAGGGATTACCGCTAGTGAACTAGTGGCATCTATTGACCAGCACAGCCTTGCTCGCCTCTTGCGTCAGCATGGCGAACAGCGTTTTGCCGGTGCCATTGCTAAGTCGATTATTGAACGTCGCCCGGAAACGACGAACAGCCTCGTTGAGGCGGTGGAACGTGCCGTACCGATGGCTGCTCGTCGTCGTGGTCATGTAGCGACGCGAGTCTTTCAGGCCCTCCGTGTTGAGGTGAATGACGAAGAAGGTCAGCTTCAGCGAGGTCTCACTGCCGCCATCGAGTTTTTGTCCCCCGGAGGAATTTTGGTGGTGATCTCGTATCACTCGGGTGAAGACCAGGTGGTCAAGTCAGTATTGCGCGAAGCAGCGACTGGCGGCTGCTCCTGCCCGGTCGCGCTGGGTTGCGTCTGCGGAGCACAGCCCTCCATGGTCGTGAAGAAGTTCGGTGCCGTGATGGCAACGGGTGAAGAAGTCGTTCTAAATCCACGGGCTCGATCAGCTCGTCTGCGCTACGGCTGGAAGGTGTCCCCATGAGTCTCATTACATTTCCGAGTTCAACGAGAGTTCGTCCTCACACGACGAGACGATCAACACGACGCAGTCGTACAGCGGGTCGACACGTAACGCGCACAAATAGCCGTACGCAGACACTCCCCACTCGCTCAGTTGTCTCGAAGTGCATGATGATTGCCGTACTTACGGTCGGCGCTCTCGCGGGCGGCAACGCCCTGAGCTCGGCTCGGCAAGTGCAGCTGCATCAATTACAGATAGATCTGGAAACCCAACAGTCCAATTACGCGGTGAGCGTTAGCGCGCTAACCAATGTGGCGGCGCCCGGAAGGGTTGCCAACGAGGCGGGGGCCCTCCACCTGGTCACGCCCGAGGTGGTGTTGCAGATTCCCTCGGCATCCCTTCTCGCACCATTGCATCTCCCGAAGTTCATCGGCTCAGCGCTGGTGACTTCTCGGAAAACTCACTGAGTCCAATGAGGTCGGTGAGATCGTGAGCAATCGCTACCCGCGACATTCATTAGTTGCGAACAATAACGCCTACCTCAAGACTCGATCGCGCTGGGCTTTGATTGCGTTTCTCGCCATAGTTGCTGTGCTGATGTGTCGCTTAGCGGCTCTGCAAATTAAAGATCACGCACGCTACGTGCGAGATTCAGCGAATGAAGTGCATCAATCGGTCGCAATACCCGCGTTGCGGGGTGGTATCTATGATCGACACGGACAAATCTTGGCCATTTCGACACCAACCAAACAGGTCATCGCCGACGACTTTCAAATTGTAAAACCCGAGCTTGAATCTCGACAACTCGCACCCTATCTTCACCGCCCGGCTGCCGAAATCTATCCGCTGTTGACACGTCATTCAGGCTACGTGCTGTTGACTAATTCTTTAGATCTAGCCAGCGGAAGAAAATTGGAGCGTCTCAACGCACCCGGCATTCGTGTCTTCGATTCGTCAGTTCGAACGACGCCCAACGGCTCCATCGCGACGGCCCTTATCGGTGGCACCCACGTGACAATCACGAGTGGTGCTCATCCAGTGAACCTCACCACCGGCACGGCCGGTTTGGAATATCAAATGAACGACATCCTTGGTGGCTCTCCCGGGCGTCAGAACGTCCTGGCGTCAGTCTCGGGCATTTCACTTCCGGGCTCCCGGGCGGTGATTGTTCAAAAGCCAGTTCCGGGCCGGAGTATTGAACTCACCATCGATACACCACTGCAGTACATAACCGAGCAGGCGCTCGGCAATCAATTGCACGCTACGGGTGGACTGACTGGTACGGCGATGGTTATGGATGTACGTACTGGTGAAATTCTTGCGAGTGCGTCGCTCGTGAATACCGGTGTGCCCGCCGGAAATCTCGGACCAATTTCAACCTGGGGTACTTCCATCGGAGTCCCGGGTATCGAACAAACCATCAATAATCTCCCGACTTCTCAGACCTACGAGCCCGGATCAGTTTTCAAAATAATTCCCTTTTCGGCAGCTCTCGAGTCCGGTGCGATAACCCCGACCACGCACTTCAAAGTTCCCTATTCAGTCCTCGTGGCGGGAAGGGTGTACCACGACGCTGAGCGCCATGGCGTCGTTGACCTCACCTCCACTCAGATATTGGCCCAGTCGAGCAACATCGGTACATATATGATTTCGACCAAGGTCGGTGCAGCGGGCCTTCTTGGCCAAGTCGAACGCCTCGGATTCGGACAGACCACGGCCCTTCGGTTTCCCGGCGAGTCATCGGGCCTGTTGAAAAATGCTCAGACCTGGTCGGCGACCGACATTGCCTCGTTGCCCATCGGTCAGACCGACGCAGTGACACCAATGCAACTGCTCGATGCCTACAACACCATCGCCAATGGCGGTATTTTCATTCAACCCAAGGTGGTGCGTGCAGTGGTCGACCAATACGGGGCCATTCGAGCCACGCCGCCGAGTGAGCATCGCCGAGCATTGTCTTCGAGCGTGGCGTCCACGTTGAATTCAATGCTGCAGCAAGTTGTGGTAGCTGGTACGGGAACCAACGCGATTATTCCTGGATACTTAGTAGCTGGCAAGACGGGGACTGCGCAAATACCGACACCCGGGCACAGTTCGTACATCACAGGTGCCTATAACGCAACCTTCGTGGGCTACGCCCCGGCAAATCACCCTATTTTGTCAATGGTGGTTATCATCCAGCGCCCCCGGACCGTAATTTTCGGTGGTGCCGTCGCCGCTCCCGTTTTCCAACGTGTTATGTCCTACGCGCTTCACCACTACGGCATTACGCCAACTGGTATTTCCAATAAGCCACTCGCGGGAACCGCTTCGGCCATATCTTCGGACGTCACCTGATGAAACTGAGAGAGGTAATGGGCGAGGAGCTTCGCGGTGCTGTGGGTGACATCGAGGTTGCGCGTGTCGATTCGAACTCTCGGGACTGTCGAGAGGGCTCTCTCTTTTTCGCGCTTCCGGGGCGATCCACCTCGGGCGATAAGTACATTGCCGAAGCACTTGAGGCCGGCGCCGTTGCGGTTGTTTCTTCTGCTGAGGTCGGGAATACATGTCCGTCGCTGTTGGTGGCGACTGCTGATATGCACGCGACTTTAGTTCGCGCGAGTGCGGCGATTGTCGCTCACCCCGAACGCTCTACTCGACTGGTCGGAGTCACGGGAACCAACGGTAAGACCAGCGTCACCACCATCGTGGCTGGTCTCTGGCGGGCCATAGGGGGTGAGTCAGCAGTCATAGGTACCCTGACTCACGAACGAACAACGCCCCCACCCCCTGAGCTTTTTCGGGAGTTGGCCGTGGTGCGCGACAGGGCACAGAGTGACGAGCAGCCGCTAGTGGCTCTTGAAGTATCCAGTCACGCCCTGGACCAAGGTCGGGTCGACGGACTTCAATTTGAGGTAGCAGTCTTCACCAATTTGAGCCACGATCACTTGGACTACCACCTAACTACGGAGGCGTATTTTGCCGCTAAAGCTTCACTCTTCACCCCGGAGCGTTGTCAGCGGGCAGTGATTTGGACGGATGATCCCTTTGGTGCACGCCTAGCGAGCATGTGCAGGGTTCCGCTAGTGCCGGTTGGTTCAGCGCTCGCATCCGACGTCCGGTGCGAAATTGGTTCAACGACTTTTACGTGGCGGGGACTTCGAGTCGAGTCGCAATTCAGTGGTGGCTTCAACGTCGACAACTCTCTCTTGGCTCTGGAGACCGTGGTCGCGGTGGGCGTAAGCGCTGACGCCGCCGCCGCGGCTTTGCGACAGGTGCAACCAGTGCCGGGGCGATGCGAGGTTGTTTCTCGCAAGGGTCCAACGGTGATTGTTGACTACGCGCATACTCCCGATGGGCTCGAGCGAATTTTAAGTGACCTGCGCGCGCTACGACCTGGCGCCAAAATCATCGTAGTTTTCGGTTGCGGTGGCGATCGTGACAGGGAGAAGCGGCCGATGATGGGCGCAGTTGCAACGAGGTTCGCGGACATAACCGTCATCACCTCCGACAACCCTCGACACGAAAATCCCGAATCCATCATTGACCAAATCATTGCTGGTGTGACGCCGAATTCGCTGTGGTCGCGCGCCAGTGATCGCCGGGTGGCCATCGCTGAGGCGCTGAAGATGGCTGGTCCAAACGACGTCGTGGTCGTCGCTGGAAAGGGTCACGAAACAACGCAAATAGTAGGAGACGACGTGATCAATTTTGACGACCGAGCCGTCATCTCCGAGTTAGTGAAGTAGGTATCTATGTTGAGTCTGATGGAAGCGGGAGGAGTGGCCTTCGTGCTCGCTCTGTTCTCGACACCAATCTTCATTCGATTTCTCCAGCGTCACTCCTACGGGCAAAGGATCCGTGACGATGGACCGAGTTCCCATCACGCGAAAGCGGGGACTCCTACCATGGGCGGCATTGTGATTGTCTTGGCGGGAACCATCGGTTACGTCATGGGTCACGTTGGCACGGCCATTATCTTTACGCGCGGCGGGGTGCTCGCCATGTCTGCAGTGATTGCCTCGGGTGCTCTGGGCTTCGCCGACGACTTCTTAGGTATTCGTAACGAGAGAAATCTTGGTCTGAATAAACGAGGCAAGTTGGCTGGTCAACTACTTATTGCTGGTACTTTTGCCGTCCTGGCAACCTACTGGGTCCACACGGCGACAGTTCTCTCCTTCACGCGTATCTCCCTGCCTGGCTGGAGTCTCGGAGCCATTGGCTGGATGATTCTCGCGATTGTGGTGGTGGTGGCTACCTCAAATGCCGTAAATCTTACGGATGGTCTTGATGGTCTGGCGGCTGGCTCATCAACATTCTGCTTCGGCGTACTTTCCATTATTGGCTACTGGCAGTTCCGACACCCGAGTTTGTATCACCTGCAATCCGCGCTTGACCTCGGTCTCGTGGCGGTGGCGATGGTGGGCGGTTGCCTCGGATTTCTCTGGTGGAATGCGGCACCGGCTCGCATAATGATGGGAGACACCGGCTCGCTGGCGATAGGAACGGCGCTGGGTGGACTTTGCTTACTGATGAATCTCGACCTTCTCCTGGTGGTCATTGGCGGCCTCTTTGTCACTGAGACAGTCTCGGTCATCTTGCAGGTAGTGAGTTTTCGAATACTGGGACGTCGCATTTTCAAGATGGCCCCAATTCATCACCACTACGAACTCAAGGGTTGGCCGGAAACAACGGTCATCATTCGATTTTGGATCGTGGCGGGACTTCTCGCCGTCCTCGGACTCGGGATTTTCTATGGTGACTTTCTTAAGATTGCGAAGGTGGTGTGATGGCCGGCGACTCCACTACGAAAGCTCATAGCATCAGGAGGCTGGGCTCGGTAAACCAGCTAGAAAAACACCTGATTCGCGCTACCGCCGTGTTGGTGGGCATTGGGGTGGTGATGGTGACATCCGCTTCTGCACCCCAGCAGACACGTTCGATTTCATTGTGGATGTTCTTCCTAAAACAAGCAGTGTTTTTGCTCTTTGGATTCGTGGGTTTTGTCATTGCGTCACGGGTGTCGAAGGCTCACCTCACTCGCTTGGCCCGCTTAGCAATGACGGTCTCGTTGATTCTTCTACTCCTGGTCGCGAACTATGGACAATCGAGTTATGGCGCGAAGCGTTGGCTGGGCAAGGGAATATTTCGTTTTCAGCCTTCCGAAATATTCAAGCTGTCGTTGTGCATTTTTGTCGGTGTTGTCGTGGCACGCTACGAACGTCGAACGAGCCAATGGCGTGGTGTCGCTTGGCAACTCTTCCCGATATCGCTGGGAGTTGGACTTATTGTCCTCGAGCGCGACATCGGCACTAACGCTGTTGTTTTGTCCATAGTTCTCGGCATGCTGTTCGTGGCAGGTCTACCCCGGACGGCGATTTATTGGAGTTTGGGACTTGGCGTCCTCGGTTTTTTGGGGTATTTGGGTACTCACGCCTACGCCTATGGACGACTCGTCGGATTCCTATCGCCCCACGCCAACCCCGACTATTACTACCAAATCTCGCAGTCTAAAATTTCATTAGGAGCCGGAGGGCTTTTCGGATTGGGTATGAATGGTGACCACGGAAAATGGGGTTTTTTGCCTAACGCTCACACGGACTTTATTTTCTCGGTGATTGGGGAAGAGTATGGCCTGCTCGGCACCGTGGTTGTCCTGCTTCTTTTTGTCTGGTTGATTCGAACGGGAATTCAAGTAGCCCAGGCCTCAACCGATCGAGCGAATTCACTGATCGCCTTTGGAATCACCACCTGGTTCGCGGTTGAAATGATTATCAATGTTTGTTCGGTGGTCCAGTGGCTACCGGTCACCGGAATCCCGCTACCTTTCATATCTGGCGGTGGAACGGCACTCATTGTCGATCTGACTGGCGTAGGTTTTCTGGTGAATATTGCACGAGAAATCGGTTCATTCGACAGCAACCAGTCTGACACCCCACCCACGCGGCCACGACAAGCGGCAAGAACCTCAACGCGATCGCGACAATCCCCCCTAGCCGTAGCGCGCGAGCGTCGATCTCGAGCGTGATGAGGCCAGTTCTCATCACCGGCGGAGGAACCGGAGGACACGTCTTCCCGATGCAGGCCATCGCCGAGGAGTTGATGAGTCGAGGCGTGAGTTCTCACGACGTGTATTTTGTTGGTTCCCGCCGAGGCCAAGAAGGCCGATTACTTCGCCCCCTCGGTATTCGATTAGTACTGCTACCTGGTCGAGGGATTTCTCGCTCTCTACTTCCGACTCGCATTTTTGACAATCTCGTCTCTATCGCTGGGCTCATCGTCGCTCTTTTGCACGAGTTGGTGATGGTGGGGTGGCGACGCCCATCGGCCGTGGTGTCAGTTGGCGGATACGCGTCGCTGGCTTCCGTATTGGCAGCGCTGTTTTGGCGACGCCCCATCATTCTCGTGGAACTAGATGCGCACGCCAGCGCCGCCCAACGCGTGGTCCTTCGAGCCGCCACTCGTCGCTGTGTGCCATTTTTGGTAGATGACGGACGAGCTGTCGTCACCGGAGTGCCCCTTCGAGAAGTCATTCGACAGGTCGACCGCAGCGCCCTCGCAGAGTGGGGCTCCGTAGCTCGCACGGCTACGCCTTTTACAATTGTGGTGATGACCGGCTCGCTCGGCGCTCGACGAGTCAACCAGGTAGTCACGGAATTTGCGAGAGACCTGACTCATGACCAGGGCCTGAGAATTATTCACGTGACGGGTTCTCGAGATTTTTCGGCGATCAGCGTCGCGACGAGGGGGTTGACGAATACTTCGAGCTACGAAGTCTGTGAATTTGGAGATATGGCGCGGTTGTGGGCGGTGGCCGACCTCGCTGTATGCCGGGCTGGGGCTATTACCATCGGAGAAATCACCGCGCTCGGAATTCCGTCAATCCTGGTTCCCCTTCCGGGAGCGCCGGCTGATCACCAATCTAAAAATGCACGAGTGCTGGTCGATGCCGGCGCTGCAATACTGATTCGTGACGAGGACCTCACCGCATCAGTGCTCGCTCGTGAAGTAGACCACCTGCGTCGTTCGCCAGAGACCCTGAGTGAGATGTCACGCTGCGCGAGAGAGTTGGGGCGACTAAACGCGGCGGCGGCGATTGCTGACGTCATTCTTGAGGTCGTGGGGCGATGAGGCCTGAGTTCGGTCGGGGGCACCGTGTTCACATACTCGGAATTGGTGGCGCGGGGATGAGTGGCCTGGCTCGGCTGGCTCTGGAATGGGGCACGATAGTGACGGGCGCCGACGAACGCGCGAGTCAGAGCGTTGACGATCTTCGACATGCGGGAATCGATATTTCGGTGCCGCAAAGCGAGGGCGTGGGGAACTCGGCAACCTGGCTCACGATGTCACCGGCAATCGCAATGGACAATCCCGAAGTGGTCGATGCACGTACTCACGCGGTACCAATCTTCAACCGTGCCGACGTCTTTTCTTCGCTTTCGGAGTCGCACGACATGGTGGCGTTTGCGGGCACCCACGGAAAGACAACGGCCACTTCGATGGCGGTGTGTGTTTGGTTGAGTGCGAATCGTGACCCGTCGTGGCTCCTTGGCGCTGCGGTGCGAGGAGTGGGGTTTAATGCTCACGGGTCCGCCTCGAAGGAAATCCTTGTCGAATGCGACGAATCATTCGGCACCTTGACTCGGACCAGTCCCGCGATGCTGGGCCTGCTCAATGTCGATGCTGATCACCTAGATTTCTACGGCTCGCAAGATGCGATCGACGACGCTTTTCGAGGTCTAGTAGAACGCACCTCGGGACCAGTGGTGGGGTGGCTCGACGACCCTGGGGTCGCTAGAGTCATCGCCGCTGCGCAGCGGAAAATAGTTTCCGCGGGGAGAAACGCTGGGGAGTATCGAGTGAGTGACGAGCGCGCGGCGGCGCGCGGCACTCAATTCACTCTCTCTGGGACTCGGGGGTCAATGACCATTGATCTCAATGTACCTGGGGCGCATAACGTCGAGAATGCAGCCGTCGTAGCTGGGCTGGCTCTGGAGGCAGGAATAGAACCCAGCGCCATCATTCGCGGACTCGCGAATTTCGTAGGCGCGCCGCGTCGTTTTGACGTGTTGGGAACGATTCGAGGAACCACCATCGTGGACGATTACGCCCACTTGCCGAATGAAATTCGTGCAACGATCACGGCGGCCCGCGACTGTGGTTTTCCTCGTATCGTTGCAATCTTCCAGCCGCACCGCGTAACCCGGACAGCCGCTCTGACCCCACTCTTCGCGGATTGTTTTCTCGGCGTCGACGAATTAATTGTTACCGATATTTATGCTTCGGGCGAAGAAAATCCTGAGGGTTTGACGGGTGAGATGGTCGCTACGGCAGTGCACGACTCCGGAACAGTTTCAAAGGTGACGTACGTGCCGACGATTGAAATTACTCGTGAACGAGCCGCGGCTATCTGTGGCCTGTGTGACGCCCTCCTACTTCTTGGAGCCGGTGACATTGATCAAATTGGTCCTTCTCTCGTGGCGCAGTACCGTGAGTAGCGACGAAGAATTGCTCGAGGTCGCGGGCGAGTACGCGATGCGCCACGGAGAATTCGGATCTCGAACCACCTATCGGGTGGGCGGCACGGCACGCGTCGTCGTTGAGATTCCTTCCGAGGCGGTACTCGCCGAGCTGACGCCAGCTCTGCGAGCCGCCAGCGGTCCCCTGTTTATTTTGGGTCGGGGTTCCAACACTCTCGTCGCCGATAGTGGCTTTGACGGGATTGTTCTGGTGCTCGGCAGTGGATTTCCGGCGGAGATGACGATCGAAGCCGGTTCCCCGGCCAGGGTGACTCTGCCCGCCCACATGTCCTTGCCCGTAGCGGCGCGTCAACTCGCCGACCAGGGTCTCGTGGGCTTCGAGTGGGCCGTCGGCGTACCTGGTTCAGTAGGCGGGGCTACGCGGATGAATGCGGGTGGCCACGGTAGCGATATGGCGGCGGTGGTGACCTCGTCACGAGTATGGAATCTGGCGACGGGACGGGTCGACGAGTGGTTACCCCACGATCTCGGATTTGGGTATCGTCAGAGTGCGATTGGCGTCAATGACATAGTTTTGTCGACCTGTTTGGAACTACAGCACGGTGATGCCGATGGGGCCAAGCAGCGACTCCGCGAGATCGTCGCATGGCGCAGGGCGCATCAACCGGGAGGATCAAATGCCGGCAGTGTGTTTCAAAATCCAGAGAGTGAATCAGCGGGGGCCCTCATTGAGCGATGTGGCTTGAAGGGTCTTCGCCGAGGGAGCGCCTTCGTATCAGAGAAACACGCCAATTTCATTCAGGTCGACGACGGAGGTTCCGCTGACGACGTGTACTCCTTGATGCTGCACGTGGCGGCGACCGTGAAGGAAATGACCGGCATCACATTACGTAGTGAAATTCGTACCGTAGGAAAATTTAAGGAGTTGACATGAGTCGCCGAAGAAAAAGCTCCACTCCCGCACAACGCAGTGACTCGGGAACACCGCGTGCCGCTCGGCGTGGGTCGCGCAAAGACCGTTTGAACCCAGCCGGCCGACGCCTCCGTCGTCTTGCACTCCTGGGTGGCGTGATTGCCACAGTGGTCGTGGTCGTGGTCGTGTCGGCGGGCAGTTGGTTTTTGCATTTATCATTTTTCCGAGTGTCTGCAATCAGCGTTCACGGCAACACCCACGAGTCGAGTGCCCAGATTGTGGCGGCGTCCGGAGTGACCAATCACGTGGCGCTCATCGACGTCAGTGGCGTTATCGTGACTCGACGCATGGCCGCGCTGCCCTGGATCGCTCGTGTCGAGGTGACGAAGCAGTGGCCGCACTCGGTGACCTTGACTGTTCATGAACGTCAGGCCACCGCCGTGACCTACCCCTCACCTGGTAAGCCCGTGCTGGTTGGTCGTGATGGTTTCAATCTCGGACCGGCGCCCCTGGGAACCGATCTGCCTGCTCTCGTGGCGACGGGCTGGTCGGGAAACGGAACCTGGCCCTTCGTCACCTGGGCCTACGACTCGGTGCGGGTGAGTCACTCTCTCCCCTTGGCCTTTTCGCAACAGGTGAGAGAAATTCTGGTAACTCGCTCGCACGACCTCACCTTGGTGATGACGACGCCGGTCACTTTCCATCTCGGTCAACCGACGCAATTGACCGAGAAATACATTGCCATTGCTTCAATAATTGCCCGTGCACCACTGCGTGCTGGAGACGTGGTGGACGTCTCGGTGCCTAGTTCGGTCACGGTGCAGGGCCCCTGATGAACGGCTACTTGACCCTTTTGTCGACCGTGACTAGCCTATCTAAGACCGATGCCCACCCCAGTGCGTAGCACTGGAGCATGCATACTGGAGGGGTATACCCTTCCAGCCAAGTCTTTTAAGGAGAACACGTGAGTTTGAGCCAAGGCAACTATCTCGCCATTATCAAGGTTTTCGGAGTCGGCGGGGGTGGCGTGAACGCCATTAATCGCATGGTCGACACCGGCGTGCGGGGCGTGGAGTTCATCGCCGCTAATACGGATGCCCAGGCCCTGCTCATGAGTGAAGCCGACCTGAAGTTGGACATTGGGCGTACTTTGACGCGTGGTCTCGGAGCGGGTAGCGACCCAGAAATTGGCCGACAGGCTGCTGAAGAGCACCGTGCCGAAATTGAAGAAGCACTCAAGGGTGCCGACATGGTCTTCATCACCGCCGGAGAGGGTGGAGGCACCGGCACCGGTGCGGCCCCCGTAGTTGCAGAAATTGCTCGCTCGCTCGGTGCTCTCACCATTGGTATCGTGACCCGCCCCTTCGCCTTCGAAGGTAAGCGTCGCGCCAATCAGGCCGAAAAAGGAATTCAGCAGCTCAAGGAAAAAGTGGACACCTTGATCGTTATCCCCAATGACCGCCTTCTCTCGGTGTCCAACTCGGACACCTCGATGATTGAAGCGTTCCGTAAAGCCGACGAAATTCTGCTCGATGGTGTTCGCGGCATCACTGACCTGATTACGGTCCCGGGACTCATCAATACTGACTTCGCCGACGTGAAGATGATTATGAGCAATGCCGGTACCGCCGTTATGGGAATTGGTACGTCGACGGGTGAAGGCCGAGCCGTGAACGCTGCGCGAGCCGCGATTACCTCCCCCTTGCTCGAAGCCGATATCAATGGCGCCCGCGGAATCTTGATCAACATCGTGGGTGGACCTAACCTCACCTTGTTCGAAGTGACCGAGGCGGCGGAAATAGTTCACAGCGTGGCCCACCCCGATGCCAATATCATCTTCGGAACGGTCTCGGACGAGGGAATTGGTGACGCCGTACGGGTCACGGTCATCGCCGCGGGTTTCGACCGTTGGGAAGGTGCCGGCAAGGCGCCAAGCCCAACTTCCAACGAGCCCAAGGCACCGTCGACACCGGTGGCCGACATCTTCTCGAGTTCGCAGGATGATTTCTCCTTCGACGTCGGTGGCGATGACGATCTGCCCAGCTTCCTCCGCTGAGGATGATCTGGCGACGCGAGTCGCTCTCAACCTTTCTCTCATTCGAGACCGGATAATCGCTACCGGTAGGAGCCCCGACGATATTTCTGTTGTTGCGGTGACCAAGACTTTCGGTCCTGAACACGTCGCTGCGGCCCACGCCGCCGGACTGACAACGGTGGGGGAGAACTACGCGCAGGAGTTAGCCCGTAAGCGACCCTTCGTGGATGTTCCGATGGTGTGGCAGTACTTAGGAGCGCTTCAGACCAACAAAATCCACCAGCTCTGCGCCGTCAGCGATCTCATTGCCTCGGTATCTCGTGTCAAGGAGCTGGAGAAAATAGCAACGGCGTCCCGACGCGTACCGATTTACTTACAAATCGACTTCACCGGTCGCACGGAAAGAAATGGTGCTCGGCTCGAAGATCTACCCGGATTACTGTCTCGAGCAGAGCAGCTAGAAATTGATGTCCGAGGTCTCATGACGGTCGCGGCCCCGGGACCCAGCGCCGCGGCCTCGTTTCATGATTTACGAGCCGCGGTGGACGATTTCGGGCTCAGCGTGTGTTCTATGGGAATGACCGAAGATCTCGAAGCCGCCTGCGAGCAGGGTTCGAATGAAATTCGTGTTGGTCGGGGCCTTTTCGGCCAGCGCTAGGCGTCCATGCGAGTAGTGGCGTAGAATGTTAATCAACGAAATTCCGCGAGGAGACTGTGGTGGCGTTACAAGATCGAATGAAGAAGTTCATGAACTATGTGGGCTTGACGGAAGAGGACTACCAGGACCCCGTGACGCCACGGCGCGAGCGACCATTCGCCGCAGAGCCGTCCACTGATTCGACGGACCAAGCGTGGGGGACGAGTACTCCTACCTTTCGTCAGACTCCGTCGGTGAGTGTGCTCGATGGAATGGGCGGAACGACGAGTCGTCCGACGATGCGTCCCGCCATATCGCCATCGACGGTACGGACGATCTCCCCACTCTCTCAGGGGGAAAACCTAGAAGTATTCGTCCCACGAAACTTCAACGAGTCCAAGCGAGTTTCCGATGTTCTTAAGAGTCACCGGGCCTTTGTTTTGAACCTCACTGCGTGCGACGAAGTGCAGCGCAAGCGTCTCTTGGACTTCACGAGTGGGGTGGTGTACGCCCTGGGTGCGAAAATCAAGCCCCTCGAACAAGGTCTGCCAATTTATTTAGTTTTCCCCTCGCATATTCAGGTTTCCAAAGATGCCCTTGATCGGCTGCGTCAGCAGAATTACCTCCCGTAATGATTGCTTTGCTGAGTAGGGCAATTCAGCTCTACACCTACGTTCTCTTCGCTCGGGCAATTTTGAGTTGGTTTCCAGCGAGCCGGGGATCCATTGTTGAGCAAATTAGTGAAATTCTCCAGCGACTGACTGAACCCGTACTCGCTCCTATTCGACGAGTGGTTCCCCCCATTAGAACTGGTGCCGGTTATTTCGATATTTCTATCATTATTGCGGTCTTCGGCTTTACGCTGCTCGGCAATTACATCTAAGCCAATCCCCAATTTTCCCCCTTTTGAGGGGTAGTGTTTGATGTATGGACGGCTCCGATATCTCAACATCCACACTCGACGCTCTCACCACGGTTGAGTTCAAATCATCTCTTCGCGGATACGCAATCGATGAAGTTGACGATTTTCTCGATCGTGCCGCTGTCGAGGTTGAGCATCTCCGCGAGCAGATTCGCCAGCAACAGCAACAGCTGCAAAAAGCCTCCGAGAGAATCCAAGCGCTCGAAAGCGAGCGCCGTGCCCCGTCGGCAGTAGCCGCCACGCCACCTCCGGCTCCGGCTCCGACCCCACCTCCCGCCCCCGCACCAGTCGCCGCTGTTCAAGCGACACCTACGGCCGCGCCAGCACGGGCAGCGGGTGCGGAACAGATTGCCGAGATGATCGCCATGGCCCAAGAGTTCGTGGCTCACGCTCAAGAAGAGGCCGAACAGCGGGCTAAGCACCTCACGGGTCTGGCGCAGGAACGTGCCAGAGAGATAGTGAGTGAGGCTCAAAGCCGAGCTTCCGACGAAATAGAGCGACTCAATGGTCTTAAGCGTCGACTCAGCGAAGACGTAGAAAAGCTCGCCGCTCAAGTGGAGCAGGAGCGTACCCGTCTGCGTACCCAGCTCACCGCATTTTTGCAGTGGGTCGATGAAAACGTTCAGTCACACACGGCGGTAGCTGCAGTAAGGACCGCGGTCCCCGCCGCGCCGACACCTTCGGCCCCGGCGCCCGCGCAAACCATTGGCGAGCGTCTGAATTTCGATCAAAGGCCGCCGAGCCACTGAACGCTGTAAACATGTAATTGGCGGCTATTCTCAAGAGTCGCCGAACCGAGGGGTGTTAGGAGAATTATGTCCCCAGTTTCCAAAAAAAAGGTTGTCGCGAAGGCGGTCGTGAAGAAGAGCGCAGTAGGCGGAAAGAGGAGTACACCGGAAAAATCAGCTGTCAAGAAGACAGCACCCGCCAAGAAATCTGTAGCTCCGAAAAAGGCCACTGCCACGAAGCCGGCACCCAGCAAGAAAGCCCCCGCTGCAAAAAAGGCAGCGGCTAAGAAATCTGTAGCTCCGAAAAAGGCCACTGCCACGAAGCCGGCACCCAGCAAGAAAGCCCCCGCTGCAAAAAAGGCACCCGCCAAGAAATCCCCCCTCAAGAAAGTTTCTGTGAAAACCCCCGCAACCCCAAAGAAGTCTGCCCCCAAGCCCATCCCCAAAAAAGTTTCTACGAAAGTAGGAACATTGGCTCAGAAGAACCTCGCTGCGCAACGAATAGCCGCCGCCAAGGCCAAGGACGCGGCTGCCGCCAAGCTGCAGCGCGAACGTGAGGCCAAGGCCAAGGAAGTTGCTCGTCACAAGGCCGCCGCCGCCAAGGTAAAGGCTGCCGCTGCCGCCAAGCTGCAGCGCGAACGTGAGGCCAAGGCCAAGGAAGTTGCTCGCCACAAGGCCGCCGCCGCCAAGGTAAAGGCTGCGGCCGCCGCCAAGGCTGCGAAAGAACGTGAGGCGAAGCGTAAGTTAGCCGTCAAAGCAGCAGAGGCGAGCCGTAAGGCCAAGGAAAAGGCGGCGCACGAGGCGAAGCGCCAGCGTGAGATCGAAGCCAAGCGCAAGGCTATTGAGACCGAGCGAGCTAATCGTTTGCGAGAGATTGAGCGACGGAACGAAGAAGAGCGTAAGCGTCAGGAACGTCGCGAGGCTGAAGAGCGTAAGCGACAAGAAGCTCTCGACAAGAAGCGACACTCACGTCCGTACGGCGATAAGCCTGATTTTCTCGAGGAGCTGCGCCTACTTCTGATTGAAGAACGCGATCGCTCCATCGAGGAAATCAAAGGTCTCGACGCCGTCGCCGAAGAGATGTTGGTGGACCGCGAGCGCCTGGAGTACGACGACGACGACGGCTCGGGTGCAGCTTCGGACATGGAGCGCGACCAGATGAAAGAGCAGGCCCTCAAAATTCGCCTCAAGGTTGACGAAATTGAAGTGGCCTTAACTCGTGTGGCCGATGGTTCTTATGGCCGCTGTGATGAGTGCTACGACAAGATTCCCAAGGAGCGCCTGGTCTACCAAAAGCCAGTGTTCACGTGCGTCAACTGTCGATCATTCGTCTAAAACCAAGCCGCACGGCGCTCATTGGAGCGTTCGCCGCAATACTCATTGACCAGTCGACCAAGGTCTGGGCACGAGAGGTGCTATCGCGGCCGAAGCACGTCCTCGGTCCAGTGTGGCTGCGCCTCGTGTACAACGAAGGCGTATCCTTCTCAATGGGTCGTCACTGGCCACTGTTGGCGCAAATAGTGGCCTTCGTGTTACTCGTGGGGGTTGCCGTTGGCATGGCGCGGGCCGCAGCCGGATGGTCTTCGGTGGGCTTCGGACTCATGCTGGGCGGGGGAGCGGCCAACGCATTGGACCGGCTGACATCGCTGCCTCATCACGTGACTGATTTCATTGCAATTGGATCGTTTCCGGTGTTCAATATGGCCGACGCGTGTGTTACCTGTGGCCTCGGCTGCATTCTCTTGACCCTACGTTCTAACCGACCCCTGTGGAGGGAATAAATGAGTATCGACAACCCTCTCGACGCCTTTAATGGCGAAGTCCTAGATCTACTGGTACCTGCCTCCCTCGCGGGGATGCGCTTGGATCGCGCGCTCTCGATGTTGACGGGTCTGTCACGTTCGGAGACAAATGCCATTGTTGATGAGGGGACTGTCAGCCTGGACGATCACGTGACAACCAAGGCGTCGCTGGCCCTTCGGGCCGGACAGCACCTCGTCGCCTTCCTGCCGCCTCCTGACACGGGAGAGGTGGAGGCAGATTCGGGCGTAGAGATCGACGTTGTGTACGAAGACGAGAGTCTCATCGTGATTAATAAAGCACCGGGGGTAGTGGTGCACCCCGGAGCGGGGCAACGTGACCGGACGCTCATTGCCGGAGTGCTAGCTCGTTACCCCGAAATTGCCAATCTCGTGAGTCAGGGTGTGTGCGAGCCTGGTCGACCAGGTGTCGTGCATCGTTTGGACAAGGGAACGTCGGGTCTCTTGGTGGTAGCCCGCACCGTCACGGCATTTCGATCCTTGAGCGAGCAGCTAGCCGATCGTTCAATGGAGCGAACCTACTTGGGTTTAGTAGACGGACATGTTAAAGAGGAGCGCGGAGTCGTCGACGCCCCAATTGGACGGTCTTCACGCAATCCGACCCTGATGACCGTCAGAAGTGATGGCCGCGTGGCCCGCACTGGTTATCGCGTGCTCGATCGTATCGAGAAACCACATGCGGTTACTCTGCTCGAGCTAAAGCTTGAAACGGGACGAACTCACCAAATTCGTATTCACTTGGCTACTATCGGTCATCCGGTGGTGAACGACACCAAATACGGACATCGTCGGGATCGTCGACTAGAACCCGAGCGCTTCTTCCTTCACTCGACGACCTTGAGTTTCATTCATCCCGAATCGGGCGAGCGAGTGCACACGAGTGCTCCGCTACCAACCGACTTAGCGAACCTAGTGACCGGATTGGGAATCTAAACGTTCTCGTGAGCTGCCACGACGGTGGAGTCGGTGCGCAATACGGCGAGTGCCTCTTCCTCGGCTCGGCGAACTCGTCGCACGCCAATGTCAAGTTTGCTCGCGGTGGCTTGGAGCGAAAGCGGTACTTGCCCACCGAGGCCGAAGCGCAAGGTGAGAACCTGCTGCTGTAACTCGTCGAGTTGGTGCATAGCGGCACGAATCTGCTCGTCCATGAGGTTGTTTTCAATGGTGCCGACCCAGTCGTCCAAACTCGGGGCCACGAGGTCACCCAGGGTCGTTGCTGAGTCAGAAGATGCTGGTTGGTCGAGCGATGCCGTGACGCCGGCCAAACCTTCGAGGCTCTGGCGTTGCTCCTTGGATAGTCCAGTGGCTTCGGTGAGCTCATCATCGGTGGGCTTACGTCCGAACAGTGACGTCAATTCGGCGCTGGTTGCCTCGAGGCGCTGCAATTGTTCTCCGACTTCGAGTGGGATGCGAATAGTCCGACCATGTTGTTGCACCGCGCGCTGGAGGGCTTGGCGAATCCACCAGGTCGCGTAGGTGGAAAATTTGAAACCACGCTCCCAGTCAAATTTTTCGACAGCACGCAGGAGTCCGAAGGTTCCTTCCTGAACAAGGTCGACCATCTCGACTCCACGGTCTTGGTAGCGACGGGCCCAGTGGAGTACGAGTCGTAGGTTGGCGGCGACCATTTGCCTTCTGGCTTCTTCGTCGCCGGCGGTGACGCGCTTGGAAAGCTCCACCTGCTCGTCGTAGTTGGGCATGGGGTAGCGATCGAGGTCACGTAAGAGGAGGCCCAACATGTCGTTGGTGTTGGCGGCGGCACGGCGATTGGGGGTGGTGCTCACTTCATCTCCTCGGTAGTCATGGACTCACTTCGCAGGCGTTATTTTTCTAACAACCCAAGAGCAGGTTACCAGAGAGTAACCAACTTCTTGGAGTGCACGTGAAAATTCTCTCAGGTCCTCTTTAGTCCGTTTCATCAGCGTGGGTAATTGCCACTTTTGGCCCACCGCGGGACTGGCTGACCATGTCGGCGAGGGTAAAACTAGACAGATGACTACGCATATGGTCACCGACATCAGCCCATACCGCCAGTAAGACACATTGACCTTCGTGATCGCACGCGCCATCTTGGTGAGGGAGACCAAAGTCCCCCGCCACGATGGGTCCATCAACCGCAGCCACGATTTCCGCCAAGGTCATGTCGACTGGTAGTCGGTTTAAAACGTAGCCACCGCCCACCCCCCGCTTAGATCGCACCAACCCGGCACCCTTCAAGGCCAGCAGAATTTGCTCTAGATAGGGCTGCGGAAGACCGGTGCGCTCAGCAATATCGCGCACGGAAGTGGGACCGGCTTCATCCTCGTGCAGGGCGAGACTCAATAAGGCTCGACTGGCGTAATCGCCACGTGTAGACACCCTCACGTGGGTAGTTTACCCATCCAGCCTCGCCATAACCTGCGCTAGGCCGGCCGTCGGGCTTCGATTTCGCTTACGGCACTTCGTAAATTGGCTACGAATTCATCATTGCGCCCATGGAAACGGGCGAGCGCAAGGTCGAGGTAGAAGTCCACGACCGAAATAATCGCCGGCCCGTAGTGGATCACGGTATTTTTCTGGCGATTAGAAACCGCGATGGTGAGAGTGCCGTCCGCAGAGTGATTGAGCGACAGAAGTTTGTCGAATCGGCATTCTTTTGACATCGTGGCGCCGGTGAAGACTAGACGCTGATCGCTAATGAAGAAGGTGCCCTGGTCAATCGCGGTGGGCGTGGGGGTCCCCGCAACAAAATGACCTTTTTGGGCCCCAACTCGATAACGAACGGATCGACCACTTAGTGATCCGATGGGAATGGAAATTCCCTGAGAGGTTCCGGTGTAGTGGCCACCCACGTTACGCAGTTCCACCAGACTGCAGTTATTGATGGCACCAACCAACGCCTCACCCGCGTGAGCGATGAAGCCTGATGACGTGGGACCACTGCCCACCGATTCAGCGAAGGCGACCAGACTCTGTGCTTGATCGCGCTCGCTGGTCCACTCGTTGAGTACCTGTTGGCGAGCCTGCGCTACCGCCGCGGTGTGGGCCGTCGCCAAGATGGCCTGCTTCTTCTCACTACGCGTTTTTTGCCGCTCGTTCCATGCGGTTGTCAGTTTGCCGAACATCTGAACTCCTTGATAGTCGCATCCTAGGACGTGACCGCTGTGTCCGAGGGGGAGGGTTTTGGGCCATCGTATTTTCTGACACACTATGAAATATGGAAAGCACTTTTGACAATAGCGACAATGTTTCGGTAAACCCTGAAGACGTGCTGGCGCCGAGTGGTGTTGAGCAGTCCGGCGACGGTACCTCGAATGATTTTGTGGCCCAACCAGCGAAAGTGATGCGCATCGGATCGATGGTCAAGTCGCTACTCGACGAGGTACGTTCGGCAACCTTGGACGAATCTGGTCGAAGTCGGCTGAAGGAAATTTATCGAACATCGATTGACGAACTCTCGTCGGCGCTCTCGCCCGACCTCGGCTCCGAGCTGGCGCGAATGATTCCCCCCTTCGGCGAAGATGTGCCCAGTGAGTCCGAGTTGCGAGTAGCCCAAGCCCAACTCGTGGGTTGGCTGGAGGGTCTTTTCCACGGTATTCAAGCCAGTTTGTTCGCCCAACAGGCCGCGGCTCAGGCGCAACTGGAATCCATGAGAACTCGTTCTCTCGAATCATCCGAGGCGGGAGAACCGCCCCGCCCTGGGACCTACCTATGAGCGAGCGCGTGTCACCAGCCACGGCTACACTTCGAATCCCACGGATGTAATTACCTCCGTGCCGCTACGTCCGTTGGGAGCTCTCGCAGATGGCGAGTAACAGTTTCGTTCACCTTCATAATCACACTGAGTACTCCATGCTGGATGGAGCTGCACGTATTGAAGAGATGGTGCTGGCGGCAAAAAATGATGGTCAAGCGGCGATAGGTATTACCGATCACGGGAATATGTACGGCGTCATTGAGTTCTATAAGACCTGTCGCAAATACGACATAACCCCCATTATTGGACTCGAGGCCTACATGGCCGCTAACTCTCGCTACGACCGACCACCGCGCCGTGGAAAGATCGACGACACCGGTGGCGACGTTGAGGGAGGGGAGAAGCTCTACCACCACCTCACCTTGATGGCCGAGACGACGCAGGGTTATAAGAATCTCATTAAGGCATCGTCACTGGCCTACCTCGAGGGTTACTACTACAAGCCTCGATTGGATTGGGAGTTGCTGGAGACCTACCACGAGGGCCTTATCGCAACGACGGGGTGTTTGGGCGGCGTAGTTCTCCAGGCGCTACTGCGTGACGACTACACGAAGGCCGTGGAACTCGCCGGTCGCCTGCAGTCAATCTTCGGTCGCGACAGCCTCTTTGTCGAACTTCAGGATCACAACATTCCCGAGCAACGTCGGACTAATCCCATGCTCTTAGAACTGGCCAAGGAGATTGGGGCGCCACTCTTGGCGACCAACGACCTGCACTACGTGAAGCACGGCGACGCCGAAATGCACGACGCGCTTTTGTGCATTGGGACGGGCTCACTGGTGGCCGACCCCAATCGCTTCCGTTTCCAAAGTAGTGAGCACTATCTCAAGAGTGCTGATGAAATGCGCTATCTCTTTTCCGATATCCCCGAGGCGTGTGACAACACCCTGCTCATTGCCGAGCGCTGCAATGTGGAGATTGAGTTCGACAATGATGCACTTCCGGAGTTTCCGATTCCGCCCCAATTCGATCGCGGCGACCACAAGTCGAGTGCCAACCACTACGTGCGCGAACTGACCTACGCGGGCGCACGCGAGCGCTACGGGGACGCCCTGAGTGACACGATTCGCGATCGACTCGACTACGAACTACGCGTCATTACCGAGATGGGTTTTGCTGACTACTTTCTCGTGGTCTGGGACCTGATTCGTTTTGCCCGTGATTCTAAAATCCGCGTTGGTCCTGGGCGTGGTTCAGCCGCGGGCTGCTGCGTGGCGTACTGCCTTCGTATTGTCGATCTCGACCCCATTAGCAACGGCCTGATTTTTGAGCGTTTCTTAAACCCCGGTCGCAAGCAAATGCCCGATATCGATATGGACTTCGACGAACGTTTCCGCGGGGACATGATTCGCTACGCCTCGGACCGATACGGTAGCGATCACGTAGCGCAAATCGTTACTTTTTCGACTATTAAGGCCCGGGCCGCCGTTCGTGACGCGGCGCGAGTCTTAGGGTACCCACCGATGTTGGGCGACAAGATCGCAAAGGCCATGCCGGCTCTCTTAATGGGTAAAGACGTCCCGTTGGCGGCGTGTTTGGAAGTGACGCCCGAGTTCGCCAATAGATTCGATGACGCCGCGGAAGTGCGCGTTCTCTACGAAACCGACCCGGAAGCTCGTCGAACAATCGACGTGGCCTTGGGTTTTGACGGAAAGCGACGCCAGGACGGTATTCACGCTGCGGCGGTCGTGATTACCAAAGAACCGGTCATTGAGTACGTACCCATTCAACGCAAGCCCACACCGAATGGTTCCATTGACGACGCCCCCATCGTTACGCAATTCGAAATGCACGCCATTGAGGAACTCGGCCTTCTCAAGATGGACTTCTTGGGACTGCGAAACCTCGCCATTATCGATCGGGCTATTGACCTTATTACGTTGCGTACCGGCGTGGTCATCGATATTGACCACGTACCACTCGACGACGCCAAAGTCTTCGACATGCTGTCGAAGGGAAATTCCATTGGCGTCTTTCAGCTCGAAGGTGGGCCGATGCGGGCCCTGATGCGAAAGTTGAAGCCGACGAGTTTCGATGACGTCGGCGCGCTGGTGGCTTTGTATCGACCAGGGCCCATGGGTGAAAACGTCCACAACCACTTCGCAGATCGAAAGAATGGTCGACAAGAAGTCTCCTACGACCACGATGACCTTCGTGACGTGCTCGGAAGTACCTACGGTCTCATGATTTACCAAGAGGACATTATGAACGTGGCCCAGCGAATTGCGGGCTACTCCATGACCGAAGCGGACAATTTGCGCAAGGCCTGCGGTAAGAAGATCCGTGAAATGATTGTGGCGGAGAGGTCGAAGTTTGTTGATGGCGCGGAGTCCACGGGCTACGGCCGCGAACTGGGTGAGGCCCTCTTCGACAAGATCGAACCCTTCGCGGACTACGCCTTCAATAAGTCTCACGCCTACGGTTACGCCCTCGTGGCCTACCAGAACGCCTGGCTGAAGACTCATTATCCCGTGGAGTACTTGGCGGCTTTGTTGACGTCGTTCCGCGACGATAAAGACAAGACGGCTCTGTACCTCTCCGAGTGTCGGGCCAACGGCATCACCGTTCGAGTACCCGACGTCAACGAATCGTACGCGGACTTCACCCCTTCGGCGACCTTGGCCGACACGATTAACTTTGGCATGGCGGCCGTGCGCAACGTGGGGGCAGCCCTGGTGGAAAAGATTGTCGCCGAACGTGAGGCCAAAGGTGCTTTCGTGTCGGTGTACGACTTCGTACGTCGAGTGGACCAGAGCGTTCTCAATCGACGTTCCATGGAATCACTCATTAAAGCTGGAGCCTTCGATTCCTTCGGCGTCACCCGTCAGGGGCTCCTGCTGGCCATCGGCGAGATTATTGATCGCACCATTGAGCGACGCAACGATCTCGCTCGAGGCGTCTCCACGCTTTTTAGCTCGCTCGGTAACGACGGGGCGGGCGATGACTGGGACGGCACGGAACCACCTATTCCAACAACCGAGTACTCCAAGACGGAGCGACTGGATTTCGAACGGGAAATGCTGGGTCTGTATATTTCGGACCACCCGCTGCTCGGCGTCGAAGCCGCGCTGCGACGTCTCACCGACGGAACGATTAGTACTGCTCGTGAGCGAGCCGAAGAGGTGGGCGAAAATGGCGTTAGCTTTTCCATTGGCGGTGTGCTGAGCGAAGTCACGTTTAAGAGTTCGCGGCAGGGCAACATGTTCGCCCGGGTCATTATCGAAGACCTCGATGGCTCTCTAGAAGTCTTCTTGTACGGCAAGACAGTCGAAAAATTTGGCACGCTGCTTCGTAAGGACGCCATCGTGGTGATGCGGGGTCGACTCCAGATGAAGGGTGAGGAGATTTCCTTCCGCGCCCTCGAAGTAAAACAGCCCCGGCTGGTGGTCTCCTCGGAGGCCGAAATTCATATTTCCCTCGAAGCGCGGTATCTCAACCCCGCCGGAATCAAGCACCTGAAGGATATTCTCAGTTCCTACCCGGGCGGCACCGCGGTAATTGTCCAATCGCAAGCCGACGGGAAGCGTTTTCGACTCGGTCCTGACTACATGGTCAATACCTCGCAAGTTATAGGGATTTTACGGGCCGCTTTCGGCGAAACAGTCATAACAGCCAACCCAAATGAGGAGGGTAGCGAAGTCTCGTAGAATAGTGGGCTATGGCAATGATCGTGACAACGAAAGACACCACCGCACTGAGCGAAGACGAAGTAATCGAAATGGCGGAGTTGTCCGTGGGGCGTACACCTTGTTTCGACTTCAGTTTCTTGACTGAGCAGCGAGAGAAGTGGGTTCTGGTTACTCAGGTCCGCGAGGGGAGCAAACTCCGGGGCTACTCCTTTTGTACTCTGGAGCGCATTGGCGGGACACCGGCACTGCTGGTTGGTCTGGCTCATATTGATCGCAACGCGAAGAGCGATCAAACTCTCAAGACAATTATTCACGACCAATTTCGACGGGCCCTACTCGCCTTTCCGGACGAGGACGTCCTCCTCGGTGCTCGATTGACTACGCCCGACGGCTACCGCGCATTTTCGGGGCTCGACGACATTGTTCCTCGACCCGACTACAAGCCCACCGGCGAAGATCGAGCCTGGGGCCGCCGTCTGGCGAAGCGTTTCGGTGCCGAGAAGGCCATCGACGACAAGACGTTCATTATGTCCCACGACAGCCCGTCCGCTGGGGGCTTGGACTACGTCGCTGCGAAGGCCGTCATTCCTGACGGTGCCGTCGCCGCGTTTACTGGTGT
This sequence comes from uncultured Actinomycetes bacterium, assembly GCA_903860915.1. Classification (GTDB taxonomy): domain Bacteria; phylum Actinomycetota; class Acidimicrobiia; order Acidimicrobiales; family RAAP-2; genus RAAP-2. The sequence goes on along the minus strand of CAIOSJ010000016.1, from coordinate 80,653 downwards.
CAAGCCCGCCGACGGTCAACGACTCGTCGTATTCGGGTGGGCGATGGCCGAAGCGCTCGCTTCGGGGAAAATTCCTAAGTAGTTCTACGACCGCGGGAGTAGTCCCGTGCAGATTTTGTAGCAGTGCCCGTCGGTGGGTGCACTTAAGGTTGCCAAAACGTAGGCCGGACGAAAGCCCAGTGACGTGGTGAGGTCCTTACCAACGAGAGAATCGCGTCGGGCGGCGTCGAGGGCGCGCGTGGCGTGAGGGTCTTCGCAGAGCAACCAGACGTCATCGCGGTCCCAGCCAAAACGCACCCAGGTCGAATCGTCTTCGCGTCGTCGTAGTAGCTGGGGGCTGCGCTCGGCGTTAATGAGGGCAATGCTCGGTCGATCGCCACGAAATTCCCAGTACGGCGCACTCGGTCCGCGAAAGCCGAAGAGTGGTCCGTCTGCGGGCGTGGTAACTCGCTCGAGCATGCGACGTACTATCCGGCCCCGAAGGGTGCCAATCTGTCGGGGGAGTCCGTCGACCGTAACGGCTTCGGGTTGGGCTAAATCGTCGTCGTCGATTTCGTCACTGAGTCGAGCTTCCACTACTTCGAATGGCCGTAAGTCGGGGTTGGCCTGGTCGGGCCAGGCGATGCGCCAGCGCACCATGGCCCCACTCTCGAGGTCGATCACCGTTAGGTCGCTCGCGGAAGATCCCAGTACGAGGCCGTGAACGACGGCCCCTGGCGTGAGTGTGAGAGTTGGTCGGGAGGGCAATTCCTTGACGAATTTTCTTACTTCGCCGAGGGCGGCGTCGCGGCGCAGGGCCATCAGCGGATTCTCGGCGACAGCTGTTGGGAGAGGTCGCTGGGATTCGATACTGGCAGTCCACACACTCGCTGGTGGCAGACGTAGGCGAATCCCTGGTGACGTCCCTCGAGGAGCTCAATCTGAGGATCTGTCCCGGTGACGAGAACACTGTGGGGCACGAATACAGAGCGTACGAGACCCGACAGCTCCCCGGGTTCACCGGGAATGACAATTTCAAGCCCCTCATCGAGAAAGCCGTATGCGCGAGCCAGATCAGGAACCGCCGAGGGGTGCTGATTGAGTACCGTGGCGGCCAAGGTTACGAGCCGATGGGCGACTGCGAGAATGTCGTCGTTGGAAGTGATGAGCCCGTATCGAGCCAGCGCCGTGGCGCACACCGCGTGACTACTCGGCGTGGCGCCGTCGAAGACGTCCTTCGGCCGCTGGGGGAGGTCTGTTACGAGATCACTGGTGGTGAAAAAACCATTTCCTAGGTGGGGAGTCCCGTGGCGGGGTAGCGGACCGTCCCAGAAGTGGGTCAGGAGGTAGCTGATGAGCTCGGGGATGAGCGCCAGCCACGTTGCGTCCCCCGATTCTTCGAAGGCGCAGAGGTGGGCCTCGATCAACCACCCGAGATCAGCCGATGTCGCGTGAGCCGTTCGGGCCTCGGTTCGCCACCAGACTCCGTCAACGAAGTGGGACCCTACGAGGCTGCTCAGCAGTCCACGAGCGGTGACAACGAGTTCCGTGTCGTCCGATTCACAACAGGCTGCGGCGAACATGGCGTTCCACTCCAGAATCACCTTGTTGTCGCGACCGGGCTGCGGGCGGCCGCGACGAGAACTCAAGAGGGCCTGGTGAGTCTCCTCCAGCTCCGGAGGAGTCGTGAAGTTCGCGTCCTGAGACAGCATGGGAATGGATCGTTCTTCAAAATTTCCCGGGTCCCCTATGGACCAGCGCTGACAGGCCGGCGCTATGAACTCCGCGAGACCGGCTTCAGCCAACACGGCTTGCACCTCCGCAGGCGTCCAGGTGATGTGAAGTCCTTCTTCGCCGTTGCTATCGGCATCCAGAGATGAGGCGTAGCCCTGGTCGGTACGTAAATCGCGGGCCACGAAGCGGAGGGTGTCGAGAGCGACCGACCGCCACGGAGTACCACCACCACGTCGTCGATCGGCGCGAAGGTAGATCATGGCTAGGAGTGCCTGGTCGCTCAACATTTTTTCGAAGTGTGGAACGTGCCATTTTCCATCGACGCTGTAGCGAGCGAATCCGCCACCAATGTGGTCGTAGAGTCCCCGACGGCTCATGGCATCCAGTGTTCGGATGATGGCAAATCTCGCGGCGGGCTCGTCCCACGCACCGAGGAGGGACTCTAGATAACTCGGCCGAGGGAACTTTGGCGCCGCGCCGAAACCACCGTCGTCGTCACACTTGGGGAGTAGTTCGTTAACCAGAAGGTCACTAATCTCACGGAAACTACTCAGAGTGCTTGCGGGTTCGAGCTGATCAACGAAACGAGTTTCTCGCAGTACCCCCTGTGATATTTCTCGCGCTTGGGTGCGGACAAGGTCTCGCTGATTATGCCAGGCATCGTCCATCGCGCTCAGGAGTCGTGGAAATCCCGGGCGACCGTGGCTGTCGTCGGGAGGATAGTACGTGCCAGCCATGAAGGCCTCACCCTCGGGAGTGAGAAAAACTGACATGGGCCAGCCCCCGTGGCCGCTCACCAATTGAGTAGCGGCCATGTAGAGGGCGTCGACATCCGGGCGTTCCTCGCGATCGACTTTGACGGCGATGAAGTTTCGATTTAGGAGTGAGGCAATTTCCTCGTTTTCGAAGCATTCGTGAGCCATCACGTGACACCAGTGACAGGCCGCGTATCCCACCGAGAGAAAAATTGGCTGATCTCGTTCACGGGCCGCAGCGAATGCGTCATCGCCCCACTCAAACCAGTCCACGGGGTTGTCCGCGTGTTGTTGCAGGTATGAACTGCTCGAGTTCGCTAATCGATTTGCCACGTGGTCAGGCTAGTAACTAATTCGACGGCTAGGAAATATCGATGGGCCCGTGCGCCTATGAACTAGGGAGAACTCCTGGGTACTGTCGCGTGGGGAATTTCTCCTTCTACGGTGGGCGACAACGCGGATTCATTTCCACGTCCGTGGGAATGGACTTCGCTACGATTCTCGTGTGAGGCTCCCCCCAGTGTTGAGAGCCACACATTTTGGTCCAACAGTTCTCGTTTGCCTCCTCAGTTTCGTGATGGCGGACCTCCTGCAGAGCTTCGGCCGAGCGCTAGAGGTCACTTTCGCAATTTTTTGGGGGCAGTGTTTTGTTGGCTGGAGTAATGATCTCATCGACTATCCGCGCGACGTAGCCGCCCAACGCTTCGAAAAACCATTGGTACGAGGCGATATCAAGGTTGCAACTTTGAAAGTTCTGGTGCCAATGGCCTTGGCCGTGGCGCTGGTGACCTCGTGGTTCGGACCGCTAGGTTTCGCTGGGACCTCGGTGCACGCGCTCGCCCTGGCTAGCGCCAGCGCGTACAACTTGGGAATGAAGGGTAGTCGGCTGTCAACGCTCCCGTACGTCGTTTCGTTCGGACTTTTACCGATTGCTATCTACGATTCCGTTGGGAGAACTCCGCCCGCGTGGCTGATAGTTGCCGTCGCGCTCTTCGCCACGGCATTTCACTTCGTGAACGTCATTAAAGACATGGAGGGTGACCGAGCTCTCAAAATATATGGTCTCCCCCAACGCTTAGGCTCGAAAGCATCCCTGTGCGTTGCCGTCGCGTTATGCCTCCTCGCTAGTGCCGTAGTGGTTTTTGCCCGCTAGGAAATGGTCGTGGGCATTAGGAGATGCGTTGTTCGGTGAAATACCCGCCACTCCAGAGAAGCTTTCGCAGACTCGGAGCACGGCGGTGCCCACCTGTCCGTCCCGAGGAATTCATCTCGTCCGACGGCGCTCGAGCGCCCTAGTCGGGGGGAATTGGTGATCCGCACGTCGTACTGCAATGTCAACCGCCCGCCGACTGAGGTAACTACTCTCAGACGGCGGGCGGTTGGGAAGGTGCGATGGCACCTTTCTGAATTATTCGTTGTGTAGTCCCAAGCCTGGTTGGAACTACACGCAGCTCGAAACGATTAGTGCAGGTGGAATGCCTTCGAGACAATTTTCCAGGTTCCATTGAAATTGACGAGCTGGAAGTAGTCGGTGAAGTCCATGTCGCCCCAAAAGCCAACGTCGCTCACGGTAGCAATGGCGGTAGTTCCCGTCTGGACAATGGAGATGATTTCCGAGGTCAGGTTGCCGGTGTCCCCGGGTTGTCCGACGACGAGCTCGATAAAGCCGGCCTTGTCAAGAGCGTATTCAGTCTCGTGCATGTAGGCAAACCAGTGTGCTTTGTCGTGAAAAGCTTCCTCCAACATCGCTGCATCTCCCTTTGCAGCACCGTTGATATAAAGGTTTACGACTCGAGTAATTTCTTCAAGGTCATTAGTAGACATTTGTATTTCCCTCATCTATATAGATCATCACTGTTGCGTGATTCATTTAACGTAGTCCTTAATTATTTCATTTGAAAAACAGGTCGCACTGGGGTGATGGCCCAGCAGACGAAGGCCTTGCGACTATGTGCGATATTTTTAAACCAGAATTTGAGAGCTCGGCGACATTCGAATTCTTTCGGTCTGATCACTAACACCGAGTCACTCTCGCCTGCCGCATCCGTTCACAAGGGTGTCGTCGAAGTTCCGATGAATACCGAAATGGCAGGGATGGAAAGCAGCGAGCGAGGGGTGGCTGTCGTCACTGCATTCATTCGCTTGTGAAAATCCGAAGAAAATAATGAAATTGACTCCTCCATCGCCTCGAACGTGGTGGTGACATCGCCATTCTCTCCGCTCGCGTAGTGAGTTCTAGCCACGGTGGGGTCTATTCGATGTCGTCTCCCTTTTTCCCTACTGTGACCTGCGGATGACAGCAGAACTCTTCGTTGCGTGGACAATTACGGAGCTGGTCTCCCGTGAACATCACAGGAAAGGTTGGATGCTGCGAGCCATTACTCCCGAAAGAATCGCTGCGTAGGCCGCAGTGAGGTGGGACCAGTCAATGTAGACCGGCGTCTTGCCAATGACGGAGTAGCAGAATTTTGACGCGCAGAGCCACGATGCGGGGTCAATGAGCAACGTCTTTGTCACCCGCGCCGCCGTAATCTCGCCTTGAAGGTGGTCTCGCCACTGAGGATTGGGATTGGTGACGGGGGTGCGGCACTGGTTGATAGCGAGGACATGCTGGGAAAGACAGATCAGCGGATTGAGGTAGTTGGCGAATGCCGGGTTGTCGCCGATTACGAGAATCTGCTGGTGAGATTGACGTAGGCGCGAAATAGTACTGGCTAGTCCACGCGCGACCTCGCTATTGGTCATGAGTACTCTCGGTCGCGAAAAAAGGTAACTCGTTCGTTCGCTCACAATGATGAGTCGAGGGTGCATGGCTCGAATGGCGCGGAATTTGTTACGTCGCCACGCCTCGCACGCATCGTCGTAGCCGTGGGGATTATTCCAGCCACCGTAGATGCGAACACTGGCGGCAACGCACCCCGTTTTCCAAATCAGCACTAAGCGGTCGCCACGAGCGAGTACGGCGGGGGCAATGGCCGGGAGCCACATTTTTGCGTGGGAATCACCAAAAAGCACGACCGTATTACGGGCCCGAGGAGGGCCCCAGGAACACAGGGCTGGAGGGCGAGAACACGAGGGACTAGCCGTGGCGTACTTGGTGAGTTCGGGCGTGGAGAGGTACGCGACGCGCCACGGTGGGTTCATGTCGGTGGGAATGGAATGCAGATGGGCTGACATCGTCACATTGCTCGCCACAGACGACGCCCCGAGGGGCGCGGGGAGTGGCTGAGTCGAGTCGGCGGCCAAGGATGTGCCGGTCCAAAGAAAACTGCAAGCGACGATGGCGCTCAGCAAACATTTCCACGCCCCCGACGAGCGAATTTTCACTTGAGCCATAGTCCCAAGGTAGTAGAGCCGAGTCGAGGAATCATTCCTGAGTAAGTTGTCGCCATGGAGATTTTGTTGACAGGTAAAACAGCAGTGGTGACCGGTGCGTCACGAGGTATCGGGCTGGCCATTGCGACGCGCTTGGCCGAGGCCGGCGCGAACGTGATGTTGTCCTCGCGTAGTCAGGAGAACCTTGATGAGGCCGCCGGGACTCTCGCCCAGTTCGGCGAAAGGATTGCCACCTGCGCGGCGCACGTTGGCCGCCCCGCCGACGCGGAACGTCTGGTGGCAACGACTATGGATCGCTTTGGGCGTCTCGACATTTTGGTGAACAACGCCGCCACTAATCCTTATTTCGGCCCCCTCGTGGAAATTGACGACGTGCGCTTGCAAAAGACCTACGAAATCAACCAGGCCTCTATCGTTACGCACACTCGAGCAGCATGGAACGCGGCCATGAAGCAGAACGGTGGCGTGATCTTGAACGTTGCGTCCATTGGCGGTCTCGGTCCCGAGCCCGGCATTGGTTGGTACAACGTGACGAAGGCTGCGGTTATTCATTTGACGAAGCAACTGGCCTACGAACTAGGCCCACACGTTCGCGTCAACGCCATTGCGCCCGGTCTCGTGAGGACGGAAATGGCTCGCGGTTTATGGGAGAGGCACGAGGAGAAGATTGCCAGTCACATTCCCCTACGCCGACTGGGTGAGCCCGACGATATTGCGACCATGGCGCTGATGCTGGTCAGCGACGCCACGTCGTGGATGACCGGTCAGGTGGTCGTCGTCGATGGGGGCACCGTGAACCAGCCCACGGGTGGCGTGGGCTAGAGCAGACCGACTACTTCGTGGCGCTGAATTTTACCACTAGGAGTCCGGGGAATCCGCTCTACGATGACGATTCGATGGGGCCGTGCCCACGGGCCGATGCTCTGCGTTGCGAGCATACGAAATTCGTCCAAGATGTGAGTTGATTCACGCTGCGACACCACAAGAGCAACAGGTCGCTGGCCCCAGTAGGGGTCGGGTTCGCCCACGATACAGAGATCGTCGATACCCGCCACTGAGGCAAACAAGCGTTCTAAATCCTCGGGCCATACTTTTTCTCCGCCGGAATTGATGACGTTACCCCGGCGTCCCAGTACATGGAGAACGCCACTGTGGTCGAGAAAAGCTTCGTCACCGCTGGGTAGCCAACCTTGGCGTCCGTCGGGGCCAAGGACCAGGGGCGTCGTGCCATCGCGATAAGAGCGCAGCAGCGTGGGGGAGTGAATGAACACCTCCCCATCAATCACCGCAAGGTCGACGCCCTTGAGAGCCAGGCCGTCGTACACCACCCCGGAGCCCGTCTCGGTCATGCCGTAGGTGGTGACGACGTTCTCGGACGTCGTGGCGGGAACGGGTCCGCCACCCAGTAGTACTACGTCGAAGTGAGAGAGGTCGTATCGACTCAGTTGCGTGGCTACGACGGCACAATGGGTCGCTCCACGGCGACTCGCATCGATGAGGTCATCGGCCCAAAGGATTTCGCTGTCGGTAAAGAGGCTACGGAGAAGAACGGCTAGCCCGCCGATATGCGAGGGAGGCAGGACCGCCGCCCAGACACTCGTTGGCCCTCGACGCAGGGCTGCGGACGTCAGCTGAGCGGAGGCTTCGAGCGCCCGCCAGGTGAGTACGGCGGCTTTGGGCGTGCCGCTCGAGCCCGAGGTGAGAACCATGGCCCCGTCCCCAGCCTCGCACTCCAGAGGATTCTCGTAGGACTGTTGGAGGCCGCCGGGACCGTGGATCACGTGGGGGCGCAGAAGCGCGAGCATCTCGTCACGTCGAGCGCTGCTCCAACGTGCGTCCAGAATGGTGACCGCAGCGTTGTCGTCGTAGGCCCTTCGAATCTCGGTCAGGAGTTCGGGTCCCAATGGGAGATCGAGGGCTCGCAGTTCGCTCACAGCTCAAGCCTAGGAGTCGCCGTGGTGTCACTAGCTGCGTCCAAACCTCTAGTGTCAGAGGGGTCCAAGGAGAGTGCATGGCTACCGTCAGATACGAACGTCGCATCGCGGCTCCCGCCGACATTGTGTGGGACGTGTACCATCGCCCCGAAACAATTCACCTGTGGTTCCCTGGCGTGACGAGTTGCTCGATGGACGGAAATATCCGCACTCTGAATCTCGCAAACGGAATCTCGATGCCCGAAGAGATAATGACCATCGACCCGGTCCTGCGGCGCTTTCAATATCGCGTGACCTCGCCGCTCTACCGCTTCCACCTCGGGACCATTGACACCATTGCGCTGAGCGACGATGAATGCATGTTGATCTATTCGACTACGTCGGACCCCGACGTGCTGGCCCTCGTGATTGGGGGCGGTACCTATCACGCCATGAATGAAATCGCTCGACAGGCTGAAGCCCGCGTCGCCGAAGGAGAAAAATAATGGGCCGCAAGATTCTCTTCATCACGACCGATCAGCAGCGCTTTGACACCATTGGTGTCAACGGCGGGCTGTACTCGCGTACGCCGAATATTGATCAACTGGCACGGACGGGTATCAACTACACCCGAGCCCAGCCGAGTTCGGTGGTCTGCATGCCGTCGCGAGCGTCAATGTTGACGGGTCAATTTCCCTCGACTCACGGTGCGTGGATGAATGGCGTTCCTCTGGCGGTCAATGCACCATCAGTTGCTGCGGAGCTTCACGACCACGGTTACAAAACTTCGCTCATCGGGAAGGCCCACTTCGAGCCTTTCCTTGACGTCTTTGGTCGTTACACCGAAAACGCCCTGGCCAATCTCGGTATACCGACAATTGAACAACCCTGGTTTGACGGTCGCATGGGCGTGCACCGAGGTTTCGACCACCTAGAGTTTGCCACTCACGGGATTGCGGGAAATCTGCACTACGCCAAGTGGATGCAGCAAAATCACTTTGACGCCATCGGCGGTTTTTATCAAGTGCTCGACGCAGATCTCAATGTCAATGCCGCCGGTGGCGGGGACACGGGGGCGCCGCAGGTGCAGATCAATCCGGTCGCTCGTGATTTGTACCACACTGACTGGGTCGCCGATCGCACAATTGCGTGGCTGGATACACTCGCGACTGACGACGACTTCTTTTGCTGGATGAGTTTTCCCGACCCCCATCACCCCTGGGATCCCCCGGCTTCGGAGCTACACCGAGTTAATTGGCGTGAGGTCGACTTGCCTGAGGGCTACATCGCGGATGCCGCTCAGCGAGAAGCCGTCATTGATCAGAAGGCGCGACACTGGCGCGAATGGTACGACGGGCGGGTCGTGAGCAATTACGAGGCACCGGCGAAGTTCGTACCAGCCAACTTGACGCCCGATCAGATTCGCGAAGTAAACGCCATGAACGCAATCGAGGTTGAGCTCATCGACGAAGCGATAGGTCGCGTCCTCGCAGCGGTTGCAGCGCGCGGCTGGACTGACGACATCGACATCATTTTCACCACGGACCACGGCGAGTTCCAAGGGGACTTCGGTCTCTTGTTCAAGGGCCCATATCACGTTGACTCGCTCATGAGACTGCCACTGATCTGGAAGCCCGCCCCCTCCGCCGGGATCGCTCCCGCGGTGGTGCGCGAGCCCGTGAGCCTGGTCTCCTTGGCCGCCACCTTTCTCACTATTTCCGGGCACAACGCTCCCTATTGGGTCGAAGGACAAGCGCTACCGGTGTCGAGTGCGGACGCCGAGGACCGAGGTTTCGAGGCCACCATCACCGAGTGGGACTCAGTGCTGTTTGGTGTGGCCGTTCACGTGCGCAGTGTGGTGACCACTGAATATCTGTATACCGAGTACCTATCAGGGGCGATGCACGACGGCACCGAGGGAGAGCTCTACGTCCTGAACGATGATCCCCTGCAGCACAGCAATAGGTTCAGCGACCCAGCGTTCGCCGCGGTACGACGCGAACTCTCCGCACGCCTTCGCGCGCACGCGGAACGGCCGAACGAACGCGCCACCCCTGGAGTTCTTGTCGCGCCAGTGTGAGAGGTAACCGAGTTGAGGTCGACGCAGGTAGCGTGGCGGCATGGACACAACAGTAATTTCCGGTTCCCCCGTCGATCCCGTCGCGAAGTTTCGAACACTCGCGCTGCCCCAGTGGCAGCGCAAGGGCGACTTCGTTGACATCTGGTACGACGTTGCTGAGGGCATCTCCAAAATAACCATCAACCGACCCGAGCGCCGCAATGCATTCCGTCCCCAAACACTTTTTGAACTCAGCCGGGCGTTCGAGATGGCCCGTGACGATACGTCAGTCGGAGCTGTCATTTTCACGGGAGCCGGTGCTGACGCATTCTGCTCGGGTGGCGACCAGAAAATTCGTGGTGCCGACGGCTACATCGGCGACGACGAGGTGGCTCAGCAGGGAATCGGCCGGCTAAACGTTCTCGATTTACAGGTACAGATCCGCCGCCTACCCAAGCCCGTGATTGCCTCTATCGCCGGCTACGCCATTGGCGGTGGGCACATATTGCACCTGGTGTGCGACCTATCGATAGCTGCCGACAATGCCCGTTTCGGGCAGACCGGCCCGAAGGTTGGTTCCTTCGACGGGGGATACGGATCGTCACTACTCGCACGCGCCATTGGTATCAAGCGTGCGAAGGAAGTGTGGTTTCTCTGCCGCCAGTACGACGCGGCTCAGGCCCTCGACTGGGGGCTCGTCAACACGGTGGTCCCGCTTGAGGACCTCGAACGCGAGTCGGTGGCGTGGTGTCGACAGATGCTGACCCTCTCACCCTTGGCTCTGCGCATGTTGAAGGCCGGATTTAACGCCGCGGAAGACGGACTCGCTGGCGTCCAGCAACTCGCGGGAGACGCGACCATGCTGTTCTACATGTCCGAAGAGGGTCAGGAGGGCCGCAACGCCTTCGTGGAGCACCGCGAGCCCGACTTCTCGAAGTTCCCTAAGCGCCCGTGACCGATACACCCACCCCCTGGCGTCGCTGGATTTTGGCTGCACGGACTCGAACCTTGCCCGCGGCGATTGTCCCGGTTGCGGTGGGAGCCAGTTCGGCTCGACCGCTGGGCCTCAACTGGGTTAACACGGCCCTAGCCGCGCTGGTGGCGCTCAGTTTGCAAATTGGAACGAATTACGCCAATGACTACTCCGACGGTGTACGGGGGACGGACGAAATTCGTGTGGGCCCCTTCCGATTAACCGCATCCCGACTGGTCGCAGCACGCTCAGTGCGTAACGCCGCCTTCGCGTGTTTTCTGCTCGCCGCCGTCCTCGGTCTGGCATTGGCATCTCGTACCTCGTGGTGGTTTGTGCCGATCGGGGCGAGTGCGATAGCGGCTGGTTGGTTCTACACCGGCGGCCCCAAGCCCTACGGTTATTTTGGTTTTGGCGAACTCTTCGTGATGCTCTATTTCGGCTTTGTGGCTACGGTGGGATCGGCCTTCGCACAACACCGCCACTGGTCGGCGCAGGTGTGGTGGTTGGCTGTGGCGACGGGTTCGATGGCCTGTGCGCTCCTGGAAGCGAACAACATTCGTGACATCGCCGGAGATCAGGCGGCGGGTAAGAAGACCCTGGCGGCTCGGCTCGGCCGACGACAGTCCTCGTGGCTCTACGCGCTCTGCGGCGCGGGAGTCTCGGTGGGTTCGGTGGCGGGGGCGGGCCCCATTGGTTTCCTCGCGATTGCTATCTACCTCGTTGGTCTTAGCAAGTTTGTGATCACGTCGCGAAGTGGTCGCGAGATGCTCCCGTTGCTGCAGTTTTCGGCCCGCGCCCAATTAGCGATGGGCCTGGGCCTCGTGTTGAGTAACTGGTTCTATTACTCGCCCGGATCAAAAAACTTGGTCATCACCTGCGGCGTGGCCCTAGTGCTGTCTGGAGTGTGGTGCGCTCGCGCCATTGCTGGCCAAAAAGGATAGGACCGCATCAGCGCTTAGTACGGGTTGCTCGAGGGTGACTGCGTGCGAACTCTCAGTAATGACGTGGTGATGAGCGTTGGCAAAGTCACTCTGCCAGGTCGAGGCCAGTGTGGTGAATTTTTCGTCTCGCTCACCGGTCAAGAGCAACACGGGTGAAGTGATCTCCTTGGACCGCTGAGCGAGGTAGTGCTGAGTTCCGGTGCCGGAAAGTCGCAGGCTGCCGGCCAGACCTGCGGCACTCTGGTGTTGGCGTGCCTGGCGCTCCACCTCGTCCAGAACCAGTCCACCGAAAAGGGGCAGCCGTAGCCATTCGTCAATAAAAGCGTCAGCACCGACCTCTTCTATGCGTTGGGCTCGCGCTTCATCCTGCGCGACACGTTCCGCTCGTTCGACGGGTTCTACGAGACCAGGTGTGGTGCTCACTAGTACGAGGCGGCGAACGAGCTCGGGGTGGGCTAAGGCCAAATGCAGGGCGACGCGACCACCGTAGGAATAGCCGACGACATCCATTTTCCTTCCGGCCAGCACTTCGGCCAGCAGGTCCGCGGTGGTGGGCAGGTCCGCGGTGGTGTCGCTGGCGTCACCGTGACCCGGCAGGTCAACCGTGGCAACCTCGTGGTCACCTGCCAGAATGGAGAGGAAGCGGTGCGAAGAAAGCCTGGTCTGCGTGAATCCGTGTAGCCACAGCAGCGGCGAGCCCGTACCGTGGTATTTAAGAGTGAGGGAAGGCATTAGAAATGAGCGTATCGAGCCCGAGCGTCGTCCAGGCAACTTTTGCTGCGACTCTCGTTGACGAGTGGATCGCCCAAGGTCTCAGTGACGTCATCATTTGCCCGGGCTCGCGCTCGACCCCCCTCGCACTGGCCTTTTACGGCCGCACCGAGATGACCTGCCACGTTCGCATTGATGAGCGTTCGGCGGCCTTTTTCGCTATCGGAGTGGCGCTTCGGAGTAAGCGTCCGGTGGCGATTTTGGTAACCAGCGGCACCGCCGCAGCTGAACTACACGCAGCCGTAGCCGAAGCCGATCAGGCGGCGGTACCGCTCATTGTCATCACGGCCGACCGGCCGCCAGAACTGCACGGCGTCGGCGCTGCGCAAACTATCGAGCAGGGGCACCTCTTCGGCGGCATGGTCCGCGCCTTCGCCGATCCGGGCGTCGCCTCACTGGCATCTCGGGTCACCTGGCGTGGCCTCGCGCAATCACTGTGGGCGAGCGCCACCGCAATCTGGCCCGGACCAGTGCACTTGAACGCGGCCTTCGTAGAACCCCTCGTGGGCGTACCCGAAGCACTGCCCGCAGTGGTCACGGACCTCGAGCCGGCTGAGCGACACCCCGTCCTCGAGCCACCCGTGGATTTACGTGGCAAGAAAGTCCTCATGATCCTCGGACCCGGCGCCCCGGTGGGCTCGATCGAATCAGCCCACCACTACGGCTGGGTCGTCTTCGGCGACGCCACCGCTCAGGGCTCGACGCCCTTCGCCGACCCGCTCCTGCGCAGTGACGCCTTCGCCGCGCTCGCTAAGCCGGACCTCGTTCTACGCGTCGGTGGTTTGCCCGCGTCCAAGTTCGTAGCCCAACGGCTGCGCGAGTGGGGCGTGCCAGTTATTGGCGTTACCGACGGTGGACCGATTGCTGATCCCGACCGAGTCATAACCCAGCGCTGGGGCACGTCGTGGACGCGAGAGGAGCATGAGTGGTGGGGCGACCCGAACTACCGCGAGCTGGTGCAGAGAGCCTCGGAGGTCGTGGGAGAGGAAATCGCAGCGGAGGAACTCGGCGGTCGTTTTACAGAAATTCTGCTGGCTCGTCGCGTCGTGAAGGCCAGCACCGACCTCGGCGTACCACTGGTCATTGGTTCGTCCATGCCTATTCGCGACTGCGAGTGGTGGGCGCCCGCTCGCGAGGTCGCAACATTTTCCAACCGCGGCGTCAACGGCATCGACGGTGTCGTGTCGACGGTCTTTGGCGTCGGGGCCACGGCGGCGGCCATTGGTTTCGTCGGCGACGTAACCTTTTTGCACGACGTCAGCGCCCTGACGCACGGTGTCGGCGAACACGGCGGTACCGCGGTGTTGGTGGTGTCAGACAACCGAGGTGGTGGTATTTTCTCCTTCCTCGCTCAAGGCGAATCAGTCGACCCCGCCAGTTTCGACGCCCTCTTTACCACCAGTCATACGCACGATTTGGCCGCCATTGCGCGCTCCTTCGGCCACCACGCCGTGGACGTTACGAGCGAGTCAGAATTGACGACGGCGATCGAAGAAGGGGTTGCTCGCGAGGGCGTCAGCGTCGTCGTAGCCCGGGTTCATTCGCCCCGTGACAACGTCCTGAGCCACGCCCACTTGGTGGAGCGCATCGTGAGTCGACTCGAGACTTTCGCGTGATCGACATCCTTCCGAGCTCACTGCTTGCTGCTCTACCCCTGGCCTTGGCGGCGGGCTTCATCTCGTTTCTCTCGCCTTGCGTCCTGCCCCTGGTGCCTGGCTACCTAGCATTTTTAGGTGGGTCGGTGGGCTCGGGGGGGCGCCATTCACGTGGCCGTACCCTGCTCGGATCCCTCGCCTTCGTTCTTGGCTTCGCGGTTGTTTTTGTCTCCTTCGGCGCGGCCTTTGGTGGTCTGGGTCACCTATTACAGACGCACCAGAGAATCCTCGAAATTGTTTTCGGTGGCGTCACGGTGGGGATGGGATTATTTTTTGCCGGTTGGTGGCCATCGCAATTGATGCAACGCGAACGCCGCAGTCACTTTCTGCCACGAGCCACAGTGACTGGCGCCTTTGTCCTGGGCTTCCTCTTCGCCTTAGGTTGGACGCCGTGCGTCGGGCCGACCCTGGGGGCAATTTTAGGACTGTCCGCCTCCACGGGAGCCACGGCGTGGCGAGGATCAATTCTCGCCTTTACCTACTGTCTAGGCCTAGGTCTACCCTTCGTTATCGTGGCGCTGGCCGGCGAATGGGCCAGCGAGACGTCGAGTTGGTTGCGACGGCACAGCCGCGTCATTGGTCGACTCGGCGGAATTTTTCTGATGGTAATCGGCCTCGCCGAGATGTCGGGATTCTGGCATCACGTCGTTCTCTGGCTGCAGGCCAACGTGCCCACGACCAACCTCCCCGTCTAGTTCGAAGCACCTCTCCTAGACTGGGGTCATGACGCTACGCGAGGACTGGGAATTTCGAGGTCTGGTTCATCAAATTACTGATGAAACCCTGCTCGAGCGTTTTGACGCAGGTGGCATAACCGTCTACGCCGGATTCGATCCGACCGCGCCCTCGCTACACCTCGGCTCACTGCTACAGATCTGCAATCTTCGCCGCCTTCAGTTGGCGGGAAATCGTCCCATTGCGCTCGCTGGTGGAGGGACCGGACTCATTGGCGACCCGTCGTTTAAAGCCAGCGAACGACCACTGCTGTCGAGCGAGCAACTGGAAGCGAATTTGGCGGGCATTGAAGCCCAGCTCAGTCGCTATCTCGATTTTTCCCCCGAAGCGGGTCCGACCAGAGCCATTCTCGCCAATAACGCGGACTGGCTAACCACTCTGCCATTGACTGACTTCCTTCGCGACGTCGGCAAACACGTCACGGTCAATCAGATGGTGGCCAAGGACTCGGTGAAAACCCGGCTGGACCGTATTGACGTGGGCCTGTCATTCACTGAATTCTCGTACATGCTCCTGCAGGGCTACGATTTTTATCGTCTCCACGTGGACCACGGTTGTACCGTCCAGATTGGTGGTTCCGATCAGTGGGGCAATATCACTGTTGGTACCGACTTGATCCGAAAGATGGCCGGTTCGCACGCCGCCGGGTTGACGTCCCCACTGCTGCTACGGGCGGACGGACAAAAGTTTGGAAAGTCGGAGGGTGGCAACGACCGCGTCTGGCTCGACGCCACCTTGACCTCGCCCTTCGCCCTGCACCAGTTTCTGTTGAATAGTGATGACGCCACGACGCCGTCGCTCCTCAAGTTCTTCACCTTTCTAGCGCGCGAGGAAATCGAAGCCCTTGAAGCAGCCACCCTCGCGGCCCCGCAGGAACGCCGGGCGCAGCGAACTTTGGCTAACGAGGTGGTGAGTTTCCTGCACGGCAGGGAGGCCGCTCACAAGGCCGAGGGGGCGGGCGAGGCACTGTTTGCTGAGAGTATCGCCCATCTCGACGAGCAGACTCTGCTCGAAGTGGTCGCCGACGCACCGAGTTCGACTGTGTCATTGAGTGAATTGCGGGAAGGAATTGACCCCGTCGATCTCCTGGTGCGCTGCGAATTAGCCAGTTCCAAGGGTGAGGCTCGCCGTTTTGTGGAACAAGGTGGGGTCTACGTCAACAACCTGCGCGTGTCAGCCAGCGATTCGCTGGGCGAGGAGCGACTACTGCACGCACGATACATCGTGGTGCGCCGCGGACGTCGCTCCCTGCACGTACTCGTCGTGGTATGAAGCGCATCGTGATTGTGGCCACACTCGGGCTGGTACTGAGTGGCTGTGGTCAGCAGACTGCGGCCCAGGCCACGAGCCAGTGGATGTCGCAGAGTTCCTACCAATCGGGTCATTCACGCCTCGTTACCGATGCCCGAAACGCAGCGGCTGGCCTTGCCCGCGTGTCGAGCACGTCGGCAGAGCTACACACGCTCTGTGGAGTTCTGCTGGTGGACGCGTTGGCGGCCAACGCCTCCCTGCCCTCACCGGACGCCCAGGCCACGTCACTGCTGGCTCACGGCTATCAGCGCCTGGGCGACGGCGCTCATCAGTGTTACTCGGCCGGTTCGACCACTGCGGCGCGCGCGAAAGCGACGGCCAGTTTGGCCGATGGCGTGGGCTACCTGCTCAGTGCGACCATTCGTCTGGGCGTCGCGAGCAGTCCCTAGTTCTCGCGAGGTCGCAGGTCAATCTCGAGGCGCAGGATGCCGCCTTCCAAGGTCGCTACGGCATCACCCAACATCGCATAATCGAGAAAATCGAGTTTCGCAGCTTCGATATAGCGCTGGCGTTCCGGTCCTTCAACTGGGGGCATCCCCCTTTTTTGCACGGCGTCGGCTCGGTGGCGAAAACGCAGGATCATCTCTTGGGGGTCAAAGGCTAGGGGCATACTTGCATAGTAGGTGACCTCGCGACGAGTCGAGTTGGTAAGATGGGGGCTCGGCTTTGTGAAGAAGTCGTGGTCGCCGCCGTTTCGGCCAGTGACCAGTGAGGAGTTGACGTGAAAAAAGGTCGCCACCGCAGATTCGTAGAGGCTCGGGAATTGAAGAGGGCCACCGGCCCTCGTGCCACCACCTGCGTCGAGTGCGGAGCTGAACCCGAAGACATTCACGCCGAATGGTGCCTCGCTGAAGAAGATCGCTACGACGAAATTTTGGGCAGCTTGCCGCGTCCCACCTTCACTGAGGATGACCCTCTCGCCGCTGAAGGCTAAGCCTTGCGTCGCACCATCGGGTGCGCCAATCGCGTGCTTGATGGTTGCGCAGCGCGTTGTGCGAGGTAGGCACCGAGTCGGTCGTAGACGCGGGAGCTGGTCATCGCAATTAGCTCTTCCTTCATACCGTCAAAAACGCGTGTTTTGGAGATAAAGGCTTCACGAGATTGGGTGCACCACCAGTGAAATTCCTCGCCTCCCGCACCCCAGTGCTCCCGATTCCACTGCCCAATGGTGGTCGTAACGCGCCCCGCCTCGTCGGTTGATTCGTCACGGCGAAGGGGTAGCTGCCAGCAGACTTCCGGCTTTAAGGGAATGTAACTTTCGCCGGTGTCGAGTGACAAGACGTGCAGCGCGCAACCCGGCCCACGGTGAAAATCGGGGCGATTAAGGAAAATGCAAGCATCTTTCACTAGACGAGTCGTTGTCTCACCCTTCTTATTGGTCTTGGTGACACCATTTTTCGCCTTGTCTTTGAACTGCCACTGATCACTCGTGAGGCGTTTCGCGGACTTAATGACGCGTTGCACGTCTTTTTCGTCCGAGAAGTGGGCTCCATAACTGCAGCAACCCTGAACGAGCTCCTCGGTGGGTCCAGTGAGTACCCCCTGGCAACCGCGACCAAAAATACAGGTCCAATTACTCTCGAGAAAGGTCACATCAAATCGGTAGGTCTGGAGGAGCTTCTCGTCATCGAAGGTCACCCATTCGTGGGCGTCACTGGGAATTTTGTTCACAGGCTGAAGTTAGTAGGTGCGACGGGCGAGTGTGTGCCTTTAGACTGAGGATATGACATCAGTTGGCTCGAACTACATCATTACCCTGACACCCGAATCTCTCTCAATTGTGAGTGAAGCTCTCTTGAATGAAGCACAGTCGGAAACTCTGGCCCTCTGGATTGAAGTAACGGGAATTGCGGCCGGCGCCTACACCTACGACCTCTACTTCTCGGACGCTGCTGACGCCACGGCCGACGACGTTGTGACGGTACAAGACGGGGTGACGGTGGTGGTGCCAATGGAAAGCGTGGAGCGACTCCGTGATGCGCGATTGGAATTTTCAAGTGAAGAAGGCGGCGGTCTGGTCCTGGTCAATCCCAACGCCCCAAGCCCCGCCGAGGCCAACCCTGGTGTCCCCGCCGAGGTGCTCGCGAAAGGTTTGACGAGCGTAATGGCCAAGAAGGCAATTGTCGTCTTGGAGTCAATGATTAATCCCTCGATCGCCTCACACGGTGGTCGCGCTGACCTTGTAGCTCTCGATGACGATAAGAACGTGGCCTTCGTTCGGCTCTCGGGTGGCTGCCAAGGTTGCGCGATGAGTCGCATGACTCTCTCGCAGGGTATCGAAAAGACCTTACGAGAAGAGATTCCCGAGCTCGTGGGTGTGGTCGATGTCACCGACCATGCGTCAGGCGAAAATCCCTTTTACGAGAAATAGTCGGTGCCAGGCGACCACGCCTAGGACCTAGTCTGTTGACATGTTGCGCTTCCTAACTGCCGGTGAAAGTCACGGTCCGACCCTCACCGTTATCGTCGAGGGCCTACCGGCTGGGCTGCGAATCACTGTTGAAGAAATTGGTGACGAGTTGGCCCGACGTCGCCTGGGCTTCGGACGTGGACCCCGCATGCGCTTTGAACGTGACGAAATTCGCATCACCGCTGGCGTGCGACACGGACGAACCTTGGGTTCACCGGTATGTGTTGAAATTGCCAATTCGGAATGGCCCAAATGGGAAAGCGAGATGTCCGCCGCCCCCGGGCAGCCCAGCGACAAGCTCACTCAACCACGACCCGGTCACGCCGACCTCGTGGGCATGCAAAAGTACGGATTCGACGATGCCCGAGATGTTTTGGAGCGGGCCAGTGCCCGTGAGACAGCAGCGAGAGTGGTCGCCGGAGCCCTAGCGAAAGCCCTCCTGAGGGAAATAGGCGTATCGATTGTGTCGCACGTGGTGCGCATCGGCTCCGTCGGCAGCACCACCCCACTGCGTCCCGGCCCGTCGGACGCGGCCGCGACCGACGCTAGTGAAGTGCGCTGTTTCGATGAAACCACGGCCGCCCAAATGATTCTCGAAATCAAAGCCGCAGCCAAGGAGGGTGATTCCTTGGGTGGAGTCGCCGAGGTAATTGCCTACGGAGTTCCAGCCGGTCTTGGCAGCCACGTGCACTGGGATCGCAAGATGGACGGCTTATTGGGTGGAGCGCTCATGAGTATTCAGGCCGTCAAGGCGGTGGAAATTGGTGATGGTTCGCTACAGGCAACTCAGCGTGGTTCGGTCGCCCACGACGCCATTGCCGTCGACGAGTCGAGCGTCTCCACCGGGGGCTTCGTGCGACGGACGGATCACGCAGGTGGCCTCGAAGGTGGTATGACCTCGGGCGCTCCTTTGATTGCGCGAGTGTCCATGAAGCCTCTGGCTTCGCTGAATCGCCCCGTACTCGAAACCGTTGACGTGGTGACCAAGGAGTCAACAGTTTCTTTCAAGGAGCGCACCGACGTCACGGCGGTGCCGGCTCTCGGCGTCATCGCTGAAGCCATGGTCGCCTACGTCGTTGCCTCGGAGGCCTTGCGGAAGTTCGGCGGTGACTCGGTAGCTGAGTTCACGCGCAACGTAGCGTCCTACCTCGAACACCTGGGTGAAACACCGAGCGCTGCCCCGTTGGTTTAATCATGGCTCGCGTGGTCCTCGTGGGTATGCCAGGAACTGGGAAGTCCACTCTGGCTCGATTGCTGGCCACGGCGTCAGAAGCCACGTGGGTTGATACCGACGATCTCATCGAATTGGTGCGTGACGCGACCCCCGCCGAAATTCTGGACAGCGAGGGCGAGGAGATCTTTCGCGCGTACGAAATCGCCGCTCTGCGCTCAGCGCTGGTCAGCTTTGATGTCGTGGCCACCGGGGGCGGCATCGTCACCACTCGGGTGGGGCGAGAAATTCTGCAGGGGGAGAGAGTTGTCTGGCTGACCTGCCCCTTAGACGTTTTGGCGACGCGTGTAGAAAATTCTGACCGACCCCTCGTTCGCGACGCACCCGCCGAGCGTTTGGCCAGTTTGTGGGCCGAACGAGAGGAACTCTACGCCTCCGTGGCCACGTGGGAGCTCACCACTGACGGGGATGTCACGAATTGTTTGCGGCAACTTATGACGATGACGGGAGTGGGGCAATGACGATTCGTGTCGAGCTCGCCGAACGTTCCTACGAGGTCTTCGTTGGTCCCGGAGTTCGCCACCAGTTGGCCGAGGTCGTAGCCCGAGTTGTTCCCGAGGCTCGTGTGGCACTGATCGTAGCTCCGGCCTCACTGCAGCAGCTGAAATGGTTCGACATCGCAACGGGTTTAGAACAGCACGTCCTTGAGATTCCCGAGGGTGAGGCCGCCAAAGACTTCGCGACTCTGGCTTTTCTCAGTAGCGAGTTCTCTCGGCGAGGGCTGTCGCGGCGCGACGTCGTCGTGAGCGTCGGGGGTGGGGCCACGACTGACGTGGTGGGCTTTGCCGCGGCGGCCTACCTTCGAGGTGTCGCAGTAATCCACGTCGCCACGTCGCTGGTCGCTCAAGTTGACGCTGCGATAGGGGGTAAGACTGGCATCAACATCCCCCTGGGCAAAAACCTCGTGGGCGCCTTCCATCAACCACGAGCGGTGTTCTGCGACAGTGAAGTTCTGCAGACCCTGCCCGAGCGCGAGCGGCAATGCGGTCGAGGAGAAATCGCGAAGTGCTGGATTCTAGAGGGGCGCAGTGTGGCGGATTTGGCGAGATCAACTCTCGAAGAACAGATCGTACAGTCGGTGGCTCTGAAGTCGCGGATCGTCTCGGGTGATGAACGTGAAGGTGGCGAACGCGCACTCTTGAATTACGGACACACCTTGGCGCACGCTTTGGAAGCGCAGTCCTTGGCGGGTCGTTCATTGGACCTACGACACGGTGAAGCCGTGGCCATCGGCATCGCCTTCGCCGTTCGACTTTCTCGTCGTCTGGGTCTCGTTGGCGATGTCGACGTGAAGTACCAAGATGACGTTCTGGATACTTTGGGATTACCTCGACAACTCCCGACGGGCTTGTCGATTGACGAATTGCTGCTCGCCATGGCGCGCGACAAGAAGGCTCATCATGACCTCACCTTCGTTTTGGCCACCACTGATGGCTTTCAGACAGTAGCGAACATTAGTGCGAGTACCGTACGGGAAGAGCTGGAAGCCGCTGGGGGAGTTTCATGATCAAAATATTGTTGCTGTCGGGACCCAATCTTGATGAATTAGGGACTCGTAATCCGACGGTCTACGGGACCCTCACCTTGGATGATCACGTACAGCGCGTGCGTGCACTCGCGGGGAAGCAGGGCTGGGAATTGACCCACCTCCAGAGTAACTTCGAGGGCGTCCTCATTGAGCAAGTTCATGGCGCGCGCGGTGTCTTCGACGCCATCATCATCAACGCGGGGGCCCTCACTCACAGTTCGTGGTCCCTCCACGACGCTCTGGATAACTTCGCCGGTCCCATCGTTGAAGTTCACCTGTCGAACCCAGCCGGCCGGGAGTCTTTTCGTCACACCAGCACTCTGGCCCCCGTGGTGTCGGGAACGATTGCTGGATTTGGCGCTTTGAGTTACGACCTGGCGGTGGTAGCCCTCGTTGATCTCGTCGGCGAGCGTAGCCACACTGGCGAAAGCCCTAACGCCTAGACTGGGCGTACTACTTTCTAGAAAGGTTCGTCGGTCATGGCGGCAATTTCCTCAAATGATTTAAAAAATGGCATCACGCTGTCGGTCGAGGGTGGTCTTTTTACCATTGTTGAGTTCCAGCACGTTAAGCCTGGTAAGGGTGGAGCCTTCGTTCGCACGAAGCTACGCAACGCCCGAACGGGAGCGGTTATTGAGCGCACCTACCGCTCGGATGAGCGTCTAGAACAAGCAATTATCGACAAGCGTGACATGCAGTATCTCTACCGCGACGGGGAAGACTACATCTTCATGGACAATGTGACATACGACCAAGTCCCGGTGTCGTCGAAGAATCTGGGTTCGGCCGCAAATTTTCTTAAAGAGACCGGAACCGCGATGTTGATTTTGCACAATGATGAAATCATCGGTGTCGAAATGCCGCCCTCGGTCGAACTTCGCATCGCGGAAACTGAGCCTGGTATTCAAGGAGACCGAGTCTCGGGTGCCCGCAAGCCGGCAACCCTCGAGACGGGATTCGTCGTACAAGTGCCACTCTTTGTTTGTCCGGATGAAATGATCAAGGTGGACACCCGAACGGGTGAGTACATGACGCGCGCCTGATGAGCGAAAAGGGCGAAGAACGTCACCGTGCTCGAGAGCGAGCCTTCGAGCTGCTCTACGAACAGACCATCAAAGATTGTTCAACTGCAGAATTGTTGAATCAGGTAGCACTGCGCCCCGACCCTTATACGGTGGAGCTGCTGCTGCGGGTGGAGAGCCGGGGTCAGTGGGCTGAAGGCCTCCTTGGTCAATATTCTATTGATTGGCCCGTAGATCGCATGCCCCTGGTTGATCGTCTGATTATGACTCTGGCCCTGTGCGAGCTCACTCTCGACAACCCGCCACCTAAAGCGGTTGTCTTCGATGAGGCTGTGGAGTTTGCTAAAGTTTTCTCGAGCGACGGCTCACCTGGTTTTGTGAATGGACTCTTATCGGCCTGCACGGCTGACGAAACGTACCTCCAGGAGGTCTAGATATGATGCCAGGAATGGGTGGCGGGTTTTCCATCACTGACCCCTTCATTATTTCGCTCTTTCGCCACGACCTTCGAACTCAGTTCCTCGTTATTTGCGCCCTGACTCTCGTGACAGTGCTGGCCGGTGTTCTCGCTACGTACCGTCGTCCGGCTGATCAATCGGTGGAACCACGGTCACGGTACTGGCTACGGTGGAGTTTCGGTGCTCTCTGGATTATCGACGGGGTTCTGCAATTTCAAGTCTCCATGCCGCTCGGTATGGCGAATCAGGTCGTCGCCCCGGCGTCGGAGGGTGCGCCGGGCTGGCTGCACACGCTGATATTCCACGGCATTGGCCTGTGGAACCAGCACCCTCTGGCTCTGGCCTGCGTGACCGCGTGGGTGCAGATCGGCATTGGCCTGCTCTTCGTGAGTTGCCGAGGTCGCCTCCTGCGAGTCTCGGCGGTCGGCTCGGTGGCTTGGGCACTCATGATTTGGGTGCTCGGAAACGCGATGGGCGGGCTGTTCTCCCCGACGGCGTCGATACTCTTCGGCTGGCCGGGTGCCGTGCTGTTCTACCTCATTGCGGGCATATGGCTTTCGGGTCCACGTCGCTGGTTCCCAGATACCTTCAGCGTGATCACCCTGCGACTACTGGCGATAGTTCTCGGGGCGGGAGCTCTACTGCAACTGTGGCCCGATCGGGGATTCTGGCTCAGCGGTTCTTCAAATGCACTGAGCGTGATGGGAAGTTCGATGTCGTCAGCAGCCCAGCCCAGCTGGCTGGCTGGTCTAGTACTGCACCTCAGTTCCGTCCTCGGCGGCACCGGACCTCTGCTCAACATCGTAGTTATCTCGTGGTTGGCAATCACGGCGCGAGGGCTGTGGATTTTTTCCGATAGTGCCGAGGTGTGGCCAGTGCGTTCGCTCCTTGGCGGATCTCTCTTCTTTTGGGTGGTGGCGCAAGACTGTGGTGTTTTCGGCGGTCTGGCTACGGACGTCAACTCGCTGCTCCCGATATCGCTACTGGCATGGTGCGCTGCCCCAGCACGTCGAACGGCCGCTCCGGCCCGGGTGCCCGGAGTTCTCGTGGCGCGACGTCACGCGGGGCTACTCGCCGGCTCGTTGGGCGCGGCCATGATTGTGGCTGGCGTCCTGCCCGGGCTCTGGAGCGTAGCGACTTCGGCGGCTGAGTCGACACTGTTCTACGCGCAAAATGGTGAATACACCTTAGTGCGGACGCCCTCACCATCTTTTCAATTAACCAACGTGAACGGACGTCTATTCACCTTGAATCAAGATAAGGGTCACTACACGGTGTTGACTTTTCTTGACCCCAACTGTTGGACGGACTGCTCGTTACTGGCTGCACAAGTCGGGCAACTCAGCACGGAACTTGGCGCGCACAGCGCTGTTGATTTCGTTTCGATAGCGGCCAATCCCAATCACGAGTCGCTGCACGATCTCCGCTCCTTCATGCGTACGCATCGCTTGACCAAGGTGCCAAACTTCTATTTTCTCACTGGTCCCACCGACGTCGTTTCCGGAGTCTGGGCGAGTTATGGGATTCAGGTGTCAATAAATCCTGGTGACCGTATGTCGGTGCACACGAACACCGTTTTTATCATTGATCCTGAGGGACTTCTCCGAGTTGTGATTCCCGACGATCCAGTGAATTCGAACTCGGGGCGAAATTCCACCGTGACGGTGCTGCACGCAGCCCTGCACGACGCTGGCTACCAGCACTAGAGGTGGACCCACTCGGCTGGCTGGCGGCCCTGCTAGGTGCAGTGACACTCTTGGATTTGCAGCGACGTATTCGCCGAGGGCCGGCGAGTGTTTCTCAATGGCTCCGTGTGGGGAGCGCCCTCGTGGGTTGTTGCGGGATGTGGTGGTCAACGAGTTCTCCCTTCGCCATAGCTGCGATGGCTAGTTTGCCGCGCCACATGATTGTGCACGTTGTGCTCATGTTCCTGGTGCCGATGGCTCTGGTGTACGGGGGAGTGACGCGTCGCTGGTGGTTCCTGGTGCCCGTGGCGCCGCGGAGACGCATTCTTCGTTTAGTGTCTCGCTACCAACGACTGGCGCGTCGGAACACGATTCTCTGGGCGTCGCTGGCTGCGGTGTTTATGAATTTCGTCATGGTTGCCGCCCATCTACCAATTATTTTCAACCGGGTGATGATGTCGGACAACCTTCGTGGGTGGCTGCTCGAGCCGATGTTTCTACTCTCTGGCTACCTGTTCTTCTCCTTTCTCGTAACCTCCCCCCCACGCAAAGTGCGAGTCAAGATAAGAATCCAGATCATCATGGTCCTCGTGACAATGGCCGAAATGCTCATTCTCGCCATGTCGATGTCAATTTTTACGAAAACCTCGTGGTACACCCTGCCCATGTCTGGCATGACCGATATGGGCAGCGTCATGCCGTTTCACGACCAGCAATCGGGGGCAGCCATTTTGTGGATTTGTGGAGACGTGTGGGCCGTGCCGCTACTGGTGGTCATTGTTCGCCGCATCGTTGAGCGCGAAGGCTCACTGCTAACGGCACTCGACGCCTTCGGCCAGCGTCGAAGTCGTAACTAGGAACCAGTGTCCGGTTCCTTGAGGTGAACCTTGGCAAGGTACTCGTTCCACGCATCGAGTTCGGGATCCGGTTCGTTGTCAACAAGCACCTCGGGACGGCTCGAAACCCCTCGCTCGTCGAGCAGCAATTTTTTCCACATGTAGATGGCGTAGGCGCCCAATATGGGCCATTCGAAAACGTAGGCCCACGAAAGTGCGTTTCCCTGCAGTGCTCGAGAGAGCTCGAAGACGAAAGCGGGTAGGCAAATGAGCTCGGCTAGCACGAGGCCACAGTGAATTCGTAGGGTTGTGTGGTCAATGTGTGGCATTGCTGCGATAGTAACCGAAGGCTCCTGCGGTGTTTCATCTGCGGATACGTGAAATGCCACACATTTGATGGCCGATATGCAACAATGAACTACTATTCAAAATCAAGACGTGGAATCTAGGTTTGAGAAGAACAACGAGGGGGAGAGCATGAGCCGATACCGTTCGATCGCAATTTCTATTGCGTCCGTAGCCGTAGGCGCCGCAGCCATAACATTGGCTGGCTTTGGCCTAGCTTCGGCGGCGCCGCACCAAGTTACTCTGGTGGGCACGCCATTGGGCCGTGAGACCGTGAGTGTCAACGGCAAAGCCCAGAAGCTGAATGCGGTTTCCTTGACAATGTCGGCGTATCCTGACTCGAGTTTTACCAATCAACCACACTCCGGAAACGCACACCCCGACTGGGTTTCGTATTCAAACGACAGGCTTGAAGTTCCCGCGCACACCGTCGTGCACATGACCATTAAGAATTATGACGGTGGCGGCAACCTCAACAACGATTTCTTTCGAAACGTAATCGGCACGGTTGGCGGCACCGCAAAATTTGATGGAGTTACCGCGAAGTCGTGGAATCCGACACCGGGTGACATCACGACGAGCGTGGCAAATATCGGCCACACTTTCACTCTTCGTGGAACCATCGGCAATGGACCCCGACTTTTTGTCTCGGTGCCCTTGCCCGCGAATCAGACCTTGACGGACTCGAGCTACGGTCAACCGGTCGTGGTTAGTTTCTCCTTCATTACGGGTGCGGCCGGCGTTTACAACTGGAATTGTGAATACCCCTGCGGTGGTTCTCGCCTCGGACAATTCGGTGAGGCCATGTCGACATTCGGTTACATGTCCGGTACTTTGACGGTTAAGTGAGGAAGACGGCATGACTTCAGAAAAAACAACTACTTCGCGAGCGATAGTAACCATCGGTATTCTGTGGGTACTTCTCACCGCAGCAGGTGTCCTGGTTTCCATTTACGCCACGCCCTGGCTCATGCCAGAGTCAGCGAGCAACACCATGCACATGGGTATTTTGACCATGATAATCTTCTCGGTGGCGGCGGCTCCGGTTGCGGCCCTGGTCTACGCGGTTGTCCTGTACGCGTTGGCGAAGTGGCGATACACGGGTGAGGGAATACCACCGGATGGCCCCTCTCTTCGGGCCAATTCCCCGTTGACAATGGTCTGGATTATTGGATCCACGGCCCTCACACTCTTTCTGCTCGTCTGGGGCCTATCACTGCTCGCCTCGGACAATTCAGGCCAGGGCGGCGCCAACGAAATGACGGTCAATGTGACGGGTCAACAGTGGCTGTGGTCATTCCAGTACCCGAGCACCGCCAGCACGCAAAATGGCACGCCCGTCTCAGTTAGTAATGAGGATCTGTATCTGCCCGTTAACACGCCTATCAAATTCAATGTGACGTCCAAGGACGTAGACCACGGATTTTGGATCGTTCAAATGGGTATCAAGATCAACGCCATCCCGGATACCATCACAACGACCGAAGTAACGCCGAACAAATTGGGTGATTACGACATTCGCTGTACGGAAATTTGTGGACTCAACCACAGTTACATGACGACAAAAGTCCACGTTCTTACTGAAAAGGCCTTCAGCAATTGGCTGGCCGCTCAACCGAAGCACTTCTAGGGGGTTTGCATGACATCGACAATCGAGCACAGCACGGTGAGCGCTCCCGCGCTCGGCGGTGGAATCTATCGACGA
Source organism: uncultured Actinomycetes bacterium (assembly GCA_903860915.1). Lineage (GTDB taxonomy): Bacteria > Actinomycetota > Acidimicrobiia > Acidimicrobiales > RAAP-2 > RAAP-2. The sequence goes on along the minus strand of CAIOSJ010000016.1, from coordinate 53,271 downwards.
CTCAACTTTGGAACTGCCCTGATTGCGGGAGTGGTGTTTGCCGTCATTGCCTGGTGGATAGCTCACTCGCTACTTGACAGTGATGGCCGCGGCTTTAGTGATCAAGTGATGGTCATCACCGCAGTCGGCTGGGTGGTGGGTTTTGAATTGGGTATTGGCGCCTTCACGTCCATAGGTAAGTGGTTCACGGGTCGAGACCAAACGCACGCAGACGAAATGTATCTAGCGGGCAAGGACGCGGGCCAGGCTCGCTACTGGCGATTTACCACCGACCACAAGGTCGTCGGCGTCCAGTACATAGTGGTCACCATGATTCTCCTGGGTGCTGGTGGCCTACTCGCCATGGGAATTCGCACCAACTTACTGAGTCCTGGAAATCACTTTGTTAATCAGCAGATTTACAACTCCTTCCTTTCCGTGCATGGAATGCTGATGATATTGGCCTTGATCGTGGCCGTGGCTGGTCCGTGGGCCAACTTCGTTGTGCCGATCATGGTCGGAGCTCGCGACATGGCTTTTCCCCGTTTAAACGCTTTGAGTCTGTGGACCCTGGTAGCGGCCATCCCGTTGCTTTTGGGTTCGCTAGCCGTTGGCGGTAATGACATGGGTTGGGTCACGCAGGCGCCAATCTCTAATCAGTCCGGGGTCGGATTTGATCTCTTCGCCATGGCGATCATTACCTTCACGGTGTCAACGACCGTGGCCGGTGTTAATACCATTTGCACGGTGCTGACGATGCGTACGAAGGGTATGACGCTGGAGAGATTGCCAATCTTTGTATGGGCGTCCAGTATCGCGGCGGCCCTCGGCCTGTATGCGTTCCCGTTCTTTCTCGTTGTCATGTCCCTCAATATTTCAGACCGCATGAACGGAACGAGTTTCTTCATTGCCAGTGAGGGCGGTACCGGTTGGTTGCAGGAAAACCTCTTCTGGCTCATGGGCCACCCCGAGGTGTACGTGATTTTGCTTCCTGCTGTTGGGGCGCTGCTAGAGATCACAACCGTCTTTGCTCGCAAGCCCCTCTTTAGTTATCGAACGAGCATTGCGGGCATGGCGGGATTGGCGGGCTTGAGCGTTCTGGTCTGGGCTCACCACATGTTCACAACGGGTTGGGCTCCGGCACTAGGTGGCCCCTTTATGGTCACCACTGAGATGATTTCCATTCCAACGGGCATCATCTTCCTGGTTCTCCTGGGAACTCTGTGGCGAGGGAATATCTGGATGCGATTACCGATGTACTGGGTATTCGGATTTATCTCCAATTTCATTGTTGGTGGAATCACGGGAATCTATCTCTCCGACATCCCCGTTGACAATCAGATGCACGGAACAATGTTCGTGGTTGCGCACTTCCACTATGTCTTCGTTGGTTCGGTACTCTTCGGTGCCATTGGTGCTCTGTGTTTTTGGTACCCAAAGGTTACGGGGAGATTCTTGGACGAACGAATGGGGAAGATTTCTTTCTGGCTGGTCTTCATCGGTACTAACGTGACCTTCCTGGCGATGTTTGTGTCCGGTCTACGGGGAATGCCCCGCCGCTATTCGAGCTACTCGTCGATCTTTGAGCACACGAACGCGGTTTCTACGATTGGCGCCTACGTCATCATGGCGGGGATGCTGGTCCTTCTCGGCGCGGTCATCTCCTCGTGGAACAAGGGCGAGCCTTCTGGTCCTAACCCCTGGGGTTCCAAGACTCTGGAGTGGTTAGTGCCCACGCCCGTGCCACTCGAAAACTTCGAAGTATTACCCGTTATCACTGAAGACCCCTACACCTACGGAGAGGCTCGGACCAACTCATGACCGTCACCCACAACGAACACGCCGAGTCGGGCCACCACGAAGCACCAGAAGTCGTAGACGGCCGCCAGCGGCTGGGAATCTGGCTTTTTATCGGCGGAGACATGATCTCTCTTGGCGCACTCCTTTTCACCTATCTCTACCTGCGTGGTGTAAATAGCGGCGGCCATTGGATGTCAATTGTCGGAATGCCGTCGAAAGGAATAACCTCGGCGGGACCGGACACCTTCACGCCAACAACCTTGGTAGAGCAGCCCATGGCCAGCGGATTGAACTGGCTAATTGTTCTCGTGGTGGTAGTGAGCGCAGCCCTGATGTGGTTGGGCGAGAAGCGTCTAAGAGCCAGTGTGAACGGTCGTGGAGCCTTCCGCGGATACGCCGCTGCCGCGACTGTGACGGCCGTGGTGGGGATTGTGCTGCAGGTCATGCAGGTTCGTAACGTGCCGCAGTACTGGATCCAGAGTAACGACAGCGCACTTTTCGCCTACACCTCATATGGTTCGGTCGTCCTGGCCTTTGGCATCTCTGCCATTATTCACTTCGTCCTGCTCGTTCTTTTGGGTGCTGGTCTCTACGTTCGAGCGGGCCGCAACGTGCTGAGCTACGAGAAGTGGTACCAGGCTCGTTTAGTGCGTTTTTTCTGGGTCTGGATTGCGGTTTCGACCATCGTCACCGCCATCGTCGTGACACTGTTGAATACGGTTCACTAGCCCGCTCGCAAAGAACGCGGCCGTGGCTTCGTGCTAACGTAAACATCCGAAGTGCGTCGTGAAGCGGGTCCCGTGAGGCTCGTACGACAGGAGGGGTTGTGGCTGAGAGAGAACGGCGTCGCGTACGTCCGCGGGGTACAATTTTCGTTCCTCGAACCCAGATTCTGAGCGCCAGCGATGTCGCTAAAGCCATTACGCGTATGGCCCATGAAGTAGTTGAGCGGACCCACGATATTGACGGTCTCTTCGTGGTCGGACTCCAAACTGGTGGGGTGCCCTTTGCTACTGCACTCGCGGCTGCTATCTCTACCATCGTGGGAAACCCTGTGGACCTCGGACTCTTGGATGTGGCGTTTTACCGTGACGATATCGCCCTGCACCCCGTCGTGGAATCTGCGACCACGACAATTAGTTCTGATCTCACTGACCGAACAGTTCTTCTCGTTGATGATGTCCTCTTTACCGGCCGAACTATTCGTGCCGCCCTCAATGCCCTGTCGGATTGGGGGCGCCCGAGTGCGGTGCAGTTGGCGGTGATGGTTGACCGGGGCCATCGTGAATTGCCGATCCGCCCCGACTACGTAGGAAAGAACCTCCCGACCTCGCGTGAGGAGGCCATTGATGCCACCACGGACGGCGTATGGATTGGGAAACTGGTGGCGAAATGATCTCGTCCATCGCTGGTGGGAACCTGCTGAACATAGACGACCTCACCCGTGAGGCGATTATCGAGGTGCTCGACACGGCCGAGAGCTTTCTCGAAGTCTCAACCAGGGCCATCAAGAAGGTCCCGACCCTGAAGGGTCGTGTTGTCGCGTCACTGTTTTATGAGGAATCCACGCGGACGCGCCTCTCCTTCGAAACAGCGGCGAAGCGTCTGAGTGCTGACGTGATTTCCCTGGCGGTGGCTGCGTCGAGTGTGAAAAAGGGTGAGTCGCTCCGCGACACGGCCAGCACCATCGAGGCTCTAGGTGTCGACGCCGTAGTCATTCGCCATCAATCGAGTGGCGCACCCCACCACGTAGCAGCGGCCCTTCCTGGTATTCGCATCATTAACGCTGGCGACGGACAACATCAACACCCCACGCAGGGCCTTTTGGATGTGTTCACTCTGCGTCAGGCTTTGAGTAGTCGTGCGGGCACCACGGGCAGCGAGTCCGGTGCGGAGCTCTTTAAAAATTTGAAAGTTCTGATCGTTGGAGATATTCGCCATAGTCGCGTGGCGCGAAGTGACGCGTGGGCCTACGCGACCCTGGGATCTACAGTTCGGATCTGTGCTCCGGGAACTTTGCTACCCGACGATGTGAGTACGTGGCCCGTTGAGGTAATGAAGAACTTTGACGAGGCGCTGGAGTGGGCTGACGTGGTTGGGCTACTGAGACTCCAGAACGAACGAGGCTCCGGCACACTCGTTCCGTCGCTGGCTGAGTTCACGCGAAGTCACGGTTTAACCCAGGAACGTCATCGTCGTCTCGCCCCCCACGTTCTCATAACCCACCCCGGTCCCATGAATCGAGGGGTCGAAATCGATTCTCTGGTGGCGGACGCGGATAATGCACTCATTTCACAACAAGTGGCTAACGGCGTACCGGTACGCATGGCCGTTCTCTACCTCGCCCTCGCCGGCGGTGAACCCAAAGGATATTCCCATGAGTAATGACATCATTCTGCGCAACGGCACCCTGGTCGGCTCAGAGGGTACGACGAAGGGGGACCTGCGCATCCGAGGTGGGCGCATAGTTGGACGGGGCGACGTGGGCGCCAGCAGCGACGGAGATCAGGAATTCGACGTCAGTGGCTGTCTGGTGGGGCCGGGCTTCGTTGATTTACACACCCACTTGCGAGAACCGGGACGGGAGGAGGCCGAAACCATCGCCTCGGGAGCGATGGCCGCTGCCCTAGGTGGTTTTACCGCCATCGTGGCCATGCCCAATACTGAACCTGCGCTGGACAACGTCATCACCGTTAGTTACGTCTTAGCCAAGGGGGCCGAAGCGGTCGTTGACGTAGCAGTGGCGGCGGCAATCACGGTCGGTCGAGCCGGTGAGCACCTCACTGCGATTTCCGATCTCGCGGCGCTGGGCGTTCGACTGTTCACAGATGACGGCAACGGTGTTCAGAGCGCGGCGGTGATGCGTCGCGCCATGAGTTACGCCGCTCCACTGGGCATCACGCTCGCTCAACACTGCGAGGACGAAAGCTTGGCGGCTGGTGGCGTCATGAACGAGGGGGCACTATCTTCGCAACTCGGATTGGCCGGTCGCCCCGCGGTGGCCGAAGAACTCATGGTGATGCGCGATATTGAACTGAGTCGGCTGACGAAATGTCCCGTGCACTTCCTGCATCTCTCGACTGCGCGCAGCGTGGCCCTGGTGGCGGCGGCGAAGGCGGAAGGTCTGTTAGTCACCTGCGAGATTGCACCTCATCATTTCACGCTCGACGAGTCGAGCCTCGCGCACTACGACACGCAGTTCAAAGTGCACCCGCCACTTCGAACGGCCTCGGATGTGGCGGCCCTCAGGTCGGCTATGACGACGGGAATCATCGACGCGGTGGCTACCGATCACGCCCCCCACGCGTCAGAGCTGAAAGATTTGCCCTTCGATCAGGCTCCGGCTGGAATGCTCGGTCTCGAGCAGGTTGCTAGTTTGACCTGGGAGGCCTTGGGCGAGAACCCGGACCCGGTAAGATTCTTTGCCCTCTTGAGTCGAGGTCCGGCGCGCATAGCCCAACTTCGTGACGAGGACTCTCGCGTTGGACTTAGCGCCCACGGAGGTGAACTGACGGTGGGCGACGACGCCAATATCGTGGTGTTCGACCCACGAATGAGCTACGTCGTGGACCGTGCAGCACTGGCCAGTCGCGCTCACAACACTCCGTATCACGGACGAGCCATGCACGGGCGAGCAGTCATGACCTTGGTTCGAGGCACGCTGGTGGCCCGGAATGGAGAACTGCAATGAGGAGGCCTCCAGCGACCCTGGTACTACAAGACGGCTCGATTTTTCGTGGGTTCGCCGCGGGAGTTTTTCCTCCCTCGGGGGTTGCGACCGGTGAGTTCGTTTTCAACACGGCTCTCAGTGGTTATCAAGAAGTCATCACCGACCCCAGCTACGCCGGTCAGGTCATTGCCTTCACCTATCCGCACATCGGCAACTACGGAATCACGCCGCTCGACAACGAGGCTTCGCGGCCCTGGTGTGCGGGCATAGTCGTACGTGATCTGAGTGAACTCGCCTCAAACTGGCGTAGCGAGAAGTCCTTGAACGACTACTTGATCGCCAGCGCTTTGCCAGCCATCGTGGGGGTTGACACTCGTCGACTCACGCGTCACCTGCGCGTGAACGGAGCGGTGCCTGGAGCTTTTGGCACGGCTGATGACGCGACGCTTCACGCCGCGGCGCAGAGCGCGCGGGGGACCGACGGAACTGACTTCGTGACCCGCGTTTCGACACCCGTTGCCTACCAACGTGGTGCGGGAGACCTCCACGTGGTGGCTCTGGACTACGGAATCAAAGCAACAATGGTTCGACAGTTGGCAGAACGATTCCGACTCACAGTGCTCCCGGCGTCGGCGAGTCGCGAGGAGATTGAGTCCTACCAACCCGACGGACTTTTTCTTTCCAACGGTCCCGGTGACCCCGCCGCATTAGCGACTCAGGTGGCAGTCGTCGAAAGTGTGCTGGGAACTTTGCCGATTTTTGGGATTTGTCTGGGCCACCAAATACTGGCCACCGCGCTGGGTGGCAGCACCTACAAGTTGCCCTTCGGCCACCACGGTTCGAATCATCCGGTAAAAGATCTGGCCACTGGCAAAGTGGAGATAACCGCCCAGAACCATAATTACGCCGTGCGGGCTGATTCTCTGTCGCGCGCTGAAGTCAGCCACGTGAATCTCAATGACGGAGTGATTGAGGGTATTGCCGCCCGTCAGGAACGTTGCTTCTCGGTGCAGTACCACCCCGAAGCTGGTCCTGGTCCCCACGACGCCCGCTATCTCTTTGAACGTTTTGATGAACTACTACGCCACGGCGTTTGGGAAGGTGCGTAAATGCCCCGTCGCGATGATATTCACTCCATCATGGTCATTGGCTCGGGACCCATTGTCATCGGCCAGGCCTGCGAGTTTGACTACTCGGGCACTCAGGCCTGCCAGGTGCTGAGGGCGGAGGGCTACCGAGTCATTCTGGTGAACTCCAATCCCGCCACCATCATGACGGACCCCACCACCGCTGACGTTACTTACGTGGAGCCGCTGGACATTGACGTCCTTACCGATATTTTAGAAAAAGAGCGCCCCGACGCACTGCTGCCCACGCTGGGTGGTCAGACGGCTCTTAATCTAACGATGGAACTCTTTCGAGCCGGTGTCCTGGAGCGACTCGGCATCGAAGTCATCGGAGCTCGCCCCGAGGCCATTTCTACCGCCGAGGATCGAGAGCTGTTTAAGGCCGCGATGCTGGACATTGGGCTCGCCGTTCCGATTTCCGGATTCGCCCATTCGCTCGAAGAGTCAATCACTATTGCCCTCGAAATTGGCTTTCCCATCATCATTCGACCGAGCTTCATCTTGGGCGGTGCTGGGACTGGCATTGCGCACAACTTGGAGGACTTCGTGCGACTGGCGACGGAGGGAATTGCCGCCTCGCCGGTTCGCGAAATCCTGGTGGAGCAGTCCATTGCTGGGTGGAAGGAATACGAGCTAGAAGTCATGCGTGATCGTCACGACAATTGCGTGATCGTTTGTTCGATTGAGAACTTCGACCCCATGGGCGTGCACACTGGTGACTCGATTACGGTCGCCCCCGCGCAGACGCTGTCGGACGTGGAATACCAAGAAATGCGTGACGACGCCTTTGCCGTGCTGCGCCGCGTGGGTGTTGAGACGGGCGGTTCGAACGTGCAGTTTGCGGTAAATCCCTTAGATGGCCGTCGTCTGGTGATTGAGATGAACCCTCGAGTGAGTCGCTCCAGCGCCCTCGCCTCTAAGGCGACGGGATTTCCGATAGCGAAAATTGCGGCCCGTCTCGCGGTGGGTTACACCTTGGATGAAATTGACAATGACATCACACGGGCGACCCCGGCTTCATTCGAGCCATCAATTGACTACGTTGTCACTAAAATTCCTCGCTGGGCCTTTGAAAAATTACCGGGCGCGACACCAGAACTGGGGACGCGCATGCAGTCGGTAGGCGAAGTCATGGCCATTGGCCGTAATTTCCCCGAGAGCTTGCAAAAAGCGCTTCGATCCTTGGAGCAGGGCCGCAGTGGTTTTGGCGGTGACGAGGACGAGTTCAGTGATTTTTCTGACGAGGAGCTCTGGCTACGGTGTGAGGTGGCAACCCCAGAACGTATTTTCGCCCTGCACGCCATGCTGCGTAGGGGTTCGACGGCGGAGGAGATTTCACGGCGCACGGGTATTGACCCATGGTTTATGCGCCAGCTCGCGGACATCTATGAGGCCGAGTTGCTGATTCGAAGTTTCCCACCCCTACGCGAAGTGTCGAGCGCCGACTGGCGTTACGTTAAGCAGTTGGGTTTTTCCGATACCCAGATCGGCCAAATGACGAACGAGCCACTGGCGCAGGTCAGTGAGGCCCGAGTGGCCGCGGGGATTCTTACGACCTACAAGACGGTTGATACCTGCGCGGCAGAATTTGCCGCCGCGACGCCGTACCACTACTCGAGTTACGACGACGAAGACGAAATTGCCAGCTCGGACCGTGATCGTGTCATCATTCTTGGTTCCGGCCCCAATCGCATCGGTCAGGGCATTGAATTCGATTACTGCTGTGTACACGCCTCCTTGGCGCTACGCGAGATGGGCTACGAATCCATCATGGTGAACTGCAACCCCGAAACAGTCTCGACCGACTATTCGACGTCAGATCGCCTCTACTTTGAGCCCCTCACACCCGAGGATGTGGGCAACGTAATTCGGGCCGAGCAGGCGGCCAGTCGCGACGGTGGACGCTTGGTCGGTGTCATCGTGGCTCTCGGTGGCCAGACCCCCTTGAAGTTGTCGCACAGTATCGATCCGGCGCTCATCCTCGGCACCTCCGTGACATCGATTGACGACGCAGAAGATCGCCAGCGCTGGAGCGCCATCTGCACCGAGATTGGCATCGCGCAACCCCCCGGGGACGTGGCCATCACGCTGGCTGGCGCTCGGGCCATCGTGGAGAAGATCGGCTACCCAGTTCTCGTGCGACCTAGTTACGTACTCGGTGGTCGCGCCATGGAGATCGTGTACGACGACGACTCCCTGCAGCGCGTCATGAATGGGCTGCTCGGAGTGCACGGCTCGCTCGCGCGTGAGGGTGGCGTCTCGGCGGATCGCCCCGTGCTGATTGACCGCTTCCTCGAGGAAGCCATTGAGGTCGACGTCGACGCGATCCGCGATAACACTGGTGACGTCTATATCGCCGGCGTTATGGAACACGTTGAAGAAGCCGGGGTTCACTCCGGCGACTCAGCCTGCGCCCTTCCGCCACAGTCGCTCAGTGACGACGTCATCGCGCGTATCGGTGAGATGACCACGCGCATTGCGCACGCCCTCACGGTGGTGGGTTTGATCAATATTCAATTCGCCGTTAAGGATGACGAAATTTTCGTTATCGAAGCCAATCCTCGGGCGAGTCGCACCGTTCCCTTCGTGGCCAAGGCCACCGGTGTACCGGTGGCCAAGGTCGCAGTTCGAGTCATGCTGGGCCAGACTCTGGCCAGTATGCGAGACGAGGGGATCGTGGGTCTCGGCACGCCGAAGCCGGACTACGTCAGTGTGAAGGAAGCCGTCCTGCCCTTCAGTCGTTTCCCCGGGGTCGACACGGTGCTGGGCCCCGAAATGCGCTCGACCGGTGAAGTGATGGGAATTGGCGAGAGCTTCGGCATTGCCTTTGCCAAGTCCCAGTTGGCGGCGGGCACCAGACTGCCATCTCGAGGTCAGGTCTTTTTATCCCTGGCGGACCGCGACAAGGAGCAAGGAGTCGTGCTGGCGCGTCAACTCCGCGAACTTGGATTCACTTTGGCCGCCACCTTCGGCACCGCTAATTTCCTGGAACACAACGGAGTGGCCATCGATACCCCCGTGGGGAAAGTTGGCCTCAACGACGGCGCCCGCGACGCCGTGGAGCTCATTAGTTCGGGTGAGGTGCACATGGTGATTAATACGCCATCAGGTCGTGGGGCGAGGGCGGACGGCGTGCATATTCGCTCCGCCTGCACCCTGCACGGCGTCTCATGTCTCACGACCCTGTCGGCCGGCTTGGCGGCGGTGCGTGGTATTGCTGACACCACGAAACACGGCTGGCGCGTCACGTCCTTACAGGAACTCCATCGATGAGAGCTCGCCAGATTTCTCTAGCCACCAGCGTGGGCAGCGTGTCTCTCGACGCTTGCGTCATGACGGCGGCGGGGACGGCGGGCTACGGCGACGAGCTGTCGGCCTACGGCGACCTGTCGCAACTGGGAGCGGTGGTCGTCAAGTCTCTAGCGAGCTTCGAGTGGCTGGGTAACCCCGCTCCGCGCGTGGCCCCAGCGGGGGAGGCGATGATTAACGCAGTGGGCCTTTCGGGACCGGGGGTTACTGCGTGGCGTCGGGACTCTTTGCCCGCTCTGCTGGCCAGACGGGCCACGGTGGTTGCGTCGATTTGGGGTCGCAGCGCGGCGGAGTTTGGCGCAGCCGCAGAACTACTCGTCGGGGCTGAGGTTGCCGCGGTTGAAGTAAACGCGAGTTGCCCGAATTTGGAAGATCGCGCCGCACTCTTTGCGCACTCGGTACGCGCGACCGCAGAAGTGGTGGACGCCGCGCGCGTATGCGGCAAGCCGCTGTGGGTGAAACTCAGCCCCAATACGCCGGACATAGTCGCGGTCGCCGCCGCCGCCGTCGAAGCCGGTGCCGAAGCGGTGACGCTCACGAATACCGTTTTGGGTCTCGACATTGATATTGAGACCGGACGACCAACTCTTGGCAATGGCGGCGGTGGTCTAAGTGGTGGGCCCATACTGCCCATCGCACTACGGGCGGTCTACGACGTTCGCGCCGCCCTGGGGGAACTACCCATAGTTGGTGTGGGGGGCGTCGTCAACGGTCGTGACGCCCTAGCCATGATTATGGCGGGCGCCAATGCCGTCCAGGTGGGCACCGCGAGCTTTGCGACCCCGCGGGCGCCGTGGAAGGTGCAGAGTGACATGCGCCGTTGGATGGCGCGTCACGGCGTCGTGGCCCTAAGCGACATACGAGGGAGATCTCATGGCTGAAACATTTGGGCAACGTTTGCAGGAGCGCATTAAGGTCCTCGGTCCCTTGTGCGTGGGAATTGACCCCAGCCGACACCTGCTCGCCTCCTGGGAACGAGACGACGACGCCGCCGGTGCAGAATTCGTCTCGCTCGCGCTACTGGAATCAGCGCTCGGGAACGCCGCGGCCATTAAGCCCCAAGTTGCCTACTACGAACGTTTCGGTTCAGCGGGCTTCCGCATCCTCGAGCGCGTCATCGCCGATGCTCACGACGCGGGAATACTGATCATCGCCGACGCCAAGCGTGGGGATATTGGTTCCACGAACGATGGGTACGCCGACGCGTGGTTGACCAAGGGTTCCCCCCTGGCGGTCGACGCGTTGACCGTGAGCCCCTACCTCGGTATCGCAGCTATGGGTTCATTGATCGCGCGCGCCAGCGAATCGGGCCGGGGGCTTTTTGTAGTGGTGGCGAGCTCGAATGACGAGGGGCGCCCGGTGCAAACGGCAAAACTTCACACTGACGAAAAGGTGGAGGATTTTCTACTTCGCCAATTGGCTGAAATCAACCACCAGGGCGGGGATTTGGGCTCCCTAGGGGCGGTTGTCGGCGCTACGCGCGACCGCCCGCACTTTGATCTCGCATCGCTCCACGGCCCGTACCTCGTACCCGGAGTGGGCGCGCAGGGAGCTTCGCCTGACGACGTCGGGAAACTCTTTGAACGCTGCCCTCAGGGAACGGTACTCGTCAACGTTTCGCGGGCGATTGCCGCGAGCGGCCCCGACGTGCGTTCGCTGCGAGACACCATTCGTCGGTGGCGCGACGACCTGTCGGCCGCCCTGGCGTAGTCGGTGTGAGGCGTGGGGAGTAGAGTTTCGCCGTGACACCGACCGCGCCCACCCTCACCCACGAGCAGCGTGTGGCGGCGTCTCAGCTGGCGGTGGCCAACCGGCGTCGTCGTGCTGAGATTAAAAATCTGGTGAAGTGCGGAGATCTTTCCCTCGAAGAAGTTTTGCTGTTGGCGCAACACGAGGACTGCGTGGCCTCCATGCGGGCTCACGATCTGGTGGCGGCATTACCGGCGATTGGCGAGGTGAAAGCCGCGCGCATTATGAGCCAAGCGAAAATTGCCCCCACTCGCAGGATTCGCGGTTTGGGCCCCAAACAACGTGCCGAACTCTTCCGTTGCCTTGCTCGATAACTTTCGCGTCATCGTTCTCATCGGCCCCGGTGGGGTTGGCAAGGGGACAATCGCGCGAGCGTTAATCGCGGCCGACCCATCCCTGTGGCTGAGTAGAAGTTGGACGACGCGGACTCGTCGAGAGAGTGAGTCGGGTGACGAGTACGTCTTTGTTGCTCGTAAGGAATTCGAATACGCCATTGAGCGTGACGGCTTCTTCGAATGGGCGGAATTCCACGGCAATCTCTACGGAACTCCGATGCCGTCACCCCCTGTGGGCTGCGACGTTCTCTTGGAAATTGACGTGCAGGGCGCCCAGCAGGTGCTCGAGCGCTTGCCGTCAGCCTGCGTGATTTTGATCAAGGCCCCCTCTATGTCCTCGCTCGAGGACCGCCTCATGAGCCGGGGTGACTCCATGGAACACGTGGCGGTTCGTTTGGCCAGCACTCCGAATGAAATTGCCATTGGTGAGGCAATTGCTCGCGAAATTGTGGTGAATGACGACCTGACGGCGGCGGTGAGCAAAATTCAGGCTATTATTGAAGAACTCCGCCGTACCCGGCCGACCAACTCGTAAAGGATTCACTGTGACCTCTGAGCGCCCCACCCTCGTTGACCCGCCCATTGAGACACTGCTCGCTCACGCAGAAAACTCGAAGTTCACTCTGGTCGCGGTTGCCTCCATGCGCGCGCGCGAAATCAACGAGTACTACAACGGTCTCGGTCAAGGTCACGGAGCGTTGATTCCGCCGCAGGTGAACTCCCTCTCCAACAAGTCGCTCACGTTGGCTTTTGAAGAACTCTACGAAGGCAAACTCCAGGTTCGTCGCCCGACGGCCGACGAAGTGGCCGCCGAACAGGCTGCCGCCGAGGCCGCCGAACAGGCGCGCAAGGATGCTCAACTTGACGCATTCTCACTCGAGAATGACCCTTTCAGCGTCTGATTCGCCTCGTATTGTCCTCGGCGTTGCGGGCGGAATAGCGGCCTACAAGGCGGTAGAGATTCTTCGTCGCTTACGAGAGTCCGGCTACTTCGTTTCCCCCATTCTGACCCCCGACGCGCTGCGCTTCGTGGGTGCGGTTACTTTTTCCGCTCTGGCGAGCGAGCCAGTGCGAACGTCTCTCTACGGTGACCCGACGACACCCATCCCGCACACCTACCTCGGGCAAAATGCTGACCTTATCGTCGTCGCTCCGGCCACGGCACACGTGATCGCTCGTTACGCCATGGGTCTTGCCGACGACTTACTCACGGCCACTCTGTTGGCTAGTCGTGCCCCCGTACTTCTCTGTCCGGCCATGCACACCGAAATGTGGGAGCAGCCCTCGGTGCAGGAAAACCTCGCCACCCTGCGCCGTCGTGGTGTGCTGGTGATGGAACCCGACGATGGCCGCCTGGCCGGCAACGACTCTGGCGCCGGACGACTCCCGGCCCCAGAAGCAATCGTCACCCTCATCGAAAAGATAGTGAGGGGCGGTGAGTCCAGTCTGCTGGCTGGCCGGCGCATTCTGGTGACGGCGGGGGGTACCCGTGAGCCCATCGACCCGGTTCGGGTTATCAGTAATCGCTCGTCGGGCAAACAGGGTCACGCCCTGGCCGAAGTGGCCGCTCGACTCGGCGCGCGGGTCGAACTCGTGACCACAGTCGGCACGGAGCTCGCGCTGGATGTGCGTTCGCGAATTGTCGTTCGTCGAGTCTCGACGGCCGCCGAGATGGCTGAAGTGGTCTTTGAGCTAGCGCCGAGCGTTGACGCCATCATTATGGCGGCGGCGGTAGCGGACTTTACGGTGGTCCCGGCCGAGCGGAAGCTCAAAAAGGAGACGGGGGTGCCCGAGGTGCACCTGGTCGCAACGACCGACATCCTCTTAGAGTTGACGAAAAGGCGCCTGCCCGGTCAGGTTCTCGTAGGTTTTGCGGCGGAGACGGACCGCGTGCTGGAGCGAGCCGTGGAGAAGATGCGCCGGAAGCGCTGCGATCTTCTGGTGGTGAATGACGTGTCCGCCACGGGGGTGGGATTTGAGCATGCGACGAACGAAGTTCACATGATTGACCGTGATGAGAACGTGACCACAGTAAGTTTGCGATCGAAAGAAGCAGTGTCGTACGAGATTTTGAGTAGCGTGGCAACGTTGTTCAGCCGAGGAGAACTATGAGTCAGCGAACCCTGTTTACGTCCGAGTCAGTAACTGAGGGCCACCCGGACAAAATTGCCGATCAAGTTTCTGACGCGGTACTCGACGCCATGCTGGCCCAAGATCCAGCGTCACGCGTGGCCTGCGAGACACTCTTAACTACGGGTTTGTGCGTCATTGCGGGTGAGATCACCTCCTCGGCCGTGGTCGATATCACGGCCATTGCCCGTAAGACCATCAACGACATTGGTTACGACGATGGCGCCAAGGGCTTCGATGGTTCTAACTGTGGTGTTCTGGTGGCGCTCGACAAGCAGAGCCCCGATATCGCCGGTGGCGTCGACCACGCCCTAGAAAAGCGCTCAGGCACGGGTGGCGAAGATGCCCTCAATGCTCAGGGTGCCGGCGATCAGGGAATGATGTTCGGCTACGCCTGCAACGACAATGAGGACTACATGCCTCTACCCATTTGGCTGGCACACCGTCTCTCGATGCGCTTGAGCCAAGTTCGTCGCTCGGGTCAACTGGCCTACCTTCGCCCCGACGGTAAGACCCAAGTGACCATCGTGTACGAAAACGGTCGTCCGGTAGCGGTGGATTCTGTTCTGATTTCCACTCAGCACGCTGATTCAATCAGTCAGTCCACCATTCGTGAAGACCTAATCCAACACGTGATTAATCCGATATTGCCAGACTCCTTGGACCTTTCCGATATATCGATTTACACCAACCCCTCGGGCAAGTTCGTCCTGGGCGGACCGCACGCCGACACCGGCCTCACTGGTCGCAAAATTATTGTTGATACCTACGGCGGTATGGCTCGCCACGGCGGTGGTGCCTTTTCGGGTAAGGATCCTTCCAAAGTGGACCGCTCGGCGGCCTACGCTGCTCGCTGGGTTGCCAAGCACGTCGTGGCAGCCGGCGCCGCGGAACGCTGTGAAGTGCAGGTGGCCTACGCCATTGGTGTGGCTCGGCCCGTTTCAGTTCTGGTGGAAACCTTCGGCACGGAAGCAGTATCGAATGAGCGCATTGCCGCGGCGGTCAGCGACATCTTTGACCTGCGACCCGCAGCCATTATCCGCGACCTCGATTTACGACGTCCGGTCTACCAAAAGACCGCAGCCTACGGCCACTTTGGCCGTAGTGACCAGGGCTTCACGTGGGAGCAAACGCCTCGTGTCGACGACCTGCGTAGCGCGCTTGCGCTGAGCTAGTGACCACGCCGAAGGCGGTCCGAGTCGTAACGGAAGTTTCGGCCGTCGACAAGAGCTTTGATTACGCCATTACCCCAGCTACTCAACACGTGGGGCTGGGTGACCGCGTGCGCGTTAATTTCAATGGACGTTCGGTTCGTGGGTGGGTCAGCGAGTTCGTTGAGCCGGAGCGCGAACTCAAGGAACTCGTAAAGTGGCTCGGCTACGGCCCGCCCCCAGAACTGACTCCACTCTTGGCCTGGGCCGCCCGTCGCTGGGTGGCCCCGGTGTCGCGTTTTTACCTAGCGACCTCACCACCACGGATCATCACCGATCTCCCGACGCCACCTAAAAAAATTGGGCTGACGGATGTCTTGAGGGAGTTAGAAGTTCCCCTAGTGCCGGGGGTCACGCGCGTAGCGCCCAGCGTCGACCCCCTCGGAATTGTTCTACACGCCTACGAGACCTCGCGACACCGTGAGGGATCTCTGTTGGTGCTGGTGCCCACCGAGGGCTGGGCACAACGTCTGCGTGGTCGACTGGCTCAACGGGGCCTGGCCGTGGCCTGTGGTGACGGAGAGTGGGACCGAATGCGGGCGAGTTGGCCCATCATCATCGGGACTCGCGGAGACGCCTTCGCCCCGACCCCGCGTCTGTGCGCTGCGGTTGTTATCGACGCTGATGATTCGGCCTTTCGCTCCGAAGCTTCGCCGACATATCACGCCACCGAAGTGGTGCTGCACCGTGCCCAGCTTGATGAGGCTCCGGTGTGGCTCTGCTCGGCTCTACCGTCTCCGGCCCTGCTCGGTGGGTCTGAGACCTGTGCGGTGGCTCGGGACGAGGTGGCGGGGTGGCCGGCAATTTCGGTCATAGATCGCCGGGGAACTGATCCCCGGGACGGCGTGCTCTCGAGTGAGGTGCTGGACGCTGTGCACCACGCTCTGCGGGGAGGCGAGGAAGTGGCGGTTGCCATTGTGCTTCAACGACTCGGGACGGGCCGCCTCTTTGGCTGTCGTAGCTGCGGGGATCTCGCTCGATGCGAAATCTGCGCCGCCCCGGAAGCCGAAGCCGGTAGCCGAGTGACGTGCCCGAACGGTCATGGAGAGCGAGAGTCATTCTGCCGTTCCTGCGGCTCCACTCAATTGAAAAAAATTCGTAGCGGGGTGACGACCTTGGCTCGGGACGTCACGTTGCAACTGGGCCAAGCAGTCGATGAAGTAACGGCCACGACGAAGAACTCGCCACTCACCGCTCGGGTGGTGGTGGGAACGGAAGCCATTTTTAGTCGAGTCCGACGTTGCTCACTGGTGGTGTTCGTGGACTTCGATCAGTACCTGCTCGCTCCGCGCGAACGGGCGCGGCGGGAGGGAATTCTCGCCGTCGCCAAGGCGGGTCGCCTCGTGGGGGCACGAAGTGAGGGTCGTGGATCAGTGATGCTGCAAACACGACGGGGGGACGACAAGGCGTTGCAGTCATTGGTAGCCGTCGACCTCACGCCCATTCAGGTGCAGGACGTCATTGACGCCCGTGAACTCGAGATCCCCCCCTTCGTGGCGCGAGCTGAGATCAGTGGCGAGTCCGCCGCCGCCTTCGTGGCGTCCATCACTGCTTCATCGGTGGCTATCACGAGTGTTGACGAAGGTTTTACCGTGACCGCAGCGACTCACGAAGAGCTCTCGACGGCTCTCCTGGCGGCGGTGCGCCCACCGGGACGCTTGCGACTAGCGATTGAATAGCCGTCTGGCGCCCTGGGACTACCAGCCTGCAGCGACGGCGCAGGTCGTGCACGGCGAGTGGCGCGACAGGTAGCGTAGAAGCGTGTCGAGCCTACCTATTCGCGTTTTCGGAGATCCTGTACTTACGGAGGTCGCCAAGGAAATCAGCGATATCGACGGAAAAATTGTCAGCCTGGCGGAGCTCATGATTGACGTCATGTACGAAGCCCCCGGGGTGGGTTTGGCGGCGAATCAAATCGGTATTAACAAGAGAATTTTCGTCTACGACAAGGGTGACGGTCCCGTCGTCGTCGTAAACCCCGTTATAAAAGAATCGAGCGGGGAGTGGACCTACGAAGAAGGCTGCCTCTCGGTACCGGGCCTGAGTTGGGACATCACCCGGCCTAACGCCATTCACCTCGTGGGCTTCGGCCTCGACGGGGAAGAAATTTCTATTGAAACCGATGAGTTCGAAGGGCGAATTTTTCAGCACGAAATGGATCACCTGAATGGGATTTTGCTGGTGGAGCGCCTCGATGATGATCAAAAAAAGGCCGCGAAGAAACTTTTACGCAAGCGAGCCATCGAGGTCTCCGCCGCGGACCCGGATGGCCTGAACCGACTCTTTGGTTCCTAGGTGAAGATTGTTTTCCTTGGTACACCGGTGGCGGCAGCTACGGTGTTGCGAGCGCTAGTACACGAGGGCCACAGCATCGTGGGCGTCGTCACCCCTCCGGACCGTCGACGTGGACGTGGCTCGTTAAAGTCCCCAACCCCCGTGGGTCTCGCCGCGCAGGAACTCGGGCTGCCACTGTGGCACGACGTCGAACACGTAGCGTCATCGGGCGCCGAACTCGGCGTTGTGGTGGCCTACGGGCACTTAATAAGAAAGCCCCTGCTCGACCAAGTGCCAATGCTGAATGTGCATTTTTCCCTCCTGCCCCGTTGGCGGGGAGCAGCGCCAGTGGAGCGTGCCATTTTGGCGGGTGACGAAGAAACAGGTGTGTGCATCATGGGTCTCGAGGCCACCTTGGATACGGGACCCATTTTTGCTCGAGCAACGACTCCGGTGGGGGAGAAATCTGCCGCCGAACTCCTCGATGAGTTGTCGTACCTTGGAGCGGCACTGCTCTGTGACGTCGTGCGGGATGGAAATCTTCCGCAGCCCGTCGCGCAGTCGGGGGACGTGAACTACGCGGCCAAGCTACTGGCGGAAGATTTCCATCTCACACCCCTCGCAACGGTCGAGGAACTTGGTCGAATTGTGAGATGTTCTCGGGCCTATTTCTTCGTGGGTGCCCAGCGGGTCAGAGTCGTCTCGGCTCGTCGTTCGAACGCAAGATCTCGGGGTCCGGGACTGGTGACTCTCGACGACGGAGAAGTCGGCTTGCACTGCGCGAACGGCGTGCTGGGGGTGCAGCGGGTGGTGCCGGCCGGTGGTCGTGAAATGTTGGCTACGGACTGGGCGCGTGGCGCTCGACTCGCGCACGACAGCACGTGGTCGTGACGGCCGTCTTTCTCATAGGCTGATGTCGTGAGTGATATTTCAGCTGGTCCCGTCGGTCAACTTCGCCTCGCCCCTTCAATTCTGGCCGCCGATTTTGGATACCTGGCGGCCGAGGTTCGGGCGGTTGACGCCGAGACGGACTGGGTGCACGTGGACGTGATGGATGGCCATTTTGTGCCGAACGTCTCGATCGGACCGCCAGTTGTTTCTTCACTTCGACTTCACAGTAAGAAGTTTTTTGACGTTCATTTGATGATGACCCAGCCGGAGCACTACTTGTCATCCTTCGCCAAGGCCGGAGCCGACGGCTGCACGGTTCACGTGGAAATAGGACGCACCGCTGAACTCATCGCTCAGGCCCGAAGTCTGGGTCTTCGGGTGGGCCTCGCGGCGAATCCCGACACCCCATTTTCGGCGGTTGAAAAGTTTATGGCTGACATTGATCTCCTCCTGTTCATGACGGTGTTCCCGGGCTTTGGCGGACAGGCATTTATCGGTGACGTCATGGACAAAGTCCGCCAAGCCCGAGAGCTCGTGAACGCGAAAGGTTTACTTCTCGACATCGAAGTTGATGGTGGTATCAATGAGGACACGGTGCCCATCGCCGTGGCGGCTGGCGCAAATGTACTGGTCGCCGGCAGTGCTATTTTTTCCCAGGCTGATCCCCTGGCCGCCGCGAGCCAGCTGCGATACCTCGCCGTGAACGCTCAGTCGTGAGTTCCCCGTCGACCCCAATGCTGCGCGCCATCGAAATGGCGAGCACGGCTCGACGCTTGTCGCCACCGAATCCCTGGGTGGGCGCCGTAGTGGTTCGTAATGGTGTCATTGTTGGTGAAGGGGCGACCAGCGTTCTCGGTGGCCCGCACGCCGAAGTGCGAGCGCTGGCCTCGGCTGGTGATAAGAGTCGTGGCGCCACGCTCTACGTGACTCTGGAGCCCTGTTGCCACACTGGTCGCACCGGCCCCTGTACGGAGGTCATCATCAACGCAGGTATCACTCGAGTGGTAGCTGCGATTGAAGATCCCGATATCAAGATGCGGGGCTTAGGCTTCAACGCCTTACGCGTGGCGGGCATCGAGGTAGAAATCGGCGATGGCGCTTCGCAGGTGAAAAAACAGTTGGCGCCGTACATTTGGCATCGACAGACGGGCCGCCCCTTCGTCGTGGTGAAGGTGGCAGCCACCCTCGACGGTCGTGTGGCGACTGCAGATGGCAGTAGTAAGTGGATCACCTCGGCGGCGGCTCGTGAGAACGGTCACCACCTTCGTGCGGATTCACAGGCCATCGTGGTCGGTGCCGCTACGGTGCGCAGCGACGACCCCGCGCTCACGGCGCGCTTAGCCGACCGCACCTACGAACCCCGCCGCGTGGTCTTAGGGCGAGTTCCCGAGACCGCACAAGTACACCCCTGTGATGAATTCGAAGGGGAGCTTACGGATCTCTTGGACCAGCTAGGTAAAGAGGGTGTCCTGCAGGTGCTGGTAGAAGGCGGCCCCACGGTGGTGAGCGCCTTCATTGAGCAGGGTCTAGTGAACCTTGTCGTCTGGTACGTGGCCGCAGCTCTAGCGGGCGGTCGAGATGGTCGAGCAGCGCTGTCGGAGGTATCGACTCCTACGATGGAAGCGCTCCGGCGTGGAAAATTTTTGGACGTCGAGCGAATCGGCGAAGATATACGTATTGACTTGGAGGTCTAATGCCGCTCAACACAATTGAAGAAGCTGTCGAACAGTTACGCAAGGGCAGCATGGTGGTCGTTGTCGATGACGAAGACCGCGAAAACGAGGGCGACCTCATCATGGCTGCGGAGGACGTGACGACCGAGCACATGGCCTTTTTCCTCGAACACACCAGTGGGCTGTACTGCGTACCCTTGGAAGCGGACCGTGCCGACGAACTCGACCTGCCACTGATGGTTGTGGCGAACACCGAGGCCCTACGCACCGCCTTCACCGTTTCGGTGGACTACCGCCATGGCACCACAACGGGCATTTCGGCTCACGACCGCGGGGCAACTATTCGCGCGCTGATCGACCCCAGAACGCGTCCTAGTGATCTCAATCGCCCGGGTCATATTTTCCCTCTGCGCTACCGTCCCGGTGGCGTTTTGAAGCGAGCCGGTCACACGGAAGCGACCGTTGACCTCTGTCGCTTGGCGGGCAAGGCCCCGTCGGGTGTTTTATGCGAAATTGTCACCAAGGATAAGAGCGACATGGCGCGCCTCCCTGAATTGATGGAGTTCGCCCTCGAACACGGTCTACCTATTGTGACCATCGCCGACTTGATCCGTTACCGACGTCGCCACGAGAAGCTGGTCAAACGTGTGGCCGAATCGTCCTTGCCCACCGAGCACGGTGATTTTCAGGTAATGGTCTACGAGAATGTTCTCGACGGTCAACAGCACCTCGCCATGGTTTTCGGGACAATTACCCCCGATGCAGCGACACTGGTGCGGGTGCACTCCGAGTGCCTGACTGGTGACGTCATGGGTTCGCTGCGTTGCGACTGTGGTCCACAGTTGTCAGCGGCCCTGGCCAAGGTGGCCGCCGAAGGTTCGGGAGTGGTTGTCTATCTCCGAGGTCAGGAAGGCCGCGGGATCGGTCTCGGTCACAAGATTCGGGCTTACGCCCTTCAAGAAGAAGGTCTCGACACGGTCGACGCCAATCTCGAGCAGGGTCTGCCCATCGACAGTCGCGAGTACGGTATCGGAGCGCAAATTCTCGTGGACCTCGGTGTGCAAACCATGCGTATTATGACAAATAATCCCGCGAAATATGGCGGTCTCGACGGATTTGGGTTGAACATTATCGAACGCGTTGGTATCGAAGCCATCCCAACTCTGCATAACATCAACTACCTGCGAACGAAGCGCGAACGCATGGGACACTTACTGGGGAACCTCGATGACTAGTAGCGACGAAACCGTCCTGGACCCCACCGCGCACGGCGAATTTCGTAGTCGAGTGGGCGTCTACCTCGACGGCCCCCATGACGGTACTGGTATGCGTATTGGCATTGCCTGTGGTCGCTTCAATGGAGGTATTTCAACCCGACTGCTGACGCACTGTCTCGACGCCTTGCAAGAAGCGGGTGTCGCGAGTGAGGACATTGCGGTGGCCTGGGCCCCCGGTGCCTTCGAGCTACCACTTCTGGCGCGTGCCTTTGCCCTGTCCCCTGAACGCTACGACGCCGTCATCACGCTGGGCGCGGTCATACGAGGCGACACTGGTCACTACGAGGTGGTGGCCGGTGAGTGCGCTCGCGGCGTCCAAGACGTGC
This sequence comes from uncultured Actinomycetes bacterium, assembly GCA_903860915.1. Classification (GTDB taxonomy): domain Bacteria; phylum Actinomycetota; class Acidimicrobiia; order Acidimicrobiales; family RAAP-2; genus RAAP-2. Next base: position 31,520 of record CAIOSJ010000016.1, on the reverse strand, counting down.
AGCTATCAACGGGCGTCCCGGTCGTGTTCGGCGTATTGACCACGAATACGGTCGAGCAAGCTCTAGAGCGATCGCGTAATGACGCCACCAACAAGGGCCGAGAGTCTGCCGAGACCGCGATAGCCATGGCTCATCTGCTTAGTCACGCACCCTTCGCCTCGTGAAGGTACTGCGTGGCCAGATTGGTCAGTTCAGCGCTGTGCGGGGCGACGGAATCTTTGTTAGTGACGCAGGTCGAGAGATGTACTTTCACGCCCTCGAAATTGCCGATGGATCACGTCACATTAGTGAGGGTGTCACCGTCGAGGTTGTTCGGCGAGTCGGCCTTCGGGGTCGAGATGAGGCGTCGCAGATTGTCGTTGTCGCGACCAGGAGTACAGCTCACTAAGCCCCATTGCGATAATCACGATGAAGCCCGCTAGGACAAGTGAAAAACCCTCCAGGGTCGATGCGAAACCGAAGTGCTTCGGAAACCAGCCCCCCGTCGAGTGGTGCCTATAGGGACGGAGTATCGATACGGCCAATAGCAGTGCGAGTGCGATAAATGTCGCTCGCGACCTGTGAAGAGCCGTCGTAGAAACGATGGGGATGAGCACCACCCACGACCAGTGGTGGGCCCACGAAATAGGACTGAGGAGAACTTCGATCATGGCCAGCGCGAGCACGGCCATAATTCTGTGCCCGGCGGTCAGGTAGCGCGTGGCGGCGAAGAGTCCGAGGGTTAGGGTGAGTGCGACCATTCCCAACCAGAGCATGGTTCCGAGGTGATGGTTGGAGGGCGCCACGTAGTAGGCAAAGGAGTACAGGGACTGGTTGGAAACTCCGACATCACCCCCCTTGTGACCGGGGGAGAAGGCTTGGTGGAGCCAGAAGGTGGCTGATTCGTGAGGCAGTATGAGCCAGGTGACAAGGGTGGCTGCAACGAAGGTGAGCAGCCCACTTGCTAATCGACGCCCGTTGCGCTCGGCTGCGAAAAAGTAGAGGTACATGAGGGGCGTGAGCTTGATGGCGGCCGCTAGGCCTAGTGCGATGGGTCCACCCCGGCGAGGAGCGCTGCAGGCGAAGAGAACCCCCGCCATCAGGAGAAAATTGATTTGCACAAAACTCATGGAACTTCGTAGTGGTTCGAAGAACGTCACGGAAATCCCCGACAGGCCAAAGGCGAGTGCTAAGCGCAATCGAGGCTGAAGCACTAATTCGCCCATGGCCATGTAGATCGTGGCGACGAGTGACGACCCCAACAGAATCCACCAGAAAATCAACGCGCTCAACTTTGACGTCACACTTATCACGGTCAGAAGGAAGAGCGAAAAAGGTGGGTAGGTGAAGTAGAGAAAACCGTAGTACTGCACGTCGTAGGTGCGACCATCGGTGAGCATGTGGTGTGCACCGTCGCGGTAGACCATGAAGTCGATTCCACCCAAAATCCCCGGCTGGGTGATGAACATGACCATCGTGGTCGTCCAGGTCGCAAGACCAATGACCACCGCGAGGAGTATCAGATTTTTCCCGGCTCGTGGCGATAGGGGGGTGCTAGTGCTCACGCCAACACCCTAGCCAGCGATTTTTTATTCGCGGGTTCGGTGTTACTGGGCGGTGGCTGCCCGCACGAAGGCGAGTTGCACCTGGCTGAGCGCATCGGTAAACAGTGCGGAATGTTCACCAAGGCGGCCTTCGACGGCCCCCAACATCCCCGCGAGAGCGTCGATGACCAGTTGGGCCTCGTTCAGGTTGGGGGGTACAGCCGAGAGGTGGATGGCAGCTAATTCCATGAGGTGGAAGACGTGATTGCCAAGAACGGTCTCGACGGGCGAGCTGCGTATCTCATTAATTTCATCGTCGCTGAGCATGTTTTCGGGGGCTGCGGTGTCATCTGTCATGTCTGCTAATGTAGTTCGAGTTGTTCCCCAGCAAGTGAGGTCGTAACTGACTTCCACCTCGGCGTTGTTCCAACGTCAGGTTTATAGGTTCTTTTTGGGACCTCGCTTGCCGTTTCGACCCACCGTGGGTCGACGAAGGCAAGGAGAGACATATCGCAACAGTGCCCGGTGATCACCGCGTGAATGACAAAATTCGCGTGCCCAACGTTCGACTCATTGACCATGAGGGAGAACAGCGGGGAGTCATGACGAGTCGTGACGCCCTTGCTCTCGCTCAGAGTCTCGACCTCGACCTCGTGGAAATTGCTCCGACTGCCGTTCCGCCCGTGTGTCGGATTATGGACTACGGAAAGTTCAAATTCGACGAAGCACAAAAGGCCAAGGAGTCGCGTCGCAAGACGGCGAATGTTGGCATCAAGGAAATGAAGTACCGCCCCAAGATTGGTCCTGGTGATTTCGACACCAAAACTCGCTTGGTGGAAAAATTTCTCGTAGAAGGTCATAAGGTCAAAGTGACCATCATGTTCCGAGGCCGCGAGTCGGCCCATCCGGAGCTCGGGCGTAAAATTCTTGATCGAATTATTGAAAAAGTTGAAGGAACCGGACGGGTCGAGTCGGCCGCAAAATTAGATGGTCGCAACATGATCATGGTCTTGGGGCCCGACAAGAATTCCAAGGCCAAAGCCCCCACCCCAGTCGCTGCGGAGAACCAAGACGCTGCGGCCGTGGAGCCAGTAATCGTAAGTACAACAGTGATTGAAGTGACAACAGAGGAGACACAAAATGCCCAAAATGAAGACTGACAGTGGCGCTAAGAAGCGTGTGAAAATTACTGGTACCGGACGCCTGCGCCGCCGTAAGGCTTTTCGTGGTCACCTGCTTGAGGGCAAAACGTCGGTGCGTACGCGCCGCCTGGGCCGAGAGAGCGACTTCTCACCCGGCATCGAAAAGCGTGTCAAGAAGCAACTAGGTCTGTAGAGAACAAGGAAAGAGGGAGAATCTAAAATGGCTCGAGTGAAACGTGGCGTTAACGCCAAGAAGCACCACAAGGCAGTTCTCGAACAAGCGAAGGGCTACTACGGAGACCGTAGTCGTACCTTCCGTTCGGCCAACCAAGCCGTCCAGCACGCTGGCGTGTACGCCTTCCGTGACCGTCGTGCACGCAAAGGTGAGTTCCGTAAGCTCTGGATCCAGCGCATCAACGCGGGATCACGTGAGCATGGTCTTAGCTACAGCCGCTTCATCGCGGGGCTGAGCGCCGCCGGTATCGAAGTCGACCGTCGTGTTTTGGCCGATTTGGCCGTGAACGATAACGCCGCATTCGCTGCCTTGGTCGCTCAAGCAACCGCCGCTCTTAAGTAGGACGCTCTGAACGAGGTGTTGGCGGGCTCGCACCAGCGGGTTCGTCGCTTACGGCGCCTCGTTCAGAAGCGCTCGCTTCGTTGGAGCGAGGGTGTGTGCGTACTTGAGGGTCCCGACCTTGTTCGCGCCGCACTCGACGCCGGTGCGGAGTTCGAGGCGATTTACGTCGACCAAGTGGCCAACCTGGCTGTGGAAGAAATTGTGCAACGGGCCACCGCGGACGGCGTACGTGTTTTTACCTTGGCGCCTGGAGTGCTCGAAAAGGTTGCTGACTCGCAAACACCTCAGCCCGTCATCGGTGCAGTTCGCTTTACGGCACTGAACCTGGACTCGTTATCGTTGCCACTCGATGGCGTTGTGCTCGTGCTCCACGAGGTACGAGACCCCGGAAACGCTGGAACGATTATTCGAACGGCCGACGCCTTGGGTGCGCGCGCCGTTGTACTCACCGGTCACTGTGTTGACCCCTACAATCCGAAAACTCTGCGCTCGACGGCTGGATCAATTTTCCACGTGCCGGTAATCGTTCACGAAAACTTAGAAGAGGTCGTCACCTGGGGTCGCGGAGCGGGTGCGCGTTCCTTGGCCACCGTCGTACGAGGTGGACGGCCGATTAACGAGGTGGAGTTTTCTACCGCCTCCATTATTGTTATGGGCAATGAGTCCGAGGGCCTGAGCGAGTTGAGTTCCACGATGTGCGACGAGCGGGTGACTATTCCCATGTCGGGACGGTCCGAGTCTCTGAACGTTTCGATTGCGTCGGCCCTCGTTCTTTACGCGGCCAGTTCTGGTTCTCGGTGGCGCCAAGCACCCCCTACGATGACTACTGATGAGTAAGCCCACGCTTGATCAATTAGAAGAACTCGTCGCTCAGGCCCTTTCCCGTATTGAGGCATGCGCGAACGGTGACGAACTCACGGCTTGTGAGGCTGAAGTCCATGGGAAACGCTCGGCGTTTACTCAGCTGCAGAGGTCTTTGGGTGAGCTCGAACCCGAAGCCCGACGTGAAGCTGGATCTACTCTGCAATCGGCACGTCGTCGCGTGCTCGACGCCTACGCGCGACGCGAGGGTGTGCTCGCGGAGGGTGAGCGTCAGGCTCAGTACGAAGCTGATCGTCTTGATTTAGGCGACGTTGTCGCGGCCCACGTTCGTTTGCCACTTCGCGCAGGTCACCCGGGAATTATTGCCACAACTCAAGCCACGTTGGAAGACGTGTTCGTGGGTATGGGATTTACCATCGCTGATGGACCGCAGATTGAAACTGACTGGTACAACTTCGAAGCGCTGAACATCCCACCAGCTCATCCGGCGCGTGGAATGTGGGACACCTTCTACGTCGAACTCGGAGAACCGGAAACAGTGCTCCTCCGTACTCATACGTCGCCGACGCAGATCCACCTGATGGAAGAGGCGGTTGCGAACGACACCCTGCCGATTCACGCTGTCATGCCAGGACGTTGTTTCCGTCGAGACACTCCCGACGCTCGGCATTTAGCGGCTTTTCATCAGATCGAAGGTCTCGTCGTGGACGAAGGCATTACTTTCGCGGACCTCGCGGGTGTTATCGAGAAGTTTACGAAGGAGTATTTCGGCCCCGAGATAACCTCTCGCCTTCGCCCGGCGTACTTTCCCTTCACCGAACCTTCAGCTGAGTTTGAAATCACGTGCACGCTCTGTCGTGGCGCGGGGTGCCGCACCTGCTCACAGACTGGGTGGATCGAACTGGGTGGTTGTGGAATGGTTGATCCGGCGGTCTTCGCCGCGGTGGGTATCGACACCTCCCGCTACTCGGGATTTGCCTTCGGTTTCGGTATTGACCGCTGTGCTCAGATGCGTCACGGTATCGCCGACATGCGGGCCATTGCCGACAACGATGTGCGCTTTTTGGAGCAGTTCTCATGAAGATCCCCCTGAGCTGGTTACGGGATTTTGTTGATTTGCCCGATGACGTGACGCTTCTCCACGAGATTCTTGACGACCTTGGTCTCGTGGTGGAAGGCGTGGAGAACGTCGGGGCGGGGCTCGAGGACGTCGTGGTGGCGCGGGTGGAAGAAATTCACGCCATTGAGGGAGCGGACCGTATTCGCCGCGTTATCGTTGAAGCAGGCGCTGGCCCCATCGAAATCGTCTGCGGAGCGATGAACTTCGAAGTCGGCAATCACGTTCCGCTGGCGCCAGTGGGTGCAGTCTTACCGGGTAATTTTGAGATTGCCCTACGAAAGATGCGCGGTGTGACCAGCAACGGCATGCTCTGTTCGGGTAAGGAGCTCGGACTGGGTGATGACCACAACGGCCTGATGCTGCTTGATGGCTTCGAAGGGGTGCACCCGGGATTGCCGTTATTAGAGCTGCTGCGTGTTAGCGCTGACGTGGTATTCGATATTTCACCCGAAGGCAACCGTCCGGACGCGTGGAGCGTGATGGGTGTGGCCCGTGACCTGGCTGCTCGATTCTCTACGACGATCCATGATCCTGCTCAGCGCGTATCTGAGTCTGGAGGGACGGCCCGAGCGTCGGCGTCCATTACGGCCCCTGAGCTCTGCGGCCAACTCCTCGTCGCAGAGATTAGAGGAGTGGTCGTCTCGGATTCACCAAGCCACGTGGTGCGTCGCTTGGAAATGGCGGGAATGCGGGCCATCAACAATGTTGTCGATGCTTCCAATTACGTGATGCTGGAGCGAGGACAACCCACCCACCCCTACGACGTGGCCCACGTTGCCGGACAGCACATCGGGGTTCGTCAGGCTCAGCCCGGCGAAATACTGGTGACGCTAGACGGCGTGGAGCGAGAACTGGGTCGTCCCGGTCGGGGACTGGGGGACACCGGAGTCGACTGTGTCATCGTGGACTCGAAGGACTGCGTCATCGGGCTCGCGGGCATCATGGGTGGCGCTAGCAGTGAAATTCGCGCCGACACTTGCGAAGTCCTCCTCGAAGTTGCTTACTTTGACCCGATGACGATTGCCCGTAGTTCCAAGCGGCTCGGGCTGCGATCAGAAGCGTCGCACCGATTCGAGAGGGGGGTTGATTTCAACAATGCGCACGCCGCGATGAATCGCTTCGTTGAAGTACTCTCGTGGTCCTCGCCAGATATTGAGTGGGTGCGTACGCAGCACTCTGAGGGCATACTTCCCGAACTTCCCGTCGTCGCAGTGAGCACACTCGAAATCAGTGCACTGCTGGGGACCGATATTTCCGCCGACGAGGCCGCCCGACTTCTTCGTTTTCTCAACTGCGAGGTCACGGTCGCTGGGGAAACCTTGTCGGTCAGAGTTCCCTCGTCACGTCTGGATATTAGGTCTGGTGAGGCCGGACGAGCCGACCTGATTGAAGAGATTGCTCGTCTCTACAGTTATCGTCGTCTAGGTCGCCGCACCCCAACGTGGACGCAGGCGGGTGCTTGGAGCGCACGTCAGAATCTGCGACGTTCCTTGAGGTCAACTTCAGTAGGCATGGGTTGGCTGGAGGCGTGGACGCCATCTCTCGGGAGTGACGAAGACTTCGAGCTCACCAATCCACTGGGGACAAAAATTCGCATCACCAATCCACTGGCGGCCGAAGAGTCCGTGTTCCGCTCATCAATGGTGATTGGTCTTGCTCGGGCGTGGAGCAGAAACCAAGAGCGTGGCAACGGCGACGTAGTTCTCTTCGAAATCGGCTCAGTCGCCGTGCACCCCAACGATGCACCGGTGAAGCGCCTCGCTCGAGGTGGCAACGCTGGCGTGCAGGAGGTGTTGCTGCCGTCGGAGCACGAGGTGATGACGGTCGTGCTGGGACGAGTCGATGATGACGCGGTCTCCGCAGTGGCGAGTTGGCGGGTCATCGCCGGGCGTTTGGCCTTAGCGGACACCGATCTCGTGCAGTCCACCGGGCCAGCGGGATGGCACCCCACGCGCTACGCGCTAATAGTGGATGCGAGTACGCGTGCCGTTATCGGCCGAGTCGGTGAAATTGACCCCGCCCTCATGGTGAACGTCGCTCCAAAAGCCCGAGTCGGGCAGCGCCTGGGACTATTGGAACTTGATATTGACGTCGTGGGCGACTCGCAACAAGTTCTGCGTCGATCTCTGACCACCCCAGTGCCATCGAAATTCCCCGCCGTTCTCTTCGATCTCGCCCTCGTGACGCCACTGAGTGTGTCGGCGTCGACCTTGGCGCGAAGCCTTCGTGCCGCTTCCGACGTGGTCGAGTCGGTTGAACTCTTCGACGTTTTCTCCGGTGGAAATCTCCCCCCAGATGCCCGCTCGCTGGCTTTTGCCATTCGACTGAGTGCGAGGGATCGGACGCTTGATGAGGCCGAAGTGATGACTGCTCGCGCCGTGCTTCTCCAAGCTGCCGCGGGGCTCCACGCGGAACTTCGCGGAGCCCCACTCCTCTAGCTCATTCACCACCCAGGGGATGGCGACGCCAGCCCTAGGCCTCCGGTGAAACGTTGCGCCGGCTCGTCGCGTAGTAGGAACCTATGACGACTAAGGGAAAGCCCACGAGAATTCCTACGGTCAGCCGTTCGTTAAGAAATACCGTACCCAGGAGGACTGCCACCCCGGTATTGGCGTAGGTCACGACGACACTTCGCGAGGGACCCACCTCTTGAATAAGTGTAAAAAAGAGGGTGAAGGCGACGGCCGTACATATCACGGTCAAGACCCCGCAGGCCAACCAGGTTGTCGGGTGCAGATGCGAGGGCCAGTGGGTCATGCCCCAGGGGGCGTAGGCGACTGCTACCGCCGTTACCGAGACGGCCGCCACCGCCAGGCCGGAGGACTCGTGGAGGCGGTACGACAAGATCATTGGCCCAATGGAATAGCCCACCGCGACGAGGAGCATCAGTCCAACCCAGCCAGCCGCGGAACCACGTACATCGAGCCCGACGAGAATTGCTACGCCCAAGGTTCCCAGTCCGAGACCCACGAGCCGATGGGGTCCGATGATCTGTTGGGGATGAATCACTTTGTTGATGGTGACGGCGATGAGTGGAACTGTGCAGATGATGAGACCCGCGAGCGATGACGAGATGTGACGTTCGGCCGTGCTCATTAGGAACCACGGAATTCCGAATTCGATCACGGAATAGGCCAGGAGCCAGCCCATTTTTCCTCGTAATGACGAGAGCGTCCCCCGTCGCCAGGCCAGGGGGAGTAGTACGAGTGCGGCGGGCATGGTGCGAGCAAAAACGAGGCATCCAGGGTCGAGCTCGCGAACTGCGACACGTATGCACAAGTAGGGAATGCCCCAAATTAGACACATGGCTATGAAGAGAAACCAACCTCGTCGGCTCATGTGTCCTACTCGCAACTTTCCAAATATGCGCAACTACGCAGCACCCAGCGTAGCGAGGTGCTTAGGTGGACAGTCTGTTGGCTATGGCGCAAGCATCCGACCAACAACAATTTGCATTAAACACCACTTCTGTGCATAAAATTGCATATATGAAAATCTCTGTCGTCGGCGCCTCGGGTTACGTTGGTACCGAACTACTTCGCTTGCTTTCGAGTCACGATGAATTTGAGGTGGTGCTGGCCACTGGAGAGTCCGCTGCTGGTAGGACGATTGCGGGGCACGCACCCAGCCTTGCGGGGGCGTACCGCGACCAGGTGTACGCGGCGACCGACGACGTGTTCTCAGTGCAATCCGACCTGGTGTTTTTAGCCCTGCCACACGGATCGAGTCAGGCAGTAGCCCCTCGGTTGCTGGAGTCTGGGGCAATGGTCGTCGACCTCGGGGCGGACTTTCGATTGACGTCGCCCAGTGACTACGCCACTTGGTACGGTCACGAGCACACGGCTCCGCAACTCTTGGGGAGCGCAATCTACGGGCTGGTTGAACGCCACCGTAGCGAATTACCTGGGGCTCGCCTCATCGCCAGCCCCGGTTGTTATCCAACGGCGGCGTCGCTCGCACTGGGGCCTTTTGTCGACGCCGGCGTTATCGATCGACGGGGCATCGTCATCAACGCCCTCAGTGGTGTTTCGGGTGCCGGCCGCACGCCCAGTGAGCGGCTGCATTTTCCGCGCCTTCACGCCAACGCCGAGGCCTACGGCGTGTTGCACCACCGCCACACTGTTGAAATTCAGCAAGAACTCGCCGCAGACGTCATCTTTACGCCGCACTTGGTGCCGGTGAGTCGCGGAATGCTGGTCACCGCCTACGGCCGGGCTACGGCGAATTTTACGACGGAGATGGCTCTCGAACTTCTCAGGGCGACCTACGCTGACGAGCCCTTCGTGGTCGTCTCACCGGAGCCGCCGAGTTTGAAGGACGCCCTAGGATCCAATCTCTGTTTCGTCTCGGCGCAGGTCGATCCGCGAACGGGCTGGTTGGTGGCGATGTCGTCACTAGATAATCTCACCAAGGGAGCAGCGGGCCAGGCGATTCAGGCGGCGAACGTGGCCCTGGGATTGCCCGAGGTGATGGGGCTTGTAATGGCGGGTGTGGCTCCGTGATTATGGTCGTAAAACTCGGGGGGAACGCCCTGTCGGCATCGAGTGATACCGGCGGCGTACTGACGTCACTGGCTCAGGATATTTCGCAGCTGACCCTGGCTGGAACTGACGTCGTAGTTGTGCACGGTGGCGGACCTCAGATTTCTGAGCTGCTCGACGCCCTTGCCGTGCCGTCAATTTTTCGTGAGGGTCTTCGCGTAACCGATGCAGCCGCGATGCGCTGTGTCGCTATGGGTCTGGGCTACGTGAATTCTCTAATGACGGCAACGCTCTGCGCTGCGGGTTTAGCCTGCGTGGGGATTGACGGCAGTTCGGACCATACTTTTATTGCGACTTCGCTCGGCGCCGACTGGGCGAATACCGGCTCGGCCCCAGTGGTGAATCCACGCGTGATTATGGGCCTGTTGAAGATGGGCCTTGTTCCCGTTGTGAGTCCAGTGGCCACCAATGGCGATGGCGAGTTGATGAACTGCAATGCTGACGCCGTCGCCGGAGCCCTCGCAGCCGCGCTCGGTGCTGACGTTCTGGTGCTGCTCAGTGACGTGGACCAGTTACGCAGCGACCCGGATGATTCGCGCTCAGCCCTGAGTTCCGTAACGCGAAGTGAAGTACGCAAACTCATGGCCTCCGGTGCGGTCCGTGAAGGTATGACGCCCAAGATGCAGGCCGCGCTAGCGGCGGTGGACGCCGGCGCCCAGCGGGTGCTGGTGGGCAACGGATCGCGACCCCACGCGCTATCGGCAATTTTGTCCAAGACTGTTCCATCAACGGAGGTGCTCTCGTGAGCCGACATTTTTTAGGAATTTCAACGACGCCGACGGAGGATCTGACCTCCATCTACCGCTTGGCGATGAAGAACTACGACGGTACGGAACTAGCTCAGCGTGGCGTATCTCTGATCTTCGAGAAGCCCAGTCTGCGTACGAAGGCAAGTTCGCTCTGTGCCATTGAGCAGTTGGGCGGACGGGTTGCGGTTTTCACGCAGGCGGAAATTGGCCTGGACGTGCGCGAATCTGCCGAAGACGTGGCACGAACTTTGGCGGCCACGAGTTCTATCATTGCTGCTCGCGTCTTTGACCACTCTAAGTTCGAGCGCATGATCAGTGCTACTGGTGATCGAGTGTCCTACGTAAATTTGCTCTCTGATTATTCACACCCCGCTCAGGCCATTGCTGACGTGCTGGCTCTCGCCGAACATTTCACCAAGGGCAAAGTTAAGGACCTGAAGGGTCTGACCCTCGCCTACGTGGGCGATGCCACGAACGTCACGCGCTCCCTCGCGTCAGCCCTGACGCGCCTCGGTGCCCATGTTCGCGTCGGCGCTCCGAACGAATATCAATTGAGCTCCTATGACGTGACCCTGATCAATACCCTCGCCGAACACGGCGGCACGCTGAGTCTGTTTTCGACGGCGGAGAAGGCCGTTGAGGGAGCGGACGCCATCTACACCGATTCCTGGATATCCATGGGTTTCGAAGCTGAAGCAGAGGTGCGGAGAAGTCATTTGGCAGCCTTTCAGGTGAATCGCCAACTGCTAGACCTCGCGAAGCCGGGCGTGGCGATTTTGCACTGCCTGCCGGCTCATCGTGGTGAAGAAATCTCCGACGAGGTGCTCGATAACGAGAACTCGCTGATCTGGTCCCAGGTGCACCACCGCACGACGGCGATGCGAGGAATTTTACGATGGATAGTGGGTAAGAAATGACAAAATCTCAGCGTCAGCACCGGGTGGCCGAAATTATCAATGAGCAGGTGGTGTCAACGGCTGCGCACATCGTAAGGATTCTGGTGAGCGAAGGTATTGCGGCCACGCAGGCGACGGTAACGCGCGACTTGCAGGAAATTGGCGCAGTGAAGGTGTCCGCTGGCGGCGTTCGATGCCTCTCGCTACCGCAGGCCCCTAGTCTCGGACCCGCCCCCTTTGATCACCTGCGCCGCCTCTTGGGTGAGTGGGGGATGGAGATTGAAAATTCTGGTCATCTCATCGTTGTGAGAACGCCCCCGGGCTGCGCGCACGTCGTGGCCTCGGCGCTCGACCGTAGTGGCCTCGTGGGCATGCTCGGAACGGTGGCGGGTGATGACACGATTCTGGTTATCGCACGCGAGAATTACGGTGGTGCAGTGCTAGCTAATGATTTACGAATACTGGCTGGTCTGGATACGACCGCCGCGAAAAGAAAGAAGTAGAAACATGGTTAAACGAGTTGTTTTGGCGTACAGCGGAGGTCTCGACACCTCGGTTGCAGTCCGCTGGTTATTGGAAAACAAGCAGGCGGCCGAAGTTGTCTGCGTCGCGGTTGACGTGGGCCAAAGTGATATTTCCGACCCCGACGTATTACGCGACCGCGCGTTAGCCGCTGGAGCTCTCGACTGCGTTGTCGTCGACGCACGGCACGAAATGGCTAATGAGTTCTGCTCGTCGGCGATTGTGGCTAATGCTCGTTACGAAGGGAAGTACCCCTTGGTTTCGGCCCTGAGCCGGCCCGTCATCGTGCGGCATTTAGTCGATCAAGCGCGTCGCTTTGACGCCGACGCAGTGGGTCACGGTTGTACGGGTAAGGGAAATGACCAGGTTCGCTTTGAAGTTGGGACCCACGCCCTCGCTCCCGATCTAAAGGTGCTGGCGCCGGCACGAAACTGGGGTATGACCCGAGCGGACTCGGTGGACTACGCCCACAAGTGGAATATCCCCATTACGGCAACGAAGGAAAAGATTTACTCCATTGACGAAAATCTCTGGGGGCGGGCCATCGAGTGTGGGGAAATAGAAGACCCTTGGAATGAGCCGCCGAGTGAGCCCTACACGCTGACGCGTCAGACCACTAGCGACACTGCCGAAACCGTTATCTCCTTTGAAAATGGCCTTCCCGTAGCCGTCGATGGTGTAACTATGCCCCTGTTTGACATCATCGGGGCCATGAACGTCATCGCGGGTGCGCGTGGCGCAGGTCGCCTCGACATGGTGGAAAATCGCCGCGTGGGCATCAAGTCGCGCGAGGTCTACGAATGCCCTGGTGCACTGTCCATCATCACAGCGCACAGCGCACTGGAAGACCTCTGTCTCGAGCGAGACCTCGCTCGAGAGAAGCAGCGACTCGAAATCAGATGGGCTGAGTTGGTCTACGACGGAATGTGGTTTTCGCCACTGAAAGAAGCCCTCGATGCGTTCATGAATGAAACGCAGCGTGCGGTGAGTGGGGACGTGCGGATTCGCTTCGACGCGCCTGGTCTGATGACCGTAGTGGGCCGCCGCAGTGACCTTGCGCTCTACGACCACGGTCTGGCGACCTACGACGCGGCGGATACTTTTCAGCACGCCGACTCCGAGGGCTTCGTCAAGATCTACGGCCTAGGTGTAAAGACCTGGGCGGCGCGTCAAGGCGCGCAGCACTCAACCCCGCCCCGCCCATGACGCTGTGGAGTGGTCGTTTCAGTTCGCCGATGGCGGCGTCGCTGTGGTCTCTCTCGGAGAGTTACTCCTTTGACCACGTCCTGTATCACCACGACATCATGGGAACTAAGGCTCACGTCGCAGGCTTAGAACACGTTGGTTTACTGACGAACAGGGAAGCGCTGGTGCTGACCTCGACTCTCGAGCAGATAGAGGGGGAATTCGCCTCGGGAGAGTTTGTTCGTAGCGAAACCGATGAGGACATTCACATGGCGATCGAACGGCGCGCCACCGAACTCGCCGGCGAGACCGGGGCGAAAATTCATACCGCACGAAGTCGCAACGACCAAGTGGCCACCACGCTCCGGTTATTTGCCCGCGACGCGATTACGGAAATCGCCCTAGCCACCTTGGAACTCACGACGGCACTACGGGAACAGGCGGCGAAGTTTTCCAACGCCTACCTCCCGGGCTACACCCACCTGCAACGAGCTCAGCCGGTGCTGCTATCGCATCACCTGTCGGCCCACGTCTGCGCGCTCTTGCGTGATATCGACCGACTCTGTGACTCGCGAGAACGGCTGAACGTCTCGCCGCTGGGTGCGGGTGCGTTAGCCGGAACTTCCTTACCCATCGACCCCGGTTATACGGCAGGCTTGCTCGGCTTTCGTGAGCCCTTTGCTAATTCGATGGATGCGGTGAGCGACCGTGATTTTGTCGCAGAAACTCTCTTCGACATTGCCCTTCTCGGTGTACACCTTTCACGGATTGGTGAGGAGCTAGTGCTGTGGACGAGTAGCGAATTTGGATTCGCTACCCTGGGTGACGCCTTCACCACCGGCTCATCGATGTTGCCACAGAAGAAAAATAGTGACGTGGCGGAATTGGCTCGTGGTAAAAGTGGGCGATTGGTCGGAAATCTCACCAGCGTTCTCGTGATGCTGAAGGGTCTCCCATTGGCCTACAACCGCGACTTGCAGGAGGATAAGGAACCACTATTCGATTCGGTTACCAGCGCCCTGGTGGTACTCGCGGCACTCGCCGGTGCCTTTCGATCTATGGAGTTCCACGAAGCGACTGCAGCGGCCGCAGCCAACGATGACCTCCTCGGAGCCATCGACGTTGCCGAACGTCTAGTAGTGGCTGGGGAACCATTTCGCCAAGCCCACGAAAAAGTCGGTCGCTTGGTAGCCGAGGCACTCTCAACCAATACGCCATTAGCGCAACTAGCGATGGAGCACGGTTATCCGGGCACGCTAGAGGACTACGCTCCCGGAGCGTCATTGCGGGCTCGTCAATCTCCAGGAGCCAGTGGGCCCGCTTCACGACCGCAGCAAGAACTGTGGATAGATGCGGAGTCGGCTCGCCTACACGAACGAATTTTGCGCCGCTAGGAATCACCCCCGGCACGCGCTCAGTGTGCAACTGTGGGAGACCTAGTCTGGTCGCGTGGTCATTTTTCTCGCTGTGGTGACGGCCCTACTCAACGCGCTGGGCAGCATTATGCAGCGACTTGGCGTGGAGCCACAGGCGGGCGAAATCAACGGTGGTCTGGTTCGTCGGATGCTGAGTCAGCGGGTGTGGCTTGGCGGGGTCAGTGTGATGGCTCTGGGTTTTGCGACCCAAGTGGCGGCCCTGAACGTCGGCAGTCTGACGACGGTACAACCAATCCTGGTCGCGGAGCTACCCTTCGTTGTCCTGGTTCTATGGAGTTGGTACGGATTTACGCTGAGTCGAAGAGACGTGTTCTCGGTGGCAGCTATGGCCATTGGTTTAACGGGTTTTTTAAGCACGAGTTCAGCGCGTGCGGGCGTGACGTCAGCAACGACCGCTACCTGGCTCGCCACCGTCCTCGTGGCGATAGCGCTTATGGCAGCCCTCACGTGGGGTGGAGGCTCGCGGAATGTAACGAGACGAGCTATTCGACTCGCCACCGCCGCCGCCATGGGCTTCGCGGTGACTGCCGCGTGCACCAAGGTGGCCAGTGAGCAACTATCGAACCCTGCGGCCCTAGTTCGGTCGCCGTCTCTTTACGGGTTGGCGATTATCGGTGGGTTTTCTTTTTTCCTCATGCAGCGAGCTTTCGAAACGGGATCCTTCGCGGCCTCGCAATCAACGCTCATTCTGGTGAACCCCATCGCCTCCATGCTTCTCGGCGCGGTTCTCTTCGGTGATACTTTTCGTCACGGCCCGTACCGCGTGGCCGTGGAAATTGGTGAACTCTTGACCCTGGGCGTGGGTGCCCGGCTCCTGGCCACGTCACCGCTAGTGGCCAGTGAAGATGGGGAGGGCTCCCTGCGTTCTCGGGGTCGCTACGCCCGTTGGCGAGCTGACCGGTTGCCCTAGGAGTATCACCCCGCCGAACACCGAAAACTGGGAATATTGCTCTAACTCTGCAGTACGACTCGGTCAGGTGGAAAAATCGATGGCACAGCGCGGACGCCACGCATCGGTGAAAAGTCACCGGCGGATGCAGGTGTTGTCGTTCTTCGTTGTCACCTTGGTCGTGCTTGGCCTCGTATCAGTGACGGCCGCGGTCACGGTACTCAGTACTTCGCGTTCCACTCTCGCCGTAGTACCGAAGCACCACGTGAATCGACCACACAAAATCCCTACCGACCCACGCGTTGTGGTAGCGGTCTCGGCGGCCCTCGCGTCTCGGCCCGGGGTCACTGAGGTGGCGGTTCGCGACCTCGTTACGGGTCGATCGTGGTTATTTGGTCCGTCTGGTCCGCAGATGACGGCCAGTATGGTCAAAGTTGACATCGCCGCAACCCTCCTCACAATGGGGCCAGCCCATTCGCCTGCGACGAAGGGAACCGTGGCGCAGCTCGATCCACTCACCTTGTTAAAGCCGATGATTCAAAACAGTGACAATGCCGCCACCGACGTGTTGTGGAATGTCATCGGGGGACCAGACGGACTCGCTGCGTTCAACAACCGAATTGGCCTTGTATCCACGGGCACGAACCACTGCACCTACTGCATGGGATCGCCCTTCCCGGGCTGGGGAATTACTCCTTCGACCCCAACTGACCAACTGACGCTTCTGGCCAACTTGGTTCTTCCGTCGAAAGTGGTGTCGGCCGCCAACCAAGCAACGATTTTGCAACTCATGGAACACGTCGTGCCCGACCAACGGTGGGGGGCGAGCGGCGGCGTACCAACGGGTGTAACGGTGGCACTGAAAAATGGTTGGGTGCCGCTGGGTAGTTTTCGCTGGCAGGTCAACTCTCTAGGTTGGGTCCACGGAGCCGGACGTAATTACCTGGTGGCCATGATGAGCGCACAGAATTCCAATAAGGAAGTGGGCGTCGCCACCCTGAACGCCATTGGCACGGCCCTGTGGGGCGCTTTGGGACCTAAGCCCTAACCGTTTGAAAGTTCGAGCCAACGCTCTTCGGCTGTTGACAACTCGACAAGTAGCGCATTCAGCTCGCTACTCAATGCCTTTTGTTCGAGTGGATCACTCGAAGTAAGAATCTTCTCGTTCAGGGTTGCTCGACGTCGGTCGAGCTTCGACATGGCTTTTTCTGCGTCACGAATTTGTTTGCCCCTTGGTATTCCACTCGTCGATTCAAATGTTTCGACCGAGGCCGAGCCCGCCGAGGTGAGATTGCGTTCGACACCGGCCGCTCTGGCTATCCAGCCATCGATGCCTCCTGGGACGTCGGTGATGGAACCGTCGTATCTCACTTCGATGAGTCGATCAGTCGTGCGCGAGAGAAAGGTTCGGTCGTGCGAAACGACAACAAGCGTGCCCGGCCACTCGGCTAAGAATTCTTCGATGAGGCGAATGGTCTCCAGGTCTAAGTCATTGGTTGGTTCGTCGAGAAAAAGTACGTTGGGGCGAAGAGCGAGTGCGAGCAACAACTGCAGACGCCGCCGCTCACCGCCACTGAGGTTTTTTGCCTTGGTTCCTGGGGTGGCCCCGGTGAACCAAAAGCGCTTCATCAGCGCGATGTCGGCTACCGAGCCCGGCACTCCTTGGGGGCCAGCCACCAACTCTTGAACAGTCTTTTCAGGATTGAAATTCCCACCGCTCTGGTCGAAAAAAGCCAGCTTCACGGTTGGTCCGTGCTTGACAGTTCCGCGCTGAGGTTCGAGAACTTTGGCCATTAAGTTCATGAAGGTTGATTTTCCAGCGCCGTTCGGTCCGACGATCCCGATCCGATCCCCAGGGCCGAGTTCGAGGGACACATCATTGATGATGTCGCGGGATTCGTCGTACGCAAAAGAAATCTGGTGCGCCTTGATCACCGTGTTACCGAGTCGCGGAGTTTCTACCGATAGGTCGAGTTCCCCAGAGCGTGACGGTCCGTCGGGGCGCTGGGCGAGTAGACGTTGCGCGGCGTCGATGCGCGCTTGTGGTTTAGTGGAACGCGCCTTAACCCCACGGCGCAACCACGCCAATTCCGTGCGCGCGAGATTACGACGAGTCGCTTCGGCACGCTCCGCCTGCTCTTCACGTTCGGCTTGGGCTTCGAGATAGCGAGAATAACCCCCCGCGTGAACAAAGGTTGATCCGCGGTCAATTTCAACCATCCGGGTGGTGACTTGATCGAGAAGGAATCGATCGTGGCTGACCAGAATGACGGCGCCTCGAAATTGAGTTATTTGTTGTTCTAGCCACTGGATGGCGGCGAGGTCGAGGTGGTTGGTTGGCTCATCGAGAATGAGTAGATCGTCAGGCTCGGCAAACACGCGGGCGAGGGCGACCCGCTTCGCCTGGCCCCCAGACAGATTTTGAGTATCACTGTCAACGGCCGCCATCATTCCGAGTCGGTCGAGGGCCGAGTCGGCCTGCCAGCCGTCTCCAATGGCTTGACGAACAGTCCCCTTGGGTAAAACAGGGATTTGCTGCAAAACGCCCGTTTGAACGCCCTTCCCCCGATGGATAATTCCACTATCTGGCGCTAGATCGCCCGCAATGAGATTGAGAAGTGTTGATTTTCCGGCTCCATTAATTCCAACGACCCCGATTCGGTCGCCCGAGGAGATGGTGAGGGAGAGTTCCTTGATAATGGTGCGGTCCGCACCTTCGAAGGTGACTTTCTGGAGATCAAGAAGAATAGCCACGGTTGAGAAGGTTACTACGACAATCGAAATCCGTATCATTCGAAAGACGCGTTCAGAATGTGGGATGTTCTATTCTCTGGAAATGACTTTGAGCCCATCCGACGAGCTATCGGGCACCCTGACTTTCCTGTTCACCGACATCGAAGGATCGACGAAATTATGGGAGGCCGACGAAGTCGCGATGAGGGTTGCGCTCACCGCTCACGATGAAGTTCTCAGAACAATTGTCGAAGCTCACAGTGGGACAGTCTTCAAGCACACGGGTGACGGGATGTGCTGCGTATTCGCATCGCCGACCAACGGTGTCGCCGCTCCGATAGAGGCGCAACGCCAGCTGGAGTTGCCAGTGCGTATGGGTGTAGCGACCGGGGAAGTTGAACGCCGTAGTGGAGACTACTTTGGACCAATTCTTAATCGGGTTGCTCGCATTATGTCGGCGGGTCACGGTGGTCAAATTGTGCTGTCCGCATCGACGGCGAATTTGATATCCCGTAACGAATTAATGGATTTAGGCCCCTGTCGCCTACGTGACCTCTCGGAGACGCAGAATCTTTATCAGGTTGTAGCCGAAGGTCTCCAACGGGTGTTTCCACCTCTGCGGACCTTAGACGCGATTCCGGGTAATTTACCGCAACAGACCACGAGTTTCGTAGGTCGTGGCGCGGAGATCGCTACCGTGCGTGAGCTCTTGTCGCAACATCGACTCGTCACCCTGGTCGGCGTGGGCGGCGTGGGTAAGACCCGACTGGCTATTCAGTCGGTCGCCGACGGTGCAAGTGACTATCGCGATGGCGTCTGGATGGTAGAACTCGCACCGATTGCCGACGGAGAGGGTTTGACGGAGGCGATTGCGTCAGTGTTCCTACTGTCGCCTCAAGCCGGGGGAACGTGGGAGTCCACGCTGATCGAATTTCTCTCAAGCAAGTCGATGCTCCTGCTGTTGGACAACTGCGAGCATCTTCTCGAGGAACTATCTCCACTGGTAAGTAAGATATTAAGCAGGTGCATCGATGTGAAGCTAGTTGCCACCAGCCGCGAGGCCCTCGGGGTACCAGGTGAATGGATGTGGCCGGTTCCGTCCCTCGAGACGGGTCCAGATTCGGCGGCCACCGAATTGTTTGTGGAGCGAGCACGTGCGGCCGCCCCCGAATTCGTGGCCGAGGGCTCCATTGATCTCATTGTTGAGATCTGCCGACGTCTGGACGCTATTCCCCTCGCCATCGAATTGGCCGCGGCACGCGTTCGCTCGATGAGCGCCGAGCAGATTCGTGATCGGCTCGACGAACGTTTCCGACTGCTCACGGGTACGCGACGCAAGAGTGACCGCCACCAGACGCTACGCACCGCAGTGCAGTGGTCCTACGACCTATTGGACGAGACCGAAAAGCGTGTTTTGCAGTTCGCCGCCACCTTTTCCGACGGCTTCCTGTCCAGTACCTTGGCCGCCGTCTATAACCACCTCAATGAGGAGATAGACGAATACGACATGCTCGACCTTATTGATTCTCTGCTCCGCAAGTCCTTGGTGCAAACGCAGCGAATTGATGGCTCGGTTCGCTTCTCCCTCTTGGAAACTATTCGCCAATTCGCTGAAGAGTATCTCGCCGAATCGGGGGTCGCCCTCGACGCCCGTGATTTTCACGCCGCTCATTTTGCGGAGTTGAGCCAGCAGAACTTTGCGGCATTCCGCAGTCCTCGAGAGCCCGAATCTTACGTTTTCATCAATCACGAGATATCTAATCTCCGAGCAGCTTTTCGTTGGTCCCGAGAGCGCGGTCTCGATGACCACGCCATCATTATCGCGGCCTGCTCGCACGAAGTGGCTAGATTTGCGCTACGCACGGAAACCTACGAGTGGTGTTTAGAGGTTGTCGACATTGCTCGGGCGATGAAGCATCCCAAACTGCCCCTGCTTCTCACCATGGCGTCCGATAGCGCCTGGGCCGTAGGGCGGCTCGAGGAGGCTAAGGCCCTCGGGATTGAGTCCATAGCGACGTCGAGGAGTGGAGAGTACGAGCCTTTCCTTTGGGCCTGTGGCGACCTGGCCCAGATTGCTCTCTTCGAGGGCGACGTGGAACGGGCCTACGAAGTTCTGGCCGATCTCGCCGCTGATGAACTCGACGGTTACGACCGCTTCGGTATGGCCTTCGGACTATATATCGATGTGGTTACCGGCCGAGAAATGACAACAGAATCCGTGGCCGAGCGCGTCACCTTGTGTCGAGGATCGGCCATGAAGTCGTTCGCGTCGATTGCAGTGGGATCTCAGGCTCTTTTTTTAGCGCCACGTGATGTTGAGAAGGCCTTGACTTTGGCACAAGAAGCAATTGCCATGTCGTCCGCGTCAGGAAATACCTTTGTGCACGGAATGCTCCTGAGTGCCTTGGGGGACCTCCTTCGTGAAGAGGTGGCGCAATGGGACTCCTTCCAACTCCTCTTAGACAAGTGGTCGGTCAGTGGTGACACCATGGTGGCTTCAGCGTTGGTGCGTGCGGTTGTCGTGCTCGTGGCTGAGCAAGAGTTGGAAGACGCCATGTGCCTCCACGCGATTTTGGCTCGAGGTATCTCCTTCGACACATTCGTTGACGGACTTCCCGCAGCCCTCTCGGTGATTCGTGACTCTCTAGGTAAGTCTGAGTACGAGCGCATCGCTAGCGACGGTGCAGCCCTGAGCCTTGCCGAGGGAAGTGCTCGGATTGCTGACGTTATCGCCCGTGCAAAACTGCGAGAAGCCTCCACCAAAGTTTGAAAAGTCGGGCTTAGCGAAAAAGACATTGCTGTAAACGGCCAGCAAGTTCTGTGGCGCCGAGCTCACTAAAGATACTGGCGGCTTCGTCGTAGAGTTCAGACGTTGCCTCGGATCGGCCACAGAGGTGCATCATCTCTAACAAGGTGAGGCCCAGGTCGAGCCGACAATGCAGACGGCGCCACGTAGCGGCGGCTGTGCGGTACAGCTCTTCTGCACTGGAGATTTCACCGTCGAGGGCCATGAGCCCAGCCCTGATTTCTTCGTGCACGTTAAAGATGTAGTCACCCGGAAACTCCGACAGAACGACGAGTGACGAATTGGCAACCTCGCGCGACTTCAGCCAAATCGCTGTTCTCGCCTTGATGGCTGCTGCGGTTGAGGCGTTGAAACCAGTGGGGTCGAGGGCTAGAGATGTGGAAGCCGCTGCGAGAGCTGCGTCAAAATCTCCGAGCCCGTAATGCGTGATAGCCCTCGTGAAGAGTTGCCAGGTTTGCATGTGAACATGACCTGGAACTACCACATCACTCTCAAGAAGTTTCCGAGACTCGGTTGCGTCACCGGACAGGGCAGCGATTTCCGCGGACATCAAATTAAGGGTTGTGAGAGTGTCCTCGTCGAGTCCGAGTTCACGCAACTCTTCAATTTGTTGACGTGCCACCTCCCATAAGCCCAGAGCAATCGCGTACTCGGTCGTATTGAGCAGACTCATTCGCTCGGTAGGCCTCATGCCTAGTTTTCGAGCATGCGAAGTGGCTTCCAATCCGTGAAGAAACGCATCATGCAGATCGTTGGTTGTATTAGTCATACTCAACATGAAGTGTCCACTGCAGACCTGCTCGAGATCGTCGGTAGCTTCACCGAGGGTGAGGACCTCGCGACTCAAGAGAACGGCTTCTCGGGGTCGGCCGGTATTGGCTAGGAATGTTGCTCGATATCGTAAGCCCAGTAAGAAAATTTTGTCACTCCGCACCCGTTCGCCAATAGCGAGAATCTCGTCAGAACATTTTGACAAAGTTTCGTAGCGAGCCAGAGCCAAGCCTGCGCCGGCGAGGGCTGAGAGGATCTCGGTTCGAGCAGTTGCATCAAAGTCCGCTCCCATTTGGCTCAGCGCCTCGGTCGCCTCCTCCACGGTGAGTTCTGCAGAATTCTTCCAGGTACTTTGTAAGCCCAAGCGATGCGCTTGCAGCATGGCTACTTCGACGAGGTCACCAACTTCGTTGCTCAGTTCTATGCCCTCGTGGACGAGGTCCCAAGCCAAGCTATCTTGCTGAGCCTTTCTGGCAATGTCCGCAGTAGTCCGCAGAAGTTTTCGTCTGGTCTCGGAGGGTGGCAGTTTCTCTAAACTCTGAACGTAGAACTCGAGGGCTTGCACAACGGAGCCGAGGAGCGCAGCGCGGTCGCCAGCTTTTTTTAGCCACTCGCCTGCCTGCTGCGCACCTTCGCTCGTTCGCTCGTTCTCAGGTGTGGCTTCGTACGCCGAGGAGTAGTGCGCGGCCACCACAATGGCCATTTCCTCGTCGTCGCTGTTTTCGAAGTAGCGAGCCGCCGCTAAGTGCTTGGCACTACGGTCTCGCCGGGAGAGCATCGAGAGTGCCACTTCGGCGATGACGCCCTGAATAAAGCCGTACTGGCCGAATTCTGGCGAACGGGGATCGGCTTCGTAACGAAGGAATTCCTTGCGAACGAGGTCGCGGAGTTGGAGGTCTAAATTACTGCGCTCGGCGGCGATCGTGCCGACCAAAGTCTCGGGGGCAAAGGAGATCCCCACAATGGCTGCGTCTTGCAGGAGTGCTCGCTGTTCTCCAGGTAGAGAATCCAAACGTGATGCAATGAGCGCATGGAGGCTTTCGGGAATCTCCAGTGTGCTGATGTCTCCGTCAACCCGATATTTTCCCTCAACTTCGACTAAAAAGCCCTTGCCGACGAACATGCGCACAGTCTCGACTGCGTAGAGGGGGATGCCTTCGGCGCGGGCAAGGACACTGGTGGTCACCTGCTCGGGCAGGCCTTCAACGAAGCCCCCGATCATCGTGCGCATTTCCGGTTCGGTGAGGGGATCGAGGTAGAGCGAACTGAAATTGCGAAGACCTGACCCCCAGTCGGGTCGGCGGTCGCGCAATTCGGGGCGAGAAAGTGTGACGACCATGATGGGAAAGTTGCGGGACCATTCAAGAATGGATTCAATGAAGTCGAGCAGCCCCGGGTCGGCCCACTGAATGTCCTCGAAGACCAGCAAGGTTAGTCCGCGCTGACTAATTCTTTCGAAGAAGGTGCGCCACGCACTAAAGAGTTCGTCACGCGTCACGTTCTCGAGTTCAACAATCCCCAGTAGCTGACCAAGTCGTGGTTCGAGCCACTGACACTCGTCGGGGTCGGCACCGTACTCTTCGACGCAGGCGTGGAGTTTCGTTACTGCAATCAAACGATCATCGCCCTCATTGATTTCGGCCCGAGTACGGACCATCTCGGCCAGGGCACCAAAGGTGACGCCTTCGCCGTAGCTAGCCGAACGACCCTGATGCCAATACACATCCTCGGCCAGCCCATCGATGTACTTCAAGAACTCCCACGCCAGACGTGACTTACCAATGCCGGGCAGACCGATGACTGACACCAAGCGAACTCGCTGCTCGCGCGCGGTCGCGTGCAACAGATCTTTGATCATGCGCAGGTCGTCGTCGCGCCCCGCGAAGGGTGGCTCCAACCGCTCCGAGCGACCAAGACCTTTGCGGCGGCCAACGACACGAGTGGCCTGCCAGGTTTGGATCTGGTTTTCCTTGCCCTTGACACTGAGCGAACCAATTTCGATGAAGGCAATGGCCCCGTTGGATGCTCGGTAGGTGGCGTCGTCGACGTACACGGTGCCGGGCTCAGCTGCCGCTTGGATGCGAGCGGCGGAGTTGACGGTGTCACCGAGCACCATGCCCTCAGAAACTTTTCCGATGGTAATGGCGGCTTCGCCAGTCACAACGCCGGCTCGAGCCAGCAAGTTTTCAACGCCGGCTTCCCGACCCAGATCATCGACGGCGGCGACGAGTTCGAGGCCCGCTCGAACCGCGCGCTCGGCGTCGTCCTCGTTGGCAATGGGTGCACCCCAGACGGCCATAACAGCGTCACCAATGAACTTTTCAATGGTTCCCCCGTAGCGCGAGACAATGTCCTGCGCTCGGTCAAAGTATCGAGTGAGGAGCTCGCGAATTGCTTCGGGGTCACGTTCCTCGGACAGGGAAGTGAAACCAACGAGGTCAACGAAAAGAATTGAGCAAAGTCGACGTTCGGCGACTGGAGTCCTTGCGGGCTCGGGGCGGGTAGGAACGCTCTGCACGGGCGAGCCGCAGTCGGCGCAAAAATTTTTGCCCGGAATGATAGGTGACGAGCAGGTGGCGCACGATTGTGAAAGTGGTGTTCCGCAGTTGGCGCAGAACGGCTTTCCGTCCGGTGAAGTTTCCTGACATGCAGTGCACTTCATGCGACGCCTCTCGATCAGATGAATAATGGAACGTGATGCAGCAGGTGATGCTTCCGCATACTTTAGCGAGTGACCAATCGAACTACGCCAAGCGCCTCACGGATTTTAAGCGCCAATAATGCGATTGATTGTGGCGTAGTAGTCGTCAGCGCGCGTGTCGTTCGTGAAGTGGACCAAGCGATTCATGGCGTAGGCAAAAGTAATGCCGCTGTCCTGATCCATCATGATGGCCGAACCCCCGTGACCGCCCCAACCGCAACCTCGTGGCCCCATGGGGATTCCGGGGCAGTTGAGGCCGTAACCCATGCCGTAATGAAATTCGAAATTCGTCACAACGTCGAAGCCAAAGTGCTGTGTCTGAAAGACCAGATCCACAGTTTCCTCGGAAAGAAAGTTGATCCCCTGAGTGCTGCCGCGCCCCGTCACTATGGACTGGATGAGTGCGACGGACCTCGCGTTACCAATTCCATTCACACTCGGAATTTCGGCGGCACGAAACCACCGTCGGAAAATGTCAGCACCGAGCTGGGCGCTTCCCCAGGCGCGCTGGGCGGTCGACCCCTCGGGATGAACGACCTGGTCGACGAAGGGGATTACTTCGGCGAGCCGATGATCCTCGGACTCAGGAAGTCCAATATGAAAGTCGGCACCCAGCGGTTGAGAGATTTCCGACCGCAGAAACGTGCCCAATGTAACGCCAGTAATGCGCCGACAAATTTCACCGAGCAAAAAACCCTGGGTGATTGGGTGGTAGCCGGACATCTCACCCGGCGTCCACCAGGTTGGCTGTTGCGCCAGCAGCGAGGTGCATTTCTCCCAGTCATTGAGATCCCGAGGATCTAGGATTTCACCCCAACCCGGGAGCCCCGCCGTATGGGACATCACGTGCCGCACCAGAACATTTGACTTGCCCTGGGCTGCGAATTCCGGCCAGTAATTTGCAACGGGTGCGTCAAAGTCCAGGAGTCCGCGATCACGCAAGATCAGCATCACTAGGTACGTCATTGTTTTGGTCGTGGAAAAGACGCTCAGGATGCTGTCGCGCTCCCAGGCCTTCCCGGTTCGCAGATTGGCCACTCCGCCCCAAATATCGACGACGACGTCATCACCGCGCATGACGCAGAGGGATGCTCCAATGTCGGCTCCAGAATCCAAGTTTTGGCTGAATTGTTCGCTGAGCTGAGTGAAAGCTGGGTCGCAGTGCCCGTAGATTTCCGTCATTTTCTCACCCCACCAGGAGACTAGCCCCTATCTCCCCTCGCCAAGGGAATGTCAGCGCCACGGCGGGCGCGCTGTGTAAGAGTGGCTGACATATGTTGGAAGAAGAATTTTTTGCAGGCGCGGTCACGACTCAACTTCCGGAGGGCACCGTCACGATTTTGTTTACGGATCTAGTTGATTCGACACAATTGAATCAAACTCTGGGTGATGTCGAAGCCCGCGAACTGCAGCGAGAACTCGAAAGCACGACACACGAATTAGTTCAGGCGCACAAAGGAATTGTCGTCAAGGGTCTCGGAGATGGCTTAATGGTGGCGTTTCAATCAGCCCGACGCGCGGTCGCATGTGCTCAAGAAATACAAATCGGTATGAAGCGACGTAATCGGAGCAGACCGGAACACACCGCCTACATGCGTATTGGCCTGCACACGGGCGAAGTAATAGAAGATAGCGGCGATCTACATGGCGAGACCGTCATCATTGCCAAGCGCATAGAGGGGCTCGCGCCGAGTGGTGGAATTTTCGTATCAGAGACGGTATTTGGGGTGCTCGGAACATCACGAGATCAACTCATTGACTGTGGCGAGTTTGAGCTCAAGGGGATAGCCGCTAAGTGGCGTTTATTCGAAGTTCCCGTTATTGACGAAGAAGAAAGTGTGGTGCTCAGCGCGCCTGGTCTGACGCCGTACGTTGGTCGCCACAGTGAACGGGCCATTTTGAGCGACCTTATTAGTCACGCTATTAATGGTCAAGGCGGCATGGTGATGGTGGCGGCGGAGGCCGGTGCGGGCAAGAGCCGCTTCGTGCGAGAGACGACACTTTCGATGTCGTCTCAGAACGTCCTGGCGCTAAGGGGTCATTGTCTCGAAGGTGAGGCGGCGGCCCCCTATCAACCATTTGTCGAGCAAATAGAAGAGTTGGTTCGCCTTTGGAGCCCAGAGCAGCTCCGAAGCGTTCTTGGTGACGATGCCCCGGAAGTTGCCAAAGTGATTCCTCAATTGCGCCGGACATTTTCAGATATTGGTGAAGCTGCGAACCTAGCTCCGGATCAAGAGCGACGCTTCTTGCTGAATGGATTTACTGACTTCGTGACGAGGATTACTCGGATTCAACCCCTGGTGTTGAGTTTTGAAGACCTCGATTGGGCTGATGAGTCAACGCTGCTCTTGCTCACGTCCTTGGCCCAAGTTGCCAAAGGGCTACCACTTCTCTTGGTGGGCACCTATCGACCCGGTGACGTTGACACCGAACACGCCTTGGCGAAAGTCTTGGCCGACCTCACTCGTCGACGGCTAACGAGTGAAATTCGCCTAGCTGCCTTAACGGAAATCGACGCCACTCTTATGCTCGCCGGGCTCGCCGGCTCGACGCCACCAGCCGAATTGGTGCAATTGATTTACTCCGAGACCGAGGGGAACCCCTTCTTCATTGAGGAGCTCTATTCACATCTCAATGAGCGCGGAGACTTGTTCCAAGATGATGGTACGTGGCGCTCGGGCGTGGCAATCTCAGATACTGAGGTGCCACGAAATGTGCGACTGCTGATTGAACAGCGGTTGGCACTCGTTTCCGAGAGTGCCCGTACGGCTCTGACTGTCGCCGCGGTCATCGGGAGAAAGAGCGATTTTGAGGTCCTGCAGATTGTTTCGGGACTCAGCGAAGACGTCGTTCTTGATGGACTCGAAGAAGCCGAGCGTCACCACCTCGTGGCGGGTACGAACGAAGCAGGCGTTATTGTCTTTCGCTTTGTTCACGAGCAGTTCCGCCAAACACTGCTCGCAAATCTTTCCGCTCTTCGGCGTCAGCGCATGCACGGTCGAGTGGTCGAAGCGATGTCGAGTCACTATGCGGAGCTAGCCGATGATCACGCTTCGGACATTGCATTTCACTTAGCGAACGCCAACACCAGTAGCGATCCCGAGAGGGATATTCACTACCTCAGCGTGGCTGCGCACGCGGCCTTACGGTCGGTGGCTCCAGAAGAAGCCATCCGACACGTGGGAATAGCTTTGAACTTAGCTAAGAGTGGCCAGACTAGGGCAGACCTTCTCACTCTTCGCGCTCGGGCTCTGCGAGGCGTCCCACGTATCGACGAAGCACTAGATGATCTCACCGAGGCCTTGAACCACGCCGAGTCAATAGCTGCGAGAAACCGAATCCTTCGCGAGCGTGCCGGGTTGCACCTCGATCTCTTCAATGGTCCGGCGGCGTCAAATGATCTCGATATTGTGGTGGCTGATGCTCAAACATCAGGTGATCGAGTCGCCGAACTCGACGCACTCTTGGCCCTAGGTCGCGCCTATTACGTGCGATCGTTGGACGAGCGCGAGTACACACAACACACCAGAAGTACGTATGAAGCGACGTACGCTCTGGCGCAGGAGCTGAACAACGTTGGCGTGATGATTGAGTCGCTGACACCGACCGTCTGGTTCACTGATTACTGGGTGGATTACGGACCCACGGCTCGCGCTAACGCCGAGGAGGCCCTACGACTAGCTACCGAGTTGGGTGACGAGCGACTACTCATCGAAGCCCAAACTGCGCACCTGCGTTTTGTAGCGGGTGATGAAGCGATTGACCAGGCCAACGAAATCCGAAGTCGCCTCGAGGCTCTCCGCGACCCCGTGCGTCTCAAGGAGCACTACTACTGGATGATGTGGGCGTTTTATCGCCGGGCTCGCTTCGAGGAGTGTATTGAGGCCTGCGACAAGGGCATCGCATTGGCGAAGCAGCTGGGCTCCGCCCCCGTGCAGTATGGATCGATTAAAGGGATGGCGCTCGTCGAACTCGGAGCATACGACCGCGTGGTCTCGGCTCTCGAAGAGGAAGTAACCGACGCTGAGCATCCCTTTGGGATGGCCCATCAACTATTTGTCCGCACTCTCTATCTAACGGCACTTGGTGCGACCAACCCCGGATTGGCCGTTGCCCTTGAAGCCATGCGCCAGGCCGAGCAAGTCATGCGAGTGTGGTTGCAAAGCGGAGTATGGAACTCAGCGATAATTTTGGCCTCCCTTGGTGGTGACGCTTCTAGAACTGAACTCGACCAAATTGAGGCCATTGGTACCAAGGCGGGGGTTGCACCTGGGCCTCGTGCGCTGGGGGAAATTGCGCTGCAGGCCGGCGACTACGCAGAGGCCCGAGAGCACATTGAACCCTATGTAGCGGCGCAACGACGCTTTGATAATCGACTGGAGATAGGTCACTCGCTCGAGATTTTCATGCGCATAGAACTCGCCGAGGGACGTTACTCTGAGGCAGTTGCGCACGCCACTGAAGCCCTCGGCGTATGCGATAAAACGGGGCAAATTCCACTGAGATGGCGACTGCACGCTGGTATGGCGCAAGCCCATCGAGAGCTCGGAGACATAGCGCGTTCGCAGGAGCACGCGAATAGCGCTCGTGGAGATTTTGAACTTCTGAGCCAGCGCATTGACGATGTTGTCTTGCGGGGCTGGTTCGCGCGCCAGCCCATAGTTGGCTACTGGTTCCCCGAACTCACCAGTGAGTGACCCGTTGTTGTCTTCGGTAATCTACAACCGTGAATAACGATGACGCGGCTAGCCACCTCAGCGACCGGATACTCGAAGACTGGTCACAGCGTCGAGCCGACGAAGGCCCCATCATTGGACTCATTGAACTGTACGAAATGATTGCCGATGCTCGCAACCTGACTGTCGAGGATATTTCTCACGATGAGCGCACGGCCCTGGCATCAAGAGCGCTGGCTGTCATGTGGCCCGGCTTTGAACAAGTCGCACCTCTCTATACGGATGGTCGCGTTGAAGTGGTGGTTCACAATGAAGAGTGGCCAGAGATTTTCGCGCAGCTGGAGTCTGATTTGCGAAACCAATTCGGCCGACGGGACATTCGAATTGAACATATTGGTTCAACTGCAGTACCAGGCTTAGCCGCGAAACCAATTATTGACGTAATGATTTGTGTGGAGGACTTGGCCGCCGAAGAAAGATATGTCCCCCAGATCTCCTCGCTAGGTTTCCTGCTCTACACCCGAGACGACGTGCATCGATTTTTTTTAAATCCACCACCGCTACCGCGATGGGCTCAGATTCACGTCTGCGCTCGTGGGGGAGTGTTTGAACGAGAGCACTTGCTGTTTCGCGACTACTTGCGAGACAGCGACGACGCTCGAAATATCTACGCTCGCGAAAAAGATGCTGCCGCCTCGAAGTGGGCCAATGATCGCAATGGCTACACCTACGCGAAAAATAAGGTGATCGCCCTGATCCTTAGTCGAGCTACAGCGTGGGCCGTCGCCACTCACTGGTCCGTTGAGCGCTCACTCGCGACGGACGGTATCCGAAATGAGACTCGATGAATGCGCGCATGGGAGGTGACGTGAGCGGGGCAAAGAAGCAAAGCGTTCTGCGTCAGGTCTACACACTGAGCCCGCGAGACCAGGCCCTGCACTCCACACATCGGCTCGTCGTTTTTACTGATGGGATTTTGGCGATTGCAGCCACCCTGCTTGTTCTCGATCTCAAGGTCGGTGATGACGTGGTTGGTAACGCGTTGAGCCAGCAAGTTCGCTCACAAGGTGCCTCGCTGGCATCCATCTTCCTCGGCTTTTTGTGGATTGCCGGAACCTGGGTTCTCTCGCATCGCCAGATACGACAGTTACGTGGTGTGGACCACTACATGAGTTTGTACATTCTCGCCAGTACCTTGACGGTCACTCTGATTCCCTTCGCCACCAAACTGCTCGCGGCTGGATACGGCAAGGCCGACTTCTGGGTCGGTGTTGAAGCTGTTAGTACGGTGATTTTGATTTCAACCTTGCTCTCCGTACTCTCCGCTCGTTACGCCCATCGACACGGCCTCCAAATTGCCCCACCTCCAGCGCGACCGAAGGGGCAGCATCGACCGGTGTCTCTCATTATTTGGTACGTCATCGTGGCATTGAGTGTCCTCGCGGTAGTGATCGCCCCTCTCGCTCCCTGGCCGGCGCTGGGCATTATTTTTCTTACACGCGTGAGTGCCCTTATGCCCTTGGGCTCCGACCGGCGCGGACAGCCTGGGGATATTTCCTAGTCTTTATTCGTTGGTGCCACCTTTCGATGTACGCCCTCCGGGCAAGTTTGCGTCAGTGACCCAGCGCTTCTTTCTAACGCTGGGTGACACTGGTTTGCATTGGTGGAGGCCGAGGGGCTAAGGTTGTACTCCTTGCCCCCAAGACAACTTGGAGAATAGTGATTTGGAGTAATCCAAACCTGCTAGGGTAAGTAGCCCTGCCCCTGAGGAGACTCGGGAGTAGTGATTCGAAGTAATTCGAGTCTGGTGTTACTTCACACCGCCGACGTAAGTCGTGTGTGATGTCGCTCCTTGAAAACGGAAGAACGAGAGCTAAAAGCCAGTACGGGCGATGCTATGTGGATCTAACCACGTACGTCGTTCGTCAAAGAAGTATTGCAGTAGGCGTCTCAAACTCGGCCCCCGGTTGAGTGAGACGTTGTCAGGTGGCAATTAGAGTCTGTCACCTGGCTCTCTGATATCGAAGTCCCGCAAGGGACAGATGTATCTTGATGGAGAGTTTGATTCTGGCTCAGAATGAACGCTGGCGGCGTGCCTAACACATGCAAGTCGAACGGAATCCAAGGTGTGCTTGCACACTGGAAGATTTAGTGGCGAACGGGTGAGTACCACGTGAGCAATCTGCCCCGAAGACTGGGATAACACCGGGAAACCGGTGCTAATACCGGATACCTTCACTGGATCGCATGATCCGGTGAAGAAATGTTTTTTCGCTTCGGGAGGAGCTCGCGGCCTATCAGTTAGTTGGCGGGGTAACGGCCCACCAAGACATCGACGGGTAGCTAGTCTGAGAGGACGATTAGCCACACTGGAACTGAGACACGGTCCAGACTCCTACGGGAGGCAGCAGTGGGGAATCTTGCGCAATGG
>CAIOSJ010000015.1 GCA_903860915.1 uncultured Actinomycetes bacterium | reverse complement strand
GATGGACGAAGCTCTCGTGTGTCAGTTGTCCTGCCAAGGGCATGGCTGATTTGCGACCTGCGGGTGGGATAAGCGCTGAAAGCATCTAAGTGCGAAGCCCGTTTCAAGATTATTTCACTCACTGGATAACCAGGTAAGGCCCGTGGCGAGATCACCACGTTGATAGGCCGGAAGTGTAAGTGGGGTAACCCATTCAGCTGACCGGTACTAATCGGCCGAGGGCTTGGAGTTAGTGATGCTCGTGCTCGTTCTAGATCGCTCAGGGAGCCACCTATGGTGGTTCTGGAGACCCGATGGGTCTCGAGCGCATAGTTTCCGGTGGTTTTGGCGGTGGGGTCACACCCGTTCCCATTCCGAACACGGCAGTTAAGCCCACCAGCGCCGATGGTACTTGGGGGTTCCCCCCTGGGAGAGTAGGACGCCGCCGGATTTCTTGATACCCCCCACCTCACGGTGGGGGGTTTCGTTTTTTTGTGGTCACTTCATTTCCTCTCAAGATCAGAGGCTTCCGTTCACAGACCTGTCGCAGTCTTTTAAGATTCCTTGTCGCTGAGGTCTGTTGATACCGTGTAGTGTTCACGATTGTAATAGCCGTCAGGGCTTCGACAATTTGCGTACATGGAAATGGACAATTGTAAATAATGAAAAAGTTTGTAACGGCTAGCGCCTTCGCATTTCTAGCGGTTCTGGTGCCAATGAGCGCTTGGGCTACCGATCCAATTACACAAACTGACATCCACTCCGCGGTGGCGTCCGTGTCTACATCCGGCTCCAGTGCGGTGAGTTCCTTCCTCCAAGCGGCCTACGCCGTGTACGGCACACGTAACCCCAACGCAACGGTGAACCCGTTTTCGGCGAACCCGTTTTCGGCTGGCGGTGCCGAGCAGGGCTATACCAACGTATCGAGGAATTTTTCCAATGCGGGTTTCGTTGATGTACCAATGTCACAGGCAGTTCTTGACGGGATTAGCCAGGTTGGCTCCGAATCCACGCAAATTTCCTCGTACACGCAAATCCCCGTAGACCTCCAAGCGATTGCTTTTGGATACAACGTTCCCGGCTTGGCGGACAGCGCGCAGTTGTCCAGCATTGGCCTCAATCTCAATGCGGAAGCTTTGGCCAAGATTTATCTCGGCCAAATCACGGCGTGGAATGACCCGTACCTCTGTGCCATCAACCCAAGATTGACGACGTCAACGCACCAGTGCGCTCTGCCCAATGCGAGGATTGCCGTTGGTAGCTTTTCGGTAGATAGCGGCGAGACGTGGCAGTTCACTAATTGGTTGAACAGTACGGCCCCCGGGGTGTGGTCAGCCACAGCTACCACCGCAGCGCTGAGTCTGCCATCCGGAGGCTTCCACGCTGGGAGTGATCAGGCGATGTGGACAAAGGTTTCTCAAACCCCCAACTCCATTGCCTTCGGATCGTCCGCCGCTGCTTCGCTCACGCAGCAAGTCGAAGTGGCTCGCGTGGTCAATGCTGCTGGAGTTGCGGTAGCGCCAAACGCAAGCGCAGTATTGGCCGCCGCTAACGCCAAGGTCGGTTTGAGTAGTAATAATTTTTCAATTGCGAACCCGAGTGCGGTCTACTCAGCGGCGTACCCGCTGGCGACTTACGAATGGGCCATTATCAAGACTGAGCAGGCCTACGCCAACACTGGTCACGATAATGCTCAGCTAATGGTCAAATTACTGGACTGGCTGACGCAGTCGGCCAGTCTCGGTGGAGGAAATACCTTCGGACAGGAGATTGCGAGCGTCGAAGGCTACGTGCCTCTGCCGTCAGCGATTTCTGCCTTCGATCGCCGGGCACTTGCTGCTGTGAAGTACCAGGGATCGCCTCTGCTTCCGAGCGCCGCTCAAGCGGCATTGAATTTCCCGGGAGCGGCGACCTCAGTCGTCGGACACCAGGGCGTATCGTCGGCGAGGGTGACATGGTCGGCTGCACCTACGAACGGCACCGGACCTATAACTAGCTACATCGTCACGGCTAACCCGAGTGGGGCAACCTGCGCCACGGCTTACGAAACGTCGTGCGTAATTAAGGGCTTGACCAATGGGGTCTCCTACCGTTTCCTTGTCCTCGCTGGAAATCTCACGGGCTACGGGCCGGAGTCCACGCCATCGGCACCGGTAATTCCCATCGGCCCCTCGGCGGCTCCGAAACTGGTTGTTGGTCACGACGGAACAAACCTCAATGTATCGTGGGAGGCCCCAGCCTTCAGTGGTTCGGCGCTCGAAGGGTATGTCTTCTCCGTGACCCCTAAGGGTTCGGCGACTGAAACACAGTCCTTGCCGGTGGAATCTACGGGTTACGCGATTACCAATCTGACAGATAATCAAGAGGTGACGATCTCCCTCGTGGCCTTGACGGCTGGTGGTTATCGCTCGCCAGCCAGTGTCGTCACCACCACCGCTCTTCTGTCAACGAAGCAGATTCTGGCAGCGGCCGCAGTCCTGAAGGCTGCCAAGGCCGCCAAGGCTGCCAAGGCCGCCAAGGCTGCGAAGGTGGCCGCACAGAAGGCCGCCAAGGCCGCCGCCAAGGCCTCGAAGGCTGCCAATGGTTCACGTGGTGTCAGTTCTGCCCGCAGCACTGTTAGCGCCGCTCGAGCGGCGACGATTGGTCGTGTCGCCGATCTCTCCAATGCTGGTCTCGATGGGGATCTAGTTCTCGCTGGTTCGGCTGGTGCAGCTTTGGCCTATTCACGGCGCAAGCGTCGGGGCGTGGATACCGCGGAGGAGCCAACGGAGCTTGAATTGACCGGCGACAAGTTCCACCAGTCCCTGAGCCGAGCAACACTTGCTCTTTCGGCTCGCTTTCCTCTCTATGGTTCACTCCTGGGAGATGGGAACTACCTGCGCTCTATCATCGGTGCCGCAGAACTGGTCCTGGTTGCCGTAGGTGCAATAACGGGTGCGTTGGCCGCCAGTGGTACTCACGCCCATTACGTCATCCCTTCGGTGGCCTGCTTCACGGTGGCCCTACTCTTAGGTGCCGTAGATGCCCTCGCCGGTTTCGCCGCCTGGTTCACCTTTACTGCGGTGTGCCTCGTGAGCGGAAACATCACTCGAGTGGCCGATGTTACGACACTCGTACTCCTCGGGGGACTCTGGTTTGGCGTGACAATCATGATTTCGCACATGCGACCCTTCCTGCGACCCGCACTAGAAAACGGTGACGACTGGTGGCGACGTGGGGGAGACCTTGTGGTGGGCGGCTTGCTGACCTTCTTCCTCGTGTCGAAATTGACACAGTCCTTCCCGACTTTGACCGGATCAGGAAATCTCGTAGCTCACCACCAGAACATATTGGGAGTGCTCTTCGGCGTTGTGATTGTGGTTCGCTATGTGGTTACTTCATTGTTGAGTGCGCAGAGTCCTCTGAAGATGGCCCTATGGGTGAGCCCACGTGCGAAGCAGTCGACAAAGTTTGCGTGGGTATCGAAAATCTCGGAGATGATAATCGTGACGGCAATTGTTGCTCACGCCCTACACATCACGGCTCTGACCATACTGCTGCTAGTCATGTACGCGATTGATCTCGTCGCCCCGTATGTGATGAAGCAATACACGGCACCCAGCGCTATTTACCGACTCATACCACGAGCTGGGGGCATTCTGCTGGTCATCGCTCTCGCAATCGGTCTACTTACGAAGTGGTCAACTAGTTGGTCGCAAAATGCCCATCAGCAGACAACCGATGTTCTCGTTGGATTAGTTTCCGTCGCCGCGGTACTGACGGCTGCGAGTTCCATCAAGGGCGAGGGAGGCTTTTCGCCCGTCGTACGTCGACTCGGTGGTGTGGTGATCGTGGTGGTGACAGCGTTGCAACTAAGCGGGCACCTGATTCACTAAATGTGAATCAGCCCTCTCGGACTTGTTCTGAAGTGTGGCTAAAGGATTAGTGGTGTGCTGAAAGACGATCTTCAGGGTGGATACACCTGGATTGTCTTTCAGCACACCACGCCTCCGGCGTTCAGGCTGTTGGTCTCGTATGAGCCCTAGCGGAAAGGCCACAGCGTCGATTGGAATGTCCTCGCAGTAGTTGCGCAGGTGGTGACCTTCGACTATCTTGCCACTTCACGTCAATGGTGATTTTGCAATCGATACGGCCGTCAGTCTGCAGTAAATTGGTGGTCTCAATGTGCTAGTCTCGTGCCGATGTCAATTCTTAATACGCTCGTTGCTCTCGTCGAAAGTCAGACGTGGAAATAAATTCTTCCAGTCGGTCTCTGCTGAAGACTGCAGCCGTGGGACTCTTGGCCTTCACTCTGGTCCTCGCGGGCATGACTCCCGCATCAGCGGGAACGCCTTTGATTCCCGTGACAAAAACATTGATTCTTGATCTAACCGGTCAGAATGCATCGAAGGTCACTCTCCATCAAGGTGGAAAAGATGAGATCCCCGTCGTGTTGGCCAATGAGGGAAACGCCCCAAGTTCAAGTGGCACGTTCACTATGAGCATTACTTTGCCGTCGGGCGTAAAGATCTCCAGCGTCAAATCCACTGACGGTCTTACGCGCAAGCCAACGGATCAACAGTGGTATTGCGGCTCACCGGACAGTAACAATAAAGTAATGTGCCAGATGCAGCTCACGACAGCGTCTGCTTTTGCAGCCGGAGATTACGACATTGCGGTGTTTGAAGTAACAAATTCCGGAGTGGCTGCCGGCACATCGGGTCTTTCGATGACGGTGTCATCGATGATGCCCGGTTCCTTGGAGTCAGTGGCTTCTGCCTCGGTGGAGATGGCACCAACTCCGACACCTACAACGTCTGGGGCAGCTGCTGGAAAGTTGCGAGTTACCGTTAAGTCGGTCGGCTCAAGTTCAATTATGCGAGGGAAGTCGGGAGTGGTTGAGGTTGACCATATGGCGAACGTCGCAATGCCCCAGGGGCTTACTGACACCATCGCCGTTCCGGCGGGTCTAACGTTGCAGGCCGTCAACGCGAACGGATGGATTTGCCCGACGGGAACATCGAAGGTGACCTGTACTCACCGCAGCGCCATTGCAGCACTTACGGTCAGTCCGCTGATGCTGACCTTCACCGCAGGGCTCACCGCGGCTACCGGCTTTGGAATTGTCGTGGCGGCTTCACAGACTCCTGATGGCGTTCTCAAGGATGCCGGATTCGACCCCATTAACATCGTTCCACTGCCCTCACCGGCATTCACCATTACGAGAGTGACTTCGTCGACTGGCCTTGTTCCGATCGGAACTGGTGCTGCGCTGGCTCTTACAATGGGGACCCCCACTACGGTTTACTACGCTATTTCCAACACTGGATCAGCGCCGTTCTCAGCTAATGATTCGATTAATTTTGATGTAGCCGTCAACCCCACGGTGGCCGCCCGCCTCGCGGCTGACCATCCGGGTAGCGGCCAGCCGGTAACGTTGACGCCGGGAAATACAGGTTTTAATTGCTCCAAGAGTGGATCGGGCCTTCACTGCTTCATGAATCTCGTTAAACCCTGGGCGCAGAATACGTTCCCACTGGTAATTGCCTTCCAGGTGACTGCCAATGTCGATCTAAACCCGGGTGATGTAGTGGCTACAGACCCCGGACTTTCGGCCCTGATGCAATCCACTCCGCTCATCACAGTTTCCGACTCTGTGCTTAA
The DNA here is from genome assembly GCA_903860915.1 of uncultured Actinomycetes bacterium. GTDB lineage: Bacteria > Actinomycetota > Acidimicrobiia > Acidimicrobiales > RAAP-2 > RAAP-2. Next base: position 1,162 of record CAIOSJ010000015.1, on the reverse strand, counting down.
CGAGTTAAGTACCGTTGCGCCAGTCACTAGTCAATTGTTCACAACGATGGCTTCGACCAATTCCGCCAGCCTGGGTCAAATTCCTTCACACGCGGTATCTCGACACGCAGCCTCGGCGGTCAGTGCACAAAATGGCCAAGCACTAGTGACTTGGGACCCGTATGTCGGTTCGGTTACGACACCGCAATATTCTGTCTATAGCGCCTCAAATGCACTGCTGTGCTCTACTTCTGCCACTAATTGCGTGGTTGGAGGTTTGACCAATGGGCAGGCCTACTCTTTTTCGGTGACTGCGCTGATTGGGGTGTCGGTGCGTTACTGCACTAACCAATTCTGGGGAATTTGCTGGTCCTACGGTTACCAAACTCAGATGCAAGTGGTTTCCATTGGAGCTACGTCCGCGACCCCTTCGACCGTCCCGTCGCCCCCCGTCACCGTCACCGCGACGTCGAACCAGAACACCCAGTCGGTCGTTTCCTGGACCGCTCCTTCGAACGGTGGGGCCGCCATTACGAGCTACACCGTAACCTCCAACCCCTCTTCGGCGGGTTGCAGCACCACGACCACAACCTTCTGCACCATCACTGGTCTCACCAACGGAACTCTCTACACCTTCAACGTGACTGCGGTGAACGCCAATGGATCGAGTGCGGGCGCTTCGATCTCGGCAACACCCTCAACATCGCCTTCGCCCCCCGTCACCGTCACCGCGACGTCGAACCAGAACACCCAGTCGGTCGTTTCCTGGACCGCTCCTTCGAACGGTGGGGCCGCCATTACGAGCTACACCGTTTCGTCTACTCCGGCTTCTTCGGGCTGCACGACGACTACAAGCTCCTGCACGATTACTGGTCTCACCAACGGAACCCTCTACACCTTCAGCGTGACGGCGACCAACGCTAGTGGCACGAGCGCAAGTGCCACCACTACCGCGACCCCCTCGAACGTCCCGTCGGCCCCCGTCGGCGTGACTGCGACGTCGAACCAGAACGCCCAGTCGGTGCTTTCTTGGACCGCTTCTTCCAACGGTGGGGCCGCCATTACGAGCTACACCGTGACTTCCAACCCGTCTTCAGTTGGTTGCACCACGACGACCACAACCTCCTGCACGATCGCTGGTCTCACCAACGGAACCCTCTACACATTTAGCATCACGGCGATC
>CAIOSJ010000014.1 GCA_903860915.1 uncultured Actinomycetes bacterium | reverse complement strand
GGCTCTGTGTATTGCTGGGGGGCAAATTATCTTGGGCAACTGGGCGATGGCACGACTACAAATTCCGAGCAAGCAGTTCGCGTAAAATCCTAGACGTCGCCCGTTGTCGCACTCACCGCCGGAGCTGATTATACCTGCGCCCTGATGTCGGACGGCTCTGTGAAATGTTGGGGTCTCAACGGCGCCTACGCCGTTCACAATTCTTATCCGGATTTCGCCAGTCTGCTTCCTGTTCCAGTGCCTGGACTTCCCGGGGGCATCAAATCCATCACTACTGGTTTTGAAACTACCTGTGCCCTTAGTTTTCTGGGATCGGTTTGGTGTTGGGGGAGAAATTCTTCCGGCGAACTCGGTGATGGCACAACTGTCGACGGCTCGGTCACTGCGGTTGCGGTATCGGGCCTTCCGACTGGCGTCACCAGCATCGTCTCGGGTTTTCAAAATTTTTGTGCGCTCACCATGGGCGGGACCGTGCTGTGCTGGGGAGACAATAGATGGGGTCAGCTTCAACTTGATAAATCGATACCCTTCGTCTCGTCGGCGACTCCGATAGGTGATCTGCCTGGCGCCATAGTCTCCGTCATTGCCGGTGGATACAACATCTGCGCAGAAACGAATCGAGGAGTGTGGTATTGCTGGGGTGATAACACCTTTGGCGAGCGAGGAAATTATTCCGCCGATAGTACGGTGGAGCCGACTGCTTCACCGATATTGGACCAAGCAATCTCGCCGGTGAGTTTCGGTTCTGGCGTAGCCTGTGGTGTGTTTTCTGGCGGAATTATCAAATGTTGGGGTTCTAACAACGGCCAAATCTCCACGACGGCCGATACGCCCACCTCGGTGCCTCTGAAAGTGTTGACCAACTGGGAAATCCCGGCGGCCGTAGGTAGCGTTTCGGCGATAGCTGGAAATCAATCAATTGCAGTCGCGTGGTCACCGGCGTCAAACGCAGATTCGACAATCACCAACTACGTAGCGACCGCCACGGATTTGACAAATAGCAGTAATCCGGGCTCTTCGTGCGTCTACACGACGTCGATGCCAGAACTTGATTCCTGCACCGTACCCAACTTGACCCACGACAGATATTCGGTGACGGTGACTGCCTACAGCGTTAATGGACCGGGTCCGACGACCGCGTACTCCGGTGTGGTGATTCCGAGCACGCCGCCCGATGCTCCCGGCAACGTGACGACGCTAACGGGAGATCAATCTGCCACCGTCAACTGGTCGCCACCCCTCGCTAACGGGGCTCCGATACTCGATTACACGGTAACGGCGCATACTTACGATTGGCACAAGTTTGGTTTCGATGGAGACGGCAACACTTGCCGGTACACCGTATCCTCACCGGAAGTCGATTCGTGTCGCGTGTTAGGACTCGTGAACGGTGACGTGTATAGATTTACGGTGTCGGCGCGTAACGCAGATGGCAATGGCCCTTCGTCGGAGCCGTCCTCCGTGATGGTGTTATCGACTGTCCCCGACGCCCCGACCTACCTCGTTCTCTCGGTTTGGCCCAATCAAATAAATGCTTATTGTGGGTTAGATTTATTTTCCCCCGCTACTGGATTTTCCCCCGTTACTTCATTTATTCTTACGCTCTCGCCGGGTGGCGTTAGCAGGACGACCGGACCCAATGGATGCTCTGCTGTTTTTGAAGGTTTGACCAATGGGGTTCGTTACTCGGTAACGGTGGTAGCGGTGAACGCAAACGGTAGTAGTCTGCCCTCTCAGCCGGTGTTTGGGGTCCCAGCTTCGGTGCCAACCTCCCCAACAGTCTCCACCCCAACAAGGCCAGCCTCTGGCCAACTCAAGTGGAATTGGTCGCCAAACAGCACTGGTGGATCACCAATCACTACTTACACCTGGACCGGTGCGTGTTCTGGTTCAGGGAACGTCACGAGCGTCACCTGTTCAAACCTGACCGGTGGGTCGAACTACACCTTGAGCGTGTCAGCAACAAACGCTGTTGGCACAAGTGACACGTCGTCATCGAGTTTGATGGCAACTTCGGTGCCCGGCACCGCCATTGTGCACCTGTCGCCGGGAAACGGTTCCCTGTCTGTTACGTGGACTGCTCCCTGGTCGACGGGTGGCAGCGCCATTCGTAGCTATACCGTCACGGCGTCTGCTGCTGATGGTCGTTTTTCCTGCACCTCGAGCGGTCTGGCGTGCACGATTGTCGGTCTCACGAATGGAAAAATTTACTCTGTGTCCGTAGTAGCCACGAACGCCATAGGCAGCTCACTGGCTTCGAGCCCGGTCTCGGCCTACCCTGCGCCGGATACCAATTTTGTGGCGTTTTCGCCCGCTTCTGTTGCTATGGTGAAATCTAATTTCCCAGTCCTCGTGGCGAACGCCAAGGTTGCATCTACCGTCACGGTAATCGTTGGAGGCGCGACCAAAACCTGCGTCGCTAACGAGGTGGGAGAATGCTCCGTCATTCTCAAAAGTACGACAGCGGGAAGCTCGACCATCACGGCCATCTATCTCGATGGAAAGCGCTCCTACACTAGCCATGGCGTCTATCGAATTGCGCTAGCTAGCATCACGACCCCATCCAATTCGATCGCCAAGGGTAAGACCTTCGTCGTAAAAATCACTTCGGGTTTACCCGGTTCCACCTTTACGGTGACGACGAGCACAGGACTTGCGTATTCGACCACCTTGGCTGCTAACGGGTCTGGAATAGTTACGGTGCCGACGAAGAATAAGGGATCCCTATTGCTGAGTATTTCGGATAACGCGATCATTCTGCAAACGACCACGATCACGGTGGTATAGCTCCATCCAGTTACACACAGTTGGCAGTGACGTTTCGGGATTTCCATCTGCGTGAACGTGTTCTCGGTGAGTTGGAAGCTCAGGGGCATCAGGAACGAATCGGTACTTCCCGTTCTCATGCAATTCACTTGACCCCACGAACCAAGATTTTCCATTTACCGAATTTTGAGGACTTTCCGCGTTCAAGTAGGGATTTGACCCGCTGCGGAGACCCCTGTTAGTGATCTAGGTCAAGTGGATCATTTCAAAGGGATCCCTGCAACTGGCAAAATCAACTTCGACAACCCTGCCGCTGGCCGAGGTGACTATCAACGATGTCGCGACACATCACATTGGTGGAGGTAATGGGACTATGTTCGAACCCCTCCTGGGGCCTGAAACTCCTTAGTTCCAAGAGTTTCTGATCGAGTTGTCACTACTGAATCGGCGTTTCGAAGGCGCACACGGGTAGATGCAGAAGTAATGGGGCTCTTCGCGAATGAGCGGGAAATCCCATCCCTGAACTGAGCACGGGGGTTCGCCAGTCTGGAGGTTCTCGAAGCCATCAGACAGGAGAACCCCCGTGCCTTCAGAAGATAGATCCTGCGCGCGCTGTGTGCAGTTCGTTGGGTTAGACGACGTTGCAATTGTCGATCTCGAGACATCCACTGCTGGACTCGTGCTCACCATTGAAACGTTGCCGCGACCAGTTGGTTGTCCGAGCTGTGGGGTGCTTGCTCGCTTGAAGGACCGCGCCCCAGTTCGCCTTATTGACCTGCCTTGTTATGGCCGCCCCACGACAACGGTGTGGTTGAAGCGGCGGTTCACCTGCATTGATGTGGACTGCTGACCTGACCCCTCCGTGTGACGCCATGTTGAGTGTTAGTCCTAACGTCCACCTTGGTGGATTGAAGGAGGAACACCATGAAGCAGAAAAGAAACTCTCCCGACCAGGTTG
>CAIOSJ010000013.1 GCA_903860915.1 uncultured Actinomycetes bacterium | reverse complement strand
ATGACGAAGATGTCGACGTCATCGTGGTGATTCGTGGTGGGGGATCTAAGGGCGACTTGGCCTGCTTCGATGACGAGAGCGTCGCGCGCACCATCGCTCATTCCCGCCACCCGGTCCTGACGGGAATTGGTCACACCGGAGACACCTCCATCGCCGACCTCGTCGCCCACCAGCAATTCATCACGCCGTCGGCCCTGGGCACCTTTCTGGCCGATACCGCCCGCACTCTCTACGAAAACCGCGTGACCCGTCCCGCCGAAAAGCTCCAGCGTTACGCCACGGCCTTGTTGGACGAAGCGGCGAACTACACCGGCGAACGTCGGCGCACGGTGGTGCTCGCGGTGCGCGATCGCCTGAGATCCGAACAGATGAATCTCACCCACGTGCGCGGCACTTTAACGTCGGCGTCAAAGTACCTCGTCGAGAGCGCGGGACGTTCCTTGACGGCCACCAGAGCTCTGCTCGCCGCCTACGACCCGCAGCGACGTCTGGCCCAAGGTTGGGCCATCGTGAGTGCGGCGGACGGCTCCATAATTCGCTCGGTGGCCACGGTGGCCGCCGGAGAGACCATCACGGTGCGTGTTGCTGACGGCAGCTTTCACACAGTGGTGCAGGAAAGGTAATCAGATGAGCACAGACATTGGACCCTGGAACGACGCGGTGGCGGAACTCGACGCCATCGTCGCCTCCTTCGACGACGGTGAAGTGACGGTTGACGATCTCACGACCAAGCTCCAACGCGCCACCGCCATCATCGAAGCCCTCGAGACGCGTCTCACGGCCACCCAAATCAGCGTGGAGGAACTTCTGCCGCGCGTCGCCAAGGGATCTAGCGACGCGTGAGCGCGGAACGTTTGTATTTCCGCCAGTGGTTAGCCGGTCGCGATTTCGCCACCGACGATCAAGTGGCGGTGGGTATGGTGAACTTCGTCTACGCCGTGGGCGACCGCGAAACGGGAGAAGCGGTGTTGGTGGATCCGGCCTACTGCCCTCGCGAACTGGTCGAGCTCGTGGCCGCCGATGGCCTCGCTGTCACCGGAGCCCTGGTTACGCATTATCACGCCGATCACGTCGGCGGGAATCTCTGGGGTAACGAAATTGCGGGCGTCACCGCCCTGCTGAGTCAGGTGGACGTTCCCATTCACGTGAACGCGCACGAATCCGAGTGGGTGCGGCGCAGCACCGGCATCAGCGAGTCGGCCATGACGACCCACGAATCCGGTGATGTAGTGAGGGTGGGTGGTATCGACATCACCCTCATTCACACTCCCGGACACACTCCGGGCTCGCAGTGCTTTCTGGTCGACGGCAAACTCATCTCCGGTGACACCCTGTTCTTGGATGGTTGTGGGCGCACCGACTTGCCCGGGAGTAACTCCGAGGACATGTACTACTCCTTGACCCAACGCTTAGCCCAGGTCGCTCACGACACCACCCTGTATCCCGGCCATCGTTACTCCGCGGCCCCCAGTGCCGAGATGGGTCAGGTGCGTCAGGAAAATTGGGTCTTCGGCCTCTCCACTCTGGAATCATTCCGGGCCACCTTCGGATGAGCTACCCCGCGCTCTCGCCCTCAGCGCACGTCGTCGTGGTCGGTGCCGGACTGGCGGGTTGGCGACTGTGCGAAGCACTTCGTCGGGAAGGTTTCCTCGGGGAGATTACTTTGCTCGGTGACGAGGCCCACGCGCCCTACGACCGACCACCACTTTCCAAGCAGGTTCTCAGCGGCAAGTGGGCAGCGGAGCAGACGTCGCTCGTCAAAGATGATGCCCTGAGCAGCGTGAACTTCGAGCCAAACTTTTCTGCCGTCTCTCTCGAGGGCACCACGGTCACGGCGTCGGACGGTCGCCGCGTGAGTGGCGACCACGTAGTCATCGCCACTGGTACGAGAGCACGCCGCGCCCCGTGGACGGCGAGGGGCTTGTACGAAGTCAGGTCCCTGGATGATGTCGCCGCCCTACGTGCCGCTCTAGCTACCGTGCCGGTGGGTGGGGTGGTCGCCGTCATCGGTGCCGGGTTCATTGGTGCGGAAGTCGCGACGGGTCTCTTGGCCATGGAGAAAACCCCACTGGTTTTCGAAGCCCAGGAGCGCCCCCTGCAATCCATCGTGGGGGAAACGGTGGCCCGTTGGTTGGAGCCTCTCGCCAGTGACGGGGGAATCGACCTACGCAGCAGTCAACGCATCAGCGAAGTCAGCGGAGAGCCCGGAAATTTCACCATTCTTTTCGATGATGGCTCCCGCGTGAATGCTGGCGTGGTCGTCGTGGGCATTGGCGCCCAGCCGAACGTCGAGTGGCTGGCGAGCAGTGGGCTGGACCTTCGAAACGGGGTGACCGTCGATGAGTTCCTGCACGCGAGTGATCGGGTCAGCGCCATCGGTGACGTGGCGAACTTTCGTTGGTTGCGCGGAACTTTCGACGACAACGTGCGCATCGAGCACTGGCAGGTAGCCAACGATCACGCGACCTACCTGGCGAAGGCGCTGACGCAGGGGAGCGAGGCCACCGGTCCCTTGACCATGGTGCCGTATTTCTGGAGTGATCAATACGGCAAGAAGATCCAGGTACTCGGACACCCGCACCCGAGTGACGATGTGGTCATGGTCACGGGCTCCTTCGAGGAGCGCAAGTGGTTGGCTCTGTATTCGCAGCGAGGACTTCTCACGGGGGCCATCGCCCTGTCGCAGCCCCGAGCGCTGATGATGTGCCGAGCACTGCTCGAGTCGCAGGCGACGCTCAGCGAAGCAGTCGACAATGCCCCGTGGGCGAGTTAGGGCTCACACCCACCTAACCCCCGCACTTCACGGTCGGGATTCGTGACTCTTGGTCGCTTTAGATTTTCCGGCGGGCAGCCAAACGAATCACGACCAGCCCAGTCAGCATGGCCAACACTCCCGCCAGGATTTCCCGCGGGGCATCGGCGCCAGTGTGGGCCAGTGTGGTGGGCTCAGTGGTGGTGGTAGTAGGAGCAAGTGTCGTGGTGGTGGTAGGAATCGCGTACGCAACTTGGCCTCCGGACACGCACGTGGAGTGGTAGTTGCCCCACCAGTTGAGCACCACCGTCATGCGGTCGGAATTATGACCGGGCAAATTGACGTTGAAGGACTGGAAGTCTTTCGTCTCCAGAGCGAGGTTGGAAATATTCGCGCTGCCGTGAATCAGGGCGGCCGTGCCAATACTGTTGTCGTTTCGGTCCAAGATGGTCACCACTCCGTTGGAGTAGGCCGACGCGGCCGGACTAGTCACCTCGACCGAGGTGTAGCCGCCCGCTTCGCAGGCGTCGCCGAAGACAATGGCGGCTGCCTTTTTCAGGCTGGGAAACTGACCCGCGCCACAGGCCGCCCTGGTGAGGATGTTGAAATTCTGTAGCTGCGAAGCGCCACCGTCCGCATTCAGCCACAGACAGTTCTGGTCGGTGGGGTCAGCGTTGACGGTGTAGAGGAGTGACTGTCCCGTCGGCGAATAGGGGTAATTCGTGCACGAGGCGCTGGTGTCGAAGTCGTAGCAACCGATGCTGTTGGCGGAATAATTGCTAGTACTTGATGTGGCGTTGAAGAGCTTGGTGCCCCTCAGGACTGGCTGACCGACGTAGTCACTGGGGCCGGTGAATGTCAGCGCCGACGCCATGTTGGCGGGGGTGGTGACGGCGGCCCCGCCGAAGCCCCAGCAGGAGATGGAGCTGTCGCTGAGGGGCAGGCAGACGCCGGTAAGGGCGCCCGAGCCGTCGCCGAGAGGCATGATGGCGGTCGCTTTCGTCGCCAGCGAAGGGGCAATCACTGCTGGCCAGGCACCCACACACTGCGACTTTGCGACAGCGTTGAAACACGCCAAGGACTCGGAACCCGTTGCGGACGCGGTTCCGAGGAGGCGGACAAAAATATTTCCGCCGACAATGTTGATTGCGGCCATCGCGTTGTCGGTGGTGCTCACCGAGGTCACGCCGAGATCGAAGTGGAAGGGTTGGTCGGGGCAGGCCGCCTCGGTCGCGATATTGAAGCACATCAGCGTGTCACCGTCACCCGATGGTGCGCCCGATTGGCCGTTGAAGGCGTAGAAGTTTCCACCCCGAACGACGCCATTGGAGATGTAGGGCTCCGAAGGACCGGAGCGTCGCGTGGTGCTCCCCGCGGCCACGAGTGGGGTAAAGCCGCAGAAAGGTGCGCTGGGCGTCGCGAGGTTGGCGCACACCACTCCCGATTCGCTGGTGTTGGCGTCGTAGGCGTAGGTGTAGAGCTTGTTGGTGCTGGGGTCTAAGTACATGCTCGGCATCATGGAGGTCCACAGAGTGTGCGAATTCGTCGGCGTGACTGTAGCGGGGTAGCCGACGCACTCGCTACCGCTAACGCGAACGTGACAGTCAACTTCCACCTTCGACGCGTGGTGATAGACGTTGTAAATGTTGGTACCCGTCGGTGCGATCGCCCAACCGTCACCACCACTGCCTCCTTGAAAGGTGGAGGCGGGGGCGGCCGATATCACCGCGGTCTGCGAGTAGTTGACGCGTGCACCATCTTGCAGTGAGGACGTCGCGGCCACGGCAAGGGGCACCATTGCGAAAATCAGGCCCACGGTCAATAGCGCGGCTCCGGTGATTCGTTTCATTTCCGGTCCCCATTTCTTAACTCGAAGAAAGTTAGCAGATGTCGGGAATGAAAAAGTGAATTTCACTTAGGGGGTCCACAACTCAAAATTGTCACTGAAAAGTTGGATCGCGCCGTTCCGGCGGCGCTACCGCCTCTCAGGGAGTCGCCGCTGCGGACAGTTAAAAGGTAACGCTCGAGAGTTCGGGGATAGATTTTTCAGCTCTCGAGACCACGTCCAACCACTGGCTCCGCAGGGCCTGACGCTCCTGCGCGGTAGTGGTGGGGCTGCAGACGGCGCGGGGCTCCCACATGGTGGCGACGTCGTCACGACTGAGGGCGCCGACCGCGATGAGGGCCATGAGGCCCGCTCCTTTGGTGGTGGCCTCGAGTTCCTTAGAGATTTCAATGCTGCGACCGGAGAAGTCGGCGAGACGTTGCATGAGATAACTGTTCTGGGTCATGCCGCCGTCGACCCGAATGACGTCGAGGGGATTGTTCACTTGGCTCACGGCCGCATCGATCAGATCCACCGCACGTTGGGCGATGCCGTCGAGCACCGCGCGCACGAGGTGGGCCCTGGTGGAGCCACGAGTAAGACCGAAGAAGGCCCCCCGAGCGCCGAAGTCCCATTGGGGAGTTCCCAGACCCATCAGGGCGGGAACGAAACTCACGCCGTCAGTTCCCTCGACGCTGCGCGCCAGAGTTTCGCTTTCCGCGGCTGAACTGATGAGTCCGAGGTCTTCACGTAACCATTCGATACAGGTACCGGCCGAGAGCATGATGGCCTCCGCACCCCAGGTGAGCGTCCCCGCGTGGCTGTTGGCCACAATAGGAAAGCAACCCGACGAGAAACGCGTCATGCGGTCGGGCCCCGCTTCGCCGGTAACGGCGTCGAGCATGGCCCCGGTGCCGAAGGTGATCTTGGCCTGGCCCGGGGAGAGGCAGGACTGTCCGAAGAGAGAAGCCGGTTGGTCGCCAATGAGAGCGGCAATCACCGGGCTACCCGGCAGGGCGCTGGCGAGGCCCACTTCGCCCATGGTGGCAACAATGGCGGGCAACATGCTGCTGGGGATCTCTAAGAGTTCGCTGACCGCCGGATCCCAGGCGGTGGCGCTGAGGTCCACGAGACCGGTGACGGCGGCGTTGGAGTGGTCGGTGACGAAGACCCGGCCCTCGGAGAGCAGCCAGGCGACGTAGGTCTCAATGGTGGCGAAGCGCAAGTTCTCGCGTGGCACCGTGGTCTGTTTCATCAACCAGGTGGCCTTGGTGGCGGACTGATTGGGCGCGAGGCGCAGGCCACTGCCCTGGAGAACCAGACAGTCAATGACCGTGCGCAGGTCCTGCCAACCGAGAACTGGTCCCACCGGAAGATTGGTGGTGGCGTCGAAGACCACAGTGGTGGCGCGCTGGTTGGTAATGCCCACGACGTCGCACGGTCCGGCTTCGGCGATGACCGCGCGGGCGAGTTCGAGCGCGAAGTTACCAATCTCCACCCCGTCCAGCTCCACTTCACCGGGCTGGGGGCTCGTGACGCTGAGTGCGCGTTGGTGAACGTGACTCACCGAACCATCCACCCCCACCACGGCGGCGCGAATGGAGGTGGTGCCGATATCGAGAACGAGAGCCCTTACCACGAGGTCCCTCCAATGCCTAAGACGCCGGGGTTCATGATGTGATTCGGATCCAGCGTGTCTTTGAGATCGACCAGGACGTCAAAGCCACTGCCCAGGGCTTCGCGCACGAAGCGGGCGCGGTTACGTCCGACGCCGTGGTGGTGACTGAGGGCGCCTCCGGCGGCCAGGACCACCGCGGTGGCGGCGTCCCACGCGGCGCGGTAATAAGCGGTGAGGTCGCCCTCGGGCTTGGCCACGAAGGTGAAGTACAAACAGGCGCCGTCCTGGTAGGCGTGGGACTGGTGCATGGAGGCCACCATGGTCTCGGGGAGGGTTCGCAAGGCCGCAATCACTCGACGGTGGATGGACGACAGAGCCGCCCAGGGGGCGGCGATCTCGATGGTGTCCACCACGTAATCGCGACTCCACAGGGGGGCCAGGGCGCTGACGTTGTTACGGTGCTCAAACCAGGTGGCGACGTGCGAATCGTCTTCGCGTTGCCCGACCACGCATTCTTCGTCCACAATCTTCATGGTGGCCTCCACCAGAGCGGGGTCACCTTCGTCGATAACGATGAGCGCACAGCGGGTGATGGTGAAACTGCGCTCGGATTCGACTTCGTCGTACAGACGCAGAACGGCCGGTCGGGCACCACGTTGAATGATGCGACGGCAGGCTTCGAGACCCTCTTCGCAACTGGCGAAACTGTAGGCCGCGCGGGCTTCGTAGGTCGGCTTGTGGTGGATGACCAAGGTGGCCTGGGTGATCACGCCCAGGGTGCCCTCGGAGCCCACGAAGACTTGGTTGAGGTCGGGGCCGGAAGCGGAGCGGGGACCCCGCGAGCCGGTGGTGATCACCGAACCGTCGGCCAGAACGACGGTGAGACCGCGGACCATATCTTCGATTTTTCCGTAGCGATTGGAATACTGACCGGCCCCCCGACAGGCCAACCAGCCGCCCACGGTGGCGAGGGCGAAGGACTGGGGAAAGTGGCCCACGGTGAAGCCTTTGGCGTTGAGGGCGTTTTCCAAGTCCGGTCCAAAACATCCGGCTTCGACGGTGACGGTGAGCGAAATTTCGTCAAGAGAAATAATCGAGTTCATGGCCGTCAGATCCAGGGCCACGCCTCCGGTAGCGGGAACCGCCCCGCCGACGACGCCCGAGCGACCACCTTGGGGGGTAACGGGGAGGGAGTATTCGTTCGCGACCTTGAGGAGTCGCGACACTTCGGCTGTGCTCGTGGGTCGAGCCACCACCGCGGGCAGCGCGGGGGCTGAACCCTTGGCGACCCAGCCAATGGTCAGTGGCCACCAGTCCCTACCGTGGTCCCGACGGGCTTCGCCAGAAAAGTCCAGGTCCACCGCGGTGGCGCGCAACTCGGAAAGAACAATCTCGCTGGGGTGTACCCCCTCAAAGACCACGCGGTTGGTGTCCTCGGGGTACTCGTTGGGCATTGTGGGCTGGGTCATGAGCTTCCTTTGAGAGAGAGTCCGGCACTGGTGAATTCGTGGATGACCAGGGCGCGGTAGTGCGCGACCTGCGCGGCTTGTTCCGCGGCGTCCCAGCCCTGGGCGCTGGCGACGACGGCCGCGATGTGCGCGGCGGCCTTCAGGGTGGCGGGAGCGTTCATGAGATGCGCGCGGGTGCGACGGGTGAGTAAGTCCACTAGGGAGGTACTCATCTCGAATTGGGCGGCGTAGAGGAACTCGGCGTCGCAGTAGGGCAGGGTGGCAATCGGGCAGTTCGCCAGTTCGGGGGACTCGGCGATGAGAGACGTAATCTCGCTCATCAAGGTGCCGTAGCGGTTGGCCAAGTGCTGATGAAAGGCGCTGTCCTGGGCCCTCAGGGTCGACGGAGCTCCGTACAGTTTGAGCGCGCGGGTGCCGCACTTCTTTCGCAGCTGCAACTCCTGACACAGTGCGTCCACGGTGTCTTCAGCCATCTCGCGATAGGTCGTCCACTTACCCCCGGTGATGTGGACCACGCCGTCGTTCGAACGGATGACCTTGTGGCGACGTGACAGATCTGCGGTGCGCTCAGAAACGTGGCCCCCCGCCTCGGGAGCGAGCAGGGGACGCAGTCCCGCCCAGACCCCAGTGATGTCCTCGGGGGTCACGGTGATGGAGGTGGAGCCATTAATGGCGCGCAGTAAGTACTCGACGTCCTCGGGCGTGACCTGGGGGTCGCTCAAATCACCGTCGTAGGCGGTGTCGGTGGTGCCGACGAAGGTGTAGCCCGCTTCTTCGAAGGGCACCACGAAAACGCTACGCCTATCGCCCGGTACGGGAAAGACCGCGGCGACGTCCGCGGGGAGTTTGTCGTGGGCCACGGTGACGTGTACGCCCTTGGCGGGGGTGATCCGCGAGGACTCACGGCGCTCGGTCATGGTGAAGATGCTGTCGGCCCACACCCCAGCGGCGTTGACCACGCTGGCGGTATTGATGGTGAATTCCCGGCCCGAAAGTTCGTCGCGGCACTGGACCGCACACACCCGACCGGCGTCGTTGTGGGCCACTCCGATGGCGCGAACGTAGTTCGCGGCGGTGGCGCCGAACGTCAACGTGGCGGTTTGCACCAAGGTCAAAGCGACGCGCGCGTCGTCACCGCGGGCGTCGTAGTAGAGAAATCCGGCGACCAAGCGATCGACGTGCAGGGTGGGCAGGTGGGCGAGGGTTTGCTCTTTGGTGATTTGTTCGTAGCGCTTGCCGATTCGCCAGCCACCGGTGAGGTCGTAGAGACGAAGGGCGGCCGAGTAGCCCTTGGTGACCGCCGAGGAGATCACGCCGTCCTTGCCGAAGAGGGGAATCAGGAAGGGCAAGATGCGCACCAAGTGCGGGGCGTTCTTCATCAGACGCTGACGCTCACGCAGGTTTTCGTAGACCAGGCGGAACTCTTTTTGTTGGAGGTAACGAAGACCGCCGTGGACCATCTTCGAGGACTTCGACGAGGTGCCGCTGGCGAAGTCCCCGCTGTCAATGAGCGCCACGCGTAGGCCGCGTTGGGCGGCGTCGAGCGCCACTCCCGCACCGGTCATCCCCGCACCGATGACGACCACGTCAAAGTCGTTATCGGCGAGGGCGGCGAGATGTTCGGGGCGGGTGAAGGAAGTCACTCCGTCATCTTGGCACAGCCCCGAACGGCCTTTACGTGACAATGCCGAGGCGTCGTACGGTAGGTTTCGAGTATGGACTTTGCCCTTTCTTACGAGTTACTCGCCCTGCAATCGACCATGCGTCGTTTCGCCCAGGACAAGGTCAAGCCGCGCGCGCGCGAGATTGACCTCTCCGGCGAATACCCCCAGGACATCTTCGACGCCTTCCGCGACGCCGACATCTTGGGACTGTGTATCCCCGAGGAATACGGCGGCTCCGGCGCGGGCATTATGGGCCTCACCATCGCCATTGAAGAAGTCACCAAGTACTCCAACGTGCTGGGACTGATGTTGCTGCTCACCCGCCTGCCGACCGGTCCCATCATGATTGCCGGAAGCGAAGAACAAAAGCAGCGCTACCTCCCCGATTTGGCGAGTGGCAAGACCCGGGCGGCCTTCGCCCTCTCCGAACCGGGCGCGGGTTCGGACGTCGCGGGCATGCAAACGCGCGCCACTCCCGATCCCGACGTCAAGGACGGGTGGATTCTCAACGGTGGCAAGGCCTGGATCTCCGGCGTGCGTCAAGCCGACTGGTTTACGGTCTTTGCCAAGACCGGGGACCCCGCCTCGCGCCTGCACGATTCCATCACCGGATTCATCGTGGACGCCAACGCACCGGGCGTCTCGCGTCCCCGCGTCGACCGCAAGATGGGCGTGAAGGGTATCGACACTGGTGAAGTCATTTTTGAGAACGTCAAAATCTCGCCCCAGAACGTCATTGGCGACGTGGGGGGATTCCGCCTGGCGATGTTGGGGCTCAACGCCATGCGCCCCATCGTGGCGGCGCGCGGCATCGGTCTGGCCGAAGGCGCGCTCATGTACGCCACCGAATACGTCAAGAACCGTCCGGCCTTCGGCAAGACCATCGCCGAGATGCAGGGCATCCAGTGGGAGATCGCCAAGTGCGCCACGGAAATTGAAGCCGCGCGCCTGCTGACCTATCGCGCTGCGTGGCTGGCCGATCAGGGGAAGTTCACCAAGGAATACGTTCCCTATTTGTCGATGTCCAAGT
>CAIOSJ010000012.1 GCA_903860915.1 uncultured Actinomycetes bacterium | reverse complement strand
TTTCTTAGCCGCGTCAATAAAAGTCAAGGAGTCAGCACCGGTGCTCGAGTTATTGCTCAGCACTAAAACCATGGGATCCTCAGAGGGGTTGGTGCTGGTGGCGGGATTGGGCTGCCAGTAGGCAATGGAGACGGGAACGAGCCCGGTGGGTAAGTAAATCGGTGAGTCGAGGAGTTGTCCGGTGCGGATATTGAATGGCTCAACGGCTCCAATATTGGAGAGGGCCAGCCAGCCAATCTGGTTCTGGGAGACGGGAATCGATACTGGACCCAAGGTCGTCACCGCGTGAGCCACACGCATCTTGGTGATACCACCGCGGTGCCAGGTGGACTGATTTGACGAAGCGGCAGATGCCGGAGCCACGGGTGCTGCGACGGCCACCACCACGATGGAAACCATGGCGAGACTGCGCACAAGTTTCGAGAACAGAGCCCTAGAGCCGTTGTGATGAATGCGGAAACGAGAAGTGTTCTTCATATAGGCGCAGAACATACTTTGCCGGTGTGACACCAGCACTAGTTAGAGAGGAAATTATCCAACTCAGTTGGATTGAGCGCAATCGAAGAGCGCGACCCGTCCAAATGGACGGAAATTGACCCTTTGTCAGTGAGTGCAGCCCAAGCGTGCGAGTGAACTAATCAAGATGAATCTGCGCCCTGGTCTACTCCGGAAGCGAGCAAATTATGCGATTCCAAAGTGCCAAACGGTTTCAAAGAGAATCCGAGTGGTCTGCCATATACGCTCAATCCCATTGGGGGTCCAGTTCCGCTTGCACTAGGACTTGCGTTGACGCTGCGTAAAGGTTGGCTTTTGCCACTCCGGAAATCTCTAGACCATTTGATTACCCGGGGGTGCTTGTTGCAGCAGGAATATGGACCGTGCCGAGTGGGCTGTGTTAAAACGTTGTATGCCCGAATCCATGAATAGCGCCATTCCCGACTTCACCGACACTGACCACGCCGGTGTCGCTCACCGCATCATTGGCAGCACTATGCCAGTACTCGAGGTTCGGCTCGCGTCGGGGCAATCAGTCATTAGTCAAGGTGGCGAAATGAGCTGGATGACACCGAGCATCTCAATGGCCACATCGGCGGGTGCTGGCGGTGGAGGCGCACTGGGGGGTGTTTTTAAGAGAGTTGTTGGCGGCTCCACAATCTTCATGACCGAATTCAGCGCGTCAACCGGTGAGGGAACCGTAGCCTTCGCGGCGAAAATGCCTGGGCACATTAAGCCCATCTCCGTCGATTCCCAGCACGAGTGGATGGTGTCCCGCCACGGCTTTCTCGCCGCTACTCCTAACGTGACGTTAAACCCTTCATTTCAGCAAAGTCTCGGCGCTGGAATTTTTTCCGGTAATGGATTCGTCATGCAACGTATTGCCGGGTCGGGAACGGCTTGGATCGAACTGACGGGTGAAATGGTCGCCTACGATCTGGCCGCTGGTGAGTCCCTCCTCGTTCACCCAGGTCACGTGGGACTCTTTGAGGCGAGCGTCACTCTGGCTATCACCCGAGTCAAGGGAATTAAAAACATCTTCTTTGGAGCTGACTCTCTTTTTCTGGCGCAGTTGACCGGGCCGGGCAAGGTCTATCTGCAGACTTTGACGCT
This sequence comes from uncultured Actinomycetes bacterium, assembly GCA_903860915.1. GTDB lineage: Bacteria > Actinomycetota > Acidimicrobiia > Acidimicrobiales > RAAP-2 > RAAP-2. The sequence goes on along the minus strand of CAIOSJ010000012.1, from coordinate 18,986 downwards.
GCCAGCTCTCGCCCACGCCCTCACGCCATACCTGCCACAAGCGAAGTAGCAGCCGAAGCGCCGGCTGAACTTCACAGTCGGTTAGTGCTTCGCCTCCAAGGAATTGACCTGTCGTGGCCAGTGATACGGTCGGGCTATCGGCGTTACGGATAGCGAGAGGATCATATGGCCTTGCCAGTAATTGTGGACTGCGACCCCGGTCACGACGACATGGTTGCACTTCTGCTGGCCGGCCGACACGCCGATCTTCTCGCGGTTACGACGGTGGCTGGGAATGCGCCACTCGAGCGATCAACGTACAATGCGCTCCTCGCTATCCAACTATTTAACTTCACCGCCCACGTGCATCCGGGGGCTGATCGTCCCTTGACTGCCAAGTCAGGTTTCGCCACCGGTCTTCACGGAGCCTCCGGACTCGATGGTCCAGTTCTGCCTCCACTGCATCTGAGTCCCTCGCCACGGTCGGCGGTAGAAGCCATTCTCGAAACAACCAGACAGGTCGATGGGTGCTGGCTCATTGGAACGGGGCCGCTCACCAATATTGCCCTGAGCCTTCGAGCTGATCCCACTTTGCTTGACCGGATCGCAGGGATATCCATTATGGGCGGGGGCCTGTCCTTTGGCAACGTCACTGCGGGAGCCGAGTTCAATCTCTGGGTTGATCCCGAAGCGGCGGCAATTGTGATTCATTCGGGCGCACCGCTCATCATTTCACCACTCGACGTGACGCATCAGCTGATGGTCACACCTCGCTTCGCGGACCAGGTGCGGGCACTTGATTCGTCTATTGCAAGTTTCATGGCTGATCTGTTCCGCGTCTTTGCTGAACGATATCGAGACGTGTTTTTCGACGAGGCGATTGGACCCTTGCACGATCCCTGTGCGGTGCTAGCGGTGACGCATCCCGAACTCTTTGAGTTTCGCGAGATGGCAATAACTGTGGTGACGGGTCACGGGCCCGGGCGCGGACTGATGCTGGCGGATCGTCGAGCATCTAAACTCGATGAACCAATCAACGCCAAAGTTGCTGTTCGCATCGACGCTGACGCCGCACTAGATCTGGTACTGCGAGCGATTGAGTCAATTCCCTGATCGCTCACCTCGGGAATCGTTGATAAGGGCTGAGCGCTGAGATTGGTGTCTCACGACTCGAGCGAGAATACCCAGCGTGGCCCTAAGTGCGCCTTCGGAAATCACGGGGAAAATAGCAGCCTCGCGCCAGACAGGATCGATTTGGGACCAGTCATAGTAGGACTTGACCAGAGTGCCGTCGGGGTGCTCCTCTAATCGGTAGCCATAGATATGGCCAATTTGAGGACGAATCTTGCCGAGAATTTTCCAGGCGATTTCACGCTTCGCCTCGAATTGAGTAATGACGATGGTCACGTCGTATTCACCCATGGGGTAGTCGTTGAGGGCTTCACGGTCCATATGAACGACAAAGGAATCCCCAACGGTGTTTACAACGTCACCCGTGGCCGACTGCAACATTCCAGTGGCGTCGATATCAACGTGCCCTTGAGGCGTCGAGAGGACAGCGAAGATGCTCTCGGGAGTTGCTGGAATGAGACGCTGGACTTCTATTCGTTCGTTCACGAGTCGAGTCTTATCGATACGCGGCTACCGCCGGAGTCAAACAGTCAGAAATCCACACTTCGTTAGCCGGTGAAATAAGGCGCCGGGCCATACTTGAAAATGGCCCGTCAGAACGAAGCCTTCTGCTTCACCCCAATCCTGTTGCCGAATGGGTCATCAAGGGATATTCGCCGATATCCATCAAGGGGCGCATCAGATGCAGGCGAATATCCATTGGGGCTGAAGCGGCTAGCAAGTGAATCCAAATCATTGACCAGTAGTGCTGGGTGGACCTGACGTGCCGGCACGAACCCTTGTTCCATCTTTTCTGTTTTCATTCCCACACCAACCGCCACTGCGTCCTTCCAAAGAGGCGGGATTGACCAAAGGCTGCGTTCCGAGCAATTCTTCGTAGAAAGAGTCGCAAGCTGCTCCCCTCCAGGAGGCATTGCTCGTTGAACGTGACCTAGTTTTAGTAGTTTCGGTATCACAGCCTGGCCCTCATTACTGAGAAAGGTGCGGCAGGTGTGGTTTCGTGAAAACGCGAGGCGAACTTGGCAATCAGACAGAAAATCTCAGTAGATTGAGCAGAGGGGTCACGCGTAATTACTCGGCGTGGCCAACTACACATCGGAGACAACATGACCTCATTATTCGACACGTTGAGCTTCGACCACGGTCCCGAGATGAAAAATCGATTCATGTTGGCTCCATTGACTAACCAGCAAAGTAACCCCGATGGCACGCTGAGCGATGATGAGTTTCGCTGGTTGACGAAACGAGCGCAGGGCGGTTTCGCTATGACGATGACCTGCGCGTCACACGTGCAAGCCCTTGGCCAGGGATTCGCCGGACAATTAGGTTGCTTCGGCGACGAACACCTGCCGGGCCTGACGCGCTTGGCGTCCGCTATTCGTAGTGAGGGTTCGCTGGCCATTGTGCAGTTGCACCACGCCGGACGCCGCTCACCTCGTGAACTGATTGGACAAAGTCCCGTCGCTCCGTCGGAGGACGCCGCAACGGGTGCGCGCGCCCTGAGCACAGAAGAGGTGGAAATCTTGGTCGCTGATTTCGTAGCCGCCGCCGTTCGCAGTGAAAAGGCGGGCTTTGATGGTGTTGAGATTCATGGGGCGCACGACTACATCATCTGTGAATTTCTCAGTCGGGAAGTTAATCAGCGAACGGACCGTTACGGCGGCTCGGTGGAGAACAGAGCTCGCCTCCTCCTCGAAATTATTGCGGGGATTCGAGCAGCGTGCCGAGCAAGTTTTAACGTATCGGTTCGCCTATCGCCTGAATTATTCGGTCTTCGAACTGCTGACATTATTGAAACCTTCAATATGGTGGTGGCCACTAAAGAGGTTGATTTCATTGATATGTCACTGTGGAACGCCTTCAAGGAATCATCGGACGAGGATTTTGCGGGGCAGCAGCTGATTGATATTTTTGCGAAGCTCGATCGTGGGTCGACGCGACTGGCCGTTGCTGGCCATCTGTATGGGGCGGATGAAATTCGGCGTTGCTTAGAACGAGGCGCAGATTTTGTGGCCCTGGGTCGAGCAGCGATCACGAATCACGACTTCCCGGAGCAAATGCGCCGCGACAAGAATTTCTCCATGCGAGCGCTTCCGGTACCCCGGGCAATTCTCGCGGAAGAAGGTCTCAGTGAATCCTTCATCACCTACATGAGTGCGTGGGCGGGATTCGTCGGCGACTAGTTGTCTCGCGATTAGTCGACGCATTCTTCGGTGATCAGAATTTTGCGAGGAGTTCCTGCTCGTGTATTGCTAGGTGTTAGGTTTCATCTGTAGTTATTCAGTCGAGAAGGTGATATACACAGAAAGAGGTGCCATGTCAGACACCCCCGTTACGCAAAATAGTGGTTTACGCTCCGGAGTCCTCGGACTCTTCGACTCCACCATCATGGGAATCGCCGGTTCGGCGCCCGGGTATTCGATAGCGGCCACCACCACGGCGTTGTTCGGAGCCGTGATGTACGGCGGACCCGCCGCTCTTCTCTATTGTGGCTTTTTCATGTTCGGCATCGTGTTTGCCTTTAAGTACCTCAGTCAAACAGACTCCCACGCGGGAGCGTCCTACTCCTGGGTTCGCCGAGCATTTCACCCCATTCTGGGCTACCTAGCGGGCTGGGCCGTAGTGGTCGCGGGTCTCATTTTTATGGTGATTGCAACCTTCCCAGCCGGATCAAGTGTGCTGAGCCTCTTTTCTTCTTCGGCAGCTTCCAATAAAAACTGGATCGTGATTTTGGGTTCACTGTTCTTTCTGCTCATGGTGGGAGCCGTGGCGGCGGGCGTAACCGTGACGGTGACGGTGCAGATTGTTATGTCCTGTATTGAGGTCTTTCTCCTACTGCTCTTTGCCGTCATCGCGATCTTCCATACGCATCACGTGGTGCAGTTCTCCTGGCACTGGTTCTCGCCCTCTATTTTCCAACAGGCCGGCCCGTCGGGTTTTAAGGTTTTTGTGTCGGGAGCCCTTCTCGCGGCCTTCTACTTTTGGGGTTGGGACGTCACGGCGAATCTCAACGAAGAGACCAAGAACGCCAAGAAGACCTCGGGCATGGGCGGCATTATCGGGACTATCTGCGTCTTTGGCCTCTTCGAAGTCTTCACGGTGGCTAGCAACCTGGTGCTCACCCCGGCCCAACTGCAGGACTCCAACAACGCAGCCGATATTCTCGCCGTTCTGGGTCAAACCGTATGGCACGGTACGGGTGGAAAGCTCATTGTGGTGGCCGTGCTCTTGTCGACCGTCGCCACGCTGGAAACGACCTTGATCCAAGTCACACGAACGCTCTTCGCAATGGGCCGCGACAATACTTTGCCGCACAAGTTGGGTAGCGTCCACCCAGTTCGCAAGAGCCCGCTCGTGGCCACCTTGACTGTCGCGGTGATTTCGCTGGGGCTCTTCGTAGGTAGCCTTTACGTTGGTTCGATTCAGACGATTCTGACTGCAGGCTACAACGCCATTGGCCTGCAAATCTGCCTCTACTACTCTCTGGCGGGACTCTCGGTCGTAGTGCTCTATCGTCGCCAACTCTTTAAGTCCGTCGGAAACTTTATTTTCATGGGCGCGTGGCCGTTACTCGGCGCCATCTTCATGGCATTTATTTTCGTCAAGGTGATTCCAGGCCTCGACAACACCACTCTCTGGGTGGGTCTAGGTTCTCTGGCCCTGGGACTTATCCCAATGGCCTACTACTGGCAGAAGGGGAGCAGCTACTTCTCCCCGCCGTCCAAAGAAGACCGGCACGCTGCGGATATCGAAATCCTGGAGTTGCAAGAAAATCTCTGAGTGGCTTCCCGACGCTGTCGAACTAGGGCTGACAGCGTCGGGAATCTGGAGACTCTTTAGATAATGCGGGGGGTGGTGTCAGCCGCGATGAAAGCCAGCCCGGCTTCTTCCCACGCCAGCATGCCCCCGGCGAGATTACGAGTGTCGTAGCCCTGCTGAAAGAGGAATTCTGCGGCCCGGGCTGACCGACCGCCGACGCGACAGACGCAGACCACAATCTGGTCGTTCGGAATTTCTGACCAACGATCGGGAACCTCGGCGAGCGGGATGTGGAGGGCTACTGCGCTGTGTCCGGCGTCCCACTCGTCGTTTTCACGCACGTCGAGCAGAAGGGCTCCACTGCTGAGCAACTCATTGGCCTCAATGGCAGAAATAGGCTGAGGTTCGTTCGGCATGGGGGCTCCTTGTTAAGTGTCACGAAACAGTAACGAAAATACCTTAGGACCTGGAAGGGGCGAACCCTACGCTGGTCGTATGCGCAATGACGACATTTCGATGGGCGACTTTCTTTCCCTTCTCGACCGCCCCGACGAACTTTTTCTTTGTGATGTCCGTGAACCCGAGGAGTACGCGCAGTGGCGTATCCCCGGGGCCAGGAATTTTCCACTGGGCGACTTGGCCGCTTCCTGTCTCAATTTTCCATTAGGGGTTCAAGTGGTTGTGATTTGTGCCAAAGGAGCTCGTGCCGAGCAGGGCGCTGAAATATTACGGTCAGCTGGTCTTTCGGCCGCCGTGTTGGCGGGGGGCATGGGGGCGTGGGGCGTGGCCTACGACCAGGTCGAAATGACACTGGGTGGTGCCCTAGTTATTCAGGTTCGCCGACGGGGCAAGGGCTGTTTGAGCTACGTCGTCGGTGCGGCACACGGAGCCATTGTTATCGATCCATCGGCGGAGTTCGAAAGGTACGTGGCCATTGCCCAGCAGTACGGGCTCACAATTAGTCACGTCTTTGATACTCACCTGCACGCGGACCACCTCAGCGGCGCCCGGGAGCTGGCGGAAGCGACGGGAGCGACACTGGTGCTGAATGCGAGTGATCCCTTCAATTTTGCCTTCACCCCCATGGTTGATGGTTTGTCTATCCAGTTGGGTGACGATGTCCACTTCTCCGTTTCCGCCGTCAGCGCACCGGGTCACACGGAAGGCTCAACCGTCTTTCAACTTGGCGAGGCCGCGCTCTTTACGGGTGACACCTTGTTCTTGGAGTCTGTTGGACGACCCGATCTCGCCGATCAGGCCGAAGCTTTTGCGCACTCCCTCTATCAGAGCTTGCACAATCGAGTCCTCCCGCTGAACGATGATTTTTTGATCTTCCCCGCCCACTTTGGCGACAGTGTGAGTATTCGCTCCGGCGAAGCCACGACGCGACGGCTGGGCGATTTGCGCACGTCGCTCCCAGCCCTGGCTCTCACCGAGGAGGACTTCGTGACCTGGGCTGTGGCCAACATCAGCGACCGACCCGGCAATTATCAAGAGATAGTTCGTTTTAATGCCGGTCGCTCGTCAATGGACGCAGTCGAATTACGAGAATTAGAACTGGGTCCCAATCGCTGCGCGGTTGCGCTCTAACCCGAATTTTGAGAACGGGGTGTAACCTCACTCGCAGAGAAGTGGGGGATAGATATGGCAAAAATTCCGGTGAACGGTGTAGAGATTTATTACGAGCAGTACGGTGACCCTACGCATCCCGCAGTGCTGTTGATTGCGGGTCTGGGTGCGCAAATAGTGTCCTGGTCACCCGATTTTCTCGCGAGTTTTACCGACGCGGGATTTTTCCTGACCGTCTTCGATAATCGTGACGTCGGTCTTTCGACCTGGCTGACCGAGGCCGGAACCCCCGACGCGCTCGCTATTTTGTCGGGTGAACAGTTAGCGCCCTATTTCGTCGGAGACATGGCCCGGGACGCCGCCGAACTAGTGGAGGCCTTACGGCTCGGTCCCGTTCACGTGATCGGCCAGTCAATGGGGGGGATGATCGCCCAACAGTTCGCCATTGACCACCCCCATCTGACTCGAACTCTCACCTCGATTATGAGTAGTCCTAATCCCATGGAAGTGGGTGAGCCAACGCCCGAAGTCATGGAGTCACTCTTCACCCCTCGTAGCGAAGAGTTCGAAGAATCGCTCGAGGAGGAAATTGTTAGTTGGCAGCTAACGAATGGCACCACCTACCCGATTGATGAAGCGTGGATTCGCGAGCAGGCCACTTTGGCGTGGCAACGAGGGCGTAACCCTGCGGGTGTCATGCGCCAAATGGCGGCGTGCGCGACCTCTCCCGATCGCCGTCCGCTGCTCGCTGGTGTCAGTATCCCCGCACTCGTCGTGCACGGTGACGCGGATCCCTTCGTCACACTCGCCGGGGGCGAGGCCACCGCGGCGGCGCTCAAGGATGTTCGTTACGTGGTCTACCCGGGCATGGGCCACGCCGTACCGCGGGCGCTCTGGCCCGCCCTGATGGAAGAATTCGTCACTCTGACGAAACGAGTCTCCTAGCGAGTGGCGTCGCGTCCACCCGACTGGAGCCAGGCTTCGTACATACCGGCGTAGACGCCACCACGACGTAGCAGTTCGGCGGGGCTGCCCATCTCCACGATGCCGCCATTATCGATGACGACAATACGGTCGGCACGTTGAGCCGTCGTGAGACGGTGAGCAATCAGAATTGCCGTACGTCCTTCGAGTAGTCGGTCGAGGGCTCGTTCAATAACTGTCTCGCTGCGTAGGTCCAGCGACGAGGTGGCCTCGTCGAGGACGAGAACTCGAGGACGGGCGAGGAAAGCGCGGGCGAGAGCGAGGAGCTGGCGCTCACCGGCGGACAGCGTCTGACCGCGTTCGTGAACAATGGTGTCGATACCGTTAGGCAAGCGGTCGATGAGATCGCGCAGACCAACGACGTCAATGGCTTCTTCGACGTCGGCGTCCGTCACGCCAGCGCGACCGAACTGCAGGTTGGTTCGAATGGATCCGGCGAAGAGGAAGGCCTCTTGGGGCACGACGCCCAGCTGGCTACGAAGAGAGTGCAGGGTGACGCTCGAAGCATCGACGCCGTCGAGCAAGACTCGCCCCGAGCTGGGGTCGTAAAAGCGTGTCACCAATTTTGCCATCGTGGATTTACCGGCGCCAGTGGGTCCGACGAAGGCCACCGACTCACCAGGTTGGATCTCGAGATTGACGTCGTGAAGGACTGGCCGAGCGGGGTCGTAGCCAAAGGTGACGTGCTCGAAGGTGATGCGGCCCTCGAGGGGAGGCAGGATTGTGGAATCAACGGTTTCGGTGACGCTGGGGGCGGTTTCTAGGAGCTCGCGCAACTTGATGATGGAGGAGCGACCCTGCTGGAGCAAGTTGTACTGCTGCACGAGTAACTGAATGGGACCGAAGAAGCGATTCAGATAGAGAAAGAAACCAACGAGCGCACCGAGTGAGAGCGTGTGGTGCAAGACCATGTCCCCACCGATGCCCAGGAGGAGGGCCTGACCCAAGATGCCGATCATGATGGTGGCCGGACCGTAGATTGCGTTCACCCTGCCGGTGTAGAGATTGGCGTCACGGTAGGCGCCAACGACGTGACGGTGGTTCACAATGTTGCGGGGCTGGCGGTTGTTGGCCGTCACTACGCGAATTCCGTAGAGGGACTCGGAGAGGTCCGAGAGTACGTTGGCGATGCCGTCTCGACTGCGCAGGTAGCCCTTTTCGGAGGACACGTGAAACCACACCGAGAGGACGAAGAGAACCGGGACAATCAGCAGAATGGTCCAAGCCGCTAGTACGACGTTGGTGGCGAACAGCACGATAGTGATAATGATCATGGTGAGACCCTGCAGGGCGAAAGTGCTGATGCCATCCTGGAGGAGCTGTTGGAGATTTTCGATATCACTCGTCATGCGGCTCATGAGGACGCCGGCCTTCTCGTCAGTAAAAAAATCCAGGCTGAGACGTTGGAAGTGGGTAAAGACTCGAACGCGAAGGTCGTGCATGATGCGTGAAGCCAGGCGACCCGTGACGTCCACCTGAATTCTCTGCAGGAGGACGCTGACGAAGGCAATGACCAGGTAGAGAGCCGCACAGACGGTGATGACAGTGAGCGAGCGGTGACCGGGCACCATGCCATCGTTGATGGCGACCTCGGTGAGCTTGGGGCCAGCCTGCAGTAGCACGCTGATGGCGATGACCAGCAGGGAGCCCACGGCCAAAAGTCCGGGGTAGCCCGACACCAGTTGGGGCAGCGTCAAGCGATGGCGATCGTGTTCGTTGGGCAGTTGGGTGAAGCGAATATCGCTGTCCGGATGAACGGGCTCGTCGCTGAGAATCTTGTTGACACCATTCATCAACTCCTGGGGAATACCGCCGAAGGGCAAGCCATTGCCAGCGGCACCAGGATGACTCCCGCCGCCGCCCCAACCGCCGCCTCCGCCGCCGCCCCAACCGCCGCCCCACGCCACTACTGGGCCTCGGAGGTGGTCTGGGCGAGTACTTGCGAGTAGAGCGGGGTCGAAGCCAAGAGTTCATTGTGGGTTCCGGTGGCGACCACGCGTCCCTGGTCCAAAAGAATCACGCGTGTGGCGAGGGCGATGGTGGAAATTCGATGCGCGATGACTAAAGTCGTGCGATTAGCGAGCAGACGGTTAAGGGCGCTGTAGATTTCGGCCTCCACGTGGACGTCAATCGCGCTGGTGGCGTCGTCGAGCACCAGCACCGGGGGGTTGACCAGGAGAGTCCGAGCGATTGCGATTCGCTGGCGCTGTCCGCCCGAGAGGGTGTAGCCACGCTCACCAACCACGGTGTCGTAGCCGTCGGCCATTTTGACGATGAATTCGTCGGCATTGGCGGCCTTGGCGGCGGCGATGATTTCATCTCGACCGGCGTTGGGCAGTCCGTAGGCAATGTTTTCGGCGATCGAGACGGAAAAGAGGAATGGCTCGTCGAGTACTACACCCACATTTTTTCGCAGCGAGAACAGGGTTAGATCCCGAACGTCGTGGCCGTCGAGGGTGACCGAACCATCTCGCACGTCGTAAAAACGGGTGAGGAGGCGCGCCAGGGTCGACTTGCCCGAACCAGTGACGCCGACCAGAGCGACCGTTTCACCAGGATTGATGGTGGCGGTGAAGTCGGTGAGAATGTCGGGACCATCGCCGTAGCCGAAACGTACGTGATTGAATTCAACGGCACCTTGGTTGTTCGTGAGATCAAAGGCACCATTGCGTTCAATGATTTCTGGGTTTTCATCGAGAATTTCGAAGATTCGTTCGGCACTGGCCTTGGCGCGCTGGCCCATCATGACCAGCTGGCCGAGCATCATGAAGGGTGCCTGGAGCATCAAGAGATAGGCGTTGAAAGCTAAAATCGCACCGATGCCGATGTGACCGTCGAGAACCATCCAACCACCGAACAAAAGAACCATTGCGAGTCCCAATTGCGGCAGATTTTGAACCCAGGGCGACCACTGTCCGCGAATTTTGGCGTCTTTGATGTAAGCCCACGCCACTTTTTCGGCGGCGTCCGCAAGCCGATTAATTTCAGCTTCTTCTTGGGCGAAGGACTTGATGACCCGAACACCGTTGATATTTTCGTCAACTATGGTCGCGACGTCGGCGAGGCGAGCCTGGGTGATCCACGAGATGGGGAACATCACCTCGCGCATTCGAATCCCCACGAAGTAGAGCAGGGGCATGACGATCATGGCAATGAAAGCCAAAGGTGCGTTGATGGAAAGCATGAAACCGAAGGCCACGATCCCAATCGAGCACTGAACGACGATCAGGGGCGCGAAGGTCGAGTACATCTGCACGCTGCGGATGTCACTGTTCGCTCGGCTAATGAGTTGCCCGGACTGGACACGGTCGTAAAAAGAAAACGAGAGCCAGGTCAGGTGCTCGTAGATCAGTGAACGCAAGTCGGCCTCAACGTTGTACGCCGTGGAAAAGACGTAGCGACGCGAGACGATTCCGGTAATTCCGGCCAGTAACCCGATAGCGATGACTTTGAGGACGTTCGAGTGCAGGGAGGCCGTGTGGTGCACCAGGGCTTCATCTATTGATGAGTTCAGCATTTTCGGAATCATGGTTTGGAAAACCAGACTCACGAATGAAAGGGCAATGGCGACGAAGAAACTAATGCGGTGAGCGGTGATAACGGGCAGAATCCGTCGCCACCAGACGAGGGACTGGTCCCGAGAAATTTGAGCGCGAGGTCCGGGATACTTCGACGTAATTCCCCCGTAGGGGTTAGATCCCTGCGATGCGGCGGTTACCGAAGCCGCTGAATAAGGGGAACTCACCTTTGCAAGGTTAGTACTCCGAAGACTCAACCTCGACGAGGGACCCGCCACTCTGGCCGTCGCTTGCTGTCGAGTGCTACGAGACTCTCGATGCGTGCGGCGGTGGCGAGTAGCAACCATTCCTCACCCGGACGCGCGATCAGGGCGAGGCCCACCGGCATATCGTGAACGAAGCCCATCGGGAGAGAGAGAATCGGCCAGCCAGCAATGGCTGGTGCCATTGTCGCCACACTGGCAATCGCTGGATGCCCACCAACAATCAGATCACTCTTCCAGGCGGGCCCGTAGGCGGGCGCCAGAATAACCCCGGCTCCCTCGATAGCTGGCGTGAGACAGACATCGTTCGCCCACGTGACATTACGCTCGCGGGCGGCCGCGTAGGTGGCGTCTCGGCCCCCGGTGGCGAGGGCCATAGTGAAGAACTCGTGGCCGAAGTAGGGCTGTTCTATGGCTCGATTTTTGTCCTCGACGACGATGACCTCGGCGAGGGACTGCACGTGGCTACCTGGCCGAGACGCGAGGTAGGAAGAGAGGTCGTCACGAAGTTCACAGAGCAGAACCGTGAGTTCGTCGTCACCCTCGGTGGAACCCGGTAGCGCCACGGCACGGTCGATGAGCTCCATTTCACCCGCTCGAAGTCGAGCCACGACGTCATCGAAGACGTCGTCGGTGGGCTGGTGGCCCGTACGCCAGTTCGTCGCGACCACGCAGGGAAGGAGTTCGGTTTCCTGCGGAGCTTCTTGACTCGACAGGACCGCAAAGAGTCGTGCTACGTCGGCCACACGGCGCCCCATCGGCCCAGGGCTATCCTGACTGGCGCTGATGGGGACCACCTGCGTCGCGGGAACGACGCCGACGGTGGGCTTGAGGCCCACGACGCCATTGAGTGAGGCGGGGCAGACGATGGAGCCATCAGTTTCAGTTCCGACGGCTAACGGAGCGAAACCGGCAGCCAGGGCTGCGCCGGATCCAGACGACGAACCTCCGGCGGAACGATCGAGCGACCAGGGATTGCCCACCAAGCCACCGGTGGCCGACCAACCACTGCTGGAGCGTGGCGAACGCATGTTGGCCCACTCGGAAAGATTCGTACTAGCGAGAATGATGGCGCCAGATTCACGCAGTCGGCGCACTAGCTCGGCGTCGCGCTGCGCGACTGCGCCAATAGCTGATGATCCGGCGAAACCGGGAAGTCCGAGAGCTTCGATGTTGTCCTTAATCAATACGGGGATTCCGTGGAGTGTGCCGCGGGAACTCCCTTCGACTCGTTCGCGGTCGCAGCGCAGCGCCTGGTCGCGAGCATCGTCAGCGATGGCGGCGATCGCCGACAAGCCAACGGCCCCCTCGGGCGGGTCGATGATGCTCATGCGTTCCAAGAGAGCGTCGACGAGCACGAGTGAAGTGAGAGACCCGTCACGAAACTTCGAGGAAATCTCATCGCTGGTGAGATAGGCGAGCTCGGCGGAGTTGTGGTGCGGTTCGTTCACGGGACCAGCGTAGGAGCAAGGAAGGCGTACGTGGGGCCTATCGTGTTGAGCGTGAATGAAATCTTCGTCGTAGACCACCCCATCGTTGCTGACAAAGTACGCGAGCTACGCGCATCCTCTACGTCGAATGCAGACTTTTTACGGCTGGCCGGTGAGATCACCCGTTTTCTCACCTACGAGGCCATTCGCTTCGCTCCCACGACGCCCACCACAGTGGACACCCCGGTCATGATGGCGGCCCCCGCGGTACAGCTCGAACAGGAATACCTGATAGTGCCCATCCTGCGTGCGGGCTTGGGCATGAGTCCGCAGGTCCAGGAGGTGTTGCCGCGCCACCGGGTGTGTTTGGTGGGTCTGCGGAGAAATGAAGAGACCTTGCAGCCCACCGTGTATCTAGATGGTCTGCCCCGTGAACTCGAGGGGGCGTCAGTAGTTCTCTGCGATCCCATGTTGGCTACGGGTGGTTCCCTGGTGACGGTGCTCGACATGTTGGTGTCTCGTGGAGCCGGCGAGATCACCGTGCTCTGTCTCATCGCTGCGGAGGCGGGAGTGGCATTCGTCAGACGGCACCATCCCACTATTCGTATTGTGGCGGCAGCTTGCGATCCCGTTCTCAACGAACAGGGCTACATCCTTCCAGGCCTCGGTGACGCCGGAGACCGGCTCTTCGGACTACCAGTTCACTGACCTAGAGGCCAATATCCTCGTGCCACAGCTCGGGGTGCTCGTGGGTAAAGGCGGCGAGTAATTGCACACATCCGGGGTCGTCGAGTACCAAAATTTCAACACCGAGTTCCCGAAGCCAATCGTGGCCACCGTAGAAATTCTCGTTTTCGCCAATGACCACGCATCCAATATTGAACTGACGCACGAGACCGGAGCAGTACCAGCAGGGTGAGAGGGTGGTGACCATGACGCAGTCCGGGTAGTCCCGGCGGCGTCCCGCTTTGCGAAAAGCGTCAGTCTCGGCGTGTACCGAGGCATCGTCTTCCTGGACGCGGCGATTGTGACCTGATCCGAGCAGAGTGCCATCGCGGTGAAAGAGTGCCGCCCCGATGGGGATGCCGCCCTCGGCGAGGCCCGTGCGGGCTTCCTCGTACGCGGTGGCCAACATTTTTTGTGCGAGTTCGAGCGTCAGGGCTGGTCGTTCTAGAGAAGTCATGGCTTTCAGTATGCTCGCTCTTGGTGAGTCAATTTACGTATCCCGTCGACATCGGCTCGCAGCACGTAGACCTTCCCATCGTGCCCTTGAGTGACAGCCTGGCCCTGGCGCTCCTGATTACTGTAGATATGGGTCTGGATTTCATGTCAACCGCCGGACGTGAACTCGCTGATCTCCTGCGGCCATTCAACGTGGACATTGTTGCGACGGTGGCGACGATGGGCATCCCGGTGGTCGTCGAGGTCGCTCGTCACCTCGGCCACGATCACTACGCCGTCCTTCACAAGACTCCCAAGATTCATCTGACCGACGCCATTAGCGAACCAGTGCGTTCCATCACGACCAAGTTTGACCAACGTCTCCTCTTTGACCGTGCGCGTATCGATACGGTGAAGGGTAAGCGGGTGGCCATTGTTGACGATGTCGTATCCACTGGTGCCTCCACCGGTGCGAGCGTGCGACTCCTGCGCTCCATTGGTGCCGAAGTAGTCGTGATTGGCGCACTGGTAACCGAGGCGGCGCAGTGGGTTACCGGACTCGGCGACGACGCGGCTCTGGTTCGCTCACTCGGCGCGTTACCGGTTTTTCGCCCCGACGAAACGGGTGCCATGGTCGAAGACTGGGTCGGTTGAACTACTGCCGCGCTACTTGCTGGGCGACGTAGTTGCTGGACTTTTCGAGGACGTAGTAGAGCAGTGCAGACGTCGTGACGCCGAAAAAGAAAGACAGATCGGCCCCGCTAAACCAGCCCACAATTCCGCAGCCCGAGGGATCTGTGGCACCCGTGCACCAAAAACCTCCAAAGTGATTAGAGAAGGCTGTCATCCAGTGAGGCGGGAAGTTGACGGGCGGCGGGGCCTTCGCGTACGAAATGGTGGCGGCTACGAGACCCGAGATGAACGCGATGACGGCATTCCAGTTAAAACCGCGATGGCCCCAGTAGAGACCTTCAGGGTCGTCGCGTTGTAACTCAGTGGCGTTGTAGCGTCCACGCCGCAGCAGCCAGTCCACGATGTAGATCGCGAACCAGGGAGAAATCCACACGATGATGATGCCAACGAAATCTTTCATGTACAGCGAGAAAGTCGAAGCGAAGCTGGCGTAGATAGTCAGGGCGCAGACGATGACGCTATCGAGTAGTACCGCCTGGTATCGCCGGAGGTGGAGGCCCATGGCCTGGAGGGAAACACCCGAAGAGTAGAGGTCGAGGGAGTTGACGGCGAATAACTGGACCACGGCGAAGAGGAGAAATGCAATGACGAACCATGCGGGTAGGGAACTCTGGTGATAGAGGGCGTCAAAAGGATTGGCACTGTTCCAGGTGCTGGCGTTCGAGAGAAAAGTAAAGCCGAGTGCGCCCAGACTCATCATGAGTATTTCGGGGATGGCCGTACCGAGAAATATCCAAGCGACGATGGCTGTTTTTGAAGCGCTGCGCGGGAGGTAGCGGGAGTAATCATTGCCGCATTCGGCCCACCCCAGTCCCGAAAGGGCGATGACGAAGGCTAAGCCAGCGCTAAAGGATTCCCAACCGTGCGCGAAGACGATTACGTGGGTCGTGCTGGCGTGTCGGCTTATAAAAAAGGCGAAGATCGCGAAGATTATGGCGAAGGGGATGATGAGTGCGCGCAGCACTTTGACGATGGTGGCGTGACCAAGATACGGAATGACGGCCTGCACCGCTGTGGCGAGCACGATGATCAGAATTTCGCTCAGGTTGGAAACGTGAAAGTGTCCGTATCTCGCCACAACCAAGATGGCGCCCACGATGAGGATGAGACCCTCGGTCTCGAAGCCGAGCATGGTGATCCAATTAAAAAATGCCGCTATCCGACTCCCTCGAGTACCGAAGGCTGCTCGAGAAATGATGAAAGCCGTTGTTCCAGTTTCTGGGCCCTGCAGTGACGCGAGGCCGAGGAGAAGGAACGAAAGATTACCGACCACAATGAGGATAAGTGCATTCCAGAAACTGAATCCGAAACCCATAAGAAGCGCGCCGTAAACGAAATACTCCACGTTGATTGAAGATCCGGCCCACATGGCCCCAATATTTCTCGGAGTCGCCCAGCGGTGATGTTCGGGGACGAAATCTATGCCTCGTGTTTCGACGCGGAACGCTCCCGCATTCGAACTATCTTCGGGCGTCTTTAAGATTGTGGTCTTCATTTCCGTTTACACCTGGCGAACCCAGTTAGGGAACTGTTGGGTGCTCCTAGAGTCTAAGACTCAGGAGCCAGTGTTGGTAGTCTTCGGTGCGTCATGACCTCCGATTCCCTCCTGAGCGCCCGTGGGCTCGTCAAGCAGTTTGGTAATTTTCGAGCCGTCGACGGCATCGACGTTTCTATTGAGCGAGGCGAGAGTTTTGGTTTCCTCGGTCCGAACGGAGCGGGGAAGACCTCGACTATGCGAATGATTTCGGCTGTCTCGCAGCCGACGGCGGGGGAAATAAGAATCTTTGGTCTCAATCCAGTCAGTCACGGCCCCGAAATTCGCGCCCGACTCGGCGTCGTACCACAAGAAGACACCCTGGAACTCGAGCTCTCGGTTATGAACAATCTGCTGATGTTCGGGCGCTACTTCGATATTCCGCGCAAGGTAATTCGACAGCGAGCTACCGAGCTTTTAGAGTTCGCTCAACTGAGTGATCGGGCGGATGACAAGTGCGACAACTTGTCGGGTGGAATGAAGCGACGCCTTACGATTGCTCGGTCTCTACTCAACCAGCCAGAACTCTTGATTCTGGATGAACCCACTACGGGCCTTGATCCCCAGGCACGCCACTTGCTATGGGACCGCCTCTACCGCCTCAAACGCGATGGCGTGACTCTAATAATTACCACCCACTACATGGACGAGGCAGAGCAGCTCTGCGACCGGCTCGTCGTGATGGACCAAGGCCGAATCGTGGCTGAAGG
The DNA here is from genome assembly GCA_903860915.1 of uncultured Actinomycetes bacterium. Lineage (GTDB taxonomy): Bacteria > Actinomycetota > Acidimicrobiia > Acidimicrobiales > RAAP-2 > RAAP-2. Next base: position 2,255 of record CAIOSJ010000012.1, on the reverse strand, counting down.
TGCACCGCGAGCGCTGATCGAGCAATACTCGACGCGCGAAGTCCTCGAGTTACGCTTTGGCGCCGAGGGCCAGGAGCCGTACGTCGATCGAATTAGCGAGTACGCGGAGCGCGTCGAGGTTCTCCCCGATCGTCTCCTCCTGTACGTTCACGATGGGGACGAGGTCCTGCGAGCAGTTCACGCCACGGGGGCCACACCAGAGAGCGCCCTGGTTCGCCGTTCGTCGCTCGAAGATGTTTTTTTACGTCTCACTGGTCGCACCCTGGTTGACTAGTGGATCGAACAATTCGCCGAGGGCGCACTCGAACCTGGCCCCGGTGGCATCGCTCGCTGTGGTACCACGGGGCTTTTTATTTGCAGACGTGGCGAGCCTCCGTCATTAGTACCTTTCTCTTTCCGCTCCTCTACCTGGCCTCCATGGGACTCGGCGTTGGCCATCTGGTGTCGGCACACACCGGATTAGTCGAGGGCCGCAGCTACCTACGTTTTGTGGCACCCGGCCTCCTGGCCATCACAGCCATGAATCTCGGAGAAAGTGAATCCATGTGGCCGGTCTTGGGTGCGGTGAAGTGGGTGCGGACATATCACGCAGCGGTGGCGACACCACTGGAACCCGAGGACATCGTGTTGGGTAAATTGGCGTGGGTGGGAGTGCGACTCTTCTTTACGGGAGTGGTTCTCACGATCACGATTGCCTTCTTCGGGGCTTTAAACTCGTGGTGGGCATTGACTTTGCCACTCCTAGCGGTACTCATTGGCCTGGCCTTCGCCGCCCCCCTCATGGCCTTCGCGAGTACTCGTGAGTCTGATGCGTCCTTCACATCCATCTATCGCTTTTTGATTATTCCGATGTTTCTCTTCTCCGCCACCTTCTATCCGATGAGTCAATACCCGGGCTACCTGCGTCCGGTAGTGCAGCTCATGCCGCTCTATCACGGGGTGGCACTGGCGCGCAGCGCCGCCTTCGGTCACGCTGAAGTAGGAAGTATGGTTTTACACCTCACGGTGCTCGGAGGCATGTTGTTCCTAGGGCTACGGAGTGCAAAGAAAAATCTACGCCGTCGCTTGGCCTCGTAGCTAATGAGAATTTTTCCCGAACTGCACTTCGGTTCACGTCGAAGCCTGCGTATCTTGGAGCGCAACGTCGTCATCTATCGCACGCAGTGGTTGATGCTGGTCTCGGGTTTTTTTGAACCTCTTTTTTATCTACTGAGTCTCGGTATTGGGTTAAACCACCTCGTTGGTTCTTTGAGCGCGGGTGATCGGCTCGTGACCTACGCGATGTTTGTCGCCCCGGGAATGTTGGCCACTTCGGCGATGAACGGGGCGGTGATTGACGCGCTTTTTAATACTTTCTTTAAGTTGAAAGTGGCCCATACTTACGACGCAGTGTTGGCGACCCCACTGGACGTTAATGACATCGCACTGGGCGAAGTGTGGTGGGCGCTCGTTCGAGGTTCTATCTACGCCACATCATTTTTAACGTGCATGATTATCCTCGGTGACGCCGGATCCCCCTGGGTGCTTCTGTGCTTGCCAGGAGCGATTCTGACGAGTTTCGCCTTCGCCAGTGTTGGCCTCGCGGCGTGCACCTGGCTTCGCAGCTGGCAGGATTTCGACACCGTGGCCCTGATTCAACTCCCCATATTTCTCTTCTCGGCGACCTTCTTTCCGATCACCCTCTATCCTGGGTGGTTGCAAGGTCTGGTTCGTTGTTCACCGCTCTACCAGTCGGCGGCGCTCCTGCGGGGTTTCAGTTTGGGACAAATCGGACCGTCGAGCGCCGTTCACATTATCTACTTAGTGGTGATGGGGCTGATTGGCCTCGTCGTCGCGTCGCATCGCTTCCGTCGAATTTTGACGCCATAATCTCTTCACTGAACTAGGTGCCAAAAGTGTTTTTCAGAAGGCTTACGTGGTGGAGCGTTGCCTCAGTTGCGAGTGGGTGTGTAACGATGTTCTATTTCATAAGAGAAAACCTATTTCATGACTTGACCTTGTCGTCAGTGGCGATATAGTTTGCAGAACGCGTGGTTCGCTGGGGGCCAATGCGTGAGAGAGACTGAGGTCTCGCGAAAGATGGGGGAATCGTGACCGCAACGTACGATCGTAGGCAATTTTTAACTCGTTCGGCAGCAGTAGCCGGTGGCATCGCAACGGCCGGTTCGGTCGTCGACGTGATGCTGGCAGATATTGCCAGTGCCGCGACACCCGGTGTTGATGGTGGACACAACGTCGGAGGTGACCTCACGGTA
>CAIOSJ010000011.1 GCA_903860915.1 uncultured Actinomycetes bacterium | reverse complement strand
CTACAACTCATGTCCGTTGTGAGCAGAGTGGAGCCATACGACCTTCGGCAACTCATTACAGAGCGAGATGTAGCCTCAAAGCTTCATCGATCTCTTCCATCACTTTGTGAGGGACTTCACCAATTACGAGGCCGAGCCGGTCGACTGAAATTGAACGAACTTGCTCTGCCTGCGCCTTTGAGTCAACGTGCAGTCCCGTCGCATCGGCGGGGATAAATACCTGAAACGGATAAATCCGAGTGACGTTCGACGTCACCGGCACGATGGTAATTACCCCGTGGCCGTGTCGCTCAGCTGAACTGTTTGCTCCGTCGTTGCTCACAATCACTGCGGGACGTTGCTTGTTCGCCTCCCCACTTCTCGCGGGATCAAGGTCGACCAAATAGATTTCACCGCGGTGCACTTATCGCAGTCCGTCGTTCGATGTTCTATCCCACAGAGACTCGTCCTCGTTGTGCCATTCCACCCACGCGGCTTCATAGGCTGAACCAAGTCCACTCGCCTTGAGGAGGCGAACGGCCTTATGAAGTGCCGCTGACCGCGAGGCGAGCCCCTTCTCCTCGACGTACGCATCAAGGAAGGTCACATCCTCATCTGGCAAGCTCATGCTTATTTTCATACTACTATCCTACTATAAGTAGGACTTTAGTGTTACTAATAACACTGTAGAGGAGTTGGGACTGTGTCCGAACCCCGAGCAGCTTCTGCAGGTTTGAGTAACTTGCTGCCCGAATAAGAGCACACAGCCCAGGAAGAATCTCCATGCGTCCCATTTTCCATCTTTCGAATCCGGTCCGAGATTGGAAGGAGAATGACATGGACGTGGCCGCTCGTTTGAGCTCCAAAGGGCAGGTAACGATCCCGAAGGCCGTACGTGATGCCCTCGGTGTAGAGGAAGGCGACCCCGTCATTTTTCGAATTGATGGCAACCTGGTGACCCTTCAGCGGACGTCAGATTTCCTTGAACTGGCGGGAACAATCGCCGCGCCGGTAAAGAAGAAAAGCGCGAGCTGGGACCGAGTCCTCGAGAGCTCACGTGCGAGTAGGGCCAAGAAGTTTCAGTGAGTTCGTTTGTCGACACCAACGTTCTAGTTCGTCATCTAGTTGGTGACCCACCCGACATGGCGATATGAGCCTCCGCCTTTTAGGAAGCGATGAGCCCCTGCCTCGCTGATCTCATCGTTCTACGAAACCGAACTTTGTCGCATCGGTGAAGCAATTCGATCCTCGCTGGCTATGGAGTCGGTCCGCGTAATTGATGCCCCGTTCTTGCTGCGAACTTTTGCCCTGTACGAAGACGAACGGCTTGATTTCGCCGATGCCTATCTCGTCGCTTGCGCGGAAACCACTGGGGTAGGCAAGGTCGCATCCTTCGACAAAGCCATCAGCCGAAAACCCACGGTCGTGAGAATCGAGCCTTAGGGGATCAATGGGTTGTTGTGGTTTTAACAACGTTTGGTGGGCGAGGCGGGACTTGAACCCGCACATCCTTTCGAATACTGGCACCTGAAGCCAGCGCGTCTGCCATTTCGCCACTCGCCCGAATGGAAAGTCCATTGTAGTCCACGAGAGCGAAAGTCCTCGGGGCGAGCCCGCAAT
>CAIOSJ010000010.1 GCA_903860915.1 uncultured Actinomycetes bacterium | reverse complement strand
TCTAACAAAAGTTGAAGCGGCGTTCCCTTTTGTCTTTCCTTTCGTCCCCGCTGTACCTCATTTATGTCGTTTTTCGGCGGAAGTCCCTCTCTCCCACATTACAGTGGCTCCCAGAGCAGGACTCGAACCTGCAACCTAGCGATTAACAGTCGCTTGCTCTGCCAATTGAGCTATCTGGGAATGCGTATGACCCTTGAGAATCTAGCAGGGACTGGCCACTACTAAAAAGACCTGAGAAGTTTTAAGAGCGAGACCGCATCCGGACTGCTTTCCACCTTCGCTCGCGCTTTCGCCAGGCGCTTGGCCATGGCCTGCTTGCTTATTCCCCGAGCGGCGCCCAACTCCTCCAAACTGTCACCTCCAGTACGGAGCCAGAAATCTCGAAAGTCATCGCCGAGTACTCCCTTCAGCGTGGCAATAACCCACTCTGCCTCGGGGACCAGCGAGAATTCTCCGGAGTCATTGGAGACGAGCGACTCACTCAATGGTGCCGTTCCACTCCGCATATCGTCACTGATCTGCAGAATGCGTGACGCCTGAGCCCGAGTCCACCCGAGCTTTCGAACAACTTCAGCCTTCGTGAGATCCCGACCGCTACTCTTCGCCGCGAGTTTTCTCACCTCAATGACGAGTCGAATATCGGAGTCGGAATAGACGTAGCGCTTTGAGATGGATGCAAATACCAACTTGCGTATCCAGTGATAGGCGTAGGTGGAAAAGCGTGAACCCTTCGAGGGATCGAAGCGGTGTAGGGCGGTCACCAGACCCTCGATCCCGGCAAGCTCGAGCTCATCACTATCAAAGGGGAAACCCAGGGTGGCCACCTGGTGCTTCACTAGGCCCATCGTGGATTCCAGCACTTTCTGCTCAGCTGCTCTCCCACTCCTCGAACGACGTTGTAGTTCACCACGTCGGGCTATTGAAATGTTCTGCTCTTCTTTCAGTTGCGTTCGAGCTTTCCGACCTACGGCGATGACTTCAAGAAGTGCGCACTCCTCCTCACGCGACAGTGGTGGTCGTACCAGAATCTCACTGGCCCGTAAGGGATTATTCACGGGCGCCGTCGTGGATGACGAGCCACTCTCGAAGTTCCTTTTCCGACGCCGTGGCCTGATCACCGTCCAACTCCGTCAGGCGATTCTTAACGTCCTTGATGACGGCGAGTGCGGATTCGGCAGTCACCGCTCCTGAACGTAATTCTCGTTCAATGTCACGCAGAGCCACGGCCACCGCGGCCCGCAGCAGTTGCGCAACCACCCCCTGAACGACGTGATCATTCGTGTCGTTCTCTGAAAATTCATCTACCAGCACCTGTTGGAGAATCTGCGCGGCCGCACCTTCGCCACGGGATTCCAAGATTTCAATGGCGTCAACCGTAAGTCGACCATCAGCGAGGGCCTCGAAGGCGCTGCGCTGATCAGCGTCAACGAAATAGGCCGCCACAACGCGGCCTTCGACGCTTTCGGGGGCGTGCACCGCGAGCTGGAGGGCGGTAATTCCCGAACGTGAACCCGTACGCTCCCCCGGGTTTGTTACCCGTGTTGGTCGCGTGACCGCGGTGGCTCGTGGGTTCGTCGAAACGGGTCGTGGTCCGCGACGAACGGCGTTGGCGACGAGTGGCCTCAGATTCTCGACGCTGAGACGCAGGGCATCCGCCACTTGTTGGATGTACTGATCACGCACGAGATCGGTTGGGTGTTCGGCCACGACGTCCACCGCTCGTTCCGCGGCCGCAGCGCGGCCCTCGGCGGTGGTCATATTCGCCACCGCCAGGACCCGGTTTAAACGGAACTGCAGAAAGGGGATCGCGTGGGCGACGGCTGATCGCAGGAGATCGGGGTCACTCTGGGCGAGCTGCCCGGGGTCCGAGCCGGCCGGCATCTGCACGACGGCGACTTCGACTTCGTGCTGACGCTCCCACTGGTACACCGAGGCCGCGGCACTCTGGCCCGCACCGTCGGCGTCGTAGGCGAGAACAATGCGCGGTGCGAAGTTGCGCATCATGCGAAAGTGCTCCTCGGAAAGAGCTGTGCCGCAGGTCGCCACCGCTCGTCGCAGACCCACCTGAAACATTCCAATGACATCCGTGTAGCCCTCGCAGACAATGATTTCGCCGGACTTGATGATGTCCTCTTTGGCCAGATTGAGACCGTACAGCGTGCGTCGCTTGGAGTAGATCTGGGTCTCGGGTGAGTTCTTGTATTTCGCTTCCGTCCGCCCGTCGGCGCGCGGGGGCGCCCCCGGCAAAATACGCCCCCCCATGGCGATGGGCCTTCCGCTGGTGTCGCTGATGGGGAAAATAACTCGAGCGCGGAGGGCGTCTTGCACTCGACCACGTGAATTCGTAAAGCCCAGGCCCGTTCCCTCGAGAATGGTGGCCGGAACCTTGATAGCCGACGCCAGGGCGTCCCACTCGTCGGGGGCGTAACCTAGTTTGAATGCACGCACCGTCTCGCCGTCAATTCCCCTGGACCGGAGATACTGGCGCGCGGCTCCGGCGTCGGGAGAATTCAAGAGTCGGTCGTGGTACCACTCCACGGCCAAATTCATGGCCTCGAAGTGAGCCGCCCGATCTCTTCTTTGGGGACCGCTCTTTTCGTCTTCCTTAAGCTCGATACCGGCCTTGTCGGCCAGGAATTGCAGAGCGTCACGAAAGTCCAAGCCCTGGACTTCTCGAACGAAGGTAATAGCGTCTCCCTTGGCCCCACAACCGAAGCAGTAGTAATAGCCCTCCTCGGCATTGACCGAGAACGAGGGTGACTTTTCCGCGTGGAAGGGGCACAGACCCGTCCAGCGCCGGCCACTCTTTTTTAGCGCCGAGGTTTCGCTAATTAATGCGACAATGTCGGTCGCGGACCGTACCTGCCCCACCTCACCGTCCGCGAATGCCATGGCGCTTAGGGTACCGCCTCACGGGCGGGGTTGCTTCGACCGGCACTTTCACCCCACCACTAGAATGCAAGGGTGAGTGATTACGCCGTCCAAGTACGAGACATCGTTAAAACTTTCCGCAAGGGCAGCGTGCGCGCCCTCGACGGAGTCAGCCTGGATGTGCCCCGAGGTCAGGTTTTCGGTCTGCTTGGCCCCAACGGCTCGGGCAAGACCACCATGGTGCGCATTCTCTCAACGGTACTCGCGCCCGACAGCGGATCGGCCACGGTCGGTGGTTTTGACGTCGTCAAACAGGCCGACGCCGTTCGACGCACCATCGGTCTCGCGGGACAGTTCGCGACGGTGGACGAGAATCTCACCGGTTACGAGAACCTGCGGATGGTGGGACGCCTCAACCACATGACCACCAAGTTGGTTCTCGCCCGCACCCACGAACTACTCGGTCAGTTCGGCCTCGACGACGCTGCCCACCGACCAGTTAAGACCTACTCCGGCGGTATGCGCCGACGCCTCGACCTAGCGGCCGCTCTCGTGGCGAAGCCCCCACTGCTCTTTTTGGATGAACCCACTACGGGTCTTGACCCGCAGAGTCGCCAGGACCTCTGGGCCGTCATCGAAAGCTTGGTCGAAGACGGCGTTACGGTTCTCCTAACGACGCAGTATCTCGAAGAAGCCGACCGCCTAGCCAAGCAACTCGTCGTCCTCGATCACGGCAAAATTATCGCCCAGGGCACCCCGAGTGAACTCAAGGCCAACCTTGGCAACACCGTGTTGTCCTTGACCTTCGCCACCACGGACGACGCCCTCCGGGGAGTCGAACTCGTACGTGAGGTCTCAGAAAAGCCGGTCAACGTCGACGGTACCGTCGTCGAACTCACCGTGAGTTCGGGTCCCGCCGCCGCCGCCGATGCGCTACGCCGTATTGACGGGGCGGGCATTGGCCTCAAGGGTCTTGATCTGCGCGAGCCCAGCCTGGATGACGTCTTTCTCAATCTCACCGGTCACAAGGCCGACGACGAGGTGGCCAGCCCACTAGTCGACGCCAAGCGCCGCGGACGAAAGGTTGCTCCGTGAACACCACCACTAGCCCCCGCGGGCTCACCGGCACCGTGACGCGAGCAGCCGTTGCGCTGAAGTGGGCGGCCAGCGACGTGCTCACCGTGGCGCGCCGTAACCTCATGGCCCTCATCCGTATCCCCACTTCCCTGGTCTTTACCATGCTGCAACCAGTGATGTTCGTCCTCCTCTTTCGCTACGTCTTCGGCGGCGCGATCAAGACCAGCGACCCCGGTGGCTACGTGAACTTCCTCATACCGGGCATCTTGGTGCAGACCACCGTCTTTGGGGCCGTCAACACGGCCATCGGTCTCGCCGAAGACCTGCAGCGCGGTCTCATCGAAAGGTTCCGGGCCCTGCCCATGGCGCGTAGTGCCGTTCTCATGGGTCGGACCGTCTCGGACCTCTTTCGCAACGTCCTGATCTTGATAGTGCTCACCCTGGTTGGTTTCGCCGTCGGCTTTCGCCCGCACGGTGGGGTGGTTGCCTACTTTCAAGCCAGTGCGCTGATGCTGATGTTCGCCTTCTGTCTCTCGTGGGGCTTTGCCTACATTGGCCTCGCGGCTCCGAACTCCGAAACGGCTCAGGCCATGACCTTTCCCCTGGTCTTCCCCATCACCTTCGCCTCCAGCATCTTCGTTCCGCCCACCTCCATGCCCAGTTGGCTACAGGGTTTCGCCGAGAACCAGCCGGTGTCCCAGGCCGCCCACGCGGTGCGGGGTCTCATGCTCGGCACGCCCCACGGTAACGCCAGTTGGATCACTCTCGGCTGGGCTATCGCGGCCCTGGTGATTCTGGCCCCCCTCGCGACGCGCAAGTACCGGCGCGCCGCCTAGGCCGTGCTGAGCGTTTCGGAAGTACAAGCCCTCCTCGAGAGCGCCTTTCCCTCGTCGGCGAATCTGCCCATCGTCGAATCGGTGAGCGACCAGAGCGTCTCCGTGCGTCTCGCCGTCAGCGGTCTCATGGGTCGACCTGGAGGAACGGTGTCGGGACCCTCCATGATGATGCTCGCCGACACTGCCGCCTACGTGGCCATCTTCTCGCAACGCGGTGCGGTGCTGTTGGCGGTAACGACGAGCTTGCACATTGATTTTCTCAACAAGCCCGAAATTGCTGACATCGTCGCCGAGGCCACGATTCTAAAGATGGGCTCTCGTCTCGCCGTGGTGGACGTCGCCATTCGCTCAGCTAGTTCCGATCTACTGGTCGCCAAGGCCCAAGTGACCTATTCGCTGCCCCCGCGTTAGGCGAGGGCTTCCTCGGAGCTAGAGCTGACTCGTTCGGCGCCAGATTTCTCCGGCGAGCTCGTCAATTGCGACGCGGGTCTGCTCAGTGGTGTCGCGGTCGCGCAGGGTCACCGCGCGGTCAGTCAAGGTGTCAAAGTCCACCGTGACGCAGTAGGGGGTACCCACTTCGTCCTGACGGCGATAGCGCTTTCCAATGGACTGCGTCACGTCGTAGTCCGTCATGAAGTGCGGCTGCAACAGTCCTAGTACTTCGCGCGACACCGTCTCGAGCTCGGGCTTCTTCGAGAGGGGTAGGACGGCAACTTGATGAGGCGCCAAACGCCAGTGCAGGCGCAGCACCGAGCGAACATCGCCGTCAACTTCGTCCTCGTGGTAGGCCGAGAGCAGAAAGGCCATCATGGCCCGCGTCGCGCCGGCGGCCGGCTCAATCACGTGGGGGGTGTAGCGCTCGTTGGCAACCTGGTCGAAGTACTCGAGCTTGGTGCCCGACGCGTTGGAGTGGGCCGTCAAGTCGTAGTTACCCCGATTGGCGATACCTTCGAGTTCGTCAAAACCCCAGGGGAAGAGAAACTCAAGGTCGGTCGTGCCCTTGGAATAATGCGAGAGGTCCTCGGGGGCGTGCTCGTGCAGCCGCAACTGCTCGCGAGGAATGCCGAGAGTGAGGTACCAGTCGAGACGCTGGTCGATCCAGTAGCGGTACCACTGCTCGTCCTCGTCGGGCGCCACGAAGTACTCCATCTCCATCTGTTCGAACTCGCGGGTGCGAAAGACGAAATTCTGCGGGGTGATTTCGTTGCGAAAGGACTTCCCCACTTGGGCAATACCGAAGGGGGGCTTCTTGCGCGACGTCGTCAGCACGTTGGCGAAGTTCGTGAACATGCCCTGCGCCGTCTCTGGACGTAGGTAGGCGGTGGCGCCCTCGTCGGCCACGGGGCCGGCCTGAGTTTTGAACATGAGATTAAACGCGCGCGATTCAGTGAAGTCTCGCGAACCACAGGTCGGGCACTGACCATCGATCTTGTCCTCGCGCCAGCGGCCGTGACAGTTCTTACAGTCGACCAGGGGGTCAGTGAAGGTCTCGAGGTGTCCCGAGGCCGCCCAGATGGCTGGGGGACTCAAAATGGCCGCGTCAATGCCGACGACGTCGTCGCGCAATTGCACCATGGATCGCCACCAGGCGTTCTTCACGTTGCGCAACATCAAGACGCCGAGGGGGCCGTAATCGTAGGTAGAGCGAAAGCCCCCGTAGATCTCGGCCGAGGGGTAGATGAAACCGCGTCGCTTCGCGAGATTGATGACTTTTTCGAGTAGTTGGGTATCGCGGGGGGCGTCAGACATGGCTTAAGGCTACCGGACTAGTCGCGCCCACTGGCTGAACGAAGTCGCACTATGGCCTGATTGGCGAGCAGGCGACCCGGCGTAGTTAAACTCACGCGGCCCGCGCGCACGGTGACCAGGTGGGCAATCTCCTCCAGCGAATCAAAGGCCTCGAGGGGCACGCCCCGGCGCGTGCGCAGGGCCAGGGAGTCGCGCTCGAACTCACGGGTCGCCACGTCCAGGTGCTCTTCGCCGCCGAGGGGCAGTTCCCCCGCGGCCAGCATCTGCACGTAGCGGTCCGGGGTGCGCACGTTCCAAAAGCGGTGACCGTCGAGGTGCGAGTGTGCCGCTGAGCCGAAGCCCCGGTAGTTGCCCTGATCCCAGTAGACGTGGTTGTGGCGACACTCGTGACCAGCACGAGCCCAGTTGGAGATTTCCTCCCACTGGTAGCCCGCGGCTTCGAGGGTCGCGGCCACCAACTCGTAGCTGTCGGCGGTGTCGTCCTCGTCGGGGTGGCGACTCTCGTCGCGGCCGAGTGGGGTGGCCGGCTCCGGCGTGAGGGCGTAACAGGAGATGTGCGGAGGGGGGGTCGAGAGACCGAGCAGGTCCGAGAGGGTGGCGCGCACGTCGTCCAGCGTCTCGGCCCGTGAACCAATAATGAGGTCCATGTTCCAGGTCGTAAATCCGGCGGCGGTGACCGTGGCCGCCACTTCAGCGTGGGCCATGGTGCCATGACGACGCCCCAGGTCGGCCAGGACCGCCGGCTGGGTGGACTGCACTCCGAAACTCATACGCGTGACGCCTCCGCAACGGTAGGCCAGCAGTCGTTCGAGACTCGCGTCCTCCGGATTGCACTCGACCGTAACTTCCGCATCGAGATGGCGGGGAATGGCGTCAAGGATGCTGAGGAGTTGCTCGGCGGATAGGCGCGAGGGGGTGCCCCCACCGAAAAACACCGAGGTCGCTTCGGGCAAGCCCTCGCTGTACGCCGTCTCGATTTCTCTGATGACGGCCGCCACGTAATCCCCCATGAGGTGATCGCGGTCGGAGTAGGTGGCAAAGGCGCAATAGTCGCAGCGGTGGGCGCAGAAAGGGACGTGAACGTAGACCCCGAACTCAGCCACCCGGGCCCCGCAACTCGGCCAAGCGGTCGAGGGCCTCGCGACGTTCATTCGAGAGATCAATCATGGGTCGAGCGTAGGCGAACAGGCTCTCCGAACTGCTCCCCCCGCCCGGCTGCAGGCAGGCCGGCGCTGGAACACTAGCGAGTTCGCTCACGTAGCGCCGCACGTAGTCACCGCCGGGATCAAAACGTTCGGCCTGGAGGGTGGGATTGAATACCCGGTAGTACGGAGAGGCGTCGGTTCCCGTCCCCGCCGTCCACTGCCAGCCCTGTTGGTTCGAGGCCACGTCACCGTCGACCAGTCGCCACATAAACCAGTGCGCACCCCAACGCCAGTCGAGGTGGAGGTGCTTCACCAGAAAAGACGCCGTCACCATACGCACGCGGTTGTGCATCCAACCCTCTTCGAGCAACTGACGCATGCCGGCATCAACAAGGGGAAAGCCCGTTTCGCCCCGGGCCCAGGTCTGGAAACGCGCCACCGCCGCCGCGTCGCGGTCAACCCGTAGTCCATCGAGCGACCTTTGGATGTTGACGTGGGTGGAGTCGGGGTTGTGAAAAAGAACGTCGGCGTAAAACTCCCGCCAGGCAATCTCGGAGGTGAAGACCTCGTGGCCCTTGGTCGCACCCGAGAGGGTGGCCAGTACCTGGCGCGGATGAATACTGCCGAAACGCAGGTGCGGGCTCAAGCGACTGGTGCCAGTGACTCCGGGTAGATTGCGGGCGTCGTCGTAAGCGGCGACTCGACTCGCAAAGCCCGCCACCAAGCTGTGCGCGGCGACTTCTCCGGCGGGTATTTCCAGCGGAGCGGGGCCGTCGGGTAGATCGCCGAAGTAGCTGGGTCGCTTCGTCGCGGCCAAGGGCAAAATCTCAGCGAGGTCGCTGGACTCGGCGCTGAGCCAGCGCAGGCCCTCGGGGACGGGGACCGGTGGTGGCTGCGGCTCGGTGAGCCAGTGACGGAAAAAGGGCGTAAAGACCCGACTCGGGGTTCCGGCCTTGGTGCGCACCGTACCGGGCACCACCACGTAGGGGGAATCCACCAGGCGTAGCTCCACCCCGAGGGCTGCCAGTGCTCCTCGCACCCGCTGGTCGCGAGCCATGCCGGCTGGGGCGTAGTCCCCCGTCGCCACCACCACGCGAGCCCCCGTGCTCGCCGCGAGGGCGCTGAGTACTTCCACGGGGTCACCCGTGCGCACGACCAGTTGTTCATTCATCGACGCTGACAAGGAACGCAAGGTGGACAGCAAAAAACCAGCCCGGGTCGAGCCGCTGGTGGCGAGCAGGCTGGGGTCAATGATGAATAGTCCGAGGACTCCCTGAGCGCTGAGCGTGGCGGCCTCGACCAGGGCCGGGTTGTCACTCAGCCGCAGGTCGCGGCGGAACCAGAAGATCGTAGGGGCTTGGGTCGTGGGACTCATTTTCGAAGTCACCCTAGCGGGAGGCCCAGCGCGTCGACAGCAGCTAGTGCTCGGTCGCTGGCGTGGACCGGGCGACTTTCAGGCGCTTACCGAAGTGTCGCTCCAGAGACTCTTGCGCCAGGGCCGCCACCTCGCCACCAGCCGGCGGATTCTCCTCGCGTAGGACCGAGGCGAGGTCACCCCCGCAGAGCCGGCGCAGGAGGCTGAGAGCCCCCGCAGACAGCGAGCGACCAGTTCGACACTGGGCGCAGGTCGTTCCCCCGTTGGCCGCGTCAAAGGCCACCAGGGGACCGGGGCTCTGACAATTCACGCAAAAGTCCACGACCGGCTCTGAGCCGTCGTGGGCCAATAACTTCAAGAAAAAAGCCGCCGGTACCAGGGTGGGGAAGAACTCTTCGCGGTCGAGGGTCTCCAAAGCCCGCACCAGCATGGTGAAAATCGCCTCGTCGGGCACGTCATCAGCCGGGATGGCGTCCACCGCTTCCACGATGGCGTAACCCGCATTGATGCGGTCAAAGGAGGCCTTCACCACAGCGAAGCGATTACGGTGGGTCGCCTGACGCACGATGCGCAGGTCACCGCGTCCTTGAGCGAGGTAGACGTCCACGTGGGCGAGAGGTTCCAGACCCCCGCCAATCTTGGATCCGGGTTTACGAACCCCCTTGGCGATGCTACGCATTTTTCCGCTCTCGCGGCCCCAGAAAACTACGATGCGGTCCGATTCGCCCGAACGATAGGTGCGCAACACCACCGCCTCGTCGCGTACTTCCTTCACTGATCGTCGTCGGCGTCGGGTTCGTTGAAGTGAACGGACCGTGACGGTAAACCCATGAACTGACTGAGCCAATTTCCGCCAGCCACCAGCACCACCAGCACCAGGGGAATGGCCAACACCGCGATAAGACTGCGCGCTCCCGCCAGGGCAAACATCCACAAGATCAGGTAGACGACGGTAGCAAGTCCTATGGCGATGCGGGTTACCATCACGACTCAACGCCCCCGAAGCGACGTTGGCGACCCTGGTACTCCTCGATGGCGGCGTAGAGGTCTTCACGGCGGTAATCCGGCCAGAGGATGTCGTTGAAAACCAGTTCGGAGTAAGCAATTTCCCAGAGGAGGAAGTTGGATATCCGGTACTCGCCCGACGGACGAATCACGAGGTCGGGGTCAGGAATTTCGGGGTGATAGAGCCGCGACGCTATGGCTTTTTCGGTGATCTTGTGGGCCGGGATGCCGTCTTCCACGAGGCTCTTGACGGCGTCGATGATCTCGGCACGGCCGCCGTAGTTAAAGGCGAGATTCAAGGTCATCACTCGATTGTTCTTGGTCAGTTCCGCAGCTTCGTCCATGTTGCGCAGCACGCTACGCGGGACCCGTCGATCACGGCGACCGGAAAAGGTGATGCGCACGCCGACTTCGTTCAGTTCGTCGCGGCGGCGACGTAGTAGCGATTCGTTAAAGCCCATGAGGAAGCGCACCTCGTCGAGGGGACGGCGCCAGTTCTCGGTTGAGAAGGCGTAGACCGTCAAGTGCTTGACCCCGACGGCGAGGGCCCCGTAAGCGGCGTCGACCAGGGCTTCTTCACCGGCCGAGTGACCATCAGTGCGCGGCAGTCCGCGTTGCTGGGCCCAACGACCGTTGCCGTCCATCACCAGGGCGATGTGTTCGGGAACTCGCGAGCTATCAATGGAGGCCGGAATCGGTATGGGGCGAGGATCTGGCACCCCTACAAGGTAGCGGCGAAGAACGCCCGACGCGCTACACACCTCTAGTGTCGTAACCGTGGATACTTTCGACCCCGATGACGATTTCCCCTACGTCGAACTCGCGGAGCCGACCAGTAGTGATCTGCGCTCGGGCCTGCACGCGGTGGAGGGTGACGGGGCCGTCGAGCTCCTAGCCTCAATTACCCAGGATCTCCCCGGTGGTGGCGAGAGCCGTGAGGGCCAGCGCGTCATGGTCCGTAGTATCGCCGAGGCCATCACGAAGCGACGTCACCTCGTCGTGGAGGCCGGCACCGGCGTGGGTAAATCCCTCGCCTACCTCGTCCCCGCCGCCCTGGCCGGTGGCCGAGTCGTTATCGCCACGGCCACCAAGAATCTTCAGGACCAACTCGCGAGCAAGGACGCCCCGCTGGTCGCGGCCCACGCGCCCGGCATGAGCGTGGCGGTGCTGAAGGGAAAATCCAATTACCTCTGCAAATTGCGGGCTAACGAAATGGGTGGCGGCAATCAACTGAGCTTTGACGACGGCGGTGAACTACCGACCAGCGTCACCGGGCAGCTACGTCAAGTGCTGGACTGGTCGGAGAACAGCCTCTCGGGCGACAAGGACGAACTGGGCTTTGAAGTCGACTCGCGCGCCTGGCGCCAGGTCTCCGTCACCCCCCAGGAGTGTCTGGGCCGCCAGAAGTGTCCCGTCGGCCACATATGTTTTCACGAGCGGGCCAAGGAGATCGCGGCGTCGAGCGACGTCATCATCGTGAACAGCCACCTCTACGGGGCCCACCTCGCGGCCGGCGGGACCATCCTGCCGGAACACGACATGGTGATCTTTGACGAAGCCCACGAAATGCTCGACACCTTCGCAAGCGTTCTCGGCACCTCGCTCAACGCCACGCGCTTTCGGGCCGTGGCCGCCATGGCCCGCCCGGTGCTCAATCCCGTCGAGCACCTGCATCTCGATCAGGTCCTCACCACTGCCGATCGCTTGGCCGCCGCCCTCGAAATCCAGTTCGCCGAAGGGGTCACCTCGGGAATCTCGCTCGAGGTCGAGGCCCAACTCGCCGAGGGTGCCGCCGCGCTCAGTGTCGTGACCGAAAAGATTCGCACTCAACTCACCGATAACGCCGTTGACGAGAACCGTCGGCTGCAGGTCCTCGGACCGGCTGTTCATCTCACCAACGATCTCCTACGTTTGAGTAAGGCCGGTTCCGACGAACTGCTGTGGCTCACCAAGTCCGAGCGTGAGGTCACGATTGAGCTCTCGCTCATCGACGTTGGGCCTCGACTACGTGACGAGCTCTGGGCCAGCACCACGGGGATTCTCACCAGTGCCACCATTCCTGACAACCTCATTCGCGACCTCGGGCTCAGTGGTGACGCTGATTTCATTCAGGTGGAGAGTCCCTTCGACTACCCCACGAACGCCGTGCTCTACGTGCCCGAGAACTTCCCCGACCGCGTCGACGCGGGGGCCGAGGCGGCCATCATTGAAGAATTGGCCAGCCTGATCACGGCGGCCGGTGGGCGAACCCTGGCCCTCTTTACCAACCGATCGGTCATGAAGCGCGTGGCCGAGGCCGTGGGCGAACGCATACTGACGCCAATCCTGGTCCAGGACACCCTGTCGCGTAACGCCCTGATCGAACGCTTTCGAAGTGAGGAGAGTTCCAGTCTCTTCGCTGTGACCAGTTACTGGCAGGGTATTGACGTACCCGGAGACTCCCTCCGTCTCGTCACTATCGACCGCCTACCCTTCCAGCGACCCGACGATCCCTTGAGCATTGCTCGACGCGAGCGGGCCGGCGAGGATGCCTTTCATCAGGTCGATCTCCCCCGCGCCGCCATGCTCCTCTCCCAGGGCGTTGGTCGACTGATTCGATCCACCACCGACCGGGGTGTGGTGGCCGTCTTTGACACCCGACTAGCCACCAAGAACTATCGGCACCGCATGATCAAGCGACTCCCCCCCATGCGACGCACGCGACTGCGTAGTGAGGTGGAAGAGTTCCTCCAGGAACTCGACTCCTAGAAGTAGCCCCGACCGAGCTCGTCGCTCCAGGGGGCCACGCGCCGCTCACCGCGAAGTCCCGACCAGGAAAAAACCGGTTTGACGTCGAGTATCGGCGTGCCGTCGACGAGATCCAACCCGTCGAGTTCGAGACGGCGCCCCGTGAGCGAGATCACGCGAGCCACCGAGACGAGGAGGCGATTAGGCCGGTCCTTATTGCGCTGCGCGAAGATTCCGACCTCGGGCCAGGCGGGATTTCCCCGGGGGCGACGACGCCAGGGCGCCGGGGGAACGTCGCTGGCCTGATCGGCGAAGGCGACCACCTCGACGTGGGAAAAATCACTGAGTCCAACGAGCGCCTCGAGGGGCACTTCATCATTGAAAACTATGAACGACGATTCACTCGACCACTGGTCGTCGAGCACCTCGCGTCGTGACGACAGCACGCGGGCGACACTGCGAACAACGAAGTCCACTAGTAGCCCAGGCGATCCAAAATATCGTCACGCTTTTGCCACTGCGACTCGACGCGCACGCGAAGTTCCAAGAAGGCCCCCTCGGGGAGCTGCCGGCGCACCGCAATGCCCACGTCCTTGAGCAGGGCCCCACCCTTACCAATAACCATGCCCTTTTGGCTCTCACGTTCGACCAATATCTCGACGGTGATGTGGGGCCATTCGTATTCGGCCACGCGGCAGTGAATGGAGTGGGGAATTTCTTCGAAGGTCTTGCGCACCAGTTGTTCGCGCACTAATTCGGCGATCCAGAACATCTCGGGCACGTCGGAGACTTCATCGGCGTCAAAGAGAAAATGGGACTCCGGCATCGCGCGACGCACGGCTTCGACGAAGGGTGCCACCCCGTCACCGGTGCGCGCCGACATGGGGAAGTACTCCACGCGGGCCGCCACTTCACTGCGCTGGCTCTCGGCGGCCAATTCCTCGACGGCCGCTACGGTGGCGACAAGTTGGGCGGCGATATCAGCGCGGGAGGTGCGGTCGACTTTGTTCACGATGACGATGGGAACGGGACCGTTTACCTTACGGCACACGTCGAGCAGGGTTTGGAGAACCATACGGTCACCCGGTCCAATGGCGGCCCCGGCGTCCACCATAGCGATGAGTACGTCTACGTCTTCGGCGGCGCCACGTGCGGCGTCATTCAGTCGGCCACCCAGGGTCGTCTTCGGTCGGTGCAGACCCGGGGTGTCGACGAAGATCACCTGAATGTCGCCGTCAGTCAAGATGCCCCGAATCGCGCTTCTGGTCGTGTTGGGCGTGGACGAGGTGATGGAGACCTTCTCGCCGACAATCCAGTTGAGCAGAGTGGACTTTCCGACGTTGGGACGTCCAATAATTGTTGCGAATCCGGCCTTGGTCATTCGTCGTCCTCATCTACGCGCAGAGAAATCTCTACTTCTTCAATTCGTCGGCCGTCCATGGCCACTACTAAGAATCGGTAGTGTTCACTCTCTACGCGGTCACCCACTTCGGGCACCCCAGCTGCCAGGTCCATGACGAGACCACCCACCGTGTCCCAGCCACCCTTGGGGAGATTGATTTTGAAATCATCGTCGGCGTCGTCAATGTTGAGTCGACCACTCACCAAGAAGGGCCCAACCGGATCGCCCTCGTCCTCATCCAGCGTGGGCTCGTCTTCAGCCGAGCGACGAGTCTTGTCCTCACGTTCGATATCCACCTCGTCGTCGATATCGCCGACCAATTCTTCAATGACGTCTTCCAGAGTGATGATGCCGGCGGTTCCGCCGTACTCATCGACCACCACGAAGAGGTGACTGCGCAGGTGTTGGAACTGTTTGAGCAGTAACGAGACCTTCTTCGTCTCGGGGACGGCGTAGATCAGCCCGGCGTTCTCACCCACCCGCTCGTCACCCTTGCCCTCAGCCACCAGTCGAGCGAGCAGGCGCAGCGAAACGAGACCCGTCACGTCATCTACGCCCTCACCCAATACGGGCAGGCGCGTGCGACCCACCGCCAGGCAGTGGTCGTAGGCTTCGCGGACGCTGAGCTCGCCGTCGATGGCCTGCATGTCGATGCGCGGTACCATGATTTCTCGCGCAATGGTGTCACCGAACTCAATGACCGAGTGGATGAAGTCGCGTTCAGTCTTTTCAATGGCCTTGTCACTCACCGCGACGTTGGCCATGGCCAGAATTTCCGACTCCGTGACCTTTTGCCCCCCGTCACTCACGCCGAAGGGTTTCAGTAGAACTCGCGCAATGGTGAGAAGCAAATACGAGATCCAACGGATGGGCCAGAACTTCAATATGGCTTCCACCACGGGGGCCGCGATGACGGCCGAACGATCGGCGTACTGCACGGCGTAGTTCTTCGGCATGGCTTCAAAGAACACGAAAATAATGACCACTTCAAAAGCCGTCGAAACAATCAGGCCCGCCGTGTGAAAGAGCCGTTCAGCCAAAATACCGACCAGAGTGGCTGAGACTAACTGGCAGATCAGAATGAGAAGGAGCAGCGGATTCAAGAATTTCTCCGGGGCCTCTATGAGGCGAACCAGCGCGTGGGCGCCCCGTTTCCTATCGTCCACCAGGGACTGCGCGCGAGTGCGCGTCATGCGCACCAGTGCGGTTTCCGAGAGCGCGAAAAAGCCCGAGAGCGACAGGAGCACTCCGACGGTCACCAGCATCCAGGTATCGCCGGTCGTCCACAGCAGGTCCATCATGAAGTCCTCGATTGATAGTGGCGGCGCAGGAGTTCACGCTCGCGCGCCTCCATGCGTTCGGCTTCCTCGTCGACCATGTGATCCCAGCCGAGTAGGTGCAGTACCCCGTGCACAACGAGGAGGGCCACCTCATCATCGAAACTGCAATCGTGCTCGACGGCGTTGCGCTCAGCGACACTGGGGCAAATGACGATGTCGCCCACCAGTTGAGGGATTTCCAGTTCGGGACCTTCACCGGGGCCCGAACCGCCGGCGTCCGGCGAACGACCCGACGGCAGGGGCTCGTCGTCGATGGGAAAACTGAGGACGTCGGTGGGGCCACTCTTACCCATAAAGCGCTGGTTGAGCTCGGCGATAGTGGCTTCGTCGGAAAAGATGAGCGATACCTCGGCGAGACCGCGCACGCCCTCATCTTCAAGGGAGCGACGACACAGTTCACTCCAGCGAGGGAGATCAATGGTGACGTGATCTTGTTCGTCGGCGCTAAAGACGTCGATACTCACGAGGAGACCTCGTCGTAGGCCGAGACGATGTCGGCCACGATGCGGTGCCGTACGACGTCACGGGCACCGAGGTGGACGAAAGAAATACCGTCAATGCCGTAGAGGATTGCTTCCACGCCGGCGAGCCCACTGCGGCCGCCCTGCAGGTCCACCTGGGTCACGTCACCGGTGACGACGCACTTGGAGCCAAAACCAATACGCGTGAGCAGCATCTTCATCTGCTCGGGGGTGGTGTTTTGGGCCTCGTCTAAAATAATGAAGGCGTCATTCAGGGTGCGACCACGCATGAAGGCCAGCGGCGCCACTTCAATGATGCCCTTTTCGAGCATGCGCGCCGTGCCCTCGGGGCCGACCATGTCGTAGAGGGCGTCGTAGAGCGGACGCAGGTAGGGATCGACCTTGGCCATGAGGTCCCCGGGCAAGAAGCCCAGTCGCTCCCCGGCTTCCACCGCCGGACGGGTCAGCACAATGCGCTGCACCTGACGACGGTGCAAGGCCTGTACCGCAGCCGCCACCGCGAGGTAGCTCTTTCCGGTTCCGGCGGGGCCGATGCCAAAGGTGATGATGGAACTCTCAATGGCGTCGGTGTAGCGCTTTTGACCAGCTGTTGAAGGTCGAATGGATTTCCCCTTGGGTCCACGCACTACCTCGTGGCGCAGGACTTCGCTGGGCTTCAAGTTGGCCGCAATCATGTCGACGGTGCGGGCAATCTTGACGGCGTCGAGGCTCTGACCACTTTCGAGCACCAGAACGAGTTCGTCAAAGAGCCGTAACACCACGGCCGCGTCGGGGCCGGTGACCGAGATGAGATTGCCCTGTACGTGAATCGTGGAGTTGGGGAAGGCTTTTTCTATCTCCCGGAGATTTTCGTCGCGACGCCCGAGCAGGCTGCTCATCAGGTGCGTATTGCCGACGAAGGTGGTCACCGTCGCCTCGTCGGCTGAGAACTCGCTCATCCGGGGGGCCAGGCCATCATCCGACCACCCAGCACGTGGAGGTGGAGATGTGGCACGGTCATCTGCCCGTCGCGCCCGACGTTCATCACCAGTCGGTAGCCACTCTCACGAATGCCCTTGATGGTCGCAACTTCCTGAGCCAGCAGTACTAAATCATCCACCGTGGACTGGTGATCGGCCGGCACGTGGTCGGCAGAAACGTGGTGGATCTTGGGCACGACCAGCACGTGAACGGGTGCTTGGGGGGCGATGTCGTCGAAGGCGTAGGCGGTTTCGCTCTCGGCCACTCGAGTCGAGGGAATCGCTCCCGCTACGACCTTGCAAAATAAACAGTCACTCATGTGTTTCTATCATTACCGACGTGGAGGGTGTCGTCGTGTCGGCTCCATCCGTCACGATGTTGCACGAGGAGCGTCGCGCCAATAAGCCCGGCGGTATCGGCTCGCAGAACCGTAGTACCGAGACCGACGCGTCGATGCTCACTCGACCACTCCGTCGGCCCCCAGCCACCCTCGGGACCAATCGCGAGGGCGCAGAGGCCACTCAGACTCGAATCCCCCCCGACGTCGGCGACGCCGACCTCGGGGGCTACCTCGTTGGGCGTCACGGGTGCAGCAATAACCATGCGGTGAGTGCGGCGACACTGGCCACTGGCCTCGTCGGCGATTCTCTGCCAACGCGCCAAGGCCTTCTCGCGCGCCTCGCCACGAAACTTGACCGCTAATCGTTCGCTCAGCAGGGGCACAATCGTGCTCACACCAAGTTCGCAGGCCTTGGCCACCACCCATTCGCTGCGGTCACCCTTCAGCGGTGCGAGATACAGGGAAACGACGGCCTCCGGCTCGTCGAAAAATACTTCGCTCGTCCGCTCGATTCCCCGCTCGACCACTCGCGCGAAGGCCCAGGAACCCGCGGCGTCGGTCAGGACTAGTTCTTCGTCCATTTCGGCGCGCAGCACCTTGGTCAGGTGGTGCTGGTCCTCGCGTGAGAGCAGGGGCTCGGCTACGTCGAGCACCGTCATCTGCGTGAGCGCCGCGACGCGACGCACGAATTCGTGGGGGATCACTTCTTAGAGCCTCGCAGGCGCGAGAGCAGCCCCTGTGCGTTCGTCACCGTCTCGCCGCGATGCTCGGCCAATTCGCGCAAGAGTCGCTCGGAGGTTTCGTCCAGGGCTGTTGGTACGTCGACGGCGAGGTGCACGAAGAGATCGCCGCGACTACGTCCACGGTTGCGCAAGTGGGGCACACCCAAGTCGCGAAGGCGAATGACAGTGCCGTGGGCGCTACCCGGTGGCACCGTCACCGAGGTGTTGTCTTCGAGGGTGGGAACGTCCAGCGTGGTTCCCAAGGTCGCTTGGGTGAAGGCCACGTGGGCCTCGTAGTGCAGGTCGTCGTCGTGGCGCTCGAAACGAGGATCTTCGGCCACCTGCAGGTGAACAAAGAGGGTGCCGTTGGGACCACCGCGAGGGCCAGCGGGTCCACGACCGTTGAGACGCATCACCGAGCCGTTTTCGACTCCGCTTGGGATATCAATATTTAAGGTATGGCGGCGCTGAGTGCGGCCATCTCCGTGACAGGTGGGACAGGGTGAGGCGATGGACTCGCCAACACCCTGACAACGCTGGCAGGCCGAGGTCGTGACCATTTGGCCGAGGATGGAATTCCTCATGCGACGAACTTCTCCCGAACCGTTGCACTCACTACAGCGTGAGGCCGAGGTACCAGTGGCGCAACCGTTACCCGAGCAGGTCTCGCAGCGATCGGGCAAGGAGACTTCGAGGTCCTTCTTCGCCCCGAAGGCCGCCTCAAAGAGTGTGATGTCGAGGGCGATCTGGGCGTCTTGACCAGGCTGCGGTCCGCGACGGCGACCACCACCCCCACCCATGCCGCTGAAGAACATGTCGAAGATGTCCTGCACGGAGCCGGCACCAAATCCACCGTCGCTCCCCGCGTCTGCTCCGAAGCGGTCGTAGTGGGCTCGCCGGTCGGGGTCCGAGAGAATTTCGTAGGCCTGACTTACTTCCTTAAAGCGCGCCTCGGCGGCCGAGTCCCCCGGATTAGCGTCGGGGTGTAGCTCGCGCGCCAAACGGCGGTAGTTCTTCTTTAAGTCTTCGGTCGACGCATTGGCGTCCACTTCGAGCAGTTGGTATAAATCAGCATTAGCCACGGTTCTTCTCGTTTCCCAGTCGATGTGCGAGGTGTGTGGAGACCGCGTGAGCGGCCGACATGGTCTCGGAATAATTCATACGGCTCGGCCCAATCAGCCCCACGGCTCCCGCGTGCACGCCGTCAACGGTGACCGGCGCCACCACGACGGCGCACGCGGCCAGGGGCTCCACGCCGGTTTCTGCACCAATGGCCACCGAGAGACCACGACTCATCATGTCTTCAATGAGTGAGACCACGATGAGTTCCTGTTCGAGAAAACCCAGCACCTTGGAAACGGTGTCCTTAGCGGGGAAGGCCTCAGACACGCGCGACGAGCCACCGATGAAGACCTGCTCGCCGTCGGTGGTCGGGGCGGCCCCGTGGAGGGCGGCCACTGCTTCTCGCACCAAGAGTGCGATTGGTCGATTGCCGGCCGGAACTTCCACGTGCTGATCGAGGGAGGAGTTGAGGAGCAGGGCGTTGAGTTGACTCGAGGCTTCCACAATCTGCGCGGCGGTGACGGTGAGCTCACACTCAAAATTGCGTCGATCCACCGAGCCGTCCGAGAAGATGGCTACCACCATGACTCGATTGGCGCCCATATCGACGAGCAGCGCCGTGCGGATGGTGGCGTTCGTGTGGCCCGAGCCCACGACCACGCTGGTGTAATTAGTTAAGCGGGCGAGATACGTCGAGGTCTGTTCCAGCACACTTTCGATTTCGCCTCGTAGGGACTGAAAGAAGCTGGCTACATTGCTCTGTTGCGCCGGGCCCCACTCCCCACGTTCGAGGTGATCGACGAAGTAGCGATAGCCCTGATCCGTCGGAATGCGTCCCGCCGAGGTGTGCGGCTGAGTTAGGAAGCCCTCACGTTCCAGCGAGACCATTTCGCTACGAATGGTCGCGGGCGACGCGGCTATGGAAGTGTTCGCGGCCACGACGCTTGATCCCACCGGCTGGGCGGTATCGATGTGCTCCGCGACCACGGCCTCCAAAATCGCCGCCTTACGGGGCGCCAATTCGCTCGAGGACGACTGGGTGGGCTGGGAACTGCGACGCGACATGCTTCTCCTTATTGGCACTCGATTCTACTGAGTGCCAAGTCCAGAAGCGCTCGGTGACGCTCAAAATTTTCCTGGTGGGGTGGGACTGCCCCACCAGACCTAGCGCTAGCGGGTCCACCACCCGCCCGAAACCTAGTCTTCGAGGCGCAGGGCGGCCACGAAGGCCTCCTGGGGTACTTCGACGCGACCGATATTTTTCATCTTCTTCTTGCCCTCTTTTTGCTTCTCGAGGAGTTTGCGCTTTCGGGTAATGTCACCGCCATAACACTTCGCGAGCACGTCCTTACGACGAGCCTTGACGGTCTCACGCGAAATGACCCGGCCCCCGACGGCAGCCTGAATGGGGACGTCGAACATCTGACGGGGAATGAGTTCCTTGAGACGCTCGGCCATTTTGCGCCCGTAGACGTCGGCGTTGGACTTGTGGACGATGGTGGAAAAGGCGTCGACCGGTTCGTGGTTAATGAGTAGGTCCACTCGAACGAGTTGGCTGGTCTGGTACCCACTCTGCTCGTAGTCCAGCGAGGCGTAACCCTTCGTGCGACTCTTCAGGGCGTCGAAGAAGTCAATCACGACCTCACCGAGGGGAATCACGTAACGCAGTTCGACACGCTCGGTCGAGAGGTATTCCATCTTTTTCATCTCGGCGCGACGGCTCTGACACAGGTCCATCACCGAACCCAGGTACTCACTGGGGGTCAGGATGGAAATATCCAGCATGGGTTCTTCAATGTGGTCGAGCTTGCTGGGTTCGGGGAGGTCGGTGGGATTGTCAATATTGCGTTGCGTGCCGTCAGTCATGAAGGCTCGGTACACCACGGACGGGGCGGTGGCGATGAGTGAGAGGTTGAATTCACGCTCGAGGCGCTCCCGGACTATTTCCATGTGGAGCAGTCCCAAGAAACCACAACGAAAACCAAAACCGAGGGCCGTGGAGCTCTCCGGCTCGAAGGTGATTGAAGCGTCATTGAGCTTCATCTTGTCGAGCGCGTCGCGCAGATCGGGTAACTCGTCGCCGTCGATGGGGAAAATACCGCAGAAGATCATGGGCTTGGGGTCGCGGTAGCCGGCCAGGGCCTCGCTGGCGGGCTTACCGGCTTCGGTCACCGTCTCGCCCGAGCGCGCCGACGCAACTTCCTTAATGCCGGCGATGAGGTAGCCAACTTCGCCGGGTCCCAGCACCGTCCCGGGTACCGGAACTGGGGTCCTGACCCCGATCTCTTCGATGTCGTAGTTCTGTCCGGCCTGCATCATGCGAATCTTCGAGGTCGATTTCAAGGTCCCGTCCATGATGCGAATCGATGAGATGACGCCGCGGTACTGGTCGTAGTTCGAATCGAAGATGAGGGCGCGCAGCGGGGCGTTGGGGTCGCCCTTCGGCGCCGGGATACGCTGAATAACGGCTCGCAAGAGTTCCGCTACGCCTTCGCCGGTTTTCGCGGATATGGACAAAATGGAGTCCGAGGGCAATCCGAGTACACGGTCGAGCTCTTCCTTGCAACGCTCGGGGTCCGCCGCCGGGAGGTCGATTTTATTCAACACGGCCACAATTTCGAGATCGTTTTCGAGGGCCTGGTAGCAATTGGCGAGCGTCTGCGCTTGAATACCCTGACTGGCGTCCACCAGTAGCACCGCCCCCTCACAGGCCGCCAGGCTGCGGCTGACTTCGTAACCGAAGTCCACGTGTCCCGGTGTATCGATAAGTTGCAAAATGTGGTCTTCGAAGTGCACTCGAACGTTTTGGGCCTTGATCGTGATGCCGCGTTCGCGCTCAATATCCATCGAATCGAGGTACTGGGCCCTCATCAGACGAGGGTCCACCGCTCCAGTAATCTCCAAAATGCGGTCCGACAGGGTCGACTTACCGTGGTCCACGTGGGCAATTATTGAAAAATTGCGTATTTTTGAGGAGTCGACGGGGGTCGAAGGAGTAGCCACGGTGAGAACAGGCTACCCGTCGCAGTACTCCTGTGGTGTCGGACTGGAGTACTGGTCCTTCACCTGATAGCATTTGCAAGCCCGCCGAGCACTTCGGCACTGACGAACGAGGATTTTTCGTGGCCAACATTAAGAGCCAAATCAAGCGTAACCGCACTAACGAGATTGCGCGTCTAAAAAACAAGGCCGTCAAGAGCGAGTTGCGCACCCGTACCAAGACCGCCGTCGCTGCCGTTGGCAACGAGAACGAGGCGGAGGCCCTGCGTCTCGCCGTCAAGAAGATCGACAAGGCAGCCGCCAAGGGTGTCATTCACAAGAACCAAGCCGCCAACCGCAAGAGTGGATTGATGCGCCGCATCGCCACCCTGAAGGCTTCAAACTAACTCCTGCGCGCCACCTCGCTCATGCGAGCGAGTCGAGCCACCAGTACTTCAATCACTGTTAGTTCAGTCTGATCCACGTCGTCGTCGTTCTTTCCGCCGTAACTCACGCCGCCCTTGAGGTCGTGGTCCGCCTCCACGACGAGGTGCAGAGCCGAGGCCAATCGGGACGAACCCATATTGCGCACGCTGGCCACAGCCCTTTGCGCCGGGTAGGTGGAAATGCCGAGTAGGGACATAACCTCGGAAATTCCCGTCGCTCCCGAGCCATCGAGCTTAATCATGCGTTGGTAGTGAGCTTCCAAACTCATCACGATGGTCACCGCCGCTCGTGAGTGCGTGTCCAGAATGCGCCGCGCCATACGAATGGCGTCAGCCACCTTGCCATTATCAATGGCGTCGGTGAGTAAATAAATCGGCACCTCCCCCGCCTCCCCCAGGTAGGGCTCAATGTGGGCGTAGGTCAAAGGTGACGAGCCGAAGATGGTCTGCAGGGTACGAGCAATTGAATCCACGCGCGCCATGTTCTCGCCCAGACGCTCACGTACTTTGGCGACGACTCCCGCCGAAGCGCTGAGATTGTAGGCCGCGAACTTTTCGGCGATGAAAGCGTCCTGATCGACTCCTCGGGTGCCGACGGTGGTGCTGACGAAGGGCTTGGCCACTTTGGCCAGTGGGGAATCCTTGCGAATTCCCGTCCCCGCCGCGAGCAGAATGACCCCCGGGGTGGGCGCCGCGGCCCAGGTCACCAGGGTGTCGACGTCACCTTTCGCGAGGTGCTGCGCCTCTCTCAGAACGACCACGCGTCGGGCCACGAGAAAAGGTGGTGTGTTTAATGCATCGAGCGTTCGACTCACCGCGGACGACGTTGACTCCGAATCGGCTATATCACCACCACGTACCGCGAATTCCTCGAGGGCGAGACCCGCGTCGATATCACCCAGGGCCTCGTCAATGGCACGGTGCAATGCATCATTCACGATGGTCGCGTCCGAGCCCGTGATGACCATCACCGGTCCGTTCACGAGGCCTCCAAGAGAACCTGAAGGGTGTTACGTACGCGCACCGTGCCCTTGACGTCGTGCACACGAAGAATTCGACACCCTCCCATGATGCCGAGCGCGCTCGCCGAAAGAGACGGCTCGCGACGCTGCGTCACTGGCAGATCAAACACCGCCCCGAGGAAAGTCTTATTGGAGGCACTGAGTAGCAGGGGCGCACCCAGGTCGGCCAGCGCCGCCGAATCCCGCAGGAGCTGCAGGGACTGCGCCGCGGTCTTACCGAGGTCCAGCCCGGCATCGACGATGATGCGATCAGCGGCCACCCCCGCATCCAAGGCTCGCGTGCGACGGTCGAGGAGAAATTCGCGCACCGCCACCGCTACATCGTCGTAGTGCGGGTTGGGGTCAGCCACGCGCGGACGTAGCCGGATGTGGGTGGCGACCACAGTGGCACCCGCCTCAGCCGCGGCCGGGAGGTACTGTGGATCGGCGAAGCCACTGATGTCGTTGCCAATCACCGCACCTACCCTGAAGCAGGCCGCCGCCACCGAGGCGCGCCACGTGTCGATGCTGATGGGCGTGTCAAAGCGTCGCGACATTTCGGCGACCACCGAGACCACCCGGTCGAGTTCTTCTTCTTCGCTCACCTCATCACCCGGGCCCGCCTTGACGCCACCCACGTCGAGCAGGTCGGCCCCTTCGGCCACGAGCTGCTCGGCCCGGGCGAAAAATGAATCCAGCGCGAAGGTGGCCGCGGGCGCGTAGAAGGAGTCCTTAGTCCTGTTCAATATCCCCATAACTAAGGCTCGATGGGTCAGGTCGTGGACCTCGCCACCCAATCTCAGGGTCAGCGGCCGCACCGGACAGTAGGTCTGCACTAGTAGAGGCGGTTGGCAAGCTGTCGTCGAAAGCTGACGTAGCGAGGGTCCAAGGGACCAAGGGCGTCGAGAATTTGCAAGAACTGCGTACGCACGGCTTCGTCTAGAAGGGCCTGCTCTAGGAGCCGCGCCAAAGTTTCGTCCAAATCACCGTCGAGTCGAATACCGGCGAGGGAGAGACGGGCTCGCGCGAGAACGGTTTTGGCGGCGAGTTGGTGCTCGTGGGGCGTCAGGAGTTCCACGGCTTCGGCGGCCCGATTGGTAGTGACCAGCAGTTCGCCGAGGGCGACCGCGATTTCTACTTTGCTCAAGTCCACGGCCAACGCTTCGCGCAGTGATTCCTCGTCACCCGCCGCCACGACGCTGGCGGTGTCGACGACGGTGCCGAGGAGGTTCTGGACGAAGGTGCGTAGTTGGGCTTCCGGGAGAGCGCCGGTGAACTGGGAGACGATCTTGCCATCCACGAAGGCGTAGACCGCCGGAATCGACTGGACCCGAAAGGCCTCTTTTATCTGGGGGTTGGCTTCAATGTCCACGGTGGCCAGTTCTACCCCGCCCGCGGTCTCTTCTACCACGCGCGCCAAGATGGGTCCGAGGGTCTTGCAGGGGCCGCACCAGTCGGCCCAGAGGTCCACCACCACGGGCACCGAACGTGAGCGTTCCACCACCGCAGTGGCAAAGGTGTAGTCAGTTACGTCAGTCACGCCTTGAGCCTAATGGGGCGCTGTGGCTCCGCGGAAGGGGGGGCCGACTTCGGAGTAGTCTCGGCTCTTATGAGTAGCTCCATCGTTGGTATCAATAGCCCCGCCGTCACCGAGTGGATGGTCGAGAACATCGGCGTCACGGCCCCGGTCACCTTCGACCTCATCGCCGGTGGCCGTTCGAACCTCACCTACGCCGCGACCGACGCCACCGGACGCAAGTTCGCGTTGCGCCGACCCCCGACCAGTCACGTCCTGCCGACGGCTCACGACATGGTCCGTGAGCACACCATTATCTCGGCCCTCTACCCGACCGGCGTTCCCGTGCCCCAGCCCTTCGGTCTGTGCATCGACGAGGCCGTCAACGAGAGGCCCTTTTACGTCATGGACTTTGTTGACGGCCACATTCTGAGGGACCGAGCCAGCACCGAGGCGGCCTTCTCCGTCGAAGCACGCGGGGTCATCGGCGACAGTATCGCTGCGACATTGGCCCAGTTACACGCCGTGGACGTTGACGCCGCCGGTCTCGGCGAGCTGTCGCGTCGTGAGGGCTACATCGAACGCCAACTCAAGCGCTGGCGCGGACAGTACGAGCAGATGCGCGTTGAGGGCCTCGATCATGGTGGCATCGTGGAGTCCGTGGGTGACCAGCTGGCAGCTGAAATTCCGGTCCAGCAAAGGGTTTCACTGGTGCACGCCGACTACCGACTCGATAACACCGTTCTGGGGAATGACGGACGCGTCAGCGCGATTCTCGACTGGGAACTCGCAACCTTGGGCGATCCCGTCGCCGACCTCGGCACCCTGCTCGCCTACTGGAGTGAACGCGGTGACGCCTCGGCGGCCCTCCTCGGTGCGGCTCCGACCACCGCCGAGGGCATGTACACGCGCGCCCAGATTCTGGAGGCCTACGGACGCAACAGTTCACTCGACATCAGTCACGTCGGTTTCTATCAAGCCTTCGCCTACTGGCGTCTGGCCTGTATTCTCCAGGGCGTCTTTGCGCGTTATAGCGCCGGGGCCACCGCTGGAGATCAGGGCAGCGTCTCGGAGTACCCCCGGCACATCGCCATGTTGGCCGAAACGGCCAAGGCCACTCTCGAGGCCTAGTGAACGAAGAATCCTTCGATCGCATTTTGTTTCTGGCCGAGCCCAGTCTTCACGAACCCGTTCTCGTCGTCGCGCTCGAGGGATGGATTGACGCGGGCCTCGGCGCCAACACCGCCATGTCCACTCTGCTCGACACCATGGATACGGAGTTGCTGGCCACCTTTGACACTGAGTACTTCATCGACCAACGAGCACGGCGGCCACTAGCCCGAATTGTTGACGGGATCACCACCGAATTGACGTGGCCGGAAATTCAGTTGCGCTACGGTACCGACGGCGACGGCGCTGACGTACTGCTGCTCATCGGCCCCGAACCAGACTTTCACTGGAGCGACTTCATCGACCTCGTCACCGACGCGGCAAGCGCCTTCGGCGTGCGACTCGTCGTCGGCCTCGGTTCCTTCCCAGCCCCGACCCCACACACTCGACCCGTTCGCGTCATCGGAACGGCCCCCGCAGCCAGTGCCCACCTGCTCGAAATAACCGGCACCGTCCAGGGTGAGCTAGAAGTTCCCGCTGGTATTACGACGGCTCTCGAAATGGGCTTTGGCGAAGTAGCCATAGATATCGTGACCCTCTGGGCTCGCGTCCCGCACTACGTAGCGTCCATGAGCTACCCCCAGGCCGCGGCCGCCCTGCTCGATGCCCTGGCTTCGGTCGGCGGGCTGACGATCAATGCCATGCCGCTGCGCGCCGACGCCGACGAAGCGCGCCAGCGAGTCGACGATCTCGTCACAAACAACCCTGAACACGCCTCCATGGTGCGAACTCTCGAGGCCAGCGCCGACGAGGCTGAGGGGACGTCACTGGGCGAAGAACTCCCCAGCGGCGATGAACTCGCTGAAGAGTTGGAACGTTTCCTTCGTGGTGAGCAGTAATCCTTCTGACGACCTTGGCACGTCTCATTCACCTGACAAACTGAAGGGATGAAGCGACGAGGATTCACCGCCACCGGAGCTATTTTTTTTCTCACATCACTACTCGCTGGTAGTGGCACCGCCGCCGCCAGCACCTCGGTTCCCACTGCCACTGCACTGACGAAATTGGTCGCCTCGTCGACCACGCTGCAACGCCTCAGCCCTGCGCTGCAAGCCTTTCTTCCTCGGGTCGCTCGTGATAACTACGAGGTCTACGATCCCTCCTGCGTGGGTTTGAGCCCGCACGCCAAGTGCGACTTTGGGGCGGTGGCTCTCGGGGTGAAGAGAATTGTTCTCTTCGGCGATTCGCACGCTCAGATGTGGCTCCCGGCCCTCAATCAACCGCTCTCGAACGCCGGGTATCGCTTGCACCTTCGCTGGAAGCCGGGGTGTCAGGCCCAGATGATCCACCGTTACGACCCCAGTACGCACGCCTACGACACCGGGTGTGAATCGTGGCGCTTGGGGGAAATCTCCCAAATCATCAAGGAGCGGCCAAGCCTGATCATCATGACCGGGCGAAGCAGCAATATGTTTTCCGCTGCGTCGAAGTATTTCACCGACGCCCAGTGGCAAGCCGCGACCTTGGCCACGATTGCTCGTTTCAAGCAAGCTCGTATTCCCGTCCTCGTCATGGGCGATATACCAATGTTCGCTCAAGCCCCGGCGACCTGCATATCGCGTCACGCGCGCGATATTCAGGCTTGTTCCACGGCCGCCTCGACCACACTGGTCTCCTTGCGCGCGCACACCGACGCCGAGGCCCTCGCTAGTCGCCGGGCCGGCGTCAACTTCATCGACCCCCGTCCCTGGCTCTGTACGACTCGTTGCTCGCCCGTCATTGATGGAATGGTGACCTACACCGACAATAACCACCTCACTTTGACCTACGCCCTCTTCCTACGAAACATCGTCAGCACTGCCGTCCTTCGTTTCGTACCACGGCTCCACTAGTTAGCACTACGCTCGGGTCGTGGCGAGTTCTCCCCAGGTCCAAATTCGTCGCGCCTGCGACGCCACTGAGCAGTCCTGGAGTTCGCCGCAACGAGGCGCAGTGAATTGGTGGGAACTCTTTGGCGGTGACGTCACTCCGACTAGTGATCTCACCCTTGGAATCGCCGAAATCCCTCCTCACTCCCCCATTCCCACGCGCGGCCACACTCACGATGCCGTGGAGGTTTACGTCATCATGGCTGGACGCGGATCGGTCTACGTTGACGGTATTTTTTACCCCGTTAACGATGGCGACGCCGTCTGGATTCCCGAACACGCCGAACACTTCGTCCGCAATGACGGCGACCAAGCGGTTCGTCTACTCTACATTTTCGCTCGCGATAAATTCAGTGACGTGCACTACTGTTTTCCAGGTGAGGATGCCTAGGTCTACTTAGTGACCATGCCGGCGGGTAGGCCGCCCGTTGTCTCACTACCGAGGTTGAAGTAGTTGTCGAGCGCGTAGGACGTGGCGTCGTTGCAGCCCTTGCGCCAATCACTGGCCGAGTCACTTGCGGGAATCGTCGCCGTATTGCAGTCCGGCAAGTAGCCAGAACTCCACAGAATGTTCTCGTGGCGGCTATTCATTGCTTGAGCCACCACATTCCACCCCGCCGCGTAGGACGAGGAACCGCCACAGGCACTCAAGCCCGTGCTCGCGAGGACGCCGAGACTCACGAGCAGTAGGCCGCGGCGTAGTCGGGCTCGCAATCGGGGTGCGGGGCTCGAATCTCTCATGGTGACACTACCTTATCCACGTCGGCTCGCTCCATGGTGAGACCGAGTCCGAGGGCGTAGCCGTCGAGAAACAGTGCGCTTTCGGCCTGTCGGGGATGGCGGTCGGCAATCTCGTAAAAGCGGGCCGAGTGATCGCTCTCGTGCAGGTGAGCGAGTTCGTGGACCAGTACCGCGTCAATTACCCACTCGGGGCAGTGTTGCAGTCGCGTCGAGATGCGGATTTCGCGCGTGGCCGGTGAGCACGAGGCCCAGCGGTGTCGTTGATTGCTCACCCAACGCACACTGCTTGGCTTCACGCCGTCGTTGTAGAGCTCGGCGAGGACTCCAGCGCGCTCCTCGAGGGAGGCATCGTTACCCGTCGATTGTGGGCGTTGGACCAAGAGACGCTCAACGAGTTCGTCAACGAAGTCCTGACGACCTCTACCCCTCAATGAAGCAGGAATGAGAACGATGATGCGACTACCTGACCAGTGAGCGGTGCCCGTCTTGGTGCGCCGGCTCGAGGCGCGTATCTCAATTTCCGGACGATCGAAACGAGGCGGCTCTATGGTCACTTCGGCACCCGAAGGAGCTACGGTCTTTCGCGCCGCGCTCACGGGACAATGTTGACCATGCGCGGTGGCACGGCGACCACCCGCCGAGGCGCCGCCCCGAGCAAAATACGCTGCACATTCTCGTCAGCCAGGGCGGCCGTAGTGGCGTCGGCCTCGCTAATGTCCGGGGGTACTTCAAGACGGGCACGAACCTTGCCCGCCACCTGTACGACCATGGTGACCGTGTCATCAATGAGCAGCGCTGCGTCGGGGACGGGCCAGAGCTGCGCGTGGAGCTCACTCGCCGCACCATGGCGCTGCTCCCACATTTCTGCGGTGACGTGCGGCGCCATGGGCGCGAGAAGCAGCAACATGGTGTCGATGGCTTCGTCGAAGACGGGGCGAAAGGCGCCACTGCCCTCTCGTGCGTACTTAGAAACAGTATTAAGGAGTTCCATGAGCGACGCCACCGAAGTGTTGTAGCTCCACTTGTCCAGTCCGTCACTTACTCGAACGATGGTCTTGTGCACACTGCGGCGCAGCGCGAGATCAGCCGGCGACTCGTCAGTACGGAAATGGCACTCGTCGCCCTGGGCGAGTCGGTAGAGCCGGTCGAGAAAACGACCACATCCGTCAATAACGTCATTAGTTTGCTGCGTCCAGTCCACGTCGTCAGCCGGTGGTCCAACGAAGAGATGAAACAGTCGTAGGCCGTCCGCACCCACGCTGTCGTAGTACTGCTGGGGCGCCACCAGGTTGCCCTTGGATTTGGACATCTTGGATCCATCCATGCGAATCATTCCCTGGGTGAAGAGACGTCGGAAGGGTTCCCGAGGTAGTCCCTCGGCCAGCCCCACGTCGATCAGGGCTTTCATGTAGAAGCGGGCGTAGAGGAGGTGTAAAATTGCGTGTTCAATTCCACCGATGTACTGATCGACCGGCATCCAACTCGCCGCGGCCACGGGGTCAAAGGCTAAACCCTCGCTAAAGGGATCGGTGAAACGAAGGAAGTACCACGAGGAATCGGTAAAGGTGTCCATCGTGTCCGCCTCGCGACGGGCGTCAGCGCCGCAGCGCGGGCAGGCGACCTTGCGGAACTCTTCATGAGTGGCTAGAGGCGATTGGCCGCTCTTGTCCATCACCACGTCGTCGGGGGCGAGGACGGGAAGTTGGTCCAGTGGAACGGGGACGAGACCACAGGCTCCACAATGAATAATTGGAATGGGGTTACCCCAGAAACGCTGACGCGAGACCAGCCAGTCCCGGAGCCGGTAATTGACCGTGACCGCGCCTTCGGCCTTCTCTATTAAAAATTCCGTAGCGAGAGTTTTGGAGGTCGCAATGTCTAGACCGTTGAGAAAGTCGGAATTAATCTTCGGACCCTCACCGGTGTAGGCGCCACCGGTAAATCCTTCGGGGATTTGCACCGTGCGGACAATCGGCAGCTTGTGGACGTGGGCGAAGGCGTAGTCGCGTTCATCCTCCGACGGCACCGCCATGATGGCGCCCGTTCCATAGGTCCCGAGAACGTAGTCCGCGACGTAGACCGGTACCCGAGCACCGTTGAAGGGGTTAATCACGTAACTCCCGGTGAAGGCTCCACGCTTTTCTAGGCCATCACCCCCAGAACTTGAGGCGGTGCGTTCGAGCTCGCTGGCCACCCGCGTACGTTCCACCAGTTCAGCCACCGCCGACTTTTGCTCGTTCGTCGTGATGGTCTCTAGCAAGGGGTGCTCCGGGGCGACGACGGCGTAGGTCACGCCAAAGCCAGTATCCGGTCGAGTGGTGAAGACGCGAATTGAAAGGTCGGGCGAACCTTCGACCACCAGGGAAAATTCCACGCCCTCACTGCGACCTATCCAGTTGCGTTGCATGGTTTTCACCCGCTCGGGCCACTCGAGAGTATCGATTTCCTTCAGGAGTTCCTCGGCGTAGTCGGTAATCCGAAAAAACCACTGTTCGAGCTCCTTGCGCTCCACCAAGTCACCGGAGCGTTCACAGGTGCCATCGGCTCCAACCTGCTCGTTCGCTAGAACAGTGACACAGCCCGGGCACCAATTCACCGTGGCCTTCGCGCGGTACGCGAGACCAGCTTCAAAGAACTTGAGGAAAATCATCTGGGCGTACTTCATGTACGTGGGGTCGTGACTCTGAACTTCACGTCGCCAGTCGTAGACCGCTCCGAGCTGACGCACTGATTCTTTCAGTTCCAGAATCCTTTGATCGGTGAAAAGTCGAGGGTGACTTCCTGCTTTGATGGCGGCATTCTCGGCGGGCAGACCAAAGGAGTCGAAGCCGAAGGGCGAGAGCACGGCTCTACCACGCATGGTCTGATATCGGACCACCAAATCACCAAAGGTGTAATTGCGTACGTGGCCCTGATGCGCGACACCACTGGGATAGGGGTACATGCACAGTGCGTAAAATCGTTCCCGTGGATCGTCATTGTCGACCTCGTAAAAGCCGGAAGTTCGCCAGCGTTCTTGCCATTTCGACTCAATATCGCGAACGTTGAAGGGCCTTGCCATGTTGTAAGTCTAGAGAATCAATCAACGAGTGCCGAATAGCGACCCATCAACACCTGATAAAGTTAGAAGCCCACGGGGGTATAGCTCAGCTGGTAGAGCACTTGCATGGCATGCAAGGGGTCAGGAGTTCGAATCTCCTTACCTCCACAACATTCGCTGAATCCCATTTAGGGGTCCAGGTCACTCGGGACCGGATGGCATCTCTGGCACC
>CAIOSJ010000009.1 GCA_903860915.1 uncultured Actinomycetes bacterium | reverse complement strand
TTTGGGGTCCCAAGGTGCCGGGATCGAGACCCGGGCGGCCCACGAAACCCCTAAACAGAGGGTTACCGGGCTTGCGTCCCGGCATAGTCCAATGGTCAGTTGAGTTTGCCCGCGCAATGACCCGGCCCACTCTTCCTGCTTCGCCAGGAATCTGGTCCCGAGCGATTCAGGTCTCGGCCCGTCACTCAGTGAAGTCACCGAGTAAAAATTGACAGTTGGTGGCTTCAAAAGTTGGCCATTCGAGAAATACAGTCTCCGGAGAAGCCTCAGGAAATATCAGAAAGAACTGCGTGCGCGGCACGTCGACCACTCACCAGCGCGCCTTGAATGGACGCGGACTCAAACCAGTCACCCGCCAGGTACAGCCCAGACATCCGTGGGTTGCGACGAAGCACCAGCGGTGGTGGCTGCTTGGGTAAAGCAGCGGGAATCTCACTCGTGGCCACCAATTGCACTTCGTTGACGTTTCGCTGATGGG
Organism: uncultured Actinomycetes bacterium; assembly: GCA_903860915.1. Taxonomy (GTDB): domain Bacteria; phylum Actinomycetota; class Acidimicrobiia; order Acidimicrobiales; family RAAP-2; genus RAAP-2. The sequence goes on along the minus strand of CAIOSJ010000009.1, from coordinate 35,225 downwards.
CCCTGGCCACCGCGAGTCGCGTGGTGGATTCATTCTCGGGGCTCGCTGCGACGAGAGTGGCGGCCGCGACCAGGGTGACGCCTAGCGGTGAGTAGGTCGATTGGATTCCAGACACTGCGAGAGTCGAGGTCAACTCCGGGTTTCGAGAATCCAGAACCAAGGCATTCGTTCGTGGCTGTCCCGCAAAAGACCACCAGTAGGTGGTCTGCCGATTCATTGGCTCCGGGGAAACTTCGGAGCAAAGGGTGGCCGTCGAAGCTGGGTCGCACGCAAGTACTACCGCCCTCGCACCAAGGCGGCCCTCGCCGGTGTCGACGTGGCGCGTAGAGATCGCGGTCACTCTGGCGTTCAGACGGATTGAGTTTTCCTCGCACCTCGTACTCAATACTTCAGAGAGCTGACGAGCGCCTCGGGGCGAGAGGGAGGGACCCCCTCGGACTAAACTGCGGAGAATCATTTGAGCCAGATTCCACGAGCCGGAGAGTTCCGCATCGAGAAAAATCCCACGAAGAAAGGGCTCGAGTATCTCTCGACGCAGGGCTTCAGAAAATTGCAAATTCGATAAACCATCCGCGATAGTGACGTCAGTCGCCTCTTCTAGAGCCCGGACTGGACCAAAGGTGACGCGAGCCAACCACTTCGTCAGCCGTGCGAGGTCGCCACGCGAGCCCGGGTAGTGCCGTGGTGTGGCGAGGAGAGTCCGTAGTGAGGCGATTCCTATGGCCTGTGACGCATCACCGTGCAGCGTTACAGCCCTCGGGGCTCGTCGTAGTTCGAGTTCTGCTACATCGACGGCCACTCGAAGTTCCGGGTACGCGTCATTGATCAATTGGAAACCGCGGTCAATGATGAAACCGTCCACGTCATCGCTGGTGACCCGACCACCCACGCGGTCCGAGGCTTCCAGACAGAGAACCTTACGTCCGGCATTCTGCAATACGGCCGTGGCTCGCAATCCAGCCAGACCGGCTCCAACGACAATGACGTCGACATCGGATTCGGAAAAACTCACCCCGTCAGACTACGACGTCAGAATTATTGCGAATTATTGTTGTGTTCCAAGGTAGTCAGACTTGTCAGGGTCCGACCACGCGAGTGGCGATACGTCCGGTAACGTCGAATTATGAAGAAGTCCCACCGCATCGCCGCCGCCGTCGCCATAGTGTGCGTGGGGCTAGTGGTCACTGTCTGGGGTTCGGGTGGCAGTCAGGTGACCGCGGTCTTTCCCTTGGCCCTCAGCGAACCAGCGAACCTCCAGCACGAAACTGCAGTGCGTGGTCAGTTCATCACGATTACCTTGCACAGTACGTATTGGAGTTACCTGGCACCTTCGTCCAATATCGTCGCAATGAAGGGTTCGGTGCTCCACCGTCCAGCACCTTTCAAGGGATCTGGCTCGTGTCTACCGGGGATGGGATGCGGGACGGTGGTCGTTACATACGTCGCCCAACATGCCGGGAGCGTCACCTTGAGCGCTGCGAGGACCACCTGCGGTGAAGCCCTGGTGTGTACCGGAACTCGTGGACGCTGGTCAACGACCATTCTGATTCGCTGATACTGGTTCACTCCACGGACCTGATGTCGATCTCACAGGTCTTCGATGACGAGGACTTCAAAAATACGAGGACCGTGAACTCCTTCGACGCGGTCCAACTCGATATCTGAAGTAGCGCTCGGCCCACTTATCCACGTCATTACGGGAGCGTTCGAGGTCAATCTGATGGCGTCAGGAACTCCCTGAAGAATCTGGGAAGCGGCGACTACGACCACGTGAACATCTGGAATCAAGCTCACAGCTCGCCGCCCTTCCCCCGGGCCGTGGGTCAAAATAATGGTCCCCGACTCGGCTACCGCCCAGGTGCAGGTCGTCACCACCGCGGGAATTTCATCGAGAGCAAGATACGAAAGTGGTGGCTCATCACGTCGAACCAAGTCGGTCACTTCAAGTAAAAAATCATCCGAGAAGCCCGTCGGCACGAGCACTTCCTGGATACCACGAACGGCGAAGATCTCCGCGAGCGTCGTGGCCACGTGTGACCGTGGTACGCGCCGTACCGTCGCGTGGTAGTCCTCCAGTCGACGGGTGAAGAGTTCTATCGACCCGGGCCCCTGGGGGCCCAGGTACTCACGAGGAATGGAGAATCCTTGCGGCGCGATGGCGCCAGCTGTTCGGATCCGGTGCAAGATTTCGGCGCGCGCGCTCACTGGTCGAAATCCTCGCACTCGGTAAGTGTTGAGCGAAAACTCTTTCGAGCGAGAGATGGAAGATCACGGGAATGGGTCCAACTCGAGAGGGGTCCGGGCAACGACGTCACACGTCCGCGACTTCGTTCAAGAAACCTGGTCCAGCGTAACGAATTGACGAGTCCTGCCCAGAGGCGCGGCCTCGACATAATTCCCGCCATGATGCGCATGGCCGCCACCTCTGGTAATCGGGACAGTGCCGCGGTCGCCTTCTCGTCCACTACCTTGCGACGAAGGTGAATCAACATATTCGGGATATCAATCGCGACCGGACAGACAACCTCGCAGGCGCCACAGAGCGTCGAGGCAAAAGGGAGGGAAGCGTTATCGGCAACGCCAGTGAGTTGTGGTGACAGAACTGCACCGATAGGACCCGGATACACGGAGCCGTAGGCGTGTCCTCCGACTCGTTCGTAGACCGGGCAGACGTTGAGGCAGGCTGAGCACCGAATGCAGCGAAGTGCCGCTCGACCGTGGGGGTCTCCGAGGGTCGCGGTGCGACCGTTGTCAAGCAGCACGAGGTGAAAGTCCTGCCCCTCCACTGCACCCGTCCACATTGAGCTGTAGGGATTCATTCTCTCGCCGGTGGCGGACCGTGGCAGAACTTGCAAGAAGACTTCAAGGTCCCGCCACGTGGGAACAATTTTTTCAATTCCCATCACCGTAATCAGAGTGTGTGGCAGGGTCAGACACATGCGTCCGTTGCCCTCGCTCTCGATGATGGCCAAGGCGCCCGTTTCGGCCACAGCAAAGTTGGCACCGCTGATGGCCACGGACGTGGCAAGAAACTTTTCTCGCAAATACCGACGTGACGCCTCAGCCAGCACCTTCGGATCATTAGTCAGATTCGGGTCAACGCCCGACATTTCTCGAAGGAAGATTTCCCTGATCTCGCTTCGATTTCGATGAATGGCCGGTACCAAAATATGACTCGGCCAGTCGCGCCCTAGCTGGACAATCAATTCCGCCAGATCGGTCTCGTGCGCGTGGATACCCCGCTCCGCGAGAGCTTCGTTGAGCCCAATTTCCTGAGTAGCCATTGACTTGACCTTGACGACTTCGCGAGCTCCCACCGCCTCAACGATTCCCGCCACAATGTCGTTGGCCTCGTTCGCGTCACGCGCCCAGTGCACCGTGCCCCCACGAGTGGTGATGTTCTCTTCTAGTTCGAGCAAGTACTTTTCCAAGTTAAACAGCACGTCATCTTTTATGGCCGCGGCCGCCGAACGCAGTTCCAGCCAATCCGGGAGTTCGCCAACCGCCGACCCTCGTTTCCCTCGAATAGTCGCGGTCGCTCGACGCAGATTGACTCGTTGTTGTTCGTTCCCCAAAGCACCGGGTGCAGCGTCTGGAAAGCTCTCCTCACCCCGTAAGTGACCGACACCTCGGGGAGCAAACGGGATGCTGGGCCTCGTCATTTACTGGCGGCCAGAATTTCCGCCAGATGCAGTGGCTTCGTCGGGGCGTCACTGCGTGAGAGGCCACCTCCAATCTGCATGAGACAAGATGAATCACAGCTCGACACCACCTCGGCATTCGTGGCCGTGACGCGGGCTACTTTATCGCTGAGCATCGCTACCGAAACGTCGGAGTTCTTGAGTGCGAAAGTACCGCCAAAGCCACAGCAGGTTGTCGAGTCTTCCAGCGGCACCAAGGTCAAACCATCGACTGCTCGGAGCAGGCTCTCGGGTCGATCACCAACTCCCAAAGCCCGTAGGGAATGACAGGTCGGGTGGTAGGTGACGGAGTGGGGGAAATACGCCCCCACATCAATGCGACCCAGCACGTCCACCAAAAATTCGCTGAGTTCGTAGGTGCGATTCGCTAGCGAGGCTGCTCGGGCTATCAAGGTCGCGTCTCCCGATTCAGCGGCCAGAGCGGCGTATTGATGACGAACCGTCCCCACACACGAGGCCGAGGGAGCAACAATTACGTCGTACTCGCTAAAGGCCGCAATCTGATTCTCTATGAGCGGGAGTGCCATTGAGGCGTAGCCGCTATTGATGTGCATCTGCCCGCAGCAGGTCTGGCGCATGGGCACGCCGACTTCGATATCGAGTCTTTTCAGCAGAGTCATCATGGCCGTTCCGACACTCGGGAAGACGCCATCAACTAGGCACGTTATGAACAGTCCAACCTTCACGCGAGGGCCCCCTTTGTGGTGTGATACTCATCGATCGCCGTCCATAACTCCTGAGGAACTGGTGTCGACATCCATTGTGTCGCGCTACGCGCCTCACCTGCGCCACGAAATCCGGCAACGACCGAAACAACCGCGCGATGGCGAAGGGGAAATTGGAGGGCGGCGTGCGGTAGGGTCACGCCAAAATCACTACAGAGACCAGCCAGGTCACGGACGCGTGTAATAACGTGCGGCGTCGCGGGAGCGTAATCAAAATGCGCCGTGGGTGCTACCTCGTGTTGCGCCAACACCCCTGAATTGAACGGGGCTGCGGCCACAACACAGACGCCCCGTTCAGCGCAGGCGTTCAGCAAAACCTCTCCGCTACGGTCGAGTAGCGTCCAGCGACCCGCCACCATCACCACATCAAGCGAGCACGACTGCACGAATTCCAAAAGTGGTTGCCAGTAATTCATCCCCACTCCAATGGCACCAATCAGCCCCTCGTCCCGTAGTTCGGCGAGAGCGGGAAGAGTCTCTTTCGCAACCTGCTCAAGGTGGTTGTCTGGGTCGTGAACGTAGGCAATATCAATGAAGTCCATCTGGAGTCGCTCGAGGCTTTCTTCGATACTGCGGCGTACACCCACTGGCGAATAATCAAGGACTCGCGACTCCGTATCAGGCACCGCGAAGGCCCCACCCTCGAGGTCCGAGCCCCGCGGATGCGGGTTGGGTCGTAGTAGTCGCCCAACCTTGGTCGAGATCGCGAACTCAGCGCGCGGGTAATTGGACAGAGCCGATGCGAAACGACGCTCCGATAAGCCCAGGCCGTAGTGGGGAGCAGTATCGAAGTAGCGAACGCCGCCGAGCCAGGCCGCCTCGACAGCCGACTGTGCATCGTCGTCACTCACGGACGAAAATAAATTACCCAGCGGGGCGCCGCCCATGCCTAATGTGGTTACCTCCACTTTGCCGGTAGCCGCGGGTCGAGACATCACGACGCCCCTAATCCGTACCAGCGATCGGCGGTACCGCCGAAAATGTCTGCCCGTTCAATTGGGCTAAGTTCGCCCACCAGCTTCTCGGCCAAAGCAAGGACCTCACCATAGGTGGTCACTATCTGACACACCGGCCAGTCGGAGCCGAACATCATGCGTGCTGGGCCGAAGGTATTCAGCACAACGTCCACGTAGGGCTGGAATACTTCGGCCTCGTAGTGATGAGGGTCGCCCTCGGTGACCAGTCCCGAGAACTTGATGGCGACATTTTCACAGGCTGCGAGTTCGCGCATTCGCTTGGCCCAGGAATCAATCTCCCCCGCGGCAATCGGTGGCTTACCAAAGTGATCCAGGACGAAACGTTGTTCCGGCACGGCCTGCGCCGCCACGATGGCACCGCCAATTTGTTGGTGACGAGTCAAAAAGTCATAGGTCAAATGAGAGCGGCTCAGTTCTCGAAAACCTCGAATAATGGGTTCGCGGGCGAACCACTCCTCATCGGGATCGCCTTGGGCGATGTGACGTAGTCCGACCAGAAACTCCCCACCGGGTCTCGATTTAAGCGCCGCTAGGTCGTCAGTCACACTCGCACTCGTCAAGTCAGTCCAACCCACCACCCCGAGAACGGCGGGTGAACGCTCAGCGAGGTCGAGCAACTCGTGTGTTTCCTCGACGATGTTGCCCGTCTGGACCACCACACTGCCACTCATGTTGTTCGAGCGAAGTTCTGGCATGAGCTCATCGAAGAGAAATGTTCGATTAATAGTAGGGTAGTCGTTGGTCCACTCTTGATCGCGCGCCGCGAGATCCCACACGTGGTGATGTGCATCAATGCGTCGAAGCAGCGCCATTAGTCGTGGTGGAACACTTCTTCGAGGGCCGCCCACCACTCACCGGGCGAGGCGGTGTCGACCGCGACTTGGCAGGGATCCGTGAGCTTCCACCAATCCTTGGTCACCTGATGTTCGGCGATGGCCGCCATTGAAGCCTCGTAGTCATCACCGACGAATTCCAAGTAGCTAAAGAGCATTCCGTCACGAAAGAAAATTGAGTAATTCGTCACACCGTGCTCGGTCAAGATACTCAGAACCTCCGGCCATACCGCCGCGTGCAACTCGCGGTATTCACGCTCGTGTTCGGGACGTAGTTGAATAACGGAGGCCACTCGTTTCATGCTGATGGCGTGGGTCGAGTTCGCAGACGCTGCATTCCCCCATCAACCGCGAGGTAGGTACCAGTTGTCGAACCCGACGACGGAGAGGCCAGGTAGGCGATGGCCCAGGCCACTTCGTCGCTCGACACCAAACGTCCGTGGGGCTGACGAGCGGCTAAGGCCGCTCGTTCGGCGTCGGGATCGGTGGCTCGATCGAGCAGGCGTGAAATCCACGGGGTGTCCGTCGTTCCCGGATTCACCGCATTGACCCGAACGCCATCGGGCAACAAGTCCGCGGCCATCGCCATGGTCATGGCGAGAACAGCTCCCTTGGTCGCCGAATAAAGAACTCGGTCGGGCAAGCCCACGGTAGCCGCGATGGAACTGACATTGACAATGGCGGCTCTCGACGAAGTACGTAGGGCGTCGAGGCAAGCTCGGGTCACCCGAGCGACGCCAACAACATTGATATCAAAAACCTCATGCCATTCTTGATCTGAGTTAGTGCTGACGTCACCTTGCGCACCGATGCCGGCGCAGTTGACCAGTATGTCGAGGCCACCCAGCTTGGCGAGTACCTCACCCACCGCGCGACGGACGCTCTCGTCCGACGAGACGTCGGCGTGAGCAAAAATAGACGCCTCCGGGCCCTGCTCCGCGATATCCAGAATTGCTACGCTGGCCCCACGCTGCTCGAGTACTCGCACTGTGGCGAGACCAATACCGGACGCTCCCCCCGTTACGAGCGCCCGTAGTCCAGCGAGTTCCTGAGATTCATTCAGTGCGTTATTCATTGCTCGTACTCCACGTTGGACCGCCGGGGAAAGAATATTCATCGAGCGATGCCGCCAACATCGACGCCCCACTGCCGGGGCCCTGGGGTGCGCGGTAGCGGCCGTCACGAACGAGCGCTGGCTCGACAAAATGCTCGTGCAAATGGTCGGCAAATTCGATCCAACGATTCTCCGACGTTCCGCTGACCGCGATGTAGTCGAACATTGAAAGATGCTGGACTACTTCGCAGAGGCCAACACCACCGGCGTGCGGACACACCGGTACGCCGAACTTCGCCGCTAGGAGCAGGATGGAGATATTTTCATTAACCCCACCGACTCGACAGGCATCGATCTGACAGACGTCCATGGCTCCGGTTGCCAAGAACTGCTTGAACATGACGCGATTAGCCACGTGCTCGCCGGTAGCGACTTTGACGGGGTGAACAGCTCGAGCGATGGTGCCGAAGCCAATGACATCATCAGGACTAGTGGGTTCTTCAACCCAATAGATACCGTGTTCGCCCAAGCGCCGAGTATTGGCAATGGCCTCATCGACTTCCCACGTTTGATTCACGTCAACCGACAACTTCACGTCGGGCCCAACCAGCGCTCGCACCATCGCGACTCGACGGACGTCATCATCAATATCTCGCCCAACCTTCATCTTTAAATGAGTGAAGCCTCGGGCTAAAGCTTCCGCCACCAAGACGGCAACTTTTTCGTCGGAGTACCCGAGCCAGCCAGCCGACGTGATGTAGGCCGGATACCCATTATCAACCAAATCTTGGGAGCGCTCATCGCGACTAGGAGCCGCCTTTTCCAAAATCGCGAGAGCTTCTGCATTGGTCAAACAGTCGGTCAAATAGCGGAAATCAACGAGATTGACAATCTCTTGCGGTGTAAAACTACTGAGGAGACGCCACAGTGGGACGCCTTCGCGCTTCGCGAACATGTCCCACACGGCGTTGACCACAGCACCGATGGCCATGTGGACAACGCCCTTCTCCGGGCCCAGCCAGCGCAATTGGCTGTCGTAGGTGAGGAGACGCCAGAATGCGCCCATGTCGGAGAAGAGATCATCAACCGACAAGCCCACCAAGAGACCTTCTAGCGCGGCAATCGCGTTGACCTGGATATCCGTGCCCCGACCAATAGTAAAAACGAAACCATCACCGCTGTTGTTGTGCGAGGTGTAAATAGTCACGTAGGCCGCCGAGTAATCAGGGTCCGGATTCATGGCGTCACTGCCATCGAGGTAGCGCGACGTCGGAAAACGAATGTCGCGAACGACAATACGGCTAATGACTTCGCGTGCGGAATCTTCTCCTAATTCAGCCATCTTCACGTCCCCCTAGTTGATTCTCATTAGTTGTCGCCACAATCAATTTCCGAAAGCAGGTCGCGTAATTGTCGGCCCATCTCTCGAGGGTTACCCGTGATCTCACCGATGGGTTCTCCTTCAATTTCGCTGTCGTCTCCGGGGCGGTACAGCGAAACACGCATCCCGCGAGAACCGTTTCGGGCGATGACCACCCAGGGCATACCAATCTGGCCCGAATCGCGTGTCGCCATTATGAGGCCTGCTCGATTCAGTCCGAGGTCCCAGTCGGCGCAGCGCGCCGCAGCCAAAATGCGTTGAAGTGGGTTATCGGCGATAGGACTTACCTTATTCCAACTCGGGTCGTCAGCGGTTACCGTTTATTCAACAGTCTCATAAAATTTATTATGGCTTGCGCCACTAACTGCGGACGAGACCAGAGCGCCAAGTGGCCAGAGTGCGGGATGAAGATGGGTGCCGGAGCGCCGATAGCCCGCGCAGTTTCTCTCGCCGCAGCATTCGAAAGTTCGACGTCATTTGCACCGCTAATGACCAGAGACGGAATCTTCCACCGCGCCAGGGTGTCTCGCTGCGAGACGGATACGCCAACAATTGCGTGACGTCCGTAGTCCTCTAGCGCCGACTCCGCACCAGCGACGGAGAATGGCGCCATCACTTCGGCGAGGTCACTAGCTCGCAGGGGTGGGCAAGGGTCTCCGCAGGCCATGTTCCATACGGAACTTACGAACCAACGCGACCGAACGGCCATGCGATATAACGCAGTACGAAAAGGTTCGGGTACGAGCTCAGTAAAGAAATTACCCGGGATCGAAGCGCTCAAACCATCGCCGTCTAGAAAGATGATGCCCGACGCAACGTGCGGATGATCGAGAACAAATTGGGCCAGCACGCCCGCACCAAGTGAGTGGCCAACGAGGACCGGCGAATGAAGGCGTCGAACGCTAATGAAGTCGCTGAGCTGTTGAGCCAGAGCCCGCAATGAATACGGCCCTACGTGATTCGTATAGCCATAGCCCTTGAGATCGTACGCCTCGACGTGAAAATTCCGAGCTAAGCGCTCTGCAATCGGCACCCAGGTGGCGACCGATTCAAACGCTCCGTGAAGTAGAACGATGGGTTGACTCGACCCCTTACCCCACGTCTGGAATCGCGTTTCGAACGCCCCCGTAGAAACGAAGTGCAATCCCGCAGGTACGGCGTTGGGGCGATTGGTAGAGGCCACGTAGATCGAGGACACGAGATAACTCGCGAGCAGTGCGCCGGCCGTGAGTCCCACGCTCAGCAGTCTCCGCCGGTTTCGTCGGTGACGCCGCTGCGGAGTCGAAATTCGCATGCCTCCAGCCTACGGCTGGGACGCGAGCGTCAAAAACTAGTCCCCAGCAGTTCTCTCGGCGAGAGGGCGGGCGACCACGTAACGGCACTCGATAACGTCGAGGTCCGCATCAAGCGCCGGAGACTCGACCTCAATGCCCCCATGAGTTTCTCTCCACTCGAGGATACGGCCATCCATCGAAAGCAGAGTGGTGCGTGGTGTTGGAGCTACGTCGCGCAAAACAATGCGTTCGCCCGGAGCCACCAGAAGGGCAAAGACTGATTCACCATGCGACGTGTAGCGAACTTGCACTTCGTCGCTCGTGACGCTCTGTGCCACGACCCATGGTCGAGTCGCAAAAAGCGCGCTGCCATTGCGCTTCGTCCATTCTCCGAGCCAATCCAAACGCAGCTGCTGTTCCTCGGGGATAATCGCGTCAGTCCCGCGGGGACCTACGTTCAGTAAGAGATTGCCCCCCTTCGCCACCACGTCAGCGAGGAGAGTTAGTAGAGCCGGGCGACTGAGAAAATCTTCGCGCCGAGAAAACGCGTTGTAGCCAAAACTACGATCAATCCCTCGAATGCACTCCCAAGGGTTCTTCTGCGCATCGGCGAAGCTCGTATATTCCGGAGTCCGAAAGTCGTAGTGAGGTGGCGTCGGTGGAACCAAACCACCATCTTTTTTCATCTGCTGCGCGGCGAAATAATTCAATACCCGACGACCGAGACTGGTATGCGCCACAGCGAAGAGCCAATTGTAAGGAGTCCATCGATCATTGACCACCCCATCGGGGACCCGCTGGTAGTAGTAGTCGAACAACTGCCAGAGGTCCGCAGCCGTGGAGGGCCAAGCGATGTCATTCCACAAAATGCTGGGTTGGTACCGGTCAATCAACTCGCGAACGTGGGCGTCGGCGTACGCGACGTAGTCGCCACGAGGGATACCACCCAGGACTCCCGCAACAGTACCCAGGGGCGTGGCATCAAAAGTCCAGTCGAGTCCGCCGCTGTAATAGATGCCAAAATGCATTCCGGCACCTCGGACCGCAGCAGCCATTTCACCAACGAGGTCACGCTGGGAGTGCCAGCCTGGCCGGTGGGGGTTGACCACAGCCGTCGGCCAAAGGCAGTAGCCATCATGATGTTTCACATCAAAAACCACGTAGCGTGCGCCGGTTGCCGCAAACTTCTTCGCCCAATCCTGCGGATCCCATTCTGCGCCACCAGCTTCAAAGTCAGCGGCGAATGAGTGATACGTACGGCCGGGGAACGTCGCCTCATGGAACTTTGCCACGGGGCTCTCTGGGAAGCGTAGGGAGTTTTCGTACCATTCGACGTAGGGCGAATGGGCAATCGTATTCACCTGATTGGTGGCCAGTACCTCGTTAATTCCACCCTCTACCGGCGCAAAAGCCGGCACTGAAGCGATGGTCCACTGCACGAAAATCCCCAGCTTGGCGTCCAGCCACCACGCCGGGACGCGACGACGTCGAAGATGGCGTAGCTGCTGCGCTGTTGCTTTTTTCATACTCATGAATCGTTGACGCCAATCTCAAAAACAAGCCAGTGGGAACTAATTTACCGGGGGCGCCTGACACGCCGCTCCGGCGCACACATCGGGGACTACCCCCGTTGCGAAGAACGACTGCATTTCGGCAATAATCCCGGCATTGTTATGTCCGTAGTCGTGTGGGTCGTGACCATAGCTAGCACCGGATGGCGCGGTATTAACCGTCGGCGGGGTTGGCGTACCAAAATCCCACAGGACTAGCGCGGCTGGGGCGGACTTTGTTTGATTGAGCACTGGTAGACCCCACAGCGACGTGACAGGGAGATTCGTTCGAACGGCCACCGAGGAATCCAGCAAGTACGTCGCGTTGAAGGCAGGGGCGTGAGCGGCTGCGCCTATGGTGCGGGCCAGCACTTCTTGCGACATGTTCGATACTTGGTGGTCACCGTAGTTTTCAACAATAAAGATCTGCTTCACCTTGGTCCCGCCGTAGGGGTTCTTGGTGAGGTGCTCCGCGTAGCCGTCATTCTCGCCGCGGTCCCACAAGAGCTGCGCCAATTGCAGGCCCACCTGTTGGTCGGTGGAGTTGGGGTAGGCCGGGTTGTAGACCGCCGAAAATTCCGACCAGTCCACGCTGCGATTTAGTAGGAGACCACCGTAGTTAAGGCCGGGTTGACCAATGACCGCGCGAGACCACTCGTTGGAAATCGCCGAGAGGGCGCCACCCATAATCCCCCCCTGGGAATAGCCGGTGTAGTTGCACTTGCCCACAAGAAACCGAGATACTGCCGTGGAGCCCGTTCCCGACTGAAATGCGGGATCGGTGGCGAAACCGCGAGATGAGTTGATCAATCGGCCGAGGAACTGAAAGTTCACGAGACCCTGGAGCATGTGATCAGTCATGTAGTGGAAATAGCTCATGTCGTTCAGTGTTCCCGCAACCATCAGGGTGTCGTTGTTCGACATGCCCGACCAGTCGGTGGCGCAGCCCATCATGTTGCCGCCAGTGGCGGCGTACCTGAAGTTTCCACGCGTTACTTCCCACGCGTCGCCGAGGAGTCCGTGACCGTAGAGGCTGGGGGCAGCTGCGACACTGCCCATGGTCTGAGGCATGACGCAAATAAAGTTCGCCCACAACTGATTCGTCCACACGGCCGCGTGCCCCGCACTCGCCGCGGTCAAGGTCGACGGAATAAGTGCCGGCAGACCCGACTTGTCGGTACTCATTGATTCACACTTCGACGTATCAGTACTGCCGAACATGGCGTTACCGGTCGTTGGGCAATTCTTTAAAAAGGTCGGAACCTGGTAGATGCCGGTCACTTGACGTTCGCCATTGCCATTGACGGAGGTTCCCGTAACCTGGAAGACCGGACTAGTCGTACCAACCAACTTGTAGGCCTGCTGACGCATCGAGAGGGCGGGGTCGGCAATATTCGAAGCCGAGAGCTTCGAAAGATTTCCGCCGCCGGTAGCCACCGTGAAATCCCAAGCTGCGTAGAGATGTGAGGTGTTAAGTGACTTCAGATCTGAAGTCACAATCCACTTCAGGTGAGCCCCGCGAGTTGCCGGCTTCAAACTACCGTTCAATGCCGCTGTCTCACCAGCGAGCTGAGGCAGGTACGCGCCGGAACCGTTCTTCAGGCCGCGTAGCACGACGTCAATCCGGTGTCCCTCTAGAAAATTCGTCGCGGGGTGAATGAGCAGGAGCTGCGCGGACGCGTCAGTGCTCTGCGCATCCATTTCCGCAAAATAGGGAACATTTTGATGGGTGACCGTATCGAAAAGCACAACGGGCGCGTTACTCGACAAAGACGAGCTAATGGTGGTGGAAGTGGCAATACCCGACTGCGTAAACGAGAGATTCGGGATATTGATGAGAACTTCCGAGCCGGGAGAGAAGCCGTCATTGATGTTTTGAAAGTGGGGGTTGATATGAACACCCGAAACGTTCATCGGCGTAGCGGAAGCAGAGATGTTCATTTCTCGGCCCGTGAGGGTGCTGGCCTTTTTCGTGAAGGCGTCGTTGGGCCATGGGAGCAGGCAACTGTGGTTGCTCGGCGTCGCGACCAGGACGTCACAGCCCGTCACACCCGGGTCGGGCATCGTGGCCGCACCCGCGCTCATCATTGGAAGTGATGCCGTGAGCGCTGTACAAATAAGGACCAGTGCCGCGGCGAGTCGTTGTGGTGCTCTCATAATGATCTCCCCCAGAGTTCTATGAAAGGTCTACACCATTTACCACCCAAGGTTGGTCTCTTGAGCTTCAGGAACGAAGCGAAGGTTTCCACCCGGGACTGCGAACGAGGTAGGACCAGCGATCGCCCCAGTTCGAGGCAGTCGCAATGTCACGTCCCATGTTCGCGTATTCGTGGCCAATGATGACAAGGGGGTTGTAAGAATTGATGTTCTTGGTCAAACCGAAGACAACAATATCTCGCTCGGGTTCAAAAGTTCCGAAGAGACGATCCCACACAATCAATATTCCGCCGTGATTGCGATCGAGATATTGGCGATTGCTCCCGTGATGGACGCGGTGCGCCGAAGGGGAGTTCAACACGGCTTCTGATCGGCCAATTGAGCGAACTGTTTCGGTATGAATCCAGTACTGCCAGATGAGATTTATCCCTCGAGCCGTACGAATGACGTCGGGGCGAATGCCGAGCAGTGAAAGGAGCCCGTAGGGGATGGGTGTGGTCAGGGCTTCCGTGACCGGTTGACGCAATGCAGTCGAGAGGTTGTAGCGCTCCGAAGAGTGATGGACAACGTGCATGGCCCACATGAAGCGGCTCTGGTGACTAAATCGGTGATTCCAGTAGTAGATGAAGTCCCAACCCACTAGGGCCACAATAAGTGCGGCTATTCCGGAACCCAGATCCGGCAGCGGACGACGACGAAAGAGCTTCGTGGCGCTGAAGAAAGAAGCCCACCACGATGTCAGCGCGACGCCACCGAAGCCAACGGTGGCGACGGCGGCTACCTCAGAAACACGCCGGAGGACGGAACCTTCGTTCGAGGCGTAATCTGCTCCGCCCTTGACTACTGAGCTCGCCTGGTGGTGTCGAATCGAGCGATCCGCCACGAGGCTCACCACGAAAGCCGAAATGGTCATCCCGAGTAACCAACGTCCACCACGACTTTTCCCTGGCGTCACTCGGCGAAGGAGCTTGGGAGCTACAAGCGGAGCCAGAAGACTCAGTTGACCCATGAGCAGAGACGACGCCGTATCCTTGGCGGCGTAATCCCCCGCCGTCCTCGCACCGCCCTGACCATGGCGCCGGCGAAAATACAGGGCTTCAATGATCATGGTGGCGAAATAAAAAGGCGTGGCAACGACCGTGAGGTCGCGAGCTTGACGAGTCGACTTAGCCATTCAAATAGTGTGACGCAGCGGTGGCTTTTTCGCCACTACGAGCTTCGCCCATCCGACGGCACTCCTCACGCGTGGGCGGATGACGCCACTTCTCGCAGACGACGTTTCTCTTGAAAACCCAGCGCGAGTGAACTCATTTCTAGCCCCACCAGAGACCGGACTTCTTCGAGTGGACGATCGAGGAGTTCTTCCCAGCGAATGCACTGCATATTGGGCGTTGCTCGACCCAGTTGCCACCCATCGGTAATGGCATCCATCATGGGCACAATCATTTTCGGGTTCACCAGGGTCATGCGCGAGGTTGTCACCGCTATCCACATCCCGAAGTAGGGATACTGATGTTGGGCGAGACAGAAGGCCTGCAGAGCGATTTCCCCTCGACTGGAGTCGTCGTAACCCGTCACGACGTGCTGGAAGTCATGAGTCTGATACGCCCGCAGTACCGCCGCCTTCATCAGCGGCGACATGCCATCTAGGCCACCCGTCGCCTCGTGCTGGTCGTGCAGTGCTTTGTAATTGAGAGCAATTGATGCGGTCAAGTTGTTCTTGATAATCCAGTCGTGGTACGTCTTGCCGAGGGATCCATCGGGCAGAGTGGCCAACTCACCTAAATCAAGGGGCTCTGAATACAGGGCACCACTCGCGAAGTCTTCGAAGTCCGGATTGTCGGTGACTACCTTGTCGTAGGCCTCGCGGACGTCCGCCGGAGCGAACTTCCACCACTCATTAAAAAGAATATGCACGCCATTTTTAAAGGGGTCTTCAATAGTGGCGAGAAAACGCTCTCGGAAATCCTCATCAAACACTTCGGTCTCCGATCGTGAATGCTCCCAGCCTGACCGTAACACCTCGAATGATTACCACGCGTGCGGGAACGCTCATGTAGTAAACCTCTCATGTGGATACCCCAATGCCGGTTCAGGACTTTACGATGGACTGGGATCACACCGACCCGCAGTGGGTCAACGACCCCTATCCCATCTGGGACGACTTGCGTCAACGCTGCCCCGTGGCCCGCACCGAAAGGTACGGGGGTGGGTGGTTTCCGACCACGCACGAGATCGTCTCGGCCATTGCGAACGATACGGAGCACTTCTCGAGTTCCAACGTGGTGCTTTCGCCTAATAAACACCAGCCCTACGCACCGCCCGCACCCATTGGTGGGGCCCCGCCTATTACCTCCGACCCGCCCTTTCACCAAATTGCTCGGCGCCTTCTTCTTCCGGCCTTCGCGCCCGGACCCATCACCAGGCTCGAGCCCTACATCCGTGACTTCTGCCGTCGACAGCTGGACCAGATCGGTAATCGTAGGTTCTTTGACGCCGGTGGAGAGTACGTCCAATTCATTCCCCCAGCCGCCGTGAGCAAACTCCTCGGTTTCCCAGAGAACGACGAGAAAATTTTTCACGAACTAGTCCGTCTCATCCTCGACGAGATCGACATGCCCATCGAGGAGCGGCGTGACTTATTGCAACCCATGCGCGACTACTCGAATCGACAAATCGAAGAGCATCGACTTCACCCTCGCGACGACTTGACGAGTCTTCTCATTGAAGCGGAACTCAATGGCCAGAAGCTCTCACTCGATCACATCAATGGCACTATGGGCCTCATTCTGGTCGCCGGCATCGACACGACGTGGTCAGCCATCACATCGGCCCTCTGGCACCTGGCCACGCACCCCGACGACCTCGCACGGCTCGTTGCGGAACCGGGCCTCATGCCCCTGGCCATTGAAGAGTTCTTACGCTTTTACGCCCCGGTCAGCATGGCTCGATTAGTGCGTGACGATGTCACTCTGTTCGGCTGCGACATGAAGAAGGACGATTGGATTTTGTTGGGATTTCCGGCGGCCAACCGTGACCCGCTGGCCTTCGAACAGGCCGACAACTTCATCATCGACCGCGCCGTCAACCACCACTGCGCTTTCGGTCTGGGAATTCACCGTTGCCTGGGTTCCAACCTCGCTCGGATGGAACTCAGAATCGCCATCGAAGAATTCATTGCTCGATACCCGCGCTTTGAGATCACCGAGCCAGAACTTGTCACGTGGTCTCCGGGACAAGTTCGCGGGGTGCGTCATCTACCCGTAAGGGTCACGACCAAGTAGCTAGCTACATCACCAAATCAGGTGACGTCTCCATCCCCTTTTTCCAGACGGAGCGCGCAATAATTTTCGTCGTGTCGGCGCGGTCGCGGTACTTGTTCGCGATGTCGCGGCACTCCTCTAGTAGGCCCTCAGAGAGCGTCGTCGGGTTAAGCCCCAGTGCCAAGAAGCGGTCACGACTCACGTTGAGATCATTCTCGGCTGCCTCGCGACGCGGGTTCGGCAAATTAGCAATTTCAATCCCCGTTAATTCTGAGATTAATTGTGCGAGATCACGGACTCGGTAGGTTTCGGTGACCTGGTTGAAGACCGACACCTTGCCTCCGGCTTCGGGTGGATTCGTCAATGCGATTTCAATGCAGCGAACCGTGTCGCGGATGTGGATGAACGCACGCGTCTGCCCACCGGTTCCGTGCACCGTCAGGGGGTGACCAATCGCCGCCTGCATCAAGAAGCGATTCAAGACGGTCCCGTAATCGCCGTCGTAGTCGAATCGATTGATCAGTCGCTCGTCGAGTGCGGTCTGGTCGGTCTGCGTCCCCCACACAATTCCTTGGTGCAGGTCGGTAATGCGCAGTTGATCGTTCGAAGCGTAGAAGGCGAAGATCAGCTGGTCCAAGGTCTTCGTCAAGTGATACACCGAGCCCGGATTTGCGGGGTGGAGGATTTCTCGGTCGATTTCACCATCGGGAGTCGGCACTTTTACGGTCAGATAGCCCTCGGGAATTGGCGCCGAACCCGACCATCCGTATCCGTACACGCCCATCGTGCCGAGGTGAACAATCGCAATGTTCTGACCGGTCTCTACGACCGCGGCCAGCAGGTTGTGGGTGCCACGCACGTTGTTGTCGATGGTGTAACGCTTGGTCGTGTCCGAGCGCATGGAATAGGGGGCCGCGCGCTGTTCACCAAAATGAACCACCGCGTCCGGCTGGGAATCGCGAAGAATGTTGAGCAGTTCCTCGTAGTCCGTAGCGAGGTCCAGATTAATAAAACCGATTTCCTTGCCCGTCAATTCCTTCCAGGCGCCTAGGCGAACTTCCATCGAGCTAATCGGCGTCAGGGACTCGATACCTAATTCTCCGTCAATTGCGCGACGGCTCAAGTTGTCAATAATCGTGACGTCGTGACCCTGATCGGAAAGATAGAGCGACGTGGGCCAACCACAAAAACCATCGCCACCAATTACTAAGACCTTCATTGCGAACTCCGAACGTGAACGAGCACCAGTTGTTTCTAGCGAAACTCTAACCGGCAAATAATTTGAATCTCATTACGAAAAGGTTGCGATGTAAGAAAAGAGGAGAGTTGTCCTACCGCGACGTCTCAAAAATCTGCGAAACTACGTCGCACACACGAGGAGCACACATGGCCTACGAATTTTCCGAACAGCGCAAGGATGCCACGCCGAGCACCGCGAGTCTGCACGAAGCTTTTCGAGGTTCGCTTCCCTTCGACGATGGTGGCGATCACGAGCGCGCCACGCGAGGACTACTCAGCCCGTCACCCGAGCGACAAATCATTGGACGTTTCGCCCACGCCGTGTGGGACCTCGACGCCTTTGCCTTCGAACACGATGCCGTCGCCCCCCCCACGGCCAATCCGAGTTTGTGGCGCCAAGCACGTCTCAACAATGCGGAGGGGCTCTTTGAAGTCATGCCGGGGATCTATCAAGTCCGTGGTCTCGATATTTCCAACATCACCTATCTGGAGACCAACACCGGGTGGGTGGTCATCGATCCGCTCACGAGCAAGGAAGCCGCCGCACTGTCGAAATCAATGATTGACTCCCACTTCGGTGCTCGACCGATCCATGCCGTGATCTACACGCATTCGCACACCGACCACTACGGCGGCGTCAAGGGGGTTATCGACGAATCGGACGTTCTCGCTGGCAAAGTTGAACTCATTGCCCCCGCTGGTTTTTTAGAGGCCGTCATCAGCGAGAATATTTTGGCCGGCACCCCGATGTTGCGTCGCGCCACCTACATGTACGGCGCCTTACTTCCAAAGGACGCCAAGGGCCACATCGATACCGGACTCGGCAAAGGCCTTCCAGCAATGCCAATTGTTGACCTCCTCGCTCCGACACGAGAGATCCACGAGACGGGAGAAGAGCTCCTGATCGACGGACTTCGAATGGTCTTTCAAATTACGCCCGGGACCGAAGCCCCCGCGGAAATGAATATCTATTTCCCGGACCATCGAGCCTTGTGCATGGCCGAAAACTGCACCGCCACTATGCACAATCTCTACACCTTGCGCGGCGCGCAGGTGCGGGATGCGCTGGGCTGGAGTAAATACATCGACGAAGCCCTCGAAATCTACGGCTCTTCCTCGGATGTGATGTTTG
The DNA here is from genome assembly GCA_903860915.1 of uncultured Actinomycetes bacterium. Lineage (GTDB taxonomy): Bacteria > Actinomycetota > Acidimicrobiia > Acidimicrobiales > RAAP-2 > RAAP-2. Next base: position 15,939 of record CAIOSJ010000009.1, on the reverse strand, counting down.
CTTCTCACCACTGGCCCCGTTGGGGCACCGAGGAAGTGGCTGAGTATTTGGCGAGCCAACGCGATTCCTACCGCTACGTGCACGACCAGACCCTGCGAATGGCCAATCTAGGACTCACGATGAACGAAATCGCTGAGGAAATAGTGCGGCCACCGTCACTCGGTAACGAATGGTTCAATCGTGACTACTACGGCACGATTTCCCACAACGCCAAAGCCGTCTACCAGCGCTACCTCGGGTGGTTTGACGGCAACCCCGCGCACCTGAATCCGCACCCACCCGTCGCGGCGGCCGAACGCTACGTCGAATTTATGGGCGGCGCCGATGCCATCTTGGAGAAAGCCACCGTTAGTTTTGCCGAGGGTGACTACCGCTGGGTGGCCGAAGTTGTCAACCACGTCGTCTTCGCTGACCCCTCCAACGAACGTGCTCGCTTCCTGCAAGCCGACGCCCTCGAGCAATTGGGCTACCAGAGTGAGTCAGGGCCGTGGCGAGACTTTTACCTCACTGGCGCCCAGGAGCTACGAGCCAACGGAACCATGCTGCGCGGTATTCCAGGCAACGCCCTCGGCCAGGGCATTGTGCGATCGATGACTGCCGATCTCCTCGTCGACCTCATTGGAATTCGCCTGAACGGTCAACGAGCCAGTGGTCACGACATCACCATTCACCTCACCGTGCGTGATCGTGGCGCCGAAGAGTGGACTGTTGTGGTGAGACGAAGCGCCGTACACGCTCGACGTAGCTTTCACGGCCAGGCCGATTGTGTCATCACCGCGACCATCGAGGGCTTCGCCGGAGTCGCGGCCGGAAACAAAACCCTCAATGAGCTCATCGACGCTGAGCAGTTATCCGTGATGAGTGGTGGCGAAATTTTAGAAACCTTTATCGGCCTCCTCGACACCTTCGAGTTCGGCTTCGAAATAGTTCTGCCCTAGCTATTCGCTGAGCGGTGCCACACCCACGCCTGATGCTCCCGCAGCGGAGGGCGGCCGAGGGCGCCGGCGATCCACGTCATAATCTCCCTCGGTGCGCGAGCCACCAACGACGTATTCGGACCCGGGTTCCACGGGATCACGATGTCCGAGACCCCCCACAGTGAGAGGGCTCTCGTGAAGGTCTGGCGATCAATCGACGACACGCTCGTCGGCGAAAATACCTGACCGTCGGGACTGGGAGCCACCGTTGAGGCCAGCCACCAGATCACGCGATACCCCGTCGACGCCGCGCCTTGACGCTCGGGAAGCCATTGTGGTGTCGTTCCTCCCACGAGGGAATATTCCATGTGATGAGTGGCCTGAACGGCGAGAAGATTGGCAGAGACGTTGAAGAAGGGGAAGCCCAAGATAACCCGTCCCCGTAGCTGCTCCGGCGTTTGAGCGTGGTACCACGCGGGCTCCCACACTGCTGACGAGCCGTAGGGCAAGGCGCGGGTGGCATTTTGCAGAAGTGGGAACAAGAGCACGAGTACGCACAACGTACGAAGGAATTCTCCTTGCCCACGGCTGCGCCCCGCGAGACCCTCGTCCAGGAAGAGTGCGACCACCAAGGCGAGTGGAAGAAAGAGCAGGGCCGAGAAGCGTTCATTCATTACGTTGGCCAAGAGACTCTTATTTCCGATCCAGTGCCAGAGGGAGAATGAGTAGTGCGCCCCCAGAACGCACCAGGCAAGGAGCGCGCTCAATACAACCGCCACGCGCATTCGTAATGAACCTCGCCAGAGACCCAGGGCGCAGAGCACCAGTATCGGTACCCCAATCAAAGTAGGACGCGCGAAGGATTGCGTCATCGGCGTCCACCAATAATCAGTTCCCGGGGTGATCTCAAAAAATGAACGCAGGCTCGCACTCGCGAAATGGGACTGAGGCCAAATGGCGCCGGAATAGTGACTGGGCCCGGCCAAGGCAAAAATTGTCGGAGCCAGAAGGGTGGCCGTTGCGACACCCACCGCGACTACCAGGCCCGGTCGAGCGTGACGCAGCGCCGTCACCAGTGCCTCACGGTCCGTGAGAAGTGCCCAGGTCCCCAGAGTCAAAAGAGATAGGGCCGACGCCAGTACCAAAATTGTCAGGATCTCGGTACTGAGAAAAAATTGCCAAATAGCCAGGCCCGCGAGGGCGAGGCCCACCTTTCTCGGCGAGTGTTCGCGCCGCCAAAAAAGTTCATCACAGCAGGCCAGTACGAGTGGGGGCACGGGCAAGAAAATCAAGTTCAAGTGTCCGACGCCGGCGTGAAACAGAACCAGGGGGCTAAAGCCGTAGAGCAGTCCAGCCAGCGACGCCGCTACGTGATTGCCCACCCAGCGTCGAGCCACCCAGGTCATGGACAGCGCCGACGCCACCGGAGCAAGGAGCAGCGCACAGTTACTGGCAAAGACTGGTCCGAAGAGTGCCGTCAACGGCACGAAGGGAACAGTCAGACCAGCCAGGCCCGTGTTGGAAAGAAGATTAATTCCAGCGGGGACGAACATTGCGTGTGAGTAAAAGGGATTCAACCCGTGACTCAGCGCCACTCGAGCCCATTCAAACATCCAGATAAAGAGGGATGGATCGGCGCAGGCGCAGGTCGTTGAATGCAGTGGTGACGCGAGCCAGATGTGTTGGAACATCAGGGCAGAAATCGCCAGGAAGCCAATCGCTGAGACGCTGAGGGGCCAACGTCGAAGGGTTGACTTCAGCACTGTGAGGGTTCGCACTGGCTAGTCGCGCACCAAGGGCTTGTACTTCATGCGGTGGGGCTGGTCGGCGTCGGTACCGAGCCGTTTACGACGGTCGGCTTCGTAGTCCGAGAAGTTTCCTTCGAACCACACCACATTGCCCTCGTCTTCGAAAGCCACGACGTGGGTGGCGATCCGGTCGAGGAACCAGCGATCGTGGCTAATCACGACGGCGCAGCCGGGAAAACCAATGAGCGCGTCCTCTAGTGCTCGCAAGGTGTCCACGTCGAGATCGTTGGTGGGTTCGTCCAGCAGCAAGACGTTCCCCCCACTTCGCAAGACCTTCGCCAATTGAGCCCGGTTTCTTTCGCCGCCGGAGAGTTGGCCGACCTTCTTCTGCTGGTCGGTGCCCTTGAATCCAAAACTCGCGACGTAGGCACGGGCGTGGAGCTCCCGATTTCCAACCACGATTCGTTCGTCGCCGTTGGAGATTTCGTCGTAGACCGTAGCGTCCGGATTCAGGCCATCGCGAGATTGATCAACGTAGGCCATCACGACCGTAGTACCCGTTTCGATATCACCAGCGTCGGGCGTGTCGGCTCCGGCCATCATGCGAAAGAGCGTTGTCTTGCCAGCTCCGTTTGGCCCAATGATTCCCACGATGCCACCTGGGGGCAAAATGAAGGAGAGGTCATCAATCAATAATCGGTCACCGAAGCCCTTGACGAGACCTGTGGCATTCACCACCGTGTCGCCCAAGCGGGGACCCGGTGGAATCGATATTTCGAATTTGTCACCTCGCCGCTCGGCGGCCTCGGACTCCGCAACCAATTCATTAAACGCCGTAACGCGGGCCTTACCTTTACTCTGTCGAGCGCGGGGGGACATTTTGATCCAGTCGAGTTCGCGTTGCAGTGCCTCCTGACGCGAGCGATCGGACTTTTCTTCTTGGTCGAGACGATTTTGTTTCTGCTCCAACCACGAGGAGTAGTTCCCTTCCCAGGGGATACCCGCACCTCGGTCGAGTTCCAAAATCCACTGCGCGACGTTGTCAAGAAAATAACGATCGTGCGTAATGGCGACGACTGTGCCGGGGTATTCCTGCAAGGCACGCTCTAACCACGCCACCGTTTCTGCGTCCAGGTGGTTCGTGGGCTCATCCAATAAGAGCAGGTCGGGCTTCGCCAGAAGCAGACGACAGAGGGCCACGCGGCGGCGTTCACCACCGGAGAGTTTTGAGACATCGGCGTCGGGGGGAGGAAGACGCAGAGCGTCCATGGCTATTTCCAGAGTGCGATCGAGATCCCACGCGCCGGCGGCGTCAATTTTTGTCTGCAAGCTGGCTTGCTCTTCGAGCAGTGCATCAAAATCAGCATCAGGATCAGCAAATTTTGCGTTCACTTCGTTAAAACGCGCCAGGAGATCGCGCGCCACGGCCACCCCATCGGAAACATTTCCAACGACGTCTTTACTTTCGTCCAAGGTGGGTTCCTGGGGCAGGTAACCCACGGTAAAGCCGGGAGTGAGACGGGCCTCACCCGTGAATCCGTCGTCGAGGCCGGCCATGATTCTCAGTAGTGATGACTTACCTGAACCGTTGGAACCAATGACACCAATTTTGGCGCCGGGGTAAAAGGAAAGGTAGATGCCCTTGAGTACTTCGCGATCAGGTGGATAGAAGCGACGGAGATCCCGCATAGTGAAAATGAATTGAGCAGCCATGACTACTAGTTTGGCTGAAATCCCACGCCAGCGCGGGCAAGCCCCTTACGAGCGCTGAAAGAGGCGCCAGCTAGCCGCGACGAGCATTCCCGCTAGTGCGAGGCAGGCCGCTACACCGGACAAGGGGATCGCCGGATTGCGCTTCGGCATCAGTGGCCCCGAAGCTGATTTTTGAACGATCGCGCGAACAGTCGCGGGCTTTGATTCCACCAACACTGGCGTCACCTTCGGTGTCGCGGTCACTTCCTTTAACACCTTGTCACGCTGTACAGAGAACGGGTTCGTGCCGCCACCGGCCATGGAATACGCAATGACGAAAGAATTAAATTCAATGCTGCTCACAGTTGGTGCCTGTGTCGAGTCGGCCAGCAGGTCAACCGTGCACGAAATTGCTGCTCCGGTGACACCGGTCGACGCCGCCATGCATGACGATCCGTCACTGGTAAGAACTGAATATTCACCGCTGGCTCCCGCGGTATCGGCTTCGAGCCACGCAATGGTCCAGCCGGAGCCGTCGGTGTTGGCAGTTACGGTGGCCGTCGTGGGGTCCACGGTGACATGCGTTCCCGGCTGGACGCCACCAGGTATCAGCGGCTCGACGCTGGTGACATCAAAGGGATCACTCGCCAAGGACGACACGTCACCGTCGGCGGTGTGCGCCACGATGACAACGGTGTAACCAGTACCAGCGGGTGTGGACGGGAGCGTGAAGGAGGTCGCGCTGGCGTCGGCGGAATCCGTAGAAACAACGACCCCCGCCGTGTCGTAGGTGACGACATCGTACGAAGTAATGGTCGATACGTCTAGTGAGGTAGTCCAACTCACTTCCGGCGCTTGGCTACCAATGGAAACAACGGTCGGAGTAGAAATCGAAGCGGCGTCAGCACTAGCAATTGTCGGCGACATCAAAAGGAGCAAAAAAACTGCAACGGCGCCGGCGGCTGAATTTCGAAGAATTTTCACTGGTATTCCATTCGTAAGGTAAGCACTCAACGGACTTGTTTTTAGCCCGACAAACCTTCATGTCCGCTGCCAGCAATAATTTACCACGTAATAGTCGAGGACTACCGAAAACCTTACGCGGGAAAGACTGGCAGCTGTCCAGATTTACGACGCTGGGATAGGGATGGGGCTTCGGAATCCTTGGGCGAAAGGATTGCCGGTCCAGATATCGGCCAGGCGATGCCAATTTCTTCGTCGAAGGGGTTGATTTCAAGCTCCATCGTCGGATTAAACGGGGACGAGAGCAGGTAGGCCATGGTTGCAGATTCGCCGACGACGCAAAAACCGTGCGCAACACCACCCGGCAGGAGGAGTGAGCAGCCCTCGTCCGGGCGCAGAGTTACTGCTTCGTACTTACCGTAGGTCGGCGAACCAACACGAATATCGACAATGACGTCAACGAGCTCGCCAGCAACGCAGGTAACGACCTTGGCCTGTCCCTCGGGCGCAAGGGAGTAGTGCAAGCCTCTCACCACGTTGGCCGTCGAGAATGAGAGATTTGTTTGGGCAGTTATAAAACCGGGAGCCGAAGTTCCAAAGGAGTCCGCCACGAACCACTCGCGGAAAAAACCACGATCGTCAGCCCATACGGGGCTCTCAAGACGAAAGAGTCCCGAAATCGATAGCTCCTCGAGTTTCATCAGGACCGACTCGTCAGGGGTCGCCACCACTCTTCATTCGACTGATACCAACGGACCGTTTCAGCCAGGCCCTGTTCGAAATCGACCTCGGGCTTGTAACCCAGCTCCGAGGATATTTTTCCGCAGTCCACCGAGTAGCGACGATCGTGTCCGAGGCGATCGGCCACCGGCTCAATCATCGCTTCATCGAATTCGCAGAGCCGAATGAGCCGAGTGGTCATCTCGCGGTTGGTCAGCTCGGTGCCCCCACCAATGTTGTAGATCTCACCAGCTCGCCCAGCGACCAGAACTTTGAGGATGCCTCGGCAGTGGTCGTCAACGTGGAGCCAGTCGCGAACGTTGAGTCCGTCACCGTAGAGGGGCACCTTGAGTCCATCAATCAAATTTGTTACGAAAAGGGGAATCATCTTCTCGGGAAATTGGCGAGGCCCGTAATTATTTGAGCAACGCGTGACTGACACGTCCAGTCCAAATGTTGTGCAGTAGGCCAAGGCGGCGAGATCACTACCGGCCTTGCTCGCCGAATACGGCGAGTTGGGGGCGAGAATATGGTCTTCTTTCCACGAACCCTTGTTGATGGAGCCGTAGACCTCGTCGGTGGACACGTGTACGAACTTCTGCACCCCCCCGCGTCGAGATGATTCCAAGAGTTGTTGGGTTCCCAGCACATTCGTGACAAAAAATGGAGCCGCACCCGCAATAGAACGGTCAACGTGACTTTCGGCCGCTAAGTGCAGGACCGAGTGAGTTCCCTGGAGCAGTTCATCGACGAGCTCGGCATCGTTAATGGAGCCATGGACAAAACGAACGCGGCTATCGCCAACTACGCCCACTAGGTTCTCACGGCGACCGGAGTAGGTGAGGGCGTCCAAGAGCACTATTTCGCTATATCCAAGATTTTCTACCTCGGCGAGAGCCATCTCAGCCAGTCGCGAACCAATAAAACCCGCGGCTCCCGTAATCAGTAAACGCACAGGGTTTTCCTTTGCTTTCGAAACTAAAAACTCGTAAACCTATACTACCCAGCATGAAGGGAATCATTCTCGCTGGTGGAAGTGGGACGCGATTGCACCCCGTGACGAAGGCAGTGAGCAAACAGCTCCTACCCATATACGACAAGCCCATGATTTACTATCCGCTGTCGACCCTCATGCTCGCGGGCATCCGCGAAATACTGCTGATCACCACTCCTCACGATCAAGCCAGCTTTCAACGCCTGCTCGGCGACGGAAGCTCACTCGGAATCGAAATCAGCTACGTAATTCAAGAATCCCCCAACGGACTGGCCTACGCGCTCATTTTGGGCGAAGAATTTCTCGCTGGTGACAAGTGCGTGCTCATCTTGGGTGACAACCTTTTCTACGGCAGCGGTTTGGGCACGCAGTTGCAAAGAAACTACGACGTCGACGGCGCTCTCATCTTCGCGTACCAGGTGGAAGACCCTACGGCCTACGGCGTCGTCGAATTCGACGACGACGGTCGAGTGCTCTCACTGGAAGAAAAACCGGAAGCGCCAAAATCCCACTTTGCGGTTCCAGGTATCTACTTCTACGACGAAGAGGCCCCTCAACTCGCTCGCACTCTCACGCCTAGTCAACGTGGCGAACTTGAGATAACCGCCCTCAATAATGCCTACCTCGAACGCGGCAGCTTGCGCGTAGAGAAACTCCCACGTTCAACGACCTGGCTCGACACGGGAACGCACGAATCCCTCTACGAAGCATCCGGGCTCATTCGAACGCTGCAGCACCGCTCGGGGCTACGAATTGGTGATGTCACGCAAATAGCCCGTGACGCGGGTTGGATTACGGCGTAAGGTCACGAAGAGCCCTGTTTCTGCGCAGACTAGTTTGGAGGTGTTGTGACTACATCCCCATCCCTACCCCATCTCAAGCTCGACAATATTTCCATTCGCTTTGGTGGGCTTCACGCATTGTCAAATGTCTCGTTCGACGTGCACAGTGGTGAAATTGTTGGACTCATCGGACCGAACGGGGCGGGCAAGACCACTGCATTTAACGTCGCCTGTGGCTTCATCTCGCCCAATGAAGGAGCCGTTAGCTACCCGGCCCTCGGTCAAACCTCCCTCAAGCCCCACCAACTCGCGCGGGCTGGTATCGCGCGCACCCTCCAAGGCGTCGGACTCTTTGACCACATGACAGTTCTCGAAAATGTCATGGCCGGTGGACAAAGTCGGGCGCACGGAGGCGTCGTTGCTGGCCTGCTCGGTCTGAGGAGCGCGGCGCGCAGCGAACATTCACTACGCGCTGACGCCTTGGCCCAACTAGACCGTCTAGGAATTAGTCAATTCGCCGCACAACTTCCCAGCGCCATTCCTTACGGCATCGCAAAAAAAGTGTCCGTTGCTCGTTCCCTCGTTACCAATCCCAGCCTGCTGCTGCTCGATGAACCCGCGTCGGGGCTTGACGAGAACGAATTGAGTGAATTCGCCAATCTCATCACGCAGTTGCGCGAAACAATGGCGGTACTGCTCGTCGAGCACAACATGGATTTCGTCATGCCCCTTGTTGATCGACTCGTGGTCTTGAATTTTGGTCAGGTCATAGCCACCGGTACGCCGCACGAAGTACGGGCCAATCCTGACGTGCTCGCCGCCTATTTGGGTGTGGATCAGTAATGCAAATTTCCAATCTCACCGTTCGCTACGGCGCCATCGAGGCCATTCGCGACGTAACCTTCACCGCGATGCCCAGTCGAATTACGGCTGTACTCGGTGCCAACGGAGCTGGCAAGACCACCTTGCTGAGAACTATTTCTGGGCTCGTGCAGCCGGCGAGTGGCTCAATTGTGATCGAAGGCGTGGAACTTATTGGTAGAGCGACCGACGACATCGCTCGTCTCGGAGTTGGTCACGTGCCCGAAGGACGCGGAGTCATCGCTGAATTCACCGTGGAAGAAAACCTGCGACTCGGCGCCATGGCCTTTGACATCGATCTCGCCGCGGGCCTCGACGAGCAGTACCAACAGTTCCCGGTCCTCGGTGAACGTCGTAAGCAATACGCTTCCACTCTCTCCGGGGGCGAGCGGCAAATGCTCGCGATGGCTCGAGCGCTCATAGCCCAACCGCGTCTGCTACTGCTCGATGAGCCGTCCCTCGGTCTCGCGCCGCTGGTCGCGGCCGAGCTCATGACCACCATTCGAGAACTCTGCGCTACGAAGAATCTTTCCGTGCTCCTGGTGGAGCAAAATGCCAAGGGCGCATTACGGATCGCCGATGATGCTGTCGTTCTCAGCGTGGGTCGCGTGGTCGCGAATGGCTCCGCCGCCGAGGTCGCCAGCGACGACCAACTTCGCCAGTACTACCTGGGATTGGTGCAGTAATGGGTGCCTTTTTCACCTCACGTATCGTGAGCGACATTTTGATCGGCGCCGCTCAGGGGGTGCTCGTTGGACTCATCGCGCTCAGCCTCGTATTAATTTGGCAGTCCACCCACGTGCTGAATTTCGCCCAGGGGGCCATGGCCATGTTCGCCGCGTTTTGTGGGATGACCATGCTGGAGCACGGCCTGAATTACTGGGTCTGCGTGCTGATATCCCTCGTAGCGGCCATGCTCCTCGGCGGCGTCACCGAGCGGGTCCTCGTTCGCCCGCTCTACGGTAAAGCAGAAATTAATTCCATCGTTGTCATGGTGGGTTTTCTCGGAATTCTCGAGTCGGGGGCCAGTTCCATCTGGAGCGGGATGGCCCGCCAACTCACCAGCCCGCTGTCGCAGACCTATTTCACCCTTGGCTCCAAGACTCTCTACCTGTCACCCTTCAGTCTCTTTCAAATTGGCTCGGCCCTGACCCTCATGCTCGGGGTAGCCGCCCTCTTTCGCTTTACAAAAATCGGACTCCAACTTCGTGCCTCCGCCCTCGCCCCAGAGGTATCACGACTACTTGGTGTTCGCGTAAGCAGGATGCTCACCCTGGGATGGATTATTTCCAGTGCTGTGGGTGCATTCGCGGCGATCATTATTGCGACCAGTGGATCAGGTCTTTTCCCCAGCAATATGGACGGCTTCTTCGTCTTCGGATTTATCGCCGCCGCAATTGGTGGCCTCGAAAGTCCGGGAGGGGCCATTCTGGCCGGTTTGTTAATTGGCATCATTCAAACCTTCGTCGCAGATTATCTCTCACCCAGCTGGGTGGCCTTCACCCCCGTCTTGATTTTGGTGCTGTCGCAACTGGTGAGGCCCGCCGGTATCTTCACGAAAAACACTACGAGGCGCTTGTGATGAAAATCACTCAGATTCTGCTCCGTCTGCGATACTCGAGCCTCGGGCGACTAGTCCTCGCCCTCCTCGGCACCGTGGTTGCGATTTGCGTCGTCTTATTGGTCTCCGCGCAAAGCGACACCTATATTGCCAACGCTGGGGCCATGACTATCGCCATCTTGGGTCTCTCCCTCTTAACCGGCTGGAGCGGCCAGGTGTCAATCGGTAACTCCGGATTCATGGCCGTGGGGGCCTTTACGACCGGTATTTGGGCCAACCATCACCAGTCGAGCCCGATAATTATTTCGCTCCTCTTGTCGATCCTCACCGGCGCCATTGCCGGACTACTTGTCGGCATACCCGCCACTCGTTTAAAGGGTCCCTATCTCGCGGGCATGACCCTGGCCTTTGTAACAGCCATGGTGCCATTCATCCAGTCTCTCGGGAAATTAACCGGTGGATCCGGTGGGCTCTTCTTTGCCAACCTGAGTTCACCTTCGTGGTTTGCGAACTTGTCGGGAGATCCTCAGAACTTCATTGTCGCGAACTATCGCTGGGCCGCCACCGTTTCCGTCGTCATAACGGGCGTGGCTTACTACTTCATGAGCAATCTCTTCGCCAGCCGCGCAGGTCGCGCCATGCGACTCGTTCGTGACAATGACGTCGCCGCTGAACTCATGGGCGTCAACCTAGGTCGGGTGCGCGTCGGCGCCTTCGTTATCTCAGCGGCGTACGCCGGCTTGGCCGGATCTCTCGTGGCCCTACTCTCTGGTGTCGCTCGAGCTGATAATTTTGGCCTTGCGCTGTCCATCGAAATTCTCTCATTGCTAGTCCTAGGTGGCATTGGGACCTTGAGTGGAGCTCTGATGGCTGGTCTCCTCGCGGCCTATGCGTCCACCTTGATAGCCAAGTTGAACGCACTCTTTGGACTCAACCCATATTCCAATCTCGGCAGCAACTCTCAGGGCATTATTTTCGGGTTGCTTCTCGTGGTGACCATGCTCACTGCACCGCAGGGAATGGCCGGTCTTTTAAAGAAAATATCTCACCTTCGCGCCCGCAAAGAGGCCGAGTAACGGAACTCGTCGTGGGCGATACGCTAAGTAATGGCCGGTATTTCGCCGACGTTTCACACAGCCATAGGAGGCAACTTATGTTACGTAGAACCCACCGCGGAGTCGCAATCATTGCGGCTTCTGCGCTTTCACTAAGTCTCGCAGGCATCGGAGCGCTGAGTAGTTCAGCAAGTGCTACGGGAACCGATGGTGTGACGAATACTTCCATCACCATCGGTGCAACGGTGCCGTTGTCGGGTATCGCCTCGACGGGATACTCCGATGTAGCCAAGACGGCCAACGCGGTCTTTAAGTACATCAATGCCAAGGGTGGTGTCAACGGTCGTAAGGTCAACTTCATCATCAAGGATGACTGCTACGACATTCAGGCACTCGGTTGCGCTCAGCCGCAGACATCAGGAAGTTTGACCGTGGCGCAAACCAATGCACTCATCAACACATCTGGAGGTCTCTTCGCCACCGTCGGTTCCCTCGGCACCGCGACCCAGGACGCAGTTCGTTCGCTGCTGAATAGTGACCACATTCCCCAGTTGTTCGTGAACTCCGGTTCCACCGACTGGAATGACCCGTCGCACTACAGCGGCCTTTTTGGATGGCAGACTGACTACATCGCCGAAGGCAAGATTCTCGCGAACTATATCAAGAGCAAGCTCGCCGGAAAAAAACTGGGCTTCATTGGCCAAGACGATGACTTCGGTGCCAACGGTCTGCTCGGACTTCAGCGGGGTGGACTTTCCATCCCGAACATGGGTGGAACGAACTCCTTCGCCTACCCGGCAACCGACGCAGTGTTCAACCTCAGTTTCCCGACGACTCTCGCAACGCTGAAAGCTAACGCCGTCAAGATTGTCGTACTTGATGCCGTGCCGCCAGCCGTGACCTTGATTCTGAAGGACGCCGCCAAGATTGGCTACTACCCTCAGTGGGTCATTTCGGGTGTGGGTTCTGACCCTCAGACGGTGAACTACGCCAACCTGAGCAAGACCAACCCTGGTGAGATGAACGCGGTCTCCATGACCTTCTTCCCCTACTCCACGGACACCACCAATGCGTGGAACAAGTGGATCGCCAAGGTTATTCTGGCCGACAAGGCGGACTTTCCCAAGTTCACGTCTAAGTCCATCCTGAGCGGCAACATGCAGTACGGCGCCGGCTGGGCCGTCACCTTCCTGCAACTGCTGAAGGCCATGGGCAGCAACGTGACTCGGGCGAACGCTGTGAGCACCCTGGAGCACTCGGCAGTCAGCAATGCCTTTGCGACCCCGGCCGTCCTACCCTTGCAGTACTCGCCTACGAACCACCAGGGTCTGGGTGGCGGATTGCTGGTCAAGATCGTGAGCAACACGAATACGACACAAATTGACGGCAAGGTCTACTCGACCAATGATGCGGCCAATGGCGCCATCACGCAGAAGGCGTTTGTCAATGCCGCTGTGCCGAGCTGGCTGAACTAGTTCGTACCGCATAACAAAGGGCCCGTCGGGAAACCGACGGGCCCTTTGTTGTTTACGGCGTCATTTCTTAGGGGTGTAGCCCAGTTCGCGGGCCACCGCTCCGAAGAGCTGCATCTTCGAATCAGCAATGGAATATGAATTCTTAGCCGCCATGGCCTGCGCTCGTTCAATCGCAACGTTCAGTAGATCTCCCTCACTCGCCGAAACGTGAACCACTTCGGCCGCGATACCACTGGCGGCGTCGTAACGCTGGCCCGTAATTACGGCATTCGCCATCGTGGTTCGAGGCAGCTTGATCGCCAGCAGCTTCATGAGCGCGTGAGGAATCGTCATGCCGAGGTCGACCTCGTTCATTGCCCAAAAGCCCCGATCCTCGCGCATCACGCGGTAGTCAAAAGCAATTGAGATGAGTGCGCCACCAGCAAAAGTATGGCCGTTGAGCGCCGCCACGGTGTAGCGAGGAAACACCAGAATACGACCCAGCAGCACCGCTAATTGGCGAAGGGTTTCGGTCAGCTCCTCGACGTTGTGACCAAATCGCTGCAGGTCGAGCCCGTTGGAAAAGAACTTTCCGACACCCACGAGAACAATCGACAGGGGGCCTTCGACATTTTCGAGTTCATCAAAAATTTCATTCAATCGAGCTAGCGAATCGTAGTTAATCCTATTTTCGCCTTCATCCCAAGTGAGGACTGCAACATTGTCTACGTACGTCAGTGCGATATTCATATCTTGAGCATACGATTCTTGGCCCCTAGGGCTCAGCCTCTAGCGCTCAGAGGAAATCTTTAATTTTTCGGCTAACTCGCCAAAGACCATTTTCTTATGAATGGCTATGACCTTTCGGTCCTTCGTCGCAACGTGCGCGGCCACTTCAATCGCCCGGGTGAGAACCTCGGATTCGGAGGCCGTAGCTTCAATAATTCCCGCAGCGACTGCTTCCAGCGCTGAATATCGACGGGCCGTATTCATTGCTTCGAGCGCCGTGGCCTTCGGGAGGCGAGCCAGAACTACCGCCGCCATAGTTTCGGTGAGGGGGAGGCCCAATTCAGCTTCGTTGAGACACCAAAAGCCCCGGTCTTCTCTCATCACGCGGTAGTCAGTGGTGCAGGTGAGCATCGCTCCACCCGCGAAAGCGTGGCCGTTCACGGCCGCCACCGTGTAGGCCGGGAAGGAAATGATTCGACCAAACAGGCGGTCGAGTTCCTTCGTGGTCGGTCCCAAGATGTGTGGCTCCGCTGCAAACCTCTCTAGGTCGAGACCGTTCGAAAAGAACTTCCCGGTTCCCGTCCATACGAGTGCCAGGGGACCAGTCACCGTATCGAGTTCATCGAAGATCTCGTGCATGCGCGCCATCGAGTCGGGGTTAATCCGATTCTCCCCATCGTTCCAAGTAATGATGCCGACGGAATCCTCAAAGCGAAGTGAAATGTCCATGGCGTGAGCCTAGTCAGCCCGTAAAAAGCTCAGGGTGTAACGGGTCGTGCGCGTCCCACGAGTAAATTGCAAAGGTGACTGACAATTTTTCCATTCCTGAACCCGATGTATCCGCTGAGAATCCGATTTCGGAACACTGGGTATGGGTCGGGCCGCACCGACCTCCCTGCCCCCGGAATCTGTTTGAGCACATGACGAGCAACTGGGACGTGGCTCCGCTGGACAATTCCGTTCATCCCGCCGCACCATTCTGTTCCCTGCGACGTGAGAAAACCGCGGCGCAGTTCCCCGGGGCCACGCTGGTCATCCCTACCGGGAAAGCCAAAGTTCGCGCCAATGACACAGATTTTCGCTTCCGGCCCGGTACAGATTTTTACTACCTCACTGCATGTTTCGAGTCGGACGCCGTACTCGTCATCAGCCCGTCGGCTACCGGTCCGCACTCAACGCTCTACGTCGCAGATCGTCGCGACCACCACACCCACGGCTTCTTTACTGATTCAAAATACGGTGAGTTGTGGGTGGGACCACGCCGAGGCGTAGCGGAAACCGCGATCTATAACGCCATTGCCACCAGATCCATTGAGGACCTTCCCGCCGTCATCAGCTCTCTCGACGCCGCGCAGGTTCTGGTCGTTCGCGGATTCGACAGCAGCGTCGACGATCTGGTCCCCGCCAACGAACTCGATCACAGCCTCGAAGAATTTCTTAGTGAACTGCGCCTGACGAAGGACGAGTATGAAGTCTCGCAACTCCAACTAGCAGTCGACCACACCGTGACGGCCTTCAACGATGTGGTGCGCGCCCTCCCGGAAGCCGAAGGGCGTGGGGAGCGCGTCATTGAGGGCGTTTTTAATCTGCGCGCTCGCGTTGAGGGCAACGACGTTGGCTACGACACCATCGCGGCCAGTGGCTCGCACGCGACCATTCTGCACTGGACGCGAAATGATGGCGTGGTACGCCGGGGCGACATGTTGCTCTTGGACGCGGGGGTTGAATGTCACACCCTCTACACCGCCGACGTCACCCGGACACTGCCGATTAACGGGCTTTTCTCCCCCGCCCAGCGACGGATTTACGACATCGTCTACGCCGCTCAAGAAGCGGGTATCGCCGCCTGCACCGTGGGCGCGTCCTTCATGGATCCCAGTATCGCGGCGACGCGCATCTTGGTCGAAGGTCTCTGCGATCTAGGAATAGTGGCGGTTTCCCCCGACGAGGCTCTACGACGGGATCGACAATTGCACCGTCGCTACACCCTGCACGGCGTTAGCCACATGTTGGGAATCGACGTCCACGACTGCGCCAACGCTCGCAACAACGTGCTGCTGGGTGAACTCGCCGAGGGCTACGTGTTGACGGTGGAGCCCGGCCTCTACTTCCAGGCCAACGACCTCACCGTACCGGAGGAGTACCGCGGACTTGGGGTGCGTATCGAAGATGATATTTTGGTCACGGCTGGTGGTCCCGTCAACCTCTCGGCTGGTCTGCCCCGTCAAGCCGACGAAGTCCAAGAGTGGATGCGTCGCGTCTGGGCCGATGGGGTCACGCAACTACGTCTGAGCTAAACAGTGGCGGGCTCGGCGCCCATTACCCCTAACGAACTCTGATCGGCAGATGACGCGGTCCACGGACCTGGCCGGGAGCCCAGGTCACCGCCTCAGGATCATCGAGGGTGAAGCTGGGGTAACGCTTGATAAAAGTCTCCAGCGCTACGCGCATTTCCAGGCGAGC
>CAIOSJ010000008.1 GCA_903860915.1 uncultured Actinomycetes bacterium | reverse complement strand
GCTAACTCAGGAGACGCTTCGGGATTGAGCCTCAAGACTGTTGAGAGGAAGGGCTCCTCTGGAACTATCTGATCAGTGTGCCAGGGAGCCGAGAACCTTGTCAGGTTGGCGGTATGCCTTGATTTCAATGAGATTTCCGCTCGGATCTTTGATCATCAATTTTCCTTGCTCTGTGGGCTCCCCCACATATGAAAGAGTTGGCGGCTCGACAATCAGCGGACCTCCACGAAGACCAGCTGAGATTGACTCCCACGCGTCCCATGAAATGGTCGCCCCGAAGTGTCGGGTTCTCGGCATTGGAGCCGTCACGCTGGCGGGATCGTTCTGAAGTGTTACTTGGGCGCCGAAGAGCAGGGCATCAACAAAGCTGTCCGTTCTCCTTCCAATCTCAGCACCGAGTTGGCTCCGGTAGAAGTCGACTGCCTCACTCAGATCACGGACAGGAATCGAAAGATGAAAAATGGGACGCACGGAAGTCCTTCCTTCGTTGTGTGCGCTTATTTTACCATCAGGTCGCCCGAGCTTGGGGCGCTCTTCAGGAGATTTTTCATCAGCGGTGGTGCTGACACGAATTCTTGTCGTACCACAGCTTGATGTAGAAATCTTGCCCTTAGGTGGTGTAGTGGGAATGAATCACACCTAGCCTGGCCCCTCCCGGAGACAACGCACAGGCCGCTTGAAGGTGACTAGCATTCGCTCATGTCCACATTCATTACTCCGATGTCCGGTGTCGGGTCGGGTCCCCGCCTCGCGGTTAAGGACCTCATCGATGTACTCGACACCCCGACGACCGCGGGCTGTAAGGCCGTGGCTAACCACGCACAACTTGCCACCAAGGACGCAGCGTGCATGGCCGGTGCTCGAGCAGCCGACGCCCGGATCGTCGGGAAGACGAATCTGACCGAGCTGGCGGCCACTGGCGTTGGCACCAACCCCTGGTTCGGCACTCCCATTAATCCAATTGATCCCGACCGCATTCCCGGAGGCTCATCCAGCGGTTCAGCGGTGGCGGTGGGTAGTGACGAAGCTGACGTGGCCTACGGGAGCGACACCGGTGGCTCGGTACGCATTCCAGCGGCCTGCTGCGGTGTAGCCGGGCTGAAGACGACATTCGGTCGAATTCCTCTCGAAGGGGTCTGGCCCTTGGGCCGAACACTCGACACTATCGGCCCGATAGGACGCGACCTGGCTGGAGTCGAGTTGGGGATGCAGCTTCTCGAGCCCGGTTTTACCCGAGCCACAACCGCTGCCACCATCGTTGGCAGGATCGTCACCCAAGCCGACCCGGTGGTTAATGCCGCTGTGGACGCCGCGCTGGTGGCCGCTGGCTTCGAGGTGATTTCGATCGACCCGAGCGAAATCGAGGCACTGGGTAACGCCTTCGTGACGCTCTATTTCGCCGAGCTCTGGGACGCTGACCACCACCTCGCTGAGACTGACCCCGACGGTCTCAGCGCCGAGGTACTCGAGATGATTACCCTCGGGTCGGCCTTCGCCCCCCTTCACGCCGCGGCCCGAGCCGAGGCCGACCGCCTGACGGCATCGTTCTGTCGAATATTCGAGCGAGTGCAACTCCTCGCCCTGCCGACGATCTCGATTCTGCCGCCTCGCCTCGACGACCCCCTCATGGGTACCGCCCACCTGAACCTGGCGCTCGCCGCGTTCACCCCCTTGGCTAACGTCACCGGTCTCCCCGCCTTGTCGCTACCTATCCCAGTAGCCGGTGGCGGATTCCCATCCAGCCTCCAACTCATTGGACCGCACCACCGCGAAGACCTCCTCATCACCACCGGCGACTACGTCCAACGCGCCGTCGCCCACTAAGTCACTCACCGCTCAGCGCCATCACCGGGACTTCGATCCCATAGGGGGAATCACTAGCGACCATTGGCGTAGCACGCGATTCATAGCCAGACGAAGATATCGGCGTGGAATTTATAGTCTCAGGGTTGCTGAGGCAGCGGCCACTGTCAGTTACCACAGCGCCGTTCGTGTGACGGCAGAAGCATCAGTGGCTAATCTACATTTGCGAGAGGAACAGCTGGACCCCGATTGGGAGTACCTACATGTCGAGCGTGATGCTGACGGGGCAGTGATCGCTCCCCATCGCTTGATCGTGGATCTCGGCGGCCACAACCTTGTCCGCGAGCTCGGACGACACCAGAAAATAGTCGATACGCCATCCCACGTTCCCCGTACGGGCCCCACCGCGATACGACCACCACGTGTAGTGACCGTTGCCCTGAGTAAACATGCGAAAGGTGTCAACGAATCCCGCGGCCAGAAGTGCGACGAAGCCCGAGCGCTCTTCGTCGGTGCAGCCCGCTTTTCCGTGGTTGGGCTTGGGCCGCGCAAGATCGTCATCCGTGTGGGCTACGTTCAAGTCACCACAAAAAGCCACCGGCTTGTTCTTAGCCAGAGCTGAGACGTGATCTAAAAAAGCGGGGTCCCACTTCTGGTGTCGTACGCTCAGTCGGCTGAGATCATCTTTCACGTTGGGGGTGTAACAAGTGACGAGGTAGAAATCCTCGAACTCGGCCGTCAGGACTCGTCCTTCCTGGTTGGTATTCCCGAAGCTGTCGTCGTGCAACTGGTGTTTCGTTTCGAGTCGCTTGGGTAGTCCGTGCGTCACTGCGATGGGCTTCACCTTGGAAAAAATGGCGGTGCCCGAGTATCCGGGCTTGTCCGCGGAATTCCAAAATTCGTGGTAGCCAACGAGTTCGAGCGGCGACTGTGACTCCTGAGCTTTTATTTCCTGGAGACAAATGATGTCGGGGTCGACTTCGTCTAAAAATGACGTGAAGAGCCCCTTGCCGTGCACTGCTCTAATTCCATTGACGTTCCACGAGGCGAGTTTCAAAGACATGGGTTTAGCCTAGGTGGCAGTAGTACCTTCCGGTGATTTCTCGAGGCGCGTACGACCAGATGTTCGTTAATCAGGCCCTGCAAAAGAGTCTTGCCCTGATGCTCGCCGAGGGCGGGAGTTAATCTTTCACCATGATCGTGAACCGCACTGTTCGCCTAGTGACCACCGCCCTCATCGTGACGGCGTTGACCCCCATAAGTGCATCACGTGGTCAGCAAGCGAAGCTTACGAGTCCCACCTGTACGCCCAGTAGCGTGCTCGGAACGCCACCTCTTGGAAAACTTGCGACTGCTCGAGGCGTGCTGGTGGGCAGTGCAGTAAATGACAGCGCTCTGGCGACGGACCCCGCCTACGCCTGCGTACTCGGAACAGAATTCAACATGGTGGAGCCGGAAAACTCTATGAAGTTCGCGGCTACCGAGCCCGCGCCGGGCGTCTTTGACTTCACCAGAGCCGACGTCATCGTGGCCTTCGCAAAGTTGCACCACCAAAGTGTGCGATGCCACAATCTGGTGTGGAATCTCTTCAACCCCAACTGGCTCACTTCCGCCACCTTCACGAAACAACAGGCCCTAGCCGCACTTTCGAATCACATCGCCAAGGTGGTGGGGCACTTCCGATCTAAGTGCAGCCAGTGGGACGTGGTCAATGAGCCCATTGGGCCCAGCGGTACCGGACTGGCCCCCAGCCCCTGGTTGAAGTGGATTGGCCCAAGCTACATCAACCTAGCCTTCACCTACGCCCACCGGGCTGACCCGAACGCTCGGCTGTATCTCAATGACTACGACTTCAACGGCAATGGGGTAAGAACTCGGTCGCTGGTCTCACTCGCCGTGAGCTTGCGTCGAGCGGGCGTTCCCATTGATGGAGTGGGCCTTCAACTTCATTCCATCCAAAGCCCAGCCCGCAGTGCTTTTCTTTCGCAGCAGATGGCTACTGCGGCCGCAGCTCGACTCAGTGTGGCTATGACTGAGGTGGATTACGCCATCGCCCTGCCCGTCAACACCACCGCCCTTGTCGCCGAGGCCAATTACTTTAGCGACCTCCTGAGTACGTGCCTCGCGGCTACTAATTGTCGGACCTTTAACATCTGGGGTTTCGAGGACCAGTACTCTTGGATTCCCGGATTCTTTACGGGCTATGGTGCTGGCACTCCGCTCGATGCACATCTCAATCCAAAGCCCGCGTGGCAAGCCCTGCGCGTCGCACTCAGCACTAAGTAGAGCCAAGATCTTCAAGGCCGCATCACTGCGCCCACTCTCCCGCGACGGACTGACCTCCTTGCTGAGGAAAACTCCTAGAGGTGCAGGCTAAAACCCCAGCCATTCCAGTTACCAGAAACATTTCCGGAAGAGTCCATCGAGACCCCAATGGACGTGCTCGACCAGTTGTAGCCAGAATCAGTGTGGCAATGTACCCAAACCCAGCCTGAGTCACAGTGGGTATTGAGGTACCAGGTTCCGATATTTATACTGGCCCGCATGTTGGTGGAGAAGGAGACGTACGGCGACGAGGACGACAGCGAGGCGGTGTAACTTCCCGACAAGCTCGCATTCAGTTTCAAACCGCCCCAGTTCTGCTCCCCCGTGCCGCCGCTGAAGCTGCCCGGTGCTGCGCCAAGACCGGGACTACCCAGCGAGCTCCCTGTAAAGTGGGCGCCCCGAAATGATCAGCCATACTAAGTTGGCGAGGTGACTGATTCACCAGCGAACGCCGCGGGGCGAAGTAGCAAAGTCGTCCTAATTGTGATTGTTCTCATTGCGGTCGTCACGCGAGCAACAGGATTCACCCATGGAGATCTCTGGTTCGACGACGCGTGGGCTGCGCTGCCAGCCCGAGTGGGAATTGGCAGTGCAGTACACATGGCGGCAAGTACACCGTTGTACACCTTGTTTATGCGGAGCTGGATAGCTCTCTTTCCCAACCTCACGTGGTGGGGTCAACTTCCAGCCTTCATCCTCGGCGTGGCGAGCATTATCGCAATCTATCGATTGACAATATATTTTGAGATTCGACGGGGCATCGCGCAATTGGTGGCTCTTGCATTGGCCGTGTCCCCAGTCGCCGTTGATTATTCCACTCGCGTAAAACAGTACAACGGCGATATTTTGTTGGCCTGCCTACTGCTGTGGCTCTTTGAGGCTTGGCGCCGAGAGGCCAACACGGTGACGTCGCGTCGGCTCCTCCTCGCGGGCGCGGTGGCGCCACTCATTTCAGCCACCACCATCGTGGTCACCTTGCCCATTATGGGCGTCGTCGGAATTCTTGCCTTCTACGACAAGGCACGGCGACGATCCAGTGCCGTCATCATCATCGGAGCTTTAGGCGTGTTTGCCCTCGAATACGCGGTGTGGCTATCACACCTGTCATCCAGCCTCTTTCGCGGCTGGACCAACCGTGGCTTCATGCTCAGAACTGATGTTTTCCACTGGTTCTGCTTCTCCCTGCAAGTGATGTTCTCGTCGTTTTTCCATTATCTGCTCGCCCTGCCTACGGGACACCCACCCGACCCAGATAAAAGCATCACATCCATGGGTACCTTCATGGCCCTCGTGGGTGTCCTTACTCTCGCCGTACTTCTCGTCCCGTCAATCTGGGAGTCCGTACGAACTCGGGGACGCAGCGTGCGGCCCCTCCTCGTTCCCGCCGTAATCCTGGTCACGTCCGTCCTTCTGGCCTTTGTTGGCGTTAGCCCCTTCGGTGGTGGACGAACAGATGAAGTTGTTTACCCCGCGGTCCTAATCTTGCTCGCTGGGCTCTTTGGACGCATTCGCCAGCGCCTTGTTGACCGGGTGGGACCACGCGCCCTGATCGCCATCACGATTATCCTGACGTCCTGTCTCCTGTGGAGCGGCGTAGAGAATCACGCTCGTTACCCCGTCCTCAATCTCCGCTCAGTGGTCGCAGAGATGAGGAGTTCAGTCCAGCCAGGTGACGTCATCGTGGTGGACCCCTGGGTCACCTTCACTTGGGCCCTCGACGACCTCTCCCCTACGAAGGTCTCATTTGAAAATGCGATGTTTCCCTGGTCACAGGGATTTCACGTAGTTAGTCTCGACCCTCGAGTCGTCATCTCCCAGGAGTATTACTTCGGCGACAGCACCTGGTCTAGTCTGTTCACGCTGGGCACAAAGTTCCGACGAATTTGGTACGTCGGAGTGACAATTAGCCCCGACGGCTTCCAGCGTCCCGGGCATTCAGACGACCTTATCCACACCCGCAATTACAATTTCCTCACGACCTGGGGTTGGAAACCTTCGGGGCCGCACTTCACTGCGCCGAATACGGAAGCGCTTCTGCTCACCGTGCCCGGACTCGACCTGCACCGGTAATTACTTCTGGCAGAAAACTTCCCGGTGGTTACCCACCACCATGGTTTTGTGCTGGGGCAGGAGTTGGGGGTTAGCTGTGACGCCCTGGCTGAAGTGCCGCAAAACAACGTACCAGGCGTCGTGGCCAACCACACAAAAATTATGTTCGACGATCAGATTGGGCCCATTGAAACCCGGTATCCGACTGGCGTTTGGTTCGCTGAAGCCCGCGAAACGATTCGACAGCACCAGAACGTCGGCGTGATCAATCTCTCTCTCAAGTCCCGACCAAGGCGTGTTGGCAATGCCCGGATTCATTTCGAGATAATAGCTAGCCGGCACTAATTTTGGACTCAGCCAATAGAACCAGGGCTCGTTGTCGTTGGTAAATCGTAGATCCGTCGGACCTTCAAAGAGGCGCTGTCCCGGGTGCGAATGAGTGGAGACTAAGTTCAACGCAACTTTCATTTCGAGGGTTTCGACATTGCTATTGGTGATGATGCTGCGATGGTCATTAGTCAGAGTCGTGGAGGGACTCGAGACGAACATGCCACGGACGGACAACAAGTTTGCGTAGGGAGCACCGATAATATCGGGGGCAGCTTGCAGGACGATGATGGCAGTCAGAGCTGCTGACAGCGTGACGAAAACCTCCGTGCGCTGAATCTGTCGTCGAAAGAGGTACGCCAGCGCCGTCGGGGTGGTCGCCAAGACGACCACGCCCACGAGACGCATGTGGGACACGTCAGCACGCTGAAGGAGATTGGTCAAAATAATCACATTGACAAGAACGACGGTCAGCCAACGACGATCACGAATGCCGCGTCGCCCAAGAACGGACGCCACTGCAATGACGGCGGCAAAGATGAGCAGCCAGAAGAGTTCCGCTACTTGCAACGACAGCGGCCCGCCCCACTGTTGCTGTCCGAGAACGACGTTCAAGTAGGCCTTAACCCTCGTGAAGAATTCAGCCGCGTAGTGCGGATTGGGCGGTACTGGCAGGCCCCGTCCGGCGCGTAAATGAATGACGGGGTCCGTCACTAAGTTACGAAAGGCGTTAGCCAAACCAGCCGTTAGGACGAGGTAGAGAAGGGGAAGCAGCCCAATTGCGGCACCCGCGAGGCAGCGATAGAGGTCGCGGCGGCGGCGCCAGAGCAAAACGGCGCTTGGCGCAGCGACCAAGAGAATCATGTCGGGCCGAAAACTAAGTCCTAGACCTAGAAGGAGGCCGGCGAGAAGAAGACGGCGGTCGCGGAAGCTAGACGGGGTTTCGTCAATACATTCACTAATGAAACTCAAACCAGCGAGCACACAGCCCAGCCCACCGATCCAGGCGTAGGCCATGGCCCCCCAGGGGGCGAGCAGAATCCAAGCTATCGCTACACCGAGGTAGGCGCCCCGACGGGAGTGAGGGCGTAGTAGTCGATAGAGGCCGACGAGGAGGAGGAGTCGATAAGCCAGTCCGACTAAGCGTTCGACCAGCAAAGACGGGCCGGTCACCGAAAACACAGCCGCCGGAACGTAGGAATTGAGTGGACCGTACTCCGACCAGAAGGTTTTGGTCGGCACACTGCCGTTCATGACCATGGTCGAGTACTGGACCAGGGATCCCTCTTCCATCGAGGTGGCCGGCGAACGAAGAAGACGCGGGATCGGCAGGAGGAGCACTGCCGCCATGATCGCTACGAGAATTGCTTGACGACAACGTGGCGAACTGTAAATGTTTTTGGCTCGCAACATTAAATTCATGCTACTAGCGTGAGTTTGTTTAACTAAGGCCATAGTGGCGAGAATTCGAACGGATTGATCCAATGACCAGCCGCGACGTGCGACGTATGGAACCACGCGATTATCCCACCATCCTCGAACTCAACGCTGCCAACGTTGAATTCTTAAGCCCGCTCACCTTGGACCGATTGACCTGGATCCACGCGCTGGCCGCCGAATCCCTCGTCGGAGTCATCGGAGACGAGGTGGTGGCCTACGCCGTCATCATCGCCCCTGGCACTGCTTACGACAGTGCCAATTACGCCTGGTTTGAAGAACGCTACGAAGATTTCCTCTATCTCGACCGTCTGGTTGTGGCGGCACCCTTTCGCGGTCAGGGCTGGGGCGCACTCTTACATCAGTACCTGGCTGAACTAGCTCAGTTGCACCAAAGAGTGGTCTGCGAAGTGAACCACGAGCCTCCGAACCTCGTCTCACTCAACTTTCACCAGCGCCTCGGCTTTGTAGTTATCGATTACCTAGCCCACCGCAGCGGCCTGGTGACCGCAATGCTCAGCCGTGAACTGCGGTAGAGCAAGGTCGTGGGCTCCGTCTGACACAATGACAAGGTGATCTCCGTTCTCCTTCGCCTGCGCTGGAAGGGGCGCTACCTCAAAAAACGTTGGCGGACAAAGTCTCGCTCGTGGATCTTGGTCCTGCGACCCAATCCGCGACGCACGCTGTGGATCACTTCGTGGCAACGAAGCGGTTCTACGTGGCTCGCCGAAATGCTCGTGTCGCCACCCGGCACTCGACTGATGTACGAACCAGCCAACGTCAGTGAAGGAGTGGTGACCGGTGAGCAGGCCGCTACGACGCCCCTTCCCGAAGGTGCCCACCCCGCCACCCTCGAGGTCATCCGCGCGCTCCAGGGTGGCGCGGCATTTCACGGCGCCTGGATTGACCAGTTGAATACGGCCCACCTGGTGCGACGAACCGTGGTGAAGGACGTCCGAGCTATGGCTATTGCCGCTGAAGTTCGTCGCTACCGGCCCCACAATCCCGTGATCGTTCTCACGCGGCACCCCTTCGAAATAGCCCGTTCGGTCGTGGCCTTGGGTTGGTACGACCCCGCTTCCAAGAACCCCTTTCTCGACGAGGTTGAACAATGGTGCCAGCGACACCACTCTGTTTTCTTATCTCTGCGCGATCAGAATGTTCACTTCGTTGCCTACGAAGAACTTCTCAATGACGCCAAAGGGCAACTGGCGGCCATTGGAACCTACGCCATGGCCATACACCCCACCTGGCGAAAGCTGAACTCGATGGCAATTGACGTGACGCGGCCGTCGTCGACCAACTTTCGTGACAGCAGTGCTTTCGGGCCGACTTCATGGAGCGATATTGACAAAAATCATCGCCGCAGTGGTCTCGAAATACTCACCCGCTACACCATGACGGCGCTCTACTCAGATGAGCCCGGCTGCAAGATGCCGCTCGCTGACTTCGTCGCTAACTACGAGCCAATTGACCCACCAGCACGGTCTCACTAACGTCGTCATCGTGGAACTCTCGGCCCTCTACCTTCCACAGTTTCATCCCATAGCTGAGAACAACGCCTGGTGGGGTGAGGGTTTTACCGAATGGACAAATGTCCGCAAAGCTCGGTCACTCTTCCGACGCCACCATCAGCCCATTCAACCAGGTGAACTGGGCTACTACTCACTCCTCGAACCCACCACCCGTTCGGCTCAGGCGGCCCTCGCTCGCGAATACGGCGTGACCTCATTTTGTTATTGGCACTACTGGTTCGCGGGGCGAGAACTACTCGAACAGCCCCTCGATGAGGTGCTCGCCAGCGGAGAACCCGACTTCCCCTTCTTTGTCGGCTGGGCGAATCAAACCTGGTCCGGCGTCTGGCACGGAGCCCCCGATCGCATCCTGATTGAGCAGACCTACCCGGGTCGAAGCGACCACCAGGAGCATTTCGACCGGCTGCTGCCCGCGTTCAAAGACAGGCGTTACGTCACTCGCGATGGTCGCCCGGTCTTACTCATATTCCGACCGACTGACCTCCCCAACCCTGCCGATTTCGTCACGATGTGGCAGACAATGGCTCGTGAGGCCGGGCTAGCGGGCCTCTACCTGGTGGCGTGGATTGAAGGAAAGCCCTGGGGCGTGGAGTACACCTCGCACCACGCCGACGGCTTCGACGCGGGTCTGTACGTTCAGTTCCCCTTCCAGCACACACCGCTCACTCGCCTGCGCGACCGCCTCCGTGGATGGTCAGAGCACTTCGGTCCGGCCCGGTACCGCTACGCGATCCGACTCCCTCGTCCCGTCAGCAAAATCGAAGGTGTGGTCCACGCCAGCGTGCAGCCGAATTGGGACAATACGCCGCGAAGTCAACGGCGCGGATCGGTCATCATCGACGCCGCCCCCACCAAGTTTGCCCAGCACCTCGAAGAAGCATTGGCCGACGAACTACGGCGCCCGAAGGATCAGCAAATGGTTGTCGTGAAGAGCTGGAATGAGTGGGCTGAGGGTAACTACCTCGAGCCGGACTCCATTCGTGGTCGCGGCTGGCTCGAGAGCATCCGAGTAGCCCGTCGGGCCGTCGGGTTAGACGGAGAAGCGACGTGAGCATTACGAGCGAGCTCAGCGCCGACGGACGAGTGGCCACCTGGTGGCTCGACCGAGTGGAGAGCCGCAACGCCATCTCCCTCGACATGTGGAAGAAACTTAATGAACTATCCGAGGTGGCGCGCGCCAACGGCGAAATCCGAGTTCTTGTCATTCGCGGACGAGGTGGTCACTTTTCGTCCGGCGCCGACATCGCCAACCTCGGACGCACACTGGCGGCCGATCACGATGGGTCGAATTACCGAGCCGTCAATGCCGCGGCCGAACACGCCATAGCCTCGCTCCCTTTCCCGACCATTGCCGCCATCGAAGGGTTCTGCGTCGGGGGTGGCGTGCAAATTGCCCTGGCCTGTGACCTACGTGTCGCCAGCACCACGGCCCAGTTTGGCGTCACGCCCGCTCGGCTCGGCATTGCCTACCCCGCGGCCGCCCTACAGCGACTCGTCGCTACCGTCGGCACCGCGACATCGCGAGAGATTCTCTTTCTCGCCGACATCTTCGACGCCTCGACTGCTCTGAACTGGGGCCTCATTAATTCCGTGCACGAAGATCTCGACCTCGCGATTGACCAACTACTCACAACCCTGATCTCGCGTTCAGCCTTCTCGCAGAGCGCCGCTAAGGCCGTACTAAATCACTTAGTGGAGGCTCGTGACGTCAGCGAACTCGGAGCCGCCCTCGAACTCGCCTCACTCGATTCGGCCGACCTCACGGAGGGGCTGGCGGCTTTTTCCGCCAAACGCTCACCCAACTTCGGCGCCCGGTCCTAGGATTCAGTCACCCGTCAAAGGAGCATCATGCCATTAGATCCCGCCTCGCAATTCCTCAACGACCTCGTCGTCGGTTCCTCCGGTGCAGTAAAGGGCGGGTTCGA
The DNA here is from genome assembly GCA_903860915.1 of uncultured Actinomycetes bacterium. Classification (GTDB taxonomy): domain Bacteria; phylum Actinomycetota; class Acidimicrobiia; order Acidimicrobiales; family RAAP-2; genus RAAP-2. The sequence continues at coordinate 91,012 of CAIOSJ010000008.1, read as the reverse complement.
CCACGTCGCCCTGCGAGCCGGAATGGCCATGTTGGACACCGCGCTTCCGCCCAGCGAATTTCTCTGCTCCCACCGAGACCTCGACCTCGAAGGAGTTCCCGCCGTCTTGATGTCGCCGCCTAATGCTTCATCAGCGGTGATGATCTGGTTCCACGGTGGCGGATGGGTCATTGGATCGGTCCAGCAGTCCCTCGGCCATACTGACGCCCTCGCCGCTGCTCTCGGTTGCCACCTGCTTTCCGTCGACTACCGCTTGGCTCCTGAGCACCCCTTCCCTGCCGCCCACGACGACGCCGAAACGTCGGTACGGTGGATGCAGGTGAACGCCGAACAGTACGGCATTGACGCTGCGAGAATTTCGGTGGGTGGAGACTCCGCCGGCGGCAACCTCGCCGCGGCCGTAGCCCAGAAATTTGGATCAGCCATTGCCACTCAGTTGTTGGTCTACCCCATTACCAATATTGCGGGCGACAGCGACTCGTACGCCACTTTCGGCGAGGGCTACCTACTTTCGGCCGCGGTAATGCACTGGTTTGCAGACATGTACACCACCCCGGGGCAACGCACCGACCCTCGCGTGAGCCCCCTACTCGCGGACGAGGCGACTATCGCCGCCACGGCGCGGGCGCACTTCGTCGTCGCCGAATTTGACCCCCTGCGCGACGAGGGCTTGGCCTACGCGGAGCGCTTGCGCGAAATGGATGTTTCCGTTTCTCTGGACCGCCACGACGACCAGATGCACGGCTTCTTCGCTTTCCCCCAGGTCATTCCCGGTGCCGTGACGGCGATGCAGCGCGCGGTCGACGCCCTGCGCGACCACCTCTAAACGAGGCAGGCCTTTCGAATCCGCCCGTCGCTTGAAAACTCTGAAACACTAGAGGTATGACTCAGCGCTACGGCCTCACTATTCCCTTCGATGGCATAACTTTGGCGGAACATCGCGAGTGGTTCCACCGCATTGCCAACCTGGGTTACACCGACGTCTGGTCCGCCGAAGTTGACGGCACCGACGGCTTCACCCCACTGGCATTAGCCGCCGCTTGGGAACCCCGCCTTCAATTAGGTGTGGCCGTCACCCCCGTGTACACCCGCGGCGTGGGCCTTATGGCTATGAGTATTGCAGCTATGGCCGAAGCGGCCCCGGGTCGTTTCACGATGGGACTCGGCGCCTCCTCTCTGCCCGTCGTACAGCGCTGGAATGGGATTGAGTACAAAGATCCCTACGCCAAGACCCGCGACGTCTTGCGCTTTGTAAAGAGAGCTTTGGATGGCGAGAAGATCGACGAAGTCTTCCCGACCGTCGAAGTCCACGGATTCAAACTCGCCCGACCAGTGGCCGCACGGCCGCCGATTCTCCTCGGAGCCTTACGCCCAGGGATGCTGCGTTTGGCGGGTCGTGAAGCTGACGGGGCAATCTTGAATTGGCTTTCCGCGGCCGACGTCGCCCAGTGCCGGGCCGAAGTGGGTGCGGACAAGACCATCGCCGCTCGACTTTTTGTTATTCCCACCGAAGACGCCGACCTCGCTCGTATGGTGGCGCGACGCATGATTTCCTCCTACCTCACGGTTCACGCCTACGCCGAATTTCACCGCTGGCTTGGACGCGGCGACGCCCTGCAACCCATGTGGGACGCCTGGGCCGCAGGTGACCGCAAGGCCGCCAACACGCTTATTTCCGACGAAGTCGTCGACGAGCTCATTATCCACGGCTCCTTCGACCAGTGTCGAGCCCACGTCCAGCGTTACATCGACGGTGGTGTCGATATTCCCACGCTGGCCGTCATCCCCATCGGGGTTGACCTCGGTGACGCCATTGAGGGGCTCGCACCTCAATCGTGAGAATAATCCCGGCTCGCGAGGGGATTGATCGGATCCTGGAGGCGAGTGTCATCGGCAGCTTTTCGCGACTCGGGCCCCTCGTTCGCCGACCTCTTCAGTCCTGGCCGGATATTCCTCGTCTCGATGGGCGGGTCGTGGTCGTGACGGGTGCCACCTCCGGACTCGGACGGGCGGGAGCTCAAGTACTTATCGAGCGGGGAGCCCACGTCATTGCGGTCGGGCGCAATGAAACCGCCCTCGCGGAACTCCAAGAATCCTGGGGATCTCGGGGCGAAGCCTGGCGCTACGACCTCAGTTCTCTCACCGAGGCGCACGAACTCGCCCAGCGACTCAGCGCACGTGGTCCCATTGACGCGCTCGTGCACAACGCTGGTGCCCTCGCACTCTCCTACGGTCAAAGTGCCGACGGAGTGGAACAGACCCTGGCGGTGCATCTGCTCGCGCCCTATCTCATCACCCGAGCCATGGGTACCCCCGTAACGCAGATGCGTCAGAGAATTATCTTCATGACATCAGGAGGCATGTACACGCAGCCCTTCACCCTCGACACGCTCGAGGCGTCATCCGAGGGCTACCGTGGTTCCGTCGCCTACGCCCGAGTTAAACGCGCTCAGGTCGTTCTTTGCGCCGCACTACAGCGCCGAGAGCCTCCCACGGGGCGTCTGTTCTACGCCGTACACCCAGGTTGGGCTGCGACACCGGGTGTGGCCACCAGTTTGCCGCTCTTCAATCGCCTCGCCTCCCCCTTGCTGCGAACAGCTCTGCAGGGAGTTGACGGGGCTCTCTGGCTCGCCACGGTTACGCCCCCAGCGCCGGGTGGTGGCCTATGGCTCGACCGGGTCGAGCGCCCGGTGCATCGCCTCAGGTCCACGCGCTCCGACGACGCACTTCATGATGAGCAACTCCTCGTGGACTGGCTCGACCAACGACTCGCGGACCTCGGTTTTTAGGCTTCCGCAGATTCCCAGAACTCGAGAATGTCGGCGTACTTCTCTCTCGCGGCCGCAGCTCGCGTGGGAATGTGATCAGTCGGGATGTCGCTCGGGGTGTAATTCTTCAGAGCGCGGCGCGCCACCGTCTGACGGTGCACTTCGTCGGGTCCGTCGTAAATACGAGCTGCGCGCGCGGCGCGGTACATCGCCTCGAGCGGCATGTCAGCCGAGTAGCCCAGCGATCCGTAGGTTTGAATCGCACGGTCGATCACGTTGTGCAGCACCGTGGCGCCGTAGTACTTGATCATCGCGATTTCGTTACGCGAGGCCGACGCACCCACCTGATCCATCTTCCACGCGGCGTGCAGGGTCATGAGTCGGGCCGCGTGCATCTCGGCTTGCGAGTCGGCAATCCAATTTTGAATCGTCTGCTTCTCACTGAGCAAGGACCCGTGGGTGAAGCGGCTCAGGGCGCGCTCGCACATCATGTCGAAGGCGCGCTGACTCTGGCCCAGCCACCGCATGCAGTGGTGGATGCGGCCCGGGCCGAGTCGGGCCTGGGCTAGGAGGAAGCCTGATCCCTCGTGACCAATCAAGTGGTCGGCTGGAATGCGCACGTCTTCGTAGAGAATTTCGGCGTGATTGCCAAAGCGTCCGTAGGTCACTTGCGGATCGTCCATAGCCCCGACGTCACGTAAAATCGTGAGACCCGGGGTGGTGACGGGCACCACGAACATCGAGGAGCCCTGATAGGGGTGTACGTCGGGATTGCTCACGGCCATCACGATCAAGATGTCGGCGACTGATCCATTGGTGGTGTACCACTTCCGTCCGTTAATGACCCACTGGTCACCATCTTTCGTCGCGGTCGTCGCCAGCAGACGGGGGTCACTTCCGGCGGTGTGGGGCTCGGTCATTGAGAAGCCGGAGCGAATCTTACCGTCGAGTAGCGGCTGCATCCAGCGCTCTCGAATGTCGTGACGTCCCGTCATTTCCATGCCGGCGGCGAGAAGTTCGGCGTTACCGCTGTCGGGCGCGTTGTTTCCAAAAACCACCGGGCCGTAGGGGCTCTGTCCCAAAATTTCGTGCATGAGACCAAGGCGCACTTGACCGAAACCCATGCCCCCCATTTCCGCGGGCAGGTGCGCCGCCCAGAGACCGCGAGCCTTGACCTCTTCCTGTAGTGGTTTGATAATTTCTCTCACCCTGTCGTACGAAAGGTGCAGAGTTTCCAGTGGAAATACCTCTCGCTTGACGAAATCCCGCATCCAGTCCAGCTGTGCTGCAAACTCCGGTTCAGTTTCAAAATCCCAAGCCATCTTCGCTCCTTTGTTGCTTTCAGACTAGAGCCTCGAGGAGACGGCGAAATTACTTTGACACCTTCCATACGACGACCTGGCCGTGGTCGAAAACTCGCCCCGCGCCAAATGCCCGACCGAGATAGAGGCGCGCCAGTTCGGGGTACGCACCAACATTTTGATAGACCACAAAATTCACATGGTGCATCCTCACGAATTTCCTAAAAACCCCGGCCGTTGCGGCACCGTAGGGTGGAATCTCGCCGAGTTTGAAAGGATAGGTACTCGAGGGCCCGGACAGGGGGCCGAGGTAGGCCCTGGTCAAGGTGTCAAAGACCTGGTAGGGCCGTAACGGAGCCACCCCGCTCAGGACACTGTGGGCGTTGGGGACAATGGCGTAGCCTCCCACTAATCGGTAGTAGATACCCGACTGCGCCTGATCAAGCATGCCCTGATTAAAGACACCCATGGGGTAGGGGTAAGCCACAACAACCGCATTCTGGGTGATGACGCTGTGCGCTTCCGGACTGGATAACCACGTGCACTCACCCGTTGCTACCACTGGGTAACTAGCCGCGGGGAGAATAGACACAACGAGGGCGAGGGCCACAAGTGCAGCGAGGCCGGAGCGAACTAGATGTTGTCGCCAACGGCGAGCCCCGTCGAAGGCCCCAACTGCGAGAAAACTAATGACGAGCGTGCCCGTATTCATATAGCGGTCCGGGGTGATACTCCCCACCAGCGGCACGTGGCCCAGCACCCACGACGGAGTGTTCAGCAGAGAAACATTCCCGAGCATGGGAAGATTTCTCCCCATGCTGATCATTACAAGCAGAGTGCTCAGACCCACGGCCGCGCGCGTCAGGGGTTCATGCCTCCGTCGATATGCGCCGATACCCGCCGCCACAATCAAGGGGATTCCCAGGTAGGAGGGATTGCTCCACACTCCAGAAATCGCAGCGACATCCAGCCCCTGGTGCCCCACTGGAGACCATAAATGACTTGGTCCCGGCTGCAATACATCACGCCATGTTGTCGTGAAACTAGCGAAAAAATCGCTGGAGTGCGGATTCTTGTGTAGCGCCTGGGGACCCCATAAATAAAAATAGGTGGGTAGGGCCAGAATTGAAACAGCCACCACTGTCAGCCAGCCACCGGTTTCGCCCAGGCTCTGCAAGGTTGCTCGACTGCGACCTCGTATCAAGGCCACCAGCCCGCAGGCCGCCACGACGACGACGTAAATCACTGATCGTTCCAAGGAGATCAAACCGCCCAGACCAATTAACAGACCCAGCATCACGCCGGAACGCCGCAGCGACCAACGAGACTGGGACAGGCGTATCAGGGTAAACAGGAGCCACGGCGTAGTGACGTCCACGGCCGCAAAAACGTGCGTCATTCCGACCGACGTTCGGTACGATCCAAACCCGAACAGTAAACCGACGAGCCACGACGACGACCATGATTTCCCGAGACGACGCGTCGCCGAAGCGGCGCTCAGAGCGGAGGCGACGAAACCAAGTCGTAGCAGTGCGCCAAAACTTGCGACCGGGCCGACCAACCACGTGAGCGGGGCTGCGAGAACGCCGAGCAGCAGCATCGAAGTATTCGAGAATAGGTTCACCCCATCGGGGTAATTCATGGCGTGCGTCACAAATATGTTGTGTCCGTGCAGAATCGCCGCCGACGCCCAGGCCAGGAACCAGACTTGTTGCACTGAATCTCCAGAATTGGAGTTCACAATTTGACTGTTGCTCAGCAGCCCAAGATGCCAAAAGTAAAAGCTCGCGAGTGCCGTGTACGACAACACGATGAGTACAACAGGGCGCCAGCTCCAACGCCTAGCTTCTTCGTGAGTAGCGGGCACGAGGTCAATTTTGACGGTCGGCGGAGGTCACGACGTCGACGCCAAGTCACGAACCTGAGAGAACGCTTATCTAATCGAGCCCTAGACTTCAACCTACGACCATTGGAGGATCCGTGGGAAAAAAGAAAACAAGCGTATCGAGCAAAATTGTGCGTATCGGCGTGGTGGATACCATGTTTGCTCGATTCAACATGGGCGCGGCGGCCCTCGGCGAGTTGGCCGAGTGCCCCGGATACGGCGAGACTTTCACCACCATTGCCCGAACCGTACCTGGTTTCAAGGACCTTGCAGTAGCCGCGAAGAACCTCATCGAAAAAGAGCAGTGCTCCATTGTCGTAGCGCTGGGCATGCCCGGTAGTGCGGCCATTGACAAACAGTGCGCCCACGAAGCTGCGCTGGGTATCATGCTGGCCCAAGTCCTCACCGGAATTCCCATCTTGGAAGTCTTCGTCCATGAAGACGAAGCCGAAGACCCCATCGTTCTCGCGAGTGTTTTTGAAAATCGCTCCCGCTCGCACGCGCGTAACGCCTACTGGATGCTCTTTGACCCCGAGGAACTCAGTCAACGCGCCGGTATGGGAATTCGTCAGGGATTCGCCGACGCGGGACCGCTGAAAATCTAGTTATTGGCTATTTCCTTGGGGAGACCCAGGACGCGCTCGGCGATGATGTTACGTTGCACCACTGAGGTGCCGCCACCAATGGTCAGAGCTTGGGCGTAGAGAAATCCGTGACTCCACATGGCTCCGACTTCACCGGCGACGCCACCGGGGCCTCGACCACTGAGTTGAGCGGCCATACCAGCCAGATCTTGAGCAAGGCCCATTATTTCCTGACCGTGATCATCCGCGAGGGCCTTGCGCACGCTGGCTTCCGGACCGGGTTCGCGTCCCCGAATGGCCGAAGAGAGCAGTCGCAGACGGAGGAGGCGCAGAATTTCGCCATGCGACCAGCAACGAACCAGGTTGTCGCGAACGAGAGCCGGTACTTTCCCGAGACTGGCCGCTGCCCTTACGAGATCGAGGGCCGTCGGGCCTCGTCCCCACAGAGCGCCCTCCCCGGAGAGCGAAACGCGCTCGTTACCGAGGGTCACCTTGGCTAGGCGCCACCCGTCATTGACTGCGCCAATGAGGTGATCGGCTGGGAGGCGAACTTCGTCCAGGAAGACCTCGTTAAAGGCGTGATCGCCGGTCATATCAATCAGAGGTCGCACCGTAATGCCCGGGAGATTCATAGGGCAGACGAAGTAGCTAATGCCCTGCTGGGGCGCCCCCTCACTTGATGTTCGGGCGAGCAGGATGCCGTAGGCCGCAATGTGGGCGTACGAGGTCCACACCTTTTGACCCGTGATGACCCATTCGTCACCGTCACGCACGGCCGTCGTTGATAGTGAGGCTAAATCACTTCCGGCATTGGGCTCGCTAAAGAGTTGGCACCAAAAATCCTCACCCGACATCAAACGGGGCAACCAACGTTGTTGCTGCTCGGCCGTACCGGCGTGAATCAGCGTGGGACCGGCCCAGCCAATACCAATGGGGTTGATGGGCCGACTTACGCCGGCTCGGCGCAATTCTTCTTCAATGACGAGTTGCGATTCCACGTCAGCGTCACGACCCCAGGGTCGCGGCAGGTGTGGCGCCACGAGTCCGTCGTGAGCCAGCTCACGCCACGAGGCCGACGGGTGCTCCGCGAGCCAGTCGCGAATCTCCAAGCGACGCGGATCCCCCTCGTCCGCAAGACCCACCGTTGCCGATGGCCCCAGCGGGGCGAGGAGGCCGCGTCCCTCACTCACGAGCCCGGAATACCTTGACAAGCGGCGGCATTACAGAGATCCGGAACTAGTCCGGTCTTCATAAAAGTTGTCACTTGGCTGAGTAGAGCGTCCGTGCGTCGACCGTAACCGTGGGGGTCATTTCCATAAATGCTGGTGTTCACTGGTGCACGGTTATCCGTCGGCGGGGTCGGTGTGCCGTAGTCCCACAGAACCAGTGTGGCCTTGTTGACCTTGGTCTGATCAGCGGCAGTAATCCCCCAATGCATTACGACGGGCACGTTACTGCGAGCCGTACCCACCACCGGGTGACTGGGGTTGGTGAGATCGGTAAAGACTGGGTTGAAGACGGGCTTGTGGTCCACCGCTCCAATGGATCGAGCCAGGACTTCCGCCGAAGCGTTGGTTACCTGGTGGTCGCCATAGTTTTCAATGAGAAAGACCTGCTTGACCTTGGTGCCCTCGTAGGGGTTAGCCGTGATGTGTTGGGTGTAACCATCATTTTCGCCACGATCCCAGAGGAGTTGAGCCAATTGCAGACCCACTTGTTGGTCGGTGGAGTTGGGGTAAGCGGGGTTGTAGACCGAAGCAAACTCCAGCCAGTCGGTGGAGCGGTTCAGCAGCAGTCCACCGTAGTTAAGACCCGGAACCCCCAAGATCACTTTGCTCCATTGCGTCGAAAGGGCCGACAGCGCCCCGCCCATGATGCCACCCTGCGAGTAGCCCATGTAGCCACACTTGCCCACGAGGAAGCGTGCAGCCCCGCTCTGTTGGAAGGCCGGATCCTTGGCGAAGCCCTGAGCCGAGTTGATCAGACGACCGAGGAACTGGAAGTTCACAAAACCCTGCAGCATGTGATCAGTCAGTACGTGGAAGTAACTCATGTCCCCCAGTGACGCCGCTACCAACAGGAGGTCCGAACCCGACATTCCGGACCAGTCCGTGGCACAGCCCATCATGTTGTCCTGCACCCCGTGAGCGAAAGAACCACCCGCCACTTCGTGAGCACTACCGAGGAGACCGTGACCGTAAAGCGTGGGGAGAGCTGCTCCCTGGGTGCTCGACAGAGTCTCGGGCATGACACAGATAAAGTTGGCCCAAATTTGACGAGTCGCATCCGGAACCAGGAGGGGTAAACCATTTTTGTCGAGGTTCATCGATGAGCAATTGGAAGTATTCGTACTCTGGTATTCGGCGGTCTGCGTGGTCGGGCAGGCTTTTAAGAAAGTCGGCACGAGAAAACTACCGTGGACTTCGTGTACCAGGGTGTTGTCCGAGACGTTGGTCACTCGGAATACCGGAGCCTTGGTCCCGACGGACTTAAAGGCCTGATCACGCATGGTGAGGCCCGCGTCCGCGAGAGAACCTTGGGTGAACTTGCTCGTCGAGCTTCCCGCACCGGAAATAACCGTAAAGTCCCATGCGGCGTAGAGACTGCTGGTGTTCAGTCCCTTGAGGTCATTTTGCACAATCCACTTCAAGTGCGCTTGCCGGGTCGTGGGCTTGGCTGCCTTCAATGCAGTGGTTTCCCCGGGCAACTGAGCAATAGCGGCGTTGTTGGCATCTTTGAGATTGCGTAGTACCACCACAATGCGGTGCGTCTCCAAGAAGTTAATGGCCGGGTGAATCAGGAGCAGTTGCGTACTGGCATCGGTGTTTTGTCCGTCAAGTTCGGCGAAGTACGGAACGTGCTGGTGGGTCACCGTGTCGAGCAGGACAATCGGCGACGTGTCGCTGCTCGGTAGAGACTGGCCAATGTTGGTCGAAGGCGCAATGCCTGTGGCCGAGGTGGAAAGGTTGGGGACGTTAATCATGATCACCGAGCCGGGTGAGAATCCGTCATTGCGGTTCTGATAGGTCGGGTTGATGTGTACGCCGCTTTTATTGGCGGGCGTTGACGTCGCCGAAATGTGAATCTGTCGACCAGTATTGGTCTTGGCCGGAATTGTAAATGCGTTATTCGGCCAGGGTAGAAGGCAACTGTGGTTGACCGGGGTCGTGACGAGCGCGTCGCAGCTCGCGACCGCCGCGTCGGGCATGGCCGGGGTTCCGGCAAAGGAAAGTGACGGCGTCACCACGGCGAGGGTTGTCGCCAATAGTGAAGCAGCCGCAGCTGCCGTGGACCAGGAACGATATTTCATAAGACCCCCCTTATTTACTGCCTGTGAAGTAAACCTAGCCCACCACCGCGGCGACCTCGGGATTGGCTAACCTCACCTGCTACGGGGGTAAGAAATGTCGACGTGGAATCTTTCAAATGTGTGGCGCGCCATTGGTCGGGCTCAGCCGGACGCACCAGCTATCGTCCAGGGCGACCGAGTGGTGACGTGGCGCAGCTTCATAGACCGCTCCGAATCCGGTGCTACGTGGTTACGAGAACACAGCATTCCCGAGGGGGCGAAGATTGCCCTCTACATGTACAACTGCGCTGAATACCTCGAAGGTTTCACGGCGGCGCTGACGGCCCGCTGCGTACCAGTCAACACCAACTACCGCTACGGCGTCGACGAACTGGTGTACCTCTTTACCAATGCGGACGCCGAAGTCGTTATTTTTCACGGGATTTTCACCGAGAAAATTGCAGAAGTCCGTGCGCAGGTACCAACCCTGCGCTACTGCCTCTTCGTTGATGACGGCACCACCACCTGCCCCGAGTGGGCTACGCCCTACGAGGAATTCATCAGTAGCCCCATTGGCGAGCTACCCGAGGGCTCACCGGACGATCTCGTTTTTCTCTACACCGGTGGCACCACCGGCATGCCCAAGGGCGTGATGTGGCGCAATGACGATCTCTTCCAGCGCCTCAATGCATCAAGCTTCCGACGCTTCCCCGAGACCGCCACCGCGGCCGACGTCGCCGACGTGATCAAGGCCGAGGGCCCCTCGTACGCCACCCTCGCGGCCCCCCCGCTGATGCACGGCACTGGACTCTTTTCGGCCATCGGCTCTCTGTCCACTGGCGGGCGAGTTATTTTGCTCCCCTCGCGAAGTTTCGACCCCGTCGAAATGGCCGAGCAAATCGACGCCCAGCAAGTCGCTGTGGCCGTCATCGTGGGTGACCCCTTCGCACGCCCCCTCCTGCGGGTGTTGGATGCGAACCCCGGCCGCTATTCACTCACCTCGCTCTTTGCGATGTTGAGTTCCGGTGCGATGTGGAGTGCCGAGATAAAGTCTGGCCTCCTCGCCCACCACGACATGATGCTCATTGACGCCTTCAGTTCGTCTGAGGCAGTGGGCTTAGGTGCCTCAGTCTCCTCTGGATCCAGTGCGAAGAAAACGGCCGAATTTTCCTTAGGCGACGACGTCCGGGTCATCGGCGACGACGGCAAAGATGTCGTGCCTGGATCCGACCAGGTGGGTCGCTTGATTTTGGGTGGACGCATACCCCTCGGCTATTACAAGGACCAGAAAAAGACGGACGCCACCTTCCAGGTGCACGACGGTGTTCGCTACAGCGTCCCCGGCGACATGGCCATGGTGAACGCCGACGGGAGCATCCACCTCTTGGGCCGGGGCTCCCAGTGCATCAACACCGCCGGAGAAAAAGTATTCCCCGAAGAAGTTGAAGAAGCGTTGAAGACGCACGAAGCCGTGGCTGACGCCTGCGTCGTGGGCACCCCCCACGAAACCTATGGTGAGCAGATCACCGCCGCAGTCGAATTCCACCCTGGGGCTGCAGCCAGCGAGAGTGATCTCATCGCTTACGTGAAGACGCGACTGGCGTCGTACAAAGCGCCACGCCACATTCGCGTGGTCGACACTGTTGGCCGCGCCGTGAACGGGAAAATGGACTACGCGCGTCACCTCAGGGAAGCCAAAGACTGGCTCGCAACTTTGAACTAGACCTTTAGGCTGCGAGCGTGAACAGGGCTCTCACGTGGGGAACATTGACTCGGCGTTTTCTCACCCTGGGTCTCACCGCCTTTGGCGGTCCGATGGCCCACATCACCCAGATGCGACGTACCTGGGTGGACACAGATCTCATTGCCCCGGCGGAATTCTCCGACGCCTACGCCGCCGTGTCGATGTTGCCCGGGCCGGCATCCACCCAGATGGCGCTGTGGATTGGCTGGCGCCTGAAAGGGTGGCGTGGCACCCTCGTCGCGGGAGCTCTCTTCATCTCTCCCTCTGTCGTGATGGTGTCGCTGATTGCCAGCCAGATGTGTCGTGGTGGTGCACTTTCGGAGCAGTTCGCCCACGCCGCCATGGGAGCATCGTTGGCCGTCCCCGGAATCGCCATCGCGGCAGCAGTGGAATTAATGCGCGGCCATCGCTCGACGTGGGCGAAGTCCCCCCACCCCCCACGAGCACAGCGCGTCTATGTCGCGTGGCTGATCACAGCCAGTGTGGCGGGTCTCTTTCCCCGCAACCTCAACCCCTTCTTCGTCCTGCTGGCAGCCGGACTCGTCATGACCGCCATTCGTCACCGGCCAACCCGTGGTTCCTTGCTGGTGGTCGCGGGGTCGAGCACGCACGCTCTGCCTTCGCTCAGCGTGCTGGCTCTCAAAGTTGGCGCCCTCAGCTTTGGGGGCGGTTTTGTGATTGTGCCCATGATGCGGGCCGATGTGGTCTCGCACTACCACTGGATGGCCGGAAGCCTCTTCGTAGCCCTGGTTGCCGTTGGCCAACTCACCCCCGGTCCCGTTGTCGCCACGATTGCCGGAATTGGCTACGTTCTCGGCGGATGGTCCGGCGCGGGCCTCGCTTCTCTTCTCGCCTTCGGCCCCTCATTCATCTTCGTGAACGTCCTCGCGCCCCACTTTCAGCGACTCCGCACCAGCCCCGTGGCTCTGGCCTTCCTCGAAGGAGCAACCCCCGCCGCCATTGGACTTATTGGCGCTACCGCCGTCTTGGTCACATCTTCGTTCTCGCACCCCTGGCAGTGGCTCTGCGTAGGCGCCCTCGGGATCGGAATCCTCTCGCGGTGCCTTCCAAATACGGTGGCCCTCGTCGTCGGAGCTGCTCTCGGACTCATCGCCCTATAACCAAAGAGCCAATCCAGTTCTCGATATAGTGACAGAGTTACCACGGAGTAACCCCCAAGGAGGAAAAATGCCCGAAGCCGTAATTGTTGCCACCGGACGCACTGCCATCGGCCGTGCCTTCAAGGGGTCACTCAGTACTATGCGACCCGACGATCTCACCGCACTCGTCGTGCGCGAGGTCCTCGCAAAGGTACCCCAGTTGAACCCCAACAGTGTCGAAGATCTCATGTTGGGCTGTGGACAGCCCTCCGGCGAGTCCGGCTTTAACATTGCGCGCGTCGCCGCCATCCTCGCTGGTTTAGACGACGTTCCAGGGGTTACGGTCAATCGTTACTGCTCGAGTTCGCTGCAGACCATACGCATGGCCGCTCACGCTATTCGCGCTGGAGAGGGTGACGTCTTCATCGCCGCCGGTGTAGAAACCGTCTCACGCTACGGCGCGGGTGCTTCGGACTCAGGCAACGCGGCTAACCCCATCTTCGCTGACGCCTACGCACGTACCACCCAGCGCGCCGAAGGTGGTCACGGCGCTTGGACTCCCCCAACGGGACTACCCGACATCTACATCGCCATGGGCCAAACCGCCGAGAACGTTGCGGAGTACGAGAACGTGTCGCGCCAGGAAATGGACGAGTTCGCTGCCCTCTCTCAGAGTCGCGCCGTGGCCAGCCAGGAAAATGGCTTCTTCGACCGCGAAATCATCCCCGTCACCTTGGCCGACGGAACCGTCGTGAGCAAGGACGACGGTCCCCGCGCCGGTACCACGGTTGAAAAGCTCGCCACCCTGCAGCCCGTCTTTCGCCCCGGTGGTTCAATTACGGCCGGAAACGCCTGCCCCCTGAACGATGGAGCAGCCGCCGTGGTGGTCATGAGTGACACCAAGGCCAAGCAGCTGGGCATCACCCCACTGGCTCGCATAGTCTCGTCCGGCGTTAGTGGCCTCAACCCCGAAATCATGGGTCTGGGACCGATCGAAGCCTGTCGTCAGGCGCTGCGTCGCGCGAACCTCACCATTGACGACATTGACCTCGTTGAAATCAACGAAGCCTTCGCCGCTCAGGTAATCCCCTCGGCCAAACACCTCGGTATCTCGTGGGAAAAGCTGAACATCATGGGTGGCGGCATCGCACTCGGCCACCCCTTCGGAATGACCGGAGCCCGTATCATGACGACGCTGCTGAACGCTCTCGAAGACACTGGCAAGACCTACGGCATGGAGTCCATGTGCGTCGGTGGTGGCCAGGGCATGTCGATGATTGTTGAGCGACTGAACTAAATACTTTCAAGAAAGACCGCCGTTCGTCACTGACGAACGGCGGTCTTTCTGTTTCTTTGTGCGTTCCGGTGCTCGCACCTGCTGCTCCGCTGTGTAACGGGGCTCCACGAGGTACGGTGGAAGAGCAACTTACCTTCGTTACGCAAAAGCTCGACGATGATGAAGTTGCTACGAAAGGTTTCACCATGGCCGAAAAGTCACCTCAGAGTAAATCCAGCAAAAAAGTTGGCAAGACCCTGAAAGAAAAGCGCACAGCCAAAATCGATAAGAGGAGCTCCAAGAACGGCCTCAAGGGCGATAAGTAGCAGCGCTACTACTTCGCTCGTTGTTCGGCGTCGAGGTCAGCGGCCTTGTCGCCTTCGAAGAAGTCCATGGAGGAGAACTTCTGGCCGCTCGTCTGGCGAGCACGGCGCATGGACGTAGCCTTACTCAGCGAATCAAATGCTGTTTGCGTACCCGCGGCGTCGGCCACAAAATTCGAGACGTTCGCCTTGTCGAAACCGGCAAGGTCAGCTTCCCCGTAGGCGTCCTGGTTGGCGCCGAGATACACAAAGGTCCAACCCAACTTCTCCCGCTTCTTGATGAGCGTGAAAATCTTCTTACGGTCGTATTCGATGGAGTCATTTTCTTCCCCATCCGTGAAGGTGACAAAGACGATGTCTTCGCCCGTCGTCTGGTTCTTAACCTGCTCGGCACGGATCGTCGCTGAAGCGATGGCGTGGCCCATCGCGTCGTACAGAGGCGTAGCGCCACGAGGCCGAAAGGAACTACTAGTCAATTCTCGCACCTCGGTTACGGGAAGTGCCGAAAAAACGACGTGATGGCTGTCCTGAGAGTCGAACTGAATGAAGGTAATCAGTGCGTCGGAGCCCTCCAGAGCCTGTTGGGCGATGTAACTGTTGAAGCCCCCAATGACGTCGCTGACGATGGTCTGCATCGAGCCCGATCGGTCAAGCACAAAATATATGTGGGTGTTGCGGGTGGTTGAAGTGGTCATGATTACTTCCCTTTCTTTTTGGCGGATAAGCCCCGTTCGAGAACGAGACGGATGGTGTCGCTCATAGCGAGACCTTGAACGTTGCCAACATCGGCCAAACGTTCAAGTAATTCAACGGGGAGTCGAACACTCACGAGCTGGCTCGATGGTGCCGATTTACTTCTCGAGGTCGCCGCGAACATCTGCGACGGCTGGACTACTTTCGGTTTTGATGGAGGGGCCATACTTTATTGTAATACATTTGTATTACATCTGTCAACATCAGACCTGAGTCACTATTCGTAGTCACCCCAGAATCAATTCATCATCGCAATTCGTTGTGACATGGGGATTAGAGACGGCTCGAGGCGCTCAGGGCCTCGAGGTCGTGGTGGGTAGGTGGTTGCGGTACAGCAGTGTTTCCCATTACGGGGTGTCAAGGTTGTTAGTGTAAATCCGCAGCATCTATCGCGAAGGGCGTCCACTCATGGAAATGCAAATCAATCGAACCGATCTCCACACCATTCGCTGTAGCGAACCAGTGGCGCGCGACCTCGAAGTCGGGCAAGCTCGCTTCGCCATCTCGACCTACGGCATCACCGCCAACAACATCACCTACGCCGTTTTTGGCGACATGATGCAGTACTGGGAATTCTTCCCCACCCGCATCGAAGCCGACCGGGGCGAATGGGGCGTCATGCCCGTCTGGGGCTTCGCCGACGTGGTGGAAAGCAAGAACTCAGCCCTAGCCGTGGGCACTCGCGTCTTTGGCTACTTTCCCTTCGGTTCCGAATTAATCGTGGAGCCGGGCCGATTTGATGACAGCGGTTTCAATGACATGGCCCCCCATCGACAGAAGCTCCCCACCGTCTACAACCGTTACGCCTACACCAGCACTGACAAGCAGTACAGCGTCGAGAATGAACCCTACATACTCTTATTGCGACCCCTCTTCACCACCTCGTTTGTGATGAACGACTTCCTCGTCGACCACGACTTCTTCGGAGCAACGACGATTATCGTTTCCAGCGCCTCCGCCAAAACCTCCCTCGGAAGCGTCGTTGGACTCCGTCAGACGCACGGATCAGACCTGCGCATCGTGGGACTGACCTCGCCCGGGAATCTCGAGTTCTGCCAATCCCTAGCTTGCTACGACGAAGTACTCACCTACGACCAGGTTGGGGAATTACCTCTTACGCCGTCGGTCTACGTTGACGTCGCCGGTCGCCGCGACGTCACCTTTACCCTCCACGCCCACTTCGGGAATAATTTGAAGTATTCCATGATCGTCGGTGACACTCACTGGGACAACCACGACGAGATCAGCGGCGATCTGGCCGGGCCTAAGCCGGAATTCCTCTTCGCCCCCGTCCAAATAGCGAAGCGCCGCACCGACTGGGGTCGCGACGGCTTCGAAGACAAGATTTCCGTAGCGTGGGATTACTTCGTTGAGTGGGTTAAGAATTGGCTCGTCATTCTCCCCGTGACCGATGACGAGGCCAGCATGGCCGCGTATCGCGCCGTGCTGGAAGGTTCTATTGATCCGGCCACGGGCTACGTAGTGACCCAGCTGTAACTACTGGCGCGCCATTCCTTCTCGAGCATCAGCCTCCGCCGCCGCCGCATCGCGAGGCGACACTAGTTGAATATCGAGTTGGTGAAGTGTGCCTTCGAAGGGGAAGGGGCCGTGATACTCCAAGGACACCGGCGACCCCTTGTCTTCTCCTACCGACATGCCAATGCTGGAAATAATTCTCATTACGAAGGGAAACTCCATGCTTCCAGCGTCCTCACCATTGATTACGATGCTGGCTGATCCGCCCTCATCGAGACGGCGAAAACGCACGCCGACGCTGGACTTACCCTCCGGGACCACCCGATCCGAAACGATCATGTGGTGCTCACCAAAAACGTTGTAGTCGAAGTACAGGTGATCATTCTTTAGAAAGAAACCGAGTCCAGCATTCTCCGTACCGAAGGCGCACATCACACCGTTCTGCCCGGCCACCCGAGTAATCGAGGCGTCAAGGTCCCAACTGCGTCCGCCCACACCGGCCGCTACTTGGGCCGGGATGGCACTCACGGGCGGCAGGTAGGTGTAGTGACGACTGAGGGGGTGGGGAGAATTATCACGGAATCGTGCCCCGAAGAGTTCTAAACCTCGGTCGTCCAGCGGCAACACTCCGTACTCTTCGGCCTCGGCCCACCAGAGTGCAACCATTTCGGCCAAGCGTTCGGGCTCAGCACTGGCGAGATCGTTGAACTCTGACAAATCTTCTTCGACGTGGTACAGCTCCCACTTGTCATTATCAAAGGCCACGGTCGGCGTGTGACGCGTCACGGCCTTCCAACCATCACGGTAGATGGCGCGGTGCCCGCCCATTTCGAAGTACTGAGTACGCGGAAGAGTCCCGTCGCGGTCCGCGGCGAAGGTCGACTTCAGCGATACTCCGGCCATGGGCATCTGCTCAAAGCCCTTCACCGTATCGGGCACGCTGACCCCTGCGACGTCGTAGACGGTGGCCGAGATGTCTGTGACGTAGGCCCACTGCCGACGGATCCCGCCCTGGTCGGAGATGCCCTTTGGCCAGTGCACAATCAGCGGGACGTGGACCCCGCCCTCGTGGGTATTTTGCTTGTACCACTTAAAGGGGGTATTTCCGGCCTGGGCCCAACCCCAGGGGTAGTTCGAGTGGCTGTGGGGTCCACCGATTTCATCGAGGTGCTCCACCGCTTCGTCCGGACTTTCCAAAACGAAATTGAAGAACTTCATTTCGTGCAAGATGCCAAAGGGCCCGCCCTCCTGACTCGCTCCGTTGTCACTCATCAGCATGATGATCGTGTTGTCGAGCTCGCCCAGGGCTTCCAACTCGTCTACGAGCCGACCAATTTGAGCGTCCGTGTGCTCTAGGAAAGCGGCGAAGGCTTCCTGCAGACGGCAGGCCAACTTTCGTTGGTCTTCCGGCAGGTCGTCCCACGCCTCCACGCCAAAATTACGTGGGGCTAATTGAGTGTCCGCTGTCACCAGCCCAAGGGTCTTTTGCTTGGCGAACCACTTCTCACGCGCAACGTCCCAGCCTTCGTCGTAACGTCCCTTGTGCTTGTCGAGGTAGGCCCGAGGAGCCTGGTGCGGCGCGTGCATGGCGCCAAATGCGAAGTAGGTAAAGAAGGGGCGGTCGGGGCGGATCGACTTCGTATCGTGAATAAAGCCAATCGCGTGATCGACGAGGTCTTCACTGAGGTGATAGCCCTCCTCCGCCGTCTTCGACGGGTCCACGCGGTGGTTGTCGTACACGAGGTCGGGAGCGAACTGGTCCGTCTCACCGTCGAGGAAGCCGTAGTAGCGGTCGAATCCTCGCGACAGGGGCCAGTGATCGAAGGGGCCGGCCGACGAAGCATTTTCCATTTGGGTCAAGTGCCACTTGCCGATGGCGAAGGTGGTGTAGCCCGCTTCTTTGAAGACTTCGCCCATAGTGGCGGCGTGGTTCGACACCACTCCGCGCATGTGCGGGAAGCCACTATTCCAGTTCGAGATTCCGCGCATGCCCACCGAGTGGTGGTTGCGACCCGTCAAGAGGGCCGCACGCGTGGGCGAACACAACGGGGTTACGTGAAAATTGGAGTACCGCAGTCCGCCGGCCGCCAAGCGATCGATGTTCGGAGTGTCGAGGTCGGAGCCGAAGCAATTGAAGTGGGAGAAGCCCAGGTCGTCAATGAGAATAACGACGACGTTGGGGGCGTCCGGTCCGGGGTGCACGGGTGTTGGCCACCAGGGGGTCGATTCCGCAAAGGTGCGACCGATTTTTCCCTCAAACTTTTCGTACTGTTTCATATTCCGCCCTACTTCTTTCTCTAGTTCTTGTGGAGTGATTTAGTAATGGTGTCAATAAAGGGCCGCACGACGAGTACGTATTCATCGCGCCCTTCAGATGGTTCGCTCGTCGCCACGGCGGCCAATCGTTCGGGGTCGTAGGCCACGGCGTCAAAGGCCGCCCGTGAAGGATAGGCGTCCCAACGCACTTCGCTCCAACGACGATCGTCGCCAATGATGGTGCCCTCGACGGGCCACGTTCCACCGGGTCGTAGGCCGTGACGGAGAGCCACGCGCGCATTGACGTCCTCGGGACGAAAAACTTGCAGTGGCGTACTCGACAAGTGGAGCACGACGACCGGGAAATCTGGTCGCACGGCGGGAAACTCCACCTCGGTCCACGAAGGAAGTTCCCCGAGCGTGGTCGTTGTTGGCGGCGGCGTGCTACCGACGATGATGGTGAATTCCATACCGGCTTCCTTATGGTGGTGCTTCGCCATAAAGTCGGGTCGCGTCTGCATTGCGATAAAGGATGCACGCGTGGGGTACTTGACCACGCCCACCCGGTCCCACTGGGGGGACTCACCCACAATCTGTGACTGGACCGTCCCGAAAAAAGCAACTTCGGCACCGAGTTCCGCGAGAATTTCGAGCGGGGCGTAGAGGTCATCAGCTTCGGCGCCGGTGAAGTTAGTTTTGCGCCCATCGCTGTACTCAGCTCGCTCGCGGTACTTCATCAGATTGACCATCCAGACCGGACCGTCATCTGCCGGATCGAGGGACGCCATCGTACTGGCGTAGTCGTAGTCAATGGCCCCGTAACGGGGACTGGGCTGTTCGTAACGAGGGCTCACAATTTCTCCGGTATCCGTAGTATTTGTCGAAAAGTCTTGACAATGGTGATCTTCGTTTCATCGAGTGTGAGCCCCAGCGTCATAGTGAAGTAGTCCAAACTCTCCGGTGTGACGAGAATGTCGAGCGCAGTTGTATCCACACCGGCCTTGATTTCTTCTGCGAAGTGAGCCTGCGTCTGGAGCCGATGTTGTAGGCGACCCTTAAGTAGTTCGCCTGGTAAGGCCGTGTGGCGGTCTTGCATCTGTCGCACCATTCGATAGGTTGTCCCAAAACGCTTGTACACGTCCAGGCGAAGGTCTACGAAAGCGACAATTCGTGAATCGAGGTCTCCTCGTCCTAAATTGGGGATCTGATTGAAAGACGATAAAACAGCGTAACTGCGGTGAATGGCCACAAGGATGAGCTGGTCGGTCGTTTCAAAATAACGGTAAATTGAACGCAAGGAAAGGCCGCTAGCGGTCGATACCTCTTCGTGCGTCGGCCACACGCCTTGTGAAAAGAGGCGTACCGCAGACATCAGTACGCGGTCACGGTTCTCGATACGGCGATGGACGCGACCATCGGTTTTGCTCAGGACTGCATCTTCCTTCACGACTACGCCCAGCCGCCGGCGTAGGCCACAAACTGACCAGTCGTGAAGCCACTGCTGCCATCCAAAAAGGCCATAGAGAAGTTGGCGAATTCTTCCAGGCCACCCATTCGTCGCAGCGGCACACGGGCCTCAAGAGCCGCACGGCGGACGGGATCATTAGTACCCGAAGCCGCATGAAATTCTGGGAAATCCATGAAGTTGGTCCCGATGGCGTTAACCTGCACGCCGTGCGGTGCGATATCTGCCGCTAAATTTCGCGCCATCATCGACGCGGCCGCTCGTACCGAAGAATAGAGCGCCGCTCCCTTGGTCGGTCGCGCACCCGCCGCACTGGTGATGAGAACTATCTGGCCCGCACCCTGGGCCACGAGTGGTGGCGCAACCGCCTTGAGAAAATGGTAGGGGCCTTCGAGGCAGCCCGAAACAATAGACCTCAAGTCCTCGATACTGGAATCGAGAAAACGACCGGGAATGATCTGACCAGAAAAGGCGACGGCGGCATCGAAGCGTCCAAATTCCGCCAGCGCTGATTCGACCAGCAGTGGTGCAGCCTGCGGCTCAGTGAGGTTGCTCACACCCTGTACATTAACGACGCGGGCGCCCAGGTTCTCTAACTCACCAACGAGTTCATCCGATGCCTCGCCAATCACTAGATCATGGTTACGGCGAGCGAAGGCTCGGGCCAGTTCGGGGCCGACGTAGTGTCGTGCATCGTTAAGCAGGGCGATACGACGGCTCATAGCTCCTCATTTTCCTCTCTAACATCCTAATGACAGAGCCAATCGCGTTGCTTGTCCCGCGTCGCCGCTAGCCAAACTCACAATCAAGCCAGAGCGCCGTATCGTTCAATTTCCTCGGCCGAAGCGTCACGCGCCTCTCCGGGCAGGAGAACGGGAATGGAGTCACGCACCACGTAGATCACGTGCCGACGCGGGTTGTACAAGATCGAATCGACTTCGACGTAGGTCAAGGGACCGTGGTCAATGGGGTCAACGATCACACTCAGTAAAAAACTGTCCAGGGGCACGTTATTTTCCTTTCGTTGAGGCAATGAGCCGAGAAATTTCTTCGATACGTCGGGCGAGTTCCTCGTCCGTTGACGCTTCGACATTCAGTCGTAGGAGGGGCTCGGTATTGGAGGGGCGCAAATTGAACCACCAGGTGTCGTAGGTGGCCGTCAAGCCATCGAGGCGGTCAACGCTTACCCCCCGGGATGTCAAGAGGGCAGCTACCGCGTTCACCGAAGCGCTGGGGTCGGGAACCTCAGTATTTATTTCGCCCGACGCGCGATAGCGCTCGAAGGGTGCGGCGAGTTCGGAAAGGGTGCCTCCCGAATCGCTGAGTAGCTCCAAAACAACCAGGGCGGTAATAATGCCCGAATCGGCTCGGTAATTATCTCGAAAGTAGTAGTGCCCCGAGTGCTCACCGCCAAAGACTGCTCCCGTCTCTGCCATCAACTGCTTGATGTAGCTATGCCCCACCCGGGTGCGAACCGCGGTACCCCCACCTTCGGCGATCACCTCAGGGACGGCCTTAGAGCAAATGAGATTGTGAAGAATTGTCGCCCCGGGGTGACGGCGCAGCATGGCGGCGGCCACCATGGCCGTGGTGGTCGACCCGGAAACGGGCTCCGCTTTTTCGTTTATTAAAAAGACTCGATCAGCGTCCCCGTCGAAGGCTAAGCCCACATCGGCTGCCGTTTCCAACACGCGCTGTTGCAAGTCGCGCAAATTTTCCGGCTGGATGGGGTCGGCGGGGTGATTGGGAAAGGTGCCGTCGAGTTCCGGATAGAGAATCTCTAGGTCCAAGCCGAGGCCGTCAAAAACCAACGGGGCTACGAAGCCACCCATTCCATTGGCGGTGTCCGCCACGACGCGCAACGGCCGCAGAGATGTGACGTCAACGAAGGAACGAACGTGGTCCACCCACTCGGTGAGTAAATTCAGCTCATCGAAATCTGCCAGCGGTCCGGAGGCGGGTACTTCGTAAAAATGCTGAGTCAGGCGTTCAATTTCTGAGAGTCCAGTATCGACGCCCACTGGACGCGCGCCCGACAAGCACAACTTAATCCCGTTGTACTGCGCCGGATTATGCGAAGCCGTGAACATGGCGCCCGGCATGTCGAGATGGCCAGCGGCGAAGTACAAAAAATCCGTGGACGCGAGCCCTAAATCAGTCACCGCGACGCCCACCGCCCGAGCCCCTTCAGCAAAAGCGGTAGCGAGGGTGACGCCCGAAGGACGCATATCGCGAGCAATGACAATGTGGGGAACGGCGGCGAAGGTGGCGAAGGCCGAACCGATGGCGCGCAGGAGTTGCTCGTTCAACTGATCAGGGTAGGTACCTCGAATGTCGTAGGCCTTAAACACGTCGCGAGTATTCACGTGCAGAGCCTACCGTTACCCGCGCCCGCAACCCGGTGGGCGCACGGCGTCGGGTCGAGTCAAGTACGGTAGACCCATGAGTTCTCAAGGCCTCACGGTGTGGTTTACCGGTCTCTCCGGCGCAGGAAAGACAACAACCGCAGCGGCCCTCGTGGAAGAACTACGCGCCGAGGGGCGGCTCGCCATCCTGCTAGATGGTGACGCCCTGCGCCGCCACTTGTCGGCCGATTTGGGCTACTCAGCGAGCGACCGCGATGAGAGTGTTCGGCGGGCCGGAGCGATCGCCCAACTCCTTAATACGCAGGGCTGCGTTGCCGTCGTGTCCTTGATTTCTCCGAGAGCTGAGGCGCGGCGCGGCGTTCGTAGCGCGCACCACAGTGATGGTCTTAGGTTTTTCGAGGTCTACGTGGCAACGCCCCTTGACGTCTGCGAATCACGGGACGCTAAGGCTCTCTACGCCACGGCACGTTCCGGTGCCACGAGTCATATGACTGGCGTGAGCGACCCCTACGAAGAACCAGAAAATCCTGACGTCACCATTTCCACAGTCGGTGCGACTACCACCGAATTACTCTTTCAAATTCGCTCAGAACTCACACTGTAAAAATCACGGGGTCGTCGCCAGCGACGCCTCAGGTAGGCGTTGCGCAGTCCGAGAAGAATCGTGAGCAGGGTGAGACCCTGTCCTAGGTACATCGCCGTGGTCGTGCCGTACGTCAAGGAGACGTGGCGCGTCTGTGGCACTACGACCATGAGGTTGGGCGAGACTCGCCAGGGACCGCTGGCCCCCGAGGCGTTCCAGCGGGGAAAGTACGAGACCTTAACGAGTATGGGAACGCCAATCTTGTCGACCGAAAAACTAATTTTCGACTCCGACGTCGTGACGTTCGACACCGTAACCCTCGGATAGCTTCTGGCAATCTGACCCACACGAGGCCACTCCGCCGGTCCACTGCTGGCCAGCATCTGGTCCTGATTCGAGTTACGCAGCCACCACTGCGTGTTGGCTGCGAGCCAGGCACTGCGACTAGCCAGGTGGGGATTCACCAGCGGACTGAGCCGAACCCCTTCGACCAGTGGCGACGACAATATTTCGTAAATTCGCCACGCTGAAGCGGGGCTCGTCGTGGGCCGAGGTGGCGTAATGTCACGAAGTGATTTGTTCGCCTTAGCCGCACTCACCGCTTCGGAAGAAAAGGCCAGGTAGTACTTCACCCCCAACATCTGAAGATGCTGGATACCGAGAGCGTCGTCAAAGTTTCCGTAGGGCAGACCCGTCTGAGGATTGCTGGGGCTAGCGCTCAATTCCGCCTGATCTAAAAAGTGGTACGGCGTCGTCGCCGAGGATTCAAAGAGAAGACCCTCCATCGAATCAATACAGTTGTTCGTCCAGTAGGGCAACAGCATGAGCCCCATGGGTGTACCGAACCTGCTCTGGTCCGAGGAGTACTCCCACATGGCTCGGCCGCAGCCGTGGCTCTGGCCCACTCGCGACATTTCGATCATGATCTGGTGGTACTCGGGCCAAGCGGTCTTGGCCTCGTATCCCGAATAGTTCCACTGAGACCACCCCGTCACTTCGTTGGCACCCGGGTGGAGGTGTAGAGCCGTTGCGATGGGGCCGAGCTGCGGAGCTACTACTACCCCGACGAAGAAAATAATGCCCAGGTATATCGACCGCACGATGCGCCGACCTTCTCGGTACTCGAGCAATGGCTCAACCGGCGCCTTATCGTCCGGCACGAGTCGTCGAGGAATTCTAAGAACGATTGCGCCGACCAACCAACCGACGGCGAGGTGCGTGGTGAGATACCAGAACGGTACGAGTCGCTCGTTGAAAATTTCACCCTGGGGGTCGATGACGAAGATGACCAGCGAGCACACCGCCCCCATAGTGAGCAAGATGCCCAGCCGATCTCGCCAGAAAATCGAAGCGAGAAGTGCCACCCCGGTCAGTAGGATGACCCAGCGGTCGCCGCCGGCACCACCCGAAGCGTTAAACCATCCGAGGGCGGTAAAGACTTCGTGCATCGTACCCACGGGAACATTGTTGTAGCCCATGGGGTTGGTCATTGTCTGACTAGTAACAAAGGGCAACCACCACCAAGCCGATAATCCCGCGCCCAGGGCACTGGCGCGCAACAGAAACGAGCTAGCCCGTCGAATATCGCCGCGCCGTCGCGCGGGGGCCGTCGCGTCCGTGGACCCGGTGGCGTTCAGCACTTCCATAAACCAGAGCAGCAGCAGCATGACGAGGGCGAACATCATCGGCAAAACGTGCGAAGAGAGGGTGAGCGCGAGGGCGACACCACTCAGCCAGACTCCACAACCTGTTCGCAGACCCCTCGCCACGAGGCCAATCACGAGCAGGCTCAAGGCCAACGAAAGTGAGAACGCGTACTCTCCGGCGAGGGTGGAGAAGAGATTTCCGCCATCAATAGTAAATGAGCTGTCGAAAAGAAAGGGCAGTGTTGCGAGCGCGCACATCGCGGGTATGGGATCACGGGCGCGAAAGAGTCGCGCCATCACGAAGGCGCATAGGGGCATGAGCACCGAGCCCAAGATGGTCGCCACCTTGAAAGCAACCGCGAAACCAGTGACGTAGCTCGCGACCGCAGCCAGAAGGTCAGGTAGAACAAAGTAATAGGTATAGAGCGGAGTACCGGCGAACCAGCCCGGATACCAACTTGTAAGACCGGTGCTCAAATGATCACGTAGGAAGCGGGCCGTAGCCACGTGGGCGCCGGTATCACCACCGGTAACCGTCGAGCCGGAGAAGAGCAAATTTGGGTGCACCGACCACAGCACTACGTAGACCACGGCCGCCACGGCGAAGAAATTCGCCCAAGATTGGGGGGTCCAGCGCGGCATCTTCATCAGTGAATCCGATGAACAATTAGTATCGCCACTGACACCGAGTTAAATGAGGCGTGGGCAATGATGCACGGGATAAGTCGTTGAGTGCGCACGTACAGGTAGGCAAAGACCATGCCAGTCAACGCAATGGCCGGCAACTGTAAAAGTTCCCCGTGCGCCGCCCCGAACAAAATACCGTTCAACACAATCGCCACTGGCAGGTAGGTCCGACCCGGTCTCCAGATTGCGGGGCGAGTCGCCAGAAGCGCCGGCAGCAGCATTCCACGAAAGAAAATTTCTTCAACGAGCGGCGCTCCGAGAGCCGTCATCAGGCATAGTATTACCATTTCCAACGCCGAGGTCTGGCCGAAAATCTTCTGGACGGGCCCGTCGAGACCGCGCACGTGAAAGGGGGCGTAGGCCAGAATAACGGCGACTTGGAGCCCAGCGCCCAGGAGTGCGAAGCGGAGATCGCCGCGACGAAAACCGCCCAAGCGGGAGGGTAGGAGCGGATATTTCCGACGCGACAGTCCCACGGCTGCCAACAAACCACCCCAAATACCAAGTAATCCCGACGCCGTCACCCACCACTTCAGCGAAGTCCCCTGTTCGAGGCTCCTGAGCGATTCGGGAGTTCCACTGAGCACCCGGACCGTCGCCACGAGGACCAGCGCTAGAAATTGGCCACCAATAAAGCCCCCCACGGCGGCGGCCAGCACGAACGCACCCTGCCGAGCGGGCAATTGCCACGGGGAGTTATCCACAACCAAATCACTCGTCACTCTGCGAAGGCTAACAAAACCCGTCCTCTCCACAGTTACGCGGATTTATCGACCACCCGCGCGTCGTAACATGAGAGCCAATGACCAAAAAGAATGACACCCCACAGCGCTGGAAGAAAAAGTCGACACCCAAGAGCGGCGCTACGCCATCGAAGCCCGACCTTCGTCGGCGACTTCTGACCTCGGCGCTCATCGGTCTCGGCCTCGCCCTGTTCATCCTGCCCTCGTTGACTAAGACGAACAACGCCGTCACGATTTCCTACAGCTCATTTTTACAGCAGGCCTCGAGTCAAGGCGTCCGCACCGTCACCGTCGACAACGCCACCGGCAACATCAGCGGTCAGCTCGAAAGCGGGGCTAAGTACACGGTCACCGGACCCAACCCCGTGATCGCCAGCGACGTCCAAACCCTGCGCAAACAAGACAACATTGACGTCAAGTTCTCCAACCCCTCGGGATTCGCCTCGACCTGGGCTCCCTACCTCATATGGATCCTCATTTTTGGCGGTTTCATGTTCTTCGCCAGCCGCCAAGCTCGCAGCCAAATGAACGGCATGATGTCCATCACCCGTTCCAAGGCCAAGCAGTTCAACGAAGACCGACCCACGACGACCTTCGCCGACGTGGCCGGGTACCTGGGCGTCAAGCAGGAAATATCAGAAGTCGTCGAATTCCTAAAGAACCCGTCGCGCTACAGCGAGATTGGGGCGACCATCCCCAAGGGCATCTTGCTCGTTGGCCCCCCCGGAACCGGAAAGACCATGCTGGCTCGGGCCGTCGCTGGCGAAGCCGGCGTTCCCTTCTTTTCCGTATCGGGATCTGATTTCATGGAGATGTTCGTCGGCGTTGGTGCGAGCCGGGTGCGCGATCTCTTCGCGACCGCTCGCAAGCAGGCGCCCGCAATTGTCTTCGTGGACGAGATCGACTCCATTGGCCGTAAGCGTGGCGCGGGCGTCGGCGGTGGGCACGACGAACGAGAGCAGACTTTGAACCAAATGCTCTCAGAGATGGACGGCTTCGACTCCGCCGAGGGTGTCGTCATGATCGCCGCCACCAACCGCCCCGACGTATTGGACGCCGCACTCCTGCGACCCGGCCGCTTCGACCGACAGATCGTTGTCCCGCTCCCCGACCTCGACGAGCGACTTCCCATCTTGGAAGTCCACTCCAAGAACAAGCCCTTAGGCCCGGACGTGTCGCTGCCCATGGTGGCTCGTGGCACCCCGGGCATGAGTGGCGCCGACTTGGCCAATCTGGTGAACGAAGCCGCCCTGCACGCCGTGCGTCGAAACCAGTCCGTTATCGCCATGATCGACTTCGAGTCGGCGCGCGACCGCGTGCTCATGGGCCAAGAGCGCGACACTATGGTGCTGCGGGACGATGAGCGCAATCGCATTGCGTACCACGAGAGCGGGCACGCCCTCCTGGCCTACGTCTTAGAAAAGTCTGACCCCTTGCACAAAATAACCATCATTCCCCGCGGGATGGCGCTCGGGGTCACCATGACTCTGCCGGAGGAAGATCGCCACATCATGTCGCGTGACCACCTCGAAGATTCCCTCTGCATGCGTATGGGCGGTCGTGTGGCCGAACTACTGGTGTACGGCGACCTCTCCACGGGAGCGTCCGACGACCTACAACGCAACACTGAATTAGCGCGACGCATGGTTCGCGAGTGGGGCATGTCCAAGGTCATTGGACCCATGGCCTGGGGTTCTAACAACCAAGTCTTTTTAGGGGAAGACCTCATGCATACGAGGGATTACTCGGAACGGACGGCCAAAATTATCGACGCGGAAGTTGGTCGGATTTTGCGCGAGCAGGAAGCCCGAGCAATTGAAGTGCTGACCACCCACCGACGAGGACTCACCGCGCTGGCCGAGGCTCTCTGCGAGCACGAAACGCTCGACGGGGAAACGGCAGCTCGGCTCATTGATGAAGCCTTCGGCGAAGCCGTCCACGCTCCAGGAACCAAGACGGTCAGTACGCTCAGTACACCAGCGCCCCCAGTGTCCGAAGCCCCCAGCGACTCTAACTAGCCGGTACTGCGCCGAACTGAATTGAGCCGACCGGTACGGTCGTTGTTCGACTCGTTGCCGTCACGCTCAGTGGAATACTGGAACTCAGAACTATCATCCCGTCAACGGGTGCTACCGGCACTCTGCGCAGCGCATGGGGCGCAACCACAAACTCCCCGTGTTGCACGCCGTGAGGCGACACCACGCGAAAATGAACCTGGGCTGGCGACGCGGTGGCGTTACTGAGAACTGCCGACCCGTCGTAACCATGACCCAGTCCGTCGACGAGGACCAGCGTTTTGGTGGGTGTATCGAGGGACCGGATCCAGGCCGCACTAGGAGAACCGGACACGAGCGAGAGTGACGCTGGCTGGCTGGAGCGAATATCGAGGGTCGCGTAGTCCGACGCGGGTACGCGAGAGTCGGGCACGACGTTCAGCACGTACACCGAACCCGCGGCCACGTCGATGACGAAGGGGGCAATCGAGTACTTTCCAAGCTCAACGGCGATGGTGACGTGGGCGGTGACCGTGAGGGGGTTGCCGACCACGAGTTGAGCCACTGCGCCGTCCCGCGTGGCGACCTGGGGCACCAGGGCGCTCGTCACGAGGGCAGTGGTGCCGGCGATGAGCGAATAGGTCGGCGCGACCGTCCCGGTGATTTGCGTTCCCGTGGCCACGACGAGTCCTCGTAGCGCTTGCACCCGAAGAACTACGGCGCTGGCGTCAATGATCTGGGATCCCAGATTGAAGACCTGCATCGATTGAGGGGCGATGACGACGCCTTCGAAGGGTGCGGTGGCAACCAATCCCGCCGACGTCCACGCTTGAATATTCACGACTGCGGGGGTGCCGGTGGGGTTGTAGAGCGAGAGGTACGCCGTGTTGTGAGAAAGCGTGCTGAAGCCCGTCGCGTACCAGTTTGCGCTAGGTGCATTCACGCACGGGCTGCTCACTGCCGGCTGCGCTGACTCTATTTCCTGCGCCACGACACCGGAACCATCCACCGTTATCTGCGCCGACCACGTGGGGAGCAAACTCGGACCGTTAGTCGGTGAAAAAAGCAGCAGCGCGTGCGCGCTCAGGACCTGCGTTTGCTGTTCGACTGTGCCAGAAACCGTCGTCACCAGGATTGTGATGTGGCGAGTCGCACCCGAGGTATTGGCAATCTGAATTTCTCCCGGCCAGCCGAACTGGCCGCTCGATAAGCCCGTGCAGTAGATGGCAGTGGATTCCGCGCTCGAGGAGACGTCCAGGCCAACTGGCACACCAGTCGCATTGCTACCGTGTCCGGCGTAGCTGATGACGGCACCGAGCAGAAAAATGACCAGGAGCACCCACTCGAGCCGACGATGCACTCCCACGAGTTTCATTCGACCGCCACCGAACTAGTCGCGGGGCGACCCCGTTTGCGGCGGCCGCCGGTCACAATTTCGTACATCTCAATCGTCCCAAAACCTGAAGCGAACGATACCCAGAGCCCGAGGGTGACGAGCGCCAGCAGTCCGTTCAGCGGGAATTGATGCAGCACCAAAGAACCCACTCCCGGCGAAGTTTCGTAGGTCGCCGCCCAACCCAGCCGACCGCTGCGCGGCACCGCGACGCCCTTCACGTGCAGAGCGAAGGCGGTGGCCGGTGACATTCCCGCCACGACAGTTCCGCCGGGTAGGGATCCGCTGCGATAGCCAAAGTCGAGGACTGGATGCCAGTCCGCCACGCTGTCAGATGACGACGTACTCTCACCAGCCCCGACGGGCGCCGCGCGCGACGCCAGAATCCCGTGGAAACGAAGATTCTGAAAAACGTAGACGCCGCCAGTCTGAGCGATGAGCGCGAGATCACTCTGGCGCTCAAGGCTTGTAACAAGCGCCGAAGGCGTCGGCGTGCTCGTGGACGACTGGAAACCTTCAATCGTTGGGGCGGCAGCATTCATGACAACAATGGAAGCAACTCCACTCGGTGCGAGGAGCTGCCCTAAGTGCACCGTGCCACCGACTACCGCGCTATGCACGGCATTGAGTAGGTCGTCAGCAGCTCCGGTGACCGGAGGCGCAAAGAGTTCCGAGCCGCTCGGCACACCGTTGGTCGATGTCGCCCCGGCCAGACCTGGAGCAATGGACCAACCGGCGAGCGGCAGTACCGCCGGGTTACCCAGCCACAGGATTCTGTAACCCCCGAGCGTCGCTGGAGCGAGCGAGCCCATGGCCTCCGGAGCACCCGTTAGGGGCAACGCAAAACGACCGCTGCTGGAGTGCCCGAGAAAAGTTCCGAAGGATCCCACGAGAAAAAGAACGGCCACGGCGGCCAGTAACTGGTGCCAACCAAAGTTCACTTCTCTCAAGTCCACCTCAATGGCGTTCACACTCACCGCCACGAGGACCGCGATACTCACCGCCACCAGGACGAGCAGAACGTCGACGTCGGGGGCGAAGCGACCGCTCCAGTGGCGCCCGACGAGGGTGGCGACGAAGAGGGTGAGCGACATCACGGTGAGAAAAGAGGTCGCCAGCCGACGTCGAGTCCCACGAGCAATCGCCACCGAAGCCAGGGCCGCGCATGGCAGCATCCAGCCACTCCAACTCATTCCGTAGGGGCCGTTCGCTCCGCGGAGAAGGTGACCGAAACCCAGTCCCGACCAGGGGGCCTGAGCTAAGCCAAATACTTCGAGTCCCCGACGACCCGCGAGAAAAGTGTCGCAGGTCATCGGCAGCAAGAGCAGGGCCACCCCTACCACGAGTCGGCCCAATTCCTGCCACGGGCGATCGAGGGACGTCGCTTCATCCACCAACAGTCGGGTGCTGACGACGAGACCGATCACTAGGAGAATGATCACGATGAGGGTGGCCGGAGCCATGGCCGTCATGGCCGCAACTTGGATCATCACCAGTGCGCTGCGACCCGAGCGTGTACTCGACCACGTCCGACGGCCAAAACGCACCGGTAGGGGGTAGGGGGCGGGGCGGAACCCCGGAACGTTGAGCAGAGTCAAAAGGTGACGCAGGGTGAACGGCAGCAGTGCCACGACCACGAGAACATCGATACGCCCGCGGCTTATGAGATTGATACCAACCGGAAATGCGAGATAGGAACCCGCCCCAAGCAGACGTGCACGGTTGGAGACCACCCCACGCAGTAACTGCCACACGCCCCAGGCCCCGAGTGGGACCGCAAAAATCAGCGCGGCCCTCGGGAGCGCTCCCATGCGACCGAAGACAAAAGTTCCGAAGAAGGCTAGAACTCCGTAGCCCGGCATGCCGGGTGCGCCGGTACCCACCCCATTAGGTGACCACGACGCAAAGAAGTGTCGCCAGGTAGACCACCAGGAGTCCAGCGGGGCCAGCCTTCCGACAATGGGCAGGTGGTTACCGATGAGGTTACGAACACCAAAAAACCACGCTAAGGCCAGAATCGACGCCGCAACGACCTGGGAGCGAAAGGAGGTGAGGATGCGCAGCAGTCGGGTCGAATCCATACCGTCAAAGTTGGGAATTTCGTCGAAGGATTCTTCTTCCGAGAAGGCGGCTCCGAAGCCCACACCCTCGTCCGGACCAATTTCACGTAGAACTTCAGGGGCCAGAATCCCTCGCGCCGAGTCGTAGCCATCTTGAAACAGGGCGGCCAGAAATACCCGGGCGCGACTAGCGCCGCCCACTTGCAATCGACGAATTTCGTCATCTGACAAAACCCGCTGAGCGCGTACTTCACTGCGTCGAGTCAGGATATTGCGGCGTCGACGAAAGACCCAGCGCCACGAGCCCACGATGGCCGCGACCCGGTCGCCATCTCGGCCCACGATGGCAATAATGAGCTCCACCACGTCGAGAAGGATTAAAACGGGCACTACACCAAGGAGGCTACGGCGAGACCAGCAGGTCATCACTGTCGCGAGTTGGTGCCGACGTTGAAGGGACTGCCGCGAGGAGGTCTTGGTGCCGAGGGATGAGATTTCTCGTTCATCCGAGGCAATGGTTTGACGATGGGCCAGAACGGCCGCCGGAGCCACCACGACCCGAGCTCCCGCGATCTGAGCACGCCAGCAGAGGTCTAAATCTTCGCCAAGTCCAGTAATCAAGGGGTCAAAGCCCCGTAGCGTCTCGAAGAGGTCGACTCGTACGAGGGTGGCCCCACCCGGCGCCACGAAGACGTCACGCTCCAGGTCCTGCTGTCCGTGATCAATTTCGCCCAGTTCCACCCGCTCGCTCACCGCGCCGAAGCGGTCAACGACTTGACCCACGTGTAGCAAGGTCATGCGATCGAGATAATCGACCACCTTGGGAGTGACTATCCCCGCATTCGTCCGGTACGCCGCCGCCACCAATTCAGTAACGAGAGCAGGGTCGGCTCGAATATCGTCGTGGCAAAACAGCATGAAATCCGCACCCTGGACGCTCAGGGCGCCTTCGTTGCAGGCCGCAGCGAAGCCTCGGTTCTCCTCGAGAACCTTCACGAAGGCCTGCGGAGCTCGTTCGGCGACTCGCGCGGCAATGTCCTCGCCGGCGTCATTCGCGAGAACCAAAATACTGAGCGCGTCGTAATCCTGCTCCACCAGGGAGGTCAAAGTGGCCTCCAGGCCAGGCGCCGGGCCTGTCGTAATAACTACGGCAACGACCGCTGGTGCTCGAGAGTCCATCAGGTCATTAACGTTAGTTCGCTTCACCGTCATTAGTGGGTAGCGCAAACTATTGTTAACAGTCTGCTATACTACAGTTAGCACTATCAAGGAGACCCCATGACTGATTTCACCACTCTCGCCACCACCCTGGGCCGTGACGCCTCCGACCAGCTTCGTAGCTTCGCTGAAACCAGCCCCGTGGCCCACCGCGCCAAGGACGCGGTCTACACCATTGTCGGCCTCGGCGTCATGAGTGTTCAGAAGATCAACATCGCCACCCATAAGGTCACCGACAGCGACCTCGCGAACACGGTCGACGAAAGAACTCAGCAGGTCGTCGGTAACGCCAAGAAGTCAGCCACCGACGGTGTCGCCACCCTGAGGAACGTTGCTGAACGGGTCAGCGAGCGCTTCGACAACGTCGTGACCGCCGTGGATTTTCTCATCGCCCCCTACGAGGAGAAGTTGCCCCACTCGCTCCGAAATGTTTCCGCCAAGGCGCGGTCAATCGCGAACGAGGCTCACGGACTAGTGAAGTCAAAAGTCACTCAGGCCGACGATGCCGTCAGCGATCTTTCCGCCGACGATGCCGTCAGCGATCTTTCCGCCGAGGAAACTCCGAGCGCCTAACGCAGAGCCGCTACGGTATCTTCGAGCGACGTCGTAAAGTCGATTGTCGGACACCAACCCGTTGCGTCGTAAAGTTTCTGACTGTCACCACGTAACAAGGGAATGTCAGCGGGGCGAAGCAGTTCGGGGTCCTCGGCGAAGGTCACCGAAGAATGGACCACCCTGCGTAGCTCGTCGGCGATTTCCTGCATCGATCGATCAACCCCACTGGCCACCACGTAGGTCTCCCCCGACGTCCCGTGTTCGCCGAGCAGCCGATACGCCCGCACCACGTCACGCACGTCGGTAAAGTCTCGGCGCGTCGTGAGTGTCCCCACCGCAATGCTCGTCAAGCCCTGCTCCTCAGCACGCAACAGACGGTTCGCCATCGCGGGAATGAAAAAGTTCGTGGATTGTCCGGGACCGAAATGATTAAAAGGCCGAACCGTGATGGCCCGCTGGTTGTAACCGAGGACCGCCTGCAGGGTCACGAGTTCAGCCGCCGCCTTGCTGGCCGCGTACGGAGTTACGGGGCGAATGGCCGCTCCTTCGTTAAGTGGCATCTGCGACGGCTGAACCACCCCGTAGACCTCGGCTGAGGAGATCACCACGGTCATAGCGTCCGGCGCCGTGGCTCGACTGGCCGCGAGGACCGAGGCGGTGCCGATGACGTTAACGCGCAATACTTCTGAGGGATTGCTCCACGACGTACCAACGTGGCTCAGGGCCGCGAGATGATAAATAACGTCGGGCTGAGCGGCGGCGACCACCGATTGCATGGCCTGAGTATCGGCCACGTCGCACTCGACGTCAACGCTGGTGACCTGATCGCCGAGCGCCATGAGGTGCTCAGCTAAGTGCCGACCAACGAATCCATTGCCACCGGTAATGAGCGCCTTCATAACAGCAACACTAGGTCAGTGCCCCCGACTCAGTGCGAGTTCATAGGCCGCCACGTGTCCCGCCATGGTCGCGTCCCAGGTGAATATCTCACTACGGCGCCGAGCGCTCTCGGCGCGCACTTCGCGTTGGACGCGGTCGAGTGCGAGTTCGCTGCGTAGCGCAGTGGCGAGGCCGAGGGTGTCACCGACCTTGCTCAGCGTCGCCACCGTACCGGCCACCTCTTCCATCACCGTGTTAGCAGTCGTCACCACCAGCGCACCGCAGGCCAGCGCCTCGAGCACCGGAAGTCCGAAACCTTCACCACGCGAGGGGTAGGCCACTACTCGCGCCTGACGCATGAGGGCGGGCAGCAGTTCATCCAGCACGTAGCCAATACGTCGGATGCGTGACGCGAAGGGGTGCGCGGCGAAGTTGTCGTCAACCCCCCAGCCCGCTTGTCCAACAATCCACAGTTCTAGGTCGTTATCCTCGCTCGCCAGTTCCGCGAAGGCGTGCAGCAAGACGTCTAAACCCTTGCGGGGTTCAATAGTCCCAACAAACAAGATGAAGCCGACGCCGACGGGCAGTTCAGCCGCGCGCAGAAGGGTCTCGTCGTTCTGGTCATTCCTCGAGAAGCGTTCGAGGTCCACGCCCAGCGGAGCCGTGATGATGGGAGCACTCGGCTGGCATATTTCATTGAGCAATTGCGTCGTGTAGTGGCTAATCGATATCAGCGTATCGGCGTGCTGAGCCGCGTAACGAATGGCTTGGCGGAAGAAGGGTACCTTGCGCGCTTCGTGCCACTCCGGGTTGGTGAAAAAGGTGAGGTCACAGATGGTCACCACAATCGGCAACTTCGAGCGCCTCGGCATCGTGTAATGCGGGCCGTGCCAGAGGTCGACGTCGCTCGCACGACCCAAGGCGACGGCCTCGTAGACGAGGCGCGCAAGGCGGGCACTCGGTACCGGCGACACCACCCGCGCCGCTGGAGACCACGCGGTCCAACGCTCGGCATCATTGCGACGAGTAACCAGCGTGGTATCAATACCCTGGCTCGGCAAGCGGCGAGAAATTTCGCTGACGTAGCGACCCGCGCCCGCGGGACGCTCGGGGACCGCTGAAACGTCGAGCGCGATCCTCATCGCCACGCGGCCAGGTGATCGAGAGCGCAGCGTTCCCAGGTGTGATCCGCTACCGAAAGTTGCCGGCGAAGGCGACTCGGCTCATCATCGGAAGCCTTCAGCGCACGCAGCAGTCCCGCCGCAATATCGTCTTCTTCTAGTGGATTAACCAATACCACTTCAGTATTCTCACTCACGCTGGGCACATTGCGCGAGACCACGCAGGGTCGACCTGCACGTAGGTACTCAACGGGTGGCAGACCCCAACCTTCTTCGATGGGGACGTAGGCGGCAACGCGGGCGTGCGCCACGATGGTATCGAGGTCGCCCTGAGCGAGGTCACCCAACACCAGGGCGTCCTTCGTATCGAGCTGGCCCCAGCCTTCGGGTCCCACTAGCACCAGGGGTCCAAGATCAGGTGCGCTCAGGCGAGCTCGCGCGTGGGCGTTAACGAGGCGCGTCAGATTTTTCCGGGGCTCCCGCGTCCCGACGGCGACCGTGAAACCCTCGGCGAGCTCGGCGGGCAGTTGGCGACGCTGGAGGAATTCCGCTAGGTCGAAATGCGCCCCGGGCGGCGTCGGCGTGCTTCCGAGGCGTACGAGATGGATTCGCTCACTGGCTACGCCCGCCGCTTCGATCTCGCTCGCCGTGACTGGTGAGGTAACCAGCACGCGAATATCTGTAGTGGCGATGACTTTCTCAAGGGCTCGCTCGTGAAAAGCCACTCCCCTCGCGGTCCATTGTTCGGGGTAGCGCCGCCACAATAGGTCGTGGAACAAAATACTACGGACCGCGTCGGAGCGCCCACCGCCGAAGGGTCCGGACATGGACGTGGCGTGCACCACATCCGCTGAACGAGGTACGCCCAACGGAAAGTGGGCCCACAGTCGAGTGAGGGCGCTTATCGGGAGCGGTAGTGCCTCGACCACGGTCCGCATTCCCGCCGGCGCCACGGTGCCACGGGGCCCGAGGGCGACGACGCGCTCACTGCCGCCAACCAGCTCGAGTCCCGTGAGCAGACCCGTCACGTAGCGCCCGATACCCCCAGGCTGAGGTCGCGACCACTGGTCCACGGAAATAACAATTGAACGAGTCATCGTCGTCGCCATTGATAGTGCGTATTCGCATAGAGCGTTTCGTAGCGAGCCGCCGCCAGGGAGGGGGCAAAATCGCCAGACCGCGTCAAACCCGCAGCCCGCAGCAGGGCTCGGCGAGGTTCATCAGTCCACAGGGCCCGAGCCCCCTCAATCATGTCGGTATCGTCGTCCCCATCAACGAGGAGTGAGGCGCCACCCAGTAATTCGCGATTCACGCGCGTCGAGGTTGCTACCGTCGGCACCCCGGCGCCGAGGGCGGCGACCGCCAGCGAAGGGAAACGGGCACCGTCGGAGATGTGAAGGACTAAACGCGCGTCCGCCAGTTCACGCGCGGCGTCACGTCGCGGGCGAAGGATGGCGCGCACCCCGGCCGCGCGTAATCGCGCTTCGCCGGCCGCTGATGCGAGGACCACGAGGCGACCACCCCCGCCACTAGCTATCTTCTCGAGGATGGGCCAGAGAGGGAGAAACTGCTCCACTCGGCCCGTCACGTTCACGAGCAGGTTGCTGCCGCCGTCGACGATCGCGGGTGCGGGCACGGCCGGGAAAACTACCTCAACGCTCTCCCGTCTAAGGCCCAGTCGATCTTGGATTTCCTGTCGTGCGCTGTGCGACGAGGCCACCAGGTGGACCCCACTTTGGACCGCACGGCGCAGTTGGGCAATTCGTTGCCGATCAGCCGTGGCGTTGCGCAGCGGTCGCAGGTCGTCGAGTGAGACGAGGAGGGGAATATCCCGCGACGGTGGGGTAAGGAGCCCCGCAAGGTGGATGACGTCCACCGGGGGCAGCAGGCGATCGATGCGACGACCCCGCGACCTCCTCCACAGTGGTGCCCACAGAGCGCGCAGCGCCAGGCGCGCGTCGACGTCGCCGGCGCCACTGGCCGTTCGAAACGCGACAACTTCGACTTCTTGGCGCCGCCGAAGTTCACTGACGAGATCCACCATGGAATCACCCATGGGCTCTAGCGACCCACTGAGGTCGCAGCCCACACGGAGAGTGCCGCTGTTCACGCGTCCGCCAGAACAATCGCCTGATCAATCCACTGCGACCACAGCTTCCGAGCCCAGGGTCCGAAATCAACCGTGGAAGTCGCCGCCACGAGGACGGAGCGCAGCGGATCGATAAGCAGGAGGGCTCCCGACATACCAAAATGTCCGTAACTCAAGGGACTCGCGAGGGTCCCCATCCAGTGAGTCTTGCTTCCCTTAATTTCCGGACCCAGTCCCCACTCACAGGGTGACCACCGGCCCCAACCCGGCACCACACCGTCGAGGGACGCAAAGGCGGGGGTGGTGAAACCTTGGTGCACACTCGGCGTCAGACCCGTAGCGCGTAGCCAAGCGAGCCCCAGCAGAACTAAGTCATCCACGCTACCGACGACCCCCGAGGACGCTCGCCCCCGAAGTGACGCAGCCATGGCCAAGGGGGCAAAGACACCTTCGTTCAGCCACTCCCCCACTGCCTCGGTACCAGCGCAGGTTGCCGCGGCGATATCAATGCCGACGTTGGAATAGACCCGACGACTCCCGACGGGGCTCGTAGCGCTGGACTCCTCCAACCCCAGACCACTGGCGTGGGCGAGCAGGTGCTCCAAACTCGACCCCGGTGGGCCGGCCGCAACGCTTAGGCGGATGTCGCCACGGCTCACCGCACACGCCGCCGCGTAGGCCACCGCGAGTTTCGATACGGAAGCCCACTCGCGAGGTTGATCCAAGGGACCCCATTGTGCCAGTTTTTCTGGACCATCGGCCCGCAGCGCCACCACTACGGCGGCCGGTTCGCCAGGCCAGTCGGCCAAATCGAAATGGACGCTCACAGCACTCAAGCCTAGTGAAGCTCGGCCTAAGGTCTAGGTTGTGATTTGTGTTCTCAGTGGAGGTGTCGGTGCGGCGCGGCTCCTGTCGGCCCTCGCCAAGGTCGTCACGGCCAGTGATCTGCACGCCGTCGTCAATGTCGGGGACGATCTCGTCATGCACGGCCTCACCATTTGCCCCGACCTCGACACCATTTCGTACACGCTGGCCGGCCTGAACAACACGGAATTGGGTTGGGGGCTCGCCGGCGAAAGTTGGCGCGTTATGAAAGAGCTCAACGAGCTCGGCGGTGAGGCGTGGTTCGCCCTGGGCGACCGCGACCTCGCGACACACCTCTACCGCTCGCAGCGTCTGGCCGCCGGGGCGACTAAATCCATGGTCACGGCCGAACTGACGCGCCACTGGGGCCTCGACATGACCATCTTGCCCGTGAGCAATGACCCCATTTCGACGGAATTTTCGACCGAACTCGGACGCCTCAGTTTTCAGGAGTATTTCGTTCGCCACCACCACGAGGTTGCCGTGACTGACATCCAGTTCTCCGGCGCCGCCGTGGCGCGACTGAGTGACGAGTCGCGCCACGCGCTATTGACGAGCGAAAGAATCGTGATTGCTCCGTCCAATCCCCTGATCTCCATCGCGCCCATCCTCGCCGTAGCTGATGTGCGGGACATCCTCACGACCCGTCGATCCGAGGTCGTGGCCGTGTCACCCATCATCAACGGAGCGGCCATCAAGGGTCCCGCCGACCGGCTACTGGGCGAACTCGGACACGAGGTCAGCTGCGTCGGAGTTGCCCGCTACTACCGCGATCTCGTCGGAACCATGATCATCGACGTCGCCGACGCACACCACGAGAGTGCCATTCGTGAACTCGGCATGGAAGTGATCGTGAGCCCCACCATTATGAGCGATCCCGATCACGCGCGAGCGCTCGCGGCGGCGGTGCTGCGGTGAGTGGACTGCATATATTTCCGGTGACCGGCGTCGGACCCATTGGTCCCGGAGATGATCTCGCGAATATTTTTCTCGCCGCCCTCGCCGCGCAGGGGGACGAACTACTCGAGAACGACGTCGTGACCGTAACGAGCAAGATTGTCGCTAAGGCCGAGGGCCGCGTGGTGGACTTCGACGGGACGGAGCAGCACAAGGACCAACTCATCGATCAAGAATCACGTCGAACCCTTCGGCGCCGGGGCAGCTTGCGTATCGTGGAGACGCACCATGGATTCGTCTGCGCCAACGCCGGTATCGATCTATCGAATACCAACGACGGCACGGCGGTACTGCTCCCCACTGATCCCGATCGTTCCGCCCGTCGGTTTCGTGGGGATATTGAGCGCGCCACCGGACGCAACATCGCCGTTCTCATTACCGACACATTCGGTCGCGTCTGGCGTGAAGGGGTCACGGACGTGGCCATTGGCGTGGCCGGCCTCACCCCCGTGCTGGACCTCCGTGGAACTCCCGATGCGAATGGCCGCATCCTGGAGGCAACCGAGGTCGCGATTGTCGACGAAATTGCCGGAGCGGCTGATCTGGTACTCGGTAAGTCCACGGGTTTGCCCTTCGCCGTCTTTCGCGGGCTTCGGCCCGAGTTTTTTGGTAGCGGCAGCGTCAGAGAGAACCTCCTCCGTCGAGCTAGTAACGACCTATTTCGCTAGGGCCTGATACGCGGTCCACGCATCTGCGACGATGCCGTCGAGTTGTGTGTGCTGCGCCGTCCAGCCCAGAACCCGTTCTGCTCTCGCCGTCGACGCCACGAGAACCGCCGGGTCGCCGGGTCGCCGATCAGCAGTGGCCACCTGGCGAGTCAGTCCCGTCACTCGAGCCACGGCGTCGAGTACTTCGCGATTAGAAAAACCCCGGCCCGTCCCCAGATTGCAGACTAGGTAATTGTGATTGTCGAGGGCGTCAATGGCCAAGATGTGAGCGCGAGCCAGGTCGAGCACGTGCACGTAATCACGAATACAGGTCCCATCCGACGTCGGGTAATCATCACCGAAGAGTACAAAGGCGTCCCGATCACCGTTGGCGTACGCCAGAGCCAAGGGAATTAAGTGAGTCTCCTGGCTGTGGTGCTCGGGGTGGGCCGACGTCCCACCGGCCGCGTTGAAGTAGCGCAGGGCGGCGGCCCGTAGGCGACCTTGTTGAGCGAACCAGCGCAGCGCTTGTTCAATCATGAGTTTGCTTTCCCCGTAGGGGCTCGTCGGCGTCGTCGGCGCGTCTTCCTCGATGGGCAGCGTTGCGACATCGCCGTAGACACCGGCCGAACTGGAAAACACGACCTTCCCCGTTCCGCCGTCGACCAGCGCGCGCAACATTTCGAGAGTGGCGGCCACGTTGTTGGCAAAGTAGACCTCGGGAATTTCCATCGATTCGCCCGAGGCAATGAAACCGGCGAAGTGAATGCACGCGTCAAAAATCCCCAGGGATCGAATGAGCTCGTAGTCAGCGATATCGCCTTCTACGAATTCCACCCCCGCCGGCACGTTGCTCGCGAGTCCCGACGAGAGATTGTCGACCCCGACGACACTGTCCCCGCGAGCGACCAGCAGCGTGGCCGTATTCGAACCAATGAAACCCGCAACCCCCGTCACGAGGATTCTCACTGAGGTCCGCCAACCCGAGCGTCCCCCGCTAGTTGGGTGGCGGGCGCAATTACTTCGTTACGGCCAATGACGCAGGTGGGGCCCAAGTCACTACCTTCGCCAATGCGCGCGCCCGGACCAATAATGCACGAGGTGAGCCGAGCCCCGGGCGCGACCACGCAGCCGGGCATCAAGACAACGTCATTCAAAATGGCGCCTTCGCCAATAACCACGTCCCGGTCCACGGTTACCAAGTGCAACAGCGCACTGGGGCTCACCGTGGCCGACGGGTGAATCCAGTTTTCCTTCGCTGCCGGCGGTGAAAGGTCCACCACCCGACGTCCAGAAAGGATATCCCGGTGGGCTTGGAGGTAGGCCTCGGGTGTGCCGGTATCGAGCCAGTAGGAGTCGTCCGAGAGCGCGAAAAGTGTCTCACGCTCGGCGAGCTCGGGAAACACGACACGTTCGACGCTCACCGGCTTGTCG
Source organism: uncultured Actinomycetes bacterium (assembly GCA_903860915.1). Classification (GTDB taxonomy): domain Bacteria; phylum Actinomycetota; class Acidimicrobiia; order Acidimicrobiales; family RAAP-2; genus RAAP-2. Next base: position 49,556 of record CAIOSJ010000008.1, on the reverse strand, counting down.
GCTTCGATGAAATCGAGCACCGACGGCTCCATGACGTAAGTGCCAGCGTTGATTTCATTGGTCGGCGCCTCGCCGCGGGGAGGCTTTTCCACGAAAGCAATAACTCGATTGTCCGGGTGTGTGGGCACGACTCCGAAGCGCGACGGGTCGTCCACCGGGTGGAGGGCAATTGTTGCCTGGGCCCCTCGCTCTCGGTGGAGCGTCACGAGGGCGGTGACGTCGAGGTCAGTGATGACGTCGCCGTTGATGACGATGAAGGTCTCGTTGATGGAGAAAAAGTTGGCCGCAAAACGGATGGCGCCCGCGGTATCGAGGCGTTCGGGCTCCACCGCGTAGGAGATCTTCATGCCGACCACTTCCCCACCGGGGTAGGCCTCTAGGAACTTGTCGGGCAAATAACCCATAGAGAGAACCACTTCACTGACGCCGTGGCGAGCGAGATTACTCAGAACCCTTTCCAACATGGGCGTACCCACGATGGGCAACATCTGCTTGGGGCTGAAGTAGGTCAGGGGTCGAAGGCGCGTACCTTCACCCCCCACAAGAATAATTGCCTTCACGGCTATCCAGGGAGACGAAGCGTTGTCGTTGTCGTAGCGGGGGGAAGCGTGGTGGTGGTCGGACGCAAGGTCGTCGTGGTGGTCGGACGCGAGGTCGTCGTGGTGGTGTGCACCGTGGTGGACGTCGTGGAGGGCAGCGTCGACGTCGGGCTACTCACGGTGGATGAGGTAACGGGAATTGACGTCGTAGGCGCAGCCGAGGAGTTGGCGGCTTGCAGCATTGCCTGCACCGTCGCCGCCGTGGGCTGCTGAGGAATGACGCCAATGGGTTCGAAGGCAAAGGTGATCAGAACACGACTGGACAGGTGTAACGAGGCTGCGTTCGTCGTCAGAATCGGCTTCGAGGCAATGGTCTTCCAGTAGGCAATGATTGCTCGACCCGGTCGTCCGGCGTACTTCGACCCCGCGGGACACAACTGACCATTCTTAAAAGCGAACTTCGAGGTCGCCACACCGAAGGCCTGCGGTGCCATGAAGGACTTCGGCGTAAAGGTCATCGCCTTGTATTCACTAAGGAACTTCGCGACCGTGGCATTAGGACCAGCTTCGGCGGGCTTGGAAGGGCTGATCTTTAGGACGTTGGACGCCTGGACTTGGAAGCCAACGGGAAGTTGAATGTCCGTTGGCATGCCACCGAGAATTTGACCGCACGCATCCACCGCCAAAGCGGCGTAGGTCGTGGTTCCCATGGCCGGCTGCGCGACGACGGGGGCGACGGGGTGCTGATACTCATAACGCGAATACAGAACGGAGATCAATCCGAGGACGCAGATAATTCCAACGACTCCGTAGTAGTTCCCCGGTCGTGATTTTTTATAGCTCTTACCGCCGCCGGAAGAACCGACGCGACTGACCCATTTACCTGTAGAGCTGTTTGCCACGTCGCTACGCTACTAAAAATTGGCGAGTGATTCTCACACGTAGGGGCGAAGGGACTCGAACCCTCACTGGAGGCGGTTTAAGCGCCCTGCCTCTGCCAATTGGGCTACGCCCCCACGCGTGAGCATTAGTACCGTACTCTGTTCGAGAATATAAGTGAATTCGGAGCCACCGTGCGCCTAGTCCTCGGTAGGCTGGTCTCATGGTAGGGATGTATCACGCGAGCATCCGGCGGCGAAGTCTCGCCGGCACCCTCGGCCTCGTGACACTGCTGAGTTCCCTCCTTCCCCTGAGTGGGGCCCGCGCGACCAGCACCGGGGATATTCGAGCCTCCATCGCAAGCCTTACCAGCCAGTTGGCCGCAGAACAGCGCCAGAGCGAAGTTTTAGCCGAGCAGTACAACAAGGCAACGAGTGCCCTGGCCGGCATTGACGGAGTCCTGGCTGGTCTCCGCGGTCGAGCCGCCACGACCCAAACTCAGATCAACGCCACAACTTCATCCCTCTCTCGGGCGGTCGTGTTCTCCTACGTCTACGGCGCAGCCGACGGTCAGATTCTGGCCGTGCTGAAGCAGGATGTCTCGAGATCCGACGCGCGGACGCTGTACGAAAACCAAGTGCTCGGCAATCTGCTCGGCCTCCAACAGTCCTACCAGGCCCAGGAGCGGTCCCTGCAGAGCACCCTTGCCCTCGAGGCAGTTCAGCGCGCCGACGCCGCGCGAACGGCATCGAACATTCGCAGTGTTCTCGCGCAGAACGCCGCCAACGAAGTTCAGACCAATCGACTCCTCACCAGCCTCAAGCGCCAGTATCAAAGCCAGGTCTACTCCTACGAAATGTCGGTGGCCATTAGTTGTGCCAAACAACACAAAGTGGCCTGCGTCAATGGGGCGGTGCAGGTCGTCAACGCCGTCTGTGGGACTACAGCAGCGAACCGCATCCTGCTCGCCGTATCGCAAATCACGGGACCGGGGGCCATCAACCAGGCACCCGCCACCTCGGCATCTGGCCTGGCCGCTCTCAACGCCGCGAAGAGCCAAATCGGCGTCCCCTACGTGTGGGGCGGCGAGACCGTGGGGCGAGGTTTTGACTGCTCGGGACTCACGCAGTGGGCCTGGAGTTACGCTGGCTACCGCATCCCTCGAACTGCCGCCGACCAGTATCACGCCATGCGCAAGGTCTCTCTCACCGCCCTCCAGCCGGGAGATCTCTTGTTTTATTACAACCTGGACGGAGACCACCAGATTGACCACGTCGTCATGTACGCCGGGCAGAGTGCGGGGGTGAACTGGATCATCTCCGCCGCACACACCGGAACTAGCATTAGCGTCACCCCAATTTTCACCTTTGGCCTCTACGGCGCGGCGCGACCCTAGGGCCACTGCGTGAAATACTCCATCATTATTCCGGCGCACAACGAAGCCGAACGCCTCGGCGATAGCAGCGAACGACTCAAGGTTGGGCTTGACTTATTAGGTCGCGATGACTGCGAAGTCATTCTCATCGACGACGGATCTTCTGACGGCACCGGCGTCGTAGCGGCTCAGATTCTGCGCGATCTCCCCCACTCCATGGTGATTCGCCGCGAGTCCAATCACGGCAAGGGAGCGGCCATTCGCCTCGGTATCGCCGCCGCCAGTGGCGACCACGTTTTTACCTGCGACGCCGACATGGCCATTCACCCTCGTCAGTTGCCCGCGCTCAACACCGCTCTCGAACACTGTGACCTGGCTGCGGGATCGCGCTCACTCACCGGAAGCATCCACTACAACTCGGTTCTACGGTCCGTAGCGGGATGGGCCTTTAACGCCTACGTCCGCGCGCGCATTCCCACCACCCTGCGCGACACGCAGTGCGGATGCAAGGCTTTTCGTTTACCGGCGGCCAGAGTTCTCGCGCTCTACGGTCTCATCGACGGCTTCGCTTTTGACGCCGAAATGCTCTACGTCGCCCACGAAATTGGCCTCGTGGTCGAGCCCGTTGGGGTTACCTGGGACGACGTGGCCGGCTCAACGGTTCGCGTCGGACGCGACTCACTGCGCATGATGCGTGACATCGCCGGGGTCGCTCGCACGCCACGCGAGTGTCCGGTGATACGCGTTGAGGGTCTGGTCACCGCCGAGGCCGTGGGTGCGGCCGCGCGCGCCGCGCGCATTCAAGGACTGGTGATCGCCTCTTCCCCCAATAATTCATGGATACTCGTCCCGCGAGACAGCGCGCTCGGGGCGCTCGAGATTGCCTCGGCCCTCCACGGTCAGATGGGCGTGGCGCGACCATCTGAACTGCGTGGACGCACCCTCGTGGCCGTTTAGTTAGCCCGCGGTAGCAGCCAGCTCGCGACTAACTCGGGTGAGCGCTCGGCCCACTCCTCGGCGGTAATAGCAAAACGCGCGTGGTCCTCCCACGCCCCGTCAATTTCGAGGTAGCGCTCAGCCACCCCTTCGGCCCGCAACCCGAGTTTCGTCACCACGCGTAGCGACGGATCGTTACGCGGGATGATGTTGATTTCGATACGGTGAAGTCGGAGCGAATCGAAGGCGAACTGCAAGGCGGTCACCACGGCCTCGGGAACGAGGCCCTGTCCAGCGAACTTTTCATCGACCCAGTAGCCAATAAAAGCTGACTGGAGGGGTCCGCGCTGGATGGACGACAAGGTGAGCTCTCCCACCAGACGATTAGTGGTGAAAATTCCGAAGCCGTAGGCCGAGCCGAGCTGTCGTTCCCGATCTCGAATAGCGCAACGACTAGCGAAACTCCGTCGATCTTCAGCCAGGTGCGTGGCATTAGCCGGCCGTGGCTCCCAGCGCAGGAGCCAGTCGTGGCAACGATTTCTCACTTCGAACCACTGGTCGTAGTCGGCGTCGGAGAGAGTGCGTAAAAGGATGCGACGACCGTGCAAAACGAGTGCGGCGCTGGGACTCACCCGACTCGCCATTTCATCATTCGCTTCACGTTGCACGACGCTAGATGATTTGTTGATTGTCACGCAATGTCGCCGCGACACCGTCGAGGATGTCGTTCTCCGAACTTATGAGTTCGGAGACCTCGAATCGTTCCATCACCGCACTCAAGATGAACAGACCCGCCGCTAAAACATCCTCACGACCCACCACCATGCCCGGGTGAGTGAGACGCTGGGCTGGGGTTTCTGAGGCCAAACGATCGCGCCATTGGTTCACCAGTGCTCGACTGAGTAGGCGGTGGTGAACGAGCGCTCGGTCGTAGAGGCTGGTTCCGGCGTCCAACTGCGCCAGCGTGGCCACCGTTCCGGCCAGACCCACCAGACGCACGGCACCAAGGACGGAAGTAAAGCGAGGTTCACTGTCAAAGAGGTGGTCGAGTTCACTTTCGATCAGGGCCAGCGTCGCCGCTCGTGATTCGTTATTCACCACGCCGTGACCAAGCACTCGTTCGGCCACCCGCACACAGCCCAGCTGCATGGAGTGCGTTGCGAGACCACCCGCCACCTCCACGGCTAGTTCGCTCGACCCACCCCCAATATCCAGAATCATCGTCGGCAGTGACGATGAAGGAAGGTCGGCGGTGGCGCCAAGAAAAGAGAGCCGGGCCTCCTCGTTCCCACTCAGAAGAGCGACATCGGCTCCGGTGATGGCGGCAGCCGCGGAGAGAAATTTCTCTCCGTTGGTGGCGTCGCGGGCGGCCGAGGTTGCCACCAAAGCCGAACGGGTGACCCCATGTTGGTCCATCAGGGTGCGGTACTCGCGTAAAGTGGCGTAGCAACGCTCCACGGCTTGGTCGCCAAGTCGGCCGGTGGCGTCAACACCCTCACCGAGACGAGTGATTCTCATTTCGCGGGCCAGACTGCAACCCTGGTCGTCAATGATCAAGAGGCGCGTCGAGTTGGAACCGCAGTCGAGGGCCGCGAAACTCACCGAATCAGCTCACGGCGCAACTCGGGGATTTCCACCGTCGACGCCACCAGCTCACCCACCGGGTCCCTATAACCCGCGAGATAGTTAGCCAGGTGCGCGTGCAAGCACTTCAGCCCCGTGCGCGTCCCCCCGACCCCGCCACTGGGGGCCACAAGATCGTGTCGTTGCGTCGCCGCCGCGCGTCGCTTCGCGTAGTCGTCGTGAGTGCTCTGGAGTTCGTCGGGATCGACCAGCTCTTCGAAACGGTGTACTCCACCGGAGCTCTCGAGCTGACTCACGGCACTAGTGAGTTGCGGATCAACCAGCCACAGCAGCGTGGGCATGGGGGTACCGTCGCGTAAGTGCGGTTCGTTTTCAATCACGACGGGCTCACCGCCCACCCGGCGGACCACCACGGCAAAACGGCCCGACATGGGCCGACCAACGAGGAGGGCCACGGCCTCACTATCTGCAGTGGAGGCGTCGCGAAAACCCGTCAACGCCAAAACTCGAGAGTGCGAACCAATCGGCTCAGCAGTCCCGGAGCTGCGTGCGGGGTCGCCCGTGGCGTCAACGTGGAGTTCGTCAGAAAACCCTGAGCGGTCGCCGGCGAAACCAGCGCATCATTAGCGGGGTCTCCGTTACCCAGGGAGTTGGTAGTCGCGTTGGTCGGCACCACTTGAATCAGACGCTCCCCCGGCTGAACGAGTTGGTACTCCGAACGAGCTAGTAGTACGGACTCCTGCTTGGTCGCTAGGTGATTCGTCTGCGAGGCTAGCGTGGCCTGGGCCTGCTGCGACTGGGCAATTTGGTGAGAAACGGCGTTAATTTCAGTCGTCTGGTGCCACAGGGTGGCGAGCGGAAAGCTGGCCACGAGCAGGGCGACCGCGGTCACCACGGTCAAGGGGAACAGTACGCGTTGAAGGTTCCAATTCGTAGCTTGCTTGGTTATCGCCGCCATGAAATACCCCCCGACAGAGCTCCTGCGCCGAGGAAGCGAGCTTGGTCCCCCAGCTGCTCTTCGAGTCGCAAAAGTTGATTGTACTTCGCCACGCGGTCACTGCGCGCCGGAGCGCCAGTTTTTATTTGACCGGCGTTCGTCGCCACCGCCAAATCGGCAATAGTGACGTCTTCACTCTCGCCCGAACGGTGTGAGATGACCGCCGAATAGTGATGTCGTGTCGCCAGAGCCACCGCGTCAAGGGTCTCGGACAGGGTGCCGATTTGGTTCAGTTTTATCAGAATGGAATTAGCAACCCCACTGTCAATGCCGCGTTGCAGAAGATCAACGTTGGTCACGAAAAGGTCGTCACCCACTAATTGGATACGTGAGCCCAGTCGTTCCGTGAGGCTAGCCCAGCCGTCCCAATCGTCTTCGGCCATGCCGTCTTCAATCGAGACAATTGGGTACTTGTCGCACAGCTCAGCCCAGTAATCGACCATCTCGAGTGGGCTCAACGAACGCTTCTCACCCGCCAATTGGTACTTCCCGTCACGCCAGATTTCTGTCGTCGCCGGATCGAGAGCGATGGCGATGTCGCGACCCGGAGTACGACCCGAACGTTCAATCGCCTCCACCAGAATCTTTACGGCCGTTTCGTTGTCCGGTAGGTCGGGAGCAAATCCACCTTCGTCACCAACGGCCGTCGAGAGGCCGCGCTCGGCGAGAACGTTCTTCAGAGCGTGGTAGCCCTCGGTACCCCACTGCAGGGCTTCGGAAAAGGACGAGGCGCCGATGGGCATCAACATGAATTCCTGAAAATCAATGGAGTTCTTGGCGTGCACGCCACCGTTGATGACGTTCATCATCGGCACCGGCAACACGTGGGCATTGACGCCACCGAGGTACTGGAAAAGGGCCAAATCGCTCTCGATGGCGGCCGCCTTGGCGACGGCCAGGGAGACCGCGAGTATGGAATTTGCCCCCAAGCGAGCCTTGTTCGCCGTACCGTCGAGGTCAATCATGGCCTGGTCAATGGCGCGTTGGTCGCTGGCTTCAAAACCCTCTAGGGCCTCGTTAATTTCGCCATTGGCGTAATTGACGGCCCGCGACACACCCTTGCCACCCCAGGCTGTTTCCCCATCACGCAGTTCTACGGCTTCCAGGGCTCCCGTAGAAGCGCCGGAGGGCGAGATGGCGCGGCCGAGCGCACCGGATTCGAGGTGTACGTCAACTTCAATCGTGGGGTTGCCACGCGAGTCGAGAATTTGGCGTGCGCGAATCAGTTCTATGGCGCTCATGGCAACTCCTTGGCGTTAGTAGGGGCGAGGCGTTGTTACGAGGTTACTCCTCGGGCTCCGCAGCGCCACGTTTCTCTGATTCGCGCGAGCGAATATCACTGGCCAACACGAGCGCCCGTCGACGCAGCGCCGACTCGAGGTCCACCCCCGCCACCCGGGCTAGGTCACTAATGCTCGCGAGTACGTCACCCCACGCATCATCTGATTCTGTGCTCACGGTAGCGTCGGTGACCGGGACGAGGGGAACAACCAGATCCGCCAGCTGACGCAGCGCCACTCCCATTGCCCGGCCGGGGTCGAGTGGGTCAATGCCGACGGCCTGGGCCTTACGGCGAAGTTTGGCGTAGTAGGTCAGGGCCGGTAGTTGACGTGGAATTCCATCCACGATGCTCTCGCGGCTCTTCTCACTGCGTTTGAGCACTTCCCACTGTTCGGCCACGTCGTCCGAGGTCGCCACGTTCACGTCGCCAAAGACGTGGGGGTGGCGGGCAATCATCTTCTCGCGCACGCCGTCGGCGAGGCTGGCGAAACTAAATCGTCCGTCCTCACTCCCCAACTGGGCGTGAAAGACAATCTGGAACAAAACGTCACCGAGCTCTTCCTCGAGGTCCACGGCCGACCCCCTATCGTCGCGCTCGACGTAGGCCTCGAGCGCGTCGATGACCTCGTAGGCCTCCTCCAGGAGGTGTCGGCTCAGCGAGGCGTGGGTCTGCTCCTCGTCCCAGGGGCACTCACGGCGAAGTCGCTCCATGAGGGCAATGAGGTCGTCCATGGCCACACCTGCGGTGCGCAGCTCCGGCACCCATAGCGAGGTCAAGTGGTCGGCGCGGTGAAACGAGGTCAATTCACGGGCGTGGAGGCTAGTGATTTCCTGTTCGGGTAGACCCAAGTGATAGAGCACTTCGACCAGGGTTTCGGGGGGTAGGCGATCAGCCACCGTCGCGAGCACTTCGACGTTATAGGTCTGAAGCACCAGTAGCGGTCCGGGTCCGCGGAGGGGCTCCGTACCCCCCAGAGCGTCCACGATGCGGAGCTGTTGGGTCATGGGGTCGCGCCCGAGGGCCGACACCGCCACTTCAATCACCGAGAGAGCCGGCTCGAGCGTTACGGTGACATCGCTACGAGCCAGGAGGAGCTCGACGGTGTGTTCCGCCACCACGGGACTGCCCGGAACGGCGTAGACCACGTGGTGTTCGGGCGAGCGCTGGGCCAACTCAACGAGGTCGTCCACGATGGCTAGGTAGAGGGCTTCAAAGGACTCGGCCGCTTCATACAGCTGGTCGTAGCTTGGGACGTGGGCGAAGGCCGCAGCGGCGGGGTGCTGAGCCGTCCGCAGGCGAGCGACCGTGGCCCCCGCGAGAACATCACGAGTTCTGGTCGTCAAAAACCCTTCGTCGCCGGGACCTAATCCGACGACGGTGACCCTCGCTAGGGCCACTACTTACCGGTCCCGAGCGGTGCGGGGACGAAGCTGGTGTTGGGTTGAGCGACGGGGTACACGCCGATGGCGTTATTAGATGCCCCCCAGATACCCAAGCCCGAATCGACCGCGATGGAGGAGTGGTAAATCAGCGCTTGCTGAATGAGCCCCGCCGATGTGGCGTTGTACTTTTGAATATCGCTGAGCACCAAGGACGCCACGCTGGCGAAGGCTGAGGTCGTCCGCGAGGTCGGAGCCACGTAGAGCAGGTAGGTCGCTCCGCTATAGGTTTGGACGCGCGGCGTGGTGTTGAACTTATCAAGAGCTACACCGCTGACGAGGCCTCGTACGGTCGGGTACGCGCTGTCGGCGGGTCCGTAACAGCCGTAGGCGCCACCCGAAGTGGCCGAGGGATCAGCCGAGAAGGACTTAGCCAGAGTTGCCACACTGACCCCGGCGGCGGCTTGGGCCGCGAACTGACTCTGCGCACCAGCGGGAATGAGGGCGATGCTGACGCACACCCGGTCGTAGTCCTGACTGTGCTGAGCGAAGTAGGCCTGCTGGCCAGCCAGGGTTGAGGATAATTCCGGTGGTAGGTGTCGCAGTAGTTCCATCGAGGCGGCGTGAGCGTAGACCTGCTCGTGGACGACGGCCGCACCGAGTGATCTCAAGGCCATTTCACTCGCTGGGCAGTGCAGCGAGGCCGTCGCAGCGGCGGAGTTCATTTCGCTCAGGAGGGAAACTTCGCTGGCGGCGAGCACTGAGGCGCTGGGTTGGAAGTGATAGTTCTTCACCACGTAATTTTCAATAGCGACACCTTCGACGCGCATATTCGTCCACGCGGCGGCCGCCGCCGCGCTCGGAGCGCTGCCCGCGGCCGTCTGAAAGGCTGATCCGAAGAGGGGCGAAAAATAGCACTGGTAGCTCGGGGAGCCGGCGATGGCACTGAGTTCGGCGCGGAGGGTTCCTTCAGAGACAGTGGTGCCGTCCACCCGAAGCGCGGTGTTGGCCAGCGAGTGACCGGCCCACCCAGCACCGACGAGAGAAATGATCAGGACAAGGACAATTCGACGCACCTTCTGATTCTACCGAGTGAGTTCGTCCGCTTCGCTTGCTGCCGGCAGGAATTCTCGAAGAATGGCCACCAGGTCGGCGGGGGTGCCCGTTGGTCCAGGGAGTTCTATCTTCAATTGCCGGAGAACTTCGTCGTAGGCCGACGACCCGTAGAGGCGGCGGCAGCGCATCTGGGCCGAGGGGCCGAGTACCACCGGCGACATACGAACCAGAGCTCGTGATCGTATGCCCACCTTGGCCGGTAGGAGGGCGGCCTCGCTCACGCCGGTGCGCAGGCACTCGACGCGAACCTCACTGAGGGCCAGCAGGCCTTGGGCCGGGGCTGGCAACGGGCCGTAGCGATCCAGCCATTCGTCGCGGACGTCGTCGAGATCAGCCATCGTGCGAACGGTGGAGAGTCGCCGGTAGGCCTCGAGGCGATCGTCGTCGGCCGCGACGTAGTGCTCGGGCAAGTGGGCGGCCCCCGGGACATCAATGGTGACGGTCGCGACGTCGCTCGGAACTATGCCCTTGGCGTCGGCCACGGCCTCAGCGACCAACTGAACGTAGAGGTCGTAGCCGACGGCCGAAACCGGTCCGGACTGGTGGTGACCGAGTAGGTTTCCCGCGCCCCGAATTTCGAGGTCCCGCATGGCAATTTTAAAACCACTGCCGAGCGCCGTATTGTCGCCAATGGTGCGCAGGCGCTCGTAAGCCGTTTCTGACAAAACACGATCCTGAGGGTAGAACAAGTAGGCGTAGGCTCGAGCGCCACCGCGACCCACGCGACCACGCAGCTGGTGGAGTTGACCGAGACCCAGGGCGTCGGCGCGGTCGACAATCAGCGTATTCACCGAGGGCATGTCGATACCGGATTCAACGATCGTGGTACACACCAAGACGTCGTAGCGCCGCTCCCAAAAGTCGAGCACGATTCGTTCCAGCGTTCCCTCGTCCATCTGACCGTGGGCCACGGCAATGCGGGCGTCGGGAACTAGACGGCCGAGGCGCTTGGCCACTTCATCAATGTCCGAGACACGATTGTGCACAAAAAAAGCTTGCCCCTCGCGCAGGAGCTCACGGCGCAGGGCTTCGACCACGGCGGCTTCGTCGTACTCACCCACGTGGGTCATAATGGGCCGTCGTTCGCTGGGTGGGGTTTGGACCATTGAAAGTTCACGAATACCGGCGAAGGCCATTTCGAGGGTGCGGGGAATGGGGCTGGCACTGAGCGTCAAAATATCCACGCCCACGGCGCGCTTCTTGATTGCTTCCTTGTGGTTCACGCCAAAGCGTTGCTCCTCGTCGACCACGAGCAGACCGAGATCTTTGAATACAATTTTTTCGTCGAGCAGGCGGTGCGTTCCGACGACGACGTCAATCGTCCCATCCTTCAGTCCGGCGATGGTCTGGGCGACCTCGTGGGCGTCGACGAAGCGACTGAGGAGGGCCACCTTCACCGGGAATCCGGCGAAACGATCGGTCATGGTCGCTAAGTGCTGACTAGCGAGCAGGGTGGTCGGCACGAGAATGGCGGCCTGCTTGTTGTCCTGAACGGCCTTGAAAACAGCCCGCACCGCAATTTCGGTCTTACCAAAGCCCACGTCCGCACAGACCAATCGGTCCATGGGGCGATCCATCTCCATGTCGGCCTTCACTTCCTCGATGGCCCGCATCTGGTCGGGGGTCTCGGTGAAGGCGAAGAGCGACTCCATCTCGTGTTGCCAGGGGGTGTCGGGACTAAAGGCGTGACCCGGAGCGGTGATGCGCTGGCGGTAGAGCTCGACGAGTTCTTGGGCCACCAGGTAGGCGGCGGCGCGCGCCTTGGCTCGGGTCTTCTGCCACTGTTCGGAGCCCATCTTCGACAAGGTCGGAGCGTCGCTACCCGAATAGGGCGTCAGGGCCTCGATTTGCTCCGTCGGCCAGTAACTGCGACCGTCCTTGAATTCCAAAATTAGGTAGTCGCGCGTCGTGCCGTTGATGTCTCTGGTCGTCGATCCCGTGAAGCGAGCCACCCCGTGCTGGCGGTGCACGACGTAACTACCAATGGCGAGTCCGTTGAAAAAACCATCGACATTACGAGTTCGTGCTCGAGGGGCGCGGTGCACGCTGCGTCGACCGGTGAGGTCACTCTCACTCCAGACCACTAGCTCCGGATTATCGAAGGAAAAACCTTGCGGCAGGGGGGCGGCCACCACACTGATTCGAACGTCGAGCACCGCGGCCGGATTCGTGGTGACGTCGACGCCCTCCTGGCGCAGCATGGTCGCCACTCGTTCGGCGGCGGCGCTGGTTCCCGTGACAATCACCCCACGACGCTGCGGCGACCAGTCACGAACGTGCGTGGCGATGCGCGTGGGGTCACCTTGAACGACCGGCGGTGAGGTGACGTCGAGGACGACCGACGAGGACGAGGTCGGCAGGGAATTAATCATCAGGTCCCAGGGGGCGGTGATGACCTCGTCGAGTTCCAGGTGCAAGAGGGGTACCGCGAGGTCTACCCCCCAGGTGGCCCCGACGGCGAGGGCTAATTCTGACTCTTCTTCACGCACGTCGCGACTACGGCCCTCAACGCTGTTCTTTTCGAGGACGATGAGAGTGGGCGGGCTTTCGTAGTCGGCCAAAAGACAGTGGGCGTCGGTCGACAACCAGGGCAACCAACCCTCCATGCCGTCGAAGGCCACTCCATCGGCGAGACGCTGAAAGATCTCGCGGCCCCATGAGTGAAAGGACGAGAGGGCTTCCGCCCGCTCGCGTTCCGCGCCGTCGAGAATCCATTCGCGGGCGGCGAAGATTTCCACCGTCTCTACCTCACGCAACGAGCGTTGATCCGAAATGTCAAAGGTCGTCAGTCGCTCAATTTCGTCCCCGAAGAGGTCAATACGTTGGGGCTCATCCGCGTGAGCCGACCACACGTCAATAATGCCTCCGCGAACGGCGAATTCTCCTCGGTGCTCGACGGCCGGTTCGCGGCGATAGCCCAGGTGTACCAGAGCACTGAGGACCTCGTCACGATCAACGGGGTCGCCCTTCGACACCACAATGGGCGCAACCAGAGCCCCGGGAGCGGTGATCTGGGTCAATGCTCGCACGCTGGTGACTACGACCCGAGGGGCCCGGTCACTCATGATACGCCAGCGCAGTTCGTGGCGACGCCCCATGACGTGCACGTCCGGACTGACGCGCTCCATGGGGTTGATATCCCAGGCCGGCCAGACGACGACGTCCTCGAGAAAGGAACTCATCGCGTCACCGACTTGTTCGGCCTGGGCGGAGGTTGCGACGACGACCACGCTGTGCTCGCGCTCGCTGGCGTAGGCCGCGGCGAGAACGGGGGCGGCGAAGGAGGCTACCGCGACGTCGCCGCCACTAGTCGCTGAACGCACGGCGGGGGTGAGTCGCTCGAGGACGCGAGCGAGTCCGACCTCGTTACTCACGAGTCATGGCGTTCACCCGTTGCTGGGCGCTATCGAAACTTTGCGTCATGACCAGTTCCAAGGCTTCGACCGCGTGGTCCACCAGGGCGTCGTACTCCACACGGCGCGCGCCCGTCGTTCGCTGCAGGACCCAGTTGGCACCCTGCTCTTTCGTCGGCGGCTTACCCACGCCAATGCGTAGTCGCGCAAAGTCCTGTGAGCCAATGGCCGAAGCGATCGAGCGTAGGCCGTTGTGGCCCGCCAGTCCCCCTCCCATTTTTAACTGCAGGCGTCCGGGCTCTAAATCGAGTTCGTCGTGCACCACCACCAAGTTCGCGAGATCACTGAGCGAGCTGCGCTTTAAGAGCGGGGGCAAGGCGGCCCCCGATTCGTTCATGTAGGTCGTCGGCACCGCCAGCGTGATGGGACCACGGGGGGTGGGGGCGGCGGCGCTCACGCAACGTTGACGATTCTCAACGACGAGACGTAGTCCGAGGCGATCGGCCAAACGGCGCACTGCGTCGCCACCGACGTTGTGTCGAGAGCCTTCGTATTCGCTCCCGGGATTGGCGAGACCTACCAGCACGAGCGCGCTCGGCGTACCGCGACGGTCCGAAGAATCACGTAGACGCCGAAGCGTCACGGCCGCTTACTCCGGGGCGCCGGGAGTCGCGGTCTTGACCGCGCGTCCGGCGCGCGTCGTCACTACCGAGATGGCGTGGTCCTGCGCGGCGACAACGCCGCTAGGCACGATGATGTCACTGATGCGAATCGAGTCGCCCGGCTTCAGAGCCGAAATATCCACGTCGAGGTGAGTCGGAATCTGGTCGGGTCGAGCCGTAACCGCGATGTTGAACAGCTGCTGGTCGATCTCCCAGTCGGCGTGACGCACGTCGACCGCATCGCCAACGAGGTGCAGAGGAATTTCCACGGTCACGCCCTTGTTGGGGTCGACCACCTGAAAGTCGACGTGGGCCACGGTGCCACGCACCGGGTGACGCTGGATCTCGCGAGCCATAACGATATAGGTGGTGCCGTCGGCGTCGAGGGTAATCAAGGTGTTGAGACCCTGGTCGCCCGACACGGCCGTACGGAATTCCTTCGCGTTGACCGCGACGGGGAGCGGGACAACGCCCTCGCCGTAGACGACGCCCGGAATGATGCCCGCCGTACGCATACGACGAACGGGACGAGAGCCGATCTCTCGATTGGTCTTCGCGCTCAGTGTGGCCTGCGACATGACAACTCCTCTTAGATGATGGGTGGCGCGAAACCAGGCTTCACGCGCACAGAAAGATGAGTCTAGCCGAGGCGAGAACTACCCTCCGCGGGCCCTTAGGACAGGTTCTCTCCGCCGAAGATGTCCGACACCGACATATCGTCGAAAATAGCGGCGATGGCGTTGGCCACAATGGGCGCCACGCTCAGAATTTCAAGCTTTTCGAAGCGACGCTCGGCATTCAGTGGCAGGGTGTCGGTCACGATAACCCGACTCACGGGGGCGTTTTGCAGGCGCTCCACAGCGGGGGGCGAAAAGACGGCGTGGGTCGCCATGACCCAAATCTCGGACGCTCCGTGGGCCTTCAACAAATCGCAGGCGGCCACGATGGTGCCGGCGGTGTCAATCATGTCGTCAATCAAGACGCAGTGACGACCTTCCACGTCTCCGACGATGTGGCGAGCCTCGGCGACGTTGGCCGTACCGCGAGGCCTCGTCTTGTGCACGAGAGCCAGGTCGCAACCCAAATGTTGCGAGTAGCGCTCAGCCACCTTGACGCGCCCGGCATCGGGTGCGACGACGACGAGCTCGTGGGGATTGGTGTGCAACTTGAGGTAATCCTCTAGAACTGGTGCGGCCACGAGGTGGTCAACCGGTACGTCGAAGAAGCCCTGGATCTGACCGGAGTGAAAGTCCACCGAGAGAACGCGGTCAGCGCCCGCTACCTGCAACATGTCGGCCACCAGTTTGGCGGTGATGGGCTCGCGGCCCATGGACTTACGGTCCTGACGGGCGTAGCCGTAATTCGGACAGACCGCCGTGATTCGCTTAGCCGATGCGCGCTTGGCGGCGTCGATCATAATGAGTTGCTCCATCAGAGTGTCGTTCACTGGTGAGCAGTGCGTCTGAATGATGAAGACATCCGAGCCACGGATCGAGGCGTCGAAGCGACAGTGAATTTCCCCGTTAGCGAATTCGCGCAAGTTGGGTTCGGCGAGTTCGACCCCGAGCTGGTTGGCAATGGACTCCGCTAGTTCACGGTGTGCTCGGCCCGAAACGATGACCAATCGACGCTTAGAAAGTGATTCCATATCTCTCAGCGTACAACGCCCGAGGGAGACATTTTTTACGACGACGAGCCAATGACCGCATTCGTCTCAATCACACTGCCGCGGACGAGGACACTGAAAGAGCCGATGCGCGCACCCGCGCCAATTGACACCGACGAAGCGGCAACGGTCCCGATCTCGGCCCCCGGGCCCACGGTGACGTCGCTCAGGTGGGCATTCGGCCCGATGACGCACCCCGCGTCCACGATGCACCTACCGGTGAGTATCGTGCCCGGTAGCAGTCTGACATCCTCGGCCAGCACCACCTCGGCGTCGACGTAGGTCGTCGCGGGATCGACCATGGTGACCCCGAGCAGTAGCCAGTCCTGATTGATACGTTCGCGCAGCAGCCGCTCAGCAGTGGCCAATTGACGCCGGTCGTTGACTCCGGCGGCTTCGTTGGGATCGGCCAGCACCACGCTGGACGTCGCGTGACCGGCGTCGTAGAGCACGCCGACGAGGTCCGTTAGGTACATCTCGTTTTGTGCGTTCGAACGACCGATGAGGCGCAGGGCGGGGGCCAGGACGCTGTGGCGGACAACCATGATTGAGGTATTGATTTCCTTCACCGCCCGCTCTTCGGGACTGGCGTCGCGTTCTTCCACAATGCGGGCGGGTCGCTGATCCTTCCCGTAAATCATGCGACCGTAGCCCGTGGGTTCGTCCACGACGGCCGTGAGTATGGTCGCGGCGGCCCCCGAATTACGGTGGTGCTCGAGCAATTGTTGGACCGTATCGGTGCGCAGGAGCGGTGAATCACCCGGGAGAATTAGCACGTCGCCGTCGGCCCCGTTCATGACCTCATCGAGTCGCGTCAGTGTGACCGACACTGCGTGACCAGTCCCGAGTTGTTCACTCTGTCGTACGAAGTACAGGGGTCGGTCGTGGGCGTAGGCCGCCGTGATTCCCGATTCGACCCGCTCCGCCTCGTGACCCACCACCACGATGTTCGCCAACACGTCAGCGGCCATCGTCGCCTCGAGAACGTGCACCACCATGGGGCGCCCGCAGATGGGGTGCAGGGGCTTCGGCACCGTTGACCGCATGCGACTACCCTCACCGGCCGCCAAAATGACTACGCAGGTAGGTCGTTTCACCCCCTTATCTTTAGCAGTCCCACGGTACGATGTGAGGGTGAACCATATCGCGTATGACGAGTTTGCCTACTTCGCCGAAAATCTTGCTGAATGGGGACTCGACCTGCCTCTGCCCGAAGTTCGCCGGCGATCACTCGCCGTGGACGGCGAACGACAACTCAGTGCCCTGCTCTGGGGCGAGGCCCCCTACGAAGCCCTCTTCGTGCACGGGGGTGCACAAAACGCCCACACCTTCGACACGGTCGCCCTCGCGCTCCAGCGGTCGCTCATCGCCGTTGATCTCCCCAGCCACGGACACTCCGACGCCGGACCCTACGGGCCCACCGCCATTTCTCAGCACGCGAACGATCTCGCTACCGCGACCGCTGCCCTACTGGATGGTCCCCGCGTTCTCGTCGGCATGTCGCTCGGGGGTCTCACCTCACTCCTCCTCGCCCATCGTCACCCCGAGCTCGTCTCGGCGCTAGTACTCGTTGACATCACCCCCGGCGTGACCTCGGGCAAAGCACGTCACATCACTGATTTTGTGAACGGTCCCAAGTCCTTTCCTGATTTCGATGCCCTCCTCGCTCGGACCGCAGAATTCAATCCCACGCGAACGCTGAGCAGTCTGCGTCGAGGGATACTGCACAATGCAATCCAGGTCGAAGATGGCTCCTGGGTCTGGCGTCACCAACGCCACGCGGCGTCGCCGCTTACAGCCCCCGCGGTGGAAAATCTCTGGGAAATTCTCGAGCAGCTCACCATGCCCGTAACCCTGCTGCGAGGAATGGCGGCGGGGTCGGTCGTTGACGATCTCGATGAGGTCGAATTCCTACGTCGCCAACCCACTGGAACCGTCATCCACGTCGATGGTGCGGGACACTCCATCCAAGGTGATGCACCCGTCGTCATGGCCGAAATTCTCGCAGCTGTGATTTCCAAAAAATAGCCACAGTCAGGCTCTGGATGCGCGGTCCTACGCCCAGCGCTACGGTCGAAAGTAAGGTCTCTCTACGGCTGGCCGGGGAGGGCTCGAACCTCCAACATACGGATTCAAAGTCCGTTGTTCTGCCAATTGAACTACCGGCCACTGCTCGCCTGAAAACTCTCCAGGACTCTTTTTTTCACATATACCTGATGCAACGTCATCAGTAGCCTAGAGCCCGCGACTATTGACGACCGACGACAAGGCCAAACAACACCGCTCCTTTAGGTTTTCTCAGCAAGAGGTGCTCCGAAGTCTTAACCAGCGAGCAAACTGTTATCAGGGATTTTCGAGAGGAGTAATGAAATGCGTCGCACTACCCATCAACGCGATAAGCGTCTCATCCGCGTACGCCGCGTTGCTCAGAGTGTCTTTGTTGTCTCGGGTGCCGCAACCGGAGTTCTCGTGGGCTACGCCGCTAACGCAGTCGCTTCTCACCCCGTCTCTCACCCCGTCTCCGACCCCACAACCTCACCCAGCGGTTCGGGTCAACCTCTCGTAACCGTGCCGCCGGTCTCCTACCCGAGCGGATCCGGTCAACCACCAGTGACGACGCCACCCGCTACCACCTACGTGCCTCCGGTGACCGCGCCACCCGTTACCGCCTACGTACCACCAGTGACCGCGCCCGCTCCGAGTCCAGTCACCTGTTACACCAGTGCCTCTGGTCAAAGGATTTGCTACTAGGTGGCAACCAGATTTACTGCTTGGGGCATGTCGGGAACCGTCGCTACTGAGAGTCCGGAGCGCGAGGTGGAGGCCCTCGAAGTCTGTCGTCGTCTCATCTCTGAATTCGACGCTGCCGTCAACCGTTTCGCGCCCGAAGCCGAAATATCTATCGTCAATCACAACCCGGGCGTACGCCACTCCATCAGCCCCCTTTTTCTCGCCGCGTTGCGAGCTGCCGACCATTCCTTCGCGACGTCCCGCGGCCTCTGTGACCCCACTATTCTTCCCGCACTCGCGGCCGCCGGCTACGACCGGGACTTTGCCGAAATCTCAGAACTCGCAACCAGTGCGGAAGCGCTCCCCGCGATTGGTTTTCCTCTGATTGACATTGACTACGAGGCGTCAACCGTCACCCTGCCGGTGGGTGGGGGTCTCGATCTCGGCTCGTCGGCTAAGGCCCTCTTCGTCGATCTCCTCGTCGAACGTCTCGCCCACGACGGGGCTTGTCTCGTAGAGCTGGGAGGGGACGTCGCCGCTCGAGGCGTGGGGCCCGATGGGCCTTGGGTCGTTGGCGTTACCGTGGCGGACGAGATTACCGGCCACGAGCCGAAGGTTTTCTTGGGTGACGGCGCAATCTGTACCTCATCCACCACTCTTCGCTCATGGCGAACCAACACGGGACCCCGTCACCACATCATCGACCCCCGTACTGGGGAGTCGGCCTCGAGCAGTTACACGAGGGCCAGCGTGGCAGCCGCGAGTTGCGTGGACGCCAACTGCTTTGCGACCGCCCTGCTAGTCGACGACGACATCGCCTTCGACCTCGTTCAAGCCGGCTGGGGCGCTCGACTAACGACTCGGTGGGGTACTGTTGAGTACGTCGGCTCGTGGCCAAAAGACTAAGGGATGATTGATGATTGACCTCACCTCACCTTACTTGTGGTACATCTCTCGGGCGACGGGATCGGTATCGCTCGTCTTGCTCACCCTGGTCGTAGTCCTCGGAATTCTCATCGCCAACCGTGTCGGGGGCAAGGCCGTTGGACGTTTCGAGATAAGCGAACTCCATCGCATGGTCAGCATGAGCGCGGTGATTTTTATTGCGCTCCACGTGGTGGCCACAGTGATTGATAGTTACGTCCCGACGGGTTTGATCTCGTCCGTGGTGCCAATGACCTCGTCATACCGGCGTATTCCCGTGGCCGTTGGCGCCGTGGCGCTCGACCTGCTAATCGCGGTATGGGTAACTAGTTTGGCTCAGGAGAAAATGCGCAACGTCACTTGGCGACTCATTCACTGGCTGAGCTACCCCATGTACGCGGCGGCTGTCCTCCACGGTTTTCTCACCGGTAGCGACTCCCATCAGCGCTGGTGGCTACTGCTGACGGGTATCTCCTGTCTCGTATTTCTCGGAGCGCTCACCTGGCGCTGGTGGCAACGCCCCTCGCGCGCCGACGGACGCACCGCGCTCTCCCCTCTACCTGGCTCGGGTCTCAGCACGCAGTCCACGCGACGCGCCCGTCAGGTTGATCGACCAGTGCCCGGACGAAAGCGCTACTAGTGAACTCCCGCATTCTGCCTCGAGTTCTCGCGGGTCCCGGTCTCCTGGATCGGCGGCCACTGACCTACGCCCAGCACGAAACAAACTTCGCTTCGTCATTTCGAACGACCAATCTGCTTCAGGAATTAGAAAAATCGGGGCTCACGGGACGAGGGGGCGCGGCCTTTCCCACGTATCGCAAGGCCCAACTCATCGCCGACCAACACTCACGTGTGAAATACGTCGTCGTAAACGCCATGGAGGGCGAACCCGCCGCCCACAAGGACCACACTCTGCTCGCCACCAACCCCCACTTGGTTCTCGACGGCGCCGCCGCCATGGCCACTGCGGTCGGGGCTCGACTAGTGAGCGTCTGTATTCCCCGCGAGGCCGCGGCCACGATTAATCACGTCGAACGAGCTATTCACGAACGTCAACGGCGCTCCAACACGGGACCCAAATTTGAAGTGCAAACACCCCCGGGGCGCTACGTCGCCGGCGAGGAGTCCGCCCTCGTTCATTGGCTGGACGATAACGAGACTCTGCCGCAGTTCCGCGTGGTGCGACCTCACGTTTTACGCATTGGTCGACACCCCGTGCTGGTCGACAACGCCGAGACTCACGCCCACATCGGCCTCATCCAGCGCTACGGCGGTGACTGGTTTAGAGACCTGGGAACTGCGGACGCCACGGGTTCCACCTTGGTGTCGGTGTCGGGGGCTATACGCAATCCCGCCGTGCTCGAAGTCGCCCTCGGTACGCCGCTGCATCACATTCTCGAAACTGCGGGGGCCGACACCAGTCCGCAAGCCATATTGCTCGGCGGTTACGGAGGCACGTGGCTGCACGGCGATCACGTCAACACCCCCTACGACAACGCCTCACTCGCCAAGTTTGGCGCCAGCGTGGGGGCGGGGGTCATCATGGTTCTCCCGAAACAGGGTTGTGGCATTACCGAAACTCTTCGGAT
This sequence comes from uncultured Actinomycetes bacterium, assembly GCA_903860915.1. Taxonomy (GTDB): domain Bacteria; phylum Actinomycetota; class Acidimicrobiia; order Acidimicrobiales; family RAAP-2; genus RAAP-2. The sequence goes on along the minus strand of CAIOSJ010000008.1, from coordinate 28,545 downwards.
TACTAAGTGGATGGCTAACGAGTCGGCCCGTCAGTGCGGGCCCTGCGCCTTTGGTCTGCCCGCCATGGCCGAAGATCTCGCCCACATCAGCGCGGCCAGCCGGGACGCTGTCGCCGCGATACAGCGACTCTACGGACGAGGCCAGGCCATCGAGGGCCGGGGCGCCTGTCGTCACCCCGATGGCGTGGTCCGCTTGGTGCGTAGCGCCTTCGAAGTCTTTCAGCCCGACATCAATCGTCACGCCAAGGGGCAGGCCTGCGCAGCGGCCGCGACGAGTCGCTACGCCCCCGTTCCACAGCTCGCCAGTGAATCCGATTTGGTGTGGGAATGAAAAAACGCAACGAGCTGCTCCAACTCCGAGTCAATCCCATACTCTGTGACGGGTTTGGCCACTGCGCGGAGTTAGCTCCCGACCTCGTGATTCTCGACGAATGGGGCTACCCGATCTTTCCCGACAGCCCCTTCTCCCCTGGAGAAAAAGAACGCATCCGCTCGGCCCACCTGGCTATCAGGGGTTGTCCTCGACAGGCGCTCGTTCTCGAACGCCTCAGCGTCGACACGAAGTAGCACCCCCGAACACTCCAGTTGGCGTTGGGCTGGTGCTAGCGACTAACCTAGGCAACGCCATGGGATCACTGATCAAGAAGCGCCGTAAGCGCATGCGTAAGAAAAAGCACAAGAAGATGCTGAAGCGAACTCGCTGGCAGCGTCGGGCCGCCGGTAAATAGTCTTACGCGCTGCGACCGGGCACTGTTTCGGTTCTGAGTATTCGAATATCACCCACGGGGCTATGTACTACCGACTCACGAGTGACATCGTCACGCCAACCTTCAAAAAATAGGGTTGAGCCTGATCCGCAGAGAATCGTCTCAATACCCGTTTCCCCGTACCACCACTCTCGCAATTCGCGTAGTCGTGGCTCCAGCGTCTCGGCCGCCACTCGCAAGTGATTGCGCTCGGTGGCTCCGGGCGCTAACTCAAGTTCGTCGAAAGCCTGGTAGCACGCCGCGGTAGCCACAGCAAAGGGGGCTATCAGTAGGGTCACTCGACGAGCCGCAAAAGTGAGTGAAGTGACGATTTCGCCCACCCCTTCGACGAGGGCCCGACCGCCGAGCACGCAAAATGGCACGTCGCCCCCCAGAGCAAGGGCACCCGCGCCGTCGCGCCGGCCCGACCAGTAGAGAACGGCGGCCGCATCCGACGAACCTCCCCCGAGGCCACCGCCGAAGGGGATGTGCTTCGTGAGGGTGACCGCGGCCTCGCGACCCGTCAATCGAAGCGCCCGGTCAACCAAGTTGTCCGAACCCGTCGGCAAGGTGCTGACGTCAATAGTGGACTTCGTCGAAAAGGAGAGTCCCGTTCCCGACTCGTCGATCTCGAGTTCGTCGGCGAGGGCTAGCGACACCATTTCGCTGCGCAGGAGGTGGTAACCGTCGGGGCGGCGGCCCAGTACTTCGAGGTTCCAGGTGAGTTTGGCCGGTGCGACGAGCCGCGTCACCGCGCCGCCGCCAGTCGGGCAAATTCCGCCAAGGTCAGTTCTTCGGGGCGGCGTGTGGCGTCAATCTCAGCTCGCTCAAAGGTTTCACTCGTCGCCCAGGCGCCCAGTGAACGGCGCAGCATCTTGCGGCGCTGCGAAAAGGCCATGCGCACCACCTCGAAGATCTCTCGCTCCCCCACGTCGTCGGGGTCAATGGCGACGTTGGGTCGCCGAACAATTGACACCAGGGCCGAGTCGACTTTGGGTTTTGGTAAAAACACCGAGGGCGGGACCTTCCCGACCACGCGGGCATCGGCGAAGTACTGAACGCGTAACGACGCGGCTCCGTAGGCCTTGTCACCGGCGTGAGCAGAGAGGCGTTCTCCGACTTCTAATTGCACCATGACCAGCATGCGCGTGATGAGGGGAACGGTTTCGAGGAGGTGCAAGACCAGTGGAGTGGCGATGTTGTAGGGCAGATTGGCCACCACGATGGCAGTTTCGCCCCCGAGTAGCGCCTCGTAGTCCGCTTCCAAAGCGTTGGCGTGGTGCACGGGCACCTGGTGAGGCTCTACCACGGCCCGCAAGGGGGCTAAGAGGTGTCGGTCTATCTCCATGGCACTAACGGTGGCGCCGGTTTCAACCAGCGCCAGGGTCAGCGAGCCGAGACCCGCTCCAATTTCGAGGACTCGGTCTCCGGGGCCGACCTCGGCGAGTCGCGCGACGCGGCGAACGGTGTTGGGATCAACGACAAAATTCTGCCCGAGGGCTCGTGAGGGCGCCAGACCGTGCTCTTCGAGCAGGGCCGAAATGGTGGTGCGGGTATGGGTCACCAGTTCACGACAACGTTGACGGCACCGCGCCACAGCGGTAGTCCCGACAACTGCTGCCACTGGGTCTGAGAAAGATCGACCACCCGAGGAATACGGTCCTGCAAGTTATAGCCCTGGCGATCAGTCACACGACACACAATAAAGCGACGAAGGTTCGAGGCGAGCGAGACGCGAATGTACGAACCCAGTGGTCGGTAGGAAGTGGCGCAACGACCGGGTACGTAGGAGTAATAGGTCGCGATACCCCGACACACGTGGCTCGCCGGGAGGCAGGGCGGGACGACTCGCTTCTTTAGCGGGGGTCGGCGAGGTGGGGCGGTCACCGGGACGGTGGTGGCCGGGACGGTAGTTGTTGCCTCGCTGGTCGTCGTACTCAGGGTGGTCGACGTCACCGTCGTTGGTGGACTCGTGGTGGTGGGAGTGACAGCGAGTGTCGTGGTGGTCGCTGGAGCTGGTGCGTGGCGAACGGGGGGTGGGGTGGGGTGGGGGTGCACCGGGGTCGGACGGGGGGTGGGGTGGGGTGGGGGTTTGGCCGCTGGCGTATGGCGCGCCGCGGGACGAACGGGGGCCGCGAGTAGCCGCGGCGGCGGAACGTGACGTAGCACCGGGTGCGCAGCCACACTCGGAACAGGGGCGACGTGTGCGGCACGCGGAGCCGTCACGACGGGATGAATCCGGGGAGTGAGAGCCCGAACTACTGGTTGAGGCACCACGGCGAGGGGGGTGTGAGGTGGTGCGGGGATAGTTGCCATAGTCACCGACCGATGGGTGACGTGGCGCTGCAACGAGGCAGCCACCAGCTGCTGATTTTCGAGACGAGGCGACGAGCGTACGGACGACACGAAGTACGCCGCGGGCATTACGGCCACGGCGAGTACTAAAAGTGCGCGAACAATCGCGTGTCGATTGTGAGTTCTCAGAACTCCACCCTTCTCCGGGGACAGATGCGTGCGAGACGCCTCGGGCATTAACGCTAGGTTGCTTCGTGGCCGAGAGCAAACCGAAGAGGGCTATTTCTTATAAAACCTGATGAATGGCTATTTCTAGCCCGAAATCGCGAAGAGTCGAGCCGTGTTTTTGGCCGTTTGGCGACGGACGGTCTCAACCGGGAGATTCAGCAATCCGGCCACACATTCGCCGACGAGGGCGACGTAGGCGGGCTCGTTGGGGCGACCGCGGTGGGGCACGGGGGTTAAAAAAGGGCTGTCGGTCTCAACGTGGAGTCGATCTAGGGGTGTGACCAGGACCGCCGAGCGAACATCCGTAGCGTTTTTGAAGGTCACAATTCCCGAAATTGAAATGTCGGCCCCCGCGGCTAAACAGCGTTCGGCCTCGGCCGGGCCACCGGTAAAGCAGTGAATCACCGTGCGGGGGGGCATCCCTTCGGAATCCAGAACAGCGAAGAGATCATCCCAAGCGTCCCGGGCGTGGATGACGAGTGCGAGGTCGAGCTCGTGGGCGAGGGCTATCTGAGTGGCGAAGCTCACCCGCTGGGCGGCCTTGGGGGCGTGTTCGTAGTAGTAGTCGAGACCACACTCACCAATGCCAACCAAGCGAGGATGGCCTCGGCGCGCCAGGGCCTGAATTTCCGCCACGTCCTGCTCCGCGTCGTGAGGGTGCAAACCTACTGTCGCGCGCATGTCCAGTTCCGTCGAGAGTGCGTCAACTAACTGCAAGGCTTCCCTCGAAGTGGTGGCGTCAGTGCCAATGACGACCGCCCGGGTAACTCCGCCCGCAACCGCGCGTCGGACCGCTTCGCTCGCGTCGAGGCCCCGGGATTCATCGTCCCCGCGGTAGCGGTCTTGCAGGTGGCAGTGCGCGTCGGTCCAGCCGCTCACGCGTCGGTCCTGATCCGTGGGAAGAGAGCTTCGCCCTTGATGACCGCGTGACCGCCGGGATACCCGCCCCAACTTGTAGAGCCCCAGGTCTCGTCGGCGACCGAACCCGCCATTCCAATACGTCGCCAGATCTCTTGCGCGGTAGTGGGCATGGCCGGCACAATCATGATCGCCACGATACGAATGACCTCAAGGGCTTCGGCCATCACTGCTGCGACCTCGGCGCCCGGCTCCATTTTCCACGGGGCGTGACTTTCAAGGTGGCTGTTGGCCGCCCCGATCAGACGCCAGGTGGCCTCCAGGGCTCGCTGGGGTGCGAAGGTAGTCCACGCATCATGCGCTTCAGCCACGAGACTCGTCGCGCTGGTCGCTAGGGCTGAAGTCGCGACCGGGGCGGCTCCGATGCCGTCACACTTCGACGTGACCACCGCCGCCACCCGGGCCACCAGATTCCCGAGATTATTGGCCAAATCAGTGTTGTAGCGAGCAATGATGCCCTCAATCGAAAAATCTCCATCATTGCCGAGGGCCGTTTCTCGCAATAGGTAGTAGCGCAGCGGGTCAGTTCCAAATTCGCCCACCAGCGCACTCGGCGCGATCTCCGAGAGGCGGACCGAACCTTCACCAGCCATGGTTTTGGAGAGCTTCTGCCCACCGACCAGCAACCAGCCGTGGACCTGCACGTGGGCGGGGGGTTCGATACCGGCGGCGAGGCACATGGCCGGCCACCAGACGCAGTGAAAACGAATGATTTCTTTACCAATGAGGTGGTGCGACCGCGGCCACCACTCATCCATGCGCGAAGTGGACTGTCCGTAATCCAGGGCGGTGAGGTAATTAACCAGCGCGTCGTACCAGACGTAAAAGACCTGTTCACTGTCCCAGGGCACAGGAACGCCCCAACTCAGCGAGGTCCGCGTAATCGAGATGTCCTTGAGACCTTCACGAATAAATGAGACGGCTTCGTTACGCTTCGTGTCGGGAGTAGTGAACTGCGGGTGTTGCTGGTAGTACTCGAGTAGTTGGTCACCAAAGGCACTTAGTCGAAAGAACCAGTTTTCTTCCGCCATGTGGGTGACTGGTCGTCCGTGCACGGGGCAGTTGCCGTCCACCAGGGCGTCGGCGACGAAGTAGTCCTCGCAACTCACACAGTAGAGGCCCTCGTAGGTGCCCTTATAAATAAAACCGTTGTCGTAGATCTTCTGCAAGAAGGCCTGCACCGTGGTCGCGTGGCGCGGCTCGGTGGTTCGAATGAAGTCGTCGTAGGAAATATCCAAGCCGTCCCACGCGTCACGGAAGCGCTGGGAGGTCTGATCTGTCCAGGCCTGTGGGCTCATGTCGTTTTTTTCCGCCGCGTCGGCCACTTTCTGACCATGTTCGTCGGTACCCGTTAAGAAAAAAGTTTCGTCCCCGTCTAGCCGGTGGAAGCGGGCCAGCGCGTCCGCGTTCACCGTGCAGTAGGCGTGACCGACGTGGGGTGCGTCGTTCACGTAGAAAATTGGAGTCGTAATGTAGAAGCGAGCCACCCTCTAAGGGTAGTGAGTTACGAGCTCGCTTCGGAGCGAAGCAGCAGGGCGAGTTCGTACACTCGCCGTGTACTGACCCCGTAGAGCGAGGCCACATCGCGAGCCGCGTTCTTAGTGGAGGCCCCCGCGGCCAGCTCGTGGGCTAGGGCCTTTTCCAAGGTGGCGTCATCAGCGTCCAGCAAGGGTGCAGCGCCCGCCACCACGATGACAATCTCGCCACGAACTTCGCGAGCCGCAAAAAGACTCGCCAACTCGCGCACCGTGCCCCGGACGACCTCTTCGTGCAACTTGGTGAGTTCCCTCGCAACCACGGCGGCTCGGTCCCCGAGGCTCGGCACCATGGAGCTCAGGCAGTCGGCCACGCGGTTGGGTGATTCAAAGAGCACCGTGGTACAGTCCACGTGCTCGAGGCGATCCCAGAGGAGTTGGCGCTCCCCCGCCTTGCGGGGGGCGAAACCCTCCATACAGAAGCGGTCCATGGGTAGGCCACTCACCGACAATGCCGCAATAACGGCCGAGGGGCCGGGGATGGGACTCACGCGAAGGCCGGCCGTAGCTACCGCGGCGATTACCCGTGCTCCGGGGTCGCTCACCCCGGGGGTTCCCGCGTCGGTGATGATGGCCACCCGTTGACCTTCGGCCACGCGTTGAATAATTTGCTCACAGAGCGACGCTTCATTGTGCTCGTGCAGGGCTTCTAGTCGCCCCCGCGGACTGATGGCGTTGGCCGAGAAGAGTGTGCGAGAGTGTCGGGTGTCTTCGCAGTAGACCACGTCGGCGCTCTCGAGAACTTCGAGCATACGTCGGCTGGCGTCGCCGAGATTCCCAATGGGGGTCGCCACGATGAGCAGTTCACCAGTCATATGATCCTCCACTCCTCCACGCTTCGTTTGGCAATCGCCACCTGCGACCTAGTACAATCTTTCTCTATGTCAAAACGGACTGTTAAGCGCAAGCTACGCGCCAAAAAGAAGGCCAACCACGGCAAGAAGCCGAACTGCGGTCGCGGCTAGCCCCGTTTCTGTTACAGCACGCCATCCCACGCCACGCCCCGCTCCTCGAGCAGGTTCACCAAGCTGGTCGGCGTATCACTAATCACACCATCGACGCCTAAGTCGAGCAGTCGCTGCATCTCGGGCCGATCATTTATCGTCCAGACGTGCACCGCGATTCCTGCGCCGTGGGCAGCCGACACGAAGACTTCGTCGACGATCACGATGTCTCCGTAGCTCGCCGGCACCTGGAGAGAACACACCGGGAGCGGTGCCGGAACCGATCCTTCACGCACGGCGAAGTAAAAAGCCGCCGTCTCCTTGGTCGCCGCCGAGGTCAAGACTTCAGGCGCGACGTGGCGGAACGCCCCGATGGCGTCATCACTAAAGGAGGCGACGATCACTGACGCCGTGCGCTCGAGGCGACGTAGTTCCTTGGCGAGTAAATCCTCGTAGGGCTCAACCTCGGGCGACGTTCGCTTGATGTCCATGTTCAGCGGAACGCGCGGAAAGGCGGTGGCCACTTCTTCGAGGGTGGCAATAGCGAAGCGGCGATCACTCGGCGCCCGGCCCCGCAAGGGGTACTCACCCTCTGCACGGTCCGGCGTGGTCGCCGCACCCTCGATCCACCAATAGGCGTTATCCATCTCTTGGAGCTCGGCCAGAGTGAAGTTGCAAATCTCGCCCACGTGGTTCGTGGTCCGGTCAACGGTTTCGTCGTGGCAGACCACTATGTGGCGGTCCTTTGTGGCGTGGACATCAAGTTCGATAGCTGTGGCACCCCGCGCAATCGCTTGTTCAATAGCAAAGAGGGTCGACGACGGGCCCTCAAAGGCTCCGCCCTGATGGGCGAAGGCGACCACTCGCCGATCCAACCAAGGATTGTTGATCATGATGCCCTCTTCGCCGTGACGTGCTTCTCGTTCCACCGCTCCATCACAAAAGCCAATCCAGGAACAAACCCAGCGAGCAACATTGCCACTAAGGCGAGGGCGTTCATCTTCGCTTTCAAGAAGAGCTGGAAGCAGGTCACCAGATAAATCGGATAGAGCACCAGACCGTGTCCCATGCCGAGGATCCGATCGAGGAGGTGGAAGTTTGACCAGACGCCGGGAGCAATTTTATGGAGTGCCAACATCCCAAAGAGCATGAGGAGCGTCGAACCAGTGATGTAGGACATAATTTTGTAACGGTGTAATTCCTTTTCCATCAGTGTCCCCAGAGTTTCTTTTTCGGTTGCTGCGCGAGTGCGGCCAGATGATCGTTGTAGGCGGCCTGGTCGGGGTCCTCAGAAGCGATTGCTCGAGCACTCTGAGCGACGGCGCGCATGCCCGCTTCGTACTCCGTTCGAGCTCGTTCCTGGGAGGCCGTAATTTTTTCCATATGCAAAAGGGCCCACCAACCGAGGAAGCCAAAAATCCCGAAAACTGGCCACTCGATCGCGTACAGGAAACTCAGCGAGTTACCCGACGCCGCGCGCCCGACTTGCCACCAACCCGCAGCCGTGCAGCCGCCGACCCACGCCAGCAAGATGGCGTGCAGCATGAGCGCTCGGGGTGACCACCACTTTGAATTCACGTCTTGAGCCTACCCAGCCGACGTAGCGCCCCTCGCTCTCACCCTACGATGAAGGAATGCCGACTATGAATATGCCCCCCGCCTTCAGCTGGAGTCACCTCAACATGTTCCACCTCGGCTGGCTGCCCAGTCTGCTCGTACTGGCGGGCGAATTTCTCTATCTTCGGGCAGCTCGGCGTCACGTGCAGTGGCCTCGTTCCCGGGCTATCTGGTGGACCGCTGGTTCCGTCGTCACCTTCATCGCGACCCAGGGTGTCATAGGGGTCTACGACATGACCCTCTTCTCGGCCCACATGATTCAGCACCTGCTGCTCATCATGGTCGCCGCCGCGCTCTTCGCCGCCGCCGCGCCGCTCGACCTCTTTCGAGAATCGAGCAAGCGGGTCGAATCCATAGTTTCCTCCCGCTTGGGCCGGATCACTCTGCATCCCCTCACGGCCTTTGGCCTCTACTTTCTCTTCATACCGCTCACCCACTTAACCGGTCTCTTTAACGCCATGTTGAGTCACGAGTGGTTGCACCACAGCGAGCAGATAGCCTTCCTCGTGATTGGTTACCTCTTCTTTCGCCCCGCTTTCGGGGTGGAACGAGGCGTGCACCTGCACCCCGGTTTGCGGCTCGTCTACGTGATGGCGGCCGTACCGGTGGATACCTTTACGGGGCTCGCGCTCAACATGACCACCAAGAATCCCTTTCCCGCGTACGCGATGGCGGGCGGGTCACCACTCGACAATGTTCACCTCGGTGGGGCCATCATGTGGATTGGCGGCGACGGTCTCATGCTCCTCGCCCTGATACCGCTGACGGTGACCTGGGTTCGCTACGAGACTCGCCGCACGCGCGAACTTGACGCGGAACTCGACGCCGCCGAGGCCTAGAGCAGCCCAGCCGCCGCGGCCAGTTCTTCCAAACTGGCTTCGGGCCGCGCCCCGATGTGGGAAATGACCTCACCAGCGCAGAGCGATCCGAGTTCAGCGGCCTCCACGGGATCGGCCCCGAGGGCGAGTGCGAACAGGAAGCCGGACGCGAAGAGGTCGCCGGCACCATTCTGATCCACCACGGTTTCCACCTCCGCCGCGGGAACGGAGACGACCCCGTGCACCGAGGACACCTGGGCTCCGTTGGGACCGGTAGTTACCACGGTCAGCACTCCTAATTCCTCGACAGCTTCGAAGGCACTCTCGAGGGTCGAACTGCCAAAGAGGGTCTTGATTTCTCCCTCATTCGCCAAGAGCACGTCGACGTCGTGGGCGACGAGTTCGACGAAATCCCGTAGGTGCCGCTCGATACAAAAGGTGTCTGACAGCGTTAGCGCCACCAAGGCGTCGCAGTCGTGTGCGGCTTCGATTAAGCGACGAATGGCCTCTTTGGCGGGCGGCAGATCAAAGAGGTAGCCCTCGATGTAGATAATTTCGCTGCGCTCCACGAAGGAGAGATCAAGATCATCGAGTCGGAGTTGATTAGCCGCACCGAGATAGGTCGCCATGGTTCGTTGCGCGTCATCAGTCACAAAGACGTGGCAGCGACCCGTGGCGCCGTCCACGGCCTGCGCGCGAGCGATGCTCGTTTCGACGCCCAGCGACGACAAGTCGTGCACGAAGACGTCACCGAATTCGTCGCTGCCGACCTTGCCCATGAAACCGCAGGTACCCCCCAGTGACGCAATGCCGGCAATGGTATTCGCGGCTGAGCCGCCCGAGACCTGCACGGTGGGGCCCATTCCGGCGTAGATCTGGTGCGCGCGTTCGAGGTCCACGAGGTTCATAGCCCCCTTGGTGAGGCCCAGCTGGGCGTGGAGGCCACTGTGATCACGGACAATTACGTCCAAGAGAGCGTTTCCGACCCCCGTTACGGCGAGACGACCCGGACCGGGCTTGACCCGAAGTGATACTGGCGTTGGCGTATTTGTCACGGGTGAACACTATTACCTCGCGAGACCGGGATTATCCACGGCCCCGGGCTGGGAGTTCGCTCACGCGATGACGAGGCTCTCCTTAGGCCTCGGGAGCGCCGAGGACCTAGTATTACTCCTCGTGACTACCTCAACTAATCCCTACCGCCTCCCGGCCACCGTTGTCCCGAGCGCCTACAAGATTTTCATGACGCCCGACCTCGAGGCCGCGACCTTCAGCGGCCGCGTTGAAATTTCCGTCGACGTCAACGAGTCCGTCGAAACCTTTGCTCTGAACGCACTCGACCTCGAGGTTGGCGCCGCGGTCATCACCATTAACGGCACCACCTACCGCTCCGCCGAGCCCAGCTACGACGCTGAATACCAGACCGCGAACTTCGCCTTCGACGATGCCCTCCCTCTGGGACGCGGCACCATCGAAATTTCCTTCAGCGGTATTCTCAACGACTTACTCCACGGTTTCTACCGATCCACCTACACCGATGACACCGGCGTCACCCACACCCTGGCGACCACCCAATTCGAATCCCACGACGCACGACGGGCCTTCCCCTGCTGGGACGAGCCGGCCTACAAGGCCACCTACGAAGTACACCTCACGGTCCCGAGCCACCTCGCCGCCTACTCCAACTCGGCGGTGGTCAGTGACGTCGACCTCGGCAACGGACAACGGTCGGTCAGTTTCGCCCCCACGATGAAGATGTCAACGTACCTGGTGGCTTTCGTGGTCGGCCCCTTCGCCGAGACCCCGGTCATCGATGTTCGTGGCGTGCCGGTTCGTATCATCTACCCCCTGGGCAAGGGTCACCTCACGGCCATTGGTATGGAGACCGCGATCCACGCGCTGGAATTCTTCACCGACTACTTCGCCATCCCCTACCCCGGCGACAAGTTGGACCTCATCGCCATCCCCGACTTCGCCGCCGGGGCCATGGAGAACCTCGGTCTGGTCACCTTCCGCGACACCGCCCTGCTGGTAGACCCCGATCGAGCCTCGTTCAACGAAGTCGAGCGCGTCGCGGCCGTGGTGAATCACGAAATTGCGCACATGTGGTTTGGCGACCTCGTCACTATGGATTGGTGGGAGGGCATCTGGCTCAACGAAGCTTTCGCCACCTTCATGGAGTCGATTTGCACCGACCACTTCCGTCCGCAGTGGAAGAAGTGGGTGGGCTTCAACACCTCGCGTGACATGGCCTTTAACGTCGACGGTCTGCACTCGACGCGGGCCATTGAGTACGAAGTGGTCTCGCCCAACGACTGTCGGGGAATGTTCGACATTCTCACCTATATCAAGGGCTGCGCCGTTCTTCGCATGTTGGAGCAGTACCTCGGAGAAGAGACCTTCCGGGACGGTATTCGCCTTTATCTAAAGAAGCACGCCTACGCCAACACGGTGACTCAGGACCTCTGGAATGCGCTGGAAGAGTCCAGCCAGCAGCCCGTGGGTCAGATCATGAACACCTGGATCCTCCAGGGTGGGCACCCCCTCATCAAGGTAGAAAACGGGACAATCACCCAAACCCCCTTCTCCTACCTCCCGCCCCAGGAAAACTCCAACATTGGAACCAACTTCCTCGTTCCGGTGTTGTCGCGCGAAATTTCGAGCAAGAAAATTTCTAAGCAGCTCCTTACTACGCCCAGCGCAGAGCTCGCGACCAGTGGGATCGCCGTCGTTAACGCTGGCGGGTCGGGCTTTTACCGCACCGCCTACGGTGACGGCGAACTCGCCGCAATCGCCGCTCACCTTGACGAACTCGACGAACTCGAGCGCGCCGTCTTGTTCTCCGACACCTGGGCCTCGATTTACGTCGGCGGTGCCACGATCCGTGGCCTCCTAACCCTGGCCACGGGACTAAGAAATCTCGACGAGCCCTCGTCGTGGTCAGTCATCGGCACCGCACTCGCCACCATTGACCGCATCACTGATGACGAAGGTCGCGTGGTCCTCGCCGGAGCCGTTCGGCGCATCTACGGACCCGTCCTCGAGCGCCTGACCTGGAGCCCCATCCCCGGCGAAAGCGAGCAGGCCGGTGAACTACGCGCCATGGCCGTTGAAATGCTGGGTATTTATGGTAAGGATCCCGAGGTCATTGCCGAAGCCCTACGCCTCTTCGACGACCACCGCGTTTCGGGCGACTTGGCACAACCCATCGTCGCCATCACCGCCGCCCAGAATCGACCCGGCACCTACGAAGAGCTCGACGCCCGACGCAAGGCCGCCACTACCCCGCAGGACGAGCAGCGTTACCTCTTCGCGGCAGTAGCCATCCCCGACGTCGAATTGGCCCTCGAGACCTACGAGCGTTGCTACGGCGAGTTCCGCAGTCAAGACGCCCCCTTCCTCATGGGTGTTCTGGCCACCAACCGAGTCCTCGGCGAAACCCTGTGGCGCAAAATCACCTCCGAGTGGGACCGGGCGACCACCTACTTCCCGCCGGACATGCACATTCGCCTGGCGACCGGGGTTCCGACCCTGATCGCTAGTGAGTCGCTGGCCCGTGAAGTACGCGCCTTTCACGAAGCACACCCGCTTAAAGCCAGTCACCAGACGCTGGTCCAGATGCTCGATCGTATGGACCGTGGCGTCGCCTTCGGAAACCGCGTTCGCGAGGGATTGGCTGCCACTTTGGACGGCGTCGGGCGATAGTTTCCCAAATTCCTCCGTGGAGGTAGCCTCATCATCGTGTCCATAAAGATCAATCCTCATCGCCTGCCCACCAACGTGGTTCCTACGAACTACACCCTGGAGCTCACCCCGCACCTCGACGCGGCGGTCTTTGACGGCTCCGTCGTCGTCAGCCTCGAAGTGAAGGAAGCCACCACCACGCTCAGTTTTAATATTCTCGACCTCGAACTCAGTGCCATTTGCGTACGGGACGCCGCCGGTATCGAGCACGCTGCCACCCTCAGCACCGACACCACCTACGAACGAGCCACTCTTACCCTCAGTGAGGAGTTAGCGGTTGGCGTGGCCACGCTCAGCATGAACTTCACGGGTGAACTGAACGACAAACTAGTGGGCTTTTATAGGTCCACCTACCAGGACCTCGAGGGTGCCACCCACGCCATCGCGACTACTCAATTCGAGGCGACCGATGCCCGACGAGCCTTTCCCTGCTGGGACGAGCCCACCTTTAAAGCCACCTTCGACGTGACTTTAAACGTGCCCAGCCACTTAGCCGCCTACTCCAACTCCCCTATCGTGAGCGAGAGCGCCGGGGCTGACGGGACGCGTCGCGTGGTCTTTGGGCCAACCATGAAAATGTCCACCTACCTAGTCGCCTTCGTAGTTGGACCCTTCGAAGAGACCGAGACCATTGACGTTCTCGGAACTCCGATGCGCGTTATCTACCCACTCGGCAAGGGCCACCTCGCTCATTTTGCTCTCGAAGCCGGTGAATTTGCCCTCGGGTTTTTCTCGGAGTACTTCGCCATTCCCTACCCGGGCGACAAACTCGACCTCATCGCCATCCCCGACTTCGCCTTCGGCGCCATGGAGAACTTGGGCTGTGTGACCTTCCGCGAGACGGCACTTTTGGTGGACCCCGCCGCCGCGTCCCTCGCCGAACTCGAGCGCGTCGCCGACGTGGTCGCTCACGAAATTGCCCACATGTGGTTCGGCGACCTCGTCACCATGCAGTGGTGGGAGGGTATTTGGCTCAACGAAGCTTTCGCCACCTTTTGTGAGGTGCTCTGTATTGACGCCTTTCGTCCTCAGTGGAAGAAGTGGTTGAGTTTCGGCACCTTCCGTGACATGGCCCTGCAGATAGACGGCCTGCATTCGACCCGCGCCATCGAATACGAGGTGGTCTCTCCCGCCGACATGCGCGGTATGTTCGACCTGCTCACCTACGAAAAGGGGGGGTCGGTACTTCGCATGCTGGAGCAGTACCTCGGCGCCACCGTCTTTCGTGACGGCATTCGCCTCTACCTAACGACCCATAGTTACGCCAATACGGTGACTACCGACCTCTGGGACGCCCTCGAGACGGTCTCCGGACAACCGGTACGTGAAATGATGAACACCTGGATCCTGCAGGGCGGGCACCCCCTCGTAACCTATGCCGACGGCGAAATCTCCCAGTCGCCCTTTTCCTACGGAGCCCCGAGTGCGGTGAGTTCCATTGGACAAGATTGGCTGGTGCCCGTCTCCACCCGGGCCGCCAACGGTGGGCCCACCACGAAGCACCTCCTTGGAACGAGCGCCATCGAAGTTCCCGCCGACGGCCCCATGGTCGTCAACGCCGGTGGGTGGGGCGTCTTTCGTACCCGCTACGGCTCACGCGAGCTCAGCACCCTCGCCGGAAGTTTGGACCAGCTCGACGATCTCGAACGTACCGTCCTGGTAGCAGACTCCTGGGCCGCCCTCTTCGCCCAGCAGATTAGCTGGAGTGATTTTCTCAATATCGCCCGTGGTCTCGGTGACGTTGATGAACCCGCCGTATGGGTCACGGTGGCCCAAGCCTTCGAATTCGCAGCCCGCGTGGCTTCCGAGGACCAGCAGCACGTGCTCAGTGGACTAGTTCGAGAGATCTTTGGACCGCAGTTCGCCCGACTCACCTGGGACCCCACGGAGGGCGAAAATGAGTTGGCCCCTCAAGTGCGCGCCATCGCGCTCGGCATCCTCGGCACCCTCGGTGGTGACGCTGAGATTCGTGTGGAGGCGCAACGCCGTTTTGACCGCGACGAGCTCGACGGCGATGTCGCCCGGGCAATCTTGCGCATCGTGGCCGACGTCAATCGACCCAGCGACTACGGAGAGTTCCTCAACCGCTACCGCAATGCCGCGAGCCCCCAGGAACAGCAGCGCTACCAGTTCGCTCTGGGGGACTTCAGCGACGAGCGCATCGGACTTGACGCCGCCGAAAAATGCTTCAGCGAGTTCCGCAGCCAAGACGCTCCCATGGTTCTCGGCATCTTGACGCGCAATAGGGTCAGCGGACCAGCGGTGTGGCGCTACCTCACCTCGCGTTGGGACGAGGCCATTGAAAAGTTCCCTCACAGTGCGCACAGCCGCATGGGGGGTGGCATCGCCACCTTCGTCAGCGATCGAGCCTTCTCCGCCGAGGTTGCGGCCTTCCACACCGCCACCCCTATTGCCGGTGAGCAAAAGACCATCGACCAGTATCTTGAACGCATGGTCATCGGCCTCGACTGCGCTGACTTCCTGCGGTCCCAAATCTAAATCATGCACCTACTCACAATTTTCGCCTCGGTCTTCGGCATCATCTTCATTCTCGAACTCCCCGATAAGACCATGTTCGCAACCATCTTGATGGCGGCCAAGGCCCGCCCATTGGCGATTTTCATCGGAGCCTCATCGGCCTTCGTCGTGCACATGGTGATTGCCGTTGTGGCTGGAAGGTTTCTCACCGAGCTACCGCATACGCCAAAGGACATAGTTCTTTCAATTCTCTTTTTTGCTGGGGCGGCGTATCTCCTCTTCGTACCCGAAAAGCACGAAGAGACCGAGGGCGCCAAGGAAGCCTC
This sequence comes from uncultured Actinomycetes bacterium, assembly GCA_903860915.1. GTDB lineage: Bacteria > Actinomycetota > Acidimicrobiia > Acidimicrobiales > RAAP-2 > RAAP-2. The sequence goes on along the minus strand of CAIOSJ010000008.1, from coordinate 12,896 downwards.
CCACGAAAATGCCACGAAATTCTTTCCTCAGGCGGCCACGGCTTTTGGGGTTATTTTTGTAGGTGAATTCGGCGATCTCTCCCAAATTCAAACCGCCAGTCTGGTGACTAAGTTGCAACATCCCCTCGTTATTTTCCTCGCGGCTTCGCTCGCGCTCGTCACCGTCACGGCCATCGGTTCTTTTGCCGGATCGACGGTGACGCGTTTTATCTCCATGAAGAAAATGCGATTCGGCGGTGGCCTCATTTTTATTGGATTCGGTGTAGCTAGTTTGATCTCGCTCTTCTCATGAGCCGTCGCCAACAGCTCCTCGATCTAGCCCGCGAGGTCAAGGGATTCATGCCCGACAATGAAGGCCTGGCGCTCCACGAGATTGCCCGAACGGTCGGAGAAAATAACCTCAGTGGTACCTGGCTCGAAGTGGGTGCCTGGTGCGGGAAGTCCGCCATCTATCTGGGATCGGCCGCCGAAGAATCACAGAGCGTGCTCTACTCCCTAGATCACCACCGCGGTAGTGAAGAAAACCAGGCGGGTTGGGAACACTTCGACGAGACCCTGATCGACGCAGCCGATGGCCGTCTTAATACTCTGCCCCACTGGCAACGCTCCATCGCCCAAGCCGAACTGGAGTCCACCGTTCTAGGACTGGTCGGCCCGTCGGTAGTAGTGGCCCAGCATTTCAACCAGAGCCTCGACTTGCTCTTCATCGATGGGGGTCACGGACACGAGGTGGCCTGGGCCGATTATCACGCCTGGACCCCCAAGGTGCGTTCGGGTGGTACCCTATTGATTCACGACGTCTTCGAGAATCCCTCCGACGGCGGACGCCCACCCTACGAAATTTATCGGGCCTGCATCGACAGCGGCAACTTCGTGGACCTTACTGCTGAGGGAAGCCTGCGCGCGCTGCGAGCCGTCTGACCTATGGCCTCGCGTCCCTCGAGGCCCCACCTTTACTCACCGCAATCTTGAGATTCTCCCTAGCCAGTGGTCACTAGGCTTTGACTCGACCTTCGCGCCAGCGCAGTCCGAGATTCCAAGGCACCGCATGACTACTTCCACCACCCCCAATCCCCCCCGTCACGTTGACGTACTCGTCATTGGGGCCGGTATTGCCGGCATCAACGCGGCCTATCATCTCAAACATTCCCGCCCAGATACGACCTTTGCCGTCATTGAGGCGCACGAGAGTTACGGCGGCACCTGGTTAATTCACACCTACCCCGGGGTGCGTTCCGACACCGAGTTGTACACCTTGGGTTACAGTTTCAAACCCTGGACGGGACCCCCCTACGCCAGCGGTGAAGCCATCCGGACCTACCTCGGTGAAACCATCGAGGAATTCGAGCTCACCTCGCACTTTTTTTACAACCGCAAAGTCGTCTCCGCCCAGTGGTCCAGCGAGCAGCAGCTCTGGCGGCTTTCTGGGACGGACTCGTCCACGGGAGCGTCATTTGAAATAACAACTAATTTCCTCTGGATGTGCCACGGATACTTCAATCACGACAAGGGTTACACCCCCGACTGGCCGGGGCTCGACGAATTCGAAGGCCGGATAATTCACCCACAACGGTGGCCCGAGAACCCCGATCTCGGTGGAAAGAAAGTAGTTGTTATTGGCTCCGGGGCCACGATGGCGACTCTGGTCCCCGAAATCGCTGACGAGTGCGCGAGCGTGACCGTACTCCAGCGCTCCCCGACCTACTTCTTTCAGAGCCCCAACGTCGAACCACTCGCCGACCAGCTACGGTCCCTCGATACGCCCGAAGAGTGGATTCACGACATCATTCGCCGCAAGTCCGTGGCGGAGATGAAGTCGCTCACCGACATTCAACAGCAGTTCCCCGAAATGTCCGCTTCGGCACTCATCAGCATGGTCGCCGCCCAACTTCCCGATGGCTACGACGTCGCGAGCCACTTCACACCGCGCCACTTACCCAGCGAGCAACGAGTGTGTCGAATCCTCGATGGGGACCTCTTAAAAAAGATAAGTGCCGGTCGGGTGACTATGGTGACCGACGAAATTGAAACCTTTTTCCGAGGCGGCATCACTACCAAGCAGGGAACAACCATTCCTGCCGACGTCGTCATTACCGCAACCGGATTCAACCTTTCGGTGCTCGGTGGTATTTCATTTACGGTTGACGGGTCGGAAGTCGATTTTTCGAAGTCCGTGACCCATCGTGGAATTCTCTTCACCGAGCTCCCTAACTTCGCTTGGTCCTTCGGCGCCCTTCGACTGAGTTGGACTATGCGTATTGATCTCGTGAGCCAATATCTCTGTCGGCTACTCGCTCATATGGAAGAGAATCACTTCGGTGTTGTGCAGCCCGTGGTTTATCCTGAGGAAAATTCTCCACTCCACGAGTTCATTAATTCGTCGCAGTTCAATCCCGGTTACGCTCAACGATCACGAAACCTCCTCGCTCGCAGCGGTTCCACGCCCGAATGGCAATTAAGCCTTGACTTTTGGGCCGAGAGTGACCAACTTCCAGACGCAAACTTCTTGACGAATTCCTTGCAATTTAGCTCTCGCGGAAAACCCTAGGACCCCTTTCCATACCTGAACTTCAAGGGATTCAGATTGAGCAGGACAGTGTAAGTGCACCTTTCGGCGCCATCAATCCCCCGTCGAAATCCTGAACACGTAGACCTGACCATTGCCTTACATTGAATACGAGAGCAGTTCACTCTGAGGTCGAATAAAACTTTATCGACTACGAGCTGGTACGCCAACGGCTATTGTTCCGCCAGCCACATCCCGCACAGCGACAGCCCCCGCCCCCAAAAACGCGGACTCCCCTATGCGCAGTGATTGCAATACGACGGAATTCACCCCGAGAGTCGCGGCTTCTTCGAGGAACGTGTCGCCACTTACAGAGACCTGAGGCATCAGGGTCACGAAGTCAGATATTTCAACGTCGTGGCCAATTGTGCACCCGGGATTAATGATCACGTGGTCACCGACAGTGACATTCGTGGTGATCGAAACATTGCCCGCAACCACCGAGCCAGCACCAATACGCACCAAACGTCCGGTCTGGAGATTCGGGTGCAGAAGGGTGGCGGGTCGGCATCCGTCATCGACGAGGGCGCGGGCAATCTTTCTTCTGATTTTTCCGTCGCCAATTGCAATAACAAATTTGGCGTCAAGGTCTTTCATCATCGAGACCGAGCCCAAGAGCGCTACCCCAATCGCATTCCATCGTTCTTCGTTGGGACTTCCGTCATCGAGGGCTCCTAGTAAATCAAACTTTGGCGTTTCCGCATTGATTGCGTCCACCAGCGATACAACTTCTCTCGCCAGACCTCCGGCACCGATAATTACTAGTCGCTCCATGGATGAAGCCTATACATACGGCCGGAGTGCTCATGAGTCGCACCAGCCATTAATTACGAGCCCACGAGACACGCTGGTGCCATCAGCATCAGCGAAGGAGAAAATCTGCAACGATACTGGCGACTCGTTCGACTTGCTGGTTCGTAAGGCTGCTTCCGCTGGGCAAGCACAGCCCTCTCTCAAATACCCACTCCGAAGTCCCATCGAGGTGAGACTCAGCCCCGCGGAAAAGTGGTTGCATGTGAAGTGGCTTCCACGTCGGGCGACTCTCGATATCGTGCTCCTCGAGCTTGCAACGTACGTCGTCCCAAGTCCTACCGCCACCGGGATCGACGGTGATGCACGAGAGCCAGTAGTTCGGTTCGCTCGAGTCAGGAACTTGGAGAAAATCAACACCTTCTAGATCGGCAAAGGCAGAACGGTACATCTCATTGATTTCACGTCGCCGTTGAATCTTCGCCGCTAGCGATGCGAGCTGCGCTCGTCCAAAGGCAGCCAGCAGGTTTGAAAGTCGGTAGTTGTATCCCATCTCGATGTGTTCGTAGTACGGCAGCGGCTCTTTAGCTTGAGTTGCGAGCTTGCGGGCATGATCACGAACGGCGCTGTCATCAGTAAGTAGCGCCCCGCCACTGGAAGTCGTAATTATTTTATTGCCATTGAACGAGAGCGCGCCTATCGCTCCAAATGAGCCGGCACTCAGTCCGTCTCTTTTGGCGCCAAGCGCTTCAGCGGCGTCCTCAACAATCGCCACGTGGTACTCGCGAAAAATAGGAATGAGCTCGCGATAATCTGCGCACTGTCCATAGAGGTCGACGACCACGGCCGCCTTTGGGATGTTTCCGTTTTTGGCGCGCTGTTCTAAAAACTCCCTCGTGAGATCCGGGGAAAGGCACCACGTGGTCGGCTCTATATCTATAAAGACAGGACGTGCTCCAACGTAAACGGCGGCGTTCGCCGATGGCACGAACGTCGTTGTTGGAACAATGACTTCATCCCCAGGTCCAACGCCCAAGAGAAGCATCGCAAGGTGCAAAGCTGCGGTACCACTGGAAACACCGACGACGTGCTGAGAGTCGGTCCACGCTGATAGTTCAGCTTCGAAAGCATCAAGGTCGGGGCCCACTGGGGCAACCCAGTTTGAATCGATGGCTGAGAGTACTGCTTGTCGCTCTTCAAACGCCACGTCAGGCCCAGAAAGGTAGATCCGGCTCACCCTGGGTACCTCTCCTTCGCTGGTCTCAGCTCTGGCATCGTGACAGAACTTGATGCATTGACGCCCACCCGGCGAAGCACCTGTACCGAAGTTTTAAACAAGATACGTACATCGAGCCAGATACTTTGGTGGTCGACGTACCAGACGTCCATCTCTAGCCGTTTATTCCAACCGATACCGTTGCGACCATTCACTTGAGACCAGCCGGTGAGTCCAGGGAGGACCTCACAACGACGCTGTTCTTCGTCGGTATATCGCCCGATATAGCCAACTGGTAGTGGCCGCGGCCCCACAAAGGCCATTTCTCCACGAGCGATATTCCAGAGTTCTGGGAGTTCATCCAAACTCGATGAGCGTAGAAAAGACCCTAATCGTGTTATTCGACTCGCGTCGGACAGCGATTCTTCATTCGTAAATCTCTCTATTGTCATAGTTCGAAACTTGAACAATTCGAATTCACGCAGATTTATGCCAGTTCTCAATTGCCTAAAGAATACTGGCCTTCCCATGGTGGTCATCACCAAAATCGTAATTACTGTGAGGATCGGAGAGAGCAACACCAGGAGCGTTGCGGCCAGGACTCGTTCGAGAAAATTGCGTATTTTTCCGAACACCTCCAAATCCTACTAACACAATACAAATAGTTCAACCACGACATGAACTGCACCCCCGATTGGCAGGGCCTCGACGAATTCGAAGGTCTACTGATTCAGCTGCAGAAATGGCCTGAGAATTCCGATCTCACTAGAAGAAATATTGTCACCATTGGCTCCAGGACACAATGGCGACTCTGCTTACCGAAAGATGGTTGAGTCGTCGGGTTCTGCACCCGAATCGAAATCACCCGCTCGATGGGTAGGACCTACAGCTGCCTCGACCATGCTAACGCTAAAGGTTTTTGGTGGTTCTTTGAGTTCGAGTGCTTCAATCGACACGTCTTCGCGACCATGGATGAGTTGCGTGCCACCATGATTGGCGTCCGTCACTACTACAATTAAATCAAAGACCAAATGCCAAGAGCCCGAGTGAGAAGATCAAGATTGTGGAGAACGCCGCTACCTGCAAACGCCACTCGGTTGAATGCGAATCGGGAGCTGCTAGATCCTGCGGCGGAGGAGCTTGACCCGCACATGCGGCTCGAAGGCACCTTCAACATGAGACCTGTCAAAGAGTCGAAGGTGGTGGGGGTAGAACCTCATGGAGCCATCTGGCCACCCCATGATGGGATCAAAGTAGCAAACGTCACGGGTGCTCCATCAGTAGTTCAAAGAACTGACCAATTGGTTCTTTCTCTCGGGCAACCCACTTTGATGGTCGTCAAATCAATCGGGTCTGTCATGAATCGCCAATTTCATCCAATCTCGACAGGGGCTGTTCATGACCACAATTAGCAATCCTGAGACACTTCATCAATCAAAAGATATTGGATTTACCAAATTCATCACATGGATTTTTGTACTTGGGTACTTCGTTAACGTTTTCATTTGGAGTCAATCTTCTGTTGCAGGCGTCCCAAATCTACATGCAATCAATACGCGCATGATTGAACTGATCATCACCGCTCCCATTCTTGCGATAACACTGCTGACAAGTTTCTCAACAAATCCACGAGCGATTAGAAGGTTTCTTCTCGGCTTTATCGCACTGGCGGGTGTTGCTATCGTTTCGTACTTCCTAAATCAAGATATCTTCAATGGATATTTTGAATTCGGAAGTGCCACCAGATACGCAGAGACCTCCTTGCTCTGGAGCGTAAGTTTCCTCAGCGTGGTGGCGTACTCAGTTTTCTGGTACTCACGCGAGCTCCTGCTCTCCACATTTTGGAAAGTTGCACAAGCTTCTATGGTTTTTTCCCTAGCCTGTTTCGTTGCTAGTTACTTACTGTCTAGGGCATTTTTTTCCCACCCTAGCTACGGTGGTGGATATCGGCTTCAGGGGATATTGACAGAACCTTCGTCATGGGCGCCGGTTGTCGCTGTGATGATTTACATGAGTTTTCAGCGGAAAGCCTACGGGACGCTGTTATTGACCATCGCTGTTGCTGTGCTCTCTGCGTCCGGAACAGTATTGGTGGTGATGACGCTATCGATTCCCATTGCACATTTCCTAACTAGTGAAAAGGTGGATCGTCGACTTGCGATCATTGGTCTCACCGGAGTCTTCATTGCAGGAAGTCTCAGTTTCCTCGTGACTGCCAATCCGGATGCGTATCTCAACAGTTCGAATAATCTCTCTCGTGGTATCGGTAAGGTGATTGTGGCCACTCAGTCGTTTACGAGCGCCGATGGAACGGTGAGTGGTCGGACGGCAAGCGCACACACGACAATCGTCGATATGGATGCCAGCAGCAAGCAGTGGACCGGCTTTGGACCTGGTGCAGTGAGCGTCTATTTCAATGCGAAGTATCCGTCCGGACCCGGCCAGGTTCCTGTCCATCCAAATTCCTTCTTCTTGGAAATACTCTTTGACTTTGGCTATCCGGGATTGGCGCTTCTTGTCGCATTGACTCTTGTCTCTATGTGGAAAATGCGTGTCGACAGAGCGGCCACCTTCTTTTTCGTCCCGTTCATTATTGCAAGCCTCGTCAATTCCGCGTCAGCATATGAGCTCTACAAGTGGACGGCGTTAGCAGTACTCCTCTATGGTTTTGGATTCGTGAGGCGATCTAAGTTCGCACACTTTGAAGTAGACGATCTCTCAAGCTCGACAGCGATATAAACGGGACTGATGACGGTTTAGTTGGCATCTAACTTGTGGGGATGGACCCACAGAAGGACGACAGCTATGGCGCGAGCCTATCCAGCCGAGTTCCGCAATGACGTGGTGGCAGTCGCACGAAGAAATGTAGCGTCCGTCCGTGAGATAGCCGGCCCCCGTTCTTTCTCAGTGGATGCCTATCTGGACGCCTCCCACTCATTCCCGAAGAGCAAGTTATCCTGGAAGGAAATGCTTCGGCGGATCCCGGTTTTCGGATTCCAATAGGGTCAGAACGAACCTAGGCCAGAAGATCCGGTTCAAATACGTTCAGACAGCACCTTGCGGTATACGTCAATCAATTGTGTCCCAATTGTTTGCGCTTGATAGTGCAAGAGAAGACGTTCCTGCCGGAGTTTGAATTCACCACGCAATTCAGCATCAGTGTGAAGTTCATAAATTTGCCGAGCCCAGGCAATCGAATCCATCGGAGAAACGACGGCTCGGGAATCACACACAACTTCAGGTAAGGCGGAAGCATCGGCGACAAGCACTGGAGTATTGGCTTCGAAAGCCTCAAGAGAAACGATGCCAAAGCCTTCGATGAGCGACGGCACTGCAATGACAGAGGCATTCTTAAGCAACCACCACTTGGTCGCCTCGTCCACGGGACCCAACATCTCTACTGCCACAGGAGCATCCGACGATAGTGATTGCAGATTACTCAAGGACCCTTGATCCTTCCCAGCAATCACTAAAGTCACTCCAGCAGGCCAATATTGAGACTTCGTCGCCTCCACAAGGATTTCCAAATTCTTCCTGGGTTCAAGATGACCTACCGCAACGATGAATTCACCAGACTGCAGCCTCTCAGGCGGGATAAAATCGAATGGAATCTCAGCAGCCGTGGGAGCGATTGGCGAAATCACGTGCACTTTTTCCTTATCGACTACGAGTTCCTTAGAAATCTCGGTCGCACCCCAGATACTCAGGGCCAGAACTCCCGCCGTTCGAGCAATCGCCCTACTCAGCAGCAACTTTGCATATAGCTTTGCGAATGTAGGGTGCGGCCAGAAACTCGAATATCTCTGCCGCAAATCGTGGAGGGAGAGAAGTACCGGCACCTTATGGTTCGTCGGTACAGGCAGAGCTTCAATTTGAACGACATCCAAACCAAACTTCTCGACAAAAGTACCGACTCGTCGGGATGTCGTGAAGTACCTTCGGAATCCCCGTAGCTCTGGAAAAACCAAACAGTGATCGCTATCAATATCCAGGATATCTACATATTTATTGTTATCGACAGCCACGAAGAGGTCAACGTCATTTCTTAACCTCAAAATCTCAACAATGCCGAGAAGGCGAGTCCAAACTCCCGAGCCCGGTCCGCTCATTCCCGGTAGGTAAATCCCAATCTTCATCGGTCCATTCGATGCACTAATTGAATTCATGAATTTGGGACTCCATCAATCCCCCTCCGCGCTTCGAATGCCCGAGTGTGGCGACTAGATGGGCTGACGAGGAGGCTTCTACCTTCGCCCACTATTTCGGCTCTTGCGAAAGGTCCTGGCGAAACCATTCGATCGTTTCTTCAAGTCCAACCGACAAGGATGTGGGCTGAACCATCCCAAAAAGTTCGATCAACCTAGTTTGATCTGCCTGTGAGTCGCGGACGTCACCGGGTCTTGATTCCAAGTGAAGGCACTCCAACGATCTACCCAAGGCACGCTCAATTTCACCTACTAGATCCAGCAGAGAGGCTCGAGTTCCAAAGGCGAGGTTCACCGGCCCATCTGCAGAAACTCTGCCATGAGCGGCCATCGACAGAATTTCGACAACCGTGCCGACGTATGTGAAATCGCGGGTTTGCAAACCGTCACCGTAAACCGGCAGCGGACGTCCAGCTAACGCAGCGGAAAGAAAAGCTGGGATTACGGCCGCATAATCGTGATCGGCTCGTTGGAAAGGTCCATAGACATTGAAGAATCGAAAAGCGAGTGTATCTAAATTGAAGCACTTTTTGTAGGAGATTGCGTACGACTCGGTAGCCAGCTTAGAGACCGCATATGGGCTAATCGGCATGGGCATTAAATCTTCTGATTTCGGGATGACCGGGTTTGAACCGTACACCGAGGACGACGAAGCCACGATAACTTGTGGCCGGCCACATCGCCGGGCTGATTCCAGCACCTGGAGAGTGCCAGTGGCATTCGCCTCGTGACTTGCCATTGGGTCAAGAATCGATTTCGGGACTGATGGCCTGGCAGCCAAGTGGACTACACAATCAGATCCCTCTAGGGCTGCGTCGAGAACTGATGGATCCAAAATCGATCCTTCAACGATTCGAGCTCCGGTTCCTTCGATATTGCGAATCGTGCCAGTTGAGAAATTGTCCACAACCGTAACTTGATCACCCTGTGAGATGAATTTTCTGACGAGGTTTGAACCGATGAACCCAGCGCCTCCAGTAACGACAATTTGCATATTCCACACACTACCGTCGATGCCATCGGCCACAAGGACCTGGGAAGACGTGCTCGTTGCAAATCAGTGGGGGGAATCAAGCCAAGGGTGTAGAAAGAAATCAAGGGCCCTGCCACTCTGAAAGGTGTCTAGGGCCCTCAGCACTCGGGAGTAGCGGGAGAATCCAAACCTACGCGCACGTGCTAATTCCTCATGGACCCGCCCGACGTCACATTTCTGGACCCGACGGCGATCGACAGCGTGTTTCGACCCTGCTGGAGACAGATCCCATGAAATCGCTGTTGTATGTGAGCGTGGGATCGACATTGTTGGCGAGCGAAAGGTCCCGTTCGGTCACGGTAGAATCTTCAGTGAGAACCGCGCGATCCCGATCACAGGTTGGAGAGAATTCACCATGCGACGAAATAACGTTGAATCAACCCAGAGAATTGCTCGTCAGTACTCAGAGCTCATCTAAAGTTCGGAATTGTAATGACACTCAGAGTCGCTCACATGACGACCATTGACACTTCTCTTGATTTGCTATTGGCACACGAATTTGCTGCGATCGCCATGAATGGCGATGTTCCTATTGCAATCTCAGCCCCAGGAAAATATGGGGGGAAGCTGAATGAACGTGGAATCCAAGTTGTTCAGATTGAAAACCTCAGTCGGAAATGGTCGATTATAAATGATGCAAAAGCGGGTATTCAACTTTGGAAGATCCTTCCGGCCCTGAAACTTGACGTTCTTCATACGCATACACCTAAAGCGGGAGTATTGGGCAGAATAATTGGCAGAATGAGAGGAGTACCAGTAATAGTTAATACCTGTCACGGTCTTCCCTTTTCCGAATCGGATCGACCGCTAAAGAAGATAGTGATCTTGGGTGTCGAGGCGATAGCAAGCCAGTTTTCAGACGCAGAATTATTCCAGAACACGGAAGATCTCAGGCGGTTGGGCTGGGCATGCGGTCGCAAAGCTACGTTTGTAGGAAATGGTATTGAAATTGAACGATTCCAGAAGAATCCCGACTTACGTGCACGTATTCGCTCCGAATTGGGATTTGATGACGAGACGATCGTTGTCGGTGGAGTTGGAAGAAGAGTGGCCGAGAAAGGCATCAGGGAGTTTTCACAGAGTGCTCGAGATCTCTCTGATAAAGCAAGCTTTGTTTGGATCGGTCCCTCTGATACGGACAAAGCTGATGCCGTGGAGGATGAATTGCCATCTGTCATGTCACTAGGCATGCGAACGGATATGCCAGCCATCTATTCTGCTCTGGACATCTTCGTCTTGCCTTCTTATAGGGAGGGTTTTCCTAGGTCAGCAATGGAAGCTTGTGCGGCAGAGTTACCCGTAGTTCTCACTGACATCCGCGGGTCACGAGAGATCGGTGAGGCCGGACAAGAAGTGCTCTTTGCTGAACCAAGAAATTCGGATTCACTAACGGCGGCGCTCAGACTACTGATTGAGGATCCGAAACTTAGGAAGACACTCGCTCGGTCTGGATACCTCAGAGCAGTTCATGCGTTCGATGGTCGACAGGTAGCTGCCAAGTCCTACGATGCCTACAAGTCATCCAAGCGGTTCAAGAGGCTTTCAGAGGGCAGAAGATAGCGACTCGTCCTCGTTCTAACTTGGGTCTGACACAGCAAGTTCTTCGGATTTGAGTGGGGCTAATCGTATCGATTCCGCCGTTCTCATAGGGCCAATCTCGGTGCGCGGGAGGGTGAGAAGTCGAGGGCAAGGTCAAACTGGGTCTAGTCTGATGGCGTGTCGAAGTCCTGGGGAATCCAAAGCGGACGAATCCTCGTCGTTCTTGCTGGAGTGAGTTATTTCACCTCGTTCTTGCGAGAGAGGTACTTGATTCAGCACGCGCTGGGAACTGAGTCATTGAACGTGGCGGTTATCGCTTACGCCGTCGCTGCGATCATCGGCAACCTGTACGCCATCACGCTTGGGCTCGCTTGGCTGGACGGAAGAAAAATCCCCCGATGGGCCAGCGCTTTCGGAGCCGTTGCGGCCGTTGGACTTGTTCTGGCGGCGGTAGCTCCAAAAGTCGGCTCCCTCTTGATTCTTGCATCATTGGTATTTGGATACGAGTATGGCCGGCAACGATCGGCATTTTCCGGACGTCAACATTGGGCACTCCTTGCAGCCGTCGTTTCGCCCGCGTCAACCTTGATGTTTTGGGCCATATTTGGAACGGCGACAGTTACAACGATCGTGGGTGGATACGCCGTTGGTTACTTCGTTCAAAGCGCTGCTACGTGGTTCGCTGCGCGCGGATCTTTTCCCAACCATCAAGCTCGCACTCCAGATATTTCAATCATCTGGCCCGCATTATGGGCAGCCCTCACTCTCGGCACTACGTATCTGGACCGAATTTTATACATCACATTTGGAGGGAGTTGGTCGGGCGCGTCATCTTTCAGCCTGAATCTCGCCCAGGCCGCAGTCCTCGTCATTGCCGGCCCCCTGGCTAGTGAAGCCCTTGCAGGACGAATTTCGAATCGGCCAAGCATTCGATTTATGGCCGTATCAATAGTCTTCACATTGATAGCAATGATTGTCACCCCATTTCTTCTTCCTAACATTATTTCTGGAGGTCAGGTCAGTGGTTCAAATTATCGAGAATTACAAGACTTGACTCTCATCTATATGACGAGTATCCCCGCTGCAGGATATTGGTCTTTCAGGGCACGGGCTCTTCAGTCAGGGTCGCACATGTGGATGCCGATGGTTGAAGTGGTGGGAATAATGCTTGCCGTACATATCTTGATAAGTGGTGTTGCGATCGCCTTGGGAAGTCCACTCTGGGTGGCCGTTGGATTTAGTCTCTCCACATGGCTTGGTGCCGTACTTGTCAGCGGTTCTCTACCGAACAAGATTGACCGATGCTTGCAGAGTTGGGTCAACACCATTTCACGATGACGGGACTGCTGAGGACTTAGTTTCCACTTAGGGTGTGAGGACCGCGGTCCTACCGAGAGGAAACCATGGTAAAGCGTTATCCGGGACTTCGGATTTCAGCGTGGTGTAATCGTTGCGAGTAATGACCAATCCGGTTTGCCAGCGAAGAGAAGTGTGCGGATTCGGTAGTTCTTAAAAGAGCGGAATCCGAACGCCACGCGCTTGACTCTTTTGGCGAGATTGTTCATGGACTCGGTTGGTCCGTTGGTG
>CAIOSJ010000007.1 GCA_903860915.1 uncultured Actinomycetes bacterium | reverse complement strand
ATCGCTAGAACCGCTGGTGAAGGTAACCGAACCACTCGTCGGCTCTTCGAGCCCCACGATCAGACGACCAATTGTGGTCTTACCGCAACCAGACTCGCCGACGAGACCGAAGGTTTCGCCTTCAAAGATCTCGATATTGACGTTGGCTACCGCACTGACGTGGCCGACGGTGCGTCGAAGCAGGCTGGCTCCACGCACTGGGAAGCTCTTGACGAGATTGTTCACGCTCAGCAGAGTTCTGTCAGTCGCTGCCTTCTTCTGCGTTTCCGAGGCCGAAACCTGAGCCACGAGGGGTCCGTCGATGGGATTGAAGCAGGCGTAGCGGTGACCACCATCGACGTTGGTGGTTTCTGGCTCGTGGCTGCGGCACTGATCGGTGGCGTAGGCGCAGCGGGGGGCGAAGCGACAGCCAACAATATCCTGGGAGAGATCTGGCGGAAGGCCAGAAATGGAGAGGAGGCGACCACCACTGGCCACATTGTCCAGCTTGGGTACCGAGGCCAAGAGGGCCTGGGTGTAGGGGTGGTGCATTTTGGTAAAGAGGGTCTTCGTATCCGCCTCTTCTACCACCTTGCCCGCGTACATGACGACGACGCGGTCGGTACGACTGGCGATGACGCCCATGTCGTGGGTAATCAAAATAACGGCCATCTGCATTTTTTCACGCAGATTGTCGAGAATGTCGAGGATTTGGGCTTGGATGGTGACGTCGAGGGCGGTGGTTGGTTCGTCGGCAATGAGAATCTTCGGTTCGCAGACCAGTGCCATAGCGATCATGACTCGCTGGCGTAGTCCTCCCGACAATTCGTGGGGATACTGGGCCAAACGCTCCTCGGGCATGGGCATTTCCACGAGTCGCAAGACCTCGAGGGCCCGCTGACGAGCTTCTTCCTTGGAAGCCCCACGGTGAATGCGGTAGCCCTCGGCGATTTGATCGCCAATACGCATCACCGGGTTGAGCGAGGTCATGGGGTCTTGGGGGATGAGGGCGATGCTATTTCCACGTACTGATTGCATCTCTTTTTCGCTTAATTCAGCGAGGTTTTTGCCATCAAAGAGGATTTGACCGCCCGCTACATGGCCGTTGCCCGGGAGCAGACGCATGATAGAAAGCCCGGTCGTGGTCTTACCGCAACCTGATTCACCGACGATGCCGACGCACTCACCCGGCTGGATCTCCAAGGAGACGCCGTCGACCGCCGTGACGTTGGAAGTTCTCATGGAAAAACTGGTTTGCAGGTTCTGAATAGAAAGGAGACTCACAAACTGAAATCATACTGCCCGTAGGGAAATGGTGGGAGTTTCCTCTTAGGCGAGTGCGGCGGCGAGCGCGAGGGCGTTCGTGGGGTGTCGAAAGTCAAAACCAGCCTGCAGGAGCACCTCGGGTCGAACGCGTTGACTAGCGAGGAGGGCCTCGTCACACAGTTCGGCGCCGAGAGCGGCCGCGAGGGCTACCCGTGGTACGCGAAAGAGGGCCGGGCGATGAAGAAGCGTCGCTAATTCATGCGTGAACTGCTTGTTGGTGACCGGATCTGGCCCAACGAGGTTGACGGGTCCGGGGGTGGGGTGCTCCAGGAGGAAGAGCATGGCGCGTATCTGGTCGTCCAGAGAAATCGAGCTGACAAATTGCTCACCCGATCCCAATTGACCACCGAGGCCCGCCTTGAAGAGGGGCAGTTGCTTACCCAGTGCGCCACCGTCCGCGGTGAGCACAATTCCGGTCCTGGCGGTGGTGACGACAATGTCGCTGCCCCGTAGCGAACTAGTAGCCCCCTCCCAGGCCTGACACACCTCGGCGAGAAAACCCGATCCCGTCGGTGATTGCTCGGTGAGTACCTTCGCGCCGCACGAGCCGTAATAGCCAATGGCGGAACTCGAGAGGAGAATCTGGGGCGGACTCGCGAGATCGCCAAGGCGGGCAGCGAGCAGTTCAGTGCTTCGGGTTCGTGATTCCAAAATCAGTGCCTTGCGCCGGGACGTCCAACGCCGATCAGCCACGCCCGCACCGGCTAGGTGAACCACCGCGTCGAGCTGTCCCACCGCGGTCAGGTCGGCGGCGTTCATGAAATTTAGCTCCGGGTCCCAGCGGATGATGGGGACGTTCACGGCATTACTCGAGGGCCGGCTGAAGGCGATGACGCTGTCCCCACGTTCCAGCAGAGCGCGCGTGAGGTGGCGACCGATGAGGCCAGTGGATCCAGTTATGGCAATGCGCATAGGTGCGTCCATTCGTCAGTGATTAATTTCAGTAACTGGTCAGGGTTAGAGAGGTGGGCTCCGTGGTTGGCGGCGAGGAGCGAAGTGGCTCGAAAGACCGGTGAAGTCGCCACCAAGTGTTGGACGAGTTCCTCGTAGTAGATCTGATGCGGGCCGTCGCCGTAGGCGTACACGCAGGGAATCTCGAGCGTGGCGAGTTCGTAGGGGGCGCTACCGCGCAAGGTCCGCAAATCGTCCAACAGAGCGATGCCGTCCGCCCGTCGGGAGGCCTTGTCGTCATCACTCAGACGATCCCACGCGGCGGACGAGACCATGCGGCGAAAGAATTGCTCCGCCTCCTCACTAGGGTCCTCGTGGAGGTCATTGGTAAACCCCGGCCGAAGATAAATCCAGGGGAGGGGGGCTTCGTAGGTGACCAGAAGAGCGAAGAGATCAGGTCGTCGAAGGGCAGCCCCAATCGCGACGACCCCGCCGTAACTGTGGCCGAGAACGATGACGGGCCCGAGGGACTGGACCGCAGTGGCGATGGCGCACAGGTCGTCGATGTGACCGTTGAGATCGATGGGCTGGCGACCACGACTCCCTTGGTACCCGCGACGGTCGTAGGCCACGACGTTGAAATGCTCGCTTCGGCGTGCGATACGGGCAAAGGAGCCACCTCGGTCGAGGCCCCCGTGAACGCAAATGAGGGTGGCACTGGCTCCCTCGACCTGCCGCTGCCACGCGGCGAGCCCCGCGACGAGTGGAGCCGCGGGAGGTACGAGGCCCCTCGGGGTAATCGAAGAAGCTGACACGGAAGCGAACTTACCGGAAATTACCCCGAAGTGAACCTTGAGCAAGGTGACCGATGCGCCCTAGGCTAGGCGGGTGACTCCCCCCTCAGATAGCGCATCGAATCGTTCCGGGTCCTTTGGTCCCAACGCCTGGTTGGTCGACGACATGTACGACCGTTTTTTGGCGGACCCCAATAGCATCGCGGCCTCGTGGCGAGAATTTTTCGTCGATTACCAGCGCAGTCCCATTCCATCGGTGCCATCGACCGTAAGTTCTGAGCCGCGACCGGCGGGCAGCATTGACGCCCTAGCGCTCCCACTTCGCGGTGCTGCGGCGCGGATTGTTTCCAATATGAATGCCTCACTCAGCGTGCCCACGGCGACCAGCGTGCGAACCGTATCGGCCCGCCTCCTGGAAATCAATCGCTCCGCGCTCAACGAATCACTGGCGCGCACAACCGGCGCAAAAATTTCCTTCACCCACCTCATCGCCTTCGCCATGATTAAGGGTCTGGGCGTGGTGACGGGTCTCAACTCTTCTTTCGTCGACGCCGTCGACGAAAAGGGCACCCCGGGCGTTCGGCGCCACGAGCACGTGGCCCTGGGTCTGGCGGTTGACGTTGAGAAGTCTGACGGCTCTCGCACACTGCTTGTGCCGGTCATTGCCGATGCCGACACCTACGACTTCCGCGGATTCCTGTTGGCCTACGAAGACAAAATTCGAAAAGTCCACGCCGGTACGGCTGGCGTGGATGATTTCACGGGTGCGACGGTGTCATTGACCAACCCCGGGACCATTGGGACAGTGCAGTCCGTGCCCCGACTCATGCCCGGCCAGGGCGCGATTTTCGGTGTCGGTGCTCTTGGTTGGCCGGCCGGGTTCGAAGCGGCCAACCCGCGGGTGCTGGCAGAACTCGGGGTGGGCAAGGTGGTCACGCTCACTTCCACCTACGATCACCGCATTATCCAGGGTGCCGAATCTGGACTCTTTTTAAAGTACGTAGCCGAATGTCTGACCGGCGGTCACGGCTTCTACGACGAGATCTTCGCCGCGATGGGCGTTCCCTACGAACCGACTCGCTTCGCGAATGACCGTTCGGTAGCGAGCGAACCCAACGTGGACGAGCACGTTCTCAAGAACATCCGCGTGCAGGAGCTCATCAACATGTACCGCGTTCGGGGCCACCTGAATGCGCACCTCGACCCCCTGAATGTGGAGCCGCCACAGCTGCACGCCGAACTTGATCTTTCGACCTACGGACTCTCCATGTGGGATTTGCAACGAAGCTTCATCGTGGACGGCGTGGCGGGTCGTTACGAAGCCACTCTCGAAGAAGTCCTCACTATCTTGCGCGAGGCCTACTGTCGCACGATGGGCGTGGAGTACATGCACATCATGGACCCGCAGCAAAAGAAGTGGTTCCAAGAGCGTCTCGAGGGCGTATCCATCCATCCCTCGATCGATGATCAGCTGTACATCATGTCGGGACTCAACTCGGCCGAAGTCTTTGAACGCTTCTTACATACGCGCTACGTTGGACAAAAGCGCTTCGGCCTCGAGGGCGGAGAATCTACCATTGTCGCGCTCAACACCATGCTCAGTGCGGCGGCGGAAAACGGAGTGAGCGAAGCCGTTATTGGTATGGCGCACCGTGGCCGACTGAACGTTTTGGCCAACGTTGTGGGTAAGAGTTACTCCGACATATTCTCGGAATTCGAAGGCAACCTCGATCCGCAGAGCGTGCAGGGCTCGGGCGACGTGAAGTACCACAAGGGCGCCCACGGAGTGTTTACGAGCCGTAGCGGTGCCCGGGTCGAGGTCTCAATGGCGTCCAACCCTTCGCACCTCGAGGCCGTAAGTCCCGTCGTAGAGGGCATCGTTCGCGCCAAGCAAGACACCGTGCTCGCCCCCTCCGACGGTACCGGGACGGCACTGCCGCCGGAGGTCTTCCCCTACCTCGCCATTCTCATTCACGGTGACGCCGCCTTCGCCGGGCAGGGAGTCGTGGCCGAGACCTTAAATATGTCCCAGCTCTCGGGCTACCGCATCGGTGGGGCGATTCACCTCGTGATCAATAACCAGGTGGGTTTCACTACGTCGCCCGAATCAGCGCGATCAAGCTTCTACCCGACTGACGTGGCCAAAATGATTCAAGCGCCGATTATCCACGTCAACGGGGACGATCCCGAGGCCTGCGCGCGGGCCGCGCAGTTGGCCTTTGACTACCGTGCGCGATTCCACCGCGACGTGGTGATTGATCTGGTGTGCTACCGACGTCACGGACATAATGAGGGCGACGACCCGAGTTACACCCAACCCTTGATGTACAAGGTAATTGACGCCACTCGCTCGGTGAGGAAGCTCTACACCGAGACTCTGATTCGACGCGGCGATCTCACGATTGAAGAGGCCGAGGCGATGCTGGATGCCTTTAACGCACAGTTACAGGGCGTGCTGGACGAAGTGCGCACCGTTCCCAAACCAGTGCTCGAAAGTGTGCCCGTTCACGAGGTCCCCGTAGACCTTCTCGCACCCCCGACCGGCGTGGAGCTCGCGAGTTTGCTCACGCTGAGCAGGGCCACGTCGCAGGTGCCCGAGGGCTTTACTATTCATCCGAAATTAGAGCGTCAATTCCAGCAACGCGACGAAATGGTGGCTGGTGGCGAAGTGGATTGGGCCCTGGGCGAAGCCCTCGCCTTCGGGACCCTGCTACACGAGGGAACCAATGTTCGCCTCATGGGGCAAGACTCCCGGCGGGGTACCTTCTCGCACCGCCACGCGGCGCTGATTGACTACGTCACCGCGGCCCAGTACGTGCCGCTGAGTCACCTCGATGGAGCAACCGGCACCTTCACCGTGCGGGACTCGTTCCTCAGTGAATACGCTGCCCTGGGCTTTGAATACGGCTACTCCGTCGAAGCCACCAGCTCACTCGTGCTGTGGGAGGCGCAGTTCGGTGACTTCGTGAACGGCGCCGAAATCATTATCGACAACTTTTTAGTGGCGGCCGAGGACAAGTGGGGCCAGCGAGCCAGCTTGGTGATGCTGTTGCCCCACGGCTACGAGGGGCAGGGCCCGGAGCACTCCAGTGGTCGCATCGAGCGTTTCTTGACCCTGAGCGCGCGTAACAATCTGCGCATCGCAATACCCACGTCGGCCAGTCAGTATTTCCACCTGCTGCGCAGTCAGGTGCGACGTAGCCACTCCACCCCGCTCGTCGTCTTTACGCCAAAGTCGATGTTGCGCGCCAAAGAGATGCGCTCGCCCATGGTCGATTTGGAGCATGGTTCTTTCCAGACCGTGCTCGATGACGCCGCGGCAAAAGTTACCGACGTGACGCGGGTGGTTCTCGCTTCCGGAAAGGTGGGCCACGAAGCCCTCGCTCGTCGTGACGCGCTCGGGGCGAGCACCGTCGCCGTAGTGCGCGTGGAACAGGTCTACCCGTGGCCCCAGGAACGCATTGACGAAATTCTGGCCACCTACCCCAATTTCAACGAGTTGGTCTGGCTGCAAGAAGAGCCGGAAAACATGGGCGCGTGGTATTTCGTCCACCACCAGATGCACAAAGTGTCGCGAGATCACTACTCACTGCGTCACGTCGCTCGCGTCGAGTCGGCGAGCCCCGCTACCGGCTCGGGGCTCGTGCACGCGGCGGAACAGGCTGATCTCATGACCCGAGCCGTCGGGTGAGCGCTTCGAAGGCGCCACCGCGCCACCGGGTGGTCGTGGACGGTTCCAATATTGCCACTGAGGGACGCACCACGCCGAGCCTCGATCAGCTGGACGCGGCCGTAACGGCCTACTTAGAGGAATTTCCCGGGGCCGAAGTGATTGTCGTGGCTGACGCTACTTTCGAGCATCGCGTCGCGCCCGAGGACCGCTCTCGATTCAAAGAGGCCGAATTAGCCGGCGAAATTGTCACTCCACCGGCTGGGGCCATTGGTCGAGGGGACGCTTTTATTTTGAAGATCGCTGTTCGCATCGGGGCGGTGGTTCTTAGTAATGACTCCTTCCAGGAATTTCATGACGAGCACCCCTGGCTCTTTGAGCCGGATCGCCTCACTGGCGGCAAGCCGGTTCCCGGCGTGGGCTGGGTCTTTACGCCTCGACTTCCCGTTCGCGGTGCGAAGTCCACCCGACCGGTGAGGAAGCTCACCGTGGCCCTGCCGAATGGTGAGGTCCCGCAGATTGGCGCCACCTTGACGCCCACGAGCAAGGTCGCGAAAGTCGCGAAGCCCGCCAAAGCGGTCCCGAAGCCCGCCAAAGCGGTCCCGAAGGAAAAGTCACCCTCGGTGAAAAAAGAGCCCGCGGCGCCCAGGACAGCGAAGGTTATCAAGGTCAAGGGCGGCGTTGCCAAGAAGCTCCCCAAGCCGAGCAAGGAGGACGCCCGGACCCAGGTCGAGCTCGCAGCTCCGGTGGTCGCACTTCGTCGTGGTCGACAGCCGGTCAACCCCGAAGCGGACTTTGAGCGCTTCATTCGGGCCTATAAGTTGCGCTCCAAGGTGACCGGAGAAGTGCGAAGCTTCACCTCGCACGGAGCGGTTATTGGAGTAAATCTCAGTGACGGTACGCCGATTGAGTGTTACGCACCGACGACGAATTTGGGTAACCCCGCACCCTCGCGAGCACGCGACGTCTTACAGCGCGGGGAGGTGCACCAGTTCACCCTCCTCAGCGTTGACTCGGTGCGTCGTATTGCGGAGTTGGCCCTGCGGTGAGCAGTCTGTCTCTTCGACCCGAAGATTGGTTGCCCCACCGCGCCCCGTTCTTATTGCTCGACGAGATGATAGAAATTGTCCCCGGTGAGCGCGCCACCGCTCGTTGGACGCTCGGTCCGGACGAACCCTTCTTCGCCGGCCATTTCCCCGGACGCCCCATCACTCCGGGCGTTCTGCTCCTCGAGTCGATCGCGCAGTGTGGTGCGGTAGCCGTGCTCGCCGACTCGCGTTATTCGCGAAAACTTCCCCTCTTCGCCGGCGTCGAAAAGGCCAGGTTTCGAAAGTCGGTTCTTCCCGGAGATACGGTGACTTTGGAGTGCGAAATGCTGCGCCTCTCGGCGAGGGGTGGCACGGGACGCGGCCGAGCATTACTCAATGGAGTTCTTGCGGTTCAGGCGGAAATAATGTTCGTGGTGGTCGACAGCGAGTGAAGGTCGCCACGTGGAACGTCAATTCACTGACCGCCCGCCGTACTCGCGTCGAGGCCTACCTGCTCAGTGAGGACCTCGACATTCTGCTGGTGCAAGAAACGAAGCAGAATGACGCGAAATTTCCCTTTGAGTCCTTGCGAGAGTTGGGCTACGAGGCAGCCCATTACGGGCAGGGCCAGTGGAACGGCGTGGCGATCATTTCGCGCGTTGGTCTGGAAGAAGTGACGCGGGGTTTTGGAGATGACGACCCCGAAGCGCGTTGTATTGGAGCGATCTGTGGGGGACTGCAGGTGTACTCCTGCTACGTGCCCAATGGCCGTGCCCTCGATGACCCGCACTACGCCTACAAGCTCCGTTGGCTGGCCGCACTACGCGACCTGGTGGCGCGGCGACCGGACGGGCAACGACTCATCGTCGGCGGTGACTTCAATGTGGCTCCATCGGACCTGGATTGCCACGACCCGTCGGCCTTTCTGGGAGCGACGCACGTGTCGGAAGCCGAACGGACCGCGGTGCAGGAAATTATCGAAATGGGCGTGGTGGACGTCACGCGACATCTCCACCCAGATGAACCCTGTTTTTCATGGTGGGATTACCGCAACGGCTCCTTCCGTCGGGGTTGTGGCCTCCGCATTGATCTTCTGCTCGTGAGTGCGAATCTGCTGCCGTCGGTGCGGGCTAGTTACGTGTCGCGCGACCAACGCAAGGGAGAGAAACCTTCCGATCACGCCCCAGTGGTCGTTGAATTGGAACCCTTCTAACTCAGCCCCGCTGGGAGCATGGCCTCGATGAAAGTGGGCCCCGGGGTAGAAAAACTACGCCGTAAGGCATCAACGAGTTCGTCCGCCGAGGTGACGAGAGTGGCGGGAACTCCCTGCGCCCGCGCAATGGCGCAGAGGGAGAGCTCGGGCCCCGTGAGGTCGAGTAGTCGTCGCGAAGCCGCCGAGGTGCTGGTTGCCCCCACCCGAGAGAGTTCGAGATTTAAGATGCCGTAGCTACGGTTGGAGAGCACGAGGACGGTGACGTCGAGTCCCTCGCGGGCCATGGACCAGAGGGCTTGGGGGGTGTACATCATGGACCCGTCCGATTCGATGGCGAGCACACGCCGTCCGCCACCACCGATCGCGGCCCCGAGGGCGGTGGGGAGAGCAAAGCCAATGGCGCCACCAGTTAGGGTGAGCCACTGATGTGGCGGGGAGAATCGCGTCGCGCCGTAGAGGTGAACGCCACCAGTATTGGATTCGTCAACGACGATGACATTCTCGGGCAAGGTGGCCCCGACGGCCTGAGCCATCGAAAGAGTGGTGAGGGCCCCGGTGGGGGCGTCGGGCACCGCACCGTGGGGAATTTCTACTTCGGGGGCGTCAAAGTGCTCAACCAGCGACCGTAGAGCACTCAGGGCATCGAAGCCGACGGCGCTCGCGCTCAGCACCTCGCAAGTCTCGGGGAGGAGCCGTGAGGGGATGTCGGGGTAGGCGAAAAATCCCACGGGCTCAGTCGCATCAAAGGGCACGAGATGTTCAATGTCCGAGAACTGAGAGATGGCGAATTCGCTGAGATAGATAGTTCGCTCCACGCTGGCGACACCCGCTCCGCGGTCAGTGATGGCGGGGAAAGTCTCACTGAAAACCCGTGCATTGGTCGCGGTGGCTATTCGGTTGGCGAGGGCGAGACCCTCGGTGCAGAGAGCTGTGCCGCCCAGAAAAAGGGCACTGCGGTCTCGAGCGAGCGCCCTCGCGGCAGCGTCGAGGTCGTCGGAAGTGGGCCGTGGGCGAGACACACGAGGTCGAACCGGCCAGGTCGTGGGAATCGAGGTCAGTTCGCCCCAGGACACGTCGGCGGGCAGCACGAGGGTGGCAATGGCGCCGGGAGGTCCGTAACTGGCCGCGACGGCATCAGCCGCGTCACGGGGAAGGTCGTCAGCGCCAAGGGTTCGGCGGTGCCAGGTTGACACGGCCGAGGAGACGGCGGCGATATCGCTCTGAAGGGGTGCGTCGAATTCCTCGTGGTGGAGGGCGTGGTCGCCGACAATATTGATCAGAGGGACGCGAGCACGTCGGGCGTTATGGAGATTGGCCCAACCATTACCCAGTCCGGGCCCGAGGTGCAGCAGGGTTGCGGCGGGGCGACCAGTGACGCGGGCGTAGCCATCGGCCGCTCCAGTAGCTACTCCCTCGAAGAGGCAGAGCACCGCACGAAAGTCGCTCACCGTGTCGAGAGCGGCGACGAAGTGCATTTCGCTGGTGCCGGGATTGGCAAAACAGACGTCCACGCCATTGGCGCGCAATGTCGACAGGAGGGCCGCGGCACCATTCATGACGTACTCGTTTCGTTTGGCTGATGTAGTGAGGAGATTAATTTCGCCTTGAGAGATGCTGCTCTGGCACTGCCGTCGGCGGGGCTCAGGGGTGCGGTGGCGAGGCGTTCGCTCGAGATGACCTCTTCGATGGCGGCCAAGAAGCGAGAGGGTGCTCGTTCACCACGATGGCCGGCCACTGGTCCTCGACTCCAGGTGATGAGCAACGAGATTTCTGCTCGAGTGAGAGCCACGTAGGCGAGTCGCTGCTCTTCGGCCAGTTCGCTCTCCGAATGAGCGCTACGAAAGGGAAGTAGTCCGTCGGACCAGCCAATGGCGGCTACGTGTTGCCACTCCAGACCCTTGGCTCGGTGAATAGTCGACAGCGCTACCGCGTTGGGGACTTCTGTCCGTAGGACGCGGTTGCGGGTCAGCGGAGCCCCAGTGAGGTCCGAAGCGGGTGAGTGCTCGGCACCTCGGCGCTCGAAGGGAACGCCCACGTGCTCTAGTGCGCTAGCCATGACGTCGATCTGGGCGTTCGTTCTCGCCAGCACCGCCATGGATTTCCAGGGTGACCCTGGCTGATTCTTTGATTGTAGCCACGAAGCCACGCGCGCGGCCTCGTCAACATCGGTATCGAAGGACTGGATGTTCGGCAATTCGCCGTCGTCACGGGCGGGTGTGATGCCACGCGCACCCGCCTCCAACAGCGTGTTGGCCACCATGATGATGTGGGCGGTTGAGCGGTGATTACGAGTGAGATCTAAAGTCACGGTGTCGGGCCACAGGGCTGAAATTTCTTCGAGCAGAGTCGGGTTAGCACCGTTGAATCCGTAAATGGATTGATTGGGGTCGCCGACCGCAAAAAGGTCAGGGTCGTCACCCGCCATCTCGCGGAGGAGCGCGAACTGCAGGGGATTCATGTCCTGGGTTTCGTCGACGAAGAGCGCTCGATTCCGATAGCGAAAAGCCGCCCGCACCGCGGGTTCATCGCTCAGAATACGGGTGGCTTCGCTGAGCAGCAGGTCGAAGTCATACACGGCTCGACTCTGGCAGAGTCCGATGTAGCGATCGATGAGTTCAGCGAATTGACCCAGGGGAAGTGGGCACTGGCGCCGGGCCAGGGTCGCGGCTCGTACGTAGGTCGACGTGCGCAGGCCGAGCGAGAGGGACCAAGCAAGTTCTTGTTCGATTTGGGGAATCTGCCAGTCACGCGTCACGCTGCCAGCGCTGTTCATCTGAGCGATCAGCTCGGTGACTAATTTCCGCCGATTGGGCTCAATGACTGTTGGCGGGAGCGAGCGGTCGTGGCGATATTGATTGACGATACTGAGCGCAGCTCGGTGGAAAGTGCCGGCCCGTACGTCGCGGACACCAGCGCGGTAGAGGCGCTGGCTCAACTCGTCGGCTGCCTTTCTGGTGAAGGTCATCGCCAGGACGTGATCGTGGTCGATATCGTCGGTGGCGACGCGGCGTTGGATACGCAGTGTGAGAACGTGAGTCTTACCCGATCCGGCGGTAGCCCGTACCAAAATACGTTTTTGTGGTGAGGTCACCGCCTCACGCTGTTCTGGAGTGAGGCCCGCCAGCAAATCTTCGGAAAAAGTTGATTCACTCATCATCAGTGTCACGCTACAAGCCCGTTGCGACCTGACACGAGCCGAAGGGTAAGCCTTACTAATCTTGAGTCGTGCTACGTGCCATCGGAACCGGTCCGATCTTCGCGGAGAAATACGGATCGAACCCTCCGCGCGTTATTTTTCTTCACGGTTGGGGCCGCTCGGGTCGTGATTTTGGCGATGTGGCAGTCGCGCTTGCGAAGCAGGGAGTGTCATCGCTCGCCCTCGATTTACCCGGTTTTGGCTCCTCGCCCTTGCCCGCCATCGCGGGGGGTGCCGCGCTGTACGCTGAACTCGTCGAAGCAGTCATCGCCCTGGAAACGTCGGAACCAGTCGTCGTGGTCGGACACTCTTTCGGCGGACGCGTAGCTGTCGTGCTCGCGACGTCACCCACGGCGAAAATCTCGGGGCTCGTCCTGACTGGCGTTCCGCTCCTGCGCCTGGGTCCGGTGAGTCGTGGGCCGCTCGCCTACCGCATAATTCGTCGGCTGGGGCGCGTGGGCTTGATCTCGTCGCAGCAATGGGAGCGGGCTCGACAAAAGTACGGATCACGGGATTATCGAAACGCCAGTGGCCTCCTGAGGGACATCCTGGTAACTACGGTGAATGAGAGTTACGAAACGCAGCTTGCCGAGTTGCGGGTGCCCGTAGCTCTCGTATGGGGTGCCCTCGATCAGGACGTACCTCTCGAGGTAGCGGCGCGGGCCATGAACTCACTGCCCGCATCGACGTCGCTCGTCGTCCTCGACGCCGTGGGCCATCTCGTACCGACGGAGTCGCCCGGATCCTTGGTTGTGGCAGTCGACGAGATGCTCCAGTGAGACTCGCGCTGTCACTCCTACTTGCGGTTCTGCTGATCGCGCTCTACTTCACGGGTTTGGTGAAGTGGCTTCGTGTAGCCCAGCGTGAGCACTACATCGCGAGTTCGGTGACGCGTTTTTACCTTCGTTGGGCACGCGCGGCGCTGCGCGGCTTCGGGTACTCAGGGGGACGAAGCTTCGTGGGGCTGGTCGCTAGTCTGCTAGTTCTTGTGGCGGCCGCCGCTGCGACCAGCGCCGCGGTTCGACCCTGGATCGTCTGTTCTCTCCTGAGCGCAATCGTGACGGGTCGGCTTCCCCTGAAGGGCCGCACCGGAAAGCTCGCGTGGACTCGCCGCCTCAAGTTGTTAGCCGCGGTGGCCCTGGCTCAGGCCCTCCTCCTCGTTCTCGTCATGACGCTGCTTGTTCACAATGCTCTGATTGGCCTGGCCGTGGCGGCGACGCTGGTGGCACCCTCGCTGGATCTAGCACTGGTGGTTCGTCGTCGGCCCGAGGATCGCAGCGCTCGCCACTTCACGCAGCGAGCGAGCGAGCGCCTGGCTCGTGTTAGTCCTCGCGTGGTGGCGATAACGGGTTCCTTCGGCAAGACCTCTACGAAACAACATCTCACGAGCTTGCTCGGGGACAGTCGTGGGGTCGTGGCGTCGCCGCGTAGCTTTAATAATCGCGCCGGGCTGTCGCGAGCCATTTCTGAAGGTTTGAGCGACGATGCAAGAATTTTCATCGCGGAAATGGGCACGTACGGTCCAGGAGAAATAGCCGACCTCTGCACGTGGTGCCATCCAGATATTGCGGTCGTGACGGCTATCGGGCCAGTCCACCTCGAGCGCATGGGGTCGTTGGAGGTCATCGAGTCCGCGAAATTTGAAATCACGTCTGGTGTTGCGACGGTAATTCTTAACGTCGATGATGAGCGTCTCGCCTCGTGGCCCGCCCGGCTGACGGGCACGCGCGTCGTACGAGCGGGCACGACGAGTGACTGTGACGTAGCCGTTCGAGAAGTCGAGGGTCGCTGGGAAATTCTCCTGGCTGGTGAGCTTCTGGGTTCCACGAACCTCGTCGCGGGGGTGCAGCCGACCAATCTGGCTTGCTCGCTGGCGGCGGCGTTGGAGCTGGGACTTGGAAGAGATGAAGTGCTCGAAGCGGTGACTCGAGTCCATGCGGTGGCGAATCGTAGTGCCGTGATGACGAGTGCGTCGGGCGTCACAATCATCGACGACACCTTTAACGCGAATCCATCGAGCGCGAGCAGCGCGTTGCGCACCCTGCTCACTCAGCCAATTACGGGCCGGCGCGTGGTGGTGACTCCAGGTTTGGTGGAATTGGGTTCGTCCCAAGTTCGAGAGAATCGAAATTTGGGGGCAGCCATTGCGGCTTTCGGCGCTGAACTCATTGTGGTGGGCTCTACGAATGCGGGACCACTTTCTCAGGGCTTTGGCCCGGGGGCCGTCTTCGTTCAGTACCGCGAGGAGGCTACGAGGTGGGTACGAGGTACTTTGGCGATCCATGACGCAGTGTTGTACCTGAACGACCTGCCCGACCACTACCCTTGAAATCGTTAACATCGACAGACGAGGTTTCTAGTGATAGGTGTACTTTTCGGAGGACCGACGCCGGAGCACGATATTTCTATCCTGACCGGCTTGGTGGCCGTCCACGAACTGGTTCGCTCCGGCCACGATGTAGCGGCTCTGTACTGGACTAAAACCGGCGTCTTTACGCAGGTCGACCCGAAACTCGAATCAGAAGCCTTCGTCGACGGGCTACCGCCCCAGGCCGAGATCTTGGAGTTACGGGTGGGTGATGGGGGAGGTTTTTTCACCCCGGCGTCCCGCTTTGGTAAGGCGCAGCGCCTAGCTCTTGACGCGATCATTGTGGCCACGCATGGTGGGCCAGGTGAGGACGGAACCATTCAGGCGACCCTGGACCTCGCGGGTATTGCCTACAGTGGCCCCACGGTGGCGGGAGCAGCGCTCGGCATGGATAAGTGGAGTTTCGGCGCCGTAGTTCTCGCGGCCGGCTTGCCAACCCTGCCGCGCGAGATTTTGACCTCCCGCAGCACCGCGTTGCCTTTCGCGGGACCCTACATTTTGAAGCCTCGTTTCGGTGGTTCGTCGATCGGCATCGACGTGGTCGAAGATTTGCCCACGGCCTTGGCTCGGCTCACCACGAATCCGCACTTCGAGCGAGGCTGCGTTGTTGAGCCCTACCGAGCTGACCTTTTCGACGTGCAAATCGCAGTGCGCAGCTACCCCGACGTGCAATTGTCGGCGATAGAAAAACCCCTACGCCGTTCGCTCACGGCAGAAATTCTTGACTACCGCGACAAGTACGTTGGGGGTTCGGGAATGGTGGGCGCACCACGAGAGATTCCCGCGAATCTGGCCCAGGGGCAAAGGGCCGCCATCGAAGAATTCACGACGCGTATCGTGGAGATTTCTGGTCTCCGGGGCGTAGCGCGAATAGATTTTCTCATTAGTGACCACGAGATCTACGTGAATGAAATCAATACGATTCCCGGTTCGCTGGCTAAGCACCTCTTCATTTCACCACCACTTAATTTCTCCGAGTTACTTCTCGATCTAGTTCGTGAAGCTCGAGAGCGCCCCGCGCATCGTTACAGTTCCGCCGGATCCGATGGTCTGGTCCTGCGATCCGCTGGATCGATTTCCGCCAAGCTCGCGTAGACGAGGGATGCGGTGTAGGGCTGCCGTGAGTGTGTCGTTATAGGGATCGAGAAGACGCCCTTTTTCTATGGCCCAAAAAGCCACATCCCATTCTCCACTGGCGGTAGCGTGCTCGGCCAGTGTCAGAGCAGCCCATTCGCCGAGTCGTTGGAGTCGCGCCAGGTGTCCTTCCGCGAGAAACCAGTCGAATCCCTTGAGCACGGCGGCCAGGGGTTCGCCGTGGACGAGCCGAAGCGCCACGATGAGGTCCCGCGGAGATTCGCCGCGGTCACGCACGCCCACGACCAAGCTCTCGAAGTCTGTCAGGTCGCAGCCGACATCGTGAAGGCGATAGAGGCCCTGCGCACTCACTGGACGCAGGCGCGGGCCACGTTCCGTGGAGCCGCAACTGCTACGGATGGCCGAAGCAGTATTGGCCAAGGTGCGCTGGGTGGCGTCAAATGAGCTGTCGGTGAGAACGCGAGCCCGCAAGCGGTCACCGGTAATCGCTTCGTGGGCGTGCAGGGCGAGGTAGGCGGACATTTCGACGCAGCGTCGGCGTAACGAAGCAGGGAATTCGTGCACGAGGCCGAGAATCTGGGGTTCGGCGCGCAGTAGTTCCACGCGAACTGGACTACTGAAGTTCCTCATTGATGGCGCCCAGGTCTCTCGCGAGCGTGCCGGAGCGACCTCGATTGCGGGCAGGAATCGCCAGGGCCCTTCGCCCTGCTCGTCCACGAGGTCGCTGGCCGTGGAACCCGTACTCAGGGTGACGCAGCGAGCCGCAAACTGCTCTTCGAGATCACTCGCGGGGCCACCGTACACCACGACGTCCTCGAGTGATTGGCGCAGTGCGAGGGCTCGTACGAGCTCCTCGGAACTTTTCGCTACATGGCATCTACGATCGGGGTCGCCCGCGACGGCGTAGTTCGCGACAATGTTGAGAGCGGTGACGGGAAGGGGCAGGGACGAACCCGGGCGGGCGAAGGCCAGCAAAGTATGTCCCGCTCGCTGGGCGATAGGCACGATGACCACGGGCTCGGCATCAACTTGCTGGTGACTGGACGTGGCCACGTCGTGGGGGATTGAGATGCGTCCGCAGGGCTCTGGTGGGAGGAGTCCACGAATTTTTTTGAGCAGCGTGGCGTCGCGGTGTCGCAGGAGGAGAATCGTTTCGTCAACGTCGTCGTCAGTGTGCCGGCCCTGGAGAATTTCATCGCGCCTCCGCTTGGCCGCGAGCGCTAGCGGCACCAGACCAATACCGAGCCACTGTGGAGCGCTCATCGCGTGCGGGGGTGCCGTCGGTGCTCGCTTCATACTCCCTGCAGCAGTCGGGATTCTTGTCTCCGAGTGTGGCACCAGTCCTTGATCGAAAATATGCAGGCTGGTGCCGGGATGCAGGAGTCGAGGGTCAGGCAGTGACGCCCGATTCCATGCAGCAATTTCTGGCCACTTTTCGGCGTCGCCGAGTGTTTTTTGGGCAATACCCCAGAGCGAGTCCCCGGGTTGCACGATGTAGCTGCGGGGACTGAGCGGCGCCGCCGCCCCAGCTGATGAGACAAAGAATGAAGCAAGGGAGATGAGTAGGGCGGCGAGGGCGCTGATGGAACTAAGTGTTGGACTGCCGGCCACACCCCGGACTTGTCGGTGGACTTCTCGGATGACGGCGATCACCAGGGCAAGCCATACGAGACCGAGCGCGCTGGTCACGACCGGAGATAAGCCCAGGCCGTGCCACGTCACCCGAGATATGTGCCATAAGCGCTGCCACGCGAGGGGTATCGCCAGAAGAAAAAGCGATATTGAAAAAGCGTTGGCAATCCGCATTGCCCTGGTCGCTAGGTGATGAAAAGTTGCCACTGCACCTCCTCTGTGCCGATGTTCGTCAGTAGCACTGAACAGTTGCTGCGGCGAACGGTTGAAAATTGTTCGGACACCACCACCTGGGGCTGTCCCTCGCACATCACGTTGATGGTGACGTCGCTGGGGGCGGACACGCGCCACGTTCGACCCGACGGCAGCGGTTCGAGGGTGGAAAGAAAGACGCCGTCGAGTGAACCCGCGGAAAAGGGGGCGAGAGTGCTCGCGGCGCTCAGCGCGATCGGCGTGACGTTGGCGCCGTTCGAGGGTGAGGAGCTCAGCCCGGGCAGTGGCGTCGGAGGGGTGATTCTGTTCGTGGAGGGTTTCTGAAAGATGTGCATCGTCGTGGTAGTTGTCGTACTCGGCCGCTCGAGCCACAGTGTTCGCCAGAGGGTCTGCGGCGGTGCACTCGGCAGCAGCAGGAGTAGGAGCCACAGCGGCACGGACATGGTGACAATTTGGCTCGGTGACATCCTGCGTCGGCCCATAGGAAGATGAGAGTAGCGAAGGTGGGTCAATTTTTCTGGTCGGGCGAAGGTCGAGCGGTTTCCCTTGCCGGCGCCGATTCACACGAGGTGACGAGTGGCGAACCATTGCAACTCCTTGCGCAGGGTGTAGGGCGTCGTTGCATCTCGATCAGCGAGATCCGAGATACTGGTGCCGTCAAAAATTCGCTGATACATGAGTCGAGCAATTCGTTCGTGGGGCGTACCAATGAAGGCTTCGAGGCGAGTGAGAAGTGGTGAGAATTCGTTGGCGGAGAGGTGGAGAAAAGTTTCATCCGACGCGACCTGTCGACGCAGTGCTTTCTCCTTCAGCAACCAGCGGCGAAAGCGTCCACGTAGTGCTGACAAAATATCGGGCGCGGCGTACTGACGTGATTGGCCGGCCCAGTCGTAAATGAGCTCAGCCAAAAGGGCGATGGCGACTCCCACGGCCTCACCACGTTCAGTGATGATGCCCTCACCAAAACGTAGCTGTCGACAGACGCTCACTAGCCCGGGCAGCAAGGTCTGCAGAAGGGTGCGAGCCAGCAGGGGATCCCTGGCGTCGCTGAGGAGGGCACTCACAATGGCCGCACGCATCTCGACGTTCAGCCCCCCGCGTGCCTCCAAGAGAAAAACTACGTCCGCGAGCGAGCTGGCTCGTTCCAGTTCTAGTTCGGGGTGCCGTTCTGAGAACTTCTGATACGCCCTAATGGCGGCGGCACAACTACCGGTGTGTCGCCAGTCGATGCGTAGTTGGGTGAGTAGGTCGTGTGTAGGTTCCATGACCTACTTCTAGAGTGGAGCACTCCAATCGCTACACCTATCGACGCGCACATCATCACACCCATTGCCGGATTCGCTGGAAGGTGTGATGCCGCAACGGGGTGCCGCGCTGCAGTACCGGTCCCCGTGGATGACTTCCAAAGAAATCGAGTTTCCATCTACGACTGGATCGACTCGCGAGTGCCGGCCTAGTGACCTCCTTCGAACTCGGCCCATTCTTGGAGGTCACCACCGCGTCTGCGGTCACAGCGCAATCCCTAGTCCTCGAGAGTGCGCCCTTACCGCTGCCAGGAGTCAGCAGCTTGAAGAAGAAATTCGCTGATATGGCGGCCACGCTCGAAGAGGTCGCACAGCGGATCATCACCCTTGGCAACACGAGCGAGCGATATGGGGTGTCGAGCAACAATGGCGATGCGCCGCTCGGCACCGTCGGTAGCGTTGGCGAAGGTGTCGGTAGCGGTTACCTCGAGGGGGAGTTCTAGCCCCCCAACGGGGGCGAGGTCAATGGCCAGGTTGAGCAGGTCGGGACTTTTGGACATGGGCGGAAGCGTCCAGGTGAGAACGAGTGGAAAGTGGAACTCGTCTGGTGGATCTTGATCGTCGTCGAGGCCGATCAGGGCGTCTTCAAAAGCGAGGAGTGCACGAGGGTCGACGTCGAGGGTGAGGTGCAAGTCCACCGGCCCGCCGCAGCCCTCCTCCGGGTGCAAATCAACCTCCCAGGCCTGTCGGAGAGAATAAGTCTCGACAAAGTGTCGCTCGTCGTGCACGTGAAAACCGTGGTCTACCGCGTGGTCTTTAAGGTCGGCGACAAAACCCGCAACGTCGATGGCAGCCATTGGTATCGAGACTAGTCGCAGTACCGGTACGGTACGAGTGTGAATGATGACCGCCTAGTTGCCGTACTGGAAGAATGCGTGGACGCCGTGACGGCCTCGCTCGAAGGACAGCGAGGACGGGGGCTATCGGGGCAACGGGTTTCTCAATATCACCTCGACCTCGCGGCGGACGCGGTCGCGGTCGAAATATTGGTCAAAAATGGCCTCCGCGTAGTGAGTGAAGAGTCGGGCGTTTCGGGATCCGGCGACTACACAGTCGTGCTCGACCCTATCGACGGCTCGACCAATTGTGATCGAGGGATACCCTTCTTTGCCTGCAGTTTGGCGGTTGTACGTGAGTTGGAACTTGTCGCGGGACTCGTGGCGAATATCCCAACCTCTTCGCGCTATCTCGCCCTTCGTGGTTCGGGGGCGACGAGGGATGGTAGCGCCATCTCTGCTCGTTCGACCAAGAAGATCGAAGACGCTGTAGTTAGCTTCTCGGGTCTGCCCGATCGCCACCTCGGGTGGGCCCAAATGAGAGCGATGGGCGCGGCCAGTCTCGAGTGTTGTCTAGTGGCTGATGGGTCCCTCGACATTTTTACTGTGGCCCAACACTCAACCCTGCACCCATGGGACTATCTGGCCGGTCTCCTGATTGCCACGGAATCGGGTGCGGTCGCGGGGGATTACCGCGAGGAAGAATTGGTGATTGCCCAGTCCACGGTTCGCCGACCAATCATCGCTTGTACCCAAGAATTGCTGGATGCAGCGCTTTTCGCAGGTCCGCTCTAGGCCAGAGCTGGTGGGGCGCTTGGGTCAGTTGGTGGAACGGCTGATTTACACTCAGCAAGTCGAGGTCACCTGCGGTGCTCCACTGTGCAATGTTTGCTAGGTTTTCGCCCGCCCGACACTGCTTCGCGGGTTCAAGGGGAGCGCTCTGCGTTACAGCGATGCTCAACCCTTCAAGGCTGTCGCACAGAAAGGACTAACATTGCTCTGCTTACTTGAGGAACCTCGTGTTTCTCACTTCGGGCGCTTAGCTCAGTTGGTTAGAGCAGCTGATTTACACTCAGCAGGTCGGGGGTTCGAGTCCCTCAGCGCCCACTACGTCGACAGGATTCCAAGCCCCAGCGACATGTTGTTCCAATGAAGTGAGAATCACCGCTTGACCCCACGAGAATGCTTCCAGCAGCCCTGTGAAGCTCGTGGGGCCCCATCTGAACGGGGCGATAGCGAGCTCACATTGACGCTGGTGCCCAATTCTCCGAGAAGAACTTCCGGCCCAAAAATTAGAATATTTTTCTGGACCCGCGGCGACCTTATCGTGCCTGCTTTCAGCAGGTGTAGTGCTGATATGGTTCTTCTAGGCGAAAGAAAAGGGCCGGTTGATGCTGAGACGAAGTAGAAACTTAATTTGCACCGCCGTTACTTCGGTCGCCCTTTGTGGAATTCTTCTCTCATCGGTTGGCATTTCCAACGTTGGCGCTAGTTATCCCGGACCGATAACTGGTCCTAACTTGCCGGATAATCCTGATGGACTCCAAGTTGATGGAGTTGCGACCAGCGTGACGCCAATGGATAGCGGGCAGACTGCCGATCCGACGATTATTTGTGGATTCAGTGTGTCCAATGACATCAATAATGCCCCAACGCACGCACAGGCCTTCGTTGGGGGGGTTGCCTCAAGTTCGTTGCTCATTGACTCAAATGGTTGCGTCACCTTCACGGTATCGCTCTGGAACGCCTCGTCCTCGGGTGTTTCCTCGGGCGTAGCCCAGGTGTACCTCTCGATCGATTCTACGGAGAGCTCTGGGACTCGCGTATTGATCAATCGTGGTGCGGCCCAGATAAAAGTAATGGGTGTCAAGGGAGCCAGTTTTGAGGGGACAGCGACCTCGGGAAGCAAGGACCTAACCAATCTGAAAGTCAATGGACAGTTGTCGGATGGCACCTTGTCGGATGGTGCGTTGGCGGTCGGCATGGGTCTTCTCGGCGACAATCATTTTCCCACGGGTGCCGTGGTAAAAGCCTTTGATTACACCGCGGGTACCGTCACAATGTCCTTGCCAGCGACGCTCTCGGGTTCGAGGGTGGTGTTCGTCACGACGGCTCAAACCGTAGGAGCCACCGTATCGTTTTCGATAAAACCATCGGTCCCCAACGCCCCAAGTTCTGTCGTGGCTCGAGCGGGATATCACCTCGTCAACGTGAGTTGGACCGCCCCTGCTGACGGTGGTTCACCCATTACCAGCTACAGGGTGACGGCGAAAGACACCACTTCGGCTTTGGCGAGCCACGGTAATGGGAGTACCTGCACCACAGACGACGGATCAATCTTGAGTTGTCTCTTTAGCTCGCTCTTGAGTAGCGATCGCTATAGCTTCTCAGTGAAAGCCACTAACGCCCTTGGTACGAGCTCCAGTTCCGTGCCGTCGAATGTAACGAGTCCCTCGACGGTAGCCACCGTTCCCTTTGCGCCAACGCAAATTACGACGAGCCCATCGCACTTGCAGATCACGGTCACGTGGAACGCTGGCGTTAGCAATGGATCAACAATTAAGAAGTATTACGTCTACGCCAAGCCCGGTCCGGGGCTTTGCAGCACCGCGGACCTGACGTGCACCATTACCGGATTAACCGATGGTACTTTCTACACTTTCAGTATCGTGGCTCAAAATAGTATTGGATACAGTGCCGTATCCCAGGCTTCTGATCCGGTGGCGCCGGTGCCAATAGTCCCAGATCCACCAACAGCGGTCACTGCGACGAGCCTCAATGGTGCGCTACTTGTGTCATGGAAGGCACCAGGGTCCGATGGCGGTTCTCCTATCACCGCCTATACGGTAACGGGCAACGACGGCAGTTCCTGTGTGGATGCCGTCCCCGCTGACGCCGTGGACCCGCTGTCGTGCACCGTGACCAACCTGACGAATGGCACCCCCTATACCTTTACCGTGGTGGCCACGAACGCGGTTGGGGACGGAAGCGCTTCAGACCCGTCCAGTCCAGTGTCGCCCCAACCGGTGAGACCCGATGCCCCAACTGACCTCAGCGCTACCTACGACCTCAACCAGAATGGGGTCACGGTTACGTGGACTGCGCCGGGTTCCGATGGCGGTGCAGCAATTACTTCATACCGAGTTACGTCATCACCAGATGGAAAGCACTGCACTAGCAGCCAGACAAGTTGCCTGGTGGTTGGTTTGACTGTTGGCCGTTCTTACACCTTCACCGCGAACGCCGTAAATAGTGCGGGATCCTCGCCTGCATCAGGCCAGTCCAACTCGGTGACTCCCGCGCAGCGGCCTGGTGCGCCACGTAAGGTCGTGGCGAAAGCTGGGTTTGAGAGCGCTCTGGTGACATGGCAATTACCTATTTCCAATGGTGGTAGCAGTATTACGTCCTTCACTGTGACAGCCGTCGATGTGACCAACGCTCTGAATGGCGGCCAGACCTGCACTGACAGTTCTGGATCCTTGTCCTGTAGGGTGGAGGGCCTGACTGACGGCGACTCGTATACGTTTAGCGTTACTGCAACCAACAGCGTTGGTACGGGAGTTGTTTCTCGCACGTCCAACACGGTGTCACCGGATTTGAGCCCTAGTGATGCCCCCACGGGAGTCGCTGGAAGTTATCAATCGGGAGTCGCAACCGTCACGTGGATCGCACCAGCGAACAACGGTGGTTCTTCGATAACTGGTTACAAGGTGACCTCTAGCCCGGGAAGTGCCACCTGTACGTCCACGACGCAGCTCCTGTGTCTAATAACAGGGCTTGCGTACGGCGGCGTGTACACCTTCACGGTCGTAGCCACTAATGCGAGCGGAGATTCTCTCCCTTCTCAACCCAGCGCAGCGATTACCGCAACGAAGCTTCCCGATCCAGTGCAGAACGTTGCGGCTACGACTAGCGAAAACCAACAGTCGACGGTGTCGTGGACGGCCGCCGCTGGCGATGGAGTACCGGTGCTTTCCTATACCGCTACGTCGAATCCCGGAGGACTGACCTGTGCTTCGGCAACGTCAATTTCTTGTGTGGTGACTGGACTCACCAACGGTGTGGTTTACACCTTTAGCGTGGTTGCTAGGAACAAATTTGGCGACTCCATTGCCTCGGCACCATCTAACTCAGTTATTCCCGCCACAGTGCCAACGGCACCCTTGGCCGTTCGGGCGATAGCGGATAGCAAGAATCGCCGTGTTACCGTGACCTGGGTATCGTCACTCCCGCAAGGTTCCCAAATCACCGCCTATTCCGTAACATCCGTGCCCACCTCGAGTGGTTGCACGGTGGGAGGATCAGCGACCACCTGTGACGTCACGAACTTAGTAGTGGGTACGAACTATGTCTTTACGGTTACTGCGACGAATGCAATAGGGTCATCAGCCGGATCTGATCCGGCCCCACCGGTACGAATCCTCAGCGCCCCGCTGGCCGTGACGGCGGTTTCGGCTACTGCGCACTTAAGCCAAGTTTCCGTCGTCTCCTGGATTCCGACGGTGAGCGCCAGTGCCGCGTTAACCACTGGATACGTAGTGACTTCACGACCCGATGGAGCGACCTGCGCCACAACCTTTGCAACTACATGTGTTGTTCGGGGTCTAAAGAATGGCACAAGCTACACCTTCAGCGTTGTGGCTACAAACGATGTTGGTAGCTCTCCGACTTCTCTGGCTAGCTCAGCCATCATTCCGTCTGCCCCCCCAACGCAACCAATGGCTGTGATTGCTAGTCGTAGCGGGAGCGACATTGTTGTGACCTGGTCACCGCCAGCTAATGATGGTGGCTCGACCATTATCAGCTACGTGGTGAGCGATACGAGTGGCTCGAGTTCGTGCACCTGGACTACTGGGCCCTTGGTCTGCACCATTGCAACTCCAGCCCCAGGATTGACCTACTCGTTCACGGCCACAGCAAGTAATGCTAATGGGCAGTCACCGGATTCGGTTGTGAGCAACGTGATTCTGATGAGTCAAGCGCCCGCCGCTCCGTCTGGAGTCATAGCAATTCTCGATGGCACGACGGCCACTATCTCGTGGAATCCTCCCAGTACTGACGGCGGATCACAAATTCTTTCTTATACCGCAAGCTCACAAGGTGCGGCATTCTCCTGCACCGTAAATGGCGATACAACGTGTCAAATCCAAAACTTGGTGCTGGGAACGTCCTATTCGTTTAGCGTTATCGCAACCAATGCCGTTGGGGACTCGAGGTCCTCTGAGGTGAGTGACAGCGTGGTCGCAGCGACGGTGCCACTCCCGCCATCAAACGTGTCTGTTGTGGGTGGCGACGGTCAGGTCACCGTAACGTGGGCCGCTGTTGTCGGAGGCGATTTGGGTGGCTCCCCACTCAACAACTACGTGGTTATTTCAGACCCCGACTCACAGTTCTGTGTGACGCAAGGTGATACCAGTTGTGTCATCACCAACTTGACCAACGGACAGAGTTATACGTTCACCGTTTGGTCGTACACCGATGCGGGTAGTTCGCTTACCGGCACCACTAGTGATCCGGTGGTGCCTGACATGGCTCCAGTGGTACGGGCACGCACCGCTGGAGTGCACCCACGTGCCACTTTGTTGAAGCCCGATGCGCCGGCAACTGTTACTGCCATTCCACGAACAGCCAGCGCGATTGTCAGTTGGACGGTGCCGTCGGCTGGCGGTGGTGCAGCTACGGGGTACACCGTTACTTCGTCGCCTGGAGCAAAGACTTGTGTTTCCACGAGTTCCCTGACCTGCACCGTGACCGGGCTGACCAATGGTCGTAGTTATGTGTTCCGTGTAACAGCGAATAATTCGGCTGGATCGTCGACGTCGTTGCCGAGCAAAGCGGTGGTCCCATCAGTCGCACCCAGTGCCCCCACGCAAATTCAAGTGATTTCGAGTGATGGCGAGACAACGGTTAACTGGCTCGGGTCGAAATTTTTTGGTCAGTCCCCGGTGACGAGCTACGTGGCAACGTCCAGTCCTGGAAATCTGACGTGCACGGCTAAAAAGAGCCCGTGCGTAATCAGCGGATTGACTAATGGAATCACGTACACCTTCAGGGTGGTCGCTAGCAGTGCGGCGGCCACGTCGGTGCCGTCAGTGGCGAGTGCGTCGACGACTCCGAGCGGATTACCGAGCACACCAGGCACACCAAACGCTCACGCCAGCGACTCATCAGCCGTGGTGTCGTTTTCCGAAGCGTCGGCTAATGGTGCAGAGCTGTTGCGTTACGAAGTAGTCGCTAGCCCGGGTGGTTTCTCGTGTGTGACGCTGCAACTTTCCTGTGTGGTATCGGGTTTGACCAACGGAACCAGTTATACGTTTGTTGTGAGCGCAGTGAATGCAAACGGTGCATCGACACCTTCAGAACCGTCCAATAGTGTGATGCCCTCACCACCTCCCGACGCTCCGACTGTGCGGGGGGTCACTCCGAGTAACAAAACAGTGAGCGTGTCGTGGGATGCGCCACTTTCCGATGGAGGAACACCAGTTACAGGCTACGTCGTCACGTCCAGCCCCGGAGGGCTCTCCTGTGAGAGCGTCGCTCTGACGTGTGACGTCTCGGGATTGACGAACGGAACCACCTACACATTTACGGTTATCGCTACCACGGCCGCGGGGAGTTCCCAGCCATCGATATCAAGTTCATCGGCGACACCTTTTACGGTTCCTGATGCTCCGTTGGACCCCACTTCAGAGAGCCACGATCAGTCGCTGACGGTTCAATGGGCGTTGTCGATAGACAACGGAGGGAGTCTGCTGACGGGTTTTGATGTTGTTGGATCCCCCGGAAATCTCCACTGTGCCGTTGCCATCGACGTTAGATTCTGCGTATTCGATGCCCTGACCAACGGTACGCTCTATTCCTTTTCGATAAGGGCAAGTAATGCGGCAGGTTCATCGGATGCCGTCACGGTATCGGGTACACCCTTTACTGCCCCACAAGCTCCTAGCGCTGTCGTAGGAACATCTCACACCACTACGTCCTCACTAGTTTCGTGGGCCGCACCGGAGAATGATGGTGGCTCGACTATCACCTCGTACGTGGTCACCTCCACTCCTGGATCGCTGACGTGCACGTCAGCTGTTCTTTCCTGTGTGGTAACTGGACTGACGAACGGTGTTGGCTACACCTTCACTGTGGTGGCGAAAACCCAACTATCCACCTCGCTTGCGTCCCCCAATTCCGCCTTGGTATATCCCTCGACGGTGCCTAGCGCTCCTCGCGACGTGCTCGCCGTACCAGGGACTGGTACTGCGCTTATTTCGTGGAGTACACCGCTGGATACGGGTGGGGCTGCTGTTTCGAACTACCTCGTCACCTCGACGCCGGGCAACCGTACGTGTTCAACCGAATTCTTAACTTGCAGCATTGATGGATTGACGAACGGATTGTCGTACACATTTAGCGTCGTGGCGACCAACGCTTCAGGAGACTCGGCTTCGGCCGTCTCGACCGCCGTAGTGCCCGCAACAGTTCCCGATCCTCCCGTCAACCCAATCGCGGTTTCTGATGATGGCCGTAGCGCTATTTCTTGGACGAGCCCCACTTTCACTGGTGGTCGAGCGATCACGAGCTATACAGTTACGTCAGAACCTGGCGGTTTCACCTGTACGACCAGCACCCTTACCTGCACTATCACCGGCTTGACTAACGGCGTCACCTACGTTTTCGCCGTGATCGCCACCAACGAGATCGGTGACTCCACCCTCTCGCTACCTTCCGACAGTGTGACGCCAACGACACCTCCGGGGCCTCCTACGAGCGTCGTGGCCGCTCTGTCGGGTTCGACAATCACCTTGACGTGGGTCGCTCCCGCGGACAATGGTGGGAGTGATATTGCTTCCTACACGGTCACCTCAATTCCTCCGGGCTTCTCGTGCGTGACTGAAACCGAACTGACCTGCGACATCCCCAGTGGCCACGTGCCGGCTGGCATCTACAGCTTTCAAGTGGTGGCCCGCAATAGCGGTGCCTCGTCGGTTGCGTCGGCGTTGAGTAACGGTCTTGATATTGTTGCGACCCCCCCGACAGCCCCCACCAGTGTGGTGGCTGTTCTGTCGCCCACCACGATTACCGTTTCGTGGGTGGCGCCCACCGACAACGGCGGAACACCAATTGCCGGCTACACAGTCACGTCGCTGCCCGCCGGTTTTTCCTGCACTACCACTACTGCACTGAGCTGCGTCATTTCCCACCAACTCGTACGTGGCGATACCTACGTCTTCTACGTCACGGCTCGTAATGCGGGGGCGACGTCTGAACTTTCTGCGGAGAGTAACAGCCTTTTCATTGCGGCGACTCCACCATCGGCCCCTCGGAATGTGGTTGCCGTGCTCTCATCGAGTTCTATTACTGTTTCGTGGTTGGCCCCCACTGACAATGGTGGAACGGTAATTGTTTTGTACACGGTCACCTCGGAGCCAGCTGGCTTTAGCTGTACGACCACTACTGCACGGTCCTGCGTAATTCCTCGTGATCACGTGGCCCTGGGGACGTACGTGTTCTACGTGACGGCTCGTAACGCGGGAGCGACATCCGAACTCTCGGCGGCCAGCAACAGCGTGGCCATTACCCAGGTTTCAGTCAGTGTCGGCCCGCCGAGTAATTTGCTACAGCTGCGACTAGCACCAACGGTGTACGCCTTGGCCTGGCACGCCCCCGGTAATCTCTCGGCCCTCAAGCACGTGTACTACGTCGTCACGGTCACGCAAACGCACCGTCAATTTGCCACGACGTTGACCTACCTGACAGCGAGCGGGTTTAACGCTCGTCAGTTCACCACCTTCACCG
The DNA here is from genome assembly GCA_903860915.1 of uncultured Actinomycetes bacterium. Lineage (GTDB taxonomy): Bacteria > Actinomycetota > Acidimicrobiia > Acidimicrobiales > RAAP-2 > RAAP-2. Next base: position 18,931 of record CAIOSJ010000007.1, on the reverse strand, counting down.
TTGTAGCAATCTGTAACACTGGTCGTTCGGTGGCGTCGCGTAGCAGTCGTAACCTACCTGCTCTGCAGGTCTTTTACCTTGGCTCGCGCGGCGCTCCAGTGAAGTGGCTGCAATTGCGCTTCGGTCTGCCGGTTACGGGGATTTTCACGCCACTACTGCAGGCCCGTGTGAAGAACTTCCAGAAGAACCATCACCTTCGCCCCGACGGTGTTGTCGGTGCGGCCACGTGGCTGTTGCTGTTCTAAGTTCGACTACAGACGACGAAGAGCTACGACTCTGAAAATCTGACCCTCAGGAGACTCGATGGAAAATAGCCAAGTGGTTTTGCGCGCTCGTCCGAAGGGGATGGTCGACGACAGCGTTACCGAGTTGGTGTCTAGTTCGCGGCCCCTGTGCGGGGTCGACGAAGCACTCATTCGAGTTGGTATTTTGTCGATTGACCCAACGATTCGAACCTGGATGGACGATGCGCCAGGCTACCTACCACCGATTGAAGTAGGCGGGGTAATTCGCTCGAGTGGCGCTGGCGTCGTTGTGGAGTCACGATCGGAGCGGTACAAGGTCGGCGATATCGTTGTTGGACTTACCGGCTGGCAGGAATGGTGCATCGCCAGTCGAAGTAATGTCTTCTCCGTTCTTCCCTCGGGCATGGGTCTGGACCTGCCCACGGTAATGAACGTCCTGGGCTCGACGGGCCTGACGGCATATTTTGGCCTTCTGGAGGTTGGGTCATTTTCCGCCGGCGACGTCGTCGTCGTTTCGGGCGCAGCCGGTGCCACCGGATCCATTGTCGGTCAAATCGCCAAGGCGCGCGGGGCCAAGCGGGTCGTGGGTATCGCTGGAGGACCTGAAAAGTGTCGTGAAGTCGTCGAGGAATACGGTTTTGACGAATGCTTGGATTACCGCGAGCCCAAGCTCTCTCGTCGACTTCGAGCAGCCTGTCCCGACGGCGTCGACCTCTACTTCGATAACGTCGGTGGAGAAATTCTCGATGACGTTTTGCTCTCACTGGCCATGAATGGTCGAGTTGTGCTGTGCGGAGCTATCTCTCAGTACAACTCGCAAGAAATTGTGGGTCTCAAGAACACCTTCATGCTGATCATGCGCCGAGGGCGGATGCAGGGATTCATTATTTTTGACTTTGCTGCCCGCTTCGCGGAGGCACAGATTGCTTTAGCCCAACTCGTTCTGTCGGGCGAGGTCGTCCACCACGAGCACTTGGTGAAGGGCCTGGCGGCCGCGCCGTCGGCCCTCAATCTGCTCTTTACAGGCGGGAACCACGGAAAAACCTTGGTGGTCGTTGACGACACAGTGGTCTTGCAGTAGCGACGTGACTCCCAAGAGAGATGGGCCCTCGCTCGCGCGAATTCTGGTCCTCGTGGCCGCCGCGGCGGGTTTCGGACAGTTCGGAGCAGTGGCTTCTCTGGCTGACGTCGCACGACATTTCGGTACCGCGAGTCCGAGCAACTCCATCGTGGGTGCGGTGGGCTTGTCGGGAACGGTACTTGGTTCGGGCCTCGCGATCTTACGCTTGTCCTCATTGTTGGCCCTCCCACTGGCCTCGCTCGCTGATCGGGTGGGACGACAGCGCGTACTGCGGAGATGTCTCGTTGTGGGTTTGGTCGCCACCGGAGTAGCTGCGCTGTCACCCTCCTACTGGTTCTTCGTTGGCTGTTTTGCGCTAGCCCGCCCCCTGCTGACGGCTTCGACGACACTGGTGCAAGTCGTTAGCGTTGAGATTTCTTCCACCGAGCGTCGGGTCCAACATTTGGTGTGGATCGCACTGGGTGCGGGTAGCGGTGCGGGTCTGTCGGCGGTGTTGCACGGCATCGTTCGAGGGCCAGACTCCTTTCGGTGGCTCTTTGCCACGGCGCTACTGCCCGCGATCGCCATTCGACCCCTCCTGAGCCACATCCCCGAGACGCGGCTACATTCACTGGCGCCCCAGCGCCTCGGCGTGGTCGCTCGAGCCTCCCACGGCCGTTTGGCCATTATGGCCCTGCTGGCCTTCATTATTGGGGTGATTACGGGTCCCGCTAATGGCTTCGCCTTCGTGTACGGAGAAGGAATATTGAAGATATCTCCGCACGTGGTCGCGACAGTAGTGACCGTGAGTTCGCTCGGTGGCCTCGCGGGACTCGGCGCATCACGATGGCTGTCGGACCGTTTCGGTCGTCGACCTACGGTCGTGCTGGGGATAGTCACCTGCGCGTTGACCAGCTCTCTGGCGTACAGCGGGGGTCGGCCCAACTTTATTCTGGGCTACCTCTTCGGGGTGTGTGCCGCGGCGCTACTCGCTCCGGCGGCCAGTGCGCTGACGAACGAAAGCTTTCCCCACGTGGAACGAGCGACGGCGGCGGGGTGGATTGTGGTGGCCGGAGTTCTGGGTGCCATGTCGGGGCTGATCGTGTTCGGAGCGGTGGGTGATAGCTGGCGCAGCGTCGGCTCGCAGCACTCACTACGACTAGCGGCAGTGGTGACCTTCCTCCCGCTACTTCCGCTTCTCGCTCTGGTGGTGCGGCTGCCCGAAACCAAGGGCCGTGACTTGCACTAGGTGAAGTTGGCGTCCACGATTAAAGCTCGGTGGTCGCTCGGTCCTTTGATGCTCGCTCCGGCCTCGACCCGCCAACTGCCACGCAGCAAGATGTGGTCGATTTGCGAATGGGGTCGCCAGGCGGGCCAGGTGCGGCGGCGCACGCTCGATCTCCAACCGGGCAGCACCAATCGGAGTAGGGGGCGCCAGCAGTTGAAGTCTCCGGCGAGAACAATGGGAATTTCTGAACCGAGATCGTCGAGGATGCGACGCAATATTCGGTATTGACCGAGTGAACCATGGCTGAGGTGTGCACCGTGAATAGCCACGGCGTAGTACTCGCCCGCCTGACTATGGAGTCGCGCGATGATGGCTTGTCGTGCGGTGCGATCGTCGGTGAGCTGCGGTAGGTCGACGGTGCGAACCGACACGATGTCGTGCTTGGTGAAGAGACCAACGCCCCATTCACCGCTTTCGCGCCCCACCGCAGCGTCTCGCTCGGCGCTACGCCGCGGGCTGAGGGCGGCGCGTTCACTGAAGTAGAGACCCTCATCACCTCGCAGTAGCGCGAGCAATGGCTGCCACCCGCGGCCACCGACGGAACCGGTGACTCGGTCGCAATGGGCGAGGCTGGCGAAGGCGACCCCCGTCAGTCCGAGCGCGACGATATTGGCGTATTGGTCATGGGGGCCCCGAAAGAGTTCTTGGACGAAGAGGAGGTCGGCGTCCAAGTCGGCGACGGAGGGGAGCACGTCGTATTCGCGCCCCCAGCCGTCCACTCCAGCGTGAATGTTGTATGTAGCAATGCGCACCTTGCGAGGCTACGCCGAAAGGTGGCCGCGATGTGGCAATCTCTTAAGGTGAGTTCTGTCGGTTCTACATTCGGTCACCGCCTGTGGTGGGTTGATTCTTTTACGGGACCTAGTGCTCGGGGGAACCCTGCGGTGGTGGTCCTCCTGGAGCGCCCCATGCTGGACCACGAACTTCAGCAGATTGCGTTTGAACTGGGCGTGTCGGAAACAGCCTTTGTTCGACGGGTCGGCGAACAGTGGTCGCTGCGGTGGTTCACCCCGACGGTCGAAGTCGACCTCTGCGGGCACGCCACCTTAGCCACGCTCCACGTTTTGCTCTCTGAGCTGGGTGTGCCCTCGGGTGAATTTTATTTTCAAACCCGCTCGGGGGTATTGAGCGGACGCCCCCTCCGTGATGGATTGCTGGGTATTGACCTTCCACGCAGTTACCTCGAGCCACTGGATGAGTCCTTCTTGCAGGGGTCGATTGTCGGTGTTCGCGAGGTCTACCAAGCTGGCCCTCGGGGAATTCTCTGCGTGGTCGATGACTACGATGAACTCTGCGGGCTACAAGTAGACCTCATGACACTCTTTCTCGTTCCGGCGACAATAGTGACCGTGGTCTGTGAGGGTGGTCCACGAGTTGACGCCGCGATCAGGGTTTTTGCACCCCGCTTGGGTCTCGCCGAAGACCCCGTTACCGGAAGTGCCATGTGCGCCGTGTCCCCGTGGTGGATGGAGCGCACGGGATCGCCCACGATGAGCGTGCACCAGGCCTCGGCGCGCGGCGGGGTTATGTACGCACGGCTCTTTGAGCGCAATGTTGAGGTGGCGGGTCACGCCCGGACATTCTTTGGTGGAGACTTGCGGGCTTAATGGATCTCGGCCCCGGCCCACGAACTCGCCTCCGACGTCTCCCCGAGAAGGCGGCGTACGACGCCGAGACCGTATTTGCCATTCTGGATGAAGCCAGATATTGCTACGTCGCGAGCGTCATCGACGATGAGGCGGCTCTCACGCCCACCTTGCACTGGCGCGACGGCAGCAGGGTGTTTTTCCACGGCAGTCCCGGCAACGCCGTTTTGCGCGCGATGGTCGCTCGAGGTCGAGGTGCCCTCTCGGTCACCCTCTACGACGGACTACGTCTCGCGCGCAGCGGCTTCGAATCCTCGATCGCCTTTCGCTCGGTGGTGGCCTACGGCACAGTTCGCGAACTCGACCACGATGAGGCGAAAGGCGCCCTGGACCGACTGGTGGATGCGATTCTGCCCGGGCGCGGTGAGGAAGTGCGCGCCACGTCGGAGCGAGAAGTTCGTCTGACGAGCGTGGTGGCGCTGGACATCACTGAAGCCTCCGCCAAAGTCTCGGCGGGACCAACGAGTGACGAACCCGAGGACGCCGCCTTGAATATTTGGAGTGGGGTCGTACCGGCTCGCATCACCTTCGCTGACCCCGTACCAGCTCGCGATGGGGCGATGGCTCGAGGAGACGTGGTGGTGCCCCCATCGGTCCTTCGGCTGTTGGCGAGGGAGCAGTGACTCCAGTGAGCCTAGGAAAACTCCGTCGAGAACTCGACGCGATAAGCCCGGTGAACGTCCGTGAGTCGGAGTCCATTGAGCGATTACGAGGTCATTTACTCACCCCCCACCCCTTCAGCGAAACGGCTAGCGACCATCACGTCACCGCGAGCTGCTTTATTGTCTCGAGTCGCGGGGTTATTTTGCATCGTCACCGACGACTCGGAATATGGGTACAACCGGGCGGGCACATTGATGACGGCGAGACACCCGACGACGCCGCCCTCCGCGAAGCGCAGGAGGAAACGGGTCTCGCGGTCAGGCACCCCGGTGAGCCCCAGCTCTTTCACGTCGACCTCCACCCCGGGCCGCGGGGGCACACTCACTACGACCTTCGCTACATCCTTCTTTCGCAGCCAGTGGACCCCGCGCCACCCCTCGGGGAGAGCCCCGAGGTTTTTTGGTTTGATTTTCCTAGCGCTCGGGCTCGCGCCGAGCAGGCCCTGGTACCGGTTCTCGAGAAGCTCGAGTTCGACCCGGTGGTTGTGGGTGTGCGAAACTCAGAAGGTGAATGAGCGCGAAACCCTGGAGGCCCTGTTGGACGCGGATCGTTGGATCGATCGAGTCTGCGCCCAACGCGATCATTTGCCCGAAGCGGCTGAATTACTCGAGCTCGAAGATCGCTTACGAACCATGGCCAATACCTTGCGAACGCTCGAAGCAATCCGAGTCCCTCTGGCGCACGCCTTCGAGGATGCCACGGCGCAGGCTGATACCTTGCGCCGCCGTCGAGACGCTCTCGCTGTTCGTCTGGCGGCCCCCTCCTCGAATGCGAAGGAACTCACGGTTTTAGATACCGAAATGAAGCATCTCAGCGAACTCCTCAGCGGGGCTGAGGATAGTGAAGTCCTAGCCTTGCTGGAAGTAGAACCAGTGGAGGCCGAGGTCGTCGAGCTCAAAGCCAGTGCCGCACCACTCGTGGAGCGCCGCAGCAGTCTGCGAGCGGTGATCGAGGAGCTACAGGGAACTCTGAACGAGGAAATTCAGGCCCTGCGCGAGAGTCGAGAAGAGGCGGCGGCTCGCGTGCCGGAAAATCTGCGCGCTCGCTACGAATCTGCGCGTAAGCGCAGCGGAAGCACCGGAGCTGCTCGCGTGGTCGACGGACGCTGCGACGCCTGTCGCATGGCCTTGTCACCACTGGACTTTGATCGCTGGCGGGCGACCACCATGCTGACCATGAGCGACTGCCCCGAGTGTGGACGGATGCTGATTCCGTGCTGATACTGATCCGACACGGTCAGTCCACCGCCAACGACGCCGGACTCTTGGTGGGGCGAACCGACACGCCCCTCACCCAGCGAGGACGGGAGCAGGCGAGTGCCCTGAGCGAATTGCTCACCCACGTGGAACAGGTCGTGGTCTCACCGCTCGCGCGCGCGAGAGAGACCGCCGCCCTAGCCCTACCCCACGCTTCGGCACTTATTGATGAGGCCTTTATCGAAGTCGACTACGGCCAGCTCGAGTCGACCCCCCTCGGTGACGTCGGTCGAGCCAACTGGGAGCTCTTTCAAAATGACCACGACTTCGTTATGGGTGGCGGAGAGTCGCTCGCCCACGTGGACGCCCGGGTGCAGAGCCGCTTGGAGGAGTGGTTGCGCGACGAAGAGTCGCTCCTGCACCATCCCTCTCGTCACGTCGCCGTCGTTTCTCACGTCTCACCTATCAAATCAGCGGTGGCCTGGGCTCTCGGCGCCCCGGGGAACGTGGTCTGGCGAATGCGGCTCGACAATGCCTCAACGACCACTATTGGTGCTCGTCAAGGTCGACCATTTCTCGTTACCTACAACGAAGTGACCCCTCGGTACCGAGCGGGGGTCGAAGTTGGTAGAACGGTCGGATGAACAGTGAAGTCCCTACTCACCGCCGCAGCATTGTTATGGAAAGTTTTGACGATCCCCGCGGACACCGAATTTCGGCCACGCTGAAGGACGAACGGCCGTGGGCTGAGTCGGACGCGGAAGTTCCGGTCCTGCACTCCATGGTGCTCGAAGTACTGGTCGACCCCGTGAGCTTGACAATTATCGACGCCCGCGCGGAGATGAAGAATTTTCCCCACGCCGAGTGCCAATCCATCGAACCGGCCTTTCGTCAACTCATTGGACTCTCGGTGATGCGTGGGTACAACAAGGCCGTGCAGAATGTCCTGGGCCGTGAGCGCGGCTGTACGCACTTGGAGTTCTTGGCCCGAGCCATTGGTCCCATGACCATTCAGGTCATGGCTTCGTCTCATTCGCGCAGTGGTCGAAACTCCGTTGCCGAATCGGGGTCATCGACGATGTCCGCGTGGCTCGTGAACTCCTGTCACCTCTGGGCCGAGGGCGGCATTGGAGCGAGCAAACTAGCCCTCGCGTGGCGACCCGGTACCACGGAGTACCCCACGCCCTCGCTGGTGGAGTTACGTCGTCGAGCGCGCGACTAGTACTGGCGTATAAATTCCACGAAGAGCGTCGCGAGTTGCTCGCCCCGATCCTCTTGGAGAAAATGACCTCCGCCCTCAATGGTGACGTGGGGCATTCCCCGCGTTCCGGGAATACGGGCCGCCAGTTCTACCTCGCTACCGGCGGTGACTTGGTCGCCATCGGAGAAGCACAACCAGAAGGGCTTCGTCCACCGCGCGAGTACACCCCAGGCGGCTACTTGAGCGGCGGTGGCGGGGTCATCGGGCGTCGTCGGGACGAGAGTGGGGAATGTTCGAGCGCCAGTCTTAAAGGATTCTTCTGGATACGGGGCGTCGTAGGCGGCAATTTCCTCGGGTGTCAAGGGCTCGAGACAACCGCCGGCGACAATGCGACCAACGGGTAGTACGGGCACCGATTGCGAATAGTTCTGCCACGCGAGAAAGGCCTGAGAGATAGTGCCCCTACCGGTGGGCAGAAAACCGTTACCAATGGCTACCCGAGCAAAGTGTTCCGGGTTCTCGGCGACCACGCGAAGGCCAATGAGTGATCCCCAGTCCTGACCAAAAAATGTCACCCCACTGAGGTCCAAATGATCAAAGAGGGCCTCGCGCACCCACTCAACGTGACGAGCGTAGGTGTAGTCCCCGCCAGCAGCTGGCTTGTCGCTCTGCCCGAAGCCGAGCAGGTCGAGCAGGACCACTCGGTGGCCGGCGGCCAGAAGTGGCGGCAGCATGTGGCGATACAGAAAGGACCAACTCGGTTCGCCGTGCTGCAGCCAGATGGTCTCAGCGGCGTCGGGCGGTCCCTCGTCGTAGTAGGCCATGCGAAGGTCGGGTCCGCCGGTGGGGTCGCGAAGCTCTAGATACTTGGCGGTCCAGGGGAAATCAGGAAGATCGACGAATCTGGCGTCGGGTGTTCTGAAGCGTTCCATGGCGGTCCTCACTAGTGGTGGTATCCCACGGTAACGGAAACGCCGAAGGCCACCAGAATCGCTGCAGCGCAGCAGATCTGGTGGCCCGACGATTGGCCCCCCTGCCAATGAGTAGAAAGTAGTGCCTGAGGGCTCAGCGAAGCAATTCCGTAGCCCCGGAAAAGGGGTCTTGTGAGATACTTCACAATGACGAAGGAGTGAGCGTGAAAACACGGACATTAGGTCAGGGCTTATTGGTATCCGAACAGGGTCTGGGATGTATGGGGATGAGCGAATTTTATGGAACGGGCGATGACGCCGAATCCCTGGCCACCATTCACGCCGCCCTGGACGCGGGGGTCACTTTTCTTGATACCGCTGACATGTACGGCCCGTTTATTAACGAGCAATTGGTGGGCCGGGCGATTGCGGCGCGTCGTGACGAGGTGGTTCTAGCGACCAAATTCGGCAACGAGCGAACCGCCGATGGCGGCTGGGTGGGAGTAAACGGTCGACCCGAGTACGTGGTGAGTTCCTGCGACGCCTCCCTGCAGCGACTGGGCGTCGAAGTTATTGACCTGTACTACCAGCACCGCGTCGATAGAAACATTCCCATTGAAGAAACCTGGGGTGCGATGAAGTCGTTGGTGGAGAGTGGCAAGGTGCGCCACTTGGGCATTTCGGAAGCCTCCGCGACTACCTTGGAACGCGCCCACCAGGTACACCCCGTAACGGCTATTCAGTCGGAGTATTCGCTGTGGACGAGAGATCCCGAGGACGGAGTCTTGGCAACCTGTCGCCGGCTCGGCATCGGATTTGTGGCCTACAGCCCCCTCGGTCGGGGTTTTCTCACCAGTAATACTGCGGTTCGTGAGCCGACGGACGACAAGGACTTCCGTCGTTTCCAACCACGCTTCGCCGGCGAGGCGGGAGAGCACAATGCTCGCTTAGTGGACGCCCTCAGCGACGTGGCCGCGACGCTTGCTGTGTCGGTGGCTCAGGTGGCTTTGGCGTGGGTTCTTTCGCGTGGCGATGACGTGGTGCCGATTCCGGGCACCAAGCGTCGAACCTGGCTGGCGGAAAATATTGCCGCCAGCGACCTGCTGCTGACTGCGGATGCTCTGACAAAAATCGAAGCCGCCATTCCGAGAGCAGCGGTGGCTGGAGATCGCTACTACGCCGCGGGGATGTTGACGCTCAACGGCTAATTATTTGGCCGCTGGCAAGGTCGTAGACCACGTCACACCAGCTGACGACGCTGGGGTCGTGGGTGGCGATTATGCAGGTCGCCGCGGTCTCTTCGAGGACCTGCAGGAGTTGTGGCGTCTCGTGGGTACCGAGACCGCTGGTGGGCTCATCAAGAAGCAGGATCTCCGGCGCCGTCCACAGGGCCCGCAAGAGCGCGGCTCGCTGGTCTTCACCGCGTGATCGCTGCAGCCAGCGCGTTGACACGGGGAGGGGAATTCCCAACTCCTCCGCGACCTTCGTGACGTCAATGCGGGGCCCCCGGCCGAGTCCCAGGACATCCACGACGGCCCCGCGTAAGTACTGAGGGATGGCCGCCACGAAGCCCACGTGCTGGCGAATTTCGCTCTCCGCAATGTCGCGTAGATCGTGGTCGTTAATCATGACGCTGAAGTCCCGGGCTGCTTCCAAGTTGGCCAACTGCCGCAACAGAGTCGATTTCCCCGAGCCCGATGGTCCAACGAGAGCGATACGCTGACCCGGCGGGACGACCACATCGTCAAACGAGAGGGTCACGGGACCAGCGGGCCACGCCGACACTCCAGGGGAATCCTCGTCACGCTCGGCCAGCTCGTCGAGGCGTTCGGTGGTCAGGGTGAGGCGGACGGCAATATCCAAGGATCGGGCCGTCGTCGCGAAGAGATCTACGGCGAGCAGGGCCACCAGGAGAACTACGCCACTGTAGCTAACTGACGCGCCCGGACTCGAGCTCCAGTGGGTGGCGAGATGAAGTCCCAGCCCTAAAATTCCGGCAGTCGCGAGCAGCAGCAGAAGGGTGCGATGACGAGTACGACGGTCGCTGGCGCAGCGTAGCGCCTCGTCCCGGTCTCCCGCGGCTCGCAGGAAGGCGTGCGCGACGTCGGATCGACCAAGGAGGGAAAACTCACTCGCCGCCGCCGTCACTTCCAGTCGTCGCACACTGCGGGCGACGCGAGCGAGATTGCTCCGGCGGGCCAGGGGGAGAGATCCGCGGGCGGCGAGGAAGAGTCGAGCGACGACGGCAGTTTCCAGGAGAACTATTGCGAGGGCGACAAGGGGAGTGCTCGCGTCACGGGCGGCCACTACGCACAACAGTATGAGGGAGAGCAGCGAGGTCAGCACAGTCGCGACGAAGGGGATGATGGCGCGAAGCCACAGGTCCTGAAGGGAATCGACGTCGCCGAGGGCCCGCTCTAAGAGGTCACCTCGCGACGCTCGACTCCAACGATCGTAGGACCAGCGGCCGATGGTGGCCGTGAGCCAACTTCGCCAGTGCACAATGGCGGCGAAGCCAATGTCGTGCCCGCTCAGACGTTCACTGAATCGCAAGGGTGCTCGCAGGAAGGCGACCAACTCAATGAGGATGAGCAAGCCGGCCACCGCACTAAAGGGGTGAGAATCGCGTTGGTGCGCAGCACTCACGATGAGTACGAGGGGAGCCCCGATACTCAGTATGGTCCCCGCAATCTGGGCGGCGGTAGCGGCGCCCAGGGCTCTCAGACTGACGTCGGACGTGGGTGCCGAGCGCCGCAGCCAGGTACGCAGTGGGGACGTGGGCATCAGATCTCACCAAGTGGCACGAGAAAATCTGGCGTGACGACGATGCGAGCCCCCTGCGTCACTTCGATCAGCGTGAGGTCACGATTCGTGACACTCTCGGCGACGAGGTGGCGGCTCTCGTCGTCGAGCAGCATCGCCACGTCATCAAAGACGAGAACCTCGACCCCGGCTAAGAGCGCTCGGGCCAGCGCGAGTCGAACGCGCTCACCGCTACTCATTTGGGAGCCGTCGTCGCTCAGAACGACATCGAGCTCAGCGTAACGCGAGCGGCCAAGGCCCAGGGCCTCGAGCGTGGCGAGAATGTCGACGTCACTGGCGGTCCCGAGACCAAGGTTTTCGCGCACGCTGGCTCGAAAGAAGGAAGCGGTGGGGCGAATGAGTCCCGTGGTGAGGTGCGCGCGTGAGACTGAGCCGCTGAGCGGTGCTCGCAGGCCGAGCAGCACGTCAACGAGCGAGGACTTCCCGGAACCACTCGCTCCGTAGACCGAGAGCGACTGACCGCGCGCTAGATCAAAGCTCAGCGGGGTGACCATGCCCTGCGTGAGGAGGTCCCGAACACGAAAGGCCCCCGTGATCGTGTCGGCCGCGTTCGCTGGGGCGAGGTCGAGAACTGCGAGCAGTGCCGTCGCCCGAGCGGCGTCGCTGCGTCGGTGAAAATCAGTGGCGTAACGGCGAAGACGCGCGACGATTTCGACGGTGACGAAGAGAGTCACGAGCGCATCGGAGAGGCTACGACTTCGATCAAGGACCCCAAAGCCCACGACCATGGCCGCTAGGCCGACGCCGACGCCCCCGAGAAACTCAGTGGTCAGAGAGGATCCGATAGTTTCTCGTAGGGTCTGACGAACGAGACGGTGCTCGGATTCGCTGACCGCAACGATGGTCGTCACGGCAAAGTCGAGACCACCGCTCGCGCGTAAATCCGGGGTGGCCCGCAGGATGTCGAGTTGTTGTTGGCCCAACACTCGATGTCGTTCATCAAAGTCGGCCGACGCCCGTTCGCTGCGCCGACCCGCTCGAATATAAAAAGGTACGGAACACCCCATGACCCCGAGAAAGACGAGCAAGGTGAGCCACCCCCCGTTGAAACAGAGCACCCCGAGGCCGAGAAAAGAAACGCCGGCCGCCACGCGTGCCGCCTCGAGCCCCACGCCGTTGACGAGGTGCTCGACTGCTCCCTCCAGCGAGACAATGTCGCCACTTCCTCCGGTGGCAATGAATGAATCGAGTTCCTGGCCCCACTGGTATCGGTGACGAGACCTGACGCGTAGCCACCACAGGTCCTCGGTCCTATCGAGCACCACACGAAAGAGGAGCACGCCGAAAAGGGCGAGGGAATAGCTGCGAACCGGGTCGAGCGAAAAGGAAGCGAGAGTGTGCCCCAGGAGGTACGCGCTAGCGAGCCCCAGCAGACCACTGGCGACGCCCGCACTGCGTTCTCCGGAGAGAGTGGTCGTCACATCCTCAGGTTACAAGAGAGATAGTGATCCTAGAGAAGTGGCGTTTCGTCACGGCTACGGAGTTCGCCGGCCCCAAGGTTGATCCACTCCCGTAGCGCCTGGGTGGCACGACAGTCATCCTCGTTGTATTCGAGCAGTCGGCGGCGGTTGCTGGCGGCTCGCTCGGGGTCGGAAGAGGAGATGGCTTCTTCGAACCACAACATGGAGAGCTCGCCGCTCGGGGTTGGATCGCGCCATTCGAATCCGGCGGCCTTGGCCAAAACCTTGAGCCCTAGGGGCCCTTCGGTTTGTATCTGCCCCTTGGCGACTTCGTGGAGATCGACCCACTGTGCGGGCGAGGCATTGCGGAAGTGGTCCAGGTCGGCGAGGGTGGGGGTGGCCGGGGTCACGGTGGTAATCGATCGATTCATGGCACTATTTTCAGCCTGCGCCCAAAAGCAGTAACCCGCGAGAGTGGCTCCCGCGGCCGTGGCGGCGTCACGCTGACGGGTTAACCACGTCCAAAATTCACCAAAGACTTCGGACTCCAGCTCCGAGTTGATGGCTTCGAATCGCGCGAAGTAGTGGTAGCCAGGCTCAATACCCGGCACGGGTCGACGCAGCGTGACGTAGGCCCCCCACAAGTAGGTTTGGTCGTTGTAGCTCTCCATATCAATATCAATTTCCACGTCGGCCGTCGGACAGTGCAGGCGAGAAGTTTCAACTATTCGAAGTGGAGAACCCACGACGTGGGCTCGCGCGCGATAGATCAATTCGTCCAGCTTCTCAATCGCGTGACCCAGCGTGTCCTCGATGGCGGGATTCGCGCTATTGGCGGCGGTTACTTTGGCTCGACGCGCGCGCTGGGGGTCGAGTTGGGAGAGGGCGGCGCGAGTGGTGATGCCGTGTTCGCGTAGGAGCACCTGCTGTTCGAGGGTCGTAAAGCGAGCCAGAGAGACGTCGTCACTGGCCACGAGGGTGCTCTCGCAACTCTCAGCAAAGGGGCACTCGGGGCAATCGCGATGCCAGTAGGGGGAGGTGGGGAATTCGCCGAGGTTCGCGGACCAGCGGTCGTGGCGCTCGAGGACGTCGCGGCGCACGGCGTAGGCCTCGTCGTAGGTCGTGAGATTAAAGCGTGGATTATCGGCGTCGGCGAGATCTATCCACCAGAGGCGGCTCTGGCGATCAATAACGCCGCCGAAGTAGTTGGTCGAGCCCCACGCGAGAGTCTCGAGAACTCGCGTGGCGTGTGAGAGTTGGAGGCCGTTACGCATGACGGTGTCATTGCGTCGCACGCCGAAACCTCCACTCCACTCGGCGGTACCGGGGGCGATGTTGTCGAGAGTCCCGGTCAAGATTCGTCGGGTGGCCGCGACTTCAATGAATTCACTGTTGCGAATAAGTACGGGGGCGTAGGCCGCAGTGGCCCCTCGGCCGGACGTTCGAATGAGCACGTCGACCATGGCTCTACGTCGACCCTCGACGTCGTCGGGGAGGCGAGGGTTGGCTATGAGCACGACCCCGAGTTCGACCGCGCTCTGGGTTGCTCGGACGTCGCCGTGGGCGTCGACGGAGTCCGCGTGACGTAGCAGTAATTCAGAAAGTACGTGGTCGCGATGACCATTGGAGTCGCGCCAGCGTCGCTGTATTTCCAGCGACACGGGAAGGGGCGCGACGCCGTCGGGGGCCCCTCGCTCGAGGGCCACCCTATGGGTGCACCTCGCGATATCGGATGCGTTGAGCAGTTCACGATGCGCCATAAATACCCACCCTACGACCGGTCAGTGTGTTCATTGCGCCAACTACGCCAGAGAGCCGCGTATTCGCCGTTGAGGGCTATGAGTTCGTCGTGGGTACCGAGTTCGCTGACGACGCCCTCGTTCACTACGGCGACCCGGTCGGCGTCGTGGGCGGTGTGGAGGCGGTGGGCAATCGCGATCACGGTTCGTCCGGTCAGCACCGCGCTCAGCGAGCGTTCGAGGTGACGAGCAGCTCGGGGATCGAGCAGGGCCGTCGCCTCGTCGAGCACCAGAGTGTGCGGATTCGTGAGTACTAAACGGGCCAGCGCGAGTTGCTGCGCTTGGGCGGGCGAGAGTGCGTAGCCGGTGCTGCCAAGTTCAGTGGCGAGGCCCTCGGGGAGAGCTTCGGCCCACTCCAGAGCATCCACCGCGGCCAGGGCGTCACGAATGTCCGCCTCGCTCGCGCTGGGTTTGGCCAGGGCCAAATTATCGCTCACGGAGCCGATGAAAATATGGTGTTCCTGGGTCACCAGGGCCACGTGCTGACGCAGAGTGTGAAGGGGCATGGAACTCAAGGGCACGCCCCCGACCTCTACCGAACCGCTTCGTGGAGCGTCAATACCAGCGATGAGACGACCCAGGGTTGATTTTCCAGCTCCCGAAGGTCCGACCATGGCCAGTCGCTCACCCGGGCGAATGGTGAGGGTCACGCCGTGGAGGACGTCGTGACCCTCCCGGTAGGCGTAACGAACATCCTGGACGGTGATGGTTTCAGAAAGCGGCTCCGCCGACTCGGTGGGTCGATTGTCTCGCACCACCGAGACGCCAATGAGTCGGGCGAAGGAAGCGGCCCCCATCTGTAGTTCGTCGAGCCAGGCGATGATGCGGTCGAGGGGGTCGTTGAGCTGCACGACGTACAGGGTGACGGCGGTCGCAGCGCCAATCGAAACGTGGTGATGGAGGGCGAGCCACCCACCCCAACCCAGGGTGGTCGCCACCGCGAGCGAGAAGGCGGTTTCGACGATGGGAAACCAGTTCATACGCATGAGCAGGGTGTACATTTCGGCGTAGAAGGACTCCCGAATATTCCCGTCGAGTCGGTCGTTTTGTCGACTGGCCAGTTGCAAGGCATCGATGGTTCGTGAGCCCTCGACGGTCTCGGCCACCGTGCCCGAGAGGGTGGCGTAACTAATGCGCTCGCGCATGTAGCCCGGCGTGGCGTAGCGCAGGTACCACCGAGTGGAAAAATACAAGAAGGGTACGGAGACTAAGCCAGCGATGGCCACCAGGGGACTCACGAGGATCATGGCCCCCAAGGTGAGCCCCGCCTGGACGAGGGCCACCAGCCACTCGGGAACGGCGAAGCGCACGGTTCGCGAGATGGCCTCGACGTCGTTCGTGGTGCGCGAGAGAAGGTCCCCGGTGCCGGCCCGTTCCACCGCCACCAGCGGGAGGGTGAGGATGCTGGCAAGGAAACCCTCTCGTAGTTCGGCGAAGACGGTTTCGCCCAGGATGTAACTCTTGCGCCGGGCGAAGAAGGTGAGAAGGGTGTAGAGCAGGGACGCGGACAGTAGTTCGAGAACGGTAACGGTCACTTCGTGGTTGCTGAGGTGCCCCGCGGTGGCTCGGTTGATGAGATTTCCTAGGATCCAGGGTCCAAAGAGTGCGGCCACGGCCGCCAGGGCGTAGAGCAGCAACATGGTAACCAGAGAGTGACGATGGCGGCGCACCAGAACCCGGGCGTGAAGGACAACGTCCTTGCGGCTAGCAATGGGCAGGGAACTCACTCGTCCTCCTCACGCAAAACAACTGAGCGGTACCAGGCGTTCGTGCGGGCGAGATCGCGGTGAGCGCCCTGGTCACTGACGCGACCATCTCGTACCACCAGCACGACGTCGACTTTTTCGAGAATGAGTGGACTGGTGGTGGCAATGAGGGTTGACCGCTGGTCGCGGATACTCAGCATGCGCGACGCAATGCGACTTTCCGTGTGGGAGTCCACGGCCGAGGTTGGCTCGACCAGAATCAGAATGTCTGCTTCGGTCAAATAGGCCCGAGCGAGGGCAATGCGCTGGCGCTGGCCACCCGAAAAACTCCGACCCCGTTCTTCCACCGTACTGTCGAAGCCCTGGTCGAGGGCATCAAGGATGTCCAGAGCGCTGGCCGCAGCCATCGCCGTGATGAGTCGCTCGTCATCACCGGCGCCCCTCGGCGCCAACTCACTACGCAAGTCTCCGGTAAAGAGGCGAGGCTCGACTTCGCTCACCACAATGTGCCGTCGGGTGTCGGCGAGTGAAAAGTGGGCGAGGGGGATGTCGTTAAGACGAACGTCGTTTTTTCCACCGACGAAGCGACCCAGCCGATTGGCAATCTCAGCCGCTTCGGCCGGAGTTTCGGTGACCAGGGCTGTGAGTTGGCCTCGGTGCAGGGTGACCCCGGTGAGCCCGTCGTGCAGGCTGGTGATGTGCTCGGGCCAGGCGAGGGCTTCCGATGGTTCCTCGACGGCGCTGGTGGCGTTGAGGATGCGCAACACCTTCTTCGCTCCGACCAGGGCTCGAGTACTGGAGATGATGTATTCGATGACCGTTCGTAGGGGCGTCGTGAGAAATGTGGCGTAGCCAAAAAATGCTACGAGCTGCCCGGGCTGCAGTCGGCCCGCCACAATGTCGCGGGCCCCCAAAAAGGTGACGACGGCCACGAGGAGGGCCGGGAGTAGGAGCTGCCCACTCTCGAGGGCCGCCTGGGGTCCCGCGATGCGGTTTCCCGCCACGCGAACGAGATTGCTCTGCTCCTTGTAATTGGCGAGAAAGACCTCTTCGCCTCCGACACCACGCAGGATACGTAGCCCGGCGACCGTGTCGGCCCCGAGGGCCGCGAGCCGGCCGGCAGCTTCTCGTTGAGTGGCCTGGGTGCTGTGCAGGGGTTTCATGAGTGGTGTGGTGAGCGAGGCGAGTAGCGGCACACCGAGCAGCACAACCAGCCCGAGCGAGAGTGAAGTGGAGAGGAGGATGATCGAAACGACGATCCACGAGACCAGGGCACCCACGAGACGTCCCACCACGTCAAAGGCCCCGCCGATGCGCATCACGTCAGCGCCCACCGTGTTGACGACGTCCCCGGCGGGGATTTCGTCAATGACCGCAGTCCCGCTGGCGGTGATGTGGCGCCCAATGAGTTGAATGGAGCGGTAGGTGGCGGTCATCCAGTTCGCCACCGCCAGCTGGTGACGCATCGCCCCGCACAGGCCCTGAACGATACCGAGAATGAGGACTATTTCCACCCAGTGCCACAGAGCCGTGGGATTGCGGGGGGTGATGCCGTGGTCGATGGCGCCACCAACGGCCGCCCACAGAAGCGCCTGTGACAACATCCAGCCCATGCCGAAGACGACCGCTCCCGAGAGAATCAGTATTTGTTTGCGACCGAGCCAGACCAAATAGCGAAGGGGTGAGCTGAGATTGGGTGTGCCGATATCCGTGGCCGGAAGTTCTCGATACGGCAATGTCAACAACGTCATTCTCTTTCTCTCGTGGTGCTAGGCGGACGGTGAGTCGACCTGTAGGCGGGGTTCTGTCCACCTTCCTCTCGGAAGGTTAGGTAGTCATCCATCTCAGCGGTCTACCTTGGGAGACTTGGTTTCCCAAGCGAGCGGGCCGCCCTTCTCCCACGTTTAACCTTGCTCCGGGTGGGGTTTACCTAGCCGAACCACTCACGTGGCCCGCTGGTGCGCTCTTACCGCACCGTTTCACCCTCACCTGATCCCTTACGGGCCATCGGCGGTCTGTTCTCTGTGGCACTGTCCTGCACATCACTGCGACTCACGTTTCGCGAGCACCCTGCCCTACGGAGCCCCGACCTTCCTCACCTTTCGTTTCCAATTAGCGCGACTACCCAGTCGACTCACCGTCCGCCTCCATTCTCACACACCTGAGCGACGGAGTCGAAAGGAGTTGTGACCCTCGGAGTGTGGCCAGGGGGCCCTCCCACGGGCTTATGGGAACGCTGCCTCGTGCGAACAACTCGCCCCCGAAGTGGCGTCGGGAGGTATCTGACGCGATGAAGCTGTTGCCCGTCGGCTGACCTTGGGGTTTCGTGAGCATGGTGAACGGACTGACCCTCTTCACCCTCGGCACGGGGCCTCGAGACTTCCGCTCGCCACCGGTGAGTTCAGATGTGACGCACTGCTGGCCGTGACGGTGGAGTTCGTCTCCGGCCCGCGTGGAAGTGATTGCGTGTCGGCACCCCAAGGTTGCGGCCCAAAGTCTGAGTCGCTGTCGTAAGTGGGCGGTAGCATTTCTTTTTATGAGCAACGGAGAACAACCCCAGGTCTTCGAAGTCGCCCAGTTGTACGAAGGAGTGACCGAACTCTTAGAGTCCGGCTTCGGCCCCCGCCAGCCCTTTTGGGTGCGGGGGGAAATCGTTTCTTTGAATGACCGCACGCACGCCTACATTGACATTGTTGATACCGCCAAGGTTCCCGAGCGTGGGGGAAAGCTCGCCACCCTGAAGGGCCACTGCTGGAAGACTAAATACGAAGGCCTGAAGCGCTCCCTACGTGATGAAGGATTCACCTTGGCTCCGGGCATGGTGGTGAACTTCTTCGGCCACCTCGACCTCTATACCCCGACGGGTTCTTTGGGATTCAACATTCTCAACGTGGACGTGCAATCCCTCATGGGTGACGCCGCGAAACGGCGCGAACTACTACTGGCCGCCCTGGGTGCCGAAGGGCTGTTGGAAAAAAACAAGTTGCTCCCTT
>CAIOSJ010000006.1 GCA_903860915.1 uncultured Actinomycetes bacterium | reverse complement strand
AAGTCCGAATCTGATCAATTTCTGCGAGTTCGATGGGTTGGATCTCCAACTTCGTCGAGTGAGCGCGGTGCAATGGTGCCGTTGTAGGTGTCGAAGACGTGAAAGAACCCCGCTGGGCCGTGAAAGGCCTAGCGGGGTTCTTTGTTGCTTGGGAGCGAGAGGTCGCTCCGAAGGCGGCGAATACTGGGGTCAGTCTCTACTTTGGTGTCTCAAATTCTTACTGCAGATGATGCACCTCGGAATTTAACTGGTCCATGTGGACCCGCTAGTCAATTAAAAAGCAACGTCGTGCTTCAAAGAACGAACTCAGTATTTGTGGGTCATCAAGTTCCGAAATTCCAAAATTGACTCCATCGACTCCACACTTGGGAGAACTGAACACCTTTGTCATTAGTTCACGCAGTGGCATCAGTGCGCTTGCGCAATAGAAGAATGCCCAGCGAGCACAATCCCAGAGACAGAAGTATCACGTCACGGAGAGAGGACCCAGTCGCTGCCAATGACTCACTCCCCTGCTTCACAGAAATTCCGTAATCGATCGCTCGCAACTGTCCCGTTGTGTCGATTCCTTGAATCTGAATGGTGTGGTTGCCTCGAAGATCACTTGGAATCTGTAACGAAAAATGCGCGACACCAGAACTATTGATTCGAATCGACTTGATCATCAAGGGGGTCGAATGGAGCCACACGGTAACGTCCGACCCAGACTCATATCCACTAAGAGCGATGGCGACGCTGGAACCAGCCGCTGTCTGGGCACCACTCGTGGTATCGAGACCCAGCGCAACCCGCTCGCTGCCGCTTAGCAATGTGACTCCTTGAGCCGACTTGCTGACACGCAGGGCTACCAGAGTGCCATCGGGATTTATCGCTGATGCGACTCCGGGCAACAGCTCAAGTGGAGCACCGCTCGCAGGATGAAATGAAGTTGCCGTACTGCCCACACTCAGAGCCAGGCACACCCCGCTACATTGCTCCATGGCGGTCAATACTTTTCCGTCTCCGGCCGCAATCGAATACCAAAAGTTCCCACCGGCCGCTCCGCTGTTTTTCGGGAGTGTCGGAAGATTGAGTGCCGTCCAACTCTGGCCATCGGACGAAGTGGCCGCACCATTCAGTCCGACTGCGATGAATTCGCTGTTGGCGTAGGTGAGACCAAACCACCGACCACTGCCGAAGGGCTGTACGGTCCAATTCAGTCCATCGGTTGAAGTGGCGAAGGAGTTATTCGAAGCGTTCGATACCGCAACATAAGTACCGTTGCCGTAGGTCAAGCTATTCCAGTAGTCATCGCCCGTCAGCAATCCAGTGGTCCACGTGGTGCCGTCGGTGGAGACAGCCGCGAAGTTATTGCCGACAACCACGAACTGTCCTCTCGCGTAAAGGATTGAGAGAGATTCGGGGGTACCAGGGAGAGCGGACTGGCTCGTCCATGTGACGCCATCGGTCGAGGTCGCGACTTCGCCCCCCTCACCAATCGATACAAAAACGTCGTTTCCGAACGCAACGGAAAACCACAACGTTGACGGAGTGGTGTTCGTGGATTCGACGACGGTCCAATTAGTGCCATCGGTCGAAGTCATGATTATCCCAATAGTCGGCGGATCCTCATCAGACACATTCGGGCGCGTGTACCAGCCCGTGTACCAGCCCGTCGCCACGAAGCGATTATCGAGCCACTTGACCGAACTCCACGTCTCACCCTTTGGTAGCGAGTGGCTCGTCCACGTAATGGCGTCCGTTGAGGTTTCGACAACTGGGGGGTTCGCATTCATCAGGTCTACGAAGAGTGGCTGACCACCCGGTGTGCCATAAGCGAGCAGCGACGGATCATTCCCACCATTCACCCCAACCCAAGCCAAGGATTGTGATTGCACCGTCGCACCAGCGGTGTTGCCAACGGCAGACAACCCCACTACGCAGACCATGGTGATGAGGAAAAGGAAGGTGGACGTCTTAATTGCTTGCATATAAACAAGTCAACCAGAGTTGTTCGTGCGTTATCAGCGAAACGAGCCACTTTCCCTCCTACGGGCTCATAGTTCGACGGTGAAGTAGAAGCTGCGTCAAGTTGTGGCGTAAAAACCCGACGCCACTTGGGTTATGGACTTGTGTCATTGTCCCGCCATACGAAATCGCGGCGAGAATTCTCGCCTCGATTTCCTGTTTCTCAGCCCCTACCGGTACCATAAGAACGTATCGTCCCTTCGGACGTCAGCTTTTGGAGGACTCATGACCACCACGGTCACCGGCACTACTCGTCAACTCGTTACCGCCATTCCTGGGCCCAAGTCGCTGGCGATGCACGAGCGCCGCAAGCTCTCGGTCTCGGCCGGACTTACCAATGGCTT
>CAIOSJ010000005.1 GCA_903860915.1 uncultured Actinomycetes bacterium | reverse complement strand
GGAGCGTAAGTGGTTGGCTCTGTATTCGCACGACGGACTTCTCACGGGGGCCATCTCCTTATCGCAGCCGCGAGCGCTGATGATGTGTCGGGCGCTTCTCGAATCCCACGTGACGCTCAGCGAAGCACTCGACGCTTCTCCGTGGGCGACCTAGGGTCGTAGCGGGGACCCTCGGTCGGGGATGTGAAGACCGGAATAAACCCCTGACGGCGGTGTTGGGCCCGTCAGAAGGAGAGTCCGTACTCGACTCGGGGTGTGGAATACTCGGTGAGTGCGAGAGCAATTAAGTTATCTCGGTATAAAGCGATCGTGGCCCTACGTTGTCGGTAGCCAATTGGTCTTTTGGTTTTTGTCGTGGGCGCTGTACGGTTTCGCCAATCCCCTCTCCAATCACTTACTTCCCGGTACGGCCCCGTATTCGGGGGACCGCGTTCAGGAGGTCTGGTTCTTCTCCTGGTACGCCCACGCGTTAGCGCACGGCCTCAACCCCTTCGTCACGGGAATGGTGAATGCTCCTTTCGGGGCGAATCTGATGTCCAACACCACGGCCCCGCTCTTGGGATTTGCCGGCGCGCCGATCACCTGGGCCCTGGGTCCCTTGGCGACCTACAACTTCTTTCTGCACGCGGGCCTCGCGCTCTCGGCGACTTCCGCGCTCTTCGCCGCACGTCGCGTGGGATTTTCCCGCCTACCCGCCTTCGTTATTGGACTCATATTTGGATTTTCGTCGCAACAAACAGTCCAAGCCCAAGTGCATGTTTTTCTGGTGTTCCAAATCTTCACGCCTTGGATCTTTTTACTGACCTACGAACTGGTGACCCGCAGGTCATTGCCACGTCGTCAGGGAATTCTTCTCGGTCTCGCCATCGGAGGGCAATACCTCATCTCCGCCGAAAAGGTGGTGATCACTCTGGTGACCATCGTCATCGGCCTCATCGTGGCCCTGCCATTTTCTTACACCGCACCGACTCGTCCTGATTGGCGCAGCATCGGTCGAAACTCTCTCTACGCGGCACTTTCCGCGATGATGGTCGGGGCGTTTCGTTTGTATTATCAAACTGCGGGGCCGTACCGCACCAAGGGGCTCGTGCATAAGTGGAGTGCCAGTCAAGTCGCCTCTCTGAAGTCCTTCGTGTTGCCCGATTCCTACTATGTGGGTTGGCCCTTCGCACCTCGAGCGGCTACCGCGGGCTCAGCAATTCTCGAGCCGGGGGCCTACATTGGCGTAGCCCTGGCGGCGGTCTGCATCATCGCCGTCGTCGTGCATCGGAGGAGTCGCACGGTGTGGTGGTTGGCGATCACCACGCTCATCGTGCTGAGTTGTGCGTTGGGGGCCCAGTCGCATTCGATCCCCACGCCCGGTTGGTTGATGGGCCACGCACCTCTACTCAACAACATCTTGCCGGTTCGTTGGATGCTCGTCGGCTGGGCGGGTATCGCCCTGCTCGTCGGCGTGGGGCTGCAGTACGCGGTTACCAACTGGAAAATCCATCGGATCCGTTGCGCGGCCCTCTGCCTGGTCACCGCGGCGGGCCTGGTGGCGATATGCCCCGCCCACACCATCGCTCGAGGGGAAGCCTCCGTCCCCGTGTGGTTCGAGAGTCCCGCTGCCCTT
>CAIOSJ010000004.1 GCA_903860915.1 uncultured Actinomycetes bacterium | reverse complement strand
GTGGGCCGCCCGGGTCTCGATCCCGGCACCTTGGGATTAAAAGTCCCCTGCTCTACCTGATGAGCTAGCGGCCCCTCTGCTGCGAGTAGTCATCTTACTTATGCCAGCGACCCTCGGGGCGAAGTAAGTTAGAAAGGTGAGCGACGTATCGAACGAAACAGTGCAGCAGATTGAAAATACCCTCAACGAGGTCGACCGAGCACTCGACCGATTGCGCAGTGGTACCTACCGCGCCTGCGAAGTATGCGGTAGCGAAATTGAAGAAAATCTCCTCGCCGCCGACGCCCTACGCGCATCCTGCGTGGCGCACCCACGTCTTCCGGACGCGGAATAATCTCTCGTAAAAGCAAAAATCCCCCGGTGGTCACCGGGGGATTTTTGCTAGAGAAGTACTACTTCTTGGTAGCCCAGAAAATTTCAGCAATCGCGTCGATTTCGGCGAGCAAACGGTCAGCCACGCTGACGTCGTTGGTCTTCTTCGCTTCGCCGGCTGACTTGGTGGCCTTCCAGAAGAGGTCGTGCAAATCGGGGTGGGTAACGAGGTGCTCCGGCTTGAAGTAGTCGGTCCACAGAACCCACAGGTGGTGCTTCACCAATTCGGCGCGCTCCTCTTTGATAGCGGTAGCGCGAACTTTGAAGTCGGAATCACTAGATGCCGCATACTTTTCCATGCAGGCCTTCACGCTCTGGGCTTCAATCTTGGCTTGGGCCGGGTCGTAGACGCCGCAGGGCAGGTCGCAGTGGGCGAACGCGACGAGGGGAGTCGTTGCACGGTCGAGGTAGGAGTTCAGGGCCTGAACAAGACGCATAGTGGTGCCTTTCGATATTGAGTGCTCCACCGGAGCACGTACTTGAGTCACTGGCTAGGTTAGCGACGTCGAGCAGTTAGCGTTCTCGTCATGCTCGCCCGTATCTTGACGCCCTTCATTCGCCGGGTCGAGGTTCGCGGTGATTCAATGGCCCCGACCTACGTCGAGGGCGAAGTCGTGACCGCGTTTCGTCGGTGGCGCAAGGTACGAGTGGGCGACGTCGTCGTTCTTTCGGACCCGCGTTCGACGGGACGGCTGCTGCTGAAGCGGTGTAGGGCCCGCCACGGCAGTCGTATCGACGTGCGCGGTGACAACGCGGCCGCCTCCACCGATTCCAGGGAATTTGGCCCCGTTGAGATAAAGAACGTCACCTGGTTGATCTATGCACCTCGAGCCCCAATCGACCCTACGATGGATTCATGACCGAGCCCCACCACCGTGACCTCGGAGCTTTTTTACGTGAACAACGCGCCACGGCGCAGTTCTCGCTTCGTAAATTAGGCGAGCTGGCCGGTGTCAGCGGGGTCTACATTTCTCAGATCGAGGGGAACCTCAAAAAGCCGAGTGCGGAGATTTTGCAGAAGATTGCGAAGGGCCTGCAAATCTCCGCGGAAACTCTGTACGTGCACGCGGGAATTCTGGACGAAGACCGTCACGCGTCGACGGAGGCGGCCATTCTGTCTGATCCGCGGCTGAGCGACGCCCAGCGCCAAGCCCTGTTGACGGTGCTGAGCTCATTTCTTGCGGCTGACCCAGCCGGTGACGCTTCGGACGAGCCCCGTTAGGCTTTGAGCGTGGCTCAGCTCGCCGTACTCTCATATCACACCTCGCCACTAGCCCAACCGGGAACTGGCGATGGCGGGGGAATGAACGTATACGTGCGTGAGATTTCCTCCCACTTGGCTCGTCTGGGTCACGACGTTGACGTCTACACCCGACGTGATGACACCTACGTTTCTGACGTTGTGGACGTGGAACCAGGTTTTCGAGTTCACCACATTGCAGCCGGACCATCCCACGAACTCGCTCGAGAAGAGACTCCCTTCTACGTCGACGAATTCGCCGCGGGCGTGGCCGAGCATTTTCGTGTGCACGGCGTACCCAGCGCCATCCATGCTCACTACTGGCTGAGTGCCCTGGCGGGTCATAGCCTGAAACATGAATTTGATATTCCGCTCATCACTACTTTTCATACTTTGGAACGAGTGAAGGCGGGAACTTTTGAAGCGGAATCCACTGAGCGCGCCGTGCAAGAAGAAAGAATTATTGGCTGTTGCGATGCAGTGTTGGCGAGTTGCGACGTTGAATCTGAGCAAATTATCTCGCTCTACGGTGCTGACCAACAGCGAGTTCACGTCGTGCCCCTCGGCGTCGAGCACGCCTTCTTCGCTCCGGGGCACCGACCGCAGGCGCGTCGAGCGCTGGGCCTGGCGACGGGAGGCCCCCTCGTCCTTTTTGTCGGTCGGCTCCAATCCCTCAAGGGCGTCGACCTCGCGCTCGAAGCTTTCATCAGTTTGCGCCACTCCCAGCCCGAGGCTCGCATGGCAATTGTGGGCGGCCCCAGTGGTCCCCAGGGACGCGAGACGCTCGATGCTCTGCACCAACGTGTGGTGGAAGCGGGCGTTATTGGTTCGGTGACCTTCGTCGCGCCCCAGTCGCACCAGATGCTCTCGACGTGGTTTAGAGCGGCCGACGTTACGCTGGTGCCGTCACGTGCCGAGAGTTTCGGTCTGGTGGCCTTGGAGTCGTCGGCCTGCGGCACGCCGCTGGTGGCTTCTCGCGTCGGGGGCCTCACCACCCTCGTTGTGTCAGAACACAACGGACTACTGCTGGAATCTCGCGATCCCGAGGAATGGGCGAAAGCCATTGAGTGGCTCCTCGATGAATCGCGATCAACGACGCTCTCAACAAATGCAGTTTTGTTGGCTGCTAACTACACCTGGCGGGCGGCCGCCCAACGGGTGGCGGCACTGATGTCTGAATTAGCCTCCTGCGCACTCGTTCCCTGCCCGTGACGTCGACACCGATTTCGCACGACGACGCCGCAGACCATATCGGCGAGACCTTGGCCGCCTGGAGCGGGGAGTGGTTCGCTTCGGGCTCACTCAAGGCTCTCGAGACCACGGGTGCGCCCGATGAGCGTGGTCAGTACCGGTGGCTCGTGCGTCTCGCCGGTGAGGAGAAAGAATTCGTTACCCTCTGGCTGACGCTGCGTCAGCGGACGGTGCATATCGAAACTCAGGTTATGCCCGCCCCCGAGGAGAGGGTTGAAGAGGTTTATCGATTTTTACTGGCGAAGAATGCCGGACTGCATGGACTTCACCTCGCTCTCGGGCCCGAATCGGCCATATACCTCGTGGGTCGCATCCCGGCGGGAGACTTTTCGGGCGACGTTTTAGACGAAATTTGTGGAGCCGCTCTCCAATACGTCGAGGAGATATTCCCCACGGCAATGTCAATGGGTTTGGGCTCGCTCTACCGTCGACGTCGTCGGAGTGGCTCGTAACCCCTCTTCCTTACTAGCGTAGAGATTTATGGCCTTTCCCCTAATAATTGTTGGTGGCGGACGCATGGGGGCTGCACTCGCCCAGGGTCTGTTGACGAGCGGATTTTGTGCCGCCGCCGATATGGCGATTGTCGAGGTATCTCGGGAACGCCGAGATGAGCTGAGCGCGGACTTCCCCGGTGTGACCATCTTGGCCTCGGTGGAACTCGAGCACATTTCAGCCACGTCGGGCGTGGTCCTGTGCGTGAAACCCGATCACGCGGAAGCCACCGCGAGGGTTCTGGGAGCCCTCGGCACAATGCGTCTGCTCTCCGTCGTCGCCGGCCTTTCGACCGCTCGTCTCGAGGCTGCCATGCCCGGGCCGGTGGCGGTGATTCGTTCGATGCCCAACACCCCAGTACTAGTGGGTAAGGGCGCCAGTGCCATCGCCGGCGGTGCACACGTGGTCAAGGACGACCTCGATTGGGCCGACGCAGTTCTGAGCTCGGTGGGCGTCGTCGTTCGACTCGCGGAGAAAAACATGGACGCCGTGACCGGTCTGTCGGGACCCATGCCGGCCTACCTGCTGCTCGTGGTAGAGGCGCTCATTGAAGCGGGTGTCCATCAGGGTCTCTCGAGAGACGTTTCGAAAAAACTCGTGGTCGCTACCTTCGAAGGAACTGGCGCACTCTTGGCCATGACGGGCGAAAGTCCCGAGGAACTTCGCGCTCAGGTCACGTCACCGGGCGGTACGACGGCGGCTGGACTACGGATGTTGGAGGGCCGAGCGGTGCGCGCCGCATTCCTCGAGGCGGTAGCCGCGGCCGCCGAACGATCTCGTCAATTAGGCCGTTGAGCCGCTCTACTAGCGTGAGTGCCATGTCGAGCGCCATCCTTCGTTCGAAACAGCTGTCGGAGCCCACGGTGGCCCGCCTGCCCATCTATCAGCGCATCGCCGACGAATGGTCTCGGCGAGGCAACCTTCACATTGACTCAACCACCCTGGGCTCACTAGCCGGGGTGCAGCCGGCCACGGTGCGGCGAGACCTCTCTGGTCTCGGGGCACTGGGCACTCGTGGCGCGGGCTACGAGTGTGAGACCTTGAGTACGCGAATTAATGAAACCCTGGGCCGTAATCACCGCTACGACATCGTGGTAGTGGGGCTCGGGAACCTCGGTCGGGCTCTCATCAATTCAGAAAATTTTCTGAGTGGCGGCGCTGAACTCGTGGGTATATACGACATCGACCCTGAGGTGATCGGTACCGAGGTGGCGGGTCTCACGGTTCAGTCCTTTGACGTCGACATTGTTTCCGCCATGGTCGGCGTCATGTGCGTACCGGCTAGTGCGGCCCAGTCGGTTGCCGACCGGCTCGTCGCCAGCGGCATTCACGCGCTCTTGAATTTTGCCCCCCACGTGGTCGCCGTTCCGATTGGCACCGCGGTTCGTTACGTGGACTTTTCCATTGAGCTCCAGATTTTGGAATACCAACTGACGAATGGGACGGGCCCACTCGGCGGTGGAGTTCTGCACACCCTGGGCATCACCCCACCCGTTGTCACTCGAAGCGTGTAGGTGAAGTCCGTGTCGTTTATTTCCGTTGGTATTGATCACGAACACGCCCCGCTCGATCTGCTCGAACGCGCGACCGTCGTCGAACTGGAGTGGGGCCGAGTCCTAGCGGCCCTGCTCGCGAACAAGAATATTAACGAAGCAGTCTTCGTCTCGACCTGCCTGCGCACTGAGGTCTACGCCACCATTGAGTTATTCCACGGAGCCGTCGACGAAATTGTGGCCACCTTGGCTGTGGCGACTGGCGTGTCGAGCGACGAGCTCCAGCCCCACCTCACTATCCACTTCGATCGCGGCGTCCCTAACCACTTGTTCCAGGTGGCCGCGGGATTGAAGTCCGTCGTTCCGGGCGAGCACGAGGTCCTGGGCCAACTGCGCCGCGCCCTGGAGCGAGCCGATGAGGAGCACGCGGTCGGGCCCAATCTGGCCGAATTATTCCGACGATCCCTGTCAACGGGTCGACGAGTTCGGAGCGAAACAGCAATTGCGCGAGGTTCGACGAGCTTCGCTCAGGCCACGGTGCACATGGCCGAGAACGAACTGGGTGACTCTCTGATCGGCGCCCGAGCGGTCATTGTGGGTGCCGGTCAATTGGCGAGTGGGGTGCTGCGTAGTTTGCGTGATTCCAAATTCGCGCTGGGAGAAATAATCATTGTCAATCGAACTCTGGAGCGGGCTGAAGAACTCGCCAGCGGTGTCGACGATTCTCGAGTGAGCGTTACTGCGCTGGAGAACATTGGCGCTGCGGTTCAGGGTGCACGACTCATCGTGACGGCGATTGAAGCCACCGACACCGTCCTGCGTGAACACCACTTCGAGGAAAAGACCACCGAGGTCTTGATCATGGATTTGGCAATGCCACGGGTGGTTGATGTTTCGGTCGACGACCTGCCCGGAGTCGAGCGCAGAGATATTTCGCACTTGGGCGTCATTGTCAATAAGACCTTGGCCGACCGCCACACGCTTGTTGATGAGGCCCTGGGCATCGTCGAACAGGAAGTGGAAAAATTTCACCACGACATGCGCAGTCGTGGCGCCGCCGCGATCGTGATGGAACTGCGTGATCATCTAGAGATGTTGCGTGAAAAAGAAGTAGAACGTCGCCTGGCCGATTTGAGTGACCTCAGCGAAGAGCAGCGGGAACGTGTTGTTTCGCTGACTCGTTCCCTGGTCGCCAAGATTGCTCACGCTCCCACCCTGGCTCTCAAGGATGCATCGGGCACTGACCGCGGACAGCGCCTGTCGGAAGCCACTCGCAACCTGTTCGACTTGTGACGCAACTCCGGCTCGCCACGCGCCGCTCACCGCTCGCTCTGGCCCAAGCGGAGGGCGTTCGACGCACGCTTCTCGAGCGAGGGGTCGAGGCGGAACTCGTCGCTCTCGAGACGTACGGTGACCGTGAGTCCACGGCTCCCCTGTCGGAAATAGCTGGTCAGGGGATTTTTGCGGTTGAAATTCAGCGCGCCGTGATTGAGGGTCGAGCTGACGTCGCGGTGCATTCGGCTAAGGACCTACCGAGCGAGACTCCCACGGGACTACGACTGGCGTCGGTTCCCGAGCGACGTGATCCCGCCGACGTGCTCGTGGGACGCTCAATGGCGGGACTGGGACCGGGTGCGACGGTGGCGACGGGTTCACCGCGCCGACGAGCCCTCCTGCTTGACCGTCGTCCTGATTTGAACGTTATTGAATTACGAGGCAACATGGCGACTCGCCTCGCGGTGGCTGATCGCCACGATGTTGATGCCGTCGTGGCCGCCGCCGCCGCCCTCGCACGCTTGGATCTCACGCAGCTCATCGCCGAGCGTCTTGATCCGAACTGGTTTATTCCGCAGATTGGCCAAGGGGCTCTGGCGCTCGAAGTGCGCGACGATGACGCGGAGGTGATCGCCCTCGTGGAGTCGATTTCACACCCAGCGTCCTTCATCGCGGTGCGGGCTGAACGAGCATTTCTTCGCGAGCTGGGAGCCGGCTGTTCTATTCCCGCCGCGGCCCACGCGAGTGTGGCGAACGGGGTGATCAGTCTTCGAGCCCTGATGGCTGCCGTCGATGGTTCTCGAGTGCTCCGCGGTGAGATGACGGGCCACGACCCCGCTGAACTAGGTCGAGCGATGGCTCAGTTCTTGAGGGACGAATCGGGTGGTAGCGAGTTGGCGGGCTGGCGAGCGTGACGCGAGTGGTTCTCACGCGCGAGCCACCTCGTAACGAGGAACTTGCTCTGTTGTTGCGAGCCGCAGGGCTCGACGTTGACGAAGTACCCCTCACCACGACCGTCGATATTCCCGTAACAGTGGATCGAGAATGGTTGGCCTCATTTCGCACCATCATCGTGACGAGTGGCCGAGCTGTAGAAGTGCTGCGAACCTTTCTCGATCCCGCTCACCCCATCGTCCTGGGCTGCGTCGGCACCGCGACCGCTCGTCGACTGAGCGAGGTGGGTTTGGCGCCGACCTTGGTGCCAGAAAAAGAAGGTGGCGCCGCGGTGGCGCACTTAGTAACGCAAGGTCCCGTCCTCACCCTCGGAGCCCTCGAAACTCGACCCGAGTTGGGGGATTCGCTCCGCGAGCGGGGCTTCACCGTTACGCATCTGGCGTGCTACTCAACTACTGCGCGCACGCTCTCGGACCGCCATCGTGAGCAATTGAGCCAGGCCGACGTCGTCGTCATTGCAGCTCCCTCGGGTTGGCGAGTGGCGCAGCCTCACGTCAGTGAGCAGGCCATTGTTGTCGCCATGGGTGACACCACCGCCCGCGAGATTGCCGCAAGCCATCCTCGGGTGTTTACGGGGAGTTCGGATTCCTTGAACGACGTCGTCCGCGACCTTGCGACGCAGGCTCGGTAAGTCCTCGTAACTTCAGTAATAGGCTGAAGGGGTGTTCCCCACTGAGCGACCTCGCAGATTACGACGCACCCCCGCCCTTCGACGTCTGGTGGCTGAGACCACGCTGTCTCCCGAGGACCTCGTCTACCCCCTCTTCGTCGCCGAGGGAATGAGCGAACCTCGCCCCATCCTCGCCATGCCCGGTCAGTTCCAACACAGCCTCGAGTCACTGCTACGAGAGGCCCACCGAGCCCACGCGGCGGGGGTGGGCGGGATTATTTTGTTCGGCGTTCCATCGGTGAAAGACGACCAGGGCAGCGGAGCTTTCGACCCGAATGGGATTGCTCAAGTCGCGCTGCGGGCCCTGCGAGAAGAATTCGACGACGACTTACTCATCATGGCCGATCTCTGTCTCGATGAGTACACCTCGCACGGTCACTGCGGCGTTCTACGCCCGGACGGCAGCGTTGACAACGACCAGACCCTTGATCTCTACGGTCGAGTCGCCGTCGCCCAGGCCAGTGCTGGGGCTGCTGTAGTGGCCCCGTCGGGCATGATGGATGGTCAGGTCGGAGCAATTCGTAGTGCGCTCGATAGTGCTGGATTCACCGATACGGTCATTATGGCCTACGCCGCGAAGTACGCCAGCGGGCTCTACGGCCCCTTCCGTGAAGCGGTGGGCGTAGAGATTACTGGTGGCGGAAACCGGAAGTCCTATCAGCAAGATCCGCGGAACCGTCGAGAGTCCTGGCGTGAAGCTCAACTCGACGTGGACGAGGGTGCCGACATCGTCATGGTGAAGCCAGCGATGAGCTACCTCGACGTCGTGAGCGATCTTCGTGCGCAGTTGGACGTTCCCATTAGCGCCTATCACGTGAGTGGCGAGTACGCCATGATCAAAGCGGCGGCGGCCAATGGCTGGATTGATGGCGACCTCGTCGCCATGGAGCAATTGACCGCCATTCGTCGGGCCGGTGCTGATTTTATTTTGACCTACTTCGCTCGAGAGATTGCTGAGACCCTGTCATGACTGAGAGCAACGCCGAATGGTTCGAGCGAGCCCAAAAAGTAATTCCTGGCGGCGTTGACTCTCCGGTTCGATCCTTTCGCTCCGTAGGGGGAGTGCCCTATACGGTGGCTAGCGGCTCGGGAGCGTACGTGCGTGACGTCGAGGGTACGACGTATATCGATTTCGTACAGTCCTACGGAGCATCACTGCTCGGACACGCTCACCCGGCGGTCATTGAATCTATTCGTGCGGCCGCGCTCGACGGAACGACCTTCGGGGCCCCCACGCGAGGCGAAGTACTGCTGGCGGAAGCTCTCACTGCGCGCGTCGCTGGCCTCGAGCAAGTGCGGTTTGTCTCGTCGGGAACCGAAGCCGTCATGAGCGCCGTACGTGTGGCTCGCGGGGCCACCGGACGTAGCAAAATTCTTAAATTCGATGGCTGCTACCACGGTCACTCTGACGGGCTACTGGTGGCCGGTGGGAGTGGCGTCGCCCAAATGGGTTTGCCGGGGTCGGCGGGCGTTACCGAGGGCGCCGTCGGCGATACTCTGGTCGCCCCCTACAACGTGGTGCCCAACCTGGATGATTCCGTGGCCGCCGTCTTGGTGGAAGCGGTGGCGGCGAACATGAATTTGGTTCGTCCCGCAGAGAATTTTCTCCGGGGACTACGCGACGAGTGTGACCGGGTTGGTGCGCTCCTGATTTTTGATGAAGTCATCACGGGTTTTCGCTTAGCCCAAGGCGGGGCGGAGGCCTACTTCGGGGTCCGACCCGACCTGTGGTGTTTCGGCAAAGTGATTGGCGGAGGTCTACCAGTAGGTGCCTTTGGCGGCTCACGCAGCGTTTTGTCCCACCTAGCTCCGCTGGGACCCGTGTACCAAGCAGGAACTCTTTCTGGCAATCCGCTCGCCACTGCCGCGGGTTTGACTGTACTGTCGCGCGTCAGCGAAGACGACTACCAGGCGTTAAGCGTTCGGGTCGCAGGCTTCGCGGAAGAACTTCGCGCGGCGATTGCCGCCTCCGGCCTCTTTGCGCTGACGCCGCACGAGGGGCCACTACTAGGTCTCTATATGGCTCGCGAGAGCTTCACGGAGCCCACGAATATCGAGCAGGCCCGAGTGCTGTGTGACAACGGACTGTATCGAAAGTTCTTTCACGCCATGCTCGAACGTGGGGTTGCCCTTGCACCCGGATCCTACGAAATACTCTTCGTTTCGATGGCCCACAGTGACGACGATCTTCGACGAACGGTGGAAATTGCGGCTGAGTCAGCCGCAATCGCCGCGCAACTCTAAGCTCAGCCGCCGGCGGCTTGCACGATCATGTCGGTGAGAAAACCGGTCGAGAGGCCAATGGCCAAGCCGTAATACAGGATGTTGCCGTGCTTGAAACGAATGGCAACATTGAACAACTGGCTGACGACGTACAGAATTGATCCGCCGGCGAGTGACAGGAACAGAATGGAGATGGTGGCGCCTGGGTTGGACCAGCCCACCACCGTCCCGAGGGTCGTGGGACCACCTCCGATGAACGCTGTGAGAGCGAGGAATTTCCACGTCGCTCGTTCACGAACACCAGCGAGGGGCGCGACAATGCCAAAACCCTCGGTGGCGTTATGCAACCCGAAACCAATGACCAGAACCGTAGTGAGGCCCATGGCCCCCGACCGCGAGGCGGCGCCGATCGCGAGACCTTCGGCGAAATTGTGGAGCCCGATTCCGACGGCAATCATGAGACTTCGTCGAGCGGCTGGAGAGAGGCTGTCGTCGTAACGTTCGGGGGATTTTTCGCGTCGACTTTGGCTCCACGCCTGGTAACGAACGAGACCGAGGAGGCCAACGACAAATCCACCGATGAGTAGCGCCCCGTCGACCACGACCGGTCCTAGGGGACCGTGGTGAGCGTGAAGGTCCGTAAGGGCCAAACTGAGCGGCTCGAGAGCGTGAGAAAAAACGTCGATAAAGAGAAAGAGCAGTACCCCAATGGCGATGGCGTTGAGTAGTGCTCTAAATCTCAATGCTTCGGCCCGCATGCGACCAATCGGTAAGCCAATAGCTATTGTCGCCCCGGCAATAAAACCCATCAGGATGGTGCTGAGGAAGGTCACAACTACTTCTGTCCTTCACGCAGGAAAAGGCTGTAGGCCTTCTCGGGGAGAACGTCGACCAGTTTTACGAGTGCTTGGTAACCGAGTTCAGCGGGGCCACGCTGATCGTTACTCATGAGATTCGCCATGATTGCGAGGAGCTCTTTCATGAGTGGCTCGATGCGAAGGCCGAGGCTCACGCAGACCGACAGAATTTGCGGTTCGGAAATAATGCGAACGAAGGCCCGGGCCACTTTGTAGTAGTCCCCGTAGGACTCCTTGAGTCGCTCGTCGTAGAGGCGTAGTACGTCCGGGTTGTGGGCAACGAGGGCCTCGCCAAGGACGCCCGCGGCGAGGCGACCAGTCTCGTAGCCGTAGGCGATGCCCTCACCATTAAAGGGGTTGACAGTCCCGGCGGCGTCGCCGATGGTCAGAGTGTTGCTCCCAAAGTGTGGTCCGAGAGCGAGGCCCATCGGAAGGCGACCACCGGTTGCCGGCCCGCAGGATGTTTCCTCGTTGAGCCCCCACGCTTCGGACGTTTGTTGAACGAAATACTCCTGAAGTTTGGTGGTGTTCACGCCCTTCCAAGCACCACCGGTGGAAAGGAGACCCACGCCAACGTTGACCCGTCCATCACCGAGGGGAAAAATCCACCCGTAGCCCGGCACCACTTTCCCGCTGGGGTCGCGGATATCGAGGTGCGAATCGATCCATGGTTCATCGTGGCGGTCACTGGTGTAGTACCCACGAAGGGCCATACCCATGGGCCAATCCTTATTGCGCACAGTCCCGAGCTCTCGTCCAATACGGCTATTTTGCCCGTCACCCACAACGAGATAGCGGCCACGAATCTCTTTCGTGATACCGGTTTCTTTCTCCTTCACGACAACGCCGGCGGCTCCTCGAAGGCCTCCATTGACTGCTTCGGTGGGCTCGAGCAAGGAAAGGGCCTCGCAGCCGGTGAGGAGAGTTGCACCAAGGTCCCGAGCTTTTTCAGCCACGAGGCCGTCAAGGTTGAATCGGGTAATCGTGTATCCGTAGTTGGGGAAATGTGGTGTGCTCGGCCACTCCAATTCCAGCGAGGCACCAAAGCCGAAAGAGCGAAGGCCGGAGTAGCGATGTCCATGCGCGGCTACGGAGTCTTCGAGGCCCATGTCGGCAAGTTGCCGAACCGATCGGGGGGTGAGGCCGTCACCGCAGGTCTTCTCACGAGGAAAGGTCTTCTTTTCGATGAGACACACGTCCCAACCGGCCTGCGCCAGCCAGTAGGCGCAGGAGGAACCGCTCGGCCCTCCGCCGACAATGACGACGTCGTATGTGTGGGTCGGTTGGGCGAGTTCATCAAGGGAAGTCACCCCCTCAGACTAGGGGTCACTGGGGGACGGTCGGCTCGGTCGTGCGGCATCGAGGAACTACGTCACTCACGACCGTCACGGGGGGCTCCGAAGACTGACCACTCGCTGTGAAGAGTTGGTAGCGAGAGGAAACGGCACGAGTGTGTTCGCTTTTCTGGTAGAACTGATGACCGTGGACCAGTATCTCCCCCTACTGGGACTACTCATTCTCGGGGCGTTGTTCGCGTCGGGTTCGTTTGTCGCGTCAGCTCTGCTGGCGCCGCACAAGCGGCCCAGTGACGCGAAGTTGGCGCCGTACGAGTGTGGGATTGTCCCCGAATTTGAACCGCCGCAGCGGTTCCCCGTTCGCTTCTATCTCGTCGCAATGATTTTCGTTATTTTCGACATCGAAATTGTCTTCATGTACCCCTTCGCCGTAGTGTTTCGCCAACTCGGATCCTTCGGCCTCATAGAGGTTTTACTCTTCTCGGTCGTTGTATTCGGTGCCCTGATTTTTCTAGTCAGTGAAGGCGCATTGTCGTGGGGCCCCGTCAAAATTCTGACTCGTGGAACACCGGCTCGAACGAGCGAATCAACCATAAATCGCATTAGCGCGGATCGGGCGGCGTAAGTGGCGCTCGAGGACCTCCAGCACAATTTCCTGACTGGGCGTATCGAAGACCTCGTCAAGTGGGCTCGACGTGCGTCGGTGTGGCCGGCCTCGTTTGGACTCGCCTGCTGTGCGATCGAAATGATGGCAGCGGGTGGGGCTGACTTCGACCTTGCTCGATTCGGTATGGAAGTCTTTCGCAACTCGCCGCGTCAGGCGGACCTGATGATTGTGGCCGGACGAGTGAGTCAAAAAATGGCTCCGGTTCTTCGACAGGTCTACGACCAGATGATGGAGCCCAAATGGGTTATTTCCATGGGCGTCTGTGCGTCAACCGGTGGAATGTTTAACAATTACGCGATTGTTCAGGGCGTCGACCAGATCGTCCCCGTTGACGTCTACGCACCTGGCTGTCCGCCCAGTCCCGAGACTCTGATGCACGCCATTTTGACTCTGCACGAGCAAATTCGTACGGGTGAAATCATGAAACGTCGTGCCACTAATGAACCAACGCAGCTGTCGCACGCACCGAAGTCGTTGTGGACTCCCGAGCAGCCAGTTGCGGTGCGACTAGGAACCCCCAAGTGATAGCGCTGCCACCGCTGGCGCCAGTTGGGACTCTCTGTCTCGAGGGTCTCGCTACCGACCTGGTGTGTTTCCCGACGCGTGAGCAGTACTTCGATCTCGTCGCGGCATTTAAGTCCGATGGTTTCGAAATGTGCGTCGATCTCTGCGGAGTTGATTATCTGACCCATCCGGGTCGTGCGCTTCCCGAAGGTCTGGTCGGCGAACGATTCGAAGTGGTCGTCAATCTCCTTAGTCTCTCGAAGCGCCAGCGTGTGCGAATCCGCGTACAGGCGAATGACGAGCGTCCCGAAGTCGCATCCCTGTTTGATCTCTACGTGGGTACTGAAGCCATGGAGCGTGAGGCCTTCGACCTCTTCGGCATTTTGTTTGATGGTCACCCCGACCTCACGAGAATTTTGATGCCCGAAGACTGGGAAGGTCACCCACTTCGTAAGGACTACGGCGTTGGCCGAGTCCCCGTTCAGTTCAAGAGTGCTCCGGGGCCACGATGACCGATCACGTTCGCACCGCTAACCGACCACCCCGGCTAGGCCCAGAGACGTCCGAAGGCGTGCAGGAACTACTTCGTCGTGAGAATACGACTGCTGGCGAACTGGGTCGCGAACTTGGCGCCGTACTGCGTATTGACGGCAAGGTACTCGATCCCAATTCCATCGACTTCGAACGCAACGACGACGAGACCATGATCATCAACATGGGTCCGAGCCACCCCTCGACCCATGGTGTGCTGCGTCTCATGTTGGAACTCGATGGAGAAGTTGTCCTTCGTACGAAGCCCGTCATTGGCTACCTGCACACAGGTATGGAAAAGACGGGAGAAGAACTGAGTTACGTTCAGGGCGCGACCAACGTGACGCGAATGGACTATCTCAGTCCCGTGAACAACGAAATTGCGTACGCCCTGGCGGTAGAAAAGTTGCTGGCGATTGAAGTGCCGGCTCGCGCTACGTGGATTCGCATGATGATGGGTGAACTCAACCGCATCTCGAGCCACCTCGTCTGGATGGCCACCAACGGGATGGACATCGGCTCCACCTCCATGATGATTTACGGTCTCCGCGAGCGCGAGTTGGTTCTGGCCTTCTTTGAAAAGACAGCGGGCCTTCGCCTCAACTTGAACTACGTGCGACCCGGTGGCGTGGCCGCCGACCTGCCCGACGGCTGGGAGGATGATGTCCTCGTCATCTGCGACACCATTGAGGCTCGGACCTACGAGTACGACGACCTCCTCACCGGCCAGATGATTTTCCGCCAGCGCATGGAGGGCGTCGCCCCGATTACCGCCGAAGAAGCCTTGGCCCTCGGGGTCACAGGCCCGCTGCTGCGATCAACGGGGGTGCCGTGGGACCTTCGTCGGTCGATGCCGTATCTGGCCTACGACGAAGTCGACTTTGACGTCATCGTCGGGACCTACGGTGACAACTTCGATCGCTACTCGATTCGCCTTAACGAAATTCGCGAGTCGGTAAAAATTGTTCGTCAGTGCATCGCCAAGATGCCGCTGGGCGACTACCGCACTCAGGACCCCAAGGTCACCCCGCCGCCGCGCGCTCGCATTGACGAGTCCATGGAGGCTTTGATTCACCACTTCAAACTCTTCACCGAAGGTTTTCACGTGCCCATCGGAGAGGTGTACTCCGCCATCGAGTCCCCCCGTGGGGAATTGGGTTGCTACATCGTGAGCGACGGCGGACCGAAGCCCTATCGAATCCATACGCGGGCCCCGAGCTTCGTAAACCTG
The DNA here is from genome assembly GCA_903860915.1 of uncultured Actinomycetes bacterium. Classification (GTDB taxonomy): domain Bacteria; phylum Actinomycetota; class Acidimicrobiia; order Acidimicrobiales; family RAAP-2; genus RAAP-2. The sequence continues at coordinate 62,252 of CAIOSJ010000004.1, read as the reverse complement.
CAGGCCGTCCCACTCCTCATGCGTGGAGGCTTGCTTTCGGACACCATCACTGTTATTTCTACTGTTGATCCAGTTATGGGTGAGGTTGACCGATGAGTCATTTTCGAACAGAAATCCGACAACGAGCCGAAGAACTGGTATCGCTCTACCCTCGCAAACGTTCAGCCATGTTGCCCTTGCTCCACCTCGCGCAGGAACAAGATGGATATCTAACCGACGAGGCTATGGCCGAAGTTGCCGAGCTCACCGGCACGACCACCGCAGAAGTTCGTGGGACTGCGTCGTTTTACGACATGTTCCACTTGGAACCCGTTGGTAAGTATGTCGTTGGTGTCTGCACGAACATTGCCTGTCTGCTGGCGGGTGGTGAGGAGTTGCTGGCCCACGCGTCATCGACGCTGGGTTGCCCCGTGGGCGGAACCTCGGCCGATGGCCTCTTCACTCTGGAAGAGACGGAATGTCTGGCTGACTGCAACATCGCCCCTTGCGTGCAGGTCAATCACCGATTCGTTCGCACGACCACACCCGAGACCCTCGACGCCCTGGTTGATGATTTACGTAACGGTCGGCGCGAGGACGAGATTCCTCCCCACGGAACCTTGATTCGTGTTCGCCGCTCGGGCGGACTTCGCGTACCGCGTGCGCAACTGGCTGATGAGCGCGCCGCAGCTCAGACGGCTCGCGAAGAACGAGCCGCCAAGGTGGAGAAGTAATGGCCAGTTTTACTGCCCCAAAAATAGTTTCTTCCCGATCCGAGTTCACTGACAGCCACACCCTTAGTCGCTACGTGGCGACTGGTGGATTTGAAGGACTGAAGAAGGCCCTCAGTATGTTCCCCGAAGCGGTCGCCAGCGAAGTCGAGCGTGCGAGCCTGCTCGGTCGTGGTGGAGCCGGTTTTCCCGCGGGTCGCAAGTGGTCCATGTTGCGCAAAGCACCGGTTTCTTGCCTCGTGATTAACGGTGACGAATCAGAACCGGCCACCTTCAAGGATCACTACCTAGTCGAACGTGAACCCCACCAATTGGTGGAGGGAATCATCATTGCCTCCTACGCACTGCAGGTGAGCCAGGTTTTCATTTTTCTCCGGGGTGAATTTGCGCTCGGTCTCGAAAGGGTGCAACAAGCTCTCAACGACGCGTACGAGTACGGGGCGCTTGGTTCCAACATCATGGGCTCAGGTTTTTCCCTCGATATCGTTGTTCACCCCGGTGCCGGGGCCTACATTTGCGGTGAAGAGACTGCACTCATCGAGGCACTAGAAGGTAAGCGCGGATTCCCTCGAATCAAGCCCCCATTCTTCCCCGCGGCCATCGGCCTCTATGGGCAGCCGACGGTGGTGAACAACGTCGAAACTATGGCCAACCTGCCGTGGATTATCAACAATGGCGGAGCGGCGTTCGCGGCACTTGGTGGGGGGCGCAGTACCGGGACGCGGCTGTTCGCCCTGTCGGGCCAAGTCAATAACCCGGGTATGTACGAACTGGAAATGGTTAAGAACACTTTCCGTGACATCATTTTTGACCCAGCCCTCGGTGGCGGAATCCCCGAGGGCCGCAAACTCAAGGCCTTCATTCCCGGTGGCGTCTCGGCTCCGTGGTTTGGTCCCGAGCACCTGGACCTGCCACTCGGACAGGACGAAGTGGCCGAGAAGGCTTCGATGCTCGGATCGGGTTCCATCGTGGTACTCGACGATGCCAGCTGCGCCGTTCGCGCGGCGTGGCGCATTACCAAGTTCTTTTCGAGGGAATCCTGTGGACAGTGCACCCCCTGCCGTGAAGGTTCGGGTTGGCTGGAACGCATCATGTTCCGACTCGAGCACGGTGGTGGGCGCCCTGAGGATGTGGAGTTGCTGCTGGACCTCTGCGACAACATCGCACCGGGACTCTCCTGGCCCCCACAGCAGACCACGATTTGTGTTCTCGGTTCTTCAATACCGTCGTCAATCACCTCCGCCATTACGATGTTTAGGTCGGAATTTGAGGCCCACGTAACCAATGATGGATGTCCCCATGTCTGAAAACGCCCCTACCCGCACGACTGTTTCCATCACCGTTGATGGACGCACTATCGAGGCAAATGTTGGAGAACTCATCATTGCCGCAGCCGAACGTTCGGGAACGTACATACCGAGGTTCTGCTACCACCCGCGCATGGAACCGGTGGGCGTGTGCCGTATGTGTCTCGTGGAGGTCGATGGCCCGCGTGGCGCGACCCTGCAACCGGCCTGCTACCTCACGGTGAGCGATGGCATGGTGGTCACCACGACCTCGGAGAAAGTTAAAAAAGCGCAAGATGGCGTGCTGGAATTCCTGCTCGCTAACCACCCACTCGACTGCCCAGTGTGTGACAAGGGCGGGGAGTGCCCCCTGCAAGATCAGACCCTGGCCCATGGTTCGGGTGAGACTCGTTTCATCGAGGAAAAGCGGCACTTCGCGAAGCCCATTCCGATTGGTGAGTTAGTTCTGCTCGACCGTGAGCGCTGTATTCAGTGTTCACGCTGCACGCGCTTCGCCAGTGAAGTAGCGGGCGACGCGCAGATTGATTTCGCCGGTCGTGGTGAGTCCATTGAGGTGGCTCCATCACCCACGCAGCCCTTTGATTCGATTTTCTCCGGCAACACCGTCCAGATTTGCCCCGTCGGTGCGCTGACGGCCAAGCCCTACCGATTTACCGCGCGCCCCTGGGACCTCGAACAGGTAGAGAGCACGTGCACCACGTGTTCGGTTGGATGTCGGGTTGCGGTGCAGTCCTCACAGGGACGACTGACCCGCATTCTTGGTGTGGACTCTGATCCGGTGAACCACGGCTGGCTCTGCGACAAGGGACGTTTCGTGATTGATGCCGTCGACGGCGAGAATCTGAGTAACGACGTTCTCGCTGCGGGTAGCCGTATCACCGAGCCCATGGTTCGACGTAACGGTCAACTTGTGACGACGAGCTGGAGTGAAGCTCTGTCGGCCGCGGCTCACATCATCTCCGACGCCACCAAGCTGACGCCGACGGGTGTGGGTGCCATTGGCGGCGCCGCGCTGACCAACGAAGCTGCTTTCGCGTGGGAACGACTGTTACGTGGCGTCATCGGCACCGACAATATCGACGCTCAGTACGGCGATGGTATCGACGCCCACCTCGTGCAAGCCCTACCTCGGGCGACGCTAGACGAAGTGGCCACGGCCTGCACCGTCGTTGTTTTAAGTGGTGATCTTCGTGAAGAATTGCCCATTGTCTACCTGCGACTGCGTGAGAGCATCGTGAAGGGTACGACGAACTTGGTCGAATTAGCGACGGCTTCGTCCTCACTACGCTCGCTCGCTCGAGTGGTGCTACCAACGCGACCCGGTGAAGCTCACCACGTTGCGCTGGCGATTGCCAGTGACGATGCGGCGCTCTCGAATTTGGCCACCCACCCTCAGGGCACGGCTTTCCAGCCGAAGGAACTCGCGGAAGTACGGCGCCTCCTGGGCGAAACTGGTGAGGGCGTGGTCTTCATTGTTGGTCGCCCGAATGCCGCTGAAGACGCCGCAATTATCGAAGCCGCGATTGCTACTTTCGCGCGACGTTTTCCCGAGGCGAAATTTCTGCCGACGCTACGCCGCTCAAATATTTACGGAGCGCTGGACATGGGCTTGGCTCCGGGCTTGCGCCCAGGACGTTCGAGTGTGGCCGCCATTGCGCGTGTGAGTGGAGTGACGGCCGAGGAGCGTGGCCGAAGCACCGTTGAGCAACTAGTAGCAATCCTTGCGGGCGAACAATCAGCCCTCGTGCTACTGGGCGGTTGCGTTCTTGGCAACGTCGCTGATCAGTCGTTAGCAAAGGCCGCTCTCGACGCCGCCAAGGTGATTGCGGTGACCGGACACGGAGGCGCGACGTTGGCGTACGCCGACGTCATCCTGCCGACCGCAGTGTCCCACGAACGCACGGGAACGTTTACCAACATCGAGGGCCGCGTCTCGTCGCTGGCACCGAAGATTACGGCACCCGGATCAGCATGGAGTGACGTTGCGATTGCTTCAGAACTGGCTGAAGTGCTGGGTCAGACCCTGGGGCTCGACTCTATTTTCGATGCCGCTTCCGCAATTGAAAGCACCCTGGGCTACCCCTCCGCTTCCGTTCTGTCCGGCTCCGCCACCGACGGCGTCGTGGTCGGTGCGGTCACGGCCCCAAGCCTCGCTGGACCCCTCGATCCGATGGCCAATCCGGGTCTCAGGTCAGCTGACGCAGTGGGTCTGGGAGCTCGAGCAGGTTCGGTGACTCACGCGACGTCGCTGCCAACCACCTTGGTGCCGATGGTGACGTTCAATGACGTTTCCCTCGCCCCGACACCATCGATACCCTTGGCTGACGCCTACGGACTGCGCATGGTGGTCACCCGTCGCTTGTACGACAACGGCATGGCCGTGCAGGGTACGCCCGCGCTGGCCGCGCTGGTGCAGACGACTGTAGCGATGGCGAATCCCTACGACTTCGATCGACTCGGCGTCGCCACGGGTGACGTGGTGCGACTGAGCAGCGCACTCGCCTCGTCGGATATCACCGTGGTCGTGAACTCCGGAGTGACTCGTGGGACCGTTGAGCTGGTTCTGGGTAGTCGCATGCACGATGGTTCCAACATTGTGAGCCAGCACCTTTCGTCCACCCAACCCGCCGTCGTTGATGTGAGAATGGAATCACGATGAGTCCACTTCTCGCAACGGGTGACCCCCTCTACGCCTTCGGTGTCAACTGGGCGGTACTGCTGATTGTGGCGGTGAAGGTCCTGGTCGGATTCGGTGGCCTACTGGGCACTGTCACGCTGATGATTTGGTACGAACGTAAGTTGATTTCCGGCATGCAAAGTCGTATCGGGCCACAGAAGTGGGGACCCTTTGGTCTGCTCCAAACCTTGGCTGATGGCATCAAGCTGTTTTTCAAAGAGGACCTCATTCCAGCCGAAGCCGACCGCTTCGTCTTTAAATTGGCGCCCTACCTAGCGCTCATTCCTGCCCTCATCACATTTGCGATTGTCCCCATCGGTGGCACCGTGACGCTGGCGGGGCACACCTTCTTACTGCAGATGGCGGACCCGCCTATTGGTATTTTGCTCCTGCTCGCCATGTCGGGGATTTCGGTCTACGGCGTGATCTTGGCCGGCTGGTCGTCGGGCTCGAAATATCCACTGATGTCGTCCGTACGCGCGAGTGCGCAGATGATCAGTTACGAAGCCGCCCTGGGTATGACGATTGTGACCATTGTGTTGGCCACGGGATCCCTGTCGACGCACGACATCGTCTCGTCGCAGGCCAATGGCGTATGGCATTGGAACGTAATTCGACTCGGTGTCGTGCCCTTCATCGTCTTCCTGATTGCCATTACCGCTGAACTCAATAGGCCACCTTTTGACGTCGTCGAGTCCGAGAGCGAATTGGTTGGCGGTTTCCACACGGAGTACTCCTCCATTCGATTCGCCCTCTTCTTTCTGGCGGAATTCATGAACGTGATTACGATGTCGGCGATCATGGTCACGCTGTTTTTCGGTGGCCCCGCTGGCTGGGTCCCGAACATTCCCCACCTGCGTTGGATCTTTCCCATCCTCTGGTTCCTCGGGAAGACGACGCTGTTTTGCTCGATGTACATCTGGTTCCGAGCGGCCCTGCCGAGGTATCGCTACGACCAGTTGATGGACTTGGGCTGGAAAAAGTTGATACCGCTGAGTTTGGGTTGGATGCTGATTGTGGCTGGCTTCCTTATTTCACCGTCCTGGGGTTTCGGACTCGCGGCGGTGGTCCTCTTGTCATCCTTGGTATTGAGCCGATCCTTTGACTTGGGCCTCGCCCGATCATCGGGCGCCAATGCCGTTCTGCCCACGGTTGGTGAACGACCCATTCCGGGCGCAGTGTTACGCGCGTTTACCGATGGAGAGGACCAGTAGTGCCGAGTCCCTTGAACTTCTTTGGTGGGTTTAAATTGACCCTCCAGCACCTTGTTCGCCCCATCGTGACGGTGAGTTACCCGAAGCAAAAGCGACCAAAGCAACCCCGTCAACATGGTCGGCACGTTCTCAACCGCTACGAAGACGGTATGGAGAAGTGCATTGGATGTGAACTATGCGCCGGTGTATGCCCCGCGGACTGTATTTACGTTCGTGGTTTGGATAACCCACCCGACCACCCCGTCAGTCCCGGCGAGCGCTACGGCTACGTCTACGAAATCAATTACCTGCGTTGCATTCACTGCGATCTCTGCGTGGAAGCCTGTCCCACACAGGCAATCACTGAGTCCAAGATGTTTGAGTTCTCCTTTACCAACCGTGCTGACGCCATCTACACGAAGGCCGAACTCGTCGTGGACGACAATGGAATGCCCCAGCGGCTGCCCTGGGAAGACTGGCGTGCGGGAGAGTCGGACATGACCTCGGGCTGGATGCGCGCGACGAGTCCGTCGGGTTCTGCTGAGTACGAAGGCCTCGTCCAGTGGTCGGGAGACCTGGGCGTCGGCGTGAGAGCTGCCGAAGCTGGTCAATCGGATACCCGCGACGACGCCGCGACGGGATCGAAGCAGTTGCGCGATATCTTTAGCCCTCACTTACTTCCCGAAGACGTGCCATTGCACCTTCGAGGAATAAGTGGAGCGACCTTGAAGCTGCGGGCCATCCTCGATGCCCGACGTGCGAAGAAGGCCGCGAAGTGATTGACTCGATCCACTCTCTGCCGGACGTCATTACCTTCGTCGTGGCGACGCTGCTCATCTTGACCGGCGCCGTCGGGGTCATCGCTGCGAAGAATCCAGTTCACTCGGCGCTGAGCTTGATCATGACCTTCTTCGGCGTCTCCATCGCCTTCATCGAACAAGGCGCGCACTTCCTAGCTGCCGTGGAAATCATTGTCTACGCCGGTGCCATCGTGGTTCTCTTCCTTTTCGTCATCATGTTCCTCGGAGTCGACCGCGCTGACGAGGTCAGTGTTGACCCCTTGGTGGGCCAACGACCCCTCGCCCTCGCCGGCGTAGTGGTCACCATTGCTGGCGTTGTCACAATGATGTCGCGGGCCGGGTGGGTTACCGGTGCCCCTGCCCTCAGCACAGGGGGCCAGCCCATGCAGGGCGGCAATGAGAACATCAAGGAACTCGGTACGGCCGTCTTTACGACCTACATCTACGCCTTCGAAGCAACCGCGGCTCTGTTAATTATCGCGGTCGTGGGGGCCGTCATTTTGGCCCGCAAGGAACGCGTTGTCGACGAGCAAGAAGGTGTCGCATGACCATCCCAGCCTCGTGGTTCCTTATTGTGGCCGCAGCCCTCTTTGGTGTCGGGGCATTTGGTTTTCTCACTCGACGCAGCGCGCTCATCATGTTTATGTGCGTCGAACTGATGTTGAACGCTGTCAATTTGACCTTCGTAACCTTCTCGCGGTCACTGGGCGACATCGCCGGGCAGGCTTCAGTCTTCTTCGTACTCGTCGTAGCCGCGGCCGAAGTAACGGTGGGACTGGGCATAGTCGTGGCCGTGTTTCGCCGCCGCAATTCAGCCTCGGTTGATGAACTCTCGGAACTGAAGGGTTGAAATGAACCACATCGCGGTACTCATCGCACTTTTGCCGCTGCTCGGCTTTACTTCAGTCTTGCTCGTCGGCGGTCAGATTGGTGAACCACGGACGGGCTGGATTGCGACGTCGGCCGTAGGTGGTTCCTTCGTGGCCACCGTGGTCACCTTCGTACTTCTGCTGACGCACGCGCAGCGGGAAATAACCGTGAACCTGTTTTCGTGGATTCCGGCCGGTGCGCTACACGTGCAAGCAGCCCTACTGATTGACCCCCTGTCAATCACTATGTGCCTCTTCGTGACCGGTATTTCCACCCTGATCCACCTCTACTCCATTGGCTACATGCATGGGGAGCGCGACTTCAATAAATTCTTCCTCTACCTCAACCTCTTCGTTTTTTCGATGCTGGTATTGGTGCTCGCCAACAACCTCGTTTTGACCTTCGTAGGTTGGGAGGGCGTCGGCGTCTGCTCCTATTGGCTCGTGAGCTACTACTTCGACAAGGATGCCGCGGCGTCAGCGGGAAAGAAAGCCTTCATCTATAACCGTGTCGGTGACGTGGGCCTTCTCGTCGCAATGTTTCTTATTTTTACGCACATCGGTTCGCTTACGTACTTAAATATCTTCGCCCACAGTTCACACTTGTCACCAACTATTGCCACCCTGACGGTGCTGGCGCTACTGCTGGCCGCCACCGGAAAGTCGGCTCAGATACCACTCTTCAACTGGTTGCCCGACGCCATGGAAGGTCCGACCCCCGTGTCGGCACTCATCCACGCCGCCACGATGGTGACCGCTGGGGTGTACCTCCTCGTGCGAATGGCGCCCGTGCTCTTCTTGTCATCGGCTGGTCGAACCTCCATTGCCGTCGTGGGTGGCCTCACCGCCTTCGTCGCAGCGACAATTGCCACGTCGCAAAAGGACATCAAGAAGGTCTTGGCCTTTTCCACCGTCTCGCAAATCGGTTACATGATGCTGGCCGTTGGCTCGGGTGCCTACGCGGCCGCAATTTTTCTGATGGTGAGCCACGCCTTCTTTAAGGCACTGCTCTTCCTCGGCTCCGGCTCCGTCATTCACGCTCTCAACGGTGAACAAGATCTTCGTAAAATGGGAGCGCTGCAGAAGTTTCTCCCCCTGACCTTCCCCACCTTTCTCGTGGGCTGGCTGGCCATTTCGGGCATTCCACCCTTCGCTGGTTTCTGGTCCAAGGGTGATGTCCTTACGAACGTGTACAACTATTCCAAGCCCCTCTGGGTGCTGGGACTACTCACTGCGGTGCTGACGGCTTATTACATGAGCCGCCTGTTCGTACTCACCTTCCGTGGTTCCGAAAGGTTCCGTGAGGTCACCGAAGGTCACGATCCGCACGAATCGCCGTGGATGATGACGACGCCACTCATTATTTTGGCGGTGCTATCGCTGCTGGGTGGTGCTCTTAATCTGCCCTGGGCTCACCACCTCTCGCTGGCCGGCTTTTTGGAACCAGTCTTCGGCCCCCTGCCGGCACTGGCGCAGTCGAGCACGGTGGCCCAGTACGCTTTGGCGCTCGTCGATGTGGTAGCGGCGGTCTGCGGTCTGCTGGCTGCCTTTACGGTGTGGAAGACCACCGATCCCTGGCCCCGATACGAGTCGCCCTTTCTCGAAAATGTGTGGCACTGGGACGAGGCCTACGACACTGTTGTGGGTCGCCCCGTGCAGCGACTCGCCCAGTTCGCGAGTGACGTCGTCGAACCGCGGGTTCTTGACGGTGCGGTCTCCGGCGTCGCCGTACTGGTGCGCAGATCGGGCGAAGGTGCTCGGAAAGTACAGTCCGGTTTTGTCCGTCACTACGCCCTCGCCCTCGTTCTTGGTCTTGCGCTCATTGTTGTTTTTCTGGTCTCGAGGACGTGGTAGCCATGCATAGTTTCTGGTGGATAAACGCGCTTCTGCTTATTCCTCTCGTGGCCACCGTGGTGGTGGGCGTTTTCCGACACGCGCCAAAGCGGGCCTACGGCCTGGCGGTGGTGGCCGCCGGTGCGGAGTTGCTCCTGGCGATCGTTGTCACGGTGCTCTACTCGTGGCGCAACATTGATCCTCTGGGTCACGGAGCAAGCTCGTTTGACTTCGTGCACCGAGCTGTTCTCGCACCGTCGTTGGGTGTGGCCTACGACGTGGGCCTTGACGGACTTTCTCTGCTGCTGGTGTTATTAACGGCCCTCGTCGTCTTCGTGGCGCTCGTCGGCGCGAAACCCGAGAAGGCCACCTCGAGCTACGCCGCGTGGATGCTGCTACTCACCACCGCCACGGTCGGTAGTTTCGTGAGCCACGACCTTCTGGAGTTCTTCCTGTTTTTCGAGCTAACCCTCATCCCTAGCTATTTCTTGATTGCCCACTGGGGAGGCGCGGACCGTGCTCGGGCCGCTCTCAAGTTCTTTCTCTACACCCTCGTCGGTTCGGGGTTTCTCCTGGTCGGTTTGATCTACCTCGGGTTTGCCCACTCGCAGCAGGCGGGCGGGGCCATCAGTTTTGCTTACGGGGCGCTGGCGCAGACGGTTCTCCCTCACGGCACGGCGGTGTGGCTCTTTGTGGCCTTCGCGATTGCCTTCGCCGTGAAGTCCCCCCTCTGGCCATTTCACACCTGGAGCCCCCTGGCCTACGCCGAAGCCCCCATTGGTGGTTCCATGGTGCTTTCCGCGCTCCTGGCAAAGTTGGGGACCTACGGACTCCTCCGCTTCGCGGTTGGACTGTTTCCAACGGCCCTCTCCACGGTTCGACCCTTCGTTTTGACCTTGGCGGTCATCGGAATTCTCTACGGCTCGGCCCTCGCGGCGGTATCGAAGGATCTCAAGCGTCTCGTGGCGTACTCCTCATTGGCCCAAGTGGGCTTTATCATCCTTGGCGTGATGTCGGGCTCGCAGATTGCGACCACCGGCGCGGTGCTGCTCATGTTCAACCACGGTGTGATTACCGCGGGCTTCTTCTTGATCATTGGCTTTCTGGAGCGTCGTCGCGGTACGTCGACGATCAGCGATCTGGCGGGCTTGCAAGGTCCGGCCCCCGTTCTGGCCGCCCTCTTTACCGTCGTCATGCTGGCCTCGATTGGATTGCCGGGCTTATCGGGTTTCGTGAGTGAGTACCTCGTGCTCCTCGGTACCTTCGCCACGCATCCGTGGTGGTCCGTCGTGGCAGCCCTCGGTGTGATTTTGTCGGCCCTCTACCTCCTGTGGGCCTACCAACGGGTTTTTCATGGTGTAGCCACCGGTGACAACGCCGAAATCGCCGACGCCAGCCATAAGGAACGCTGGATTCTGGTGCCCATTGTGGTGGCGATTCTGGTGCTCGGGGTCTATCCAAAGGTGGCGCTCGACCGCGTAACGCCCGCCGTGCACGAACTCATCGTGCACGTCGCACCCTCGGGAGCGAGCCGATGAATATATCACTTCCCTCGATTAATTATTTGGCCCTCGCGCCGGTACTGACCATGGTCGGTGGAGCGCTCATCCTCTTGTTCGCGACCGCCCTTTCGGCTGGTCGCCTGGGTCGGCGCCTGACCACCAGTGCGGCACTGCTCACGGGCGTGGCGGTACTGGTCGAAACCTTCTTCCAGTGGAGCTACGTCGTGCACCACGGCGCCACGACCACGGCCGCGTACGCGATTGCCTTTGACGGCTTCTCGGTAGTCGCCACCGCAGCCATCGCCATTGGCTTCATTCTGACGACCCTGGTGGCCCACGACTGGTCCGCTCGAGAAGGTTTCGTTGGTGCGGAGTTCCACATCTTGGCGCTGGCGGCTACGTCCGGAGCCATGGTCATGGCTCAGGCCAACGACCTCATTGTGATCTTCTTGGGCTTGGAAATTCTCTCCATCGGTCTCTACGTGCTGGTGGCCTTCGATCGCCACCGGGCCTCCTCGGCCGAAGCGTCGCTGAAGTACTTCTTGCTGGGGGGCTTCGCGTCGGCGATTTTCATTTACGGCGCGGCACTGACCTACGGCGCCACCGGCTCTACGACGCTGAGCGTCATTGCGACCTTCCTCACCGGAACCTTCTTGATCAAAAACGGAGTCCTGGTGGCGGGTGCCGGTCTCTTGCTCGTGGGCTTTGCCTTCAAGGTGGCGGCCGTTCCCTTCCACCTGTGGGCCCCAGACGTCTACGAGGGTGCTCCATCACCGGTGACTGGTCTCATGGCCGCCATCGTCAAGGTGGGGGCCTTTACGGCCGTCCTACGGGTACTGGCCTCAGCCCTGGGCACGTCGGCGTACGCGTGGCGCCCCATCGTGTGGGTGCTGGTGGTTCTCACTACCTTCGCCGGAGCGGGACTGGCGCTGGTTCAGCAGAACATCAAGCGACTGCTGGCCTACTCGTCCATCACCAATGCCGGTTTCATTCTTCTCGGCCTCTGGTCGACGTCGCCCCGTGGCGCTGCCGCGACGCTGTACTACGTCCTCACCTACGCCCCGTTGATTATCTCCACCTTCGCCGTCGTAACCCTCGTGGGTGGACCCGGCGACACGCGTCACGGCCTCGAAAACTATCGAGGACTCGCTCGTCGCCAACCCTGGCTGGGCGGATGCTTGACGGTTCTGTTGCTCGCGCAGTCGGGCGCTCCCTTCACGACCGGTTTCTTCGCGAAGTACTCGGTAGTAGCCGCCGCCATCGGGGCTGGTGGCGCCATTCTCGGCGCCCTCGTAATGTTGGCCGCCGCCATTGCGGCCTACGTGTACTTACGACTCGTACTGGCGCTCTACGCCGAGGACACTGACGACACGGCGGTGCTGGTCCCCGTCCCCACGGGGACTGGCCTCGTGATTACCCTCGGGGCCGCCAGCAGCATTCTGTTCGGGGTCTGGGTAGGACCTCTCGTAAATCTGGCCCACCACGCCACCCTGCTCTTTTTACCGTGAGCGCCCTGGTAGCGATAGTTACCTGCGCGGGTGACGACGTCGATCCTGATTCTCCAGTCCTACTGGCCGCCCTGCGTGAGCGAGGTCTCGACGCCCGTGTAGTGGTGTGGAATGACCCCTTGGTGAACTGGGGTGATTTCGATCTCACCGTCGTGCGATCCACCTGGGATTACGCCCGCAGCTATTCGGAGTTCATGCAGTGGGCCGCGAGCGTTCCTAACCTGTGTAATTCGCTGCCCAGCGTTCGGTGGTCCAGCGATAAGCACTACTTGGGGGACCTCGCCGAGGCTGGTGTACTCACGATTGCGACCACTTTTTGCCAGGTCGGGGAGGTGCCCAGTTTCCCTCAGAGTTCCTTTGTTGTGAAGCCCTGTATCGGCGCCGGCTCTATGGACGTGGAGCGCTACGAGGCCGATGACAGCTCGGCGGCGCGGGCGCAGGTCAGCGCTCTTCACGCCAGCGGTCGCGACGTCATTATTCAGCCCTACGTACGTTCGGTTGATGAATCCGGCGAAGTCGCTCTGGTGTTCATTGATGGTGAATTCGCTCACGCGATGCGCAAGGGAGCGATGCTCAACGTGACGCAACTCGACCGCAATGACCTGTTCCGTCGCGAGCAGATGTCGCTGATCAGCGTCGAGCCCGAGGTCGTCGCCGTTGGTCGAGCGGCGCTTGCGGCTACGGGATTTTCTGACCTGCTCTACGCTCGCGTCGACCTCGTGGCGGATGACGATGGGTGGGCGATCATGGAAGTTGAGTTAGTCGAGCCGTCCCTCTTCTTGACGTATTCGCCCGACACCGTAGACCGATTAGCACTGGCTATTTTGAAACGACTCGACCTGCGTCAATAGCGTTGGCTGGCTTGGAACGTAGGGCCATCACGCTAGGAATGACGCACACTAGTACCGCGACCAACACGTAGTGACGTAGGCCAATGGTGGCGGTGAGTTCAGTCGCGAACATGATGCCGAGTGGGGTCAAACCCAAGGAGACAAACCAGTCCACGGACGATATGCGACCAAGCAATTCTTGCGGTACCTCAGATTGCAGGAGGGATTCCCAGATCACATTTCCGTAGACCAAGAGTGGAGCCGAAATGATGCCCACCAGAAAAACCTCCCAGGGGGCGTGCGCGACGCAGATGATGAGTGCGGCGAGCATACTGACCAGCCACGCCAGCGACATGGCCCGGATGCGCCGTCGTGGCGAGGGCAGGGAACCAACGATGAGGGAACCGAGACCCCCCGCTGCGCCCGCGCAGGCGAACGAGAGGCCCACAATGCGCGCCGACGCGCCGAGGTCGTGTTTGAGAAAATAGGGGGTGAGAACACTGACGGGGCTGAAGACGAGGGCGTTCGAGAGTCCGGCGGAGAGCAGAATGATCCAAATCCACGGTGTGCGCATGGTGTAGCGCAGACCTTCTCGAATTTCGGTGAGCATGGTCGAAGTGGTGGAGGATTCTGGTCGACTGGTGGCCCGCATCATGGCGAGGGCGATCGCACTTACGACAAAAGTCACGGCGTCAATAGCCAGTGTCCCGCCAGGGTTCCAGATAGTGAGAACGCCACCCACGGCCGGGCCCAACATGCCCCCCACAACCCCAGCGGACAGACCACGGAGGGCGTTCATGGACCCGAAGAGTTCGTCGGGAACTATTTCTGGGGTGAGCGCGGTCATGGCCGGCATAAAGACGGCGTCGAAGGCGCCAAACAGCAGTGCGAAAACAAGGAGGTGCCAGAAGTGGAGGTGGTGGGAGAGTTCCAGCGTGGCGACGACGCCCACGAAGATGGCGCGGCAGGTATCGGAGATGAGGAGGAGCTGCCGACGAGAGAAACGGTCAACAATCACGCCACCAAAGAGCATGAGCAGCACCATGGGTAGGGTTCGCGCCGCGGCGAACAGGCCAAGTTTCGTCGCCGAATGCGTCGTCGAAATGATCATGAGCGGTAGCGCTACGTTGGCGATGCCGTCACCGAAACTCGACACCGCCTGTCCCGCGATGAGTAGTGCGGATTCGCGGTGTCGAAGAACTCGCAGCATCGAGGGGGACTCCGCGACCGACCGTGTCCTATTCATTGCTGATGTTGATTCCCGCCCGAGCGAGAATTTCCTCCGGGACCACCGTGCCGGGACGATTCGAAGGATCGTTGGCCAAGAGGCGTCCAATAACGGGAATCTCGGTGAGAGATTCGGCCCGCAATATGGCCGCGACGACGGGGACGAAGCTCTCGGCGGCGGGGTAGACCAAATAGCGCGGCAGCCACGAAGGGTTGTACTTGTTATTGAACAACCACAAGGTTTCGATGGGCAGTATGCCCGAGAGCCGCTTCAGGGTCCAGCGTTCAATGCGCGTAAAGGTCCCCTCGCCGCGCTCGCCATCGAGGATGGATCGAAAGGCCGCGAAGTTAAGACTGAGTTGGGCGGTTCCGCGCTCGCGCAGGTGCGCGATGGTGGAGCACAGGGCGAAGTCAATGAGACCGTTGGGGTGTTCACCGGGGTCGCGTCGCATGAGGTCGAGTGAATGACTATTCGACGCGAGTGACGGTACGAATTGGCAGACGGCGGCGGGGCGACCGTTGGGATCACGAACAATGGTGAGGAGTAACCCCTGATCTTTTTGGTGAAAGAGGCGCCCGAGCATCATGGAAAAACCACGCTCTCCCTCACCGCGCCGGAGCATGGCGATGAGCCCCACGATGTCGGCTACCTGCGCGGGATCGATGGTGGCGGGGTCAACAAATTCAACCGTGTACCCGTGGCGAGTCAACCTAGTGCAGGCCTGACGTAAGCCCTTCATTTTGCCCCCCTCGAGCGAGAAGGTCGCGCAGTCCACAATGGCTTCGTCCCCAATGTAAATCGAGTGTAGTCCGGACGCTCGATATATCGGAAGCCAGCTGGAATCGGCCGCCACGATGGCCACCGTCCAGCCGCGTGATTCAGCAAAGTGATGAAAGGCGTTAAAGACGGCACTGCGGTCGACGACTGGCCCGATGGGGTCGGGGGAAATGAGTGCGGCGCCTCCGTAGACGGCGTACGCCACGAGAGAGTCCCGGAAGAAGAAGAACTGCTTGTCGTCACGTAGGGCGAAAAAGTCGAGAGTTCCCCGACCGTGGCGCTTGACAATATCGCGAGCTCGCAGTTCCGCCAATCGCCGCTCGGTCGTGTTGGCGTGCTCGGAGAGGCGTCGGTCTACTACGGGACGAGTGACGAGGTAGAGCGCGGAGATGATGAGAGAAAATCCGACGACCAAGAGTGCCGGATCGACGAAGTCGCCAGAGCTATCCGGGAGGGTGATGGTGGTAATTCCGACGAGTCGTTCGGTGCAGGCGAGTAGCAGTACGGCCCAGCTCTGCAGGTGGTGGTGAATATTTCCGAGCTTGATACTCGAGGCGGCCCCGACAATGGAAAGAGCGGCCACGAAGGCGAGACGGGGCACGTTGGTCAGAAAACTACTGCGGTCGGTGGTGGCCGTAAAGTTTTCGCGGCTGATGATGAGAATCCCGAGGGCGATGAGCGACAGCAGGGTGCTGCCGAGCGAGCCGCCACGCAACAAGTGGGCGACTACGGTGATGGCCAGGATGGTAGAAGCAATGGCCCAGGGTCGACGTTGGCCCCGTCGAACCCCCCGCGCGAGCATGATCATGGCGACACCAGCGACCACCGTGACGGCGTTGGCCGACCGGACAACGCCAATGGGCAAAACACTGATGAGGAAATGAAAGTGGTGTCGCAGTGGTGGAGAGACTCCGACAGCGATGTTCGCGACGCCAGTGAGGAAGAGAAGGGCACTGACGAGACGCCGTACGTATCGACGACGTAGCTGTTCGCGCGCTCGAACGGGAGTATTCGGCCACGGTTCACCCGTGGGCCAGGAGCCCACGGTCAGGGCCAGGTCAGAGGGCGAGGGCTGGACGGTCTTGGCGGCACACCAACGTTCGAGACGAGTGTGGGGTCGCAGGCGAGTCTCACTGGCGATGAGGCGAACCTGAACCGTCGCGGCGGCTTCAATTTCTATACACGCGGCTCGGTCCACGGGGCTGAAGACCGGGGGCAAGCCAAAACGTCCGCGTCGCTCCACCCAGGTGACTCGTGACGACCCAGGGGCGGCGCATACGCCTCGGTCGAGGAACACGAGGGCTGGTCGAGGGGCCCCGCCAATCACCGCTCCCGCACCCCCACGCTCGGCCACGAAGCGGGCGTAATCGATGGCGCGAGTTTCATTAATGGTCGTCACGGCCAGCGGGTCGGCGGGTAGCTGCGCCACGGTAATTTGCGCGTCGCGATCAAAGCGTCGACGGATGATGTAACCGGCAATAATCGCGAGAATGGCCTCGCAGAAGGCAATGGTGATGAGATTGATGACGAGTGAGGACCACAGCGAGGCGGGATGCGTGTGCTTGACGTGCAGGTGCTTATGGGTCGCTTCATCAAAAATTCGAATTAGTGGAGGGAGGAGGTCGACGACGATGACTGCCCACAGGGGAAACCAAAACCATTTCGAGAGTCGTCGATACAAGAGTCGCGAAGCAGCAAAGCGCGCGATGGCTGTTGGATCATCCAACTGCTCCGCGTCACCACGGTCGGGGCTGTCAGCGACTTCCACATCCACAGCACCACTGCCGGCGACGACTGAAATATCGCGCACTCCACTCGCGGTGGCGACCTGGAGCATGACATCGGCCGCGCAGGCGACACCCAAGCGGCCCAGTGCCTCTTGGCCCGAGGCGGAAGTAGTAAGAGATCGGTCGTGGGTGCCGGGCAGAACGATGAAGTGTCGCTGGGGGTCACGGGTGAAACGAGCGAGAGCCGAGCGAAAGCTCGGGAGGGATCTGAAGCAGGTGTGTATGAAGGCTCCTAGATCGCCTTCATCGGGCGGTGGATGAAAGAAATTCCCGGCCACGATGATGGTGGTGGGGTCGTCGGAGTTATTGAGCAGTGTTACCAGTTCGCGCAACCCCCGCTCGTGACCCGTACTCTCTGGAGTGAGATCAAAGTCACCAACGACGTACACGCGTTGCCCGTAGGGAATTGGCTTCGTCAGTCGTTCAAGCTTTCCCATCTGCTCTAGTCTCGCAGAGTTCACCACTATCACAAGGAGCATCGTGTAACCGTGCCGCAGAACGCTGAACTACACCCCGAACACTGGCGCTGGCGAGTCGAAAGCTTTGTTCCTGGACCCGCAGTCATTTTCGATATTGACGGAGTTTTGGCGGACGCCGCGGGCCGTCAGCACCACCTCGACTGGGGTGACTGGAAAAGTTTCTTCGACGCCTGTGGCGATGACCCAGTCATTGAAGAAATCGAAACGCTACTGGAGTTGTTGTCCAGTGACCTTTCGGTGATTTTGGTCACCGGCCGACCCCGAAGGGTGCAGCCGCACACGGTGGCCTGGCTGGAGCGATTCGGCATCCGTTGGGACCTGCTGATCATGCGTGAGTTTGGTGACTACTCCGGTGTTGAGTACTTCAAACGTGGTGTCGTGGCCGACCTTCGCCGCTACGGTTTCGAGATCCGACTCGCCCTGGACGATGACCCGAAAAATCACGCGATGTACATCGGCGAATCGGTGCCGTGTATCTACATCCACTCGGGCTACTACCTCTAGGAGCTGGTCCAAGTCTCCATCAGTGCCGCCGCCGCTCGGCGACCCGAGCCAACGCTGGCCGGCACGCCGACGCCGTCGTAGGCCAATCCCGCGAGAGCTATGCCTTCCGGCAGGGAGGAGCGTACCTTCGTGACGAGCTCGTCGTGGCCGACTCGGTACTGCGGCAAGGCGTCGGGCCAACGCACAACACGGACCTCACCCGTTGGGGGCCAGGACCCACAGATAAAAGCCAGTTCGGCCCGGACGCGGGTGACGAGTTCGTCATCGCCGAGGTGGCTACAACGTGTGTCGTCACTCCGGCCGAGATGGACGCGAACGAGGTGGTCGTCGTTGCGGGCCAAGGAGGGCCATTTGCGGTCCAAGAAGGTCAGCGCAGTGGTCATCAAACTATCCGGACCGGTCCACGGGGTGTGCAGTGGAACGAGGACTCCGGTCCCGGAAGCTGGCAGGGTGGCGGAACCGCGAGGGATGGAGAATGTGACCATTACGGCACCCGCTGAATCAACCTGCTCGAGAACGTGCAGGTCGTCCTTCCAGCCCCGAGTGAGGCCGGCGGTGACCCGAGGGGGAGTCGTGATGATGACGCCACTGGCCGGAGTCGTTGACACTGGCGTGTCGACTTCGAAGGGGTAGTCGCCGGTCGGGGTCTTTCGAATGGCGGTAACTGGAACATCGGTACGAATGACGACCCCCCGTTCTTCTAGTTGACGTCGTAGTTCGTCAATGAGCGATCCCACTCCGCCGGTGATGGTAAAAAAAACCGGACCCTCCGTGGGGACGAAGGTTGGGGGCCCCGGCATCGAACCGCTGGAGGGCGCGATTGCCTTCATGAGGGAGCCACCACGTCGAGCTGCTGCGATCAGGGCGGGAAAAACGGAGGTCGCAGAGAGATGGTCGACGCGGCCAGCCTGAATGCCACCGATCATCGGTTCAATAAATTTGTACGTCATTTCTTCGCCGAGTTTGGCCCGTGTGATGGCACCAATGCTGACGTCGTCCCCAATGGTGAATCGTCGAGGGAACCACTGGTCGCGGTACGCGGCAGCCTTGGCGCGCCACGACAAACCGGCCAAGCGGCGAATCGATTGAGCTGACGTGGGGACCCCGAGAATGAGTCCCTGGGGAAGCGGCACGAAACGACCCTTCAGGAACAGCGAGGCGCCACTGGCGCCGATGGCCTCGAGCTTGTCACCCCAGCCCAGTTCTTTGACGAGTGTCACCATTTCGGGTCGCCGAGCCAAAAACCCGTCGGCGCCGCAGTCCACTGTTCTGCCGGCGAATTCCATCGTTCCGAGGGCGCCACCGAGCTGTGCGTGGGCTTCGATGACTTCGATACGTGGAGGATTCGCGCCTGGTCCCGTGGCGCCACCCGTGAGTTCCCACGCGGCTGCGAGACCACTAATTCCGCCCCCTACGATCACTATCGATCGTCGAGTCACCTAGGTATTCCTTCGGACCAAATCAGCCAACATGAGGAGGAACACGGGGTCAGCATTGAGCGACGTCGTTCGAACAAGTCCTAGACCAATTTCGTCCGCGACGGCGCGAGCTTCAATATCGATGTCAAAGAGGACTTCGAGGTGGTCGGAGACGAAGCCAATCGGACACGAGACCACGTCGGAAACACCGTTGGCCTTCTTCTGGCGGAGGACGTCGAGAATATCGGGCCCAATCCACGGGTCGGCCGTACGTCCAGCCGACTGCCAGGCAATATCCCAGGCCGTAATTCCCGCCAGCGACGCAGCCATTCGGGCGCTCTCGCGCAACTGTTCCGGGTAGGTGTCGCCGGCGTCCAAAATTTTGGTGGGGAGGGAGTGGGCGCTGAAGATGACTTCGGTGGTGGAATGACGCTCAATCGGAATGGTCGCGAGCGCCGCTCGAACTCGGTCGGCAATGAGTTGTACGAAAATAGGGTCGTCCCACCACGCACCAATTTGTATGAACTCGCACTGTCCATCGAGGGCCGCAGAGGCCCGCGACATGTACTGGACGGTCGACATTGAAGATTCGTGGGGGGCGAGAACGAGACCAACCACTCGGTCGAATCCCTCGCGGGCAAAACTGCTGGCCGTCTCTTCAAGCATCGGTGGCTCGTACTTCGACCCGAAGCGTACGTCGTACTCTCCCGGAGCTATGAGCTCGAGGGCCTGGCGAATACCGTCAACTTGCGCGGTGGTGCGCTCGGCGAGCGGAGAGATGCCACCGATGGCGTTATAGCGCCGCGTGAGGTCCGTCAACTGCTCAGGGGTCGGTGGGCGTCCATGTCGAATACGGGTGTAGTAGGTCTCGACGTCCTCGGGCGTGGTCGGCGTGCCGTAGGCCATGACCAGAACACCAACGCGGTTCATCGCACGCCCGCCTTACCTTCGTCGTGTACGACGCGCACAACGGCTTCCAACACCGTGGGATCAGTTTCGGGAAGAACTCCGTGACCGAGGTTGAAAATGTGACCCGAATCCGTGCCCGCCTTGGCCAAAACGTCGCGGGTGGCGGCGAGTGCGGGAGCGTCCCCGTGGAGACAGCGAGCGGGGTCGAGGTTGCCTTGAACAGCCCGGCCGCCGACGCGCCGCCGCCCCTCGTCGAGATCGACGTGCCAGTCAATACCGACCACATCGGTATTGGCGGTCGCCATGAGGTCGAGCAACTCGCCCGTGCCGACGCCGAACAAAATAGTCGGGACCTTGAGATCGCCGATGCCTTCGATGACTCGTTGGGTCGCGGGCAGCGCGAAACGGGAGTACTCCTCGCGGGTGAGCGCCCCCGCCCAGGAATCAAACAACTGGAGCGCGCGTGCCCCGTGGGCTACCTGGGCGCGGAGAAAACTAATGGTGATGTCCACGAGTCGGTCCATCATGGCGTCGAAGAGCTGTGGATTGGTATGCATCAAGCTCTTGATGACCCCGAAGGTGCGCGTAGGGGCGCCTTCGACTAAGTAGCTCGCCACCGTGAAGGGGGCTCCCGCAAACCCAATGAGAGGAGTGTTCGTGGGTGCCAAACGCGGGATAACGAGATCAATAGTGTTGGTCACGTGGGTGATGTCGGCCGAGGTCAGCGGCCGTAGGCGTTCGAGATCGGCGAAGGAGGTGATGGGTTGAGCAATGACCGGACCTCGACCAGGTACGACGTCAACGCCAAAGTCAATGGCGTGAAATGGCACCACAATGTCGGAAAAGAGAATGGCGGCGTCCACTCCGTAGCGTTGAACAGGCTGCATGGTGACTTCGCAGGCCAAGGTGGGATCAGCGATGGTATCGAGGATGGACCCCTGACCTCGCAGCGCTCGGTATTCGGGTAGCGACCGACCGGCCTGACGCATAAACCAGACGGGGACGCGTTCAACAGTCTCACCCCGGCAGGCGCGAAGAAAATCGGGTTCGTTCACTGGACTCCTTTACCCACTTCAGCGTAGGTGCTGGCAACTGCACTTGCACCGTGGCACGCGGTGGCGAGGTCTCCTATAATGGTCAATCCCCGTTTTCTCGGGGCCGGAAAGGTCGAGATGGCTCACGAGCGTGAAATTGCTGAAGAACAGACCTTCCTGCACGTAGCCCTAGCCGCCCTCGAAAAAATGCGCGACGAAGCCCGCTCGCTTCGAGATGGTGCTCGGGTGGCCAACATGCGTGGTTTTGCTGATTTGGTCGAACGTGACGTCATCATGGGGACTGCGCTGCAGCGTTTAGAGCAACTGGCCATTGGCGACCAGCCCCTCTTTTTCGGCCGGATCGACTACGCGCAACACGAAACTGACGCAGCATCGAATTATCACGTCGGGCGTATTGCGGTTTCGGACGAAGAGCTCAATGCCCTGGTAGTGGACTGGCGTGCTCCGGTAGCTGAACCTTTCTATCGGGCCACCGGCGTGGAGTCCTTGGGTCTCTCGCGTCGCCGCCATATCTCGATTCGTGAGCACGTCGTCACCGGCGTGGAGGACGAGTACTTCGCCGATGAAAATGGCGAGCTGGCACTCCCCGATGACGAAGTCCGCTCGGCCACCGAAGAAGGTCTAGTTGATGGTGGCTTGGCGCTGGGTGGACCCGGGACGCTGCTCGCTGCTTTGGGTCGAGTCCGAACTGGCCGCATGGGCGACATCGTGGCCACTATCCAAGGAGAACAGGACCAGATTATCCGCGCCCCCCTCGGCGGGATTTTGCTAGTACAGGGTGGACCGGGAACGGGGAAAACGGCGGTTGCTCTCCACCGGGCCGCGTACTTGCTGTTTACCCATCGTCTGACCCTGGAGCGCCAGGGCGTTCTGGTAGTCGGACCCAACCCCCTCTTTTTGAACTACATCGAAAATGTACTGCCGTCTTTGGGCGAGTCCGGCGTCACGCTGTCAACTGTGAGCGGCCTGGTCACGAACGTGGAAGTGCGGGCCTACGAGAGTGAAGAACTGGCTGGCCTGAAGGGCGATGAGCGCATGGTGAAGGTAATTGCGCAGGCGGTGCGCACTCGTGAGCGTGGTCTGCGCGAGGACCTGCGCATACCACTAGGCCGAGCCATTCTCGTCTTGAAGGCCTCGACTTCTTCCGAGGCCGTGGAGCGAGCGAAGCGTCGCCCCGGAAATCACAACCAACGACGTTCGGCCCTAGGTCGCGAATTGGCGAATCGTCTCGCGCAGGAGTACTACCCACGTTTTGCGCGAGGGGAGTCGGAGGAGGTCAGCGATTCGGCGGAGTTGGCGGAGCGTATTCGACGGGCCCCTGAATTCAAATCGGCCCTACGTCGAATGTGGCCTCGCCTTTCGGGTCAAGAATTGCTCCACGACCTCTACGGTGCCCCAGCTCTGCTGCGAGCTGCAGGCCGCCACCTACTCAGTGAGGACGAAATACTCCTACTGACGCGCAGTCGTTCGGAAAGTCTGAGCGAGGTTCGGTGGACCGACGCGGATGCGGCGCTGATTGATGAGGCTCGTATTATCCTCGGCCCTCGTCGTCGCCCTCGGCCAACGGTGAAAGCTAGTGCGGGGAATGAATTTCTCAACGGTATCGAACTCGACGTGTATTCGCCCGAGGTGAGAAAAGCGGCCTTGCGTGAAGCGAGCCACTACGCCACCGCCGCCAACGAGGCACTCGACGAGGCGGAGTTTCTTACCTACGGTCATATCGTGGTCGACGAAGCGCAGGATCTGTCACCCATGCAACTCCGCGTTTTAAAGCGCCGCGACCTAACCGGCTCGATGACCATTGTTGGTGATATGGGTCAAGCAACCACCGCTGGTTCGTCGGCGTCGTGGGACACGATTCTGCGTCTGCTCGAGCCCCGTCGCGAACCACGGCAGGTTACTTTGTCCGTGAGTTATCGGACACCCGAAGAAGTACTCGACTTCGCCAGAGCCACCTTGAAGGCGGCCACGCCCGACCTAGACCCGCCGCAAGCGGTACGCCGTGCGGGTGCGAGCCCACGAGTCCTCGCCAGCACTAGTGAGAGCTTCGCCAATGATCTGGGCGCTCTCGCAAGGGGAGAAACAACTGCTCTGGCCCCTGGCCGAGTGGCAGTTTTGGTCACGTCGTCACGAGTCGAAGAAATCGTGATGGTCCTCCGGAGCCAGGGCCTCGACGCTATTGACCCCCGCGAGAGTGAATCTCGAGGTTTGGGTGCCGACTTGGTAGTTATTGGGGCCGAAGGTTCGAATGGACTGGAGTTCGACGGCATCATTGTGATCGAACCTCACGAGATTGTGAGTCGGGGCGGTGTGCCGGGTGAAATAACCGCACGAGGTCTACGCACTCTCTACGTTGCCCTCACGCGACCTACTCGCCACCTCGCCATTCTTCACTGTGGAGACCTTCCACCTACCTTGATATGAGTTTTTACGATGGAAATGTGGCGCACCGGTGTATTTTTCCATTAGAACGTATGACGTGAGTCAAGCACTTCCACTAAATAATTTGGCGAAGCGAGACAAGATCGTTCACGATCGTCCACCGATGCTGGCCGTCGGTGTGATGATTTGGCTCGGTTCGGAATTGATGTTTTTTTCCGGTCTCTTTGCTGCACTCTTTACCATCCGCGCACACCTTGCTACGTGGCCGCCGGCCGGCACGAAGCTCGACACCCTTCAGGCGGGCATCTTCACGGTGATTTTGGTGGCGTCGTCGTTCACCATGCAGTACGCGGTGTGGCTCGACGAGACGCGACAGCGGGCTAAGGCTCGCCGCTGGATCATTATTACGATGATCATGGGTGCCGTTTTCGTCGCCAATCAGTGCTACGAGTGGATCAACCTCGAGACGCGCTGGTACACCAACGCGTATGGCTCGGTTTTCTATATCACGACTGGCCTTCATGGTCTTCACGTCTTCTTGGGATTAGTCGCGATGGCCTTTCTGCTCTATCGCATGAAGGGTGAAGGGGGCGATCCCGGTGAACTTTCGGCGGTTCAGGGAGTTTCTTATTACTGGCATTTCGTAGATGTTGTCTGGGTGGGCCTGTATTCGGCCCTCTTCTTGTTGAAGTAGGAGTGCAATGAGCCAATTCCCTCTTAGGTTACGTTCTGCAGTCCTTACGGGTCTGTTGATTCTGACGAGTTCGTTACTATTCTTCGCCGCGGGGGCCCACGCGGACGTCCCCCTTTCTTCGCCCTTCCAAACAAGTCGCGCCAACTCGGGAACTCCCAAGTCGGATCACGTGTCGACCGACAAGAGTGGGCAGGTCACTTCGTACGGTAACTCGGCGATCACCTACAACCTCCCACCAGCGGCGCTGCAAAATTTGGGCCGTGCCCTCTACATGCAAAATTGTGCCTCGTGCCACGGCATCGAAGCGAATGGCGTTCCACCTACTGGCACCTCGGGTACTTCAAGTAATTTTCCCAATCTTCTCGGTGTGGGTCCCGCGGCGATTGACTTTTGGATTGAGTCCGGTCGTATGCCAGCCGCCGAACCACGCGACGTGCAGTCCAAGCGCAAGCGAGCTCGGTTCGACCACACCCAAGCCATGGCAATCGCCTCCTGGGTAAATTCACTCCACCCAGGACTGCCTCTGGTTCCGACCGTCAACACCACGGGGGCCGATGTGGCCAACGGTGCATCGCTGTTCGCTCTGAACTGTGCGGCCTGTCATACCATCACCGGGGGTGGTGACGCCTTGGCTGCTCACACCTACGCCCCGAGTCTTCGTAATATTCCTGGTTACCAGGTGGCAGAAGCAATTCGCACTGGACCTGGCAACATGCCACGTTTCACCGGCAACCTCACGGACGCTCAAGTTCGCGACATCGTGACCTACGTCACCGTCAACATTCAGCACCCGGTTAATACGGGTGGTCTCGGTCTCGGTGGTCTCGGCCCCGTGGCCGAAGGATTCGTCGGACTCGCGCTCGGCGTGGGGTTTTTAGCCTTGGCCGGCTTTTGGGTAGGAGAACGAAATGACTGAACACCGCACACCTGTATCGCTGACTACGGTGAGCGAAAGTGCAGAAAACCTGCAGCCACTCGCAAAGAATCCCATCGCCGTGGAGAGAAGGATTGCCGTTCTCTTCTTAGCGGGAATGCTGCTGGAAGTGGGCTTCGGATGGAGTTACTGGGTCAATTCGCCGTCGTGGATTCTTGGAGCGACGCTCGGTGGCGGACTGTCATTGATGGGGATTGGCCTCATTGCATGGGGTAAGTACCTGATGCCCCGTGGTCCCTTCGTTGAGGAGAGGCATGATCTCGCGAGCACCTCCGACGAGCGTGACGCATTCGCAGGCGCCATCATCGAGCGCGGCGCGTCGGTGGTCAAGCGTCGTAAAGTCCTCGGAGGTTTACTCGGTGGTGGTCTCGGCGTATTCAGCGTGACGGCCCTTTTCCCGCTCATTCGAAGCTTGGGTCCGCTGCCGAAGGGATCATTGTTCCACACCGATTGGCGCAAGGGGTCGTACGCCGTGGACATCACTGGGCATCGAATCCATGTTGACGACTTGTCCATCGGATCCATTGTGACCGTTTTCCCCGAGGGACTACAGGAGACCAACAATGGACAGGCCGTTGATCAGACTGTGCTGATCCGAATTTCGAATGAGAACTTCGTGACGCAAAAGGGTCGTGAGACGTGGGGTCCTCAGGGCTACTTGGCCTACTCAAAATTGTGCAGTCACCTAGGCTGCCCCGTGGGCCTCTACGAGCAACAGTTGAAAATGCTGGTGTGCCCCTGTCACCAGTCAATGTTCGATGTGACGAATGGTGCAATTCCTAACTTCGGACCAGCTCCACGTCCTCTGCCACAATTGCCAATTTACGTTGATGTCGCGGGATACATCCGCGCTCAAAGTGATTTTAAAGAACCAGTTGGACCTGGATTTTGGGAGCGCTCATGAGTAAAACAATCATTCGAACGAAGCGTTCACAGAAAGAGGCACTTGGTCCTTACGGATCCTTGGGCAAAGTTTTGGGTGAGCTGGACGATCGATTGGGCATGGCCAAGGCTGGTCGTACCTTCATGGACAAGATTTTTCCTGATCACTGGTCATTCATGTTGGGGGAAATCGCCCTCTACTCTTTCGTTGTATTGCTAGCCACTGGTGTTTTTTTGGGTCTTTATTATGTTCCGAGCCAGGCTCTCGTTACCTATCACGGGAGTTACGCTCCGCTAGAGGGTATGAGGGTGACGCAGGCTTTCGCTTCGTCGATCGACCTCTCCTTCGCGGTTCGTGGCGGAATGTTGATGCGTCAAATGCACCACTGGGCTTGCGATATTTTCGTCGGAGCCATTGTGGTCCACATGGCACGAGTGTTTTTCACTGGGGCATTCCGCAAGCCCCGTGAGTTGAACTGGTCTATCGGATTGACAATGTTGATTCTGGCCATCACCAATGGATTCCTCGGCTACTCGCTGCCGGACGACCTCGTATCAGGTACCGGTCTTCGCATCGCCTATTCGATCATGCTCTCGATTCCCGGTGTCGGAACCTACTTGGCCTACTTCGTCTTCGGCGGGAATTTCCCCGGAACTTCAGTAATCCCGCGATTCTTCATTCTTCACGAGCTCATCGTGCCGGCGCTCATTGTCGGTTTGGTCAGCGCACACCTCTTCCTGCTGGTCCGTCAAAAGCACACCCAATTTGGTGGTCGGGGACGTACGGAGACCAACGTCGTTGGTTCTCCCATGTTCCCCGTCTTTATCGCCAAGACCAACGGCTTCTTGTTGTTGGTTACTGGTGGTACCGCCCTACTGGGTGCGCTGGCGCAGATTAACCCGATTTGGCAGTTTGGACCCTACGACGCGTCGAAAATCTCCTACGCAGTCCAGCCCGACTGGTACATGGGATTTCTTGATGGCATCTTGCGTATTATGCCCGCGTGGTCCTTCCATAACTTCGGTCACACGATCCCATGGGAAGTTACTTTCCCAGCCGTGATTTTCCCGGGCATCGTCTTTAACCTGTGCTACGCATGGCCGACTATTGAGCGTCTCTACACCAAAGACAACAACATGCATAATCTGCTGGACCGACCTCGGGATCGCCCGAAGAGAACAGCAGCGGGAGCGGCTATTTTCTCGGTGCTCGCGCTGCTGTTTATAGCAAGTTCTACTGACGTTATTGCTAACTTCCTGCACGTGTCCCTCGAGAGTGTTCTGTGGTCCATGCGGGCGCTGGTCTTCATCGTTCCTGCGGTGACCTACCCAGTGACTCTGAAGATTTGCCGGGAGCTCCAAGCCGTTCACGACGGTGGAAAGCGGAAGACTCCGAACGTGGTCACGCGCTCAGCGACCGGGGAGTACTTGGCTACCTTGGCCCCTTCAGTCGTGGATGACGTCCACCACGAACTCGAAGCTGAGCTGGTTCCCACCTTTATCACCGCTGACGCGGGAACGTCGTTGTCGTCGACGGGTGTTCGCTCCGTAGAGCGCTAGTCCTCAGTGACTGGTACGCGTCATCGTTGGTTGACGCTGTCAGCCGCACTCCTCAGTCTTGGCTCCTTGACGTTCTGGACTTCTCCATCGCGCGCCGACGTCGAGATTGAGCGAGCCTGTGCGGGGTGGTCGGTGGTGTCCACGTCGGAGCGCGGCGTGATGGTGGACCAGCACGCCATGTACGTCGACGGAGCACTCTTCATTGCGACACGATTTCGTAAGACAACCACGGCCCTTCACTGGCACACGGGTTCAACTGACCCGAGGGGGGCAGCAGCGCGCCTAGCGGCGGATAGCGGCCCCCGGATTGACTGGTCGCACGAAGGAGCCGTGGGAGTCATCGGAGCCTTTAACGGTGGATTTAAACAAAGCGACCTCCAAGGGGGAACTAAGGCCGATGGCATCCTGCTGCAGGGGCTCGTCGTGGGCGACGCCACCATCGGCATTAATACTCAGGGTCAGGTCGGCATCGGCGTCTGGGGGCGAGATTTCCCCAGTGCGTCCTTCTCGGCTATTAGTTATCGCCAGAATTTGACTCTGCTCGTTGATCACGGCGCCATTCCGGTTCGGGTGAGCCAGTCGCCATCTCTCTGGGGCAAGGTCATCACCAACTACTTCGCCACTCCGCGGTCGGCATTGGGCGTTGATGCGCTCGGCAATCTGGTGTATCTCGCCTCGATGAACGGAGTGCTCCCGTTGACGGTGGCGCGAGCGCTAGTGGCGGTTGGCGTCGTCTCGGGTCTGCAACTGGATATAAACCCCTACTGGCCAATTTTGGGTTTGTCCACTACTCGGCCCCTCCACCGATCAACAGATCCTTGGCCGTATCGCCTGCCCGGTTCGGCGCAGTCCCCGAAGGTTTACTCCTCGGGCTGGTCGCGAGATTTCTTCGTGGTGTTGGCTAATGGTGGTCGATGCCTCGTGAGCACGCCGGGGTTAACCAAAGGAGCCAGTGCGCAACCCGTGAGCGCAATCTGCCCGTAAGCGCCTATTCGCTGTAGCGACAGGCTCGGCACCGGAGATGGAGATCTTCATCAGTAACCTCGCAACCTTGGAAATCGTAACGATTTTCCTTGTTGCCGGCCTTCTTCAACTGATCTGCGTGCTCGAAGGCGTCGAAGCTAGGGAACCCGTGAACGAAAATAGTGACTCGAATACTGCCGCAGCGCGGACAAAATATTGTCGGAAAATCTGGATTGGATTCGCTGCTGCTGCTGTTGTCGGTCATGGCGAAACCGTACAAACCTGCTGCGACATTCATTGTGGTAAGAATTGATTGCAAAAAGCGCTACTTTTTGACTCAATCCCACAGGAGCACTACTTCACTATGACCGAATCCAGCACTGCTGAACGACTGATTTCCGACCAGCGGGGCGCTCGCTACGGCGAAGTCATTGCCCTCTTCTTTCGAGATGGTGCCTTCGAAGCCGAGGTCTTCGGCACACAACTTCTCAACGACTGCCCCCAGGAACTCTGGGACACCCTGGACGCGGAGGAAATTGCCCGCGAAATGGGAGCAGCGCTGGTGAAGCTCAACGGACCGCGTTACTGGGTCCTGGATGGTTTTGGCACCAAAGTGGCACCCGTGGAGCCGATCATGCGCGAATTCAATGGAATCTTGATGCGCCGCATCGCGGTTATCAATTTGGGTGGTGACCCATCTCCGGGCACCTACGTGGAGCGCTACGTCGACCGCGGTGCCGTTTTCTTCTTCGACGCGGGCAAGCGAGTCTACGAACTGAAAAATCCCGACGGTGTGATCTACGTACTGCAGGCCCTGTGCACCGGAGTGGACCCGACGATGAACGAAGAAAGCCTTCTGACACTGGGTGAGCGACTCGCCCTACCCGAGGGCTGGACCTACCAGACGAGAATTCTGGACGAGGAACTCGTCATCGATACCAGTGGTCGCGTGGCCACGGTGCTGCAGGACGAATTCGAAAACTCCTACACCATTCCCTTCTAATGTCCGGTCTCGACATCGTTCTACTGGGCACGGGAAGCCCCCTCCCCGATCCACACCGCGCCGGACCGAGCACTTTGGTGCGTGGCGAAGGTCTGCATCTCCTAGTTGACGCGGGTCGTGGCGTCGTGATGCGCCTGGCGGGAGCCGGGGTGATTCCACCCTTTCTCAACGCCATTCTGCTCACGCACCTGCACAGCGACCACATCTGTGACCTCAACGACGTCATCACGACGCACTGGGTAATGTCACCGGTCACGGTACCCCTGCACGTGTACGGCCCGGTCGGAACTCAGGTGGTTATTGACGGCCTCCTGGCCATGCTGGCTCCCGACATTTCCTACCGGATCAACCACCATGATGATCTCAATGAAGCCCCTCACGTCATCGTGACCGAGGTTGTGCCGGGCGACAGCTTCGAGGTTGCGGGCGCTACCGTTCGGGTTGGGGGAACTAATCACCTCCCGGTCGAACCAACAGTGGGTTTTCGAATCACGGCTCACGGCGTGGACGTTGTCCTGGCTGGTGACGGAGTCCCGTGCGAGCAACTGGATGATTTGGTGCAGGACGCCGACGCCTACGTCCAGACCGTCCTGCGAGCTGATCTGGTGGCCCTCGTGCCTCGGGCCCGATTCCAAGACATTTTGGATTACCACTCGACCGTGCAACAGGCGGCTGAAACGGCTGAGCGCGGGAGAGTGCGGACTCTCGTCCTCACGCACTACGTTCCGGCCCCCGGCTTAGGCGATTACGACGAGTGGAGGGCCATGGCGAGCCCCTTTTCCGGCACCCTAGTTACCGGTGACGACTTGACTCTGTGTCACGTAGATCCAGCACCGTAGGGGCTGCCGGACGAGCCGTAGAAAGCTGACTTAGTGGTCGCCGCCGTGGCGGCTTTCGCCCGTCGCGCCCAAGAGTGCCCAGACGACCAGCGCTAAACCGGGTACGAGAAGCCACGTGCCGAAGACCATGGCCAACACGGTCATGAAGGCGCCCATGCCCAGGGTGAAGGGGAAGATAGATGATCCGGGGAAGGTGCCGATGACGCCAGCTCCATCTTCGGGATTTGCGTTGGGGTTATCTTCGGGCCGTTCTGGCATGCGTCGGCTCCACCACCAGTAGTACCCGCCGGGTAGGAAGCCAAGCAGCATGGCCGCGAACATCATGAACCCACCGGCGTTCTCCAGACTCCAGGTCCAGTAGACGGCGCACATGGCGCCAAAGAAGAGTCCGAGGAGTAGCAAAATACGTGCTTCTATCTTCATGAGTGGCTTCCTTCACCATTACCGTGTGCGAGAGCTGGTGCTTCGGGGTGGTTGTAGTCCCACGTGGGACGCTCACTACGAATCTTCGGCAGACGATAGAAGTTGTGGTGGGGTGGGGGCGAGGTGGTGAACCACTCGAGAGTGTGGGCGTCCCAAGGATTATCACCAGCTGGTACTTTCTTCCAGCTGACGATGCAGTTAATGGCGAAGAGCAAGCTCGATACGCCAATCATGACGGCACCCAAGGTGGACCACAAGTTCAGGTTCTGCCACTGGGGGTCGTGCGGGTAGACCGCCATGCGCCGAGGCATTCCCTGAAGACCCAAGATGTACTGCGGAAAGGTAAAGACCTGCGTACCGATGAATAGAAGCCAGAACTGAATCTTTCCTAGAGTCTCGTTGAGCATGTAGCCGGTCATCTTCGGACCCCAGTAGTAGAGGCCCGCCATTCCGCCGAGTACCAGGGCCATAACCACGCTGTGGAAGTGGGCGACCACGAAGTAGGTGTCGTGGGTGAAGAAGTCGAGCGGGGGACTGGCCAGGTAGATACCGGTCAGTCCCCCAATGAGGAAGGTCACGACGAAACCAATCGACATGAGCATGGCCGTCGAGAACCAGATTTGCCCTCGCCACATCGATCCAATCCAGTTGAATAACTTGATTCCGGTGGGGACCGCAATGAGCAGGGACATGATGGAGAAGAAGGGCAGGAGTACGACGCCAGTGGTGAACATGTGGTGAGCCCATACACCGAGGCTCAGCGCCGCAATAGTCAGCGTGGCGAAGACCATTCCCTTGTAACCAAAAACGGGCTTACGAGAAAATACGGGGATAATTTCCGTGACCATGCCGAAGAAGGGTAAGGCCAAGATATAGACCTCCGGGTGACCCCAGAACCAGAAAATATGCTGCCAGAGTACGGGCACCCCCCCACCGGACACTGAGAAAATGTGAGTGCCGAAGTGGCGATCAGCGAAGAGCATGATGAGGCCAGCGGTCAAGACGGGGAAGGCCAACAGAATCAAGATGGCGGTAACGAGTAGGTTCCAGGTGAAAATCGGCATACGGAACAAAGTCATGCCGGGCGCGCGGAGATAGAAAATAGTCGCGGCCAAGTTGACGCCCGTGAAAATTGCCGAGAAACCAGTCAGTAGGAGCCCACCGATCCAGAGGTCGGCTCCAGCGCCGGGCGCGTTAATTGAATCGGACAGTGGGGAGTAACCCACCCACCCGAAGTTCGCCGCGCCACCAGCCGTGACGAAACCCAACAGCATGGTGATTGAACCACTGAGGTAGAGCCAGTAGGAGAGCGCATTCAGCCGCGGAAAGGCCATGTCCGGAGCGCCAATTTGAATGGGCACCACGAAGTTGGCCAGTGCCCCGAAGGCAAAAGGTCCTGCGAAGAGGTAAATCATTACTGAACCGTGCATCGTGAACAACTCGTTGTACTGAGCGAAGGTGACAAGGTGACCATTCGGGCTCACGAGCTGCGCACGAATGAGTTCGGCGAATGCTCCACCGATGAGCAGCATGATCACGGCCGTGATGGTGTACGACATTCCGATGATTTTGTGGTCGGTAGTAGTCAGCCAGTTCAGAATTCCACTAGGTCCGTGGTGCTCGTCGTGGCCGTGATGCTCCTCGTGCGCGGCTGGCGCGTCGGACTGCTGCACGAGTGGTGTGTCGAGAACATCAGTCATTAGTTCGCTGCTCCAGTTCCGGTGGTTGATGCTGGCTTATATGGGACGTGAGTCGCATTTTGTTGTTCGAGTGCTTGCTGGGCGGCTTGAGCAGCGGCTGCACCTGCGGGCGTATCGAATTGGTGAATCCAGTTCCTGTACTCGGGGAGTGACACAACTTTTACTTGGAAGAACATGAGTGAATGGTAGAGACCACATAGTTGAGTGCACTGACCAAAAAAGGTGCCAGTTTTCATTGCGTGGAAGGTGAAGTTGTTGGTCACTCCGGGTAGGGCGTATCGAGAGAAATTGAAGTCCGGGACGTAGAAACCGTGAACGACGTCACTCGAAGTGAGGTTGAAGTGCACATCAACACCGAGCGGCATCATCATGGTGGGCTTCTGTGTGGTTTGACCAACGACGAGGGCATTGGTTCCGGGGTAGGAGAATTTCCAACCCCACTGGAAGGCGTTGATGTTCACGACGTAACTGGTTTTCGGTTCTGCGACAACCTTATTCTCAACCACCAAAGTGGTAGCAAAGAGGCCAATCACGATCAGAATTGGCAGAATTGTATAGAGCAATTCCAAAGGAATGTGATACTGCGACTGCTTGGGAATCGAGTCATCCTTGCGGCGATATCGAAGTACCGCGTAAAGAATGAGTAGGAGCGTTCCTCCACCGATGATGGCGGCCGCAATGGAGAATCCCTGCCAGAGGTGGTAGGTCGACAGACCAGTCGTCGTATCGGACTTCTTCGCCCCGAAGGACGGCACGGTGCATCCCGAGAGAATGAGAGCGGCGAAGGGGAGCGCAATCAGTCCGCGCAGGCGCCGAGAGCGTCCACTGCGAGCCGGCGCGCCCTGGGGGGGCTGGGGCGTTGTTTCCACGGTTAAACCCTAGTCATTTTTTACAACGACGTAACGCAGTAATTGATAATCGAGAGTTGGTATTTTCCCTACGGACGTAGGAGAAGATAAATCGTACGAACTAGTGAACAGCCACGAGTGGCCGACGGATGTCTCAGGCCTGAGATTCGGGCTCTTTGCCTTCGGTCGGCTCGGCCGCCTTAGCCGTGCTGAGTCCCTTTTCGAACTCGGTTTTAGCCGATCCGAGATTACGAGCCAACTTAGGAATTGCACTGCCGCCGAAGAGTAGGACGACGACAACGACAATCAGAATAAGGCCATCACCACCAAGTAAATTATCTACGAACATCTTGTCTCCTTTTGCTTGCGTTTGTATCGTAGTTCCCCACGAGGATCACTACCGGTCAGCCGCTGAGAGCGACGCCTAATACGAGGGCAATCACTGACGCCACAGCACCCAGCCCGGCCGACGCTCCCTTGAGGGCCTTGGAGGCCGCCTTGGTGTGGACGTAGGTAAATAGTCCAGCTACGACAACAAATCCGACCTTGATGTTCAAAACGGCGGTCCAGGCCGCGGTTGGATGGTGGCTCACTGACTGGTTCCACATTCCGGTGATGAGTAGTACGACAAACGCCGGCCAGCTCAAACGGGCGAAGACCCTTGCGGCGCGGCGGGGAGCATCATCGCCGAGGGATCGAAGGGTGGGGACTAAGCCCGCTAGGACGAACTGACCACCAACCCAAATGGTGGCGGCCAGGACGTGCAAACTAAGTCGCACAATGTCTGTGGCCCCCGCCAAATGCGAAACCACTACTTGCCCTGCCAATTGGGAGCCCGCTTTTCGGCGAAGGCGATAGCCCCCTCCATGGCGTCGGCCGATCGACCAATCATCCCGAAGGCTTCGTTGTTGAGGTTCCACGCTTCGGCCTCGGTGATTTCAAGCGACGACTTCATAACGCTCTTGGATGTACGTACGGCGAGGGGTGCATTGGCTGCGATGCGCTCTGCCAGGGCGAGAGCACCTTCGATGACTTGATCTCCCGGAACAACTGCATTGATGAGACCGAGCTCGAGGGCTCGAGTGGCGTCAATGGGATCTCCGGTCAAGGCCATTTCGTACGCGATGGCGATGGGGATCAACTTTCCGAGGCGAATTAGTCCGCCACCACCAGCGACGAGTCCACGCTTAGCTTCAGGAATGCCGAACTTGGCGTGATCGGCGGCGACGACCATGTCACAACTAATCATCATTTCGAATCCACCGGCGAGGGCTGACCCATTGACCGCGGCGATGATGGGCTTGGGGCAGACTCGCTGCGTGATGCCTCCGAAACCCTTGTCGGTGACGGGGAATTCCCCAGTGGCGAAGGCCTTGAGGTCCATCCCAGCCGAGAAGGCTTTGTCGCCCGCACCGGTAAGAACGATGACCCACACATCGTCGTCGAGTTCCGCAGCGTCGAGTGCATCGCTCAAGGCAATGGCCGCGGCACGGTTCATGGCGTTACGAGCCTCCGGTCGGTTGATGGTGATGAGTTGAACGTGTCCCCTACGCTCTTGCAGAATTTCGTCGGCCATGGTTTCCCCTTGTTTGCTGTCGGCGCCCAGTGCGCGCTGAGGAAAACTTAGCGGAATGCGGCGCCGTCGGTGGCATGCGAAACTAGAAATGATGTCAAACCGCCCAGTTCTCTTCGCCACGCTTGATGGCTACAGCGTGGAAGGTGGCTTCGATGAAGGTTCCCAACCGTCGACGTGTTTTCGTGCGGCCACGGCACTGGGCCAGATTGAGGGACCATCGTCGGTTAATGGACTGTGGACCGACTTCGAGCGGGTACTTGATGCGGCCGTTGAAATTGGTCTCGGCGGAATTCGACTGACCATGGAATGGGCTCGATTAGAGCCCTACCGTGGTGAGTTCGACAGTGAAGCCCTCTCTCGCTACCGCAAGGTTCTCAGCTACGCCAGAACTCTGGGTCTGCGAACCGCCGTGGCAACAATCGACGCTACGTGGCCCTCGTGGCTGGGCCCGGAAGCTTGGCTCTTGCCGTGGGTTGCTCCACTAGCGACGCAGCACATTGCGCGGATCGGGAACGAATGTGGTGACCTTGTCGAGTACCTAGTTCCCTTCGTTGACGCCGAGGGACTCGTTACCCGTGGTTTTATCACTGAAAAAACACCCCCCTTTCGACGGGGAGCAGTGGCTGACGCTCACAGCGCACGACGCCAAATCGCCGTTATCGAACGAGAGCTCCGTGCTGATGACACTCTGCGCGAGCTACTACGTCCGCGCCACCGTGACGTGCCGGCCGTGATCCCAGCCTCGGCAATGCGTGAAGTGCTCGATAGCACAGCGGCGAACGAGCAGATTCACTTACGAAGTTTGGTGCGCGGTTCGGGCCCAACCGCCTCGGCCAGTGGGCTCCTCGAGCGTCGCAATGGCGTCTGGGTGACAGTGGCGCCGAGCGAACTTATTGAACTTCTCCGCAGCTAGCTCTCCGGGGCTTGCTCGGGGTGATCTTTGGTCCATTCATTTTCTTCACGAGCTTCCCGCCGTACAGTTCGGCGATGGTGCCAGATGAAGAAAATGATGGCGAGCACGAGGATGGAAATCCCAGCCCAGCTGGCGTATTTTTCAACGGTGTGAAGCGCATGACCCGCGAAGTAGCCGAGGAGGGTGAACCCGAGTCCCCAGGTGAGACCTCCGAGAGTGTTCGCGAGAAAGAAGCTGCGGTATCGCATCCGACTCATTCCCGCCAACCCAGGCATGACCGCTCGGAGGAAAGCGGTGAATCTTCCTATAAAGACGTAGAGGGGCCCGCGGATGCGCAACTGCTCGAGCGCCCGTTCGAGCGCTGCGTGGCGATTTCGAATGAGGGGCAGTTGAAAGAGTCGGTGCCCGTACCGCTTGCCCACGAGGTATCCGACGCTGTCGCCTCCAATGGCCGCTACGACGACAATCACGCACAAAAGTTTGATATTGGTGCCGTGCCCACTGGTCGCGGCCGCCCCAGCAACCAGAACGGCGGTCTCGCCCGGCAGGACGAAGCCGATAAAAAGTGCGGCCTCACCGAAAACCAGCGCAAAGACGACGAGGTACACCACATTGGCGGGGAGGTGCTGAATGCGGTCCAGCAGAAAAGAGACGAGCGAGGCGAGAAGCATGTTTACAAGTATGGAGTCTGAGAGAGCTCTCGGCGTGCATGGGAAAAGTTCTCCCGAGTAGAGATCACTGTGTCAGGCTATAGGAATGATGAATAATCAACTAAACCGCCAGCCACGACCGACGTCACGAGGTCGATGGGCCTTACCGCCACGTTCCTGGGCGCTCAGTGAAATCGCGCTGCTACCGCTCCGGCTCTTCCTCGGATTCACCTTTACTTTCGCCGGACTTCAGAAACTTGCCAATCCAAATTTCTTCAACGCGGCGAGCACGTCGTCGATCCAGGCCCAATTGATTGC
Source organism: uncultured Actinomycetes bacterium (assembly GCA_903860915.1). GTDB lineage: Bacteria > Actinomycetota > Acidimicrobiia > Acidimicrobiales > RAAP-2 > RAAP-2. The sequence continues at coordinate 25,181 of CAIOSJ010000004.1, read as the reverse complement.
CGCCACTCGCGTGAGCCCCATCGGGAGCCTCGTTGGGCACCTCCTGCAATTCGCAACTCCGCTCGGCGTCATTATCGCCCTCGGTGAAATCGCAATTGGAGTTGGAACTCTGCTCGGACTCTGGGGCCGAATCGCGGCAGTCGGAGGCGTCGCATTGTCCTTCGGACTTTTTCTCACGGTGACTTTTCACGCCGCCCCCTACTACACCGGTGCGGACTTGATTTACTTTGTTGCCTGGATCCCCTTCATCATCTCCGGTAGTGGAACTCATTTTTCCCTCGACGCTTGGATTTCGCGCCGCGCCGCCGCCACTCACGGTCGCTCGGATCTCAGCCTCGTGGCGATACCTTTCGTTGAGGTCCAGGCTCGCTGCGGAAATCTTCGGGGAACGCAGTGCTCCGCACGGGGTAAAGCGCCGTGCAGCGAGAATGGCTGCCCCGTCCTAGTGGGCGAGGTGGCGCCAATTACGACCCGTCGTTCCCTCGACAGCGTCGATCGTCGAACCGTGGTTGTCGGGGCGACTGTCGCGAGTCTCGTAGCGGGTGGAACTGCCCTCTTGACCGGGGCCACGGTGGGCATTTCCCGCGCCATGGGCAAAGTCACCCCGGCGCCGAGTAGCACGGTCACTCTTCCAACAACGCAGCACACCACGTCGGCGGGAACCAACATTGGCAAGGCTAGTTCCATTGCGGTCGGCGGATCAGCGTCGTTCACCATTCCTTCCTCGGGCGATCCGGGCATTGTCATTCGAACGAGCGACACGGAATATCTGGTCTACGACGCCGTTTGCTCGCACGCCGGCTGTACCGTTGGCTACTACCCAGCAAATAATTTAATTGTGTGCCCCTGTCACGGGTCCGAGTTCCAGGTGAGCGATGGGTCGCTGCTCACGGGACCCGCACCGACGGGACTGCAGAAGTTGAAAGTGTCAGTGGGCTCGGACGGAAATCTGTACGTTTCATGAGCGCTGTCCGTCGTGCATTGATTGTCGAAGATGACCATTCAATTTCGCGAGTTGTTGCAGATTTGTTAGGGGACGAAGGTTTTGAAGTCGATCAAGCCTTCGATGGCGAAGACGGCAACGACCTCGCGCTAAAGCACGATTACGACATCATCATTCTTGACATTATGTTGCCGCGACGCAGTGGCTTCAAGGTAGCGGCCAGCGTGCGCGCCGCCGGCGTGGGGTCACCAATTCTGATGTTGACCGCCAAGGAGGGCGAACTCGACGAAGCGGAGGGCCTAGACGCCGGTGCGGATGACTTTTTGCGTAAACCCTTCGAGAGTGTGGTTCTCATTGCGAGAGTTAACGCGCTCTTACGACGGAGGGATCGTGAACGTCCGGCACAACTCTCCGCGGGTGGCATCGTCCTCGACCCGATGACGCACCTGGTCAGTAAAAATGGCGCCACTGTTTCTCTTACTCCTCGGGAGTTTTCCCTGCTCGAGTTTCTCCTACGAGGTGCGGGTTCGGCGGTGACCAAAGAGGACATCGTGTCGACCGTCTGGGGAAGTGATTTTGAGGGTGATCGGAATATTGTTGAGGTCTACGTTGGTTACCTTCGCCGGAAGCTCGACAGTGCCGGAACGGCGTCGTTCATCCACACGGTGCGCGGCGTTGGGTATCAGATTTCAACCTCCAGCGCATGAAATTCCGTCAGACTTCGCTGCGGGTGCGCGTCACCGCGGCTGCAGTCCTGATCTTGGCGGCCTCGCTAACGCTCACCGCAGCGCTCCTCATCAAAGTGGTCCACGGATCCATGGTGAGTACGGCAGGAAGCCAGGTGAGGAGCACGATTAGTGAAGTGGGTGCTTTGTTACCCGCCACACCCCTTCCGTCGGTACTACCGTCACGACCCAGCGTGGCCTTGCAATTGACCGACGCCACTGGCCAAGTGGTGTGGGCGGCCTCGTCCGAAGTCCTCTACATGCCCGTCGTCGCTCACGTGGTGAACGTCGACGGTCACCTCAATATTCAATTCGTCACGACGGGTAAGCCCGGCACCTCGGACAATGATTTTTCGCTGGCCGAGGTGCAACGGGTGGATACGATGAATGGACCCGGCTACCTCTTCGCCTTCGCCTACGCCAGCACGATTGAGCATGACATTTCTGTTCTCGTGATTGCGCTCAGCATCACCTTCCTGCTCATCCTGCTTATTGCTGGCTGGCTGGTCTGGTTCGTCGTGGGTCGAGCCCTGAGTCCGGTGGAGCTGATTCGTCGTCGTGTTTCTTCAATCGCCGCTGGGGATATGCACGAACGCGTACCGGTTCCAGAGAGCAATGATGACATAGCTCGATTGGCCGAGACGCTAAATGACATGCTCGCTCGCTTGGAGGCCTCGGGAGAGTCGCAACGGGCCTTCATCTCCGACGCGAGTCACGAGTTACGCAGTCCCCTCACTGCGCTGCTGGCCAGCATGGAGAGGGCGGCCGGCGCCCCCGCACAGGCCGATTGGCCCGCCGTGGCCTCGTTCGTCGTGAGTGAAGGACGCCGGCTAAACACTCTCGTCGAGGATTTACTGTGGCTCGCCCGCAACGACGAGAAGGCTATGGTGCCCCAGCTCAAGGATGTCGACATTGACGACATCTTGTATGAGGAAGCTCGGCGGGTCCGTTCGACAGGAGCACTCACGGTGGACTCCTCGGGAATAGAACCCACTCGAATCATTGGCGACAAGATGATGATTGCTCGGGCGATTCGCAACGTGATTGACAACGCCACCCGTCACGCGCGCTCGTCACTGAACTTGTCGTCACGCTACGAGAGTGACGTCGTCGTAATCAGAATTGGCAATGACGGCGCCGTCGTCGGCAGCAATCCCGATCGGCTGTTTGAGCGATTCGCTCGACTCGACGAAGCACGTAGTCGCGATCAAGGTGGAAGTGGGCTCGGGCTCGCCATCGTGCGTAACATTGCTGAACTCCACGGCGGCACCGCTAATTTTTGCCCCGTCACCGAGGGGGCGGTACTCGAACTTCGCCTCCGTCGGGAGTAAGAGTTACGTCGCGACGCGAAGGTGACGATGTTGGCCGAGATCGCTTCGCCGGCGCTCCACTTGGCGAAGAAATTCTTGGCCCGAGGGCATGAACTCTAAAACGTCCGCCTGACCACTCGGCCGCGCCAGCATCCAGGAGTGACCACCAGGTACCCACTGGATGTCGGTATTCGTCGCTTGGGCGAACGACGCCGCGGCGTTGGACGTCACCACGCGATCAAAACAACCCCAGACCCCGGCAATGGGAATGCCGGCGGCGGCTACCTGGCGAACTCGATCGGTGAGGTCAATGCTCATCAGCATTGATCCGATCGGAGCGGAATGAGCCACGACGCGTACGTTGCTTCGAAGATCGGGCAGCAGGGCGCGAATTGTGGTGAAGAGGTGGCCAATGAGAAGGTCCGGTACGTCCATGGCGACGGCCGCCATGAGGTCGACGACTGGAGCGACGTCGGGAAGAACCGTTCCCAGAACGCGAGTGGCCACACCCGTACGCTCCCGCCATTCGGGTGTGGCCACGCCATCGCGGTATATGACGCCCAAAACATCGTCAGGGTGCCGGGCGGCGAAATCAATGGCCACGGCACCCCCCATGGAGTGACCGAGGAGAATGCACTGGGTTATTCCGAGCTCGCGACGAACTATTTCTACGTGCTCGCTGAGGGCCGAGATGGAAACCTCACCCCACTCCAGAGGGTCAGAGCCACCAAATCCTGGTAGGGACGGGTTGACGACCCGCCAGCCGAAACGGGTAGCGAGTCGCTCGGATTCCCGCGCGTACATTGAGCCGCCGGCGAAGTAGCCGTGCAGATTAATGGCCCAGGGCCGAGGGGCCGCGTCGGGTCCATCATCGGGAAATTCGGTGACGCGGTAACGAAAATTACGAGTACCTACTTTTACGTTTTCGATTCGCCAGGTGACGCGGGCGCTTACTACTTGGGGTTCGCGGTCGACAAAGCGCCGAAGTTGGCCCAGACGCGTAGTGGCTTCACGGTGCAGTGACGTGTTGGCGACGTCGATGGCTTGGCGCCATGGCTGGAGGTGAAGGGGTCCCATATTTTTTGGTTTTAAAGGCGTGACCTTCAACGATAGTCACCAGCGACGATAAAAACGAGTTAGTTGGTGACCGAGCGCCTAATCTCTTCAGCATGAACTCACTCGACACCGCAACCACCATCGCCGTTCCCCTTGGTCACGTCGGCCTGGGCTACTACGGTGCACCAAGCACCGTGGCGCGCGCCGCGGAGCTCGGTCTTGACTGGGTGGGTTTTTATGGCCTCGGTCGCGGTGGTGTGCTGGGTAACGTTGACAGCGCCGCCGTCCACGAAGCTTTCGTATTCTTCCACCGCAACGCCGTTGATTTTTTGTGGAATGCCCATAAAGACAAGGCTGATCCCGTCACCACGGCCGCAGCGCACATCGAAGCCGCCTACGCCTACGCCGACTCAGTTTTCGCCGATATGGATGCCGATCTACTGCAGAATTTTGCCGATGCGGTGCAAAAAGTCGTTGGCGCCGTGCCGTCGGGTCAGTACTCGCTGTTTGACGGATATCGCCAGTACGCAGTTCCGACCCTGCCGGTGCACGCCGCCTACCTGGGAGCGATTCTTATGCGGGAACTACGTGGTGGTATCCATATTCAATCAGTGGCCTCGGTGGACTTGAGCCCAGCCGCGGCCTGCTATCTCGAAGACGCCAATCTCTTCGCCATGCACGGTTACGGCCCGGACGACATCCCCGTTGACGTAGCGACTGCTGAGGTAAAAAAGGCGGCCGCTGAAGAACTCACGACTAAGGCCATGACGGCTTACCTCGAGGTGCTCACGGACCTCGAGCGCAGTGCGCTGGCTGGCGGGGCGACGGCCATGTTCGCCGCGACCAAGCCCGCTAACTAATTTCGCCTGAGAAAACTCGTCGCTCTAACCAATTCGCCCCTTCGAGTTCTAGCAAGAACTCTTTGACGGAAAGTCCACCGCCGTAACCTCCGATCGAGTGGGCTGCGACGACCCGGTGGCAGGGGATGAGCACCGGCCAAGGATTTTTATTGTTGGCGTTCCCGACCGCGCGATAGGCGTGGGGACGACCTATGGTGAGTGCGATATCACCGTAGGATGCGACGGCCCCATAGGGAATAGAGCGCACGGCGTTCCAAACTTCGTTGTGAAATGACGTTCCGGTTGCGTGGAGTCGTACCGAAAAATTCGTACGTCGGCCGGCGAAGTATTCCTCCAGTTGAGTCGCAGCGTCGAGAACAACTTCATCAACTACGCCGGGGCTTGAGGGTGCATCTTCGTGGGGCATGTACACCCTACTGATTCCGTCGGAGTTGCCTTCAACGATCCAGGGGCCGACGGGTGAGGGCACGGCAACTTGGGTGAGAGCCACATGACGAATGTAGTCCCGTCAGTCCGGTACGGTCACAGATATGAATGAACGCGTGGTGAGCCGAAATGGTATTGATCTATACGTGCGGGACCGTGGCGTGGGTGCGCCCACTCTGTTTCTCCACGGGTGGCCCGATACGGGTTCATTATGGAATGAAGTAGTCGCGGCGCTCAATCTCGATACTCTGCGGTGCATAGTTCCTGATTTACGGGGCTGTGGGCGTAGTTCTAAACCGACTGAGACTCGCCAGTACCTCATGCACGAACTGGTAGCCGACGTGATTGCGGTAATTGCCGATCTGGGTGTCGAGAAGGTAAATCTCGTCGGCCACGATTGGGGAGCCAATCTGGCCTGGGCGACGGCGGCGTTCGTGCCCGAACGGGTGGCCCGCTTGGCAGTTCTCTCCGTGGGACACCCCACGTCCTTCCGCTCGGCGGGACTGGCGCAGCAGATTAAGAGTTGGTACACCCTCCTGTTTGCTCACGAGGGCTTGGGCGAGGCGTTTCTGAGGAAGAACAACTACGAGGCCATCCGTGAATGGCTCGGTCATCCTCGACCGGATGAACTCATTGAGGAGTTGGAGCGCGACGGACAAATGACTGCGCACCTCCTCTGGTATCGGGCGAATATTCCGCCCCAGGCGTTTGTGAGTGATCCGCCAGTTCTTCCTCCGATACTGGCACCGACGCTCGGAATTTGGTCCTTGGGGGATCACGCATTGAGCGAGTCGCAGATGACCAACTCTGCAGCTTTTTGCCGTAACGGCTTTCGCTACGAACAGCTCGGTAACTTCGGGCACTGGACGCCACTAGAGGCACCAGCAATTGTGGCGGCGGTTCTGACGGACTTTCTCAGTTCTCCTCTCACTTAGCGAGGAGCTCGTAAATGAAAAATGTCAGATTTTTGGCGAGAACTGATAGAACTAGACCATGAGAATTGCGCTCTATAAGGAATCACGAACCAACGAGACTCGCGTGGCCTTGACGCCCGAGGCAGTTAAGGCTCTCGTGAAAGATGGTTGGGACGTCGTCGTCGAGGGTGGAGCCGGAGTTCTGGCGCACTATTCCGACGAGCAATACGTCACCGCCGGGGCCTCAATTTCGGCCTCGCCCAGTGGCGACGTCAATATTCGGGTGAACGCGCCAACTTTGGACGAGGTAGCTCGCCTACCCGAAGGCTCACTGCACATGTCCTTCCTCTCCCCCCTACTGGCGACTGACGTGGTGGCCGCACTGAATGCGCGTCGCATCACCGTCACGTCCTTTGACCTCGTGCCGAGAATTTCTCGTGCCCAGTACATGGATGCGCTGTCGAGTCAGGCCACCGTCAGCGGCTACCGCGCCGCCCTAGCCGGCGCGACCTACTTTGATCGCTTTTTCCCACTCCTGACGACGGCGGCCGGTACCATCCGACCAGCGAAGGTTCTTGTCATGGGCGTCGGCGTGGCCGGTCTCCAGGCTATTTCGACGGCCCGGCGCCTCGGCGCGAAGGTCCGCGCCTACGACGTGCGCACCGCGGCAAAGGAAGAAGCAGAATCGGCGGGAGCCGTCTTCGTTCAGCTCGGTGTCACGGCTGATGCGGCTGGTGGCTACGCCCGCGAACTGACCGAGGAAGAAAAATCGCAGCAGCAGGCCGCGCTCCTTAGTGAAGTGGCCAACGCGGATATCGTGATCACCACGGCCGCCGTCCCCGGCCGCAAGTCGCCAATTCTGGTCACCCGTTCCATGGTCGAAGCCATGAGTGACGGAGCGGTCGTCATCGACATGGCGGCCGATGGTGGTGGTAATTGCGAAATCACCAAAAACGGCGAGGTGGTCGAACTTAACGGTGTACGGGTGGTGGGCTTAGCTAATCCGCCGGCCGAAATGGGTACCCACGCGAGCTTCATGCTCGCGAATAACGTTCTCAAGTTGTTGGCCTTATTTGGGACCAACGGGCAACTCGCCCCCGACTGGAATGACGAAATCGTTCGAGGCGTAACGGTGGCCCGCGATGGCTCCATCACCCACGAAGCAACCGCCAATGCGCTGGGACTTCCTTTCCTGGCGCTGGTGAGCGAACCTAAGGAGAATGAGTAATGGGTAATACCCTGCTGCAGTACGCCACGGTGCTACTTCTGAGCATTTTTGTTGGTATTGAAGTCATCGCCAAGGTGCCGAGCATTTTGCACACGCCGCTCATGAGTGGATCGAATGCCATCCATGGAGTCATTCTGGTGGGCTCCATGATTATTTTAGGGAACGCCACCACGACGGCCACTGAAGTCCTTGGTTTTCTCGCGGTTCTGCTCGCCACCTTGAACGTCGTAGGTGGTTTCGTGGTTACCGACAGAATGCTGCAGATGTTCCAGTCGAAGTCGCCCCGTTCGCGTAAGTCGCCGACCGAAGGAGGCTCGAAGTGAGTCGCGGAACCCTGATTGATCTCCTCTATCTCTTTGGTGCACTGACCTTCCTCCTGGCCCTCAAGGGTCTCGGAAGTCCGAAGCGTGCCCGGCAGGGAAACATGGTGGCCGCACTTGGAATGGCCGTGGCCGTTGGCGCTACCTTCTTCCGTCAAGAGAATCACCACGGTCTCTTGCACGTGCCCTTGATGGTATTAGCAATGGTGATTGGCACCTTGGTGGCCGTGCCCGCGGCGAGATTCGTACAAATGACCGCCATGCCACAACTCGTGGCAATTTTCAACGGTGTGGGTGGTGGGGCTGCGGCCCTGGTTTCCATTACCGAGTTCATCCACATCACCTCGTCGCACCCGGCGACCTACGTGACCCTCGAAGTACTGCTCGGTGTGCTGATCGGTACTGTCTCGTTTTCGGGTTCAGCTATTGCCTACATCAAGTTGCAAGAGCTCATCACGGGACGACCAATTACCTACCCCGGTCAGCAGGTCATTAATGCCATCTTGGGCCTGGTGGCTCTAGGACTCATCGGGACCATTCTGGTAACTGCCTCCACGGCACTGCTCTGGGCGCTACTAGGCGTTTCATTCATTCTCGGAATCGCCTTCGTCTTGCCGATTGGTGGAGCGGACGTACCAGTTCTCATTTCCCTGCTGAACTCCTTTACTGGTTTGGCCGTGGCGGCGTCGGGCTTCACCCTCGGCAACAATTTGCTTATTGTGGCCGGAACGCTCGTCGGCGCGTCAGGAATTCTCCTGACTCAAATGATGAGTAAGGCCATGGGCCGCAGCCTCGGGAACGTTCTGTTCTCGGCTTTTGGCTCCGTCGTCACAGCCAGCGGCGACAGTGCTCGTGAAGATGGTCGAACCGTTCGTTCGGGCAGCGCTGAGGACATCGGAGTCCTACTTAGCTACGCCAGTAAGGTCGTCATTATTCCGGGTTATGGTCTCGCGGTTGCCCAGGCGCAACACACGGTGCGCGAATTGGCCGATGAACTGGAAGCCAAGGGTGTCGAAGTCTTCTACGCCATCCACCCCGTGGCTGGACGCATGCCGGGCCACATGAATGTGCTTCTCGCCGAAGCCAATGTTCCCTATGAGAAGTTAAAGGAAATGGACGAAGCCAACCCTGAGTTGGCGACGGCGGACGTCGCCCTCGTCGTTGGAGCCAACGACACGGTTAACCCAGCGGCGAAGAATGACCCCTCATCGCCGATATATGGAATGCCTATTATCGACGCCCTAGCCGCTGAGAATGTGGTCTTCTTGAAGCGATCAATGCGCCCCGGCTTTGCCGGTATCGATAACGAACTTCTGTATGACCCCAAGACCGTCCTGTTGTTCGGTGACGCTAAGGACACTTTGACGAAGTTGGTCGCCTCAGTCAAAAACTCCTAGTACTCACTCGCGCACTGCGGTGATGTTGTCGAGCTGCTGACGCAGTTCGTCGCTGAGTTCGATGACGGCTGTTGCGTTGGCGAGGACTTGTTCTGGCGTTGAGGCACCCGCAATTACTGAACTCACCGGCGGGTGACTAAGTAGCCAGCTAAATGCCAAGGTGAGCATGGGGACATTGATCTCGGTGCTCAGGGTGAGTAGCTGTCCGAGGAGCAACTGAAATTCGTCCTTGAGCCAGTGTCCCTTTCGACCTTCATCCATTAGCGCTAAGCGAGTGCCCTCGGGGATGGGCTCACCGGGGCGGATTTTCCCAGTGAGGAGTCCGTTGGCCAGGGGGTAAAAGGGGAGGATGGCAATTCCTCGTTGCGCGCACTCGTCAAGGACGCCGTCCGTTTCGGGTTCACGCCACAGGAGCGAATATTGGTTTTGCATTGAGGAGAATTTGAGCGGACTCGTACCCGTGGCAATTGATCGAATCATTCCTCCATTAAGACTGCAGGCACCCACCTCTCGCACGAGACCCTGGTCAACGAGTTCCTGAAGTCCCCCGAGAGTCTCCTCGAAGGTGACGGTGTCGTCGGGGAAGTGCAACTGATAGAGATCGATGTAATCCGTGCCGAGTCGACGCAGAGAGTCCTCGCAGGCCCGTCGCAGATTCGCGGGGTGGGCTTCGTGGGGCTCCGGATTCAGTGGAAAGCCAAATTTGGTCGCAATAATTGCCTGTTCCCGACGAGCCCCGAGGGCACTTCCAAGAAATCTTTCGGAGTCGGACTCGTGGTCACGAGACGAAATCCCGTAGGAGTTGGAAGTGTCAAAGAAGGTGATCCCATTGTCCAAGGCGGCGTGAACGACGGCGGAACTTTGCGCCCGGTCCAAGCGCGTTCCAAAATTATTGGTCCCGATGCCCACGGTGGAGACCGAGAGCGAACCGATAGCTCGATAGTTCATAGGTGCGCCTTTCCTGCTTTAACTGTCGTAGTGTACGGAGGAAACAATTTACAAAGTGAGAGGTCCATCATGGCATCAGATTCGGTAGAACGCGTTATCCCCGTTTCAACGGAGGCAACCTGGGCGCTCGTGGGCGACTTCAATGCGCTCGACAAGTTCTCCCCAGCACTCGAGGCATATCGCATTGACGACAATGGCGATCGTGTGTTGACCGTCTTTGGAAACGAGATCCGCGAACGTTTCACCTCCCGCGACGACAGCGCTCGCAGCATCACCTACTCCATCATTGAGGGCCTGCCAGTGACGAGCCACGTCGCCACCATCACCGTGCACGACGACCCTGCGGGCAGCCGAGTCACCTGGGACGTGACGGTGGAGCCCGAAGAGATGCTGGGCCTCTTCTCAGCCATTTACACGGGCTCCCTCGGCGACCTGGAAACAGCTCTGCTGGCCTAGTCGTAGGGAGTGGCTTCGCCCATAGGGTGGACCGGTGGACGGCAGCAAAATTTCGGGTACGCCTCGATATGAGGCGCGAGTTCTCCCCACGCCGTCACGGCGTCAACTCGCTCGTCGAGCGCTGCTCGTTATCTCGTCAGTCATTCGTCACGTTGGGCCAGTACTGCTTCGTCGCCTCTTTCGGCGCGGTGGGCGTGTCTTTGATATCGCCGCGTTGGCTGCGCCCCTGCGAAGTGTCTGCGAGGAACTCGGTGGTACTTTCGTAAAGTTTGGTCAGATTGTGGCGTCGTCGCCTGGTCTCTTTGGCGACACCCTCGCTGAAGAGTTCCGCCGCTGCTTGGATGACGGGCCCGTCGTGCCCTTCGCGATGGTGCGTCGCGTCGTCGAATCGGAGTTGGGGCAATCACTCGACGCGGTATTCGCCAGCTTTGACGAAACCCCAATCGGACAAGCCTCGGTAGCCGTGGTCCATCGCGCACAACTTCTGAACGGAAGTCGTGTCGCCGTCAAGGTCTTGCGTCCGGATATTGAAATGCTCATTGCCACGGACCTGCACCTGGCCGAACCCTTCTTTAGGTTTCTGTTCCACCAAACCGGTGCTCAGATGCTCGGCGCTATTGTCCAGCAGCTGGATGGGTTACGCCTACAAATCGGCGAGGAGCTGGACTTACGTAATGAGGCGCGAGCTCTCCTACACTTCCGAGCCCTGGTGGCCGATTCGTCGTATCACCTGATTGCGGTTCCCGAGCCAGTGTTGACCTTCTCAACGATGTCGGTACTGACGATGGAGTTTCTCGACGGTGTCGCGATTGACGACGAGAATTCGGTCGAGACTCTGGGGCTCAATGCCGCTGACGCCATCGACCAGCTCATCCGCGGTTTCTTCATGATGACCGTGCGTTGGGGTGCGTTCCACGGCGACGCCCACGCGGGGAATCTCCTCCTACTGCGCGACGGGAGAATTGGCGTTCTGGACTGGGGCATTGTGGGCCGCCTCGATTCGGCGACCCATCACTTCTTTCGCAAACTCCTCGAAGCGGTTCTCGGTGTCGAGTCTGCGTGGGATGACGTCACGGGGCACATCATTTCAAATTACGGGCCGGTCATCAGCAGTGCCATGGGCATGGATGACGTGCAGTTAGCTGTTTTCTTGAGAATGATGATTGAGCCCCTGCTCTTGCGTCCATTCGGGGAAGTGTCCTTCGCGGAAATGTTTACGATGACCCAGATGCACGTCGCTCGAGCGAACGATATTTCCTTCCAGAGCTCGTCGCTACTCGGTCTTCTGCGACGCCTGCGCGTGCAGCGAAGGATCCAGCGCTTGTCACTGGCCAATGGTGGGATTTTGACTGATTTTGACCGAGGTAATTTTCTCCTCGGCAAGCAATTGATGTACTTCGAAAAATACGGGAAAATCTACCTCTCCGATAGGGCAATCTTGTCCGATCGAGTTTTCCTAGAAGAGTTGCTCGCGGAACCCGACGTGTTCGAAAACGGTCAGGGCTAAACCTCCTTCTTTCGGAGAAGCGAACTATCATTAGCAGTAATTCTTCCTAAGGAGCCGTATGAAGGTCATCGTCGATTTCGATCTCTGTGCCAGTAACGCCGTGTGTATGGGCCTCGCGCCAGAAATTTTTGAAGTCCGTGACGACGGCTACCTCTACATTCTCCAAGAGAACCCCGGCCCCGAATTGGAGGCCAGCCTCCGTGAGGCAGTCAATGGCTGCCCTACGGGTGCGATCTCTATCGGCGAGTAGATCGTGAAGGGACCCCGGGTCCGCTTCGCCCCATCGCCGACTGGGTACTTCCACGTTGGTTCAGCGCGTTCGGCACTCTTTAACTTTTTCGTAGCGCGTAAGGCCCGTGACGGCGTTTTTATTCTGCGTATTGAAGACACCGACGCGGACCGGAACCGTGAAGAGTGGGTGGACGGCATTGTTTCGGCGATGCAATGGCTGGGCCTGTCGCCCGACGAAGGTCCCTTTCGACAAAGTGATAATGGACCGGCGCACCGCGAAGCCATTTCTCAACTCTGGGGCGCTGGATTTCTCTACTACTGCGACTGCACGAGCGACCTCGTCACTGCCCGCAAGGGGGACAATAAGACTCCGGGCTACGACCGCTTCTGCCGGGAGCGCGGCCTCGTGGCGGGGCCCACAACGGCCTTACGATTTGCTACGCCCACGGATGGCACGACGACGGTCCACGACCTCATTCGTGGCGACGTGGTCTTTAACCACTCGGTGATTGACGACTTCGTGGTCGCAAAGTCGTCGGGTGCCGTACTCTACGCCCTAGCCAACGTGGTTGACGATAGGGCCGACCGTATTACTCACGTCATCAGAGGTGAGGAGCATTTACCGAATACGCCCAAGCAAATTTTACTCTGGACCGCCTTGGATGTGGTGAGCGGCACGCGAGTGGACCTGCCGGCCTACGCGCACCTACCCCTGCTGGTCAATGAACAGCGTAAGAAGCTTTCCAAGCGCAAGGATCCGGTGTCAACCGAGTCCTATCGCGATCAAGGGTTTCTCTCCGAGGCCTTCGTCAACTACCTCGGACTACTCGGCTGGGCTCCGTCGGGTGATATAGAAAAGGCTCCACTGGCGGACTTCATCGCGGAGTTCCGCTTAGAAGACGTGTCGCACTCACCGGCATTTTTTGATGTGAAGAAATTGACCCACCTCAACGGCGAATATATTCGAGCCCTGGCGCCTGACGAGTTCATTGAACGCCTGACGCCCTGGGTTCGCCCATGGGCGAGTGACTGGAGTCCGACGGATCGAGATGTCCCTTGGTCACCAGAGCAGTTCGACGAAGCACTCTTTTTCCTTGTCGCACCCTTGATACAGGAGAGGATTGCGGTTCTGGGAGAAGTTCCGGCCATGGTGGACTTCTTTTTCCTCTCGGAAGTCCCCTACGACGAGGCGGCGTTCGCGAAGACCGTCAGCGGTAATCCGGTGGCTATCGAGATGTTGCGAGCCGCTATCACGGCGTTCGACACCGCGGAGTGGACGTCGGAAAACTTGCACCGAGTGACGGCTGACGTTGGTGAATCACTGGGTCTAGTTTTGCGCAAGGCGCAAGCACCGTTGCGCTGCGCGGTTACGGGAACGACGGTGGGCCCACCACTCTTTGAGTCACTCGAAATTCTCGGACGGTCAGTCACCCTGGAGCGTTTAGAGGCGGCTCTTCGAAAGGCCCTCGGATGATATTTGGACCACTGAAATTAGCGATTCGTATCGTCAGCCTCCTGTTGAGCGCGTGCGTTCTCTATTTCGCAGTCACTGTGGTCCAGGTGTGGGTGCGAAGTGGGGAACACTCCACCGCCCAAGCCCAGGCCATTTTGGTCTTTGGAACGGCGGAGAACAATGGGGTACCGAGCGATACTCTTCGCGAACGACTCAAGCAGGTCGTGATTTTGTGGGACGAGCACCGAGCCCCGTGGGTGGTTGTTACTGGTGGCAAACAACCCGGAGACCGCTTCACCGAGGCCGAGGCTTCGGCCACTTGGTTAGTTGAGCACGGCGTGCCCCGCAGTCGAATCCTCGAAGCTTCGGGTGCCGATACCTGGCAGAACGTCGCTAGTTCTATCCCACTACTTCAGAGTCACTCCATCACAACGGTGCTGACAGTCTCTGATCCCTTTCATGAATATCGGGCAATGGCCATCTGCGCCGACCAAGGATTGACCCCACTTCCCAGCCCCACGCGCACGTCGTGGGTCGCTACCACGGGCAATACGTGGAAATTTATTCTGCGCGAAGCGGTGGCCGTTTCTGCAGGTCGCATTATTGGTTACGACACATTGAGTTCTTGGTCATCGGGAATAAGCGCCCTACACCCGCACGTGAATGGCGGGTAGTACCGAATCTCAGGTAAAGTAGTTTTGCCCTTCGGGGGTGGTGTAATTGGCAACACAACTGGTTCTGGTCCAGTTATTCAGGGTTCGAGTCCTTGCCCCCGAGCGATGTTGGAGAAAAGATTAGAATGAATTCTCCATCTTCACGGTCCCATCGTCTAGTGGCCTAGGACTCCAGCTTCTCAAGCTGGCTACGCGGGTTCGAATCCCGCTGGGACTGCCAATTGCAATTTTTCCTCCTCGTAAGCGAGGATTCCCCTTATCGCATCTAGCCTTTCGGCGGTTCCAACTACCCCATTTTCATACCTAATGCCATCTGGTATCAAGATGCGGAGAAACTGCTGTCGTGCCATGGGGTCAAGGCGGTTCCAACTGCTTCGTAGGTCAGAGAAGATTCGCTGGGCTTTGGCGAGCGTCGCCTCCAAATCAAAGTCGCCGAGCTGCAGGGTCGCCATGGCTTCTTGTAGTGAGATCCGCATATCTGCAATCGAGCGCAGGTGTCGAGTGAAGGTCGCCTCGTTGATGCCGACTCCGTCGAGATAGGAGTCCATCAGTTTCGTCTCTCGGGCCTCGAGTTCATCGAGGGCGGTGCGAACGCGGACTCGCTCGGCGTCTCTCGAGGCCTGAGCGGTTCGGACAACATCGGGGACGATCTTGAGCATGGCCTCAAAGAAGACC
Organism: uncultured Actinomycetes bacterium; assembly: GCA_903860915.1. Taxonomy (GTDB): domain Bacteria; phylum Actinomycetota; class Acidimicrobiia; order Acidimicrobiales; family RAAP-2; genus RAAP-2. The sequence goes on along the minus strand of CAIOSJ010000004.1, from coordinate 10,058 downwards.
TCCGGCAGGGACACGCGGTCCAGCCACTCGGCGAAGGCCGCTTCCATGTCGGCTTTTTTCACCTTGGTGGCCCGACACTCGCCGTTGCGACAGCGGTAGTAGGCGTAGCGAACACCGTGACGGCCAGTCGACCACGAGGCCGTAAGGGGCCAGTCACACGGTCCGCAACGGACGTTTCGGCGAAGCGGGAAGTCCGGATCATGCAGTGCGCGTGGTTGGGCCCGGGCTCCGCCCTGGGTGATGGAGTGAGTAGCCATCCGAAAGACTTCGGGGTCGATCAGTGGTGCAAAGTCGCCAGTGTGAACGACATCCAATGTTGACAGGCGGATCTGTCCGACGTAGAGAGGGTTGTTGAGCATGCGGTGCATCTGCGATGGCGAAAGCGTTTTGCCCTTTGCGGTCACGAGGCCCTGCGAGGCGGCCCAGCGTCGGACTGCATCCTTGGACTCGCCAGCGGCGGCTCGGCTGAAGATCTCTCGAACTATGGGCGCTTCGATGGGGTCGGCGACGAGACTCGGTTCGCTCTTGGAACCATTGCGATAGCCGTAGGGGGCTCGCCAGACCCAGCGACCATGTGCCACTGCGGCCCGCATGCCGTCCTTGGTGCGCTGACTTCGTAGGTCGTTATCAAACTGCGCGAGGACAGCCATCAAGTTCTCGGTGAGCTTGCCGGTGGGGGTCTCGTCGAATCGTTCCAGCACGGAGTGCAAGGTCACGTTGAGTCGTGAGAGTGTGGCCTTGATGGCGTGGTGTCCGCCAACCTCGCGCGCCAGTCGGTCCACGCGATAGACCACCACGTGGGTGATCTCGCGCTTCTTGGCGTTACTCGAGAGATAGCGCAGCATCTCTTGGAGCTCGGTGCGATTCACTGTCTTGGCGGACTCACCCTCTTCGCGAAAGATTCGGTCGATAGCGAGTCCTTGACGTTCGCAGTAGTTCGAGCACTCGTTCTCTTGGGTTTCGAGGGAGTAGTTCTCGACTTGGTCCGAGGTTGAGACTCGGACGTAGATGACGGCTCGGGGCACGGCTTCTCCTTTTCTACTTTCACAACGGTCGAATCAACCGGGACCATCGTTAGAGAAAGCCGGGCCAGGTTGGTCAGGTGGAGCAAGAGAAACGAAAGATCCTCATCGGTGAGGCGGTAGTTAGGACCGAGGATTACTCGCAGTTCATCAGTCGTCAGCATGATCCGTCTAGTCCAAGCCTGGAACGGCACTAATCAGCCGCTGACGACGAACTCCAGCCCAGCCCTTCAACTCGACGGTCTTACCAGGCAATCCCATAGCTGACTCCCAACAACGAGTGAACACCACTCCCTATTAGATAAGCCATCGAATTTGGAATGAATCGCACAAATTTCCTTGAGAAATTTCTAGCGGCTGGATTTCGAGAGAGTTGTTGATCATCACTCGCGGCCCCTTCCGGAGCGCTACGCGCCCGTCGGGGCCAGAAGACTGGCTGGAACCTCAGGCGAAAAAGAGCTGAGGTGTCGTAACCTTTCTATACATCTATCAAGGTGGACCAATGGATGGGATCCCGACATAGGCACTCATCTAAAACCTGTGGGGCGATTAAAAAAGTCTCGCACGCCCCGAATTGCGACCACACCGAGGAAAGCAAAGTATGCGCCAATCGAAGCAAATACGAGGGATGCAACTACCAATACGACATTGGTAGGCATGTCCCAAATTTTCATTGCACCGTATGCCACGATAATGAAGCCAATAACGATGACACTTGGTCCCGTCAAAATCATTCGTACTAAGAGACTCGGCAGACCAAAAATTTCCCTTCCGGTAATAAAGGAGGGGACATAGGTATCAATCACGCGTGGATTGATCCATTCAATTCTTGCAGCACGTCGAATAAACGGAATCTTCCACTTCGTCAAAATTAAGACCGCAAACTCGTCTTCTTGAGTTGGCGTGGCAAGCATCAACGAGGCTTCCGGGTTTTCTGAGCTTACAGATATGAAATTCTGCGCCTTTGTTATTGGAACGCATACAACGTTCGCAATCCCAAGCTTGTGATTCACCTCTTCGCCGTTAACATAAATTTTTAGGCGGAGAAAGTCCGATAAATTTCGGTACTTTGGCCGAACCAAATATAGCGTTGCATCTTTCAATGGGATTCCTATCTACATGTTGTCGGACGCGATGGATGTAACACATCCATACGCTACATTTAGCGCTGTACCAGCAGCTTCAGCCGAGATTGCGAATTCCCCGACCACTGGGATACTGTCCATAGCTACAAGGACTACACCAAAAGCCGCAATTTGCTGCTCTTCGTTTATGAGTGCTGTGAAGCCACCCTCTGCACAACTTCTAATATTTGCTCCAATTTACCCCTGGCCACCGCTCGCTACGAGCCAATACCCATGCCCATTTTGGACGAGATTAAGTGACCACGCATCAATTCCATCCCATGTTGAGTTGTTCTGGATTCTTTTAAACCAACATGTCACCTTTGCTTTACCATCATTTTGAAAATCAAGCAAACAGTGAATATTCGTGAACTTAGGTGCCCGACCGAATGTCATTCTTGGAGCCACATTTAATGACTGAAACTCAGCCCACTGATTATTAGTAGCGTACTGAAACCAATGTCGCGCTGTGCCGATTGGGGTGCTGAAATGAGCGCTGCCAATTGGGCCATTGTATCGATGGATACCCGCATCCAAGCTTCTTACAAATTGCGTGAATCCTAGGAAGGCAATTGAAACGACTACCAGCACAGTGATCAGGAGGAATCTAGAGTGGCTAAATCGCTTCATTACCACTCTTTCGGTCTTAGTATCCAGGCGTATGTCTCGCCACCTGGATTAGTTTCCGAGCAGTTTCTCCAGTCCATAAATGAGTCAATGGTATTACTGCTATGTTGCGCAATGGCTAGACCATTGGTGCAAGATTGGGATGCAGATTGACAATCTACAATCACTCCCGCATGAGAGATTTGGCCAGACGAGCCCGAATTCCAACTTGCAAAGATGATATCACCAGGCTTGGCGGAGGCAGGGGGGATCAAGGTATCTAAACTACCTTTAACTCCTAGCCCCCATTGACTCTTAACTACCTTGGCATTCTTTAACTGTAGAAAGCTAAAGAAACTGTGAGCATTCGCCCATGCTTTTGAAGGAATTTGGTGCCGAAACCAAGCATCACGATTATTCCGATGCAAGTACTGGGCAACTAGGCCCCACCCAGACTCTGTCTCTCTGAATCCTCCGATATGGAGTGCAGTTGAAACGAAATTAGTACAGTCGGGATTAGAGCCGTTACTCGACTTCGGATCATGTGCGTGCTGGCTAGCCCATTGACTCACCTTCGTCATATCTGTGCTTGTTCCCATCGCATCAATCGCCATCACTGGCCCATCCCCCGCATAGACATACGCCTCTCGGGTCTGATCAACCAGACAGCCATGCCGACCAAGAGCACACCAAGACTTGTCAAGATCATGCGAACCAGGCGATAGGGCAGGCCAAACATTTCACTGCCAGTATTAAACGGGGGGGCATACGTATCAATCAAACGCGGGTTAATCCATTCAATTCTTGCTGCGCGTCGAATGAATGGAACTTCCCACTTTGTCAAAATCAAAACAGCCAACTCGGTCGTTTGAGATGTGGAGTGAAGGGTCAGCGAAGCTTTCGGGTGATCCGTTCGAACTAAAATGGGACTCTTAGAAACTGGGATTGGAACGCATATCACATTCGCTATCCCGAGTTTCTGAGTCACTTCATCACCGTCAACGAAAATTTTGAGACGCAGAAAATCTGACAACTTTGTGTATTTAGGTCGAACCAAATATAGGGACACATTATTCATCAGAGCTCCAAGCAAGATATTGTCGGAAGCAATGGACGTCATGCATCTGTCCGACTTGTGTCTGTTTCTTTTTTGAGTTTTGGCTTAACCCGCCATATAAAGTAAATTCCACAAATCGCTCCTCCGACGCCGCTCAACATCCAGGCACCTAGAATTAGAGTGAACCAGACAACCTTCGAGAACCTTGAGTTATTGAATCGTGAATTCGGCGTTCGAGCCACTTGCCAAAGTGAAAAAAGCGTTGCGGTAATCGAGATGAACAAGATCAACTCAATTACGGTTGTGCTTGTAAGAACGGAGGCCTGAATCAAGCTGAGCAGGCCTTCGTCGACAATAGATTGCCAAGTCATCAGCATTTCACCTTCCTATATTCCCATTCACTTCCCACCAAAATCTGTGGCTACCGTCAAATCGAGCAATGGCATGAAGCTTTATCTTGGATTGACCGGTACAGATCGTGCCTAATCCAAATGGGAGCACGCTAAGGCATTCTTGGATATCAAACTCCAAGACTTCCTCCATGGCACCTTTTTTATACGACCTGTATTGCACCCAGGAATACAGAGGTGGATTCAAGTTGTTCCCACTTGAGCTAACTCCAAGAAAATTTCCCAGATCAGAGATAGAAACCGAGTATCGAAGCTCAAATAGCTTGACGGAATGCCTCGTTGCGCTTTGGCACCAGTCCATCGAAAAGTACACCCACATCAGCGCTTGGTGAAATGTATCCTGCATCTCGAAGGTTTTACTTCTTACGGGTTGATGGTAGGTGTAAGCCGATGGACAAGACGATGAATTCGGAACAGAAGGCGAAAGTCCACTGGAGTCAATCGACATCACCGGCCCATCTCCCGCATAGACATAAGCCTCTCGGGTCTGATCAACTAGTGGGTCGACGCTGATGAACTGCCCGATCTCGTTGTCGAGGTAACGGTGGACGAGGTAGGTGAGATTCGATGAGTCCCAGTATCCAGCGCCAAAGGCGAAGGATGTGGAGATGTCGGTTGAGACTCCCCCGTTGCTCATGCCGCCGGGATTGATAGATCCGCCCGACTGGGTGATGGCGTTGCCGTAGGCGTCATAATCGGTGTAGTTGACGATTGTGCCGTCAAACGTGCTGTTGGTGCCGACGACCTGGACGACCCCTCTGGTGTTGGCGTTTTGGTCCTGGATGAGCAGATCAACGGTGCCAGTCGTGAGGTTGATCTGCAGATCAGGGGTGACTGAGCCTTGGAGGTAGACGTAATCGTGTGTGGAGTCAGCGAGCAGCTGCGAGGCCCCGGTGTCCCAGATAAAGGCGTTGGTGGTGCCGTTGGTGGAACTGGTTGTCCGATGACCGTCTGCGTCATAGGAGTAGAGGGTGGTCGTGGCCGAGGGCGAGCTGGTCGAACAGGTTGTGCCAGCGGTGTTCACACAGACGAGCCTGCCAGAAGTTGACTGCCAGCTCAGTGATGTGGAGCTCAAAGGTGAGGTTGAACTCGTCCGGTTGCCGTTTTGGTCGTAGTTAAAGGTGGTGGTGTCGGTGGGCACGGTGCTGCAACTCGGTGCGCTGACCGCGGTCGGATTGGTCCAACAGAGTTGACCGTTCGGGGCGTAGGCCGCGGTAGCGAAGTGCGTCGTGGCCTGGGTGATGGCGCCGGTTGGGCTGTAGGAATAGTTGGGGTTGCCGGTCGTGCCGGTGATGGGTCCCGAGGTCACTCGCGAAGTCGGGTCGTAGCCGTAGTTGTCGGTTGCTTTGGTCGTGGTGTTCAGCGTTGGGGTGGAACCCGTGAGTCGACCGAGGTCGTCGTAGTTGAAGGAAAAGCTGAGCAGATTGGTCGCGCCGGCGTTGGTCGTGGTGGCTTGGTTCGTGAACTGACCAATGCTGTTTTGCGAATACGTCGTCGTAATGGCCGAACTGCTCGTTGGAACCGCCGGGGTGCCAACGTGGGACTCGTCACAACTGAGCACACTGGCGGTGCCCGTTGAGACCCAGGCTTTGGATCCCGCACAGTCATAGGCCGTAGTCAGAGTCACGCCACTCCAGGTGATCAGCGAACTAGCCCGACCGAGGGCGTCGTAGGAAAAGGTGAGGAGTCCCGGTGGGGGTGAAGCGGTTCCGGCCCCCGAACCGCGACAGGTGTTGGCGGCGGGGTTGTCGTAGCTCTGACAGATCAGTTGACCGAGGGTGTTGTAGCCCCAGGTCGTCGTGGCGCCGGCCCCGTTGGTGGTGCCGACCAGTCGCCCGGCGCTGTCGTAGCTGAAGGTGGAGGTGCCGGTGCCGTCGCTCTGGGTGGCCTTGGAACCATCAGCGTTGTAGGAGTAGGTGACGCTGGGGGTGCCGTCGGTGTAAGAGACGGTGAGGAGACGGTTCTGGGCGTCATAGGTCGAGTAGCTCGCGCCGAGACAGGTCGACGTTGTCAGCGGGTTGCAGCCGGTGCCCGCGCCGATCGGCGTGAGCGTCGCGACGAGATTGCCGCTGGCGTCAAAGTAGTTGGTGGTTGTGGCGCGAACTCCCGAGGGTCCCGCGGGCGCAGTCGTCTGCGTGCGGTGCCCCGCTTCGTCGTAGGAGTAGTAGGTCACCGAGTCACAGGTTGCGCTCGTCAGTGGATTGCAGGCCGAGGGCGTCGCGGGACTGTAGGTAACGGTGCCGGGATTGGTCGTCGCGACGAGGCGTCCGTCTTGGTCGTAGTAGTTGAGGGTCGTTTGATTGAGCGCGGCGAGGGGTGGGTTGGCACAGTCTGGCGTGCCCGCGATCACGAGCGGCGTGGACCAACAGAGCGAGCCATTCGGGTTATAGGCCGAGGTCGAACCGGTCGTGAGTGATCCCTTGGTGCTCGTGCTTTGGAGCGTCTGGCCGTTGGCGTCGTAGGTTGAGGTAGAGAGCGCGCCCGTCGGGTCGGTTTCACTCGCCACGTTGCCCATCGGGTCATAGGTCGTGGTGCTTAAGAGCACTCCGGTGCCCGAACTGGTCGGAGTCACTGAGCTCGTCGGATTGCCGGCGGCGTCACTGCGTGAATACGAAGCGTTCGGACAGAGTGAGCTCAGTGAGTTCAGTGAACACGAAGCCGACAGTGAACTCGCGAGGGCCGAGGACTGCGTGGTGCCGAGCGAGGTCGGTATTGAGACGTTCTTCACCCCACCGGCGTCAACGCTCGCCACGCTGTGGCCACTCGGGTCGAGGAAGCTCTGGCTGCTCGGACCTGAAACACCACTAAAGGCCGAGGGGGCGACCGAGGTGGTCACCGCCCCGAGGGCGTTGTAGGTGGAGTAGGAGGTGAAGGGACAGGTAAAGACCGTTAAGGGATCACAGAGGGTCGGGTTGCCCAAGATGCCGACCGAAGCAACGACATCGTTGTTGGCGTTGTAGTAGGCGAACGTAAGACCGCCGGGGGCGTTGCTCGGGGTCGCCGAAATCGTGGGTGAGCCGTAGAGATTGCGCGCGAGGGTCGCGGTCACATTCACAGAAGCGGCACTGGGACACGACGTGAGTCGTTGCCCGGCGGCATAGGCGTTCGCCGTGAGCGTGGCGCAGAGATTCCCGTTTAGGTCGTAAGCACTCTGGTTGACGTGGCCGAGGGGGTCGGTCGAGAGCACGAGGTCCCCCGCGGCGTTATAGGAATAGAGCGTCGCGTGGAAGGCGGTGCAACTGGTGAGGGCGCCGTATTGGGCGACCTCGTTGGCGTCACGACTGGCACAGAGCAGGCCGCTCGCGAGGTAGTAGTTCGAGGTGATTGCTGGCGCCGTCCAGCTATTGGTTGCGGGAGTGGTCGTGGCGATGACTCGACCGAGCGAGTCATAGGAAGCTGTCGTGACGTGACCCAAGGGGTCGGTGGCGCTAATGACCTGGTTGGTCTGGTTGTAGGCGAAGTCGTTTTCGTTCCACGTTCCGGCACTCACTCCGGGGGTCCACATCGCCAACACGTTGCCGAGGGCGTCGTAGCTAAACAGCGAAATATCAAAGCTGTAGAGCGAGCCCGAGCCGGTGCCGGCGCGGGCCCCAATGGTCTCAACGGGCATGAGGGTTAAGGGGTCGCGCAGGGTGGTGGCGGAGGTGGCTGAAATCGCGGTGTCGTTCACGAGGGGCGACTCGGTTGGTCCGTAACCTTGGATTTGGGCGGCGAGGGTGAAACTCACGTAACGATCCAGCGTCACGTTCGCCCCCGGTAGTGAGGTGCCGTGTGTGGCGTTGTAGTTGGTATTGGGATCTGAAACGAGCACCGTGCCGTTGCCGCTAAAGAGGTCTTGATCGACGTAGGTAAAGGTCGTCGTCGCGCGAAACGAGTCGGTGCCCGAGACGCCTTCGTTCGTGACGTAGGGCGCTTCGACTTTGGCGACCCAGGCCAGGGTGCCCGGCGTGGTGCTGGTGTAAGTGACGCTCGTGGCTTCATTGGACGCGGCGCCGTTCGCGACGTTTTGCGGGGTCCACCACGCCACCAGGTAGTGATTGAGGTAGCTAAAGCGATAGGTCGCACTCTCGGCACCTCGGGCCAACGTCACGGCACTGAGGTCGTAACCGGAGGTGGCGTTGCCCGTTAGGACGTAGGTCACGGTGCGACCGATGGGGTCCGTCACGACCACGCAGGAACTCACCGAGAGCGAGCCGACGCTGTTCGGGCAACTGGCCGAACCGGCGCTCGGGTAACTAAAGCTCAAGGTTCGGGTTGATGCGGTCACACTCGCGAGGCGACCAGAGGAGTAAGCGAAACTCTGGAGGTTGCCGAAGCGATCGCTTCGAGCCAGCATGCGGTGCGTTGAAGCCGTGGCGTCAAAGTAGTCCGACTCCCCGGTGAGTAGGTAGGTCACCTTCCAACAGGCGCCGCTGATCGCGACGGGACATGTGGCGTAGGTGGTGAGTTCGCTCTGGCTCCAGGGCAGGGCCTGGTAGCTCGCGCTCGGACAGGTGGTGCCAGAAGTGGCGGGGTTGAACTTCACAATCGAGCCGTCGGCTTGGGTCACTTGGATCTGACAGGCAAAGAGTCCCGAGTTGGGGTTCTGGGTGGCCTTGGCGCCGAGGCTGAGGCGCCAGCCCATGGCCAGATCCGGCTGGTTAGCCGCGGTGTCGAGCCCGTTCATGATTCGCGCCGAGTCATAAGAAGCGCTGAGATCAAGGGGTAGTCCGAGGGTTGGAATGGACAGCGAGTTCAGCGAGAAGGCGTAACTACGTAGTGCCGTGCTAGTCCCGGCCCGCACCGAAACGGCATCACTCGGGGTGCCGTCGGAGTGAAAGGCCACCAGTGAAGAGGCGGCGCGAATAGCGGGGTTGGTCCCACCGTTTAGGAGTTCACTCCAACCAATCTGGCCGTCGTAGCTAAGGGTGGAGCTGAGAGTCAGAGATGAAGAGGTGGGACTCACGGCGAGGGCGTTGATGTCACCAAACAAGCTGGTGCCCTGGTTGGTGCCGTCACTCGCCAGCAAGATGTCGAGCCCGGCAATGCTGTAAAAACCGGCGAGAGTGCCAACGACGACGAACTGACCGTCGGGCGTCACCGCGTTAGTGGTCGGGGTCGTCGATGAGGTGAAGGTAAAGAGGGTGAAGGGGTTGAGCGGATCAGCGATATTGAGGGCCGTGGTCTTTTTCGTGGTGGCGTCAGTGAGGTAGGCCACGGCCGCGGTTGGCGAGATCGAAAGGGCCACCGGGTTATTGCCAGCCAAGAAGGCCGGACTCGGGTCGCTCGCGAGCTGGCCCGAACTCGTAATCGCCATCTGAAAGAGCATCGACTGCGTGGCGTTGGCGTCGAGCACGAAGAGTCCCTGGCCCGTGGGCGAAGCGACCAGTTGGGTGGGCGTCACGAGAGTGACCGCCGACCCACTCGGTGGAGTGTCGTGCAGCGAGCTGGCGTTTTGAAAGACCGGGGAGCCGTAGGTTGCAGCGTAGGGACTGCGCACGAGAGATGTGATGCCACGCAGGGTGCCCGAAGTAGCGACGCTCGACACGTAGAGGAACGATCCGTCGGGAGTCATGGTCACCGAGATTGGAGTCATCGCCGTCGAACCGTTCAGCGCGGCGATGTTTGTCACTTGTCCGTAGGTCGACGAGAGGCTCGTTGAAACATCAAAGCTCAGCACGGCACTATTGGCGCTGTCGGTCATGACAATGGTGTCGCCCGAGGGACTGAGCACGGCGCTGGTGATGACGGGCGCGTTCGCGAGCGAGGTGCTCGTGACGGTAAAGGTAGTGACGGTGGGGCTAAGTCCCGTGCCAAAGAGGGCCGTAGCGGCCATGACTATGACTGGACCCGCACCTCC
>CAIOSJ010000003.1 GCA_903860915.1 uncultured Actinomycetes bacterium | reverse complement strand
CTCACCGGCAACCCAACCCAGGCCGCCCTCCTTCCAGGCGACGGTCCGTCGTACTTCAACTTTGGTGATGCTCATTTCCGAATGCTGCACTGCAGCGATCTTGAGATAGGACTCACGATCATCCCACCACTCCAACTCATCGGTTCCCAGCGCCATGAAGGACTCGTGTTGTGAATGGATGTCAGCAAAAGTTTGGAAGTCGCCTTCCGCATAAGCGTTCCAGAAACTCTGCGTGAGTTCGACGAGTTCGGGTGCTGGTTCCATGCTCGAATTGTACCGAGTCGGGCTCGTTTGGCCGGACTGGACTTTTCCGAGCCCACCCCGTCACCTAGGAATTAGAGACTTCGATCAGCTTGTGCAGGGCCACCGCCGCGCGGCCGCTCACCACGGACTTGGTGGCCAAAGCCCGACCGTCATCGATGCTCTCAGCCAGTCCCGCCACCGTCAGGGCGAGGCCGGCGTTAGCAATCACCGTGTCAAAGACGGCCCCCGGAGTTCCGTCGAGATAGGACTTCACCGCCGCCACGTTGACCGTGATGTCGCCCCCACGAATCGAATTGGTGTCGTGGTGCAGTCCGAGAGTGGCGGGATCGAATCGCCAGCTCCCCACCGACTGAGCGGAGACGTGCAGCAGGGTCGAGGGCGAACCCAGGGACAGTTCGTCGAGGCCGTCGTCGGCGTGCACCAACAGCGCCATGTCGATGGGTCGATCCTGAATGACTTCCGCCATGCGACCCATCCAGTCGGGATTCGCCACTCCGATTAAGAGGCGTCGTACTTCGGCCGGATTAGCCAAGGGTCCCAGAACATTAAAGGCCGTGGGAATACCGAGTTCACGGCGAATGGGCGCGAGGTGACGAAGTCCCGGGTGAAAACTCGGGGCGAAGCAAAAGCCAATACCCGCCTTCTCGACGCATTCGCGCACCTTGTCGGGACCCGGATCGAGCTTCACTCCGAGGGCTTCCAGGACGTCGGCGGTGCCCACGGAGGAGGATGCGGCGCGGTTGCCGTGCTTGGCTACCGGCACCCCACAACCGGCCACCGTGAGAGCCGCCATGGTGGAGATGTTCACGCTGTGGAGACGGTCGCCCCCCGTACCGAAGATATCCATGGCGTTCTCGTCCACCGCGATGGTGGTCGCGGCCGCCATCATGGCGTCCACGAAACCACTCATCTCGCTGGCGGTTTCACCCTTGGCGGCGAGGGCTAGCAACCAACGCTTGGTGTCCTCAGCGGAGACCGCGCCGTCGAGAATTTCGCTCAAGGCGTCGGCGGCTTGGAGACGGCTGAGGTCCTGCGCGGATTCGAGGAGGGCAATAACCTCAACGAAGGAGGCCACTTAGTCCCACCACAGGTCGTGGCCGAGTACTCCCTTGCCGATCAGACCCAATTGGACCTGCGAGGTGCCTTCAACGATGGTCAGCTGACGCGCGTCGCGGTACCACTGTTCGGTGGGGTGCTCTTCCATGTAACCAGCCGCTCCCAAGAGTTGCACGGCCAGGCCCGAGGCCTTCACCGCGACCTCGGTGGCGTAGTACTTGGACATCGACAAATAGGGAACGTATTCCTTGGTGAACTTCCCCTGATCGGCCAGCCACGCAGCGCGATAGGTCAGCAGGCGCGCGGCTTCAATTTCCGTGGCGCACTTGGCG
>CAIOSJ010000002.1 GCA_903860915.1 uncultured Actinomycetes bacterium | reverse complement strand
GTGGAAATCGTAATCTTCCTTGACCAAACGAGCCATCGTCACCGGCGCGTAGAAACGAAGGAATTCTTCGATCGCTACCGGCATGAGTTCGGGCTCGTTAACGAGACGAGCGAGATCTTCGGGGTGCGATGCCAAGTGCCAGAGTGAGGAGCCAATCGCCGACCAGGTGGTGTCGATACCGGCTACCAGAATCAGAATCATCGTGCCGAAGACGTGCTCCGGTGAGAGTTTCTGGCCCTCAAAGATCTCGACGTTGAGAAGGTAACTCGTGAGGTCATCACGCGGGTTCTCCATGTGATCTTCAATCTGCTTGGTGAAGTATTCCTCTATCGGTTGAAACATTTCGATCCGACGCTCAAGCACGGGCTCGTCGACTCCCTCGAGGACAATGTGGACAAAGTCGCGAAAGAGATGCTCATCTTTAGAGGGGAAGCCCAGCATTTGAGAAATAACAGCTGGGGGGATGTACTGGGCGAAGTCTTCGCCACCGTCGACGATGGCGTGACCCTCGACCCGGTCCAGGAGTGTTTCACAGTACTCACGAATCTGGGACTCGAGGGCGTTGATGGGTCGTGGCGCGAAGGCCGGAAGGATCAGCCGGCGAGCAATCTGGTGAAAGGGCGGGTCCGAGGTAATGGGTGGGGCCAGTCCGATGGGGGCCGGAGGGGCGTCCTCACCGGGTCGGCCATTACCGACGACGACGGTGCGACTCGTGAAGTGCTCGGTGTCATTGGCGATTTCCGATACGAACTCGTGCTTCGACGGAAACCAGCCACCACCGAAACGTTCGGTGTGCGCCACGGGACAACGTCCGCGAAGGTCATCCCAAATGGGGTACGGGTCTTTCACCCAGGTCGGGTCAGTGTGGTCCCAATCCAGGGAGAAATCTTCAACGGGGCGCTTGGCAATATCAGTCATCGTTATTCCTCGATGGAGATGGCGTGTTCGGGGCAGTTAGCTTGGGCCAAACGAGCACGATCCGCATTGGACTCACTGAGTTCGCCGGAACCAATCACAAACCCGTTTCCGAGTTCGTCGCTGTCAAACAGGTCGGGCGCGAGTGAATAGCAACGTCCGTGACCTTGACACTTCGCGGCATCAATGATGACTTTCATAATTCCACTCCTCCAGGTCTCGCGTGAGACAATCAGAACTCTTTTGTCTCACGATACACGCCAGTGGGAGTGGGCGCTACCAAAATTCTGCTCAGGAAATAGCGGGGTAGTTCTGGATATCGATATCCTTCAGGAGCCTCCGGTACGCCCAGGTCCCAGCGGGCCAGTTATTGGTATTGACACCATCAACCGTGTACCACGAGGAACAGGAGGTCGTCCACGACGACGAGGCGCTACGACGGTCGATATCCGCCACGAAATCACGCTCTACCTGGGCGTCAACGCTGCGGGGTCGACCACCGAGATCATTACTGGCCCGAATGAGACCCGCCACGTAGCCGATCTGAGCCTCGAGCATAAAAATGATGGAATTTGTTCCGAGGTTGGTGTTCGGTCCGTAGAGCAAGAAAAAATTGGGAAAGTTCGCAACGCTGACCCCGCGATAGGCGCTGGGACGGCGTCCCCACTGTTCGTGAATATCGACGCCCCCTCGACCGGTGATGACAATTTCTCCAGTAAAAGAAGTCGTCTCAAAACCGGTCGCCCAAATGAGCACATCCAGGTCATGGTGAGCCCCGTCTTTCGTGACTATCCCCGTGGCGTCGACGTGGTCGACTTCGGCGCACACCAGCGCAACATTTTCTTTCTTCAACATGGGGTACCAACTCGACGAGAAGAGCACGCGCTTGCAGCCAATGACGTAGTCGGGGGTCGTCAGCGCACGGAGGTTTTCGTCCGTGATGACCTCGTCGCGGTACTCCCGCCAACGCTTCTTGAGGCCCGCACGAAGTTTCGTGTTCCCCACGAGGGCGACACTGGCAATTTCACCAATCACGTAGGTCTTCAGTCGCGCCGGATACTGAACGAAGGGCAGCCAGCGATGAATTGCTCGCAGCCAGTTCGGAATCATCGGGTCGTGCCGGTCCATGATGTAGGGCGCACTGCGTTGGAAGACCGTGAGCGAGCCCACCGTCTCGGCGATGGCGGGACCGACCTGAATGGCGCTCGCGCCGGTGCCAAAGAGCCCCACACGTCGACCAGCGAGGTCGAGGGAATGATCCCACTGGGCGGTGTGGAACTGAGGTCCCGCGAAGTTCGACTCCCCCTGAATTCCGGCCCCGCGAGGTCGACTGAGCTGGCCGATGGCGTCGACGACGTAACGACTCACGAACTGCGCACCCGATGAGGTCACGACCTGCCAACGTTCGCTGGTCTCATCCCAGGTCATGGTCTGCACCGTCTCGTTGTAACGCACCCGGCTGGTGACAGCGAAGGACTCGGCAGTTTTTTCAAGGTAGGCCAATATCTCGTCGTGCGTGGCGTAGCGCCGCGACCAATCAGATGGTGCAAACGAGTAGGAGTAAAAGGAGGAAGGTACGTCACAGGCGGCACCCGGATAGCTGTTGTCGCGCCACGTGCCCCCGAGCGACGCGGCGCGCTCGAGAACCACGTAGGTACCTAACTTGCGACGCTCAATCTCAATGGCCATACCAATGCCGCCGAAGCCCGAACCAACAACGATGACGTCAACTTCCATTGCGACCCCCTAGCGAACTTCTATTCTGCATCAATTTCTTCTCGGCTGATACCAAGGAAGTAGAGCACGGCGTCGAGATAGGGGACGGACAGAGCCGCATCGGCGTGTTCACGCACTACGGGTTTCGCGTTAAAGGCAATGCCGAGACCAGCAATTGAGAGCATGTCGATGTCGTTCGCCCCATCACCAACCGCCACGGTCTGCTGCAGCGGCACACCGATTTGTTCGGCAAAGCGCACCAGCGCTGCCGCCTTACCGGCACGATCAACAATTTCTGATGCGAGCTCACCGGTGAGGACACCGTCACGAACTTCGAGGCGATTCGCTTCGAGTAGTTCCACACCGAGCTCGCGTAAGAGTGGGGCGAGAACCTCTACGAAGCCGCCGCTCACGACGGCTGGAACATAACCCAAACGTTGCAGGGTTCGTAGCAAGGTGCGCGCCCCGGGCGCTAAACGCAGCCTCGCCCGGACGTCATCGAGCACCGACGCCGGAAGACCCTTCAGCAGAGCGACTCGTTGTCGCAAAGATTCAGAAAAATCAATTTCTCCGGCCATCGCGGCGGCCGTAATCGAAGCGACCTCGCGAGCACAGTTGCATTCTTCGGCGAGGAGGTCAATCACTTCATCTTGGAGGAGCGTCGAATCAGCGTCCATCACCACGAGGTGCTTACTACGGCGATGTAGTCCGGCGCGTTGGATGGCGATATCGAGGCCCGCTTCAGTCGCCGCTCGCGTAACCTTTTCTCGCAGCGCGCTGTGGTTGGGACCCAGTACGACTAGCTCGTAACAGTCGACGGGATAACTGGCGAGGTGCACAATTCTCTCGCAGGTTGCATCCGACGCGGCGATGGCCGAAAAGACCTTCGCCATGGCGTCACTAGATATGGAGGGCGCGAGAAAGGTGACGAGGAGGCGCTTCCCATTGGCGTACTCACCGGGCTCGACTCTCTCCACGGTGAGGTCAATCCCCTCCCCGATGACGCCCAGTCGTCGCGCTCGTTCGCGGACGAGCTCGGGGCTCTCGCCCGAGGTCACCGTTACTTCCACGCATAAAACGAGGTAGCCCCGAATGGTTATCTGGGCGACGTCGTTGAGCTCCGAGCCGTCGCTCGACAGTCCGCTCAGGGATTGAAAGAGCTGGGCGCCGACTCCGGGACGGTCGGGGCCACTGGCGGTAACGAGGAAAATCTCCGAAGGCATAGTACGAGCGTAGAGGTCGGCGAGTAGCCGACGTGACTACGAGGCCGTTTCGTTGCCGCGCGCAATTTTTTGCGCGAGCACGTCGGGGTTCGTGCGCGCATCAAATCGCCACATGCTCGGAAGCGCCGCCGCCAATGTGACGCAGGCGCCAGTACAGACGAGCCCACCCACGGTCAGCGAAATGCGTAGTGAGGTCAACGAGGCCATGAGCCCAGAACGAAATTGGCCCGCGGTGGGCCCGAGAGAATAGGAAATTAGTTCGATGCCCGCCATACGACCACGTACTTCGAGAGGAATGGATTCATTCCACATCGTCGAGCGAAAGATGCCGCTAACGGCATCCGCCCAACCGGCCACGATGAGACCGAGCAGTGCCAAAAAAAGAGAATTCACCGAGCCGAAGACGGCGATGCCAAGTCCCCAACCGGCCGCGGCAACCACGATGGCCTTCCCGTAGCGGCTCACACGCTGCGTCCACAGCGAGGTCAAGCTGCCCACGAGGGCACCCACTGGAAGTCCGCAGTACAGGAGGGCCAGGGCGTAGTGGACGTGAAAACGATCGGCAACGAAGGGCATCATGGCGACCGGAAAAGCAAAGATCATGGCGGCTAAATCAACGAGGTAGGTGCCAATCAAGTCGGGTCGGGAGGCCGCGTACCTCACGCCGAGGACCAAGGTGCCAAAGTCTGGTTTTCCCGAGACCGGAAGCACGGTGCTCACCGTGATGCGCGAGAGTAGAACGAGCGAGACCAAGA
This sequence comes from uncultured Actinomycetes bacterium, assembly GCA_903860915.1. Classification (GTDB taxonomy): domain Bacteria; phylum Actinomycetota; class Acidimicrobiia; order Acidimicrobiales; family RAAP-2; genus RAAP-2. The sequence continues at coordinate 50,696 of CAIOSJ010000002.1, read as the reverse complement.
AGGTCGCCACGTCGAGGCCGTAGACGGCCCACGGGCCCGCCGAAACGGCAAGGAGGCCGCCCACGACCGGTCCAATAATCGACGCTGTCGTCCAACGCAACGTGCCCAGAGTGGCGGCCTCGCGTTGCAATTCGTGGCTCACCAGACTTTGGTTCACGGCGTCGAGGCTGGGCCGCTGTACGCCGTCCAGAGCGGCCACGAGCATCGCCACGATATAAATTACCCACGCCTTCGGGTGTGGGAGTGAGGCGTTCACCAGCAAGATGAGCGAGGTCAACATTAAAAGGGCCTCGCTGCCAATGACGAGGCGGCGACGATCTAGCGAGTCAGCCAGAACTCCGCCGTAGAGGCCGAAGAGAACGAGTGGGGCCACTTCAACAAGTCCCAGCAGCCCGGCGGCCAGAGTCGAGTGCGTGAGTACCTTTAATTGAAAGGGCAAGGTGACGTAGGTGGCTTGATTACCAATGGCCGTGACCCCACCGGCCACGTAGAGCCGGCGATAGGACTGAGAGTTGCGTAAGGGGTCGAGGTTGAGACCGAATACTGAGCGCGTCATGCGCTGGGTGGACCGCTCACCCAACCAGTGATTGGGGTGTAGTGACGCAGCACGCGAGCGGGGACACCACCCAGCACCACGTGATCAGGAAAAGTTCCGCGAACGACAGCCCCAGCGGCCACGACGGTGTTGCGACCCAGGGTGGTGCCTGGGAGTATGACCACGTTGGCCCCCAACCACGAACCAGAGCCAATGGCAACGGCTCCCTCCGAAGGTGTTTGCCAGCCCACGGGAGCGTCGGGGTCTTCGTAGCCGTGGTTCTGATCCGTAATGTACACGTAAGGACCCGTTTGGATTTCGTCGCCGAGAACGATAGACCAGTGCCCAATGATGTGTGAGCCGCGTCCGATGATGCACTTGCGTCCAATGGTTACCACGGGCGCGTTCAACATCTCCTGATCCGCCGAAATTCCCGCCGTGACACAGACGTTGGGCCCCACCAAAGTCTCATTGCCAATCGAGAGATACTCCTCGTTATAAATCACTCCCTGGGGGTACATGACCGCGGCATCCTCGCCAAAATAGAAGAACTTTTTGGCGTAGGGATCTCGAGGACCGACGGTTCCGACGAGTTGGGCGTAGGCACGTCCGCGACGCAACTGAGCACCCAACCACCAATGGAAACGTGAACGCAGAGGCACCGAAGAACCCTAGTGGCTACAGAGAATCAGGGGCTATGTGGCGCCTTCTCCGTCAGTGACTCACGGCAAACTGGCGGAGAATTGGAGGACTAGTCCAGCGACAAAGGCTCGTCAATGTTGAGGGGTTGCTCCGCCGTCGTATCGAGACCGGCAGCCTTGATGTGTTCGCGAACTCGCTGATCAATCTCCGCCATGAGCTGGGGATTCTCCCGCAAGAAGTTCTTCACGTTCTCGCGCCCCTGGCCGAGCTGCTCACCCTCGTAAGTGAACCAAGCTCCCGCCTTTTTCACGAAGCCCAATTCAACGGCGACGTCGAGCACGGAACCTTCACGGCTAATTCCCTGGCCGTACATGATGTCGAATTCTGCCTGGCGGAAGGGTGCGGCCACTTTGTTCTTCACCACCTTGACCCTGGTGCGGTTACCCACCACGTCGGTGCCGTCTTTTATTGATTCCACACGACGAATATCCAGACGAACACTCGAGTAGAACTTCAGCGCGTTGCCACCAGGCGTGGTTTCGGGTGATCCGTAGATCACACCAATCTTGAATCGAATCTGGTTAATGAAGAGAGCAATTGTGTCTGATTTCGAAAGGTTGCCCGTAATTTTGCGGAGCGCCTGGCTCATCAGTCGGGCTTGAAGGCCCATGTGGCTGTCACCCATCTCGCCTTCGATTTCCGCACGCGGGGTCAAAGCAGCGACCGAGTCAATGACAATCACGTCCAGGGCTCCCGAGCGAATCAGCATGTCCGCGATTTCGAGGGCTTGCTCTCCCGTGTCGGGTTGCGAAATAAGGAGATCATCGACATTCACACCAATGGCCCGGGCGTACACCGGGTCCATGGCGTGCTCGGCGTCGATATAGGCACAAACGCCGCCATTGCGCTGCGCCTCGGCAACTACGTGCATGGCGAGAGTTGACTTACCGGATGATTCAGGTCCGTACACCTCGATGATGCGACCACGGGGCAGACCACCAACGCCTAGTGCGAGGTCGAGCGAGAGCGCACCCGTCGGGATGGAGGCAATGTTCATATGGGTGTTTTCACCCAGTCGCATGATCGAACCCTTACCAAACTGCTTTTCAATCTGCCCGAGGGCTGATTCCAGGGCTTTGGCCTTGTCGTCTTCTTTGGCTGCCATGCTGTGCTCCTTGTTCTTTTTATTCATGATGGGAAACCTAAGTGGCCCCTGTAACAACGGTCGTTCGTCACGTTCAAAGATTACTACGAACAAGTGTTCGTATGACGGATATTTCTTGAGTTTCCCTAAAAAACTTTTCTAGGCTGTCACAGCCCCGTAGACCAGTTGTTGTAGCTCGCGACGCAGTGCGTAGGTAGAGGACGGCAGTAATTGGGTGTAGAGGCCCACGGTGATCTCTTCAGCGGGGTCCACCCAAAAACCGGTGGAAGCCATGCCACCCCAAGCGTAGGTCCCCGTTGAGGCCAAGGTTTTCGCCCGGCGACGGTCGGTAATGACGGAAAAGCCGAGACCGAAGCCGACGCCCGTGGCCCAGTCTTCCGAGAAGGAATCACGCGCGCAAGATTCCAGGTCACCATCACCCGGCAAGTGATTACTCATCATCAGATCAATGGTGGCGGGTGACAAGAAGCGATGCCCGTTGAGTTCACCACCGTTCAGCAGCATCGACATGAACTGGTTGTAGTCGTGAGCGGTCGACACTAGGCCACCACCGCCGCTAAGTATCGATGGCCCGCGAGTAGCTCCGCTGGCCATCTTGGTGGCAGCCGTCGCACGACCATCAATCGGTACGTACAACTGAGCCAGACGGTCAGTTTTCTCCTCCGGGCAGTACCAGTCGGTGTCGGTCATACCCAGTGGATCCAAGATTCGTTCCCGCAGAAAAACGTCCAGAGTCTGACCCGACCAAATTTCTACCAAACGGCCGAGAACGTCCACCGCAACTGAATAGTTCCACGCTTCCCCCGGCTGAAACAAGAGCGGGCTAGAGCAGAAGTCGTCGACGGCCGAGGCGAGGTCGGCGCCTTTGGGAAATGACAGGTCGTAGCCCTTATTGCGGTAGATCTGGTCAACGGGATGGGTGTAGTTAAAGCCGTAGGTCAAGCCGGACGTGTGACTCAAGAGGTGGTGTATCCGTACCGGCGTAGTGGCGGGGATAGTTTGGGGAGCCGCCGCCGTTCCGCCCACGTAGACCCGTGGTTCGCGAAGTGATTCGATCCAGCGTCCTGCTTCGTCGAAGAGGTTGAAAATTCCCTCCTCGGCCAGCATCATGACGGCAACTGACGTGACAGCTTTTGTCATGGAATAAATACGCCAGATGGTGTCGTCAACTACCGGTAGCGATTGCTCGCGGTCGCGGTGTCCGCCACGAGCGGTGTACACCACTTGACCGGCACGCGATACCGAAATGAGGTAGCCCGCCAATTTTTCATCTGCAACATATTTATCAAAATGCCGATCAATTCGTCCGAGACGACTGACATCAAAGTCCATCTCAAAGGCGTCGGCTTGAATTGAAATCCCGTTCATGAGCGGTCCTCTCGTCACGCCGAGGCTACCGCCAAATCTCGCGACTTCCAGTGACTAGTTACGGTCGAGAATGCGGCGTAGTGCATCGAGCGCGCTGATGGCCGAGTAGGCGCGAACTCGTGGCCGGTCCCCCGGGAGATTCAGCTGAACGTGCTCGACATTCTCGCCAAGGGCTATACCCACGAATACGGTTCCGGCCGGATGTCCATCCTGCGACTCCGGACCCGCGACGCCAGTGATTGATATCGCGACATCGCTGCGCAGGAGGGTACGAACTCCATCCGCCATTTCCTCAGCGGCGCTACCGCTGACCACCGGCCCCTTCGCAACTCCAAGAACTTCGAACTTTACGTCGCTCGCGTAACTAACTACCCCACCGCGGAACCACTCTGACGCACCGGGCACGTTCACCAGCCGACTGGCAACTAACCCTCCCGTGACCGACTCGGCCACCGCGAGAGTGAGCCCCTTCGAGCACAGCCGCTTGGCGATGGCGTCTTCCATCGTTTCGTCATCGACGCCAAAAATTATGTCCCCGAGTGCACGTTCGATGATCTCCCGCACCTGAACTTCTTCTTCCGCCAGGAGCTCCTCAGCGTTGGCGTCGTCATCGCCACGCGCGGTGATGCGTACCTTTATTCCCTCGATCCCGGAGGCGAGAAAAGCAATCGTGACACGAGAGCTATCCACCAATTCTTCGAAACGTGAGTTCAGCGCTTCGGCCAATCCCGACTCACTCGCGCCCCAGGTCCGCAGTACTCGACTTCTGATCACCGACGTCGAACCATCCGCTCGCACGCGGTCGAGCAAATCTGGCAAAATCGCTCGCTCGAACATTTCAGTGAGCTCGTAGGGAACACCCGGAACGGCGTAAATCACCTTGTTCCCCAGCGGGCAAATTAAACCCGGTGCCGTGCCCCGGCGTTGTTCAATAATCTTCGCACCACGCGGCACGTCAGCCTGCAGCAAGTTATTTTCCGGCATCGTGCGTCCACGCGACTCGAACATCCGACGAATACCGTCAGCGATATTTTGATCCCGCTCCAGCGGAACATTCATAATTTCGGCAATGGCCTGACGGGTGATGTCATCTTGGGTTGGGCCGAGGCCCCCGCAGACAATCAACGCATCGCTACGAGCGAGGGCCGTTCGAAACGCCAACACAATACGGTCGTGATTGTCACCCACGTGTTGATGAAAATGCGAACTCAGGCCGGACGCCGCCAACTGCTCACCCAACCACTGGGAGTTAGTGTCCGCAATTTGCCCGAGGAGCAGTTCGGTGCCGACGGCTACGACTTCAACTCGCATGCTTCATTACCTCTTTTCCCACTGTGTAGTACTGCCAGCCGGTGACAACGGTGAGCCCCACCGCCATCCAAATAGTGACGAGGGCGATATTGGGGTGCGACCCCACGCCCGGAATTACGTAGAGGGCGATGGCCAAGTCCTGCACCATGGTCTTGTACTTTGCCAAACGGCTGGCGGGGATTGACACACCACGTCGCGACGCACGACTGCGGTGAAAGCTCATCCAGATTTCTCGGGCCGTAATGATCACAGCGGGAATCCAAAAGCTGGTCCAAAAGTGCGCGTGGTGCTTAAACACCAGCGCGTAGAGCGAACCTAAAACAATTACCTTGTCAGCGAGGGGGTCGAGAAAGGCCCCCGACGAAGTCGGACCTTGTCGACGCGCAACGATGCCGTCGAAATAATCAGATGCTGCAGCCACCCCACCCACGACAGTGGTCCACCAGGAAATCGGATGCGTGCAAATTAAGTAGATAAACAGTGGCGCAACCAACAAGCGGAACATGGTCAGCAAGTTGGCCGGCGTCAGGAGCGCGGACTCACCGTAGGAACGTGACGAAGTCATAGAGCGGTGGCCTCCAAGTCGGTACCGTAACTAGCTGTGATGACACAGTCAACCAAAGAACCCACGGGCAGGAGTGGACTGACCCGAATTATTCCGTCAATTTCGGGACACTCTCGAACGCTGCGACCGACGCCCGGCGCGTCAATCAAAACGCGCTGAGTCGTGCCCACAAGCTCGTCACGACGTCGCGCCGTAATGCCGTCCTGGATTTCGCTCACTTCGCGCAAGCGTTCGAGGGCAAGTTCGTGTGGCACCTGGTTCGCCATGCTCGCCGATGTCGTACCGTCTTCGGCGGAATAGGTGAAAAATCCCGCCCAGTCGAGTTGAGCTGCTTCCAGAAACTCAATGAGTTGACGTTGATCATCTTCGGTTTCTCCGGGATAGCCCAAAATGAATGACGACCGAAAAGCGGCGTTGGGCTCGCTGGCGCGAATAGCGGCAATGCGATCCAGGAACTTGTCCGCGTCTCCCCATCGCTTCATCCCACGCAACAATGGTCGTGACGCGTGCTGCAGGGATAAATCGAAGTAGGGAACATTAGTTTCGAGAATGGTGTCGATCAGGGCCTGCGTCAAACCCGACGGGTAGAGATAGAGCAAGCGGACTCGCTCGACTTCCTTACTCAGGGTTCGCGTGAGTTCAATGAGGGGCTGCGTGCCACCACTATCAAGGACTTCCAGGGCTTCCCCGAGCTTCCCTCGACGACGGTCGTGGCCCCAACTCGCGAGGTCCTGGGCGATGAGGACAATCTCCTTTACACCACCGGCGACCAGAGCGCGTGCCTCCGTGAGAATCTCCTCAGTAGAGCGTGAGCGTTGGTCACCGCGAAAGGTCGGGATTGCACAAAAACCACATCGGCGATCACAACCTTCGGCAATTTTAACGTAGGCCCACGGGGCGGTAGTGGCGGGTCGAGGCAGGTTGAGGAGGTCGAAGTCCGGCGCCTTACGACGGCCCCCGATGGTGACGGGCGTCGGAGCAATCAAACTTTCACCAAATCTGGCGACCAGGTCGACTTCTGGGAGGGCATCCGCGAGCTCATCGCCGTAGCGCTCAGCCATACATCCAGTGACCACCAAGCGGGCGCCGCGTTGTCTCACGTCAGCGAGCGCGAGAACTGTTTCGATCGACTCCTCACGGGCAGCCTCGATAAAAGCGCAGGTATTGACCACCACAAGATCTGCCTCCTCGGCCGAGGCGGCGGCGGTGTAACCCTGAGTGTGCAGGAGACCAGTCAGCTTGTCGGAGTCGACATGATTTTTGGGACAACCAAGAGTTTCAACCCAGTACTGCATCCCGACCCTCGATTTCTTGATATTGCCTGGGTGCTGGGCCCAGACAAATTGGCGGAGAGGGAGGGATTCGAACCCTCGGGCCCGCGTTAACAGGCCGCATTCTTAGCAGGAATGTGGTTTAAACCGAACTCACCCACCTCTCCCAGCGGCATCATCTTAGTAACACTGATGGCCAATTGGCAATAGTGAGTAATGATGAACCGCAAGCTCTTCAGGTGGGGGCCTCATTTCAGCTCACAGCAGCCCGATGGGTCGGGCCAAGCGCACTGGGAATCAGGCCCGTCGATTGGCCAAACCACTGCTCAGAATGTTGCATTTCTGTGACACAAATTCTCCGAAGGGCGGAGTTGCGGAACTGCGGAATTGCGACAATAATAAACCTTCAACGTGCTGCAGTTCACATCAAAGGAAAGAATAATGCGTACCCTCAAGATCACTGTTTCAGGCGTACTGGCCATGGCCACTCTTTCAGCCCTCTCCTTCGGAGCCAACTCCTTGGCTCAAGCCGCTACACCCTCGGCTTTGACCACCTGTCAGACCACCGTCAAGAGTCAGGTCCACAATGCGAACAAGTTGACGATCGCCACCGACAACCCGGTCTACGAGCCCTGGTTTATCGACAACAAGCCCAGCAGCGGCAAGGGCTACGAATCAGCCGTCGCCTACGCGATCGGTGCTGCCTTGGGATTCAAGGCCAGCAACGTGAACTGGATTAGCGAGCCCTTCGACTCCAGCTACGCCCCAGGTGCCAAATCTTTCGATTTTGACATCAACGAGATTAGTTACACCGCTGACCGTGCCCAAGTGGTCACCTTCTCCAAGAGCTACTACAGCGTCCAGCAATCCATCGTTACCCTAAAGACCAGCGGTCTCGTGAAGAACCACTCAGCCAGCGCGCTACGCAACTACGTGTACGGCGATCAGGTCGGCACCACGGGATTGGCGTACATCACCAACCACATCAAGCCCACGAAGGCAGTACGCGTGTTCAACACGCTCGATCTCGCCGTCGCTGCGCTGCAAGCCAAGCAGATTGACGCCGTCGTAGTCGACACGCCGACCGGCAACTACATGGCCAACTACCAAATCGTTGACTCGAAGGAGAAGTCCTTGGCAACCCAGGTCGGTCAGTTCGCTTCGGTTGGTGAGTACTACGGCTTGCTCTTCCAGAAGAACAACCCTCTAGCGGCCTGCGTCAATGTGGCCCTCGCGGGTTTGACCGCGAACGGCACCTTGGCCAAGTTGTCGAAGCAGTACTTGGGGATGTTCAACAACGTTCCGAAGCTCACTCCCTTTAAGCCCTAACTTGTGACGACCACGCACGACGAGCATTCGTCGGGGGTTGCACCTCCCAACCTGCTCGCTCCTGGGTATCGACGTTTTTTTACGGGCCGCGGAGCAGTCATTGCAAGTTCGCTCTCTAGTGTGGCCGTCGTGGTGGCCCTGGTGTCACTGTTCTACATCACACCGGGCAGCAGTGAGGTGCGTTTCTTCTTCTTCCACTTAGCCGACATGGGTCGAGCGTTTCTGGGTGATCCGGCTAAGGGACTGAGTTCTGTTGGACTGGCCTTTCTCACCAACATTTGGATGTGCCTCCTGTGCGAAATCATCGTGTTGGTGCTCGGTCTCACTTTCGCCTGGGTGCGCGTTAGTCGCTCGGCGGTACTTCTGCCGGTGCGGGTCCTCGTCACCGTTTACACCGATCTCTTCCGCGGCATACCTATTATTTTGGTGATTTACATCGTGGGCTTCGGACTCCCCGCCCTCAATATTGGGTTTCTCTCTCACCAGTCCCCGGCGGTCTACGGTTGCATCTCCTTAATCGTCACCTACACGGCCTACGTCGCCGAGGTGTACCGGGCGGGATTGACCTCAGTGCCGAACGGTCAAATACTGGCTGCACGTTCACTTGGCCTCACGCAGCAAGCAACCATGCAAAGAATTATTTTACCCCAGGCGGTTCGAACCGTTGTTCCACCACTACTCAACGATTTCATCTCATTGCAAAAAGACACCGCGCTGGTCTCCACCCTGGGGGCCATCGAAGCCACGCACGCCGCACAGATTTATGCCTCCACCGAATTCAACTTCTCGGGATACACCATCGCGGCCCTGCTCTTTTTGATTCTGACTGTCCCCCTGACGCGCTTTACCGATCAGCTGATGTCGCGTGACCGCAACAAGCGACTGGCGCAGCAGTCATGACCAGTTCCGACATCCTTTCTTTCATCAACGTTCGCAAGAGCTTTGGCGCGAACGAAGTCCTTCGAGGGGTGTCACTCGAGCTCCAGCGACACAACGTGGTCTGTCTGATTGGCTCGTCCGGATCCGGGAAGTCAACTCTGCTGCGCTGCGCGAACATGCTCGAAACTATCGATGGTGGCGACATCACTCTCTTTGGACAATCCCTCACCGATCCCCGAGTTGACCCCGATCTCGTCCGGCGTCAGATCGGCACCGTCTTTCAATCTTTTAACTTGTTTCCCCACCTCACGGTGCTCGACAATCTCACGGTGGGACCCCACTACGCGCAGCGCCGACCGCTCGAAGTTGTCCGCAGTGAAGCAATCGAGCTGCTCGTGCGCATCGGCCTCGAATCACGCGCGCACGACTTTCCCGACCGCCTCTCGGGGGGGCAACAGCAGCGCGTCGCAATCGCGAGAGCCCTCGCCATGCAGCCAGCGCTGCTGTTGCTTGACGAAGTAACCAGTGCCCTCGACCCCTCACTGGTGGGCGAGGTTCTCGACCTACTCAGCGAGCTCGCAGACGCCGGAACAACAATGCTTATTGCAACCCACGAAATGGGATTTGCCCGAGACGTGGCTGACCGCGTGGCCTTCCTTGATCAGGGGGTGTTAGTCGAATCAGGCACCCCGAGCGAGATATTCGATAACCCCCAGCACCCCGCGACGCAACTCTTTCTCCAGCGCGTGCGCTAGGAAGCTTCGGCGCGTAGTTCGGGAAGGGCGATGACGAGGTCGAATAGTTCCTGGTCACGTTCCCACGTCAGCCGCTCTCGGACCAACTCAACAGGCAACCAACGCAACTCGTCAACTTCTTCGTTGGGGGTAAATTCACCTTCGATGGCCGACATGAGGTAGTAGGCCACGATCTTGGGGCGGCCCTTGCGGTGGGTGTAGGTGGTGGTGCCAATGAAGCGAACGATCCGACAGATCAGGTTGGTCTCTTCGAGCACTTCGCGTAATGCGCACTCTTCGAAGCTCTCACCCGGATCAATCTTCCCCTTGGGAAATGTCCAGTCGCCCCTAGCTTCGCGGTAGATGCAGGCGATTTCTCGACGTCCGCTCGCCAGCGTGCGGAACACGATGCCGCCGCCGGCTCGAATCACATTGCTCGGGGCGTCGTGGGGAACAATTCCTTCGTCGGTCACCAGATGCACCCGATAGACAGTACTGCTGGAAGGGTCGCTTCACGGGAACCTCGAGACAAGGGGGGAATCACTAAGCGCACCTTCGTAGAGTAGTGAGTGTGATTCTCACTTCACTCGCACTGGGCTGGCGCCTCGCCATCTATCTGACAGCCGGCGTCCTGGCCGGCATCTCCAACGGCATCGCCGGAGGTGGGACCTTCATCACCTTTCCGACGATGCTGGCCCTCGGGGTGCCAGCACTTCAAGCCAACGTCTCGTCGTCGGTTGGCGTCCTGCCGAGCTACATCGGTGGGCTGCGGGGCTACCGCAAGGAATTAACCGCCCGTTGGCCCCTGGTGCGCCAGCTCATTCCCGCCAGCCTCCTCGGGACCGGCCTTGGAGCAGCACTACTCCTGCTCGGGCCCGCCTCACAATTCAAGGCCGTCGTGCCCTGGTTAATTGGCGCCGCTACTTGTCTGTTCGCTTCGGCCCCATGGTTGACTCGGCGCCTCACCACGCTCGATCACCATCACCCCACTCGACGTCGTTCTCTCCACGCTGGAATATTCTTAGCAGCCGTCTACGGCGGTTACTTCGGAGCTGGGCTCGGCATCATTCTCCTAGCCGTCATGAGTTTGACCCTTAGCGACGATATGGGGACAATGCAGGGGCTACGTAGCGCACTGTCCACTCTGATCAACTTCGTCGCCGCTGTGATCTTCGCCTTTCATGGTCACCTCCTCCTTGAAGCGGTGGTGATGTTGTTCTGCGGCACCTTGCTCGGGGGATGGATAGGAACTCTGCTCATTCAACGGCTACGCGCGAACACCGTTCGAGTCCTCATCGTTCTCGTCGGACTCATCACCACCGTCCGACTAGCTCTTGCCTAATTCCTACTTAGTTGGTAGGATATTGCCATGAAGAAGCTCTTTTCGTTCCCCAATCCCGTTAACGACGCCGCCGCGCGCACGGTGGCGACCGGAGTCGTTGTGCTCTGCGTACTGGCCCTCATCACTAACGCCGCGTGGTTGCTCATTCCCCTGACCTACGGCTTCGCAGCCCGCGTCGCCACGGGGCCGACCTTGTCACCACTCGGACGTTTCGCGACGGAATTCGCCGCTCCACGCATCGAAAAAACAGCGTCGCTGCGTCACATCGCTCGCCTGTTACCCGGTCCCCCAAAACGTTTCGCCCAGGGCGTAGGACTGGTTTTCAGCGGCTCCGCCACCATCGTGTGGTTGAACGCCGGCTGGGCCGCCGCCCGGTGGATCTTGCTGCCGCTCACCGTGGCGGCCTCGCTCGAGGCCTTCCTGGGGCTCTGCCTCGGCTGCACAGCCTTTGGTTGGCTGATGAAAATTGGTCTCATTCCGGCCTCGGTCTGTGCCGATTGCGCTGATTTATCAGGGCATTTTGCCCGAGTGAGCCAGCAAAAAACGGCCGACCCCGTCGACTAGCACGAAAGGGCACGAAGCCCTATGCTCTGCACTTGTAGATATAAAGGGGGTCGCTATGCGACGTACAGGAATCCGGTCTCTCGCCTCGTTGGCTCTCGTGGGAGGTATGGCACTAGCCCCTGCCATTGCGTCAGCCAGCGTCGTATCCATTGCCCACAAAATCACCTGGTTACCAGGTCTCAGCACCCTTCCCAGCGGTGCCCACTTCGATGGACCTACGAGCGACACAGCGCAGATGACACTCAGCGTCATGCTCAACTCCTCTGACCCGCAGGGTCTCAGCAGCTTCGCTAGCGCGGTCTCCACACCTGGCAATCCCCTCTACCACCACTTCCTCCACAAGGGTCAGTTCGCCGGCCTCTTTGGCGCCAGTGCGAATCAGGTCGCCGCTGTATCCGGCGCCCTGCGCGACGCCGGTCTCAGCGTCGGCGCTCTCAGCGCCAACCGACTCATGCTCACGGTGACCGGTTCCGCCGCCGCCGCCGCGAGTGCGTTCCACACCACGTTCGGTAACTTCACCTCAGCTAATGGCGATCATGGCATCGTCCCCACCTCAAAGGTCGGGCTCGACAGCTCCGTATCGAGTTACGTGGCGGGAGTGACTGGACTCAATACCCTCATACGTGCCCACTCCACTACGGTCCACACACTCGACTCCGGCACGGCGACACCTCAACTGGGTGCCGGCGCAGCCTGCAGTACGGCTACTACCGCCAACTCAACCCGTCACGAATTTCTCCCCGCCGACCAGGCGGCCCTCTACGGCCTCGATCGTCAGTACCAAAATGGCTTCGACGGTAGCGGTCGTACCGCGGCGGTCATTGAATTCGCCGGCTACAACCACAGTGACCTCAAGGCCTATTTGGACTGCTTCGGACTCACGAATGCGGTAACCGACGTCAACGTCAACGGTGGTCCGTCGAGCAGTTCCATTGATACGGGAGGCATCGAGGTTTCCCTCGATATCGAGGAAATCGCTGCTCTCGCACCGGGCGTCGCCATCACTAACTACCAGTCACCCAACGATGCGGACGGATTCTCTAATACCTTTACCCGCGCCGCCGTTGACGACACGGCGAGCTCCATTTCCGTCTCGTGGGGCATGTGCGAATCTCACACCTCGAGTGCGGGTTTACAGGTAGTGCTTCAGCAACTCGCCGTGCAGGGTCAGAGCGTGCTCGTCGCCGCCGGGGACTCCGGCTCCGAGACCTGTGCTAGCAATGCCAAGCCGGGTGGTTCGTCAGCCGACTACAGCCTGAGCGTGGATGACCCCGCGAACTCACCATGGGTAACCGCCATCGGCGGTCTCAAGGTCACCTCGATTAACCCCTTGGAGCAATCGGTCTGGAACAGCATTTGTGGGGGCAATGTGCCCTGCGCCGGTGGTGGGGGTGTTTCCACTATCTACCCCCGCCCCAGTTGGCAGGTCGGGCCCGGAGTGGCCAACATAAGTGGTCGCCAGTTGCCCGACATTTCCGTCATGGGCGACCCCTCGACTGGGTTCCTCGTCTACTTCCAAGGTGGATTCCACGGAGTCGGTGGAACTTCGATTGGCGCGCCGATCGTGGCCGCGATGTTGGCCGTCGGCTCACAGTCCTGTGGCGCGACCAACCTCGGTTTCATCAACCCTCGTCTCTACCAAATGGGTATCGCCGGAACTGGCATTATTGACGTCACCGTCGGATCCAATGACATGTACGACAGTGGTGGCTACACCGCCGGCACGGGCTTTGACATGGCCTCGGGTCTTGGTAGTCCCGATCCGGTGAGCTTCCTACCAGATTTGTGCGCACAGACTTCAAGCGCTACGGCCTCCAACCTGTACGCCGGAGCGCACGCCAACTGGACCGTGTCGGTGACGACGGGGGCCACCGCGCTTGTCGCCGGTACCGGGACTCTCACATTGGCCAGTGTTGCCGCTGCCGGGGCCTTCTCGGCCAACGCCGCTGACTACACCATCAATGGATCACCCGTCACCTCGGCGCACCTCAACACCGCGCACGGTGTCGTGCTCACCGTACCGACGAACGTCCCGGCATTCTCGGTGGTGACTCTGACGGCAAAAAATGCGCTCAACCCCACCGCCGTAGGTCTCGGAACCATCTCGGTCACCGACTCCGCGGGCTTCACGGCCACGGCCAACCTCCAACTCATCGCCTCAACCGTTGGTGCACTCAACCTCACCAGCGACGCCTCCGCGGGAGTTGGAACCAACGGTGCCTTGGTGTCAGTGGCGGCCACGACCCCCGGTGGCTCGCTCCTCGCCGGAGTGACGGTGACCCTAAAGTCGTCGTCAAAGTACGCCATCATTGTCCCCGTTATCCCGGTGACTAATGGTTTTGGCATCGCCACGTTCCGCGTGGTCGACTCCAACATTGAGTCACCCCGTTTCACCGCCAGCTCCGGTTCCGTCACGAGTGCCTCGAACAGCATTCGATTTACCAATACCTGGGTTGGTGCGAGCACTACCGTGGCCCCCAAGGGCGACACGATTGCTGCCACCGCCGTGGGCTCGGGCTCAAGTAACTGTGGCAACGTTCTGCGAACCACCAAGGGGCACCTCTGGTCGTCTAAGTCATCAGTGCTGACCGCCCTCGTTTCAACTAGCAGCGTCGGCAGTGACGCCACCGTGACCAATGGATCAGGCAGCAGCTGTGTGGTGGCCTTCGTCACCACCGCCGGAGTACCCAATGTGCTCGTGATCAATGGAACCCACGCCACGAAAATTCTGGCCAACGTGACTGGCGCCGCGAAGACCGCCGTCGTAGCTCCCGGTGTTGCAATTCAAAATGCCGACGTCGTCGTTACAACTCTCACCAGCAGTGGCCACCTCGTCGTAGCAGCTCTGCCCGGTGCAGCCGCCAGCGGTGTCCTGAGTTCGAGCGTTGTGGCCGATGACCTCACGACTCTGACTTCGGTCGGGTCGGTGAAGACGAGCGGTTACTCCCTCGCGGGTGCGCTCCTTGCCTCCACGGGCCAGCTCTACGTGGCGTACCGCAATGGTCTCACCGTCGATGAATTCACCGCCCCCTCCGTGGGTGGTAGCTGGAGCTCCACCGACGTGGCCGACGCGGCGAGCTACTACGCCACGGGCAAGGGAGCAGTCACGGGCAACGTGACGCTCACCGGAACGACGAACGGAGATGGCAGCATCTCTCCGGCCATTTACGTGCACGACGTCGGCCTCGAGGTCGTGGAGTTCACACCGGACCCTTCGAGCAGTCAGTACTGGCTCTACAAAAACATCACTAGTTCCATTTCCGCGCTCAAGACGAAGACTTCCATCTACGTCGTCAACGGATCAACTCGTTCCTTGGCGGTCGTGGTGGGTTCCACGGTCTACGTCGTCAGCGCCAATGGTCTGTCCGACCAGCCGTGGATTGCCGTGGCCATCAAGTTCACTGGAGCCAAGGCTCTGTTCGTGAATGCCGCTGGTCAATTTGCAGCGACTACAGCCAAGGGAATAGTCGCCTTTCACTCGTAGAAAATAAGTATCGCTCAGCGTTCGGTAGCGGGCGCTGAGCGATACTTATGACGAGGTCCTACGATAGGTGCATGGTGGGTCGTGCACATTTTCGGGTTCATAAACTCGTAGCCCTGAGCCTGCTGCTGTGCGGGCTGGCCCTGCCTTCTGTCGCTTCGGCTTCGTCCCTTCGAACCAGCATCAGCACTGGACTCCTCAGTAGTCACGAACGTATCGTCGCTGCCGTCAGCGACGAGGTGAGTTTCCGGGTCGTCCTCGCCCCCCGAAACCCTGCTCGACTCGATGCTCTCATCGTCGATCAAAACACGCCCGGTTCCCCCTGGTACCACCACTACTTGAGTTCGCCCCAATTTTTTCAAAGTTTTGGTCCGCGACCCAGTGATCTTTCTCGTCTCTCGAGATTCTTCACCGCCCAGGGCCTCAGCGTTCAGCGTTCGTCGACCAACTCCCTCGTCCTCGAAATCTCAGGCCCGAGTAGCAACGTCAGCGCTGCCTTTAACTCGCGACTCGCCATGGTTGCCCCTACCGGTGGTATCGCGTCAACCCAGTTCGTAGCACCAGCCTCGCTGCCCGCTGAAGTTGCGGCTGGTATTTCTGGCATAGTCGGGCTGAACGCTCACCCCCGCTATCACCACAACATTCGAAACGCTCAGTACCCCACCACGAAATCGATGGCCTCGCCTAACGCCACGACACCCAACTGTTCGGGGCTTTCCGCCACCGCCAGCATCGGCGGGTTTCTCCCTAGTCAGCAGGCCGCCGCTTACGGAGCCGACACCCTCACAGCTCGTGGTTACAGCGGGCGTACTCAGACCATTGCCCTCTACGAACTGGGCAACTATTCGAGTTCGGATATCTCGAACTACTTCACTTGCCTCAACGTGTCACCGACGCTGTCGACGGTCTTGGTTGACGGTGGCGCGACGGGTGCCGCCGACAGCGAGACCACCTTGGACATCGAACAGGCTGGCGTAATCGCTCCCGGGGCCGCGCTGAAAATCTACCTCGGACCCAATAACGTCAAGGGCCCCGTCGACGTCTTCGCCCGCATTGCCGCCGACAACACGGCCAGTATCGTCTCGGTTTCTTGGGGTATCTGCGAATCCCAATCCGACGCCAAAATCGAAGCTCCAATATTTTCCCAAATGGCCGCCCAGGGTCAAACCGTCTTCGCCGCCTCCGGGGACTCGGGCTCGTCGGACTGCGCAGCTTCCACCGACGTGCCACCGACTTCCGACTGTTCCAACAACGTGGGGTCTACCTGTACCGCGGTCGACGACCCCGCCTCCCAGCCACTGGTGACGGGGGTCGGTGGCGTTGTCGTTAATTCTCTCAGCCCGCTGGATCAGAGCGTCTGGAATGACGGGAGCGGCGCCGCCGGAGGTGGTGCGTCGAGCCTGTGGCCCCAACCCGCTTGGCAGACGGTCACTGGACTCGCGAACGCCGGCAAACGCATGGTGCCCGATCTCTCGGTGATGGCGGACCCCTCCTACGGTTTCATTCAGTACTACAAGCACCAGTGGGTTCGCATTGGTGGAACTTCGATGGGGCCACCACTGTTGGCCGGCGTGGCCGCCCTCTCGGCGGAGTCCTGTGCCGCGGGGCGACTCGGTTTTCTCAATCCTCGTCTCTACCAATTAGCCCAGGCTGGGGTTGGTTTCAATGACGTCACCACGGGGGACAACAACCTCTACGGCCAATACGACGCGACGTCCGCACCCCTGTATCAAGCGGCCACCGGCTACGACATGGCGAGCGGCCTCGGAACACCCCAGGGCGCCAACTTCACTTCCGGTATTTGCCCCTCGGTCGTTTCTTCCGCCCTCAGTAGCCTTAGCGCACCCACGACAGTCCCCTTGACGACCAGCACTCTCAGCATTTCCGGCACCCTACGTGACCACGCGGGCCTCCCCATAGTTGGCGCCTACCTCGCCGCTAGCGTCACCGCTGGCAGTAGTGGAGTGCTGTCGAGCACTTCCACCCTCACTTCGAATACCGGCGCCTACAGTTTTGCCGTCGTCAAGCTCTCACCGGGAACAGTGTCCGTCCGCGTCACCAGTAACGGCACCACCGTCGCCACCTCCACGACCACCGTCGGTGGGGGTGGCAGCGCCCAGGTGGTCAGTGGGCTCATTGCCAGTCTCAGCGCTACCGGACCGGTCGCGACGACGCTCAATGCTTCGCGCATCATGGCGGCGGCGCGCAATAAAACCGGACACGTTCTGCTGAGTTCGACAAGCCGCGTAGTTGACCTCTCCGCGAAGTTTGGACTGAAGTCCGCCACTACTGACCCGGCGCTCTCGTGCAACGGCGTCAACTGCTCAGTGGCCTGGGTGGCGGGAAGTCACCTCGTTGTAGTCATCGACGCCGATGGCCCGGCGCCACGCCTCAGCGACCTCACCGCCATAAACGCAGCGGGCGTCGGGGTTAACGGAGTGGTGGCCATCAGCGACACCAGAATCCAGGGCTCACTAACGATTGCCTACGTGACCACCACCGGGCATCTCTTCAGCGACGTGCTGCAAGTCGCCACCAATAAGTGGACCTTGCTGGATCGCAGCACTCAGTTGAAAATCCCGCTGGCCACCGGAACGCCCAGCCTCCTCGGGTCACTGGCCCAGAGTGGCGCCGTCGCGGTACGGGCCGGCGCTAGTTACTGGGTCGTAGCCAGTTCCCCCAAAGTCTCAGCGGTCGAGGTCGGTGGCGCCACACATTTTTCTACCTCGGGTAGTAACTCGCTCGTGGGTAATCCCGTACTCGTGAGTGATCACGGCCACCTCGCCCTGTTGGGGCGAACCAGTGGCGGCGCCGTAGTGATCTTTAGCGCCACGACGGCCAGCCCCTGGATGGTTTCACTGGCCACCACCGTGGCCAGTTCCAATCTCGGTGCGACCAGTCAGTGGTGGGTTAGCACCTCGCTCGGATGGTGCGTGCTCGTTCGAAATCGAGTCGGCGCCTACTCCTTGGTAGCGCCGCTGTCGAGTTGGACCGCCCTCGACGCGAACAGTCTCTTTGGGCTTAACCTCACTAACGCGGTCGTCTCCTCCGGCGTCTCACCGGTACTCACCATTGCGGGACGCTCCTACCAAGTAACGGCCTGATGGCCTCGAGCGAGATGCCAAGGGGAATCCGTCGACACTGGCTGCGTGTCATCATCGCGAGCCTGCTCAGTCTCGTCAGCGGCATCTCGGTCAGTACCTGGTCGGACGCAACTACTCCCGCAGTCGCGGTGCCGGCCCTCTACGCATTCGCGACGACGAACACGGGACCTCTCCCCTACGACGCAACCCCGCTGCTGGGCGCTACTTCCACCGTCCACGTGCTGGGCAACCCGCAATGCGCCACCGACCCCACCGGTCTGCAGCAAATTATCTTTCGCACAGACCAACAGCACGTCGTTCTGCTCACCCCCAGCACGGGTCAACTACTGGATCTCACCACCCTGGTCAAGATTCCCCTCGCCGGGGGTGATCCCACCGTCGCCTACGACAGCGCGGGTAACACCTTCGTGACCTACCTCACCCCCGAAGGGCACTTGGTAGAGGTTGATACGGCCTTGCAGTCCACGACCATCATGGCCCACCAGAGAGTGGGCTGGGCCGAACCCGCCTGGCACTTTCGCGATCTGTCAAAAATCACCAAGGATGTCTTTCATGGCCCGATCACCAGCCTCTATCACGATGGTCGCGTCGATCTCGTAGCCGCGACGAGTGACGCACAGATTTTTGTCTCTCTCTCGATCGGCGCAACTTTTACACTTCGTCGCGTTGACCTGTCCGTGGCCGCCACAATCCCCTCCAACGCTGTCAGTCTCACTCTGGTGCCCACCCTCAGCGATGAGGTTGAAACCCTGTTCTACGTCGACCCCTCCAGTCACCTCATCATGCTGCGCGCGGCGGGTCACAGTGCCGGTGGCTGGGTGGCCACCGACCTCAGTGCCACGACGGCCATCCCCTCATTGCCAGGCTCCTTTAGCGTGGCGAGTTCAGTCACCGGCTTTACGATCGCCAATCTCACTACGAGCGGTGACGTGCAACTCTCGACGGGTGTGCTCAGTAACGGCACCTTTAACTGGACTTCAGCGGATATTTCCCTGTCACTGCCTTCCGCGCCACAACTCACCGGCACTCTCTTTGTGAATAATTCTGGGTCCACTCTCACCGTCGCCGGTCAGGCCAATAGCTGGGGCGATCTCTTCGTCTATTCCAAACGCGCCGGGGGGTCGTGGACCAGTGTTGACGCTTCCGCGACCGGCGGCTCGAACGCCAAAACCATCACCAACTACGTCACGGGCTTCGGCGTCAACGGCAAGGTCACGCTCGTGGCCCTCGGCGTCGCCACCCCGGCACCCAACGGAACTGGGGTCTACGCCATTCCCTCGTCGAAATGGTCTCAAGCCATTCGTGACGGATGGCCCATTGTCACCGGTACCGGTGCACTGGGCACGACCTCGGCACCATGGATTGGTCTCCCTCGTGGCGTATCGGTGGCGCAATCACCCGACTATCAGCTTGGTCAAACTCTGGCGGCCTCGCGCAAGCGAACCACCTGGCTCTCATTTTGGACAGCCAGTGGCCCCCTCTCCGGCGAAGCGAAGACGGCCGCCACCTACTACGCCCACGGCCGAGCAGCGGGGGTGTGGGTGGCCCAGCAAATCGATAGCTACCGCAGCCTGGGACTCGGCCTGAAGCCGGACTGGGTCATCTTTGACCCCGAGGGCTACCCCGATAATCACTCCGGTCTGGACGGCTCGGTCACGACAGCGGCGAGTCTGGCCTTCTGGGTTGCTAACTGGAAGTCCATACTGAGTGGCTGGAGCGACGGTATCGCGTCGGTGGACAGCAGCCTGAAGGCCGGGGTCTACGCCTCGCAGTCGGAGTACCGAAACTACTCCCTAGCTAGTCAGCCACTACCGGTCTTTATCGCAGTGGCCTTTGGTTGGGGTGACGCCGTCACGACCGCAGCCTCACTCCCTTCCGCCAGCACCATCTCCCTCAGCTCCAACCACTACTTCAACGCCGGGCAGTCCCTGGCTATTAGCGATGGAGCCAACTCCGAACAGGCCACCATCGCCGCCAACTACAACGGCGTCTCGCTGAACGTTCCACTCACGCGCCCACTGAGTAAGGCCCACGCGCGAGGAGTAGCCGTCGCCTCGATGATTCCGCCAAAGCGCATCGCCGGCAGCTACGGCAGCAACGTACGGGGCTTTATATCCTTTTCGGATCGCTGCGTCCTCCTAAGCCAGCAGATGGCCACCCTCACGTCGCCGCCATTTTCGGGCATCTTTAACACCCTGCAGTTTGACGCCGGCACCTACTGCCCCCCGACAACGCCGTAACCTAGGGTCATGACTAGCGGCGAATCCATCGGAAAATCTAACGACCTCTTCGCCCTTGTCAAACAAATCGCCCAGCCCGTCGTCGACTCCATCGACGGACGCGTCCGCGAACAAATTGACACTCGTGTTGATCAGCGAATGGAAGAAGTCCTCGCCACGCTGCGGGCGACCGTGACTGAACTACAGCAACGTGTGGACCAACTCGAACACGATCGCGACGCTGTCTAAACGGCGCTCAGCACACCCTCGGAGAGCAGCAGGCTGTTGCCCGCTCGAGCCGCTATGCGCTCACTGTCGAGGAAGTCTCCACTGAGATTGAGAGGATCACTCGCGGACAGCGTGACGCAGGAATGCGTGACTTCGTGCGTGAGTTGATCCAGCGCCCGAGGGTGGGCGAACTGTTCACCGGCCAGGCCTTCAATAAAGCGTCCACCAATAACTTCGCCCCGTGCCTCCAAGGAGCGCAGAGCCCAGACCACGTAGCGCCACGGTACGCGGTAGGCGTCGCGGGCGAAGTGCTCGTACGCCACAATCCCCCAACGAATCAGGAGTTGGCGAGCGACGTGGGCGGCGAGGTTCTCCATTTCCAAAATTCCAATGGCTTCTTCGTTGGTTGGAATAAGTGACCACCGCCCCTCACCAACCCCCGTTGAAATCGGGGCGCGGTGCGTACGCAAACTGCGGCTCCGCGCGTGACTCGTCCGACCGCTCGTTGCGGCGCGCAGTCTCGCGTGCAGCAGCGAACGCACCGCGCTGAAGGCGTCGGCCGTTACCAGGCCGCGGGCCACGAGGTCCCACACCCCCTCGTCGACTTCGCTACTTAAACGATTGGTCAACTCTGGCATTTCCGAGCGAAAGAGTGCCCCATTCGACTTCAGGGCTTGGTAGATGTCACTAGCCGGTCCCGTCGACGGCGCCGTGACAACGTCACTCTGGCGACTGGCGCGTAGTTGCATCAAGCGATCACGACGCAGGGTCAAGGTGAGCGGTGTCGCGGCTGACGGCGTGGTCGCGCCCCGCCCGTTATCATCGGCCCCGTCACGGCGCGTCATTCGCCCCCAGGTAACTTCGCCGGAGAGACAGAGCTCGTCCAGCCACTTTTGGTTGAAGCCCTCCACGCGGGCGGGCAAGATGCGAGCTTCCCACTCCCCAGCCGGAGCCTCGTAGCCCTGGAGTTGCTCGATGACCTCGAGCAAGCCGTCGCGACCCACTAAGTGGGTACCGGGTGCTGCGTGCTGCCAGGCGGCGACGAAGCCGAGGTAGCGATTTGCCGACACGGTCGGATAGCTCGCCCGCCGCACCCGGCGCGCCTGACTGTTGAGCCGGGCGTAGGTGTTGCGCGCGCACCAACGCTGATCGGGAGTCTGCATCGCAAAGCCACTGCCCTCGAGCCGCGCCATAGCCGTGGCCGCTCGCCCCGCGGTGAGGGGAGCTCCACGTAGTGGCCCCGCTCCGAGTGCTGCTTCGGCGATTATCTCGTCTATCGTCACCGGTCCAGCCACGTGCAGGTGACCTCGTAAGGTTCGGGCCGCGAATTCGTCGTCATCCGCGAGCCGCGCCACCGAGTCCGGCTCCGACGTTGAGATCCAGAGACCTCCGTTGGAGGTCATTCGACCCTTCGCGACGAGTTCGTCGTAAAAAATGACCCACTCTTCAACTGGACGGATCACACCAGTGTCGAGCACAAAGTCGTGCAACTCATCGGCGCTACGAACCCGTGGGGCCAGTTGGGCCACTATGGCCGAGACCGCGGCCGGGTCCAGGGCGTTCGCGTCGTGCACTTCCGGGAGACCCGAAGCGTCTCGGGGATTCGTTCCCCGTGAGGTCTCCACGGCGCGTGAGCGTCGATCTTCGAGGGCGGCGTCATCGAGGAAGGTATTCGGACGTCCGTTGATGATGCCGTGGGCCAGGAGCGATGCACCGGGGCTGTCCACGTGGTGCACCCGAATGGTGCCACTCTCCACCTTCGCGAGCAGGGCTTCCAGCCGTGTCACGTCGAGGGGCTCGCACAACACGTCGGCGATTGTCTGGCGAACGAGGATGTGCCCGGGAATCTCGATGGGCCCCGCCGGTGCATTTTCTTGGCAGGCGGCGAGCGACGGCCACGTGGCGGCCAACAAATCGGCGGCATCCATTCTTTGGAAATTGATGGGCCTCTTCTTGGAGGTCTGCGTTCGTTGGATGAGCAGGGCCCGGCTCGCGTTCCAACGCCAGCGCACCTGCAACATTGGTAGTGGGAGCACCGCCTGGGTTAAGACCTCACGAACCGAGTGAGACTTCACCATCTTCATGACGGTGTCGAGAGAAAAAGAGTGATGCGGGCCGAGCGCTATCGTCAGGGCATCGTCGTCCGCCGCGGCTTGCAGTTCGAAGTCAAAGCTAACGCAGAATCGTTTACGCAGAGCCAGACCCAGCGCTCGGTTCATGCGCGCACCGAAGGGGGAGTGAATAACTAAATGACTGGAGTGGGTCTCGTCAAAGAATCGCTCAATCACGATGACGTCACGCGTGGGCAGCGAACCGAGCACGTCGTAGCTCTGCGAGAGGAAGGCCACCGCCTGCGTGGCGGCTGATTCCGAGACGCCGGGAATCTCGAGGAGTAACTTTTGCGCCGCTGGGCCGTCACGTCGCGCGAGCGGGTCGAGCAGTCGGTCGTGGATGTCGGCCACGACCCCGCCGAGTTCGTAGCTACGACCTGGCGACTCGCCGAACCAGAAGGGGGCGTTGGGCTCGGCCCCCTGGGCATCAACGACGCGCACCTTGGAGCCCTCAATACGAACCACTCGCCACGCGTGCGTGCCCAGGAGAAAGACGTCGCCGGGTGAACTCTCTATGGCGAATTCCTCGTCCAGCGAGCCGAGCACCGTGCCCTCGGGATCGAGCACCACCTGAAATTCACCCGTATCGGGGATGGCGCCACCGTTGAGGAGCGCCACCAGATAGGCACCGCGTCGCGGACGCACCTCTTTCGCCACGGCGTCGTAGTGCAGCAACGCCCCCTTGGCTCCGTGACCCGTCTCGATTCCCCGAGCCGACATTTCAATCACTTCCGCGAAGGTTTCGGGAGTGAGGTCTCGATACGGGGCGGCCGCTCGGACCATGTCGTAGAGATCTTCGATTCGATCCGAGTCCCGCGAGGCCACTTCGGCCACGATCTGCTGGGCCAGTATGTCCAGGGGCATCACGGGTGGCTCAATCACGTCGAGTTCCCCCGAGTCCACGGCGTCGAGAACCGCGATGGCTTCGACCAACTCGTGACGCGTCAAGGGGAAGAGGTAACCCCGCGGGACGCCACCGACGTGGTGATTCGCACGGCCGACGCGCTGGAGAAAGGTCGCAATGAAGCGGGGTGAGCCGATCTGGCACACGGCTTCTACCGGGCCAATGTCAATACCTAATTCCAGCGATGCGGTGGCCACGAGGGCGCGTAACGACCCACTACGGAGGCGCTGCTCCACGTCGCGGCGGCGACTATACGAGAGGGACCCGTGATGAGAGGCCACCAGTAGTTCAGCGTCATCCAGCGACCCTTCCTCCATCAAGGCTTCCGTGAGCAGGTGGGCGAGGCGTTCGGCCAGTCTCCGACTCTGAACGAAAATCAGGGTGGTGCGATGCTCATTGATGATGCCGCACAGACGACTAAGCACATCATTGAACTGCTCCGTGGAGAGAACTGAATCGAGATCACTGCTCGGCAGTTCCAAAGAAAGTGTGATGGGTCGGCGCCTCGAGCAGTCGAGAATGGTGGTCGCTCGGCCCGGGCCCACCCCCGAAAGCATGCTGGCGACGAGGTCGAGGGGGCGTTGCGTCGCCGAGAGGCCAATGCGCTGCGGGCGAGGTCGTGATGACTCGCTGCAGAGTCGCTCGAGGCGTTCGAGTGACAAGGTCAGGTGAGAACCCCGCTTGTCGCGACACATGGTGTGGATCTCGTCGATGATGATGGTTTCCACTTGACGCATCATGGTCCGGCCGTGTTTCGTAGTGAGCAACAGATAGAAGGTTTCGGGGGTCGTCACATAAATATGCGCGGGACGGCGCTTCTGGCTAGCTCGCTCCGAGGAGCTGGTATCACCGGTGCGCACGTCCACGCGAATATCCGGCGCCGCGTAGCCCATGCGTTCTCCGAGGGCCTTTAACTCCGCGAGCGGCTGCAACAAGTTCTGTTGAACGTCGGTCGCGAGAGCTCGCAGGGGGGAGAGGTACACGACGCGAGGACCTAAAAGTTTTTCAGCTGGGGGGTTGACCCACATCTCGTTGATGGCGACGAGGAAGGCCGTCAGAGTTTTACCACTACCCGTCGGCGAGGCGACGAGTACGTCGCGGCCCCGGGGAATCTCTGGCCACGCGGCTTCCTGCGGTGCGGTGGGACCAGTGGGGAACTTCTCGGCGAACCACGCTCGGACGACTGGATGAAATGCGGCCAGTGGCGAGTCGGTCATTCATCCAGCGTGGCAGGCGGCTGTGACATCCGAAGGGTGCGCTCACGGCGCACCGTCCAGCGGATAGTCGCAACAATCAAGACGGCGGTGACCACGACAAAAAGAGAGAAGACGAGGATAAATGCTACGGTCACGCCTTCACGATACCCGTGTGACAGCGCCTCGGCAAAGTATGCCCATGACTATGACGCCGACGAAAGAATTCCCCCGCATCGCCGAAATACTTCGTGGCGATCCGGCGTCGCGACCGCCCAGTGACCGTCACACCGCCGCTGGCCTCCGAGCCAATTTGGAAGACGCCCTCTACCTCGTCAGCCACGGTCGACGACGCAGCAGTCCCCTACTCATCAGCCCCCAGGACCTGCGTGCGACCTTTACTGGTGTCGTACGCCAGCAGGCGCCACTGGGGCGACTCAGGGGCATTCTCGTGGCCGAAATTCTTCGCCTCATCGCGGTGGGCTTCGTCATCACCGATCCCTACCTCGACGCCGTTGCGGCCTGGATGTCCACCCGGCCACACCCCGAGAGTAAGTTGGCCTTCGACCAACTCGAGCCCGACGAACGAGCTCGCCTCGCCACGGACGTCACTGCCCACAGCGTGGTTCTCCTCCAGCATTTCGGTCACCTCCAGTCCACCTGGAATCCTCGCTCCAGCGTTTCGATCATCCAGCACCTCGGTGGCGGCGACGTCATCGTGCGGGACCGCATCGACCTCGTTGTTGGATCAAGTAGTTCTTTACACTCATCGGTGGCCCTCTTTGACGTCATCACCGGTCCCCTCGATAACAGCAGCGAATTAGTCTTGAACTACCACGCCTTGCTCGAAACCTTGCGCACTGGCGTGGTTCCTCTGCGCGTGGTGGCCCTCTCCACCGCGACTGGCGAAGTCCTTCGTCACGACGTGACGACTTCGCTATTACAACAAGCCGCCACACTCGTCAGCGAATCAATCGCGAGAAAATGGAGCAAGCCATGACCACCCTGCAGCACCGTCGGCTGAGCAACGACTCACTCAATGACTTCGTTCAGCCCCTCGATCTCGAGCCCTTCGTCTTTTCCGGAGAGCACCGCCTTCGAATCGCTGAGAACTTTCGCCGCATTCCGAGCGTCGAGCACCGTCGGCTTACCGCGTGGGACGTCGAAGTCGGTGCCGCACGAGGCACGGCCTTCGCCTGGACACCGGCCAACGCTCGTCGGGTGATTGGTAACGCGGGACTTCGACGCGTGGTCAGTGACCGCGCACCAACCTGTCTCATCGGCATTCACGATGAGGTCGATGAACTGTTGCTACGTGCCGCCACCGGTTACGCGCGCCCTGGTTCACTACCCCACTGGCTCTCGTCGCTGCACCACGCCGCGCGCGGCCTCGTCATTGCCGAAGCCATGACCTGGGCCAGTGTGGCACTCGACGCTCTGCGCGACATTGCCGAGCCGTGGTTGGTCCCCGAAACGGACGCCTACTACGACGTGGCCGCGGCGCGAACTTCACTTCGTGGGCGACGCGACGTCATTGTGGCCAGTTCGAATCAGCAACGGATTGTGGTGCGAATTCGCTCCGGGTTACCCACGAAATCGTCGGGAACGGGTCTTCGAAGCGACCTCGCGATTGATGGTCTGGCGCGCCCGGACGGCGCCGTAGCGCAGAGAATCGTTGGACTATGGCCCGATGCGGGCCTGGTTATGGCGGTGGACGGGACGGAAATCAATGTCCGAGCCGGAGTGCGCTCGCTGGTGCGAGCAGCGGTGGCCCAACAGCGTAAAAGTCACCGAGAAGTGGCGTGAACCGAGCGTAGTGCCGAAGCCCACTAGCGTAGAGCGGTCATGTCACTACGTACTTCACTCCGCAATGTTGCAATTATCGCTCACGTCGACCACGGAAAGACCACCCTGGTAGACGCGATGCTGCGTCAGACTGGGTCCTTCAGTGCCCACGAAGAGCTCACCGAGCGCGTCATGGACTCCGGTGACCTCGAACGCGAGAAGGGCATCACCATTCTCGCCAAGAACACGGCCGTGAAGTACCAGGACTACACGATCAACATCATCGACACCCCCGGTCACGCCGACTTTGGTGGCGAGGTCGAGCGTGGACTCACCATGGTTGACGCCGTGGTCCTTCTCGTCGACGCCGCCGAGGGTCCCTTGCCCCAGACGAGGTTCGTCTTGCGCAAGACCCTCGCACTGCGTCTGCCCGTGGTCCTGGTCATCAATAAAGTAGACCGACCCGACGCACGCGTCGACGAAGTCGTCAACGAAGTCGAAAACCTCTTTCTGGACCTCGACGCCGACGAAGACCAGATCTCCTTCCCCGTTTTGTACGCCTCCGCTCGTCAGGGCTGGGCCTCGCTCGACAAGAACGACACCTCCGGTGACCTCACCCCGCTCTTCCAGACAATTCTGGACTACGTACCAGCTCCCTCCTACGAAGAAGGCGCGGGCCTCCAAGCCCTCGTCTGCAACCTCGACGCTTCGCCCTACCTGGGTCGCCTAGCGCTCTGCCGCATTATGAATGGCACTATGGAGCGCGGCTCCACGGTGTCGTGGTGTCGCCTCGATGGCACGATCGAGCGTCAGAAAATTACTGAGATGTTCATCACCGAAGCCCTCGAGCGAGTTCCGGCTCAATCGGCTGGTCCCGGCGACATCGTCGCCATCGCCGGTATTTCCGAGATCACCATTGGCGAGACTCTGGCCGAACTCGAAAACCCCGTCGCGCTTCCGCCCATCACGGTCGATGAGCCCAGTCTTTCCATGACCATTGGTATCAATACCTCTCCTCTAGCCGGTCGCGAAGGAAGCAAGCTCACCGCGCGCATGCTTAAGAATCGACTCGATCAGGAACTGGTCGGTAACGTCTCGCTGCGAGTTCTCAACACCGACCGCCCCGACACTTGGGAAGTGCAGGGTCGTGGTGAACTGCAGTTGGCCGTTTTAATTGAGACCATGCGTCGTGAGGGTTTCGAACTCACCGTCGGTAAGCCCCAGGTCATGGTTCGTGAAATTGACGGCAAGAAGCACGAGCCCATGGAGCACGTCACGATTGACGTCCCCGACGAGTTCGTCGGCAACGTCACCTCCCTGCTCGCTACCCGTAAGGGTTCCATGCTCGACATGGTCAACCACGGCACCGGCTGGGTACGTCTCGAATGGCGCATTCCCGCGCGAGGTCTGGTGGGCGTTCGCACTGAGTTCATGACCGAAACTCGTGGAACCGGCATGTTGCACCACGTCTTTGACGGCTACTCACCCTGGACCGGTGATATCCGCTTGCGTCGTAATGGTGTCCTCGTTTCCGACCGCTCCGGCTCCACCAGCAACTTTGCCCTGGTCGGCCTCGAAGAGCGCGGCATCATCTTCGTGGGGCCGGCCGTGGAGGTCTACGAGGGAATGATCGTGGGCGAGAACTCTCGCGCCGACGAGATGGACGTCAACCCCACCCGGGAAAAGCAATTGACCAATATGCGCTCGTCGGGTAATGACAACTTCGAGCGCATGACGCCCCCGACCATCATGTCGCTAGAGCAGGCCCTCGAGTTCATTGCCGACGACGAAGCCGTCGAAGTGACTCCCCAGACTGTTCGCCTGCGCAAATTGGTTCTCGACCAGAATCTCCGTGGTCGTATGCGTAAAAACGCCAAGCACTAAGCCACTTTTCTCCGAGCGAGTATTGTCTCTCAACGGAGGGGTGACAGAGCGGCCGAATGTACCGGTCTTGAAAACCGGCGTGGGGAAACTCACCGTGGGTTCAAATCCCACCCCCTCCGCTCCTATTCCCCCCGGTTGATTCGTCACCCGGGGGGAATGTTTTTTTCTACGCCGTGGGGCGCTGTGCGCATCGTGGAGAATCCTTTTTGGGTCTGGACCTAAACTTCGCTCATGGCTCTTTTGACCGCCGCCCAGATTGAGCACTATCGCAGGTCGGGCTGGCTCGTCATGGACGAGCTCTTCGACGATTCGCTCGCAGCAATTCGTAGCGAAGTAACGGCGATCAGTGAGTGGGGCGACGACGGCGAGTGGATGCACCACTTCGAAATGACCGACTTCGGTCGACGTCTAGCGCGCACCGAAAACTTCGTTCCCTTCTCCCCCCTCTTGTCCCAACTGCTCCGGGGTGGGCCCATTCGCGACGTCGCGGGCGAATTACTCGGTGAAGAGGCCCTGCTCTACAAGGAGAAAATCAACTACAAGATGGTTGGGGGGGCCGGGTTTTCACCCCACCAGGACAAGCCGGCCTACCCCTTTGTGGAGCAGGTCTTGAGCGTGATGGTGGCCATTGACGACTCGACGGAGGAGAACGGTTGCCTCTTCGTGGCGAGCGAACAGCACCATCGCCTGTGGCCTCAGGATGAACGCGGTTGCCTGAACGCCGAGAGCGTCGCCGAACTTATCTGGCAACCAGTTGAACTACGGGCCGGACAGACACTCTTCTTTCACGCCCTCACCCCCCACCGCAGTGGCCCCAACACCTCGGCGGCGGATCGTCGCGCCCTCTACCCCACCTACAACGGAATCTCGGAGGGCGATCTGCGCGACGCCTACTACGCCGCCAAACACGAAGCCTTTCTCGCGCCGGAGTCGAGCGACCGAGTTCGCCTCTCGCTCATTGGTGACTTCGAAGGTCGGCCCGCATGAACCAGCCGACCACGGTGGGCGACGTCCTCGCCCTCTACGGCCGCAAGGGCGAGGAGAACTACGGCGAGGACGTCACCCAGCTCGAGCACGCCCTCCAGTGCGCCGCGCTCGCCGCGCGCAGCGGGGCCAGTGACGCGTTAATCGTGGCCGCCCTCCTGCACGACATTGGTCATCTCGTGGCCGATGTTCAAGGGGACCTTCGTTTCGATCTCGCCACCGATGACGATGTTCACGAAGCCATTGGCGCTCGGGTGCTGTCGCCCATTTTTGGTCCCGCCGTGGCGCAGCCCGTAGCCCTGCACGTCACCGCCAAGCGCTGGCGTTGCACGGTGGAGCCCACCTACTTTGAGTCCCTCTCCGCCACCTCGCAGGCCACCTTTCGAGCCCAGGGTGGCAAGCTCGACGCCGAGGCGCAACGTCGCTTCGAAGCTCACCCGGGACGCGAGGCCGCGCTGTTGCTACGCAGTTGGGACGACGTCGGCAAGGTTCCGGACTGGGCCGTACCCGGTCTTGACTCCTACCGTGAACTACTCGAAGGGCTAGCCGCGCAGCACGCGTCCGCGTAGTTCATTCACCCACGCGGTGGCTTCTACTCGAGCCGTGCTCACTTCTTCGCGGCGCCGGTCAGCGGCCGCTCCGGTGACGGGGTAGGAACCAAGAAACTTGACGCGCGTCATGTGCGCCTGCAGGTCGGTCAAACAATCCGCCACGAGGTCGTCGGCAATGTGGCCCTCAAACTCCACGATGAAGCAATAGTCGCCGATACCCCGCTTGGTGGGGCGACTCTCCACCTTGGTGAGATTCAGGTCACGAGCGGCGAAGCGGCCCAGTATCCCGTAGAGGGAACCCGGGTGGTCGTCGTCTTGAAAGCAGACAATCGTCGTGCGGTCGTGCCCCGTCGGGGCCGGCACCTGCGACCGACCCACGACGACAAATCGCGTCTCGTTATCTTCGTGGTCTTCGATGTTGGACTCAATGATGGAAAGTCCGTAGGTCTCGGCCGCCACCCGAGAAGCAATGGCGGCCATGGGGGTTGAACTTCCGGCCACCAACTGCGCAGCCTCCGCGGTCGAGGCCACGTTGAGCAACTCGGAGAAGCCGGTAGCGGTCAGAAATTTGCGGCACTGAGCCAGAGCGTGGGCGTAGCTCGTCACCACCGCCACTTCAGCACGCGTCACGCCCTCACGAGCCATGAGGTGCAGGCGAATCGGGAGAACTATCTCGTGTTGAATCACTAGTTCGTGGTCGAAGACCAGGCCATCCATGGTGGCCGAGACCGTGCCCTCAATGGCGTTTTCGATGGGCACAATGGCGCGATCAACGCCCCCGCTCGACACGGCGTCCAACACGTCCAGAATGCTGGGAAATGCGACGATGCTGGTGGCTTGCTCGCCGAGGGCGAGAGCCGCTTCGTGGCTGAAGGTGCCGGCGGGGCCCAAGTAACCCACGCGTGTCGTTGTCATAGGCCCAAGGCTAGTGCGGTGTCGAATTGACCTTCAACAGACGATCAGCCAAGAAGTCCACCGATCGCCGGAAGTTTTCTCCCGACACCCCCGAATGAGGACCAGGGGACATGACCAGAGTTTTATCCCGGGAGCCAATCAGTCCGAAGAGTTCAACAACGCTGGCTCGAGGAAAAAGTTCGTCGTCCCACTGACCGAGAAAGAAAATCGGTGGCGTTAAGGAGGCCGCGTCGGACACGATGCGCTCGCGAGTGGGGCCCGTCGCCCCCATGAGTCCCAGAACTGCTGCGCTGATTCGTGGTTCGGCGGCTACTAGCGGAAGTCCCAAAATTGTGCCCATCGAAAGTCCCCAGTAGCCAATGGCGAGGTCACTCGCTGCGCTCAGGAATTCCAAAATCTCATCGAGGGCCCAGCGCCACTCGGCGACGGCCACGTCGGTCAAGGTGCCGTCACTCGACCATCGCTGCGCGAATTCCATCAGGGCCAGCGGTCCCGTGACCGAAGGCTGAGGATTTCTCTCCCCGTGATTTGGTCCGTCGAGCGCGAACACGGCGGCCTGATGATGACGAACGAGTTGACGGGCGAGAGCCACCACGTAGTCCTCCATCTTGTGACCGCTGGCGCCGTGGCCGACTGCTATCAACATGCGCGGAACTCCTTCTTCGGGTGTCCACAGCGCTACCGGTATCGGGTGGGTGTCGCCCGCCAGCGTCCCGACCCGTAGGCGTACTCCATGAGACACTTCAGTTGAGAGAATTTTCATACGTGTGAGCGTAGCCACGCCACGGTGAGGATTCACAAGGAGGATTCGATGAGCCATCCGATGTTCACCTACGACGCTGAACTGGCCAATGAAATTCTGGAATTCTGTCGCCGGCGCTTGGCGCTCGCTCCCGTTCCCCTCGATTTCGGCAGCCTCCAATCCACCGACATGCAGGGCCTCCGTGCGCTGATCTCATCAACGGGAACACCCGGGGCCGACGTCCTCGCCTTTTTCGAAGCGGAGATTGCCCCGGCCGTGGTCTCGGCTGATTCTCCGCAATTTCTCGCCTTCATTCCGAATGCCCCGACGAAAGCCTCCCTGCTCTTCGACATGGTTGTTGCCTGCTCGGGTCTCAACGGCACGAGTTGGTTGGAGTCAGCCGGTGCGGTGCGGGCCGAGAATGAGGCCCTCAGGTTTCTGGCCGAGCGAGCGGGTCTGCCCGAGCGAGCGGGCGGAGTCTTCGTCTCCGGTGGCACCATGGGTAATTTGTCCGCCTTGACCGTAGGTCGTGACGTGGGTCGACAACGTAGGTCGCATGTCGCGCCACACGAGCTACGTTTCGCCGTCAGCAGTGACGCCCACTCCAGCGTTGCCGCTGCTCTGCACATCTTGGGGATTTCCGCCCTGATTGTGCCCACTGATGACCATCGCCTCACCGCCGCCCACCTGGAAGCCGCCCTCGCGAGTGACCCGCATCGCGAGACGGTCATCGGTGTTATCGCCACCTGCGGCACCACTAACGCGGGCATCATCGATGACCTCGAAGGCGTGGGGACTCTCTGTCGCCAGCGGAATCTCTGGTTCCACGTCGACGGCGCCTACGGCGGCGGGGCCCTCTTCTCCCGACGGCACGAGGAGACCCTTCGCGGCCTCCGCCACGCCGACAGTTTCATCGTCGACCCGCACAAGTGGCTCTTCGCGCCGCTCGACTGCGCCGCCTTGCTCTATCGCGACCCGGAACTCGCACGCACCGTACACACCCAGCACGCTGGTTACCTCGACATCCTGCACCACGCGGCGTCCGAGGCGTGGAATCCTTCGGACTACGCCATTCATCTTTCGCGTCGCCCGCGGGGATTATCGTTTTGGTTTTCTCTCGCCACCTACGGGGTCACTCACTACGAGACCGCGGTGACTGCCGCCATCGATACGGCTCACGCGGCGGCGGCCCTCATCAGATCTAGTGAGCATCTCGAACTCATCCGGGAGCCCGAACTCTCGGTTGTTTTGTTCCGACGAATCGGTTGGACGTCAGCCGACTACGACCAGTGGGCCCTTCAACTGCTGCGTGATCAGGTCGCCTTCGTCGCGCCCAGCACCTGGGAGGGTGAATCCGTTGCGCGACTCGCTTTCTTGCACCCCGATACCACCCTCGACCTCGTCGCCGAGATCATCGAGTCCATGAATTTCTAGCGCCCTTCTAAAAGGGGAGAGGTCGGGAGACGAAGCGTCTCACCCCGCTGCTGGCGACGTCGCCACGCCATGCCACTGAGGGCTTCGAGGACAATGCGATTGCCGAGAAAAGCCGTGATGTCGGCGTGATCGTAGGGTGGCGAGACTTCCACCACGTCCATGCCCGCCACGGGCACTTCCATCGCGATACGTCGCACCGCGTCGAGAAGCTGTCGGCTCGTCAAGCCCCCGGGCTCGGGTGTGCCGGTGCCCGGTGCCGAACCCGGATCCACGACGTCGACATCAACCGAAAGAAAGATTGCGTCACAGTCACTCAGCGCGAGCGCAATCGCCTCGGTGAGCACCTGGTCGAGACCACGGCTGACAATCTCGGACATCTCGTAGGAACGCATGCCCTGGCTGGCCATCCAGGCGAGCGTCGGCTCATCCGGCCAATAACCACGCAGTCCAATCTGGATAAACCGGTCTCCGCGGCACGCGCCAGATTCAATCAGTCGACGCATGGGTGTACCGTGACCGTAGAGAGAGCCAAATTGCGTGTCCGCCGTATCGGCGTGGGCGTCAAAGTGCAGCACGGCGACGCGGCCCCAGCCCACGTGTCGCGCCACCCCCGTGATATCGGCCAGAGCAATCGTGTGATCGCCCCCGAGGATGATGGGGACAGCCCCTCGCGTGGCGACCCGCGTCACGCATTCTTCTAGGGCGGTCAGCGATCGCTCCATTTCACCCGAGGGCATTTCAACGTCACCGAGATCAACGACCCCAAGCTCACCAAGCGGTTCGACGCCGAGGGCCAGGTGCGGACGACGGCCATCGTGCTCGAGGTAGTCCGCCGTGCGCAGGGCCAAGGGACCAAAACGGGCACCCGATCGGTACGACGTTCCGCCGTCGAAGGGAGCGCCGATAATAACTGCCAGTGCTGACGACCAACTTTCCTCGTGATCGATATCGCCCGCGGGAACGCCGAGAAAGGTAGAACTCGGACCGTAGAGATTGGCGATGCGCGCCATCAGGAACTGGCCCAGACCTCGTCGAGAGAATCAAACAGATCATCTTGGAAGCCCGTCAGAACCGATATATGCCCCTCGAGCGGTCGGTGGACCTCCGTGGCTCCCGGGATCGTCGCAACGAGCCACTGGCCGTGTGTGGGGGGCACCATCAAGTCCTCGTCGCCGTACCAGATCTGCGTCGGCACCGTGATCTCCGCTGGAGAGAACCCCCAGGGCGAGAAGAAAGCCCGGTCGTCGTCGTAAAAGCCGAAGTAGCCCTCCGCAAAGCCGTGACGGCAGGAGGCCGCTAACTGCGCGCGGGACTCTTCGCTCGTCAGGGCCGCCACATCCACCGCGCTGAGGAGTCCACCAAAAATTTCGACGATATTCTCAGCCGTCGCCGTCTCAAAGTCACGGCCGGACTCTCGGGCGTGGGCCTCGTGGGCCGGTCCCCCTTCGACGGCCAATGCGAACTCGGCGAGGTTTTCCGGGCCCATACCAGCCGTCCAGTCGAAATCAACATCAATGGGGACCACGCCCGCAATAGACCACGCACCGCGGCAACGACCGGGGTCGAGGGCCGCGCAGGCCAGGGCGTGGGGGCCACCACCAGACCAACCGATGGTCAGATACTGATCGCGGCCCAGTGCGTCGAGCAGGTCCTGGGTGTCACTCACGACGTCGGCCACTCGACGGCCCAGGAGCCGTGACGACTTCCCGTAGCCCGCACGCGACGAGGTGATCAAAAAGTAACCCCGGGCTACAGCGCGCTCCGCGAGAGCTTCGGACAAGAGGTGAGAGCCCGGCGACCCGTGGTGCAGCACCAGAGTCGGATGCTGCGGGTCCCCGAAGGCCGCCACTTCTAGACTTCGCCCATCGCGAAGCGTCACGGTCACATCTCTGCGAAGCATTTTTATCCTTTGTCTCGAACTCTCTGCTCAACCCTAGGCTAGGGAGGTGAGAAAAGTTACGGCCACCCGCATAATTCCCGCTACACCCACGCGTATTTTCGACCTCCTGGCCGATCCGCGACGCCACTCAGAGTTCGACGGCTCCGGTACTGTTCGAGCACCGCGTAAGGCCCCTCATCGGCTGAGCCTCGGAGCCAGTTTCGCGATGGATATGAAGGCCGGATTTAGTTACTTTGTCACGAATCGCGTCGTCGTC
The DNA here is from genome assembly GCA_903860915.1 of uncultured Actinomycetes bacterium. Classification (GTDB taxonomy): domain Bacteria; phylum Actinomycetota; class Acidimicrobiia; order Acidimicrobiales; family RAAP-2; genus RAAP-2. Next base: position 15,300 of record CAIOSJ010000002.1, on the reverse strand, counting down.
TTTGAACTGGATCGCGCCATTGCCTGGAGCCACTTCGGGGGTTACGTGTGGCGCTACGACCTCCTTGAAGTAGATGGTGGCACCCGCGTCACCGAAAGTTTCGACTACTCGGTGACCGCGGGGCTCCTCATCGCGAGGACGGCTCGGCCGGAGAATAACCGGCTAGCCATGGAGGCCTCGCTCCGGCGAATTGAAGAACTACTTACGACTACGGAGTCGTCGTAAGACCAGCGCCGGTGTTGAGCAGTTCCACCCACGTCTGACCCGGCGTCATCGCAATCGTTTTTCCCGCCGCCGTGCGATACGAGATGGGATCACTCAAAGTAGAGCGGGACCAGGTTCCGACGATTTCCTTGCCCTTCTCGAATACCACCACGCGACCGCTTCCCTCGAGGACGCCCACTGAGTTAAAGGTACCAACGCCCCCCGCGTAGTTAATAAACATCACCACGAGGTTCTGGGGGCTGATGCGCTCCCCAGTGCCGGTGACGTCGAGCTTGCCAAAAATGTTGCGATCCCACGAGGCCGTAGCGGCGTTCCAATGCCAGGTCACCGAGTAGATGCTCGGAAACTTCGCACACACCGAGGAGACGCGCGTACCAGTGACGCCCTGACCCGGTGAAAGATAGGTCAGCATGCGCTGCGGGGGTACGGGGGTGCCACCGAAGGCAAAGAGTCCGGCGGCGTGCGCGTAGAGATTGTGGGGTGCGTAGCGGGCGGGATCACGGAACATGGCCGCGCGGGCTCGCGACTCGGTCACCATGATGACCGGGGCGGACCGTACCGCTTCAATGGCGTAGGGGGCACCACCGGAGTAGGCGAAGATTCCTCCGAAGGGCCAAATCAAACTGCGGTCGGTGGGTCGCACCGAGCGCACGGGACCGACCTTGTCGGGCGTTGAAGAGTTGAAGACTGCAGCCAGGCGGGTGATCCCGCCATTCACGATTTCCTCGTAGACCATGTCGGCGTGATTGACGCCAAAGAGCGGCCGGGCATCGGGAGTGTTTTCGATCTTGATGACCAGGGCTGGTCGGGTAACGCTGAGTCCCGACGGGTCGGAGAGACCCGTGAGCGGCGCAGTCGGAGGAGCTGTCGTCGTAGTCGTCGTAGTCGTCGTAGTCGCACTAGGCCAGTACTTCTTTACCGTGGGGTACAGCTTCACACCACCCACGACGAGGGCCGCGAGGACGAGGAGGAGAAGGATGCGACGCACGGTTCCAACCTACCAACTAGGGCAGAGGCCGAAAAATCACCGTGTGCGGCAACTGGGTTTCGGGGCTGAGGTGCTCCGAACCCGCGACGCAGGTCCAACCGGTCGCTCGATAGAAATCCAAGGCCGTGTCGCGACCGTTGGCCCATATTTCCTCACAGCCTCGCTCTCGGAGAAGTGCTTCGGCAACGACCATCACTCGGGCGGCCAGCCCGCGCCGCTGATGCGTGAACGCGGTAGCCAGATAGCGCAATTGGTACGACGACGCGTTCGCCGTCACCGGCGATGTCGAGGGGTAGAACGATGAGGACACCACGACGACGCCCTCGTCGATTCCAGCGAGGTGCAGGGCCGCCGCATCGTGGTCCCGAGCATCATCGACACGAGCATCATCATCACCACCCCGCAGAACGCCGCGACGCAGCGCGTGAAGTTCCTCCGGCATCACCTGGGCAATATGAAAGGACTTAGAGTTCATCATTCTCATCCAGATTTGTCATGTACTCCACCAAGCGCTGCGTCGGGTCTCGACGTAGGGCTTCGCTCGCGCCGGTGGGGAGAAACCCCAAGCGACGGTAAAAGGACACCGCCCGGGGCAGGGCTTCGTTGACGTGTAACCCGAAGTCCGACACTCCCTGCGAACGTACCCAGCTGCTCACTGCCCGTACCAGGGACGTCGCCACTTCGCTGCCGCGGTAGCGAGGATCGCAGTACATGCCGTAGAGCCACCGGGCGTGGGGATGGAGTTCGTGTTCTCCTCCTGAGGCAGTGGCAATAGGGCTGTCGCCGGCCATCACGACAAAAAGGGCCGAGCGCGGGTCGGCGATTCGTCGACGCCACTCCGCCTCGCTCGTGCGCAGTGCTTGGCTGTGGGTAGTCCCGTAGGCCAAGGGCGTATTGAGAAGTGAGGCCAGGCGAATTTCACGCGCTATCTCCCACTCGTCAACGCTGGGTCGGACAATCAGCATCTGACGAGTTTTCCACACCCGCACGTCGTCGGACGAGTGCAGCGAGGAGTAGCGAATATTGCTATTCGAAAAGTTCCGGGTCCGTGCGCACAATGTCATCCCACATCGGCTGGAAGGAGAACCAGCCCGCCAGCGGATAGCCGGTCTGGTCACGCGTGTAGCGAGCTCCCTCGGCGTCGACGTGTAGGGGTGTTCCCGCGGCCTCGGCAATGAGTTGCGCCTGGCACGAACGCTCCATGGTAATAAACCACCACGCCGCCTCATCGACCGACTGGCCCACCGTAAAGAGCCCGTGGTTTTGGTGAATGGCGGCCTTGTGCTGGCCCAGGCCCCGGGCGAGAACGCGACCCTCTTCTTCATCGAGAACAATGCGACCGCCGCCTTCGGAGACCAGAACGTGATCTTCGAAAAAGACGCAGGCGTCCTGGGTGATGGGATCGAGTGTGCGCCCGAGCGAAGAATACGCTTTTCCGTATAGCGAGTGCGCGTGGGCGGCCGCAATGACGTCGGGTCGCGCCGCGTGCACCGCCGCGTGAATCACGAAGGCCGCACGATTTACTGGCCGTGAGCCCTCGACCACCTCACCGGCGTGGTTCACCAAAATAAGGTCCGACACGCGAACGTGACGAAAGTTCATACCGAAGGGATTGACCCAGAAGTGATCCGTCAGTTCGGGATCGCGCGCCGTAATGTGGCCGGCAACGCCTTCGGAGAATCCGAGCTTGCCGAAAATCCGCAGCGCCCCAGCCAAGCGCTCCTTGCGGTGCTGACGCTCGCTCGCGAAGGAATCAAAGGTCGGGGGCAGATTCATCACCAGTTCTTGTTGGCGTGGAACAAACGGCTCCGCAATATTTGTCATTAGACTCCCCTTCAACTCGATGACCAAAATCTACAACTTCCGTCCGTGGGAGGTTCGAATTGGGTCAGGTCGGGCTACGAACTCCGCAGCGCGAGCACGCGTAGGTCGTAGCCGCCCAACACACCAAATTCTCGGTGTGACAAAAGGGACATTCGCTGTGTTCGTAACGAGGTGTGCCGCAGCCGCAACGCGACACTTGGGGATTACAGGGTACTTGCCCACCGCTCATGGATATCTCCTTAACGTTCCTGCTTTATCAAGGTGCTGTCACAGTGACCTACCATGGGGCATGCGCGTACTGCGACTCGGGGCCATCACTCTCGCCGTCATCGGCCTCCTCGCCACGCAGGCCTACGCTGGCGCGCCACCGAGTGGAACCGCTAGTCAGGTGGCCAGTGCCGTGGCGAGTTCTCCAAAAATCATGAAGGTAAATTCCACCATCCTGAGCGCCCTCCCCGGGGCCGCCACTGACACCGTCGCGCGCGTCTTGCCCATCAGTAGTAATCCGGGTTGCGACACGATTAGCCAGTGCGTCTTCGGCTCCTCCACCTCCAGCACCACGGTGGTTCTCTTTGGCGACTCGCACGCTGCCCAGTGGTTACCGGCCCTCGCGCCCGTCGCGATAGCGAGCCATTTCAAACTCATAGTTCTCTGGCACGCCGGCTGTCACGTCGCCGACGTCAACGTCCAGTACGAGCCGCTCGGGCCGGCTGAGGGATTCGACTTCTGTACTACCTGGCTCACCCACGAGATTGCGAGTATTGCGGCCCTGCATCCGCGGCTCGTTCTCCTCGGCGAACGCACCACCATGATCGGCGACGCGAACAAGGCTCCCTTCACTACGACCGTGTGGCGAGCCGGACTCGTCTCGACTATTTCTCAGATCAAAACCACCACCACGAAGGTGGCCACCTTTGAAGACCTCCCCTGGGGCAACGTAATGCCCGGTCAGTGCCTCTCCATTCACCTCAGTAGTGTTCAGTCCTGCGCTTCGCCCTACCCCAATAGGGCATTCTCGGGTCAGCAGGTAGCCGAGAAGAACGCCGCCCTCGACACTAAGACCACCTTCATCGCGACCCACCAGTGGTTCTGCACCGCGACCAGCTGTTCACCCATCGTGGGGAATTACGTAACGAAGTGGGACCAGGGGCACGCGTCTGCGAGTTACGTTCAATATCTAACGTCGGTAATTGCGGCCGTAGTAAAGCCACTGCTGTAACCAGCGAGGTGACGCGCCTCGCTCCTATCGCCAAACTAGGACTCACTGCGGCGCGTCATCAACTACCCAGATCTGCTGACCGTGAATGATCTTATTAATGCGACGCGGTGGGATACTGATTGAGATGTCCACGGGGCTGCGGGGTCGCAGCGGGTGGCGGAGTCAACCCTCCAACGAAAATCTATAGACATTCGTCTACCGTCGGGACTTGAAAACGAGTTCGGCGATTCCTCGGCACCTACTCATTCTTGGCTTCGTCTGGAGAACGCGCTATGAAGAAACTTGTACGGTCGTCACGATGGGGAGCGCCTCGGGCAGCGCGTCGCCGTGCAACTTCATGCCCTCCAAGTGAAACGGGATCGCTTCGCGCATGTTCTCGACAACTTCTTCGATTGTGTGACCAGTGGTGACTACTCCATCAAGCCCAATCACGTAGGCGGAGAAGTTGCTTCCGGCATCTTCAATCACGATTGTGTATTCAGTCATTTGTCTCACCTCCGCACTTTCGCTTGTTTCATGATGCTAGCGAGGGTTCCCGGACGCACCTCATCCGACGGATGTCCCGGAACCGTGACGCACCCGCTCTTTGTTGCATGATGGAACTGTCGATGACTTCCCCGCTGACGTGAGAGGAACCAGCCATCCTCCTTGATGATCTGAATGACTTCCCTCACCTTCACGACCTCCCAACGGTCGCGAACTACTCAACTTTCGAAGGAGAACCTGTACACGTTGGTTTTGCGTTGTACGAACCCCGTCCGTTCGTATAAGCGGTGGGCGGCTGCTCGGTCGGAGCGGGAGGTGAGGTCGACAGTGCGCGCGCCGTGTTCTCGCGCCCTAGCAATCCCCGCGTTCACCAGCTCATCGCCCACACCTCGTCCACGAGCCGATGCGTCAACGACCACATCCTCAATCCAAGCTCGCAGCCCAGTGGCCAGCGGGAACATGGTCAAGGTGAGGAGACCGGCAATGGCAGAATCGAAGCGCGCGACGAACAGCGTGACGGACTCGTGAGACAGCAGGGCTTCGAGTTGTTCCATGCTCAATCCAGCGAAGGAGGTCGAGAGCTGGGGGATGAGATGGTTCATCGCTACCAAAAGTTCGTCACTCGCGACCGCAGCTACTTCAATGGAAATCATTCACCACCTCGCCACACTGGTCGCCGCACGGCGTGATAAAAAATCTCGCGGACTTCACCATCGATGGCCGCAAAAATAGGGTCGGCCCAGGTGTCGGCACTAATGAGCGGCGAGGGAAGCTTGTCCCGGGTAAACCAGCCGGCGTCCTGACACTCCAAGGGGTGGGGATTAAGTTCTCCCCCGGTGGCCCGGCAGAAGAACAAGAGTGAATAGAACGAGGTACGCGACATGCCTAAACGCAGACCATCCAACACACCCAGTAGGCGCTCGGGTTCGCAGTCAATGCCGGTTTCTTCCTTCACCTCTTTCACCACGACTTCCGGCGCCGAGTAGCCAATGTCGCACCACCCCGTGGGGTAGAGCCAAATACCCGAATCACTGCGCTGAATGAGCAGTAGCTCACCCTTTTCGTTAGTGACCGCGGCGCCGACAGCCACCTTGGGCGTGGCGTAACCGGGAATTCCCTTTTCGATCTGCTTCATCCACTCCTCGACGTGTCCGGAGGCTTCAGAGTCGTCGTGGAGTCCGTGGAGGGCCGCTTCTTTAATGTCGGCGGCGATCTGCATCACTTCTTCGAAACGTTCACGCTCGTACTGGCTCTCGGTAAAACCAAGTCCGGTACGCGCCACACCCGCGAGCGATTCCGCCCAGCGCAGTAATGCCTTTTCCCCGACTGGTTCACTCACAAAATCAACCTAGCAAGCCCGACTAGGGCGTCACCGCATCGAGCACGTCCTCAACAGAACCCACCAAACCGGTGTAGAAGGATCCGAATTCACCGTAGAGAGTGGAAGCTTCATCAAAGCGCATGGTGTAGACGCACTCTTTGAGATCATCGACGTGGGCGCCGAAGAGGGTGACGCCCCATTCCCAATCGTCGAGTCCGGTGGACCCGGTGACGACCTGGAGGATCCGACCCTTGAACTCGCGACCCGAAGCACCGTGTTGGCGCATCAGCGACTCACGCTCCTCGTAGGGCAGGGAGTACCAGTTATTCTGCTCGCCTCGGCGCTTGGACATGGGGTAGAAACAAAAAGCGCGCAAGCCTTCGGGGGGCAGATTTGGAAAGAGGCGATCGTTGATCATCTTCTCGGGCATACCACCGGCGTACTCAGAGATTTCAGTGACCGAGACGTAACTCTCAACAACGCAGAGGCCGGCCGCTTGAATACGTGATTGGAATTTACGTAAATCCCAGAGATTCTCTCCGAGCACCATGAAACAGAGGTCGGCCTTGGCCCCCATGATGGCAGTTGAGACCACCTGCAGGCCACCTTCGATTGCTGCTTCTACGGCGAGCGAGACCGCCTCGCGGTCCACCCTTGCTTCGGGAGAGCAGAAGAGGTGAACTACGTTGAGGCCGGTCTTGGGACCGAGTGGTTCAGGTGTTGTCATAGCCCCAGCCTAGAAGGGTGGAGGGGGTCACTCATCAGTGGAGAATTACTCGCCTCCAGCCACGTGGCGAAGAACGAGGGGTCACTGGCGAGCCAAGAAAAAGAGGGACGGGGCCGAAGCCCCGTCCCTCGTACTGCACCTTAAAAAGGTTTAGTAGTCGTCCATCCCACCGCCGGGCATCGCCGGAGCCTTCTCCTCGGGCTTGTCAACAATGACGCACTCCGTAGTCAAAAAGAGCGCGGCAATGGACGCCGCGTTCTGTAGGGCTGAGCGCGTCACCTTGGCGGCGTCAATGACACCGGCCTTGATGAGGTCCTCGTATTCGTTGGTGGCGGCGTTTAAGCCTTCCGTAGGATTCGGCAGGTTACGCACCTTGTCCACGATGACGCCACCTTCGAGACCGGCGTTAATCGCGATCTGCTTCAGCGGCTCTTCGACCGCGCGCGAGACCATGCGAGCTCCCGTTGCTTCGTCGCCGGTCAGGGTAGCGGCCACGGCCAAAATCGCCGCCTGACTGCGCAGCAGCGCCACGCCACCACCGGGCACCACACCTTCTTCGATAGCGGCCTTCGTGGTCGAAACGGCGTCTTCGATTCGGTGCTTCTTTTCCTTGAGCTCGACTTCCGTCGCCGCGCCCACCTTGATCACCGCCACACCACCGGACAACTTCGCGAGGCGCTCTTGGAGCTTCTCGCGGTCGTAGTCCGAGTCCGTGTTTTCGATTTCGGCCTTGATCTGAGCGATGCGACCCTTAATGTCGTCCTCCGCGCCAGCGCCTTCAACAATGGTGGTCTCGTCCTTGGTCACCACGACCTTGCGGGCGGTGCCCAGCAACTCCATGGTGGTGTTCTCCAACTTCAAACCAACTTCTTCGGCAATGACCGTAGCGCCGGTCAAAATGGCGATGTCCTGCAACATCGCCTTGCGACGCTCACCGAAACCAGGTGCCTTCACGGCGACCGAACGGAAGGTTCCGCGAATCTTGTTAACGACCAGGGTCGCGAGTGCTTCACCCTCGATGTCCTCGGCGATGATTAGCAGTGCCTTGCCCGACTGCATAACCTTCTCGAGCACGGGAAGCACGTCACGGATGGCGCCGATTTTCGAACCCACGATGAGGATGAAGGGGTCTTCCAGGACGGCCTCCATGCGCTCGGTGTCGGTCGAGAAGTACGGCGAGATGTAGCCCTTGTCGAAGCGCATGCCCTCAACGAGGTCCATACCCATACCAAAGGTCTGGGACTCCTCGACGGTGATGACGCCGTCCTTGCCGACCTTATCGATGGCGTCGGCGATCATGGCACCAATCTCGGTGTCGGCTGCGGAGATTGAAGCGACCTGAGCGATCTGCTCCTTCGAGTCGGCGGGCTTGGCCAATTCGCGCAGCGACTCAATCGCGGCTTCGACGGCGGCTTCGATGCCCTTCTTCAGCGACATGGGGTTGGCGCCAGCGGCCACGTTCTTCAGTCCTTCACGGACCATGGCCCACGCGAGGACGGTGGCCGTCGTGGTGCCGTCGCCGGCCACGTCGTCAGTCTTCTTCGCGACTTCCTTGACCAGTTCGGCGCCGATGCGCTCGTAGGGGTCTTCGAGGTCGATTTCCTTGGCGATAGACACACCGTCGTTGGTGATAGTGGGGGCGCCCCACTTCTTGTCCAGGACGACGTTGCGACCCTTCGGCCCCAGCGTGACGCGCACGGCGTCCGCTAATTTATTCATTCCTCGTTCGAGGGCGCGACGCGCCTCTTCGTCAAAAGCGATCAGTTTCGCCATTGTGATTCCTCCTAAGCGATGCACCACGTGGTGCGAATCTAATCTTAGCAGTCTCCCCCCGAGAGTGCTAAATCGCTCTAGCAGCCACCGGCCACGGCCGGAACCAGCGAAACGGTCTGACCAGCCATCACGACGGTGTCGAGACCCTGCAAGAAGCGAACATCCTCGTCGGCCACGAAAACGTTGACGAAGCGGCGAATTTTGCCCTCGTCATCGAGCACGCGCGCCGCCAGACCGGGGTGAAGCTCCTCGACGGCCTGAATGGCGGAGCGAACGTCGTGGGCTTCGACCGCAACTTCGGCTTCTCCCCCCACGAGCACGCGAAGTTGACTGGGTAGGCGAACGATGACGCTCATGAGCTGGTCTCCATAACTAGGTGAGGCGATAACACTGATTGAGCCGCCGCCAAAGACGGGGTGATGGTGTGCGTCACCGTGGCGGTGTCAACAACGGCGTCGAGGGTCTTGAGACCATGTCCCGAAATAATCGCCACGATGGGTTGATCACGGTCAATAGATCCTCGGTTGACGAGCTGACGCAGTGAGGCGATGGTGACCCCACCCGCCGTCTCGGCAAAGACACCCTCGGTGCGCGCCAGAAGTCCAATGCATTCGAGAATCTCCTCGTCACTCACTGAGCCACAGTCGCCGCCACGGGCGCGCAACTCATCGAGAACGTAGGGTCCGTCGGCGGGGTTCCCAATCGCCAGCGAACGCGCAATGGTGTTCGGCCGCACCGGGGTCACGGTATCGTCGCCAGCGGCGAAGGCCTGAGCGATGGGGGAACAACCCGCGGCCTGAGCGCCGAAGAGGATAGGCGCAGCGCCGGTGGTGAGTCCCAGTTCGTCGAGCTCACGAAAACCCTTAGCGATCTTCGTAAGTTGGGACCCCGAAGCCAGGGGCACGATGACCTGAGCTGGCGTGCGCCACCCCAGTTGCTCGGCGATTTCAAAGGCCAGGGTCTTTGATCCCTCGGCGTAGTAGGCCCGCAGATTGATATTGGCGAAGGCCCAGTCGGGGTGCTCGGAGACCAATTCGGCACAGAGACGATTCACGTCGTCGTAGGTGCCCTCCACCGCAATCACCGTGCCACCAAAGATGGCGGCCATGGCGATCTTGGAGCTCTCGAGGTCCGCCGGGATGATGGTCACACTGGGCCAGCCAATCGCGGCGGCGTGGGCCGCCACCGACGTGGCCAGATTCCCCGTCGACGCACAAGCCGCCGTGGTAAAACCCAGACGTCGAGCCGAGGAGAGGGCTACCGAGACCACGCGGTCCTTGAATGATCCGGTGGGGTTCACGGTGTCGTCCTTGAGGTAGAGCTCGCGAACACCGAGCACTGCCGCCAAGCGGTCGGCACGTCGTAGCGGGGTCCAACCGGCCCCGAGGTCGACGGGGCCCACTCCGGTGTCGGGCAGCAGGTCGTGATAACGCCAGATCGAATTGGGGCCCGCGGCGATGGATTCGTGGGTGACGACTCCCTTGGCGGCCGCGAGGTCGTACTGCACCTCGAGCGGACCAAAACAGATCTCACACACAAAGAGCGCTTCGCTCGGGTACGTGGCCTTACATTCTCGGCACTGAAGTCCAATGGCAAAACTCATATATCCCTCTCATCGCACGGGCATTGGCACCTGGTGTGATGAGTGATTAGCTCTTGGATCACACTGGTTGCCGCGACTTCACAGGGCCCGTCCCTCAGTCGCTCTTGATGTGCTTGTAATTATACAGGAGGAATGCCAGGGTCTGTCAAGAGCGGGGCGGAGCGCGTCACCTAGCCTGTAACGGTGACTCTTTCCGACGTGCCCTGGACTCTCGGGACAGCCGACTTCGATCTGAACGTGGTTACGCCACTCAAGGGCGACTGCACCATTTCGGTGATCATCCCCGCCCGCAACGAATCACTCACTATTGGCGCCGTCCTCGACGCCGTGCGTAGCCTGCACCACGACGGGCGCGCCTTCGTCGACGAAGTGATTGTCGTGAACGACCACTCCAGTGACGACACCGCCACGGTCGCCGAGCGCCACGGTGCTCGGGTGGTAGATCTGGAGGGGCCGAGCGGGAAGGGCGAGGCCATGCGCGCCGGACTGCTCAGCTCGACGGGGGCGCTTGTCGTTTTTCTCGACGCCGACGTCACCAACACTCGACCCGACTTTGTACCCCGACTCCTGCAGCCCCTCTTAGAAAACCCCAGCATCGAACTCGTCAAGGCCTACTACGAGCGTCCCCTGCTCGACATGCCGACCGGGGGTGGGCGCGTGACGGAAATCGCGGCTCGGCCCATCTTGGCGCTGCTCTTTCCCGGCTTGGGTGAAATTCGTCAGCCCCTGGCTGGTGAGACCGCGGGACGACGGGAACTCTTTGAAACAATCGGCTTCGAATCGGCCTACGGAGTCGAGATTGCCCTCCTGATCGACGTTGCGGGCACGCGAGGAGTTGGGACCATCGCCCAAGTAGACCTCGGGATCCGTCGGCACCGTAACCGACCCATTGAAGAATTACGACCAATGTCGGTCGAAGTGCTGCGTGCTGCGCTCACCCGCTTCGGAGTGGCCCTCCCGGAGCACTAGTTAGCCGCGGACTAGTTCGGGGCCGAGAATAACAACCACCGAGTCCCCCGACGCCCCCGCCACCGGCGTCTGAGCGCCCAGGGGAATCAGACTCCCGAGAGAAACCCGCAGACTGGCTGCGATGTCGCGCGCCGCCCACTCGAAGCCGGCGTTGTAATAGATGATGGTGGAAGCGACCTTGGCGGCGTTGAGTTCCGGCAGGGTGTTCCAGCCCAGGGTCATCAACTGCTGCGTGTACTGACGAGCCAAGCCGCTGACTGCCGTGCCGTTAGCTACCTGCACGCGGACCATGGAGCGCGGAACCGTGGTCGTCGTCACTCCGCTGGTCACGGTGGTGGTCGTATCGGCGGCGCCCGGGGTCGGGGTCGAGGTGGTGACGGTGGAAAAAGTGATGACGGCGGCGAGGAAGAGAACCAAAATCACAACGGCGGTTCGGGGTCGAGGTTGGTAGTGCGAACCACCCCGAGGAGTAGTGCCGTATTCGTTGTCGTCTGGTTCTAGCGAAGCCACAGGCCTAGCCTAGGTCGTAGCGTGAGTTTTAGATAACCTTGAGTAGTGCGCCGGTGTAGCTCAGGGGTAGAGCGGTTGTTTTGTAAACAACTGGCCGGGGGTTCGAATCCCTCCACCGGCTCTGGAAAAAGGAGCCCGCATGAGGATTTTTAAGGGATCAAAGAGCACTCTGCACGAGTTTCGAACCTTCGTAGTCCGGGCCAACGCCATCGATCTCGCCATCGGAGTGGCGATTGGTGCAGCCTTTACGGCCGTCGTGAACTCCATCGTTACCGGCATGTTCACCCCCATCATTAGCGCCCTGATGGGTCACACCAACTTCGCCCAGCTTCACTTCACGATTCGTGGCAGTTCCTTTGAATACGGAGCCCTCATCAACGCGGTGATTTCGCTGCTCATCGTGGCTGCGGTGCTCTTCTTCTTCGTGGTGAAGCCACTCGGTGCGCTGCGCAGTCGATTGGGCATTGACGTGGCCATCAAGTCACCCTGCCCGGCCTGTCGCTCAGATATTTCCGTGGGCGCACGGCGTTGCCCCATGTGCACCGAAGTGCTCGGGGACAGTTGGGTGCCAGTCCCCGCTGACGACGAGCAGAAGAGCTAGTGCATCGCCCGTTGGCGGGCCACTTCAAAGGCCGCCACGGATGCTGCGACGCCCGCGTTCAACGAACTAATGGTTCCCAACTGGGGGATGGAGACCACCGCCTGACAACGCTTTCGCGTGAGGGCCGAGAGGCCATTTTGTTCGCCACCGACGACCAGCGCCACCGGAACTGAGCCTAGATCGAGATCGTAGAGCGAATCCTTCGACTCGCCAGCGAGACCCACGGTCAAGACGCCAGCCTTATTCAGTCGGTCGATCGTGGCGGGAATCCCGCCCACTTCGGCGAAGGTTAAATACTCAATGGCCCCGGCGGCTGTTTTCGTGACCGCGGGGGTGACGCGCGCGGCGCGGTGTCGTGGCAAAATGACGCCGGTCACACCCGCACCCTCGGCGCTACGCAAAATGGCTCCGAGGTTGCGAGGATCGGTGAGGCCATCACAGATCAGCAAGAAGGGGTGCGCTACTTGGAGCAACTCTTCGAGACCGGTCGAGGGCAGTCGCTCGGCGAAGGCCACTACACCCTGGTGACCTTCGGTGCGGGCCTCCTTGTCGAGTCGAGCCCAGGACACTTGATCAACCTTGACGCGACGACGACGAGCGAGGTCTTCAATCTTGTCCAGTATGTCCGCCGACTCCTGGGCTTCGGCAACCATGATGCGCTTGACGGTACGGCGTTGAGCCATCAGCAGTTCTAAAACGGCCTGACGACCTTCGACCTGGTCACCACCAATACCCTCGGGGGCACTCTTGTGGGCGGGGGCGGGACGGCCGCGGGTGGGTCCGCCGGAGCGACCGCTGCCGGGGGCACGACGAGGACCAGTGGGACGACCCTTAGGTCCTCCACTTCGGGGGGCGGGGCGTGGACTCACGGATTCTCCTTCAATAGAACAACAGCGGTAGCGGCGATTCCCTCGGAGCGACCAATCGCCCCCAGACCTTCGGTGGTGGTGGCCTTCACGCTTACCAGGCACTTCGTTCGAGCACTCAAACCTTCGCTCATCAGCGGCATCGCCGCCGCGAGGCGGGGGCTTTGCGCGACGATGGTGATATCTGCGGACTCAACACTGAACCCAGCTTCGCTGGCGAGACTGACCACCCGCTCGAGAAAGAGACTCGAGGGCGCGGCGCGCCACGTTTCGTCTGTGTCGGGAAAATGTCGACCGAGGTCACCCAGATTCGCGGCGCCCAAGATCGCGTCGCAGAGGGCGTGCGTCACGGCGTCAGCGTCGGAATGGCCCTCGAGGCCCGGAGCGCCGGGAATCTCGACCAAGCCCAGCCACAGGGCGCGCGAGGTGTCGCTCGAGAAGCGGTGGACGTCGTAGCCGTGGCCAATTCTCATGCGAGCTCCCACTGTGTCTGTGCCCAGACCAGATCGTCGGGCGTCGTGATTTTACGATTCGACGTCTCGCCGGCCACGACAATCACCGTCGCCCCGATTTCTTCCAGGAGAGCGGCGTCGTCGGTCGCGTTGAGGCCACTGGCGTGGGCCGTGCGTAGTGCACTGAGGCGAAAGGCTTGGGGAGTTTGCACGGCGACCACCGTGTCACGGTCCACTGTCGACAGCACCGTGGCGGGCAACGAACCCGACACCATCTTTAAAGTGTCAACGACGGCCACCCCGGGAATTGCACCATCGACGTCAGGACCGAGGGCGTCCACCACTCGATGGAAAAGGTCGGAACTAGCCAAAGGTCGCGCGGCGTCGTGGATAACGACGGCGTCGTATCCGGCACAGTGGGCAAGGCCACTACGAACCGACGCGGAACGAGTCGCACCACCTTCAACAACGACGTCCGCACCCTCGCCCCTCCCGTCGTATTCCGCCGGGACCACGACGATGACGAAAGAAGCTACGGAGCGAGCCGCAGCCACGCTGTGGGCAGTGATGGACGAGGATCCCAACGACAAAAACTGTTTCGCCGCGCCGAAGCGTTCGCCGCTACCGGCCGCTACGACAATCGCGGCTATCCGCACGGCTACGGCAGCGCCGAAGCGAGCTTCTCTTCGGCCGCTTCTTCGTCAACGTTGAGAGCGAAGGTGAGTTCCGAGACCAAAATTTGACGAGCCCGGGTCAGCATGCGCTTTTCCCCCGCCGAGAGCCCCTTGTCTTTATCACGAATTGAGAGGTTGCGCACCACTTCGGCCACTTGGTAGATATCACCGCTACGCAGCTTTTCGGAGTGATTCTTGAAGCGGCGCGACCAGTTAGTCGGCATGCGAGCTTCCTTCTTGCGTAAAACTGCGAAAACTTCTTCGACTTCTTCGTCATTGATCACGTCGCGGAGTCCCACTGATTCAGCGTTAGCCACTGGCACCATCAAGGTGAGGTCGGAGTAGGCCACTTTGAGCTTCAGGTAGTCCTGCTTGACGCCGAAGGCTTCCTTCTTTTCCACCTTTTCGACGGTGCACGCACCGTGGTGAGGGTAAACGAGCCGGTCGCCTTTTTTATACTTGCGAACAGTGGTCATGCAGAAATAACTCCTCGAGAGGACCCTGAGTGGGTTGGGGGATTGCTAATTCTACTCCATTTTTACGAATTGGTCAGTAGCGACCGTCCTTATTCACGAGATAACCCACATTGTGACCACCCGGGGTGAAAATGCTCGGCCGAGGACAAGGTCCACTACATCTACGTACACCCGCTAGAGAATAGGTGCCGGAGGTCAAACAACCAGGTTGGTAATGAAAACTCAGGCCTTGGGCTTATCGTATGGCGACCAATACCCAAGGCAACTACCTGATTACGTCCCAAGTGGGGACTTCTTGGCGGACGCTTCTGGCGACGGCGCCTTCTCAGCAGCTGTGAGATCCAACACTGTCCGAACCCCATTCATTGGTCCACCTCGTGTGAGAGTAGCACTGGGTTTTCTTGGTGCCGACAAAAACTACGTCGACGTCTCCTAATCCGCGGTGCTGCAGATTAGGACTGAATCCCCAACGATGCCAGGGCCGAGCAGAGCAGAAATTAGGCAGTCGGAGTTGAATCTTCCAAGTCGACTGATGGCGGGAGGCCCTCAACCGCTTCGAAGGTCAACTCGGGACCATCCGCCCCTT
>CAIOSJ010000001.1 GCA_903860915.1 uncultured Actinomycetes bacterium | reverse complement strand
GTCAATATCGAGATCTTTGAAGGCGAAACCTTCGGTCTCGTCGGCGAGTCTGGTTGCGGTAAGACCACAATTGGTCGTCTGATCGTGGGGCTCGAAGAGCCGACGAGTGGTTCGGTTACCTTCACCAGCGGTTCTAGCGATAGCCTCAAAGGGGCCGCCCAGCGCCGAGCGGGAGCTCGCGACCGCCAGATGATTTTCCAAGACCCCTACGCTTCGCTGGACCCGCGTAAGAAGGTTGGCGATATTATTCGCGAACCGCTGGAGATTCAAAAGGACCTCGACCGTCACGCCATGGACGCCCGTGTCATTCAACTCCTCGACGAAGTCGGACTCCCCCACGAAGCGGTGAATCGCTACCCGCACGAGTTCTCCGGTGGTCAGCGTCAGCGCATCGGTCTCGCTCGAGCACTGGCCCTCGAACCGAAGCTCATCATTGCCGACGAGCCGGTTTCGGCTCTCGACGTTTCGATCCAAGCTCAAATTTTGAACCTGATGCAAGATTTACAGGAGTCCCGCGGCCTGTCGTACATTCTCATTAGTCACGACCTCGCTGTGGTTCGTTACGTCGCCCACCGCATTGGTGTCATGTACCTCGGCAAGCTCGTCGAGGTTGGACCCGCGGACGACGTGTTCAGCCGACCTGGGCATCACTACACGCAGGGACTGCTCGACGCGGTGCCCAGCGCTGACGTCAACAGAGAGCGGGTTGCTACGCGTCAAATTCAAGGCGAACTACCCAGTGCCGCCAACCCACCATCGGGCTGCCGTTTTCGCACTCGTTGCGTTGCGGCTGAGGACCGTTGCGCCAACGAGGAACCCCTCATGCAGGACCTCGGGAACGGCCACTTCGTCGCGTGCCACTTCCCCATCAGCACACCAGTCACCATCAGCACTCACTAATTCACCGTTTCGTCACGGGCCTGATACCGGTGCTGTGTGCTCACGCATAAGCCAGCACGAGATCTCAGCCGAACTCCCGATCACTGGCAATTGTTGCGTCCAAAGTGTGGTGCCGTACTTCTAGCGAGGCTACGAGCTAGCTCCGGAAACGTTCTTGCCGAACCACCGCACCTAGGTGCCATAGTGCTGTGCCCCTCACACGCGCTGCATCACCGTCATCGCTGAACCCACACGTGGATTCGTCGTGCGACAGTAATTTTTTTAGCGTTCGCGCAGGCGTACTTCGAAGGCGTCACGCATGGCGTCACCAATGAAGTTGAACGAGACAATCAGTAGCAAGAAGAGCAGGCAGACGGGGTAGGTTTGCCACCAATAACCCACCTGGAAATTATTCGTCCCCATCTGAATCATGGTTCCCCAGTCAGTATCCGGGAGTGGAATACCAAGCCCCAAGAAGCCCAAGCTCGTCAGCGCCAGGATTGAACCGGCCATCGCAAAAGTACCCACAGTAACCATCGTGCTGACCGTATTGGGAAGTATGTGGCGCCAGATGATGCGTCCCGAACCACCGCCCATTGACCGTACCGCTTGTACGAACTCTCGATCTCGCAAGGAGATCGCCTCGGCGCGCATCAAACGAGCGTCTCCAAACCAGCCAAACAGACCCAGCACCAAGATGAGCAGTGTCTTCGAACGACCAAAGAGCGCAATGACGGCGAGCAAAAGAAACAGGCCAGGGATGGACAGCATCGCGTCTACAAAACGCATCATGATGGAGTCAATGGCCCCTCCACGGTAACCGGCAAAAATCCCGTACCCGACTCCAATCACCATAGAAATGACCGCGGCGAGAAAACCCAACTCCAGCGATGACCTACCGGCGAACATCAAGCGCCCGAGTATGTCGAAACCGAGATAGTCGGCGCCCAGGGGAAAGCCTCGACCTGGGGGCATATTTATCGTCTGGTAGGAAAGGCTCGCGTCAGTCTGATTGGAGTGGTAGAAGAACGGCCCGATGTAGCAAAAGAGGAGTACTCCGATGACGTAGGCCATAGAGATCACCGCCAACCTGTTGGCACTGAAGACACGGAGCATTTGACGAATCATCGTTTCGCCGCCACGAACCTCGCCACCATCTGCGAGATGTGGCTCGTTGGAAGCCCCATCAATGAGAATTTCCTGCGTTGACATCACTACCTCCGGCCCGACAGACGAATACGGGGATCAGCGAATGCGATACCGATGTCAGCCAACATATTTCCGAGAACTGTCGTAACGGTCACTATCAAGGTCAAGGCCATGACAACTGGTACGTCCCGTCCGTTGGTTGCCTGAACTGTCAATTGTCCCATGCCCGGGTAATTAAATACTTGTTCGGTGATGAGAGCTCCACCGAACAGACCTGGGAGTGATAGTCCCAAAATGGTAATCAGCGGCATGACGGCATTACGAAATGCGTGGCGAAACAGAACCCGGTTGGGTGAACAACCCTTGGCTCGGGCGGTGCGAACGTAGTCCTGGACCATGGTGTCCAAGATGGATCCACGCATAAACCTTGTAAGCCCGCCGATTCCGAGCACCGTGAGAGTCATGAGTGGCAGGGCAAACTGCGCAGGAGAACTTATCATCTGCTGCAAAGGCGACCAAAAACCGTTAGCGGTGGGCGAATCGATGGACGGCGGGAACCAATGCAGCGTCAGAGAGAAGAAGATGATGCTCAGCATTGAGAAGAGAAATGCCGGGAACGAGAACAATACAAAGATGATGAAAGTCATCGTGTGGTCAAACAGTGAATTTCTCTTAATTCCCTGAAACATTCCAATCAGGACTGAAATAACCACAGAGAAAACCAGTGAGCCACTTACTAACCACAGTGTTCGAGGAATGTAGGGCCCGATCACCTGGGCAACTGGCTGGTCCAGAGTTACTGCCCCAAGTGAAGTACCCAAATTTCCGTGCACCAAATTCACCATGTAGTGCCAGTACTGGACCACGAAGGGCTGATCTAGTCCTCGCTCATGAACGAACTGATTTACCGCTGCCTGCGTGGCGTGGTTGCCCAAGAGGGCGCGGGCGATGTTACCGGGCATCAATGCCGGCAGCAAAAAGGTCACAAAGCTCACGACGAGCAGTACAAGTAAACCTTGAAAGAATCTGCGAATCGAGTAGTTAAGCACAACGAAACAATAGCAGGCGAAACGCGAAGTTTGATTCTGAGCCACATTGCCGTTACACAATTTCGTACTTAGTACGACGGACTAGCGAGTGCCTGCGTGGACCTTTGAATATTGACGTGAGTATGTCCACCAGCCCGCACCAAAGCGAAGCCCCCGCCACTTTCGTGGCGGGGGCTTCAACTAGATCACTCTAGTGAACTGCTTTACTATCGAATTACTTCGACAGGAACTCCGGCAACGACGAGTCGGTCGGGGAAGGAGGAAGCACACCCTTGAGCGTGTTCGATACTTCTCCACAACCGGTTCCGGTCGGCTGGTACAGGTACGGCAACTGGTCCATCGCGTACTGAGCGTAACCGTTAGCGGCGTTGAGTTTCGCGCCAGCAGATACGGTTGCGTCAATCAACGTGTCCATTTTTGCGTCCGAGTACATACCTGGGTTTGACAGGGCGCCGGTGTAGAACAACAACTCACCTGACGGGTAGTAGTCCGGTGCGTACAGCCATCCGCCGTACTGGCAAATCTGCCAGTCACCGTTACCCTGGAGGTTACCCGAGGTAGGTGCCGAGCCCGCACCAGAGGTGCAGAGGTTGGCGATGTTGGTGGATATGTCGGTCGACAGGTCAATCTTGAAGCCCATGGACGTCCAAGCGGAAGTCTCGATAGCCATCTGAGCATCCTGCGTCGGGGAGCCTGAGCCGTACTTGTACGTAAGCTTCAAGAGGTCTCCCTTGGCAATACCAGCACCACACTTAGCTGGGGTCACACAGGCGGCGGGGTACACGTTGGTGTTCCAACCGTGAGCCTGCAGCAACGCGATTCCAGCCTTGGGGTTGAACGGATAGTGATTCACAAGGCCACCACTAAATGCGTTCACCGGGAATGTCGGGATCGGGCCGTAGCCTGGGACTCCGTATCCGTTGTACAGCTTCTTCACCAAGTTGACCTGGTCGACTCCGTACTGCAGAGCTTGACGGATGTACAACTGGTTCGGAAGGGCAGTGCCTGACGACTTCGAGTTGAAGTTGTAGTAGGCGTAGTAGAACGCCCAGGTACCACCGGTACGAAGTGTGTATCCATCCAACTGCTTCAGCAGGTTCTTTCCGGCGACACCCAACTTAGGCGAAGGGGTTACATCGGAGGGAAGAACGCCACCAGTGTCAAGTTGTCCCGCTTCAAGCTGCGCAATTTCCGTGGCAGTGCTGGTCTCGGCAACCTGAGTAAAGGTTGCAAAGTGAGCCTTCTGGGCACCAGAGTAAGCCGTGTTCGGAACGTAGACAATGTCACCGGTAGCGCTGAAGGTCTTGAGCTTCCAAGGACCGCTCACAACTTTCCAAATTGGGTTCGTTGCGTAAGCGGCCAAAGCAGCAGCGCTCGCTGGACGGGAGTTGTAGTAGAGGTAACCATAGGCACCCGTGTACACCGACAGCGAGTTCAAAGCTGGCAAGCCGTAGGCCGGAGCAGTGCTTGCTGGGTAGTACCCACAAGTGTTGATCAGGCTCGACATAACAGCAAAGTTCGCCGTTCCACAACCAGCAGCCTCGGTCTGAGGAGTGGTCTGAGCATCGTCGCTCGCAGCCTTACTGTTTGGCGTTACGTACTTGATGTCCCAAGCCCTCGGGAACGGGGTGATCTCCGTCATGAAGTTGTAGTTGAACCAGTTGGGGTTCACGGCAACAGTCGTCGTCAACGTCAAGACGTTGCCACTGGCAGTAACCTGCGACACCTGGTCGGGAATACCGAAACCTGGAACGTAGCCGGCGTAACGGTACGAAACCGCCTGGTACATGTTCAAGAAGAACTTGGCCGACTGAGCGTCAATGGTTTCACCGTTGGAGAACTTCCAACCCTTCATGTTGACAGTTACCGTCTTGTTTCCGTTGCTGTAAACCGGCAACGCAGCCAGGGACAGGTCAGCCTGAATGGTGATGTCCGCACCCTTACCAACCCAGTACAGGGGGCGGTACATGTAGGCCTGGAAGGCATTCATGTTGGTGGTCGTGAAATAGGCACCAGACGCATACGGGAAAATGAAGTTCGCGTGTGAGTTTGTTCCCATCGGCACAACAAGTTGGTCCTTCGGCACATGATCGACGTGACTTGCAACGGCAGCTGTAGCAACAGTTGACGCGGCAAGACTAATAGCGATGGCACCGACTGTTAAGCCGGTTCCCACTAAACGCCGAAAAGTATTTACTTTTCGCATTTAATTGCCTCCCAACAGACACTCTCGTGTCTGCCCTAATTAGTACCGCACTTGTGTGACGGTAAAGTGACTCTAAAACAAACTTTTCGTTTCGTCAAGGCGGGCTAGAAAAAACTTTTCTGTTCGATTCTCCGGCGAAGCCCGCCACCCCAATGAAGCCCACTTAGGACTTAACCTACGTCGAGGCACAGCCCTGTCGGACGTTATGGCATTGTCATGCCAATTTAAATACCCTTGTATTCTGCGTGTTTTCCTGGAATACTCCAGCTCCTCCGGTGCCATATCGACACACCGTGTGCCTCTAGAGCTGTGACGTGATCTCTCGACAGGTAGCCCTTATTGCCAGAAAAACCAAATTCTGGTGCTTTTTCAGCCAATTTCACCATTTCCGCGTCCCGGTAGACCTTGGCCAGTATGGAAGCTGCCGCGATGGTGACTGAATTTTGATCACCTCGAACAACAGTTCGTACGGGTAGCCGCGAATAGTGGAAATCGACAGGTGCCAGCTCAGTAAGTGTCCGGTCCGATCTCAAGAAATTGATATTTCCGTCCAACAGCGCGCAGGCCGGTACGACAGCGAGACCCAGCAGGGCCCGATGCGCCGCCAGCGTGAGCGACGCAGCGATTCCCCACTCATCTATCTCCTGTGGACTACTGCTGCCGAGCGACCACGCCACGCACCACTCTTGGATGGGCAGGACGAGCCGTTCACGTTGTCGAGCGCTCAATTTCTTCGAATCATTAATGCCCCGGGGAAAATCGGTCACCGAATTGATTGCCACCGCACCAACGGTGAGAGGACCGGCAACAGCACCTCGACCAACTTCGTCGAGGCCCACGACGCAGCCGTACTGACTCATTAGTTCCGATTCGATTACTAAATCAGGGATTTTCGCCAACGTCACAGGTCAAACCGTAGTCAAAGACGCACAGCCCATAAGTAAGATGGTGTCATGACTCCTCGCCAAGTAGCCGTAGTTCCTCATACTCACTGGGACCGTGAATGGTACGAACCGTTCCAGACATTCCGGCTCAAACTCATCGATCTTCTCGACGCTCTTATTCCCCTACTGGAGAATGACCCTTCTTATGCCCACTATCTGCTCGACGGCCAAATGGCCGTCGTGGACGATTATCTAGAAGTTCGCCCCGAAATGACGGAACGTTTACGGCGCTTGGCAGCGTCGGGCCGTATTGCCATGGGACCCTGGTACATCTTGGTGGACGAGTTCCTCGTCTCAGGCGAAACAATGATCCGTGACCTACAACTAGGTATCGAAAAGGGTGCGGCCTTCGGGGGCGTTACCTCCGTGGGTTACTTGCCCGACATGTTTGGCCACATCGCCCAGATGCCACAAATACTTTCGCAAGCCGGCTTCGACGACACGGTCTTGTGGCGTGGTGTTCCCAGTGCGGTGACGAAGTCCGGATTCAGGTGGATTTCCCCCGACGGCTCCTCGGTTCGTGCGGAATATCTAATTACGGGGTACGGCAATGGCGCATCCCTACCCGCTGACCCCACAGCGCTGGTGCGTCGAGTGGGCGATCACGTCAACGAAGTGTCCTCCTTTCTCTTCGACGACCTCCTGCTCATGAACGGATCCGACCACCTGCTCCCGCAGCGTCACCTCGGCCACGTATTGGCTGAGGCCAACGCCATTCAGGACGATCTGCACTTCAGCGTGATGTCGATTCCCGATTACCTCGAACACGCACCTCGGGTCGGACTCGAGGAGTGGACCGGGGAGCTGCGAAGCGGTTTTCGCTCGAACATCTTGATGGGGGTCCTCTCGAACCGAGTGGACGTTAAGAGGCTGGCGTCGCTCACCGAACGCGCCATTGAACGCCGAGCCGAGCCATACGCCGCACTCTTTGGTGACCCCAACAACTACCCCGCCGCTGTTCTCGCGATTGCGTGGAGGGAAATAATCCGCAACGCCGCCCACGACTCGATCTGCGCCTGCTCGGTTGACGAGACGGTCGATGCCGTGCTCCACCGATTCAACGAAGCCAAGCAAATCGCCACCGGAGTGGCCCAGCGTGGGCTCGAGGCTCTCGCCAATTCAATAAAAGAGCGCGGAGTGGTCGTCGCCAATGCTACCCCTCGCTCGCGATCTGGGATTGTCGAAACGGTGGTCGCCGGGGACGAATTCGACCCGGCCATCATGCAACTCGTAGAGGAGCGAGGGACCTACCCCGACACGATGTTGCTCGACGCCGACGCCATGCGCGCCATCCTCTCGCTCATCCAGGACACTCGTATCGACGATAACGCGTGGGTGCACGAGGTGAGATTGGGGTCAGATGGAGATGATTTGACCCTCGACGTCACGATTGGTACGTACCAGCGGGCTGGTGTTGAGCTGGCTCAAACCCGTCAGGAGCTGTACAGCAAGATTGGATCGGACCCAACGATCAGAACTCGCGTAACCCTGACGCAGCCGCCCATTCGACGAGTCTTAACTTTGACGCCTTCGGTGCCGGGCTTTGGCTGGCACTCCCTCGTCGCCACCGCACCCTCTCACGCAGTCCGACGCGACGGCGATCTGGGTGTCACCAATGGTCGTATCAGCGTCGTGGCTAATTCCACAGATGGCACTTTCAGCATTAACGGACATGCCGGCTTTGGCCGACTCGTGGACGTGGGCGACTTGGGGGATTCGTACAACTATTCTCCGCCGGCCTTCGACCAGCTCGTAACGTCACCAAGCTCGGTGTCAGTTGAGGTCAGCGAATTCGGTCCCCTCCGAGGACTAATTACTATTTCGAGCACCTTTTGTTGGCCAGCGAGTATTCAAGAAACAGAGCAGCGACGCATTGGCGAGGTCGAATGTGTCGTCGTCGTCACACTTGAAATCAGAGCGGACGAAAATCATGTCCGCGTGGAGACCAGCTTCGTCAACCCCGCTCGTGACCATCGACTGCGGGTGCACATGCCGCTCATCACGCCTGCGAGCACCTCCCGTGCGGAATGCGCCTTCACCACCGTCGAGCGCGGCTTAACCGCCGAAGGCCGAGGGGAAGAATTTGGACTTCCCACGTTCCCCTCGCGGCGCTTCGTCCAAGCCGGTCGTCTCACTGTGGTTCACGAGGGCCTTCACGAGTACGAGTTGATAGGTATTGACGACGAAAATCGTGCCCACGAGATAGCAATCACCCTTCTTCGATCTACCGCGATGCTCTCGCGCCTCGGAATGACCTACCGCCCACTACCCGCGGGACCTTTGACCTACGTCGAGGGGCTCCAAATGGTGGGAAAGAAAATCATTGCCCGGTACGCCATCGGACTGGACGTGGCCGACCCCTTCGCCTTCGCCGATGACATTCTCGTTCCTCTCGATACCGTGCACGCTCCCGGCGGCGGCTCACGACCAGCCAGCGGCTCCAACTTGCAGGTCGCTGGGGCCGAGGTCTCGTCAGTTCGTCGCGTTGAAGGAGTGCTCGAAATACGAGTATTCAATACTTCGAGTGAAACTACATTGGTCGAAATTCCGCACCGTAGCGGTTGGCTCGTCGACCTTCGTGGACGTGGCCTCGAACCCATTGAAAATTCATTTAGTTTGCGTGGACACGGTATCGCTACGATTCGTCTCCTTGAAAACGAATGACGGCGAACGACGGCACTGTCGTCGTCGTTCCGCTGAAATCGTTTGATACCGGGAAGAGTCGTCTCCGGGCGGCAATGAGCGGCGACCTGGTCCACGACCTCATAATGAAGTTGGCGCGTGGGGTGGTCGCGGCGGCAGAGGGCTTTCGAACAGTCATTGTGAGTGATAATGCGAAAGTTGAATTTTGGGCACGTGAGATGGGATGCGAATGCATCTCCGGTGCGGAGGGCCTTAATCAGAGCCTGCTGGCCGCTCGCCAACGACTCGCAGCCGAGTGCGAACGGCTCGTCATCGTTCATGGTGACATCTGGGAACCAGCATCCCTGTCAATTCTTCCGACCGATTACGAAATTGTCATTGCCCCTGATCGACATAATCAAGGAACCAATGTTCTCTCGCTGCCGTCACAATTAGATTTTCACTTTTCGTACGGACTTAGGTCCGCACTCGCTCACGAGAAGGAAGCGCGGCGGCACGGCCTCACGCCGCTCGTTCTCGGCACTAACTCCTGGGGCGTGGATATCGACACGACGGACGATCTGAATTTCGCACAGTTGCAGTAGTAGCAGCGCAATCAAAGTAAAGAGGGGGGCCCGTAGGCCCCCCTCTTTACTTCCTTACGGAAAATTACTTCTTGGCCGGAGCCTTCTTGGCCGGAGCCTTCTTGGCCGGAGCCTTCTTGGCCGGAGCCTTCTTGGCCGGAGCCTTCTTGG